>NZ_BJYJ01000020.1 GCF_007991455.1 Chryseobacterium hagamense | reverse complement strand
AACCGAAGCTGACGTTCCCTGCGACAAAGAACCCGAGATCCGTCGTCTGGATCACCGACCGGGCTTCTTCATCCGCCGCAGTACCAATGGTTTTCTGCCAGATTTCATCCCCGTTTTCAGAGATGCGCACTAACCAAAAATCGCTGCCACCTTTGGATTCGTCCTTTTTATCAAGGCCTTTTCCGCTGTAAGAGGTGCCTGCAATTAAAAATCCGCCCTCCTGCGTATTGACGGTCGCCGATAAAAAATCGTGGTTTTTCCCGGAGAAGTATTTTTCCCAGACTTCTTTCCCCTGCTGGTTTAATTTAACCAAGTGAAAATCGTAACCGTTGTTTTGCTGTACAGCCCCTGAGGCTCCCGAAGCGGCAGCTCCTGAGGTTCCTACTTTGGCCCCTGAGGCTCTCGAAGGGGTCGAAGGAGTGGCCCCTGAGCCTGTCGAAGGGTGGATGGAACTGCCTGTAATTAGGTATTGTCCGTCAATGCTTGTGGTAACCTGGCTTAAGAAATTCTGCGTCGATGATCGGATGTCTTTCTGCCAGACCACTTCCTGGGCAGACATGCCCAGTGCTGTGCACAGGAAAAGTGCGCTCATGTAGAGTTTTTTCATGTCCTTAGTGATTGATTATTATTAATTTTTAATTGCTGCAAAAGTAGTGTTTTTATTTCACGGTCCAAAGATGATTACACCGATTTAATATGATCCTGATCATTCTCCTGCAAAGCTATAGCCGCATGGCGACAAAACATGACGCATTATAATTTTTATGAAAAATAAATCATATCTTCCTCCCATTCAAACCAAAAACTTTCGCCGACCGGTCTCTAGCTTTGCAAATATAAATTAATTACAATAAATACTTGTTTTTAATCTGGAATTTACAACAATTGCTCACTTTAAATTTATAAGACTGACCCTTTTCTGCTACATTACGGACTTTCTTCCGATATGTTTTCTTGAAATCTTTCAGATAAGTGATGAGAAATAACCAGCAAAACCTGAAAGAACATGCTTTGCGGGTTGAACCGGCAAATCTGTGAATGGATGTGTCATCATGATAAGTCAACAGCAATTAATTTAAAGTGTACTCAATGCATAAAACAGATGAGAAGGCTGAAAGAGAAATGCCGGATGCCGGAAGTTCCTCCTGTCAAAAATAAGATCGAAGGTCCTGATCATCAAACTGAATATCTTGTCATTCTATCGGAGGAGGTGTTGATTAATTCCGGCTCAATAGCCTTGGCTTTATTTTTCAACCGGAACCGTTTTTATATTGTTTTAAAGTCCTGAAGGGGGAACTGACAACAGAATAGGATAAAATCCTCCTGTCAGAAGTGTGGAGCTTTATCAGGAGGAGTCCGGATCCTGGCCGAATGGCCTTAATTCCATGTCTCTGTCCAGTAACTGAATGAACAGGTCATTTTTACTGATCCATATTCCAGTTCAGAATCTCAATATTCCGTTCTGCATAGCCTAAGGCATCCTGTACCGACAGAAAGGGACGCGAGCTGCTGTCTGATGAAACATAGCCTTTTTCATCGATCAGGTATTTTCCGAAATGCAGATAATAGACTGTCCGGTCTTTAGCGATATCCGAGGGAAAAGTACCTGAATGAAACGGTGAAGGATACCCTGGCTCCTGCTCCACCAGCAGGATCGGCAGATAGGTATTGCCGGAGTATTTCCACTCCCCCGTTTTAATTATTTTATGCATGATCTTAATGTTTTTTACTGCATAAAAATAGGACATCCAAAAATCTCAAGGATTTCAGGAATATTAATTTCATATTAAATGATGTATCCAATAGAAAAACGCAGTTTGTACTGCGTTTTTCTATTGGATAGGTGAATGGTCAATGGTCATTTTTGCTTCACAAGTGAATTTTAAACTAAGTGAAAATGCACCATTAACCATTAACCATTAACCTGCAAAAATTCACCATTGACCTCTTACGAGTATTCAAATTTTCTCACCGCTTCCAGTGTCATATCGATTTCCTTATCTTGAATCGCATCGCTGATGAAATAGGTTTCGTAGCCGCTTGGCGGAAGGTAGATCCCGTTCTGCAGCATCTGGTGGAAAAAATTATTGAACAGCGCATGATTGGCTTCCTGGGCTTCATCAAAATTCGACACCCGGTTCGTATGGAAAAATACCGACATCATCGATCCTTTTCGGTTGATCTTATGGGCAATCCCTTTTTCATTCAGGATTTTGCCGATCTCGAAATCCAGGGTTTCAGTGGTTTTATCAAGCCGGTTGAAAAATTCAGGATCGTCTTTGATGAGCTGCAGGGTTTTCAGTCCGGCCCGCATGGCGAGAGGATTTCCGCTGAGGGTTCCCGCCTGGTACACGGCCCCTTTCGGTGCCAGGTAATCCATGATTTCGTTTCTTCCGGCAAAGGCACCTACCGGAAGACCGCCGCCGATTACCTTTCCGTAAGTTACCAGATCCGCCTTCACGTTATAAAGCTCCTGGGCACCTCCGAAAGCCAGCCTGAAACCGGTCATTACCTCATCAAAAATCAGCAATGCACCGTTTTGGTCACAAACCGTTCTTAATTTCTGAAGGAATTCGTTTTCAGGGAGGACGCAGCCCATATTTCCGGCAACGGGTTCTACGATCACCGCTGCGATTTCATCCGCATTGTGTCTGAACAGATCTTCCACCTGCTCCATATCGTTGTATCTGGCCAGTAAGGTATCTTTTGCGGTTCCTGCCGTTACGCCGGGGGAGTTCGGATTTCCGAAAGTTGCCGCCCCGCTTCCCGCCTTGATCAGGAATGAATCCGAATGGCCATGGTAGCAGCCTTCAAATTTTACAATCTTATCCCTGCCGGTAAAGCCTCTGGCCAGCCTGATCGCACTCATACACGCTTCCGTACCTGAAGAAACCATTCTGATCTGGTCGATGTTCGGGACGTTTCCGGTGATGAATTTTGCGATTTCCGTCTCAAGTTCCGTCGGTGCCCCGAAGGAAAAGCCTTTTTCAGCCTGGCTCTTCAGCGCTTCCAGCACTTCGGGATGGGTATGGCCAAGAATCGCCGGCCCCCAGGAATTGATGTAATCGATGTAGGTATTGTCATCGGCATCGGTAAGGTAAGCTCCTTTGGCAGACTTCATAAAAACCGGCACGCCTCCTACGGATTTGAATGCACGGACCGGGGAATTTACGCCGCCGGGAATGTATTGGTAGGCTTCATCAAATAAAGCCGAACTTCTCTCGTATCTCATTTTAAAATTTTTATATCTAATTAATCCTCAAAATAGAGGGTTCCGTCCTCTCCTGCATAATTCCTGGCTCCGTCGATCATCGTATAGTACAACTGAAAAGCATGCCCGTTTTTCGGAACGGTTCCGAAAGGCTCGAATCTTCCTTTCAAAGCGATCCCGTTTCCAAGAACAGTTGTAAAGCGTAAATTTTTACGGTCAGCAGGATCAGGCTCCGAAAGCTGGATCAGATGCTGATGGTCCATCATCAGGATGGAAGCATATTTTACAGGATAAATCTCGCGGGAAAATTCATCGGTCAAACCGAACCGTCCTGAAGAATCCGTTGTTAACAGATAGGGTTTCCCATTGAACACCTGCCATCCCACGAATACGGTATCCGGTGTGCTTCTGTACAGTTTTCCGATTTCAGGAATATAGATTCCGACGGGAGCATTTCCCGACAGGATTTCAAGGTAATCCGCTTTAAAATTAATTTTGTATTTTCTTTCCTCCTCATAGGGCCTGAGCATTTCCAGGTCTTCCGGACGAAGATCACGCCAGGTCAGTTTGGGTTCTTCAGCGGTTTGGGTCCCTGAAAACCCTTTGTCTTCCATCCACCCTTCACGGACAGGAAATTTTCCCGTATTTCCGTATTCGCCGAGCCGTATCTTTGTTTTCCCGGAATAGCGGTAATAACCAAAGCCGTCAAACACCACGTAATCGGTTCCGTCAGCAAAAACCGGCTGGCTTGAAATAAACGGTATCACCTGTACCGAATGATGGTCTATAATTCCGAATTTCCCGTTCTGCTCTGCGTGAAACCCTTGTACTGACGGATCATACCAGCTGATGCTCTGGTACTGCGGCTGAACCACCATCAATTTACCGGCATCACACAATCCCCAACGGTTTCCCTTCCGGAACGGAATATACTTTTCCGGTTCCTGTGAAACGGTTTTTACAGGAAAGAGCAGTAAAAGCATCCAGAAAATCCCGGATTTTATGCTGGAACATTTCATTCGTACATGCAATTCATAAGGGTTGAAAAATAGATCAGCCGGTATGATACTAGTTTCTCGGTTTCTTATCAATGAGATAGATCAGCTGCCCCGGTGTCGGTTTCTGGCCTTCATCCATCCTGTTTTTGGCGTACAGCTTATTCAGTTTGATGCCGAATTTCTGGGCGATATCATGCATATCTTCGCCGGGCTCGGCCTTATAGGTTGCCGTATTTCCTTCGGAATTTTTGGATTCAAGAAAGACGATTTCATTTTTCTTCAGCACATCACTGTCCAGCTCGTTCCATTTCATCAGCTTGCTTTCGCTGATTTTAAATTTTTTAGCGATGAATTCAACGTTGGTATCTTCAGGAATGATAATGTACTTCAGGCCGTCGTTCGGATGGCTTTTGATAAGAATGGTATTCATCATTTCCGCCCTTGTCTTGATTCTTTCCACTCTTTTCTGCTGCTGGGCGTAGGAAGTCTGCTTGTACGGAACCTCAACGGTCACCGGTACTTTTGGCTTTTTGGTATATTTCTCAGGTTCCATCTGGGCCATGAAGCTCACATCATTTTTCAGGTCGGGATACATCTTAAGGACGGCATACAATACCTCTTTGGAACTGGTATTATCGAATTCATACAATTTATAGCGCTCGATTTTACCGATGAGGATCGATGCATAGCGCGGATTGGTGGCATAGCCTGCTTTTTTCAGTCCGGTCGCCCAGGCCTTATAATCTCTCATATCCAGATTAAAAAGGTTGGCGTAGTATTTCCTTGTAGATAAAAAAATCGAGTGGTCTTCGTAAGACTGCCGCGGGTCATCGTAAACCCGGAAGCATTCATTCGGCGCATCATCGGTATGCTTCATGGTTTTTCCGGTCCAGTCTTCCTTGCATTTGATCCCGAAATGGTTTTTCCCTTCCAGGGCCAGCCGGCTTTGTCCGCCTCCGGTTTCCAAAAGTCCCTGTGCCAGCGTAATGGAAGCGGGGATCTTATATTTTTCCATTTCTTCCACCGCATATCTGGCGAATTTCTGGATGTACTGGTCTTCGGTAGCCCACGTCTGGGCTGAGAATTTTGATAAAACTAAAAGGCTTACCAGCGTGAAAAGTCTTTTCATCTTATAATTTTTATTGTTTTAAAATGAAAGATGGAACACTTCGTGTTTCATGTCTTCCAATTTACTTTATACGATTAATGTTCTGTTCTGTTTCTCCAAAAGCAGATTGGCCCCTTCAATACCCTGCAAACCGCCGGTATGAAAGCACAAAACCCTGCTGTGATCAGGAAAAAAGCCCTTTTCCATCAGTTCAAATACCTTCTGCATCATCTTTCCTGTATAGACAGGCTCCAGAGGAATATTGTATTTCTCTTTAAAACCATTGATAAAACGGATATTTTCATCCTTTATTTTACCATAACCTCCAAAGCTTGAATCCATTAGGCTGAAATTATTCCCCGGCGTCAGTTCCCGGATTTTTTTTTCCAGTGAATCATCATTAACTGCCTTGAATCCTATAACCTTCTGATGGTCTTCACAATATTTGGAAATCCCGGCAATCGTACCCCCGGTTCCGACGGCAGTGCAAAGATAATCAAAATCTTTTGTTTCGTCATTCAGCATCATTTTCACCCCTGCTACGGCCTCTTCATTGGTTCCGCCTTCAGGAACGATCAGGGCATCAGGAAATTCGTTCTGCAAAAAACCGGTGAGCTTTTCTTTGTGGCGGTACTCTTCCCGGGTAACGAACTTCAGGTTCATGCCGTTTCTTCTGGCAAAAAGCAATGTAGGATTGTCGCGCCATTTATCTTTCAGCTCTTCCCCGCGGATGATCCCCAACGTCGGAATACCGGTAAGATACCCCACCGCGGCGACGGCAGCAATGTGATTGGAGAAAGCCCCGCCAAAAGTAATAATATAGGGTTTCCCGGGTTTCTGTTCCAGATAGTTGTTGACATTAAAAAAGAGCTTCCAGTACTTATTTCCTGAAATCTGAGGATGGACAAGGTCTTCCCTTTTCATAAAGAGCTTTACCTTTTTTCCTGTTGGAATTTCAACAATGGGAATATGTACTTCGGGGAGTTTCATCGGATACAAATTTCCGAATTTATTTTAAATGATTATTTTTAAATTCGTTAAACTAAACTTAAAAATGACTGCCATGAAAAAAATAACCATTGCCATAATTGTCATTATTGCCTTTGCCTTTTGTGCAGGTTTTGCCTATGTTTCTTTCAGAAGCAATTTTCCCGCCCGGACCGGAAATGACGTTCCCGACAAGGAGAACGGCAAAATGGTCAGCATGCTGAACAACGAGATCGAAAAAGAAATATACCGCCATACACAAAGTCCAATGTATCCCGGCTATATTCCGGAAGCCGGGCAGAATACCGTTAATTATTTAAAAACGATAAAGTCCGTGGAAAGCTACGCGAGGTATGGGGTCACCTCTACCCGGCCGCGGAATTATCTCGAATTGAAAATTACCTTTAACGACGGAAGCCAGGCCAGTGAAATTTATACAGGCCGCCCCTGCAGCGCCTATATCGAGACCTGTCTCCTGATCAAAGCGGAAATGAAGGACGGCAAAGCAGTAAAAGTTTATACCAACGGCCAGGAAAGAAAAGGCTCCCCGGACCGCATAAAACCGGATCTGAGTTTACTCATCGATAAAGCCATTGCCTACGACATCGGAAAACATCACGATCAATATTTCGCTCCTGAAAAAACACAGAAAGATTTTGATAAAGAATGGGAAGATCAGAAATAAATCTTTTCTAAGTTTTAAATTAAGCAGCTGGAAGCGGGGTGCCGGATGCCGGAAGTTTCTCCTGTCAGATCCAGGATCAAAGGTCATGATCATCAAACTGAATAGGTTATCACTTTATCAGAGGAGTTTTATTTAATCCCCGATAACCGGTTTTGGTTATTTTTCAATCAGAGACGGATGAATATCGTTTTAAAGTCCTGAAGGGACGATTTAGTGGAGGGTAGGATAAAATCCTGTCAGAAGCATGAACCGTTTATTGGTTCTGCCAGGATAAGTGGTATCCAGAATCCCGACTGAATCATTCTGATTTTATTTTTGAGTTAAATAATCGACTGAATATGATATCAATACGGCCGAATTCACGTTTAGATTCCTCCTAAAATGACCATGATTCCGGAAATTCTTTAAACCTTGGATTTTAAACGTCAAACCCGGAGCCCTACAGGTATTTCCTGAAACTCCAGAACCGCCTTTCATTCAGATAATTCAGGTTGCGTTCATTGGCATAAGCTTCCCTTTCAAAAGAAATCCTGAGGTAAGCCCGGTCCGCATTTTTGAGTTTAAACAGCCAGTAATAATATTCGATGACATAGACAATGTAAAAGAAAACGATCAGCATTTCCATCTGCTGCCTGAGATGGATTTTTTCGTGATTAATCAATACGTTATTTTTCTTATCTTCGGGGTTCCTGATGAAGATAAACGGGAAAAGAGCGATGCCATTAATTTTTAATTTTTTTAAAGGCTTTTGGCATATAATTATCATAATAACAAATATAAAGTTTTTTGACTTAGAGATTTAACCTATGGCACTTTTTGACATCAAAGAAGGTGAAGACTTTTACTACAACGAACAGGGTTATAAGGTTTTTACAGAGAAATTCCATTTAAAGAGAGGACATTGCTGTAAAAGTGGCTGTAGGCATTGTCCTTACGGATACGATAAAAAGACCGATACATTTATTAAAAACGATAAAAAAAATAAATAAAATGAAGCGCTATATTTTTATTCTGCTGGCTTCGGCTACTTTGGGTTTAACGTCCTGCAGTCCTTTCAACGTACGATCCGACTATGCTAGTACGGCCAATTTCAATACGTACAGAACCTATAAGCTGAGAATCGATGATCTGAAACTGAACGATATTGATAAGGACCGTGTCCTGAATGAACTGTCGAGACAGCTGCAGGCAAAAGGCCTTCAGGCCGGGGAAAATCCGGATCTGATCATCAATGTAAAGGCCAATCATAAGAAAGTAACCGACATCAATACGACTTCACCCTACGGTGCATGGGGCTGGGGAGGACCTTTCGGCTGGGGCATCGGGATGAACAGAACCTGGACCAGCAATTACAACGAAGGAGCCATTATTGTTGACATGGTAGATGCCAGATCAAACAAGCTGGTGTGGCAAGGAATCGGAAGCGGGATCTCCGTGGACCGTCCGAAAGCCAAACAGAAACAGATTCCTGAGATCATGATGGAAATTATGAAAAACTACCCGCCACAACCGGGAAAATAAGATTTCAACTAATCAGATATATAGAAAGTCGATACCATTGCGGTATTGGCTTTTTTGTTTTAGCGCAGGAATAGCTTGAAAGGCTGAAAGTGTGATTATAGAAGTTATTTTCCGTTAATTGCTATAACCATCTGATTTAAATACCCTGAGTTCAATGCTAAAAAGTCATTGAAATCGGAAAATCTTGCTTATATATTATTAATAAACTGATAATTAAATAAATAGTACTTAATTCATATAAATATCTGTTGTTTGAACACCAAGAACACAGGGATTTTTTTTAAATGCTGAATATTTTCAAGGTTTACAGAGCCATTTCATTGATAAGAGGTCTCAGAGATACTATATTACTGAATAGTTGAAATTCCCTGTACTTTAATCTTTTTAAAAAACGCTATTACCGGTTCCGCCAATTTCCGGGTATATCTCTTGTTTCCCTGGAGCTATTTTAACATGAAATAAACACAGGATTGATGTTAAATAATCATCATTGAAAATCAGGTAAACACTGTCAAAGTCCCTTTATTTTAATTTAATTAGTATTCTCTGACTAATAAAATTAACAATTCCGTAATTTTTTATTGATAGATTTATAGTAATCTTACTTTTTAAAATATTGATATGAAAAATTCACTGTTTCTTCTTCTATTGGCTTCGGGAACGGCCACTGCGCAGGCCCCTTCCGGCTACTACAGTTCGGCCGGCGGCCTTTCGGGAGCTTCCCTGAAAACAGCACTGAGCAGCATCATTACCAACGGCCATCAGGACAAAGGCTATAACGGGCTCTGGACCGGCTATAAAACAACGGACATCGACAAAAACTACGAGAACGACGGATCGATCCTGGATATTTATTCCGAAAAACCGTCAGGAACCGATCCGTATAAATTTACACCGGGAACCAACCAGTGCGGAACCTATTCAACAGAAGGCAACTGCTACAACCGGGAGCATCTGGTTCCGCAGAGCTTGTTCAGTGAAGCGTCCCCGATGGTTTCGGATATTCACTTTATCCGGGCGACCGATGGCAAGGTAAACGGCATGCGGTCCAACTATCCCTTCGGGAAAGTGGGAACGGCGAGCTTCACTTCCAGAAACGGTTCCAAACTGGGAACTTCCGCATCTTCGGGATATTCCGGAACGGTATTCGAGCCGATTGATGAATTTAAAGGTGACGTGGCCCGGATGATCTTTTATTTTGTGACACGGTACCAAAGCAAGCTTTCTACGTTTTCCTCCGGCAATATGCTGGGAAGTTCTGCTTTCCCGGGATTACAGACGTGGGAACTGAATGTCCTGCTGGCCTGGCACAACCAGGATCCCGTTTCACAGGCAGAAATCAACCGCAACAATGCCTCCTACTCTTTCCAGGGCAACCGGAATCCTTTTATCGACAACCCGGATTACGTGAACCAGATCTGGGGCTCAGGATCTCCTTCAGGTACCGGTACAACACCTACGCCCGGCACAACGGGCTGTGCCAGCGAAACGTTTGAAAACATTCCAACCGCAAGTTCAGCAGCGTCCTACCTTACCAGAACCTGGACCAATAACGGTATTTCGTGGACCGCTACCGACGCACGGACCGACCAGACTGTTTCTTCAAAAGCCATTACCATCAGAGACGGCGCCTTAACCTCGGGCAGTTCCGCCAATGGAATCGGATCACTCACCGTAACCACCCAGCTGAAATTTACAGGATCGGACGGGACATTTAATGTAAAAGTCAATGGAACTACCGTAGGAACTCTTCCTTACCATTCCAATGCCACGACCACTACCCTTAATAACATCAATGTTTCAGGAAACGTAGTCATCAGCCTGGAAAATAATTCGTCCAGCGACCGGGTAGCCATTGATAACCTGAGCTGGACGTGCTATTCCGGCACTTCACGACAGGTTCAGAATGTTTATACGGCGGCAGATCCGGATCAGAATCTATTACAGATTTCCAATAATCCGGTTTCAGGCAATGACATTTTCGTAAAAGGGGAAACGCAGAATATTAAAAAAGCGGAAATTTACAACCTTCAGGGTAATGTTGTACAGACCATCGATCAGCCTTTTAAAAACAGCAGGAATTCCATCAGGATTAAAAACCTAGGACAGGGAGTTTATCTTCTGAAGCTTGATAAGGCGATGCTTAAATTTATTGTGAAGTAACGTGAACTCGAGAAAGAACCTGAGTTAAAAGGCTGGAAGAGGGAAGCTGGATACCCGAAGTCTCTCCTGTCAAAAATAGGTCTGCAGGTCTTGATCATCGAAACAAACATTTTGTAATTCTGTCAGAGGAAGTTCTCAGTTAATCCTGAATAAACTAGCCTTAATTTATTTTTTAATTAATTAAATACCTGAATATCATTTTGATATGACCGAATTCACGTTAAAGCAGAAAGAACCTGAGTTAACAGGCTGGAAGAAGGAAGCCGGATGCCGGAAGTCTCTCCTCTCAAAAACAGGTCTGCAGGTCCTGATAATCGAACCAAAAATTTTGTAATTCTGTCAGAGGAAATTCTTATTTAATCCTGAATAAACTAGCCTTAATTTATTTTTAATTAAGTAAATACCTGAATACTATATTGATATGACCGAATTCACGTTAAAGTAAAAAGCAAGATACCGGATGATGGAAGCCGGAGGACAAAGGTTTAAGCTTACCGCTAAATCTTTTGCATCTTGAAATTTCTTTACATGAAAAAGCCTTCCCGGTCCGGAGAAGGCTTTCTTTTATTTCTGATACGGAAATTACTGACCCATCAGGTCTCTCATTCTTTCCTGCATCAGCTGAGGGTCTTTCATCGCCTCCCATCCGACAGTTGAAAGCATTACGATGACGTAAATAACGTACAATACGCTGAGGACGATCCCGATAATTGCCATAATCTTACCGGCATTCAGCTGGCTGTAATTGGAATACAGTGCCGGGTTCTTTCTGTACAGTTCCCCGTCTTTTTTAGCCAGGACAAGTGCGATAATTCCCGCAATAAGCCCGGGAAGCCCGTAGCAGCAGCATCCTACAATCGATACGATTCCTAAGATTAAGACGGCCGTTGCGTTGGGTAATTTTTGTTGATCCATAGTTTATAATTTTGATTTAGTTTAATGTGTGTATAAATAAGTGTTTATAAAAATAGGAAATAACCATAACAATTGCATTAAATATGGCTAAAAAAACCAATATATTGCTGTAATTCCTCTTCCGGTCTACAAAATTGAGAACAACGGTGGCAAAGAACAGCATTACGGTATACACTGCCGGAAACATATGGAACGCTTCCGTAAATCTTCCTTCGAACACCATGACCACAGCCCGCTGTGTCCCGCAGCCAAAGCATTCTATTCCGAAATACTTTTTAATCGGGCAAGGCAGCATGAAGTCTTCTATTCTCATTCAGATAATTTGTTTCCCAAATATATAAAATTAACCAGAAATTTTAGCCCTTTCATACTGGTGCGGGAAAAAACAGTCCTCTTTCATTTCGAAAGATCCGTGAACCGCTTTATAGGGATTCCTTAAAATTTCCCTGGCAATAAAAATCAGATCCGCTTCTCCTTTCTGAAGGATCTCTTCCGCCTGTTCCGTTGTGGTAATCAGTCCGACTGCTCCGGTCTCAGCTTCCGCTTCATGACGTACTTTTGAAGCAAACGGAACCTGATAACCGTCATGCACCGGAATCTTGGCACCGTGGATATTTCCTCCGCTGGAAACGTCTACCAGATCTACTTTGTGCTTTTTCAGGATTTTGGATAATTCAACGCTGTCGTCTACATCCCAGCCAGCCTCTGCATATTCGGTTCCGGAAATCCTTACAAACAGGGCGATGTTTTCATCCAGTTCTTCGTTTACCGCATCCACGACTTCCAGCAGGAACCGGATCCTGTTTTCAAAGCTTCCGCCGTATTCGTCGGTCCGGATATTGGACAGCGGTGATAAAAACTGGTGCAGGAGATAACCGTGCGCCGCATGGATTTCAATAACATCGAAACCGGCCGCTGCCGCCCTTCTTGCCGCCAGCTTGAAATGCTGTACCTGCTCCTTTATTTCTTCCGTGGTTAAAGCATGCGGAATCCTTTCTTTCGGGTGATACGGAATAGAGCTCGGCGCGATGGTCTCCCAGCCTTCCTCTACCGGGATCTGGACATTGTTCCAGGTAGAACCCTTCCTTCCGGCATGCGCCAGCTGGATCCCGATCTTACTTTCCGAATGCTGATGGACGAATTCAACGATTTTCTGGAGTTTCTCCGCCTGCTCATCGTTCCAGATGCCCATACAGTGGTTGGTAATCCTCCCGCGGGGTTCCACGCCGGTGGCCTCTATGATAATTAAACCCGTTCCGCCCTGGGCACGGCTGCCGTAATGCACAAAATGAAAGTCATTGGCCAGTCCGTTTTCGCATGAATACATACACATGGGGGACATCACCCAACGGTTTTTCAGCTCAACATTTCTGAATTTAATCGGAGTATATAACATTTTAATTTGGTTTTAAAAAATTGAAAGCTGCAAAGAACAGGCCTATATTGCCCACCTCACGAAAAAGAAGTACTTTTATCCCCCTTTTTTTAATCCACAATATATGAAAAAAGAAACTCAGATCCGTTACGAGTATTTTAGGAACAGCAGTGAGCTGAACGATATAGAAAAAAAACTGTTCGAAAAAGCGAAGGAAGCACGTGAAAAGGCTTACGCTCCCTACTCCAATTTTCTGGTGGGCTGTTCCGTCCTGCTTGAAAACGGGGAAATCTATTCGGGAAACAACCAGGAAAATGCCGCTTATCCTTCCGGGCTCTGTGCGGAAAGAACGGCCCTGTTCTGGATTGCCGCCAATTTTCCGGAGGCGAAGATTGAAAAGATCTTTGTGGTGGGCGGCCCGAGGGAATTCCATGAGAAAAACCCGCCGATTCCACCCTGCGGAGCGTGCCGGCAAAGCCTGATGGAATATGAAACCAAACAGCAGGAGAACATCGGTCTTTATTTTTCGAGCATGAATGAGGAAGTGGTAAAAGTGCATGCGATCAAGGATCTGCTGCCGTTTTATTTCGATGCTACTTTTCTGTAGTTTTTCACTTTGATTTCCTGCTTACTTTTTAAACCACCCCGTCTACATTTTCTTTGAAAATTTATCCCCCCTCCGGCCGGAGGGGAATATGTGTGCGTGTTTCCGACAAGGGTTTGTGTTTATTTTTGTCCGATAGAAGACATATATTTTAAGGGGGCATTCGGGAGTTTTACTTACTTTTCTTTTTTTAATCATCTCCGTTTAATCTTATTTCAAAACTTTTCTACTTCTTTCGTCAGAGGAGAATGGTTGTGTATGATGTTCACAGGTTGTCTATTTTTATTTTTACTCATGAAAGCCAAATGTACTGAAAGCAACCGAAGCTCCTGAAGCCACTGTCTTGATTTTTTAGCCCCGATAGAAGCGGCATCCTTTTGGGTTGCGGGTGGAGCAACGCGGAGGCCGTGACCCAAAAGATACAGCGGATAGCGGGAATAAGCTCCTGATATTTTAAAGGGTTGTGCGTTCGGAATATGTGCGTGTGAGAGTTTGAGAGTCTGAGGGTGTGAGAGTTTGAGGATGTGACGATGTAAAAGGACGGTTTGATCTGATTTTCATACATCGGTCTACTCTACTGAGTATTCCTGTCTGCAGATTTTTGCAGTACCCATACCCCATCTTTTCTTATGGTATTTTTGGGTTTTGGTTTTCCACCGAATAAGTTTATCTTTGCAAAAATTTTGGTTTCCAATCCTTTGGAATGAAAAGGGAATCGGGTGAAAATCCCGGACTGTCCCCGCAACTGTAAATCGCATAGAAGATTTCTACGTTCAACCACTGTGCAAACGGGAAGGTGTAGAAAGCGAAAGTCAGGAGACCTGCCAGAATCTAATTTTAAAACAATTGCTTTCGGAGGAAAGGCAAAAAGGAAATGGATATAAAAAAATCGCTGGTACTGCTTTTTTCGTCTTACGGTTGTTTTCTTTTCGGACAGGAAACAGCAATCGATACCGTTTATGTTTTCGATAACCAGATGAGCAAGGTGAAACTTTTCCATAAAGTGAACACCCTCCGTCCGGAAGACATGCAAAAAAATTCAACCAATCTTTCCGAACTCTTACGTTTCCAATCCCAGGTTTACATTAAAGAAAACGGGCGGGGCGCCGTGTCGTCGCCTTCTTTCCGGGGGATGACCGCTCAGCAGACCGCTTTTGTCTGGAACGGCATCAACATCAATTCCCAGTTTCTGGGACAGGCGGATGTGAATAACATTCCGGCTCTGGGATACGACCGGCTTGAGGTAAAGTCCGGCAGTGTCGGGGTGGTCTACGGAAGCGGAGCCATCGGGGGAACGGTACACCTCAACAACAGCCTTGCATTCAATAAAGGCCTGCAGGCATCCTTGTTTTCTGAGGCCGCCTCTTTCGGCACCTACAATAATCTGGTAAAAGCATCCTTTTCCGACAGGAAATTCAGCTTTAAACTTTCCGGAAATTACTCGGTAAGCGAAAATGATTATGCGGTGGAAGAATCGAGGAATTACATCAACCGGAACGGGGAATACGCCAATACGAACCTTAATTTTGCAGCCGCCTATAAAATTACGCCGCACCATCAGGTATCGTGGATTTCCGAATTTTTCAACGGAACCCAGCACTTTCCCGTATTTTTCGACAGCCAGACCAAAACCAAATACGAAACCCAGAATGTGAGGAGCCTCCTGGTCTGGGACTGGAATACCTCTAAGTTAAATAACGTCTTCCGCGCCGCTTATACGGAAGAAAACTTCCAGTATTTCGACAACATCAGCCATCCCAAAAGCAGCGGCGGAACGGGGAAAAATTATATCCTGAAAAATGATTTCAACTATTTCCTGAATCCGAAATGGAACCTCAATATCATCGGGGAATTCCAGGTGAATAAAGGGGAAGGCTATATGAGCGGTATTAAAAATGTCAGCCGCGATGTAGGTTCCCTGGCCGGATTGCTGCGGTATTTTGCTACCGGAGACCTACGCTTTGAAGCAGGGATCAAAAAGGATTTTGTTGAAGGATACCGTACCCCAATCCTTCTTTCCTTTTCAGGAAACTGGAATGTGGCGACATGGTATAACCTTAACCTGAATGCAGCGAAAAACTTCAGGTACCCTTCTTACAATGACCTGTACTGGCAGCCCGGTGGCAATATCGGTCTTAAACCTGAAGCGGCTTATCAGTTTGACATGAAAAACCAGTTTACGATTGCCGGCGTAAAACTGATGCTGACGCCTTACTACATCCGGACTAAAGATATGATCACCTGGCTGCCGAGCAGTATGGGCTATTATTCACCGGTCAATACTTCTAAGGTACGGTCCTACGGCCTTGAATCCCAGCTTGAATATGAAAAAAAATACGGCCGGCATCTGCTCCGGGCGAATCTTGGCTATTCCTATACAAAATCCGTCAATCTCGAAACGGATAAACAGATGCGGTACGTTCCGCTCCATAAGTTTTTCGGCAACATCGATTACCGGTATTCTTTCCTGAAAGTCTATGTCCAGGGCACGTTCAACGGGCTGACGTATACCGACAGCGAAGAAAAAAGAAGCGAAGCCATTCAGCCCTACTTTGTAATGAATACCGGAATTTCGGGAACTTTCCTGAAAAACTATACGATCGGCGGTAAGGTAAATAATATTTTCAATGAAATCTACGAGACCATGGCTTATTATCCGCTGCCTAAAAGAAATTACAGCGTCTATTTGAATATTAATTTTTAAATAAAAATAAATGAAAATCAGAAAAATTTTATCTCTTGCGTTTGCTTCGGCCCTGCTGTTCAACATTGCCTGTAGCGATGACGAATTTGTGATGGAAACACCGAAGACAGATTATACCAACGGTATTATCATAGCCAATGAAGGAGGGTTTACTACACCGACTTCTGAGGTTTCTTATTTAACCAACGATCTTACGCTTTTACAGAACGGGATCTACGGAGCCAACAACAACAAAGAAATTTTAGGAAATGTTCTTCAGACCATCGGTTTCAAAGGGGACAACGCTTACCTGGTAATGAATACCCCTAATAAAATTGAAATTGTCAATAGACAGACATTCAAAAAGCAGGCGACCGTTACGGCAAATCTTGATAACCCGAGATACCTTGCCTTTTCCGGAAACCAATACTATGTAACCAACAACAATTTCGGATCGGTAAAGAAAATCAACGTGTACAATTCAGGCGACAATACGTTTGTAAAAAGCATCAATTTCGACCGTTATGCAGAAAAAGTGGTAGAAGCCGGAGGAAATATCGTGGTACAGACCGATGGAGCTTACTATGATTCCACCCCTCCTTACGCCAGCCATCCGACCGGGAACACCGTTACGATTATCAACCCTTCCAGCAACTCGGTTTCCACTACCGTAAGCCTGCCGAACACCGGAGCGATCATCAAGGATCTTGTGTCTTACAACGGATCCGCCTATGTGCTTACTTCCAACAGCTCTGCGTCTTATATCTATAAGATCAATACCGCTACGGGAGCTTATCAGACGACTACACTGACTACCATTCCTCAGGCGGATAAACTGAAAATCGATTCCGATAAATTCTATTTCGTCGCTAGCAGCAAAGTATATTCAATGAATATCACGGCGGCCACGGCACCGACGTCTGCACTTGTTACGCTAACGGGAGTAACCAGCCTTTACGGATTCAACGTAATCGACGGAAGACTTTATATTGCGGATGCCAAAGATTTTACAGCAGACAGCAAAGTATCGGTTTACAATGCCAACAACGGTTCATTGTTAACCTCTTTCAATACGGGAATCGCCACCAACGGTTTCTATAAAAATTAATATTCCGGTCTTCTCGGAATAAATCCACTTAATTTTTTTCATCATTTGTGTTTTTTTCCTGCCGGTTCCTTGGAACCGGCAGGATTTTTCTTTTATCTTCTAGCCTTGAAATAAGCATTAAAAAATTCGCAGCCGCTGATCATATCTTCGTATCGGCGGGGAAACTTACTTTTCAGATCCTGATAATATCGATTGGCCTGCAGCCGGCGGTTTTCGTAATTTTCGGATGGAGAAGCATAGTTTGGATCAAAGCCGGTTGTAAAATCATAATGATAATTTTCACACCTTCCCTGCATTCTCAAGCACAAAGCTTTAAACTGATCTGTTCTGGCATTTTCCAACGCTTTTCCATAGTAGTATTTGGCAAGCCCGGCCGTATTGAATTCCAGGTTATCTTCACGGATGGAAAAATTTTCCAGAGAACTCAGGAAATACCTCTTCATCATCCAGGCATTGCCATACTGAGACATGTTATAGTAGCAGTTGGCGACCAGGAAATAATAATAGTCCCGGTCTTTTTCTTCCGGATTGTTGGCTTTGTTAAGGTATTCGATCAGCTTCCGGGTCACTGAAATTTTATTGACTTTAAAATGTTCTTTTTCTGGAATAAAATCGGGCGTATATTTTAAATGATAAAAAGGATTTTTGTCAAACGTTTTTTGTGATGAAGAATAAGAATCTTTTCCCCCTTTTTCCCAATGCGAATATTCTGCATCAAAATAATCTTCACCCAGTTTACTGAATACCTTCAGTGCCGAAGCCAGATTATTCTGCCTGATGTACTTGGTTCCCAAAAGGTCGTACAGACTATTAATTTCCGACGGTTTCACAGTATAAAAATTTCTGTAAAACAGATCCGTACTTTTGCTTAGTCCTTTAAGTGTCCTGATAAAACTTTTCAGTTGCCCTGGTGAATAAATGGCATCGAGATAATCAAAATAATTATAATAATAAGTTCCGAAAGTCTTATTGTTGTTTTTCAAAGATTTAAAGTACACTTGACTGTAGTCTTCTTTTGACCGGATCAGCGAAGCATATAAAAGGGCAGCATCATCGCTGTTGCCGAGGTATTCCAGCTCTCTGCCCAAGGCAAAAATAAACTGTTTGTAATCTTTGTTTTTAATAATAATGCTTTTTGCAACCTCCGGAATTTCCGCCTTCCCATAAGTCTGCCCCGCAAAAAGATCCAGGGTCTTTATGATTTCCACATTGTTCCGCATCGGATCCTGAACCGGTAGACTTCTTTCCAGTTCACTGATCTGACGTAGGCTCTCAGTATAATTTTTGGTCATGAATAAAAGTTCAGCCCTCGCATATTTCCAGAAATCCGGATTTTTTACTTTTGATAAATCTACGGAATCAATAAACCGTAAAACCTTGGCTGCATAGTGCCGGTCGGTTTCAGACCGTTCTAAAACCTGAAGGACGTTTCTGTTTTCAGAATAATTATTTGCCCAGTAATCCTCCAATGAAGACGAGAAAAGAGAATAGTACGGTGTGAAGATCCAGTTTTCAAGTTTCCCTAACTCGCGGTACAACAAGAAACTCAATCCGTCAGATTCCGGATATTCAGCATAAATCCGTCTCATATTGTCCAGATTCTTATCGGGATTGTAAAGTCCGTAAAGCAAAAAGACCTCTGCTTTTTCTTTCCGGTTATGAGTTGCTTTCAAAACATTACCGACAGGAATTTTTGATGAAAAATTTTGCCATGATACAAAACGCTTTTCGGGACTGGCAGCGAAAACTTTTGCAAAATACAGATTTTGAAGAACCGGGTCTTTTTCGGAAATTGCTTTAAAATACAAGGCCCAGACATCAATAACATCATTTGTACCTGAGATCGTGAAATACCGGTCGTACAATGTATCAATGGTTTTCAGATTGTGATTATAGAAGGCCAGACGTAGCGCCAGAAAAGCATATCTTTTTTTAAAATAAGGGTTGCTTTTCCTTGTAGCAAGAACAATTGCTTTATTGAGCAGGCTATTTCTTTTAGTGATCGATGTTTTCTCATTTCTTTCCCATGGATCATCCTGCCAGGTATTGAAATACTCACAATTTTTGGCAAATTTCAGATAAGTAATAGCCTCAACATCCTTTTTTGAATATAAATAATGAAGAAACGGATTCGGAGAATCTTCCCGGATATCGGAAAAAGTGTAGCTTTCCAGAACGGTTGAAACATCCTCGATCGCGATCTTATTATTACAATACTCTTTCCATAATTTTTCATTGTCCCGATTAGAATTTATCGTTTCGGGACTTTGTTCAAAGCTTAATGAAGAATAGTAAAACGATGCATATGCCTGAAAAGGAAAATGATCCGGATTCAGAAACTGGAAACGGATGTCTTCTCCGTAAGGATAAAAGCCACAGGCAGAAAAAAAACTATTGAGTAAAATTGCTGTAAAAATGATTAATTTCCTCATCGGTGTAATTTTCAAGTTGATTTTCGTCCAGATGAAACAGCGTTACGGTAATTTCCTTATCCAGTTTCACATTTTTTTTGATCAGGGCAATCGCCTGATAGATCTTATCTGCTGTGATTTCTTCATACTTTACTTTATCTCCTACCCTAAGATAGGTTTTATAATCAATCACCGTATCTTTCCGGACCTCATACCAGAGAGGCTTTATTTTCTTGAGATAGGGCTTAATGGTATTGACATCATACAGGATTCCTGTAAATTTATTATTCTGGTACACCTGCATCCAGGAATAGACCGGCAGGGCAACATCCAGGTGCAGCGGATATTTTTTGCCCGGAACCAGATAGCTCTGCAATTCTTTGAGATCGAGTATTGAATTTTTCGACGGATCAGTAAGCGGATTAATCAGATTGTAGCACATTAAAGTTACTTTATCGACCGGCGGGACACCCATTTTATCCGGATACTTAAAAGGATATAATCTTAAGGTTACTGAAATTTCTTTTTGGGAAACGGGTTTTAACTTTTTCAGAAAATAAAAGTAATTTTTTCTTGTGGAAGCTGTCCAGTCACAATCAATCTGTATTTCAGAAACTTTTAAAGAATCCAGTTTTTCATTGGTGTATTTATTAATGAGAAAATTCACATTATCCGCCAACTGATCGAGTTCGTTTTCACTGCTCTTCTGAAAAACGATATTCCTGATATAAACGGTTGGAATCACCTCATAAGGAGTCGAAATATTTTCATCACAATAAGAATTCAGGGAAAAAGCAGTTTTGGAAACCGGATAATTTCCCATTGCATCACTGTAATCGACCTCAAAAAATTTTACGTATAGTTTTTTTATATGTTGATCGGTCAGAATATTTTTTTCATGATTATAGCCTGACGGAGAACTATCTGTTTTCCAGTAATAAAAGGCATTATGTACCTGTTCCACCTTATTTTCACAGGATGAAGCAATAAAAAGAAACAGCAGGAACGGACTTATTTTTTTCATCAATGAAATTTTAACATCAAATAAATTCAATCGTATATTTCCGCAAATGTAATAACAAAATTTACGTTCGTTCATCATTTTATAAAAATACATTGAACTTTTTGTGGTTGACTATTTTTCATAAAAAAAGCAACAGATAAAAATCCGTTGCTCCAAAATTTATTAAAAATCATCTTTTAAACCAATGCCAGTCCCAGCTTTTCCGCTTCGGCAATAACGAATCTTTTTGCTTCTTCACTATCATTTCCGATTTCGCCTTCCAGAATCGCTTCTTTTACTTTTTCTTTGAGGATCCCGATTTCACGGCCGGGCTTCAGGTTGAACATCGCCATGATTTCTTCTCCGGAAATCGGCGGCTGGAAATTCCGCACCTGGTCCTTCTCTTCTACCTCTTTGATCTTCACGGCCACATACTCGAAATTCTTCTTGAACTTTTCCTGTTTCCGCGAATTTTTTGTCGTGATATCGGCTTTGCAAAGGGTAAACAGGTCTTCCAGGTCTTCTCCTGCATCAAAAAGCAGCCTCCTCAGTGCCGAATCCGAAGCATCATCGGTAACCAGGGCAATTGGACGGGAAGAAAGCTTAACCATTTTCTGCACGTATTTCATATCCGGGCCCAACGGTAGTTTTAGCCGCTGAAACAGCGTCCTGACCATTTTTGAACCCAGGAACTCATGTCCGTGAAAAGTCCAGCCCGTTCCTTCCATGAATTTCTTCGTCGGCGCTTTTCCGATGTCGTGCAATAAGGCCGACCACCGCAGCCAAAGGTTGTCCGTATTTTCAGAAATGTTATCCACCACTTCGAGGGTATGGTAAAAATTGTCTTTATGCGTCTGTCCTTCCACCTCTTCCACTCCTTTCAGGTCAATCAGTTCGGGAATGATAAGCTTCATCAGTCCGGTCTCTTCCATTAATCTCAATCCGATCGATGGTTTTTCCGAAAGCATGATCTTATTGAATTCCACCATGATCCTTTCCCTCGAAACAATTTTAATCCGTTCCGCTTCCCGGCTGATCGCTTTCAGAGACTTTTCTTCAATCTGAAACTGCAGGGTCGATGCAAAACGTACCGCCCGCATCATCCGCAACGGATCATCGGAATAGGTCTGTGCCGGTTCCAAAGGCGTTCTTAAAATTCTTTTTTCCAGATCATCCACACCATTGAACGGGTCAATCAGCTCGCCGAAATTCTCTTTATTCAGGGAGATGGCCATGGCATTGACGGTAAAATCCCTTCTTTTTTGGTCGTCTTCAATGGTTCCGCCTTCCACTTCCGGCTTCCGGCTGTCTTCGGTGTAGCTTTCTTTACGGGCGCCTACAAATTCCAGCTCCAGGTCTTTATACCGGATCATGGCGGTACCGTAGGTTTTGAAAACAGAAACCTTCATTTTGGGATCGATTTCCTGCCCGACATGCTGCGCCAGCTCAATACCGCTCTGTTCGGTCACAAAATCAATATCCGTGGATGCTTTTCTCTTCATCATCAGATCCCGCACATAGCCGCCGACAATATATACCGACTGGTTGTTCCGGGCCGCGACCTCGGAAATGATTTTGAAAAGTTTCAGGTTTTTATTCTGATTTAAATTAATGAACATTTTTTCAGGTTTAAATAATAGTTTACAGATCACGGATGACAATACCAAAGGCAGCCTTTATTCCGCTATCTAATGTAAAACCATTAAGAATCCGGATATTCAGGTTAAATACCAAAGCTCCGGCTTCTTAATGGTTGTATGATGCTGCAAAGATAATTAAATCTTTTATTTTTATTCGCGGAGCACTTTTATTCTGTTGTCATTCCAGATCTTGATTACCGAAGATCCTGAATATTCCGAAACTTTTTCGCGGTCTTCCTCAACGGCGTAATCCACCAAACCTATTATTTCCGGGGAAATATCCGAGAATTTCAACGGACTTTTATCCCCACTGAAATTAGCAGAAGTGGAGACTAGCGGCTTGTTAAGTTTTGTAATCAGTTTTTTGCAGAAATCATTTTTTACGAGACGGATTCCGATGCTTCCGTCGTCCGCCAGCAGTTCTTTCGGCAGGCCCCGCGGCTTTTCATAAACAATCGTTACCGGCTTTTCGCTCAGGTCGATGATTTCCCAGGCCATTTCCGGAACATCCACCAGGTCCTGCAGCCTCTTCTCCGATTCCACGAGGATGATCATGGATTTATTTTTTTCCCGTTTCTTGATCTCAAAAATTTTGTTGACGGCTTCTATATTGGTGGCGTCGCATCCGATTCCCCAGATCGTATCGGTAGGGTACAGAATCGTGCCGCCGGATTTTAATAGGTTGACAATGTTCTCCATAACTCAGTAATCCCGGACATCAGGCCGGTTTTCAAAGATAAAAATTCTGTAAGCTTTTGCCAAATGAATTGTTTTAAAAACAGAGAATGAAAATAGAAGCTTCCGGTTGTAATTGTATCTATTATCGATAGGAACGGGCTTTAGCCCGTTTAACAAAGAGCATCATTCCACCGGCTTTAGCCAAAATTTATTCAAAGTTGTATTTCTCCTTAAATTTCAGATATTCTTCTGTAAAAGTTTGTTTTGTATGGTGAACTTCCTGATTCCTGATGTAATTCCGTACCGGCTCTAGCATGGATTCGGAAACGGAAACAGCCAAATATTCATCCTGCCAGGCAAATTTCTCCCAAATCAATTGATTTTTATTTATCCAGAAAGAAGATTCCCCCTTGATCAACTGAACAATTTTTTCTATATTCTGGTTTGAACCTAAAGAAATCAAGCAATGGCAATGATCTGAAAAACCATTGACCATATCTACATAAATTCCTTTTTCCGCAGCATTTTCTTTAATGTGTTTCCAAACTTTCACCCTTAATTCGGCAGTATTTAAAAAAGGAATTCTGTTTTTCGTTGAAAAAACGAGATGGATATAAATTTTAATAAAGGGCATTTGTGCTTTTTTACCAAAAATAGAAATTATTTTTAAATTTGGCTAAAGCCAAATGTACGGCTTTACAGGGAAAACGGGCTAAAGCCCGTTCCTATTGATATTTATATTATTTTTAATTCTCAGATATATTGAAGAAAATTTTAAAAACAAAATTGAGGTCATCCATAAAAAATAACCAGTTTCTAGACTGTAAATATTAGCTTCTCTTCCACTTTTTGAGACCAATACTGTTTTCCAAAACATAAAAGATCCCGAAATTGATTATGCAATGATGCCTATAATAATTGAAGCAACAAACTTCTTGAAAAATAAACAGGTTATCACAAGAAAAAACCAAATATTTGCTGACCAAATAAAGCATTCCAAAATTCCACCACCCAGAAACTTATACAACCAACTAATAAAAGTTCAAAAGAACTATAATTTCTAATTTCTTTAGTCTGTATAACTTTAAAAGCATTACAGAAAAGGGAAAGTATATAAATCAATAAACTGATTATAATGAGCTTATTTTTTATTAATTTCATAATAACTCCGGCAGATACCGTTCCTCAATAATATTCAGATGATGCAGGTTATGTCCTACAATCAGCTTGCCGATGGTTTCTGCAACGATCTGATTTCCATTGGCAGTTCCGATATTATTTAAAACCGAAGGATTCAATGTTGCAAGCAGTATCTGAGAAGATTTCCTTACCAACCGATATTCTTCCAGCAGGGAACTCAGGCTTCTTTTGTTCGCATAAGAATTTCTGGCATAATTTTCTTCGTCGAAACCGGGCAGTTCATTTTTATCGCCCCGGGCGATGGCCAGGATCCGGTACTGAAAGACCCTTTCGGTATCGGAAAGATGCAGAAGCAGTTCTTTCAAGGTCCACTTTCCTTCCGCATACGCAAAATGCGATTGCTCTTCTGAAAGCTTTGAATAAACATCTGCGGTTTTATCACCGGATTTTTTTAATTCTTCCGGCCAGTTTTCGGAAGGAATTAAATCCAAATAGCGCTGTATGTATTTTTGAAAATCAGTCATCATTTATCTATTAAATAATATAGCAATGTATCAATATAACAGTTTAACAATATTAATAGACCGTTACATCGTTACATTGTTACATTGTTACATTAATCACGCAAATGCCTTTTGCAGATCGGCGATGAGGTCTTCCGCATCTTCGATTCCTACGCTTAAACGCACCAGGTCATCGGTGATTCCAAGTTCTGCGCGTTTCTCTGCAGGAATGGACGCGTGGGTCATCAGAGCCGGATGATTGGCTAAAGATTCTACGCCACCTAAAGATTCAGCCAGCGTAAATACCCTTACTTTTTCCAGGAACTTAATCGCATCCTCTTTTTTACCGGACTTGAAGGTAAAGGAAACCATTCCCCCGAAATCTCTCATCTGGGCTTTTGCCAGTTCGTACTGCGGGTGGGATTCCAGTCCCGGATAGATTACCTGGTCTACAGCCGGATGGGACTCAAGATATCTGGCAACGGCCATCCCGTTTTCAGAATGTCTCTGAACCCTCAAGGCCAGCGTCTTAATTCCTCTCAGAACCAGATAGGAATCATGAGGCCCTAAAATCCCGCCGCTCGCAAACTGGATAAAGTGGAGTTTTTCACCCAGTTCAGCATCCTTCGCCACCAAAGCTCCGGCGATTACGTCGGAATGGCCGCCTAAATATTTCGTTGCAGAGTGCATCACGATGTCCGCTCCCAGATCAATCGGTCTCTGAAGGTAAGGTGTCGCAAACGTATTGTCTACGGCTACCAGGATATCCTTTCCTTTTGCAATTTCCACCACTGCTTTAATATCTACCAGCTTCATCAGCGGGTTGGTCGGGGTTTCCACCCAGATCAGTTTCGTCTGACCGGTAATCACATCCGCGATTTTCGAAACATCATCAAAATTCACGAAGGTAAACTTCAGTTGGTATTTTTCAAAAAGTCTCGTAAACATCCGGTACGTTCCGCCGTATAAATCGTCTACTGCTACCACCTCGTCACCGGGATTCAGTAATTTCAGGACACAGTCGATGGCTGCAAGGCCTGATCCGAACGCCAGTCCTCTGGCTCCGTTTTCAATGCTCGCCAGGGAATCTTCCAAAGCCTGTCTGGTCGGGTTCGCTGCTCTGGAATACTCGTATCCGGAATGGACGCCCGGGCTTTTCTGTGCAAAAGTTGAGGTTAAAAAAACAGGAACGTTCACCGAACCTGTCGCCGATTCGTGGTGCTGGCCACCGTGTATTACTTTTGTATTGAAATTCATAATAATTTGCTTTTAGCTTATTGCTTCTGGCATTTAGCTATATACCTTATGCCAAAAAATTTATTATTATTCTGCAGGCATTTCTGAAGGTTAGTTGCCTGTCGCCAAATGCCTGCAGCTTTTACATTTTTATCGCAGATTTTACCGCAAACTCTTCTGCTATTTCTTCCAGCCACTGGGCTACATCTTCTTCACCTGTTGCTCTCTGATAGGTATTTCCTAAAGAAACCAGGATCTGGTGGATAAACATCTTCATTTGGTCCACCGGCATTTCCTTCGTCCAGAGATCTATTCTCAATGCTTCCATCGTTTTTTCGTCCCAGACGGAAATCATGGTGGCCTTGGTATCTTCCTTTTCTATTCCGCCGTCCTGTGCGTTCCAGGTAATGTTTTCCGGGATGTGGTTTTCGTCCAGTTCTACATCTATCGTAATCTGAGTTTTTCTCATAACTTCTATTTGTTTCTAATTTGGTGCAAAGTTAATATTTCTTCAGCTTATCCAAAACTTCTACAAAGTTATCTTCATCCGGAAACGGCGTATTCAGGTTGAATATTTTTCCTTCCGGATCAATGATGATAAATCTCGGAATCGACTGGATTTTGTAGTCAGCCATGAATTTTTCTGCATCTGGCAGCCAGAACTGGGGAATACCGGACGGTTTAGTCTTCAGATAATTCTTCCATTTCGATTGGTTCTGATCGGTGCTTATCGAAATAAACTGAAGATTCTGATAATATCTATACTGATTATTTCTTGCTTCGAAAACAGGACGGATTTGTTTACAAGGCGCACACCAGGTTGCCCAGAGATCGATGACCACGTATTTTCCGCGGAATTTCGAAAGATTTACGGCTTTCCCCTGATCATTCAGGAAACGGAGATCCGGAAAGGAGGCCCCTTTCTGAGAAATGTTAATCTGCTCCAGTTTAGAATACAGCCTATTGCGGTAATCGGTATTCTTAACGTTATTGATTTCCGAAGCAAACAGCCTGTTTCTGGATAAACTGTCAGTCTGAAGTTCCAGTGTCCTGGCCAGATGCCTCGCCAGCAGCTGGTCTTTTTGCAGCCCCCTGGGAAGTTTATTGATTTTTACAAAAAGGATGCTGTCTGCATTTACCGACTGGTCTTTATCGGTGAGCAGTCGATCCAGCCTGAACTGCAGGTAATTTTCATTTTTGCTTAAAAGTTGAGACGGCTTTTGGATATTGGCATTCAGCTCATCTACAAAATCCTTCGGCGGTGCAAACTTCGGATCGGTCCAGGAAGTCATTTTCCTGTAATTGCTGATCTCATTGAGGTACTGGATGGCCATCAGCTGTTTTCTGTAGTCTTTATATTCTTCGGAAAGCGCGTTGTTCGCGGGATCGGCAAAGGCATTCAGAATCCGCTTGTTCTTTTTCCAGTCGTCTTGAGCGAGTTCATAGAATTTTGCCGGATCACCGGTATATGCCTGATCTTCCAGCGCATAAGTAAAATCCCTGCCGAAGGAACTTCTTTTTTCGCGGTAGTTCTGATCGGCCTTGCGGTTTGATTTGATATAGGTTACCATATCGGTATCGTTGAATTTAATATCAAGATCGAACCAGTCGCCGCTTCCCATGATCAGCACCAGTTTTTTATTTCCGATCTCTACAAGATATTCATCCGTGGGAAGCCGTTTTTCGGTAGTCCAGCTGAATGTATGGTTAACCACAGGTGCAGCTCCGATTTTTTTGTGAAAATCCGATGTAAAGATTTTTACGGAATCCACCGTCAGGTCAGTATCTAAAGTTCCTTTAAGAATTACTCCTTCCGCACCGCTCTGATAAGGTTTGGGCTGCTGGATAAAATACAGCAGTCCTGTACCGGCTGCAAATAACGCAAAGGAAATAACGGCTTGTTTTTTAGTTTTTCCGAAAGCATTTTTAAAACCTTTCCTGCGGTACCAGAAATAGCCGATCACCAGGAATATCACCATCCAGAAAACACTCATGTATTCGGAATGTGAAATAAAAGTATTCAGGTCTTTGATCTCAGGTGCATTCCAGAACGTATACAAAGAGCCGTAAGGATTGAAAAAGAACGACTGTTTCTGAATAAGCGCCGCAATATTGGAAGCAATCCCGAGGGAGCCGATCAGAAAGGACCATACAAATCCCTGAAATGCTACTGAAACACAAAGCTGGATGGCGGCGATCCCTAAAATGGTGATACAGATCCTGAGGCAGGTCCTGATAGCCCAGATCATGTCAAAATCCAACAGCTTAACTTCATTCGGATGGATAAGATAATCTGCCGCCGCCATGACGATACTGAAAATAAAATAAGAGGCAATACACATCAACCCCAGCACGACGATAACGATGTATTTTGAAAGGTAAAGCTGCCAGCGGCTTACCGGCTGCGTTTCCATCAGCTGCCATCCGTTGTTCTTATGATCCGTCTGCGCAATCCTGTTGGCGACAATAATCAGCAGCAGCGGCAATATGAAAAAGACAAAATATTTTAACTGATCCCCTCCGATCGACTCTTCAAAAACGGAAAACTTCAGTGTTCCTTCCGGAACGGTTTCCTGTACAAAAAATGAAGGCACATAAACGAGCAGAGGAAGCAGGCCTCCCAAAACAACGGCCATATATACGAGCCCTAATCCTTTAATCTTCAGCCATTCCGTACCGACTGTCTTTAGTAGTTTTTTCATTGTTTTTAGTTTTTAGTGATTTCCATGAACCATTCTTCCAGCCCGGCACTGTTCTTAATTTCGAAAATCCCGGCGTCTTTCATCACCAGCTTTTTTATGAGGGCGGTAATGGCTTCTTTCGATTCCGCCGTAATTTCAATGGCGGTTTCATCCAGCAATTTCGGGGAGTAATTTTCCGGGATTTCAGTGATGAATACCGGAGCATCATTCAATCCGATCCGGATGCGGTTATAGCGGTAACGTTCGTTCAGGTCTTTCATGCTTCCTGCAAAACGGATTTCGCCGTTGGAAATGATCGCCAGATGGGTAATCATTTTTTCGATTTCCTGCAGCAGGTGGCTCGAGATAAAAACGGTGACGCCTTCTTCTTTATTCAGTTTAATAAGCAGCTCGCGTATTTCCAGCATACCATTCGGGTCAAGGCCATTGACCGGTTCATCCAGGATCAGCAGTTCGGGCTTTCCCAGTAACGTAATCGCAATTGCCAGCCGCTGTTTCATTCCCAATGAATACCGTTTCATTTTCATGTTCCTGCTTTCCCAAAGCCCGACCAGATGCAGGACCCTTTCACACTCGGACACCGGAAGGTCTCTCAGCCCGGAGATTATCAGAAGGTTGTCCCAGCCCGAAAGATGGTCATAAAAAGCGGCCGTATCGATCAGGCTCCCGATTCTATGAAAGCCATCAGGATAAAGGACGTCCAGTTTTTCGTTGAAGATGCGGATGGCATTACGTTCATCGGGAATGCTTCCGATCAGCATTTTCATGGTAGTGGATTTTCCGGCTCCGTTGGCTCCCAGGAATCCGAAAATACTTCCCTTCGGTACCGCAAGACTGATATTTTTCAAAACCGGCTTGTCTTTGGAAAATTCAAAACTGAGGTTCTGAATATCAATACTATTTTCCATAGGTTATTATTTAATACCACAAATATATAATATAAATAGTAATATGCAATACAAAGTAGTAAAATTAACATGAAACTTCATAAAAAAAAACCTTCTGGCATCGCTGAAGGTTTATATACTTTATATTACGTAAACTAGAATAGATTGGAACTGACTTTAATTATTATAAGGCCAATTAGTGAATTAAGATTGAACAGAGTTACTCATTAACAGAATTACAAACGATTTCTTTTGGTATGTAATATCTTTAATGTTAGCCAAAGGAGATTCAGGCATCCAGACTCCCTCTTACAGCCCTGTTAACTTTCTATTTAGATGTATGTTAATATAATATTATTTCAATTTCGGCTTATATCCGGACTGGTTGAAAATAATTGTCCCGTCCATTTTCAGGAAATCCTGAAGTTTGGTATCCGGCTTTTCTTTCAGATAGGCTTTACAGATCTGCCATCCCGTGAAAATTCCGATCTGCGGGGAGGATTCGTTATCGATTTCCGTGTAGAACTTTGAAAATGGCCCCGGCGCGATGAACCGGTCTTCCAGGCGGTGATCATCCCCGAAAATCAAATTGTTTTCCACGAAATAATTCCAGATGTTGGCTTCGTTGGCTTCGGCCCATTCGTACTGTTTCTGGGTGTAATTCATTTTCAGATATTCCGGATAAGTCGGCAGGAAGGCATCTTTAAGAATCATGATTTTACCGTTCAGGATCATCATGTCAATAAATTTCTGGTGGTCCGGTGATTCTTTTACAAAACCTTCGGCGAAGATCTGCGCTACTTTCGGGACGATGTTATTCGGATTCATAGACTTCTGGAAATACATTTCCAGCCCTTTGTAATTGGGGTTTCCATCGCCCATAAAGCCTGTAATATCGATGAACAGAAGGTTTTCTTTGGCATTGTAGAAGATCGGGTCCTGCACCATCTGCAGAGCGGAAGAAAATAAAAAGACCTTCGGGCTTTTAAAGGAAGGGAAATGGTATTTGATATGCGAGAACATATCCTCCAGATCCGTCTGCAGTTTTTTCTGGTCTATTTTGGCAATGGCTTCCCGGTAGATCTTAATCTCGCCTGCATCCGTCCGCCTTTTGGAAAAATCAGCATCACTGACCGTTCCCTGGAACCACGGGTATTTTGCTTTAAACTGCTCCGAGGAAACGCCCGGATTGTAAAGTTCTTTGGAAATATCGGTAATCTCTACTTTTTCGGCAGGAGCGGTAATTTCTACGTTCCACTGGTTCCGGCATTCTTTCTTACAGGAGTTCAATCCTAAAACGGATCCTGCGGAAAGGGCAATAATTCTGAAAATCTTCATATTTTTACATGAAATTAAAGTGTACAAAAATAAGGATTTAAACACAACCTGATGATTAAAAACAAAATTATTCTGTTACTGCTCTTTATTTTTGCATTCCCTTTTTCCAGGGCACAGCAGCTTTCTTTTAAGGATAAAAATTTTGAGAAAGCCGTTCTTGAAAATTACGACCTTAACAAAGACGGAAAAATAAGCCAGCCTGAAGCGGAATCGGTTGAAAATTTATTTCTGATGAACAAAGGCATTACTTCTGCGGAAGAGGTTTCTTATTTTAAAAATGCACGGATGATTATTCTCGATCAGAATAACATTTCCCGGATATCAATGAGAAATATGGATAAAGTTGAGCTGATTTCCTGTGCCGGCAGCAAAGTTTCCGTCTTTACGGCAGAAAACCTGAAAAGCCTGACTTCATTATACCTGGATGGCAATATGATTGAAAATATTTCCCTGAATTCTACCCCGGAAATTAATCAGTTAACCGTATCTTTAAATAAAATTAAAACAATTGATGTGAGTTCGCTAAGACGTCTTAAAAAACTGAATCTTGAACATAACCTGATCCAGAAACTTGATATTTCCGCAAACCCCGTCCTTCAGACCCTAAACCTCATGGACAATCCTATCATGGAAAAAGACGTTAAAAAAGGACCGGCAAATGTCGTTATCTTCGGATTGGATGTACCTTAAGCACATCTACTCGGAAACGGAACGATGTATTTTCAGAAAACAGGGAATTATTGGACCGGCCGGAATCTGCGTTTGGTACGAACTTAGCCGTGAAAACTATCGTTAAACCCCGTCAAAATTTTTAATTTTGAATTTCATAAATAATAACAGACTAAAAATATAAACAATGCAGACCCAAAAGATTATCGATCATATTGTAAACTGGCTGAAAGATTATGCAGTAAAAGCAAAAGTAAACGGATATGTCATCGGTGTTTCCGGTGGGGTGGATTCCGGTGTGGTGTCCACCCTCTGTGCCATGACAGGCCTTGAAGTTTTATTGCTGGAAATGCCGATCCGCCAGAAGGAAGACCAGGTAAACCGTGCCCAGGAACATATCGCTGATTTAAAGAAAAAATTCCCGAATGTTAAGGCACATACGGTAAATCTGACTCCTGTGTTCGAAAGCTTTGAGCAGTCCGTTCATGAATATGCCGAAGGAAACCCTAATAAAAACCTGTCTTTGGCCAACACCAGATCGCGTTTCAGAATGCTGAACTTATACTATTTCGGCCAGCTTCACGGACTTTTAGTATGCGGAACGGGAAATAAAGTGGAAGATTTCGGGATCGGATTCTATACCAAATACGGAGACGGCGGCGTGGATGTTTCCCCGATTGCCGATCTTTATAAAACAGAGGTGTATGAACTGGCCAAAGGACTTGATCTCATCGAAAGCATCCGGAATGCCATCCCTACCGACGGGCTTTGGGATGCGGAAAGAACGGATGAAGACCAGATCGGTGCTTCTTATCCTGAACTTGAAAAAATCCAGAAAGAATACGGAACGAAGGCTGTTGAAGATTACGAAGGGCGGGATAAGGAAGTCTTCCTGATTTTCGACCGGATGCATAAAGCGGCAAAACACAAAATGGTTCCCATCCCGATCTGCGATGTGCCGGAAGAATGGAGAGCCTGAATAATGTAACGATGGATCAATGTAACAGTGTAACAATGGATCATTGCAACAACGGATGAATATATTGATGGAGTAAGGTTAAAATTTATTCATTAACCCTTTGGCAAACTGTTACATTGGTAAATTGCTATATTGTTATATTGTTATATCGGTAATTAATTAAAGTATGAACGGTAAAATAAGATCGCTGTTTTTCATTTGCCTCGGGCTTCTCTTCGGAATGTCTGTGATGTAGATCTACAACAATTTTATTGCGGATAAACAAGAGATGCCTCATGTAAAACCAGTTGTGGAATACGGCAGTTCCGGTGGAAGCAGTAGCAGCTACCCTGCCGGTCAGGAATCTGTTGATCAGCTCACGGAAGATAAAAGGGTTGTTCTGTACGTAAAGCAGAATCGCCGTTTACCCGATTATTATCTAACGAAAAACGAAGCCCGGAAACAAGGCTGGAACCCTGCGAAAGGAGATCTTTGCGAAATACTACCGGGGAAAGCCATCGGCGGAGACCGGTTCGGCAACCGGGAAAAAATCCTGCCCGACGGTAAAGAATACTTTGAAGCGGATGTTAATTATCATTGCGGAGGAAGACAGGCCGACCGGATCGTCTTTACAAAAGACGGTGAAGTTTACCTCAGCAAAAACCATTATAAAAGTTTTGAAAAGCAGTAATTTTGCCATTGCCCGGTAAAACGTGTTTCATCAGTAATGTACAGGAAGAAATCCTGCTGATAAAGAAACCGGCTTCTATAAAAAAAACAGACCGGTTTTAAAGGAAAAAACCGGAAATTCAATTTAATATGAGTACAATATATATCGATTTTACAGACATAGGAGATGAGGAAGACTTCTATGCCCAATTAAAAGAAAAGCTTCCGCTTCCGGAATACTTCGGCGACAATCTGGATGCGCTTTCGGATGTTATTAGAGGCGGAGTGGAAATGCCGCTCCATCTTGAATTCGTGAATATGACCGTTGATCAGCTGGAAATATTTGAAGATCTTCTCAGCACCCTTGAAGATGCGGAAGACGAAACGGAAGATTTCACTTTCACTTATTTCCTTGAGCAATATGAGGATGATGAAGACGGAGCTGAAGAAGATTAAATTACAACTTTTATACAGGCTGTCTTAGAATTTCAGACAGCCTTTTTTCTATTAAATCCGTAGTTTTCCGGACCAGCCGTATCCCTTCCTAAAATGCGACAGCCATCCTGTTTGATGATTTTAGCAGAACTCTTAAAAACTTTATTTCTCCTGAATTTTCCATAATTTAAGCAAAAAGCTTAAAAACTCTTTATATAGGGCATTTTTGGGGCATCTATGTGGTATCTTTCCGTTTTCCGGCAATGGGTTATTTTATTAATTTTAGCTTCTACAATCAACTATTAAAAATAATCTATGATCATCTCAGAAAACCTCTTGTTTTCTTATGGAGCTGAACTGCAAAATTACCACTCCGGTGACTTTATCATCGAAGAAGACGGCACCCCTAAATATTATTTTCAGATAAAATACGGCACAGTAAAATTGAGCAGCTTTTTGGAAGACGGTAAAGAATATTTATCCACGGGATTCCCTTTGATGGTTATTGTTTTGCGGAAACGTACCTTTTTTCGGACAAGAAATATGCGGTAAATGCCATTGCCATCACCGATTGCGAAATCATACGGCTGGAAAAAGTGAGGTTTGTGGAGCTATTGCTGCAGCAGCCCCAGCTTATCTTCAATCTCTATTCTTTTACGGCAGACCGAATGCATTACCGGTATGTAACATCAGCCCCTTTTTTCTTCAAGGACCCGGTAACGAAACTTCATATTCTGATGCGGCACATCAAATCCCACTTCGGTTTTAAGGAGCAGTTTTCTTTCCCGATCCCCTATACGCGGCAGCAGCTTGCTTCTATTACCGGTATGCGGATCGAAACGGTGATCCGCGCCATCAAGAAAATGGAAAAACAGGAAGTGCTGAAAATCGATAACAGCAAGATTTATATTTAAGGTGCAATCGGAGCAGAACCCGGATGAACAGCCTGGAAGGGGAAAACCGGATGATGGAAATGATCCTGTCAACCTTAAAATCCTGATTCACGATCTGAATTCTAATCTTCATTCAGTAATCGACTGAAAATCAATTAATACAAGCAAATCAAACGTTATATTTAATTAAACCTTTACCTGCCATAAAAAAATCCTTAACTGCCCAGGCGGTTAAGGATTTTGATTTTATAAAAGGGAGGCCTATTTTCCAATCGCTTCGCTGATCGGGTTTCCTACGTTTCCGCTTGGAAACTGGATTTTCAGCAATGAGGAAACTGTGGGTGCAATATCGGTCATGAAATAAGGCTTGCTGCTTTCCCCATGCTGGATTCCCCATCCCATAAAGATTAAAGGAATGTGTGCATCATACGAGTTCCATACACTGTGGGTAGTTCCTGTTTTCGAATACGGGGGAAGCATGGAATCATGGGAAATGAGCTGGATATCCCCGCTTCTCTGCCTGTTGATCCCGTTGATGATCCTCTGCTTGATCGGTTCCGGGATTGTAGCTTCCGAAACTTTCGTTACGGCTACGGCATACAGATCGGACGGATCGTTTTCGATTTCCTTTACCGTAAAATCCACCACGTCTTCCAGTTTAATATTGTTGTCTTTCAGCAGTTTCCTGTCGAAATAGATCTGGTAATTATCTACAGCATTGATCAGCTTATCCACTCCGAATTTTTCTTTTAGTTTCTGGTTGACGTTTTTATCCATTCCGTCACCGAAAAATCCGGTGGCTATTTTATGTTCCTGCAGAAATCCTACCGAATGCGCCCCGCCGTGGTCTGCCGAAAGGAAAACCGTATACTGCCCTTTTCCGACTTTGGAATCCAGGTAGCTGAAGAACTGCGCCAGATCCTGATCCAGCCTTAAATACACATCTTCCACTTCAATAGAATTCGGACCGAATTTATGGCCGGCGTAATCGGTGGAAGCCAGATTGACTGCCAGCATATCCACGACCTCGTCTCCGCCTAATTTTTCGCCTTCCACAGCGGCTTCGGCTAATTTTAAAGTTAAAGTATTTCCGAAAGGGGTATAACGGATGTTGTCTTTCTTAAGCTGGTAATCGGCTGCCAGGTTGCTGTATGGGAATGTCGGGGTCTTGGCACTTCCCAGAAGTCCTTCCCACGAGGAATTGTCCGGCGCACTTTCCGTATACTGATCAATCGGCAGCAAAGTGCTCCACCCGTTTGCCACCAGTTTTTCCGGAAGATTCTGGGCATTGAAAGTCCTGATCCACTGCGGAAGGTCGTTCATGTACCAGGTACTCGTGATAAAATTCCCTGTAGAATCGTCGAACCAGAAAGCACCGTTCGGTGTATGGCCTGCAGGAAGAATGGACGCCCGGTCTTTCAGGGAAACCCCGATCACTTTACCCTGGAAATTGGTGGCGAGCTTCAGCTCATCGGTAATGGTGGTCGACCACAGGTTTTTCGGGGAATGGCTCCCGATTTTGGCATTGGTGGTTCCTACCGGCTGTACGCTCTCATCGGTGGTACAATATACATTTTTCCCGGTTTCCTTATCCGTCCAGTCGTTTCCGGCAATCCCGTGAATGGCAGGAACCGAACCCGTATAAATGCAGGTATGGCCTAAAGCCGTTACGGTAGGCACATAAGGAATATGTACATTGTTTAAAGAATAACCGGTATTCAGTAATCTTTTAAATCCGTCATTGCCATATTTGTTGTAAAAACGGTACAGATAATCCCATCGCATCTGGTCCACCACCAGGCCTACCACCAGTTTCGGCCTTTCCAGCCGGGTATTTTTATTCTTCTGTGCATTGATTGTGATTACAGAAAGGCCTATGGCCGCCGCAACCGAAATTTTCCTAAACATCCGCTAAATTTTTATTGGAAACAAATTTACGGGTTTTGAAAGTTTCGGTGTGTGAAGTTTTGATTAAATTTGATTTTCTTTTCATCATAACCTAATGAAAAATATCTTCTTATTAATGCTCTTCATTTCTTTAAAAGTATCCGCACAGGATCAATTATCTGTAATGCCCGACTGTGAAGATTTAAGCTTAACACTAGAATCCAATTCGAGAAACACCTTTTCTTTCATTAATAATGATGATTATAATTCAAAATTAAAAGACAGTATTGCGAAGCCGGTGAAAGCTTTACTGAAAGAAGATAAAATGCTTTACGACGAATTTCAGAATCTATTTCCGGATCACATTTCCACGCATTGCATCCGGGGTAAACAGTATGGAAGAGGCGAGACGGAAGAAATATCATATTGCAGCAATAAACAAAAGATAATACTGATAGGCAAAGAGCAAAATTTCTATATTTTCAAACTGGATGCCTTTGAAATTGACAGTTACATATTATTCAATACCTTAGATAAAACGATATATTTTACAGAGAACTACCCAATGATTTATGATCATGGAAAAATTGTTTTTGACATCGGGTATGCTTATGGCGGTTCAAATATGATCAATTATTACAAATTCTATGACCGTGAAAAGACTGAATACTTTGAATTGATGATGCCGCTAAGATATACTATTAAAGATTTTAATGTTATCCGGTATCCGGCCATTCATCTTATTGCTGAGATTGAAAAATTAAGCCCTTCAGAAAAATCTTCGGTAAGAAATAAGGGTTGCAGGAAATTACTGATGATTAATTAACTGGCAAAAATGCATTAATCTGATGCACTACCCGTTTGGACATCACTTAACGTGAGTTCGACTGTATTGACATCATATTCAGTCGATTATTTAACTCAAAAATAAAATCAGAATGATTCAGTCGGGATTTTGGATACCACTCATCCTGGTAGAAAGAAAAAAGGTTCACGCTTCTGACAGGATTTTATCCTGTCCTGTACTAAGCCGTTCCTTCAGGACTTAAAAAAAATTTGACCACGGTTGAAAAATTGAGACCAAGGTTATTTATTCAGGAATAAATTAGAATTCCCTCTAATGAAATACTGAAATATTTAGTTTAATGATCAGGATTTTATATCCTGTTTTTTATACCAGAGAAACTTCCGGTATCCGGCATCCCTCTTCCAGCCGCTTAATCCAGGTTCTTCTTTGAGTTCACGTTAACTTAAAGAATGCTTGCAGAATTATGAAAGCCGGATCCATATTTCATGGATTTTATTCGTTCGTACCAATGACTTTTATTTAAATTTGAATAAATACAGCGATCCATATGTCCAATCCCAAATTTCCATTTTCATGAATATGCTCAGGCCCTCACTCTTTTTGATCTCCTTCTTGCTTTTCGGCTGGCTTTTAATGAGTAATATTAATCTGATCAATGTAGCACAGACGCTGAATGAAGCCGAAACAGGATCCGAAGTGCGGAAGGTAAATGCGTTTACCCATATCGGCCGGCTGAAGGAATTTACCATTGAGAAGATCAATTACCTGGAAGTGATCCGGGAGCGGTTTTCGGAAAATGCGATGATCAGGATTGTTGTTATTGCTGCACTGGTGGTTATACAGATTGTCCTTTACATGATGAAAAGAAATTCCTCTGCATCAAGCAGACCTTAAATACTGAATATGGAAATCAGAAAACTGGAAAAACTAAACGGAAATCCCACACTTGCCTGGGGACTGAACGGCTGCCGCACCGATAAAATTTTCGTAGTTTCCGCCATCGAGACAGGAACTTCTTTTGAATTCAGCCTGCGGGAAAAGAACCAGCCCTACATCAAAACCCTGAAAATACCGGCAGAAGATATGGAAGAACTGAATGGCGTTATCGCACAGGGACATTCCTTCGGGGCATTCCATGAAGAGGAACTGATTGGCTGGGCGATCTGTGATTACAGAAAACGGAACAACAGCCTCTTTATAAAAAACTTACTGGTCAGTGAAGCATTCAGAGGGCAGGCTACCGGCAGGCTGCTGATCAAAAACATCAACAGGGAAGCCCGGGAACTGCAATGCCGGATTGTGGAGACCGAAACCCGGAACACCAACTACCCTGCTATCCGTTTTTACAGGAAAGCCGGATTTGAAATTACCGGGATCAATACGAAACGGTATCAGGATTCTACGGAGACTGCAGTGTTTATGAGTTTTGAACTCATTTGAAAAGTAGCTGTGCGTTTTTGGCACATAAGTCACAGAAGATTTTAATTTAAAATATGGAGAATATTCCAGAATACATCAGATTAAAAATAGAAGATTTTTTAAATGCTGAATTGAAAAAGTCATCCTATATTTTTGGCATTTAAGACCCTGAGATGTTCAGCTTTCCGGTATTAGCATGTTGAATTCCGCCTTTTTAGATATATCTGATTAAAGCCAAAGATTTTTGATAATCTCTTTATATGATTTGACGAAATTTTTGACCAAAACGGGAAATTATGGAGTTATCCACACCAACTTAAAAGTTATCCACAAATTTTCCACTTTTATCCACAATCCCATTGCCCCATGCAGTGATGGCCTCCAGTACCGGAATAAAGCTTTTTCCAAAATCCGTCAGTTCATATTCCACCCGGATGGGCGGTTTTTCCCCAAATACCGTTCTTGATACCAACCCGTCTTTTTCCAGCTGTTTCAGCTGTAGGCTCAGGGTCATTTCCGTTACGGAGATCATCTCTTTCCGTAGTTCACTGTATCTTTTTTTTCCGTCTCTCAGATGATACAAAATCACAGTCTTCCACTTCCCTCCCACCAGGTCCATCGCAAGGCTTACCGTACAGGGATAGACTTTTCCGTTTATTTCGACATAATTGCCGGTACATTCTTTTTTCATTTTTTTAAACCTATCCAATCCGATAGGTATTGCAAATGTAGCAGACTCAAAATAATTTTGCAACTATAAATTTTATAGTTAAAAAATATGACATTACTTATCCTCGGGCATCCCGATATTGAAAATTCCATTGCCAATAAGACCATCATCGGAGAACTGGAAGCCGGCAGTCCGGAGATTGAAATCAGGAACCTTTCGGCGCTTTATCCGGACTTCCGGATCGATATGAAGGCCGAACAGGAAGCTTTGCTGAGGCATCAGCATATTGTTTTCCAATACCCGCTGTACTGGTACAATATGCCGGCGATCCTGAAACACTGGTTCGATGTGGTTTTTACCTATCAGTTTGCTTACGGCTCAGAAGGCGACAAACTCAAAGGCAAAAGCTTCATTCCGAGTTTTACCGTCGGGGCTCCGGAAAGTGAGTACCATACCTTAGGGGAACATCATTTCAGAATCTGTGAATTCTGTAAAAACCTGGAGCAGACCGCTTATTATACGCAGATGAATTATAAGGATGCTCTTTACTTTCACGGAACTTCCGTTGATGCAGGATATACTGAAGAGGACATAAAAAATAAGGCAAAAGCACAGGGGAAAAAGCTGACTGAACTCCTGAGCAGCATCTGATGTTTAAGCACGGAAATTTATTTTTTAAAACAAACGGTATTTTTAAATCACTTTGAAGTGTATTAATAAAATAATTTGTATCTTCGTTATCAGCAAATTAAAAAGTATTTTTATGAAAAATCTAAAAAAATTAGTACGCAAAGAATTATCTTTGATCAACGGCGGCGGACCGCGGTGTCTGGAGCCGAAAAGAATATGCGAGCCCTGGGAAGAGGGCTGCGGATGTGTTTACATTTAATAAACTTTCAGATATTTTTTCAGGGAGAGCGGTTTTTACTGCTCTTTTTTTGGATGATGTTGAAACTAAGCCCGATGATGCCTTGCCGTATTTCTATTTCATGATATTTATATTTTGAAGTATCAATATCACGAAATTCCCCCTGTACGCAAAGAAAGGATACTCTGGCATTATATGAAATACCGATAAACATAGGAAAAAAACAAGGCATATTAAAGCACCTGTAATGATGCTATTCATTTTTATACCTTTTTTTAAAATCAATTATAATGAAAGTTAAGTAATTAAAAGACTTGCAATTGGCTGTCCGATTCAATAAAAAGACATTTTTTCTTGAGAGTCTTTTCTGCCAATGGCTTCCGATAATTTTTACGGGATCTTGTTAATTATCAGAAATCTGACGTTGAATTTTATTTAAAACAGCCAGCCTCAGAAATTTGTTGACCAGACCATTCCAAACATATTATCAGGGCAGACTATTGAAACCGCCCTGATTCAAAAGAAATTATCATTTATAATTATAAAGTATCAGGTACATTATTTAACCAGGACTTTAAGATCTTCTTTAAATTTTCCGTGAGTGTTTTCGATAGTAATTTCAGCTATATACATTCCTGATTCCAGCTGGTTTCCAGACATCTTTATTTCCTGCTTTCCGGCAGAGAGCTTTTGCTGATCAATCACACTGATAAGTTTTCTTCCGCTCAGATCGAATAAATCAATATTTACCGTTGATCTTTCGTCTAAAATAATTGGAAAAACCGTTTCTTCCCTGAAAGGATTTGGATAATTTTGACCCACTTTAAAATTTTTGTGATTTGAAGTTTCCTGTGTCCCTAAATTCGCAGCGCCTGCTACATATATGGTATGCGTTAAAATATAACCTGCGGATAAAGAACCGGTAACCGTACTCATTTCATTACTTGTTCCATCGGAGAAGACATTGTCACTGGCATTATAAGTATAACCGGTCATTCCTTTTGTATACCCGTAGGATGTTCCGTTGACATTTACATTATAAACGGCGCTTGTATTCCCTTCCGGAAATGCAATCTGGGTTACTAAAAGTGAAGTGCCATCAGGCTTATAAACATGAACATGAATATGCGTTGCCCGGCTTTGGTACCATCCCGGAAAAATACTGGTGAAAGAAACCAGGCCATTTGAATCGGTAGTCTGCCTGCCCCGAAGGAAATGATAATTTGTATAATTAGCTTGCTGCATCTGCGTTCCACCGTATTCAGAATAATTGCCGTCTTTATCGCAATGCCAGACATCGACCAACACCCCCTGGTAAGCGGCGCAATTTGCATTGGTATTTTTGATGTAAATATTCATCGTAAATGCAACACCTGTCCTGTCTCCTACGATATTCGTCTGGACCAGGCTGGACGGGGTATGGGTCGGAAAAGGCCCTTCTGTCTCTGAATTCGTAACACTGCAGCTTAAAAGTTTTTTTGGAGGATTGCCGATGCATATTTTATCAGAAACATATTCTGAATGAAGCAAATTCGGACCTGTAATTACAATTCCGGCTAATCCAAGAGAATTTTTCAAAAAGTTTTTTCTATCCATGTCTTTCTAATTTTTTGTTTATTTCTAAAGAAAAGAAGGCTCATTCTTATGTAATTTTTTAAAATTCCATAGTTTTAAAACCATTGAATATAATCCTGGAATTTTCAAAAAATAAATTATGAAATTTGAGGGTTCCGGGGATTAATATTTTAAGGTAAATGCAAGATCCTATATTAAACACGGTCTGATAAGAATGCAGATGGTACCACCTTTACCAGACTATCGTTAATATGAACAACTGACTATTTTACGCAACCCTTAAAAAATACAGATTTTCTTTACTCTTACTCCTAACTGCTGTTTGTATGGGGTATATAATCTTACAGTCAAAAATATTTTTAAAATAATCAGGAAAAAAATTTATGCGGTAAACAGGAAAAATGTGCCGGTAAAAATTATTTAAACAATTAGTACTATTCTATATGAATTCAACCGCATTAGAACGTTTATGTGATTCAAAAATAAAATTAAAGCTGATTCAGTCATGATTTTAATCACTCTCGTTAAAATGAATAAACGGTCTCTATTTCCGATAGGATTATAACCTTTATCCGGAGATCGTTAAGTTATCCCGGTACAATAAATAAAAAACCGCGCCTTTCCGGCGCGGTTTCAATATCTAAAGGTCTGTAGTTCATTAAAACTTCAAATCCCCATTCACTTCTCTTACGGCATTGGCTGCTTCGGCAAACTTCAGCTGCTCATCGGCAGTCAGGGTAACATTAACGATTTTTTCAACACCGTTTTTCCCGATGATGGCCGGTACGCCCAGGCAGATATCGTTCTGTCCGTATTCGCCTTCCAGCATCAGAGAACAAGGGATCATTTTTTTCTGGTCGCACGCGATGGCCTGTACCATTACGGAAACGGCCGCTCCCGGTGCATACCATGCAGAAGTTCCCAACAATTTGGTAAGGGTGGCTCCTCCTACTTTGGTTTCTTCGATCACGTATTTCTGCTGCTCATCACTCAGGAATTCCGTTACAGGAACCCCGTTTCTTGTGGCTTTGCTCAATAAAGGAAGCATTCCGGTATCACTGTGGGCAGCGATCACCATTCCGTCTACGTCGGAAATCGGAGCTTCCAAAGCTTCTGCCAATCTGTATTTGAATCTTGCAGAATCCAGGGCACCACCCATGCCGATGATCTTGTGCTTAGGAAGTCCTGATGTTTTATGTACCAGGTAAGCCATCGTATCCATTGGGTTGGAAACCACGATAATGATTACTTCCGGAGAATGTTTTACCAGGTTTTCCGTAACTTCTTTCACAATTCCTGCATTGATTCCGATCAGTTCTTCTCTCGTCATCCCCGGTTTCCGAGGAATCCCGGAAGTGATAACTGCTACGTGAGAACCTGCAGTTTTGCTGTAATCCCCTGTTGTTCCGGTAATTTTCGTATCGAATCCGTTTAGTGATGCCGTCTGCATCAGATCCATGGCCTTACCTTCCGCAAATCCTTCTTTGATGTCTACCAAAACCACTTCCGAACAGAAGTTTTTCATTGCGATGTATTCTGCACAGCTTGCTCCTACAGCGCCTGCACCTACTACAGTTACTTTCATAATATACTTATTTATTGTTTTTAATGGTATTATGGAACGTTACCGCTTCATAATGTTTACTTTTTATTTATTATAATTTATCCTTTCCCGTCGGTTAGTTTTTCCATTGGGAACGCCCAAATTTAACAATTCCTGAAAAATTGGGCAATCTTTCAGGAATTTAATTGTATATGATATAAATTAGTTAACGTTTAGCAGGAAGGTATAAAGCTTCTTAGCGCCGGAAAGCACTTCATCATAGTTCTTTTCGGCCACTTCCGTATCCAGCACTTCTTTGAAATTTTTCCACATCGCCCCTGTATTTTCCTGATAGCAGCCGAAAAAATTAAAGGTAACCTCATCAAAACCTTCCGTTTTTGAAAGCTGTCTGGCAATAACATTTCCACCCAGGGTAGAGCCTTCAATGACGTATAAAGCACCCAGGGCTTCGTTTGCGTTGGCAAATTCCAGATCATGGGCGGGGGTTTTATTCTCAAGGGAAAGGCTGGCCAGATCTTTTTCGATCAGCGGCAGTTTTTTCCGTTCTTTCAGTTGCAGTTTATCGGCCAAATCACCGGAAAGACTGCTGAAAATCTGATCTTCGGAATGAAGCAGCATCAGGTAATTGGTCCCTATTATTTTTTTATAATCTTCAAGCGTAAAGGTCCTGTTGAATATTTTTTTGGAGTTAAAAAGTTCTTCTGCAGCATCATGATAGGCTGCCGTATGTTGTTTAAGATATTCAGATACCATAAGAATTTAAAAAATGCCAGAATTTTTAAGGCTTTTTAAATGTTAATATAAAACAAGTGCCGTCCTGGCTGCTTTCGTAGTTTACGTTTCCGCCCAACCTGCGCATAATCCGGTGTACAATGGAGAGGCCGATGCCATTTCCTTTAAATTTTTTCGCGTTGTCCATCCTGTTGAAAATCTTAAACATTTTATGCTTGTTTTCAGCAGGAATTCCGATCCCGTTATCTTTAATCCGGTAGATTACCATATCTCCTTCTTCTTTTCCTTCAATCTCCACCCTTGGCTGTTCCTGCCGTGAAGAATACTTGATGGCATTGTTGATGATATTTAAAAATACCTGGTGAAGCATGGTTTTATCCGCCAGCACATCCGGGCATTCTTTAATCACCACTTCACTGCCCGGACTTCCGAAAGTGATTTTTGCATTTTCGGAAATTTTCGCGATGGTACCGGCAGTCTGCAGGGTTTCCAGCTGAATCTCGCTGTGTTTGGCACGGCTGAGCTCCAGAACGTCGTTCATCATTTCCGCCATATTGTCGATTTCCTCAATAATGGAATTGATTTTATTCCGGCTTTTATCCGATTCGTCGTTCAGGCTTTTCAGAAGCATCTGTGCATTCAGCTTCATCACGGTCAGCGGTGTTCCCAGGTCATGGGAAATGGTATAGGAGAAACTGTCGAGTTCTTCATTTACCTTTTTCAGCTCGTCGTTCAGCCTTTTGATGGTATTGTAGTTTTTATGGGAGGTCTCCAGAATGAGGTCTTTCATGGCCTGCAATGCCGTGATATTCCTGGAACTCCATCTTTTTGAGTTTCCTTTGATGCTCTCCGTAAAGATTTCGAAAGAAGTTCTCGGAGAAACAATTTTCCGTTCTTCGCCATCCTGGGAAATCGTATCGATTTTCTTCTCCGGATTTCCGGCCCAATCGATATGTTCGTCAAACTCTTTTTTGAACCAGATGAGGAGGTTATTTTTGCTTCTTTCAATAAAGTAGATGGCAATTCCGGCAATGCCTTCCTTCAGCCCCAGTTCCTGGCCGTGATCCCTCAGGAAACTCCGGCTCAGATACATATCATCTTCCGTATGGGCGTGGGCCCAACGGATAATGCTCAGCATGTTGTCATGTCCAGGTACATTTCCTTCGGTTACTATATTTTCATCGGCAATAATCGCCAGTCCGTCCGCTTCCGGAAGACTTTTGATCTGTGCCTTATTCTCAATCAGGGAGTTGAATAAATTGTTGTGTTTTAAAAATTCCGTTTTCAGATAAGTCATCTTCCGGTTAAGTTCCAGCCGGTAGTTCAGTTCATTTTTAGATTTGAACGAAGAATAGGCGTTGGATGCCAATGCCGTAAAAATCCCTGCCTGCACGCGGTCTTCCAGATCAATATGTTTCGGCTTTACGTTCTGGCAGGTGACCAGCCCCCAAAGCTGATCGTCGATGATGATTGAAACACTGAAGCTCGAAGAAGCCCCGGAATTCTTTATATACTGCCCATGGATCGGCGACATTCCGCGGGATGCAGAATAAGTCAGATCAATGGTTTCATGTGTCTTGCTTAAAAGCGGTACCGTTTCCGCATGCACATTACTAAAAATCCTTTTTCTTTTTTTAAGGTAAAGCTCCCTTGCCTGTCTCGGGATATCGCTCTCAGGATAATGAAGTCCCAGGTAGCTTTCCAGGTTTTCATTGGTTTTTTCGGCAATTACCTTTCCGGATCCGTCCATGGCAAACTTATAGATCATCATCCGGTCGTAATTCACGATTTTAGATAACGTATTCAGGAGCTGGTCCCAGATTTCCTGGTAATCGTCGATAATGTAGAAATTATCGTACTTATTGGAAATCCTCTTATTGGGATTGCGGACCACCTTTTCGAATTCCAGAAAAATAATATTCTTACTTTTATAGACGGAGAAATGATATTCGCTTCCGCCGATAAAAATCTTATCGTAATAAGTTTCGTTTTCTCTACGGGTAAATTTAGGCAAAGAATTATAAATATCGGATTCTATAATACTTACAAAGCTTTCGGAAAAGTCCGTTAGCTTCCTGCCGAAAAGCTGATTTAGATTTTCGACAGAAAAAATATCCCTGATATTCTCGCTGAAAAAAGTTATGGAATGAGACTCTGCATCAATGCCAATCAGATAACCAAAACTTTGTATGTAGCCCGGAATATGGATAGGCTCTTCATGACATTCTACAAAATTCATATAATACTTTGACCAATCAAATATAACTCTTTTTTTCGTGGTACAATGTTTTTTTCTTTACAATTAATACCACAATATTCGAAAAAATTTCATTCCATCGGGATATTTTTAGGATATTATTCTTTGTTAATAAGGCTTCTGCAGTAATTTATTTCTGATACATCTAAAGTAAAACGGAAGAAATAAACCTGTCCCATCCTTTACAGTCTGTTTAATCTCCCTATTCCAGGATGGCGACCACCCGTGCCGGGGCTGCCGATCCGCCAACGATCTTCAAGGGAAACACACACACTTTGAATCCGGAGGACGGCAGTGCAGAAAGATTCGTCAGCTGCTCCATGTGAAGATATTCTTTATCAAAAGCTTAGCAGGAAGGCCCAATGCCAGACGGATCAGCCAATGCTACTGTTTATGGGATTTATGCCTGATCTTCACTTTCATAAACCACGGATCTCCCGCATTGTACCGGATCGGCTTGGAAAGATCGATAATTTTATACTGCTGCATGGGAATTAAGTTTTTCCCAAATTTAAACTTCTTTCTCGAAATACAGCATATAATATTTTCCGTTCTCATCTTCTCCCTGCGCAAGTTTCTGCCGGTCGCCGTGGATGTAGATGTGGAAGTTCTTATCGAGCTTGATGATGCTTTTGAAATGACGCTGCGTTTTCTTTACCGCCGCTTCGCTGATGGGGAATTCTTCAGCGATGTTGATCTGCATATCCTGCTCATAATCGGTTTTAAAATTATTGAAGCTTTCGATCACGTGCTCATCACCCAGCACTTCACTGGCAAATTCGTCAAGCTTGAATTCTTCTTTTTCCTTAAAGAAATTAATGGACTTGTTCAGAAAATCCGCCTGGTCCGCCTTGGAAACTTCAAATTCCTGCGGCAGCTGCTTGGTGATGTAGTCTTTATAGACCATCAGGGCTTCCTGGGTATGGAAATATTCGTCATCCCGCTGTTTTACCTTCAGGAAATCCTCGAACCAGTAGTACATATCGCCGTTTTTGTTGTTATCAACCACGGAAAGCACATAGCCGGTTTCTTTATCGTTATTGTAGATCAGGGCTGCCTTGTCAATCTTGGACAAACCGATTCCCTGGTCTTTTTCGATCTCAAAATTGTCTTCGCCAGGGGCAATTTTCAGGAAAGATTCTCTTTTTTCCGTTTTGAAAATACCGATCTTGTCTACCCTTTCCGTGCCTTCCCTTTCGTCTTCGAAGTAAACGATGAACAGCTCACCCCCCTGAACCCTCGGGTTTTCCGCCGCTTCAAAAAGGTGCTTGGCGATATTTTCGGCTTCCCACATGAATTTAGCCTTGTCATCAAAAATCTCGGATACCGAACTGTATACCGGATTATTCACCAGATACGAATCGCTGTAAAAATGAAACGTCTCTTCCGATTTGAAGGAGCCTAAAAAATAGTTCTCCAGCAATTCCGCCATCCCTTCCTCCAGCTGCAGTTCTTCCTGCGAAAGGATCAAAGATTCTCCGTTGATTTTATTTCCTACCCTGTGTACTACGATTTTTGAAAACATGTTCCTGACTATTTTTGGACTGCAAAGATATTAATTATATCAGACAATCGGATGAATTTCATTCTGATAAAATCCCTATCATTCTGAAAGGGTTTTTTCTTATGCCTCAGAGAGGACGTACATTTAAAATATTAAATATCAAATATATACTACACCACATCCCACATAGGAACGGAATTTGGCATCATGCTTGTGAACATTTACCCATAGATTATGGACTTAAAAACCTTAAACAGAATAGATACGCTGAGAAGAATCAGAAGCAGAGGCCCGGAGACCCCGGAATGGCTGAAGCCCTATCACCTGCTCCTGATCCTCCTTACAGCCGCCGTAACAATTTTAATCCTTTTCTTTTAACCAAATCACAAAATATATGAATTACGTACAAGCTACCCAGGAAATTACCGTTGCAATTCCGGAAATCTGCAGTGATCTCGAGAACACCGACATCCGGAATTCTTACCACCTCATTGAGTTTTTAACCGATAAAATAAAAACAATGATCCGGAAGAATGATACCCACTGTTTATCCAGATGTCTCCTGATGATGGATGAAATTTATAAGGATGGCGACCAAATGGTGAAGGATGCCATTGAGAATTCTTTTATCTATTCGCTGGACAACTGTACCGCATTCTGTGATAAAGAATACCGCCATCTGATTTTCGGCCACCTTTCACCGGAACTGCAGCAGGTATATGCAAGACAGATTTACAGCCACAGCATTTAACAAAATTACATTGACAGGATGAGAAATAAAATAAGAAGACAATCCGACTGGAAAACCTGGGAAGAATCCAAATCCCGGCAACAGGTTAAAATCCTGATTACACATATTGCGGTAACGGTAAGCGTATTTATTGTTGCAGCATGCCTGTAAAAATATTCAGAATTAAAAATAAAGAGACTGTCCGGAATATTCAGACGGTCTTTCTATTTTATCCATCAACCTAAACCCGCAGTAAAAATCAGGTTAACAGATGGGAAGCAGGAAGTCTCCCTTTTCCATCCTGCTAATCTATGCTCTTCTTCGATTTCAAGCTAAATAACAAAGGAGTGATGATTAAAGAGGAACTTTGTTCATAACAGGAACTTTGATTCTGTTTCATTCCGGGATTAGCGGATCTTCATTTTTAAAATGACCAGGGAACGAGCGGGAACCGACGCTACTATTTTTCTGTTTTTAATCAATACTTCCTTTTCTGCCGGAATAATATGTTCCCGACCGAAGGTATTCGTGTCATCCGGTTTCGAGGCTGTCAGAACGGTTTCCGAAAGCTTTTTCACGGCTACCGGATGACTGGGAACAACCTCCACTTCCCTGTCTGTGCCATCCACATTAACGATTTTTACAATGACTTCTTTTTTAAGCGCATCTTTTACGGCGGAAGCATATAATCTCTGTTTCTCTGTCAAAGGACTTCCCTTGTTTACCGAAAACAGCTGCTGGACATAATAACTCGGCGTGGCGTAAGACCCGAGATTATTGAACCAGATCAGATCCGGTGCCCACTGCCAGTTGTCGGTATGGGCAAAGAGCGGTGCGTAGGAACTCATGTACACGACATCGGCATTCCGTTCCAACCCGGTCATGAAAGCCGCTTCAGAAAGCGCGGCTTCCCAGTTGTTCCTCTTCCGGCCGTCATCTCCGGATCCGCTGTGGGCCGCATATTCGCCGGCAAAAACTTTCGGGCCGGAACGGTCGTACCGGTCATACCTGGCCGCATTTTCCAGGAACCATTGCGGCGGTTTATAATAATGTTCGTCAATCAGCTGAGGATCCAGTTTTTTAAGTTCCTTCCACCCGTAGTCAAAGTATTCCCCGTCGGAATAAGGTCCGCTGCCGGATACGATATTGATTTCCGGATATCTCGAATGAATGGCATGCTCAAAAATCCGGTACCGTTCTAGATAATCAGGTCCCCACTGTTCATTGCCTACCCCGATGAATTTCAGGTTGAAAGGTTGAGGATGCCCGAGTTCTGCCCGGAATTTTCCCCATTTGGTCTTTGCGGGATCTCCGTTGGCAAATTCAATAAGATCCAGGGCATCCTGCACGTAAGGATCCAGGTCTTCCATCCTCACCAATTCGCCGGTGTTGAACTGGCAGGCCATTCCGCAGCTCAGGATCGGAAGCGGAGCCGCGCCCAGGTCTTCGGCCAGCTGGAAATATTCCATAAACCCAAGCCCAAAGGTCTGAAAATAATCGGGAGAAGACCGATGGGAAAATTCGGTATTCCAGCGGTTAATAATCAGTTCGCGGTCGGCCACATCACCGATTGTTTTTTTCCACTGGTACCGGTTGGCCAGGGTTCTTCCCTCTACAATACAGCCGCCCGGAAATCTCACGAATCCCGGCTTCAGGTCGTACAACTTCTGAACAAGATCTTGCCGCAATCCACCTTTTCTTCCTTTCCAGGTGTCCTGCGGGAAAAGAGAAACCATATCCATCAGCAAAGTTCCTTTTCCGGTAAAGGTGAGTCTTAATTTTCCTTTTTCAACGGTTCTGGAGGCTTTCATGGCCACCGAATATTTCTGCCAGCCCGGATTTGTTATTTTGACTTCGGCTGAGGCCACTACTTTATTGTTTTCATCCACAAGTTCCGCCTTTACCGTCCTGATATTTACTTCTCCCTTTGCCAGCAGGCAACTGAAATCATACGACGCCTCCTTCTGTATGCCAATTCCCCTGAAGCCCTCGTTGACCAGCTGATAATTTTTATCATTGCCGACCGTAACCCGAAGATAATTGTGGTTGGTTTTATTGGGATTATTAAAAACGGTAGCATATCCTGAGTCCGGGTTTTCCGACTGGTATCTGGTATTCGGCTGTTTCCAGCCCGTCAGAGGTTCAGTGAATTCAAAAGACCGGTTCTTCACGAGCTCCGCATACAGGCCTCCGTCAGCCGCCTGATTGATGTCCTCGAAAAATATCCCGTACATCGTAGGCTGTATTTTAATACCGGTAGTATTCATATCCAGCTGCAAAACGGTTCCGGATGCAGACTGTGAAAACAGGACGGAAACGATGCAGAAGCAGCTGAAAAGGAGTATTAGTTTTCTTTTAAATAGATTCATTTTACAATACTTTTAATGAGAGAGAGATCAATAATATGGTGAGAGCCAATCTAATGTGGCTCGAAGCAGAACCTGGATTAACAGGCCGGAAGAAGGAAGCCGGATGCAGGAAGTTCCTCTTGTCAGACATAGGAGTAAAGATCCTGATCATCAAACTGAATAGGTTATCGCTTTTATCAGAGGAATTCTTATTCAATCCTGAATAACCGGCCTTTTTTTTCAATCAGGGAGTGATTCTCTTGTTTTTAAAGCCTTGAAAGAACGGCCTGATAAAGGATAGGATAAAATCCTTCAGAAGCATAAACCGTGTATTTGTTCCGGCAAGATGAGTATTATTTAAAATCCCGACCGAATCAGTCTCAATTTTATTTTTGAATTAAATAATCGGCTGAATATGAGTTTTATACATTAGAATTCACATTACTTTTAGGAATTAAGATATTTTAGCCTTACAAAATCAATTTAGTGATTACTAAATGATATTCATTTCATTCATTGCATTATCGTACTAAAATGAAGAACAGACAAAGTTCATTTTAATTCAGAAAATTAAGAGAAATGACAGAACGTCTTTTTTAATCAGAATCTAAACAGTCTCCAAATAAATTCACGTTAATCCAGCTTCAACTGTCAGATGATAAGATCAGAAAATTCCGTTCCTGATCAACGTTGAGGAATATTGATCCGGAACGGAACATTTCTTTTAAGATTATTTTTTTGAAAAATTAAAAGGCCTTTTGCTGAGGTACAGTTTAAAATCTTTGATGATTCCTTTTTTGCTTTTGTCCATACGCGGCAAAGCTCCGAATCCGGTGACTCCGGCCTCTTCTCCCAGATCAATAATTATCGTATGCGGATAAGAAGTAGGATGGGACAATGAAGTCTGCCAGATCACCGATTCCTGGCTGTCGAATAGTTTATCCGCAGAGTTGTTGGCTGTGATCACTTCTTCACTGTCTGCATAGACCACTTTCCATTTCTGGGGATCGATGGCTTTACCATTCTTTCCGGTTATTTCCATTTCAGCTAAAGATGCAGCTACCTCGTAATCCTCCTGCGCATTCAATGCCACCAATGCAATATAGCGTGCATTCTGCGGTTCAAAGCTGATCTTTTTCCATCCCGGCTCATCAGCAAAATTTCCTGTTGCCACAGCCTTCATTCCGGTAAAATCAGGTTGCTCACCTCCCCTGTTATGAAGCAATGAAGGATCTGCAATGATTTCGTAGATTGGTTTGTCTGTAAAGGAAATGGTACGGTTATTCTTTGCCAGAACATCATAAATGATAATCTCATTGTTCCCTTCTTTCAGAAAGGTTCCGGGCACAAAAAGCGTCTGGGTAGGACCTATATTCCAGTAATGGCCGAGGTTATGCCCGTTTACCCAGGCCATTCCCTTGGCCCAGCCGGTCAGATTGATAAAGGTATCGCCAACGCGGTTGATATGGAAATCGGCCCGGTACCATCCCGGACCTGATGCCGCATCACTTTTATATTTCAATTGGTTTTGAGCAGCCAGATCGACGGGAAGCGTATAGATATTCCAGTTTTTCAGAAGCTTTTTACGGCCATCCGTTTCAATGGTTACATTTCCGTTGATTCCCTTACGGTCGATGATGGCCTGCCCGTAGTTTACTCTTCCCGTGGTTTCTACAAGGATGTCGAGCTGTGCCGCTTTTGAAAAAGAGGGTAATTCTATGGTTTTTTCATTCAGTCTGCGATCCAGTTTCCCGATGTATTTCTTATTGAGGAATACCAAAGCATAATCATGGGCATCTTCGATATGCAGGATTGATTTTTTGCCTGCAGGCGGAATTATTTTTCTATACAGAATGCTTCCCCATCCCTGATCCAGATATTCCATCGTTACCGGATCTTCACTGGTTACAGGCTTTGGAAGATGATCAAAAACAGAAGCGAATCCTTTCATTTTAATTTCCGGGAAGACCTGTATTTCAGATACGGGTTTCGGAATTTCCGGAATGGATTCTCCCGGGTTGAGGTAATTTTTCAACAGGTTGCGGATGGCAAAAAACTTATCGGTCGGTTTCCCGGTTTCATCAATCGGGGCATCATAATCATAGGATGTTACCGTCGGGGCATAAGGCGGCGCATTGGCACCGGCCCACTGTCCGAAAGAAGTTCCGCCGTGCGCCATGTATAAGCTGAAGGAAATCCCTCTGTCCATCATATCTTTCAGGCTGCCGATAAAGGTATCGACCCCGCGGGTTTCATGCGGCCTCCCCCACTGGTCGAACCAGCCGGTCCAGTATTCGCTGCACATCAGGGGAGCGTCCGGATTTACCTGTCTGAATTTTTTAAACTGTTCATCGATGTTGGAGCCGGCCCCGAAATTCAGGGTACTGGCAACGCCCGGCAGCTGGTAGCGGTCGAAATTGGAGGACCAGTCGCAACGGAACAGCTGGACTTTATCAAAGCCCGAGCTGCGGACGACATCCCTTACGGAAGCCATATACTGCGCATCGTCTCCCCAGGTTCCATACTCATTTTCCACCTGCACCATGATGATGTTCCCCCCATTCTGGATCTGCAGGGGAGCCAGCTGTTCCCCGACTTTCTTCATGTATCTTTTCAGGCCCGACATATATACGGCATCTTTTCCGGTTCTTACCTGCAGGTCTTTTTTCCTGAGCAGCCACCACGGCAAGCCGCCCATATCCCATTCGGCACATACATACGGGCCGGGACGTACCATGCAGTACATTCCGTTTTTCTGTATCAGGCGTACGAATTCCGCTACGTCATTCTGCCCCGTGAAATCAAACTGGTTTTCTCTCTGCTCATGCAGATTCCAGAAGATATAGATGCAGATGGTATTCATCCCCATGGCTTTGCAGAGCCGGATGCGGTTTTCCCAGTATTTTTTTGGAATTCTCGGATAATGCAGTTCCGCCGCCCGGATCAGGAATGGTTTTCCATTGAGCTCGAAATGTCCTTTCCCTGCTCTGAAATCCTGAGCACCGGCCGCCTGCTGGGCACTGACCGGAATCCATGAAAAAATACTCAGCAGTAATAAGGTAAATGTTTTTTTTAAATTCATTTTTATAAAGTGTTTATAATATGAGCTGTTATAAATTCAGCTTAACCGGATTTTATTCTTTATTGTTTAACGCGAATTCGATCTCATCTAACTTATATCCAGCTGTTTAATTAATTAAAAAATAAAATTTAATGCTATTCAGTTATGATTTTAAACAAGAACGCTTTCAGATCTATGACAAAAGATTCAGTTGATCATTAGGACCTCTGATTATATTTTTGACAACAATAACTTCCGGCCTCCCTCTTCCAGCCTTAAGATCATATCTATACATCGAGCTCACATTATTTAGCTGCCGTCCCGATTTCAATTTTTGCGGGTTTCAGGCCTTTTCCCGAGACTTTGAGCGTCATGTTTCCGGGCTTTTCCGTAGACTGTACCGTTACCACAAGCTTGCCTTTAAAAGCTCTCATCACCGGCAGATGGAACATCTGAAGGTTTGTTGCATCACCGTTTGCAGCCACTTTATAGATTCCGTTACCGGAAACTGAAAAGCTAAGATCCTGATCTGCATCAGGGCAAAGGTTCCCGTTGGCGTCTACAATGCCTGCGGTAATATAGGCCAGGTCTTTTCCGTCGGCAACCAGCGTTTGACGGTCGGTTTCCAGAATAATGTGATGGGGCTTTCCGGCTGTTCTTACGGTTTCTTCCGCCGCCGCTTTTCCATCGGCATCATAGGCAACCACTTTAATTTCGCCGGGCTGATAAACTGCATCTTTCCACATCAGTCGGTACCTTTCGGTATTGGAAGATTTGTTTTTTTCCTGTCTGCCCTGGCTTTTCCCATTGATGAAGAGCTCAGCCGAAGGATAATTGGTGTAGACAAAGACAGGCGTCACTTTTCCCTCCCTTCCCGGAAAGGTCCAGTGCGGAACGATATGCAGCGTAGGCTTTGATGTATTCCAGTGGCTGCGGTACAAATAATATCGGTCTTTAGGAATTCCTGCCAGATCGATGATACCGAAATACGAGCTGTGGGAAGGCCATTTCTCATCATAAGGAGTCGGCTCGCCGAGATAATCGAAACCGGTCCATACAAACTCACCGATCACGTAAGGCAGATCATCCTGTTTTACGAATTCGTCATCGGGAATCTGGGACCAGTTGCAGTATTCCAGGTCATAAGATGAAGACTGGTTATCATCATACATCTTATGCTTCTGAGGCTCTGCCGGAAATTTGTAAACCCCTCTGGAGCTTACCGTGGAAGCCGTTTCACTGCCCAGGATCATCCCCTGTGGCAGACGGCCGTAAGCCATTTCGTAATGCTTCGGCTTATAATTGAAGCCGGGAATATCCAGTACGGCGGCAAAGTTGTTGTCCAGTGCATTCTGTAGCCGGTCCATTCCTGCGGTAACAGGGCGGGTGGGATCTTCGCGGTGGCAGATGTCCTGCAGGAATTTCAGGATTTTTCCGCCTTCCTTGGTACCCTGGTCGGGAACTTCATTTCCGATGCTCCACATCACGACACTCGGGCTGTTGCGGTTGGCATGGATCATATTAATGAGGTCTTTTTCCGCCCAATCGTCGAAAAGATGGCTGTATCCATTGGTTACTTTCGGGGCTTTCCATTCATCGAAGGATTCCACCATCATCATGAATCCCATTTCATCGCAGAGCTTCACCAACTCCGGTGCCGGCATGTTGTGGGAAGTTCTGATGGCATCCACGCCCATATCTTTCAGCAGAACCAGCTGGCGCCGGAGCGCAGCTTCATTTACGGCTGCCCCCAGAGGACCGAGGTCGTGATGGTTGCATACCCCTTTGAATTTCCGGTATTCGCCGTTTAGGGAAAAGCCTTTTTCAGGTTCAAATTTAATCGTCCTGATGCCGAACCGGGTCGTATATTCATCTTTAAGCTCATTTCCGGAATACAATTTACTTTCCGCGGTATATAATTCCGGGGTCTCCGGCGACCATAATGCCGGATTGCGCACGACGAGTTCCTGCTCAAACTCATTTCCGTCGGTCTCTTCCAGATTTTTGGTTGCTGTGGCTACGGTTTCGCCTCTGGCATTTTTAACGGAGGTTTGTAAGCGCAGGTTTTCAAGGTTTCCGGCTACTTTGGTTTTTACATTTACTTTAGCAAAATTTTTATTGATAACCGGTGTTGTGATGTAAGTACCCCACACCGGAATGCTCGTATCCTCCGTAATGATCAGGTGGATGTTTCGGTACAATCCGGCCCCGGGATACCACCGTGAGGCTTCCGGCTTATTTTCTAGTCCGATCGCCAGGGTATTCTTCCCTTCTTTCATCTGATCGGTGAGATCTATGGAAAATGAATTGTAGCCATAGGCCCAGTGCCCGACTTCCTTTCCGTTCAGGTACACGACGGGATCGCTCATGGCGCCGTCGATCAGGAGGGTTGCCTTTCTGCCTTTTTTAAATGTCGGTGCCTCAAAAGTATTGCGGTACCAGCCTTTGCCTATGAAGGGCAGGCCTCCGGTACGTCCGGTTTTCAGGGTGGCTTCTTTTTCTCCGTTCTGTACGATCTGCACTTTCTGGCTGTCGTTGTTTCCGTCAAAAGGCCCTGTAATGGCCCAGTCGTGCGGAACGGTTACCGTCTGCCAGCTTTTGTCATTGTAGTCTGTGTATACCGCTTCCGGATGATTACCTTTGCTGAATTTCCAGTTCTTGTCCAAAAGGTATTCGGTCCGGGTCTGTGCATGAGCCAACCCAATACCCAAAGCGATCAGGCCGGTAAAAATTAATTTGCGGATATGTCTTGATAACGTCATATTTTTTATATTTAATGATAAGCTGAACAATTATTAATCATGCTGAAGATCTTTAGGTACGGCAAAAGATTCAGCATCTTCAGGTGAGGATATTTCTGCAGATCAGTTATCGGGATGGTCAGCCTTGATCAGTTTAATTAAAACTTCCGGTATCCCGCTTTCCTCATCCGGTCTGTAATCAGAATTATTCCGGTTCATGTTAAGTCTACGATAAATCAGCCTTATTTTTCATTCATGGGTTTGCCGATGGTTGCCAGTATTCCGCCGTCGACGTAAATAATCTGGCCGTTGACAAAATCACTAGCTGCGGAAGCCAGGAAAACGGCTGTCCCGGCCAGGTCTTCAGGATTTCCCCACCGTCCTGCCGGCGTGCGGTTCAGGATAAATTCGTTAAAGGGGTTTCCCTCTACCCGTATCGGTTCGGTCTGGCTCGTGGCAAAATATCCGGGGCCGATTCCGTTGACCTGGATGTTGTATCTCGCCCATTCGGTGGCCAGGTTTTTAGTCAGCATCTTCAGTCCGCCTTTGGCCGCGGCATAAGCGGAGACATTATCCCTTCCCAGTTCGCTCATCATCGAGCAGATGTTAATGATTTTCCCACCGTTCCGTTCTTTCATTCCTTTGGCAACAAGCTTTGACATGATGAAAACACCTATTAAATCCACCTCAATAACCCTTCTGAAATCTTCCACTTCCATATCGAGGGCCATGACCCTTTTAATAATCCCTGCATTATTTACCAGAATATCAATTTTCTGATGTTCGTGAATCATTTTCTCTACGTTGTCTTTGGCCGCCTGTTCATCGGTTACATCAAAAAGATAGCCCGAAGCAGGGTATCCTTTTTCCCGGTAACGGCTTAGTGCCTCTTCCAGTCTGGAAGGAGTCGTTCCGGTAATCAGCAGTTCTGCTCCTGCGGCGGCAAGCCCTTCCGCCATGGCCATTCCCAATCCGTGGGTAGCTCCGGTAACCAGAGCGGTTTTTCCATTTAAATCGAATAATCTATTCATCATTATTTCATTTGATCCGGTGACACGACATCCATATCGCTGTAGTCTAAATTTTCCCCTGCCATTCCCCAGATAAAGGTATAGCTGGACGTTCCTGCTCCTGAATGGATCGACCATTCCGGAGAGATCACCGCCTGATGGTTTTTTATAAAAATATGTCTTGTTTCCTGCGGCTGTCCCATAAAATGGCAAACGGCCTGGCCTTCTTCCAGTTCAAAATAGAAATAGGCTTCCATCCGTCTTTCGTGGGTATGGGCAGGCAGGGTATTCCAGATGCTTCCGGGATGAAGTTCGGTCATACCCATCTGTAATTGGCAGGTTTCCAGCACGGTGTTGACGATCAGTTTGTTGATGGTTCTTTTATTGGCATATTTTTCTTCTCCCAACTGTACGATCTCCGCTTCATTTTTTGTGACTTTACGGGTAGGATAAGTATGATGCGCCGGAGCAGAATTGATGTAGAAATAAGGCTGCCCGGAACCGGTTTTATTAAAAATAATTTCCTTCTTCCCTTTGCCGATGTAAAGCGCCTCTTTATGATCCAGTTCGTAGATTTCCCCATCCACCGTAACGGTTCCTTTTCCTCCTACATTGATGATGCCCAGCTCCCTTCTGTCCAGAAAATGTTCGGATTTTAGCTCTTCAATGGTTTCAAGCTTAAGCGGACCGGTAACAGGCAGGATTCCTCCTACCAGGTAACGGTCATACATCGTGTAGACCAGTTTAATCGTATCTTCCCGGAAAAGATCTTCAATTAAAAAATGCTTCCTGAGCTGTTCCGTCGTATAATTTTTTACATCATCCGGATGATGGGCGTATCTGAATTCCGTTTTTGTCATTGTATTGTTGTTTAATTGTTTCAATTTTTATTTTTTTAAAGTTTATTGTCCGGTCTTTCGTTTAATAAGGAATTTAGCAAAAATTTATTTCAAAACTTGTTTAAAATGATCTGTCAATATCTTTACGAAACGTTTCACTCCTTTCATTATTTCTTATATTTAACCGCCTCAAAGGAATAAGTCCCTTCAGCCACCCTGAAAAGAATCCGTCCCTTTTCAACCCCCTGATATTTGAGAGCCTTTCTGCTGCGGACGGCAAGTCCGTCTTTCCAGACCGGACGGTGGTTGAGCCGGACGGCCGAAACTTTTTCTACCGGTATACCGATGACGGCGGTGGTCGCTTTCGGTACGGTTACCTCAAGCGTGAAGAGGTGTTCCGAATTAGTGAAACGGCTTTTGATCATGCCTTTTACCGACTGCATACCAGCAGACGCATTTTTTACGGAACCCGGATTCGGGAAAACCCGGAATGATGCATATCCCGGTTCGGCAGGTTCGACTCCACACATATATTGAGATAACAGGGTAAGGGCGCCTCCGCTCCACGCATGGTTCGTCGTACCCCGCAGCCAGCTTTCTACATTACCGGCCCTCCATACTTCAAAAAGAGTGGCATAATTGAGGTCATTTACCATATCGGCAAACCGTTTTTTCATGCGTTCCACCGCATCATCGGCGTATCCCATCTTAAAGAGTGCCTCTAAAACATATTTTTCCATATAGGGGCTCGCATGTTCCTCTTTCTTCAAAGTTTCACGAAGGGCAGGATATTGGTCAGGATCTGCAATCCCTGATACAATGGCAACGGCCTGGCTTCGGTCATCGGTTTTCCCTTTATAGCCAGGATAACGGTAGGCAGAACCGTCCCAGAATTCTTTATTGAACGTGGCTTTCATTTTTGCCATCATCTGCCTGTATTCGAAAGCTTCTTCTTTCAGAGATAAGGCATCGGCCATATTTGCGGCTCCCTGTAGCGCCAGGTAGTAAAATCCGTTGGTCAGAAGATCCATGTCGATGTTATCGCCCCAGTCGCCCCAAGACCATCCGCCCTTTCTTACCTCAACGGTACCGTTTTCCTTCAGCTTCCAGATCTGCAGGTATTTTTTTACCCCGGGATAAAGATCGGATATGGTTTTGAGGTCGCCTGTATTTAAATAGTAATTCCAGAAGCCATAATAGCCAATGCTTGTTAGCATCTGCACCGGCAACTCCTTATTCCAGTTTCCGGCAGGGATGGGGCTGAATAAGGTACTGTCCGGTTTCTGCCAGTTGATCAGTTCATACATTCCTTTTTTGAAAAGCAGATGGCTTTTGGTATCCAGTGCATAAAAAGCCTCCCCGCCTTCGTTTACTTCATCGCCCCACCATTGTGCCCTTTCACGGTCCGGACAATCCATATAATTATCACGCATAGTAAGGTAGAGGGTCCGGCGGGCTTTCTGCCAGATCCTGTTGAGAAAATCGTCCGAACTGGTAAAGCTTCCGGCAAATTCCGTATCGTATCCTGTTTCCCTGTATTTAAGATCCAGCACTTTAACCCCTGCAGGGATTTTATAGGTTACCGTATGGCCATTCATCCAGCCGTAACTTTCGTATTCCTGAATACCTTTGCCGGCTACGTACTGGGCATAGACATTCGGTTCCCCTCCGCCCATAAGATTTTCTGTTATTATTTCGATCAGCTTCCCTTCCTCCCGGGTTTCAATTTTGAGGTAAGGCGTCACCTGCAGATTGGACGGTAAAGTACAGGTGATGACCGTATCCTTATCATATTGAACCGGAAAAGCAGGTGCTTTTAGATAAGAAACGAGGCCTGAATTTTTCCATTGCGGAATAGGCCGCTGTACCAATCTGTTCCATGGTGCCATCGGAGGCCGTCCCAGTTCAGTGGCATTTTTCCAGGCCTGTGCAGAAAAATTATGGGTGTACCATAACCCCGGATCTTTTGCAGCATCAAATCTTATGCTTGACTCCGGCAGGCGGAAGTTGGGTAAAGGGGGCGGACAGGTCTGATAGGCCTCATTTCTGATTACTTTCCACGATGCATCGGTGGCCAGGGTGATTCCAGGCGTGATGCATTCGAACAAAAACCCGAATTTTCCGCTATCGACGTGTGAAAACCCCTGTTTTCCAAAATACCACGCCAGCACCGCGATGGTATTATTTCCTTTGGTTAAATAAGCGGATAAGTCGACCGTATCATAATAGGTGTTCCGGGGATCGGGCCCCCGTTTCAGCCCGCCTTCAAATATGACCATTTTACCATTGATCCATAACCAGTATTTGCTGTCCACCGCTATCTTTGCCCATGCTTTTTCCGGTAATTTTTTCAAAGTGAATTCTTTCCGGAAACAATACCAGGAATTGGGTTCATTCCGGCAGTCAGGCTCAGTAATCCATTTTGCTTTCCGGATGTCCTGAGCCTTAGTGCCTGTCTGAAAAAATAATATCAAAATTAAAATAACTCTGTACATCATCGTGAATATCGTTTTAAATGTTCGGCAAAGACCATCGCCTTTTAAAAGTTTTATCTGTTTAAAGTTTTTTGTAGATCTAAAAAAAATCTGATTGTCATCTTTTCCCAGTCCTTTTGTTTTCTCTGATTAAATTGACCCTATTGACTTTTATGAAGAAATGATCTATTTCTTCAGGTTGTCTGCTCCAGGTACTGAAACCGGTTCAATACCTTCAAGAGTCGGAACTGCGGGAATAATAAATCCTTTACCATCAAAGGCAAGCCGATCGATGCAGACCTCCCTGTGAAATCCTGCAGCATCTCCCATCTTAATCCCGTCAGGAACACTGAACCTATGATATACAATATACCACTGATCGGATCCCGGAACCTGAATCACCGAATTATGCCCGGTTCCGTAAATGCCCTTTTCGGGAAACCTGCTGATTACCATGTTATTTTTGGGAACGGTTATGGGACCGACCGGACTGTCTGAAATGCCATACCTAACTTTATAATCCGTGCTCCGGGTATCGTCTTCGCTCCACAGGAAATAATACTTTCCTTTCCGGTAAAATACTTCCGTTCCTTCCCGGAAGGTCGCATCCGGCGTGATGGCTTTTACCGTATTTTTCTGAACAGACAGCCCGTCTTTACTGAGCTCCGCCACCGCAAGATAGCCATTGCCCCAATAGAGATACATTTTCCCGGACTTCGGATCGGTAAAAACATCCGGATCAATTTCCTGCCCTCCGGAAATGCCTTCCGGCTTAAAATTCACCAAAGGCTTTCCGGAATCCTTAAACGGGCCGACAGGTTTGTCCGATACAGCTACGCCTATTTTCTGAGCGGCAGAAAAATAATAGAAATATTTATATTTTCCGTTAATTTTTTTCTCTGAAATAGTGGGTGCCCACGCATTTCTCGGTCCCCATTGTACATCTTTTTTCAGATCCAGAATTACCCCTTCATCTTTCCAGTCGGTAAGGTTGTCTGAAGAGAAGGTTTTAAAATAGCTTCCACTCCAGGAAGTAAAGCCATCGGAGGTAGGATACAGATAGAATTTCTTATTTTTACGGGAATATAAAATTTCCGGATCGGCATAAAATCCTTCCAGCACAGGATTATTATTAACCAAAGGAAATTCTGAAGGTTTTCCCCATTTTGAGAACAGCCGTTTCAGCTCGGCGTTGGTGATGGGCATTACCGTACCGTGCCGCGGATGAAAATCCATGGATATTTCCTGGTCAATCACGGTAAAATGTTCCAGGTCCCTGCTTTTGGTAAACTGGTATTTTCCTTTCATGTAGACATCGTACATCAGGATATACTCATCCGAATGATTCAGTTTAAATACCCCGGCTCCTTCCACCGCTTCTTTCGTCTGCTGTTTATAATCGTCCTGTTCTTCCCATTGTCCGGAAGTTAGTTCTGTAGTGGTCGCTTCCTTAATACCGTTTCCGTCACCTTCGGTTTTGTAGAAAAGATGGTAAATGCCGTCTTTCAGAACGATATCTCCATCAATGCAGGATTTGCCGTTTTTCGGAAAGAAAAGCTGCCTGGGCCTGTTTTCGAAGCCTGAAAAATCTTTGTTGGCATAGGCATAATAAATGATATCCGGACCGTTGCCGTTTTTCATCGAAAAGTAGATCATGTATTTTCCGGTCTGCCGGTCATAAATGGTCTGCGGTGCCCATACCCTTTTCAGATCTTCATTACCGGTATATGTTTTTTGAATGTCGAGGGCGTGCGAAGTCCAGTTAATGAGGTCTTTCGACTGCATCAAAACGACTCCCCTGTTGGAATCCCAGCCTTTGTCGGAAGTCATATCGGTCATCACCATATAGTAGGTCTTCCCGTCTTCCGCCCTCAGAATATGCGGATCCCTCACGCCTCCGGTGTTGCTGATGGCTCTCGAATCGATCACCGGCTGATTGCCATTAAGGCTGTAGTAATGGTACCCGTCTTTACTCACTGCAAAACGGACAGCTTCCTCTTCTATTTTATTTCCGGTAAAATAGATAAACAGATAGGCATTAAGATCCTTACCAACAGGCTGTTCCGGTTCCTGGGAAAAGATCTTTCCGCCGGAAAAAAATATGCATAATAAGGATATGATTACTGCTAACTTCATCTTTTAATTTATATTGATCGTTGATATAAACCCGTCAGTTTTCAATGGCAAACGGTTTAATTTTTTTATTCTGTAATCGTTTTAGTTTCATTCTCCGGTAATAATTATTCCGCCGCCGGAGAGGATGGAAACTTCTGTTTCCCCATTTTCCGGGATCCGTTTTTTCTCCATCCGGGAGGTTCTGTCTGTTTTATCGGAATAAAGAACCACATTTTTATCCGCCAGCATCGGCAGCTTCAGTTTTAATTTCTTTGGTTCTTTTTCCGCATTGATACCGGTGACATACCATTTCCCGCAGCTTTTTCTTGCCAGAACCACATATTTTCCCGGATAGCCATCTATGAATACGGTTTCTTCCCAGGCAGCAGGGACTTTTTTCATAAAATCAATTACGAAGCCCGGACATTCGGTGAGGTTATTCGGGGTAATCCCGAAGTTCTGTACGGAAGACTGAAAAAGAACCGCAGTAGCAAGCTGAAAGATTTCCGTTGTCCTGCGCTCTGTTCCGCCATTGTTTTCACGGTTATGCTTCTGGTTGAGCAATACCGGGCCGAAATCCATTGAGGCAACACTGTTCCTGATGAACGGGTGCAGCGTGGCATTGTAGGCTTCGAAGTCATTTGCATGTTGGGTAAAATAAAGGTTCTCGGATGCAAGAACGGCTTCTGCTCCCACAAAATTGGGATACATCCGCTCCCAGCCTCTCGGCAGGGTGCATCCGTGGAAGATCACCGCCAGGCCATAATCATTGGCATCGGAAAGAATGTCTTCATAGAGTTTCATCGTTTCCTGCTTGTCGCCTCCGAAGAAGTCTACTTTTATTCCTTTGATGCCCAGACTTTTCATCCATCCCATTTCTTCCTTGCGGCTTATTGAGGTATTCATCCTGTTTTTCGGCGTCTGCGGCGCATTGTTCCAGAAGCCGTTGGAATTGTACCACAGAAAGATCCCGACATTTTTTGAAGCTGCGTATCGTACCAGCTCCTTCATTTTATCACGCCCGATGGTTTTGTCCCACCAGCCGTCGATCAGAACAAACTCATAGCCCAGTGTGGCCGAAAGGTCGATAAACTTTTTCTGGTCCTCGTAATTGATGCTGGCATCCTGCCAGAGCAGCCAGCTCCATGTACTCCGACCCGACCCGTACTCCCGGGAAGGTTTATACAGCGGCTCCACCAGATCGAAAGGAATGCTTGTTTCTACCACCGGTTTCAGAGATTCTCCCACGGTGATCGTTCTCCATGGCGTTTCACCCGGCAATGCCAGGGAAGGTGCCGCACTCCCGATCCCGTTGTTTTCGCCCGGTTCGGGAAAGCTGACGGTATACAGCCCTTCTTTTGCCTCACTTAATCTGGAACCGCAATACAGGCTTCTGACTCCCGTTTCAGAAACCAGTGCCCAGCCGGCTCCCGGAATGTGAAACAAGCCCGGGAAGGTGTATCCCAACCCGTATTTTGAAGGGGCACCAATGGGCTGATCCGGAATGTATTCTTCCTCGTAGCTGGGTTTTGTATGCTCCCAACCTGACATGGGGGTAGCCTGCGGGGTAAGGAAAGTCGTGGTAGCTTTTGGAAAACGGAATCCGGTGAGTTCCTCTTCCACGATGCAATAAGAGCGGTTCCCGTTTTTGGGCAAGTTGTATTTCAATGCAATATCATTGTTGCTTACCCGGAATATGATTTGAAATTTCTGTTTTTTTCCATTTTCAAAATTAAGGATCACTTCATTGGCTTTGTAGTGATTATGCAGTTTCTTGATCCGGGTTTGCTGATACGTTTTTTCTACCGGCTTCTCTTCTTTTCCTGTGTATACCAGGTGATGCCCGAAATCTCCCGCAGTGGTTACAATCCCTAACGGTGAATTTTCCAATACTTGCTTATTGTTATATTTTACCTGATAATTCGCCTGGCCATCGTTCAGGGTACATGTTACTTTCAGAAGTCCGTCCGGACCGGAAATATCAACGGTTTGGGCCCTACCGCCAGTGCTGAATAATAAAGTAAACAGTATGAAACAAATGTTCTTTATCATCATTATTATTTTACATCATTAATTTTCTTTTCAGTACCGTTTGAAAAGCTAACCGTTATTGTATTACCGGATTTTGTATTAATCTCCTTTACCGGCATCAGCTCTTGCTGTGACCATTTTTCCCCGGATTTTTTCCAAAGCAATAAGGTGGAATACACCTCATCTTTACCCGGACTGTAATGGGCAGAGGCATTCAGCACCATGCTTTTTGTACTCACGGGATGCAGACCTTTGGTAGCAATGGACTCTACTTTTTCCCAGCCGGATAACGGAACCATGGCCAGCTGGTAAACTCCGTTGTCTATTATGGTTGCTTTATATTTTCCCGCTTTCTGGACCGATACTTTTATTTCCTTTTCCAGCTGAGGCAGCGCATAATGACCCAGGCGCATATCAACAGCTTTCCCGGAATTATTTTTATCGACTCTCAGAATCCCATTAGGCAAAGTGATTTCTGCCAGATTCATTTTTACGTCATCATCGGTTTCCAGCACTACATCACGGTAATAGATTTCATTTTCATATTTCCTGAAGGTGTACAGCCGGAAAGCTTCCCATTCATTTTTTTTGTTTTTCAGGACGTAATTCATGGCGACTTCACCATTTTTACCGTCTGCCTGCCACGGGAATGCGGTATTGTATGCAAGACGGTTGTAATTCTCTGAAGAACGGAACTGCTGCCAGTCGTCTGCTACTTTCTCGTGGCACCAGGATCTCATCTCTGCGGCCCCAATGGCAGGATAGTTGGTAATCATCAGATTGCTTCCTTTCTGGAATTTGTTGTAGACCCGGTCTTTTTTAAACTCATCTTTCCATGGTCCTGTATTTTCCGTAGCGGTCCAGAACGGGTTATCCGGCGGAAGCAGAAGGGCCAGAAATGCCTTTCCCATCCAATAGACGCTACCCCGGCAACTATAAACCTGCACGGCCGGCTCAAAATGGCCATAGAATCCCAGGGTAGGAACACGGTCTTCCATAAAATCCGGATTTTCAAGAAACTGAAGCAGGGTTCCTGAAGAAATGCGCCTCATCCAGCCGTAATTGATCTTCTCATCTTTCAGCGTTCCCAGGAAAGGCAACGGGCTGATGGAAGCGAAACGGTAACTGATGCTTCTGCCCCACATATTCATTTGACCATCTTCCGAGAATGCATACGGATAATTTTCACCCATTTCCTTAAAATTCCGGATGAACCTGGCGGCTATTTCCGGTTCATTTTTTTTGCCATAGAAATCAGACCATAAGATGCCGTACAACTGAAAAGCCCACATGCTGTAATAATCGTAAGCCGGGGAATCATTGTACCAGCCGTCCGCCCTGTACTGTCCGAGGGATTTGGAAAGGTACTCCCTCATCAACGGTTCATTGACCGGATAACCGTTCTCTTTGAAGAAGCTGAGAATAAAAATGTTGAAAAATCTCCAGTTGGAAGCAATCGTAGGGCCATCACCATAGCTGAGCATCGTTGCGGCCAGTTTGTCTTTCTGTTCCCGGGTGAGGGGTTTCCATAATACATCCGGGGCTGCGAACAATGAAATAGATAATGCCCCGAATTCGACCAGAATCTGGCTGGGACCGCTTTTGGGATCTTTCAGAGGAATATAGGAAGGACTTTTCGGGTCAATCAGATTCAGGACCTGATGGCGGTAATATTCGGCAAGTTTTATCCCGTTGATTTCCAGATCCGGATCTTCCCGTAGCAGTGCTGATGCAATAAAGAGCGTCCTGCTGAGGCCTTCCAGCTTTTCGGTAGGCAGCTGTTTCGGGTCTCTCGGATAACTTTTGCCCGGCTGTTTGGGAAATACCATTGGATCATCAAGGGTATGCACATAGCTGAATGCCCCCTGAAGCATATATTTGGCGGCGTCTTTCCAATGTTCACGGGTCATCCCGGTGTACGGACTTTTCTTATAGTCCGGCTGATTTATACGGAAAACTTCCGGAACGGCATTCTTTACCGGCTGGGCCCGAAAGTTTCCGGCCATCAGGCTGAAAAAAAACAGTGAAAATAAGTAATGTATGGTCTTCATTTTATTTTATTTAAATCCAATTATTTTTCATCGGGATTCCAGTCCAGCACTTTCACAGGAGCAGCCTTTTCCTCAGACAATCCCTCGCCGTCTATCTGCATGGTTTTCTGCACAAATAAGCTCAGCCTCTGCTTTTTCCGCCACAGTTCGGTATCGAAATTCGGTTCCCATGACCCGACATTTTCCTCTGAAAGGTCTCTCACTATCCATTTCTTTGTAAAAGGCAATCGGTTCTCAGCTACGGAAATCCGGCTGTCACGTTCGGCATCCCTGAAGACGACGTATATTGTTCCGGCGTCAGAAACCACTACCTGAGGCCGTGAAATAGGAATGGTTTTCGTTCCGCCGCCACTCAGACTGAAAGGCTGTGTCCTGAATGCCAAATCATTGACTTTCCAGTTGGTCCCTGCTTTATAAACCAATTGGTATTGAGGAACAGGATGCCCTGCTTCCCGCCAGTAGCTGACGATAAACGGATTTCCCTGAGCATCGGTGGTCATAGAGGTCTGGTTAATCAGTTCACTGTTCTGCGGAATGGGAACGATGCGCTCCGCAGTTCGTATGGTAATGGGCAGCTTATACTTTTCCCCTGTGGATTTCTGCCAGGTTTTCCCGCCGTCCCGGGAGCAGGCGTATGATAAATCGTGATTGGATGCTACATCCGGCGATTCCCTCCATACCCAGGACAGATGGATGGTTCCCTGCCGGTCGATACAGGCCTGGACATAGGCATTTCGCTTTCCTTCTCCGTCGATCAGGTGATCCTGCATACGCGTCCAGTTTTTTGTTTTAACGTCATATTTATTGAGGACAAGATTTCCGTTTCCTGAGCTTCCGTCCCGGTAGAAGAAAATCAGATTCCCATCGGGAAACCTGTAAAATTCAGGGTAGGAAATCTTATTTTCGTTTTTTCCGGTCATAGGCAGGAGTTCAGTAAAGTCCAGGGAACCGGGCGTTTTGCTCCGGGCATACTTTAAAGGCGTATCATGGTGATCCCATGCCATATGCAGGTAACCGTTTGCATCGGTCATAATGCTGATCGCATTGTGAGCATCCTGGACATGTCCTGAATAAGGCGTCTTCCTGGTTTCCCATTTCCGGGAACGGAGATTCCTTTTCCCCACCACCACTTTTCCCTGCGGATCATAATATGCAATATACTGATTGCCATGATCGGTTACCAGGGCATTTTTCCGGAACACGACGGTGTTGACGGAGTTCCTTGCCCAGCCTTCCCCCACCTGAGATTCGGAAATCCTGTTTTCAGGACGGTTGAATGCCGGTGAACATGAGGTACCTATCAACAGGATGGCCGTTAGCAGGCTGCAGTAATTTCTTTTATTCATTTAGTATGAAGATTTTCCAAGGTATCTTAATAATGCTTCTACGTAATAATAGTCGGCGTAAGACAATGGAACGTCGACTTCGGTTTTATCCGGCATGTTTCCTACACTGTGTCTGAGGATAAAGCCTCCGTTTTCACCGTTCCGGGCAAGGTATTCCGGAGAGGAAAGGGTCTTCAGCATGGTTTCCGCAGCCTGTGCGTAGGTTCTGGATTTCAATTTGGGAACATAGGTTTTCAGTTCAAGCAAAGCGGATGCAATTACAGCGCCTGCTGAGGCGTCCCTTTTAGCATTGGGAACTGAAGGGTCATTGAAATCCCAGTACGGAATTTTATCTGCCGGAAGGTTGGGGTGATTGAGAATGAAGTCGGCAATACCCTGCGCCTGTTTCAGGAATTCCGGTTTTTTGGTAAACCGATACATGACGGTGTATCCGTACAGTCCCCATGATTGTCCTCTTGCCCAGGCCGATCCGTCCGCATAGCCCTGATCGGTATTTTTCTTCTCTACTTTTCCGGTTTCAGGATCATACGAAACCACATGGTAGCTGCTGAAATCCGGGCGGAAATGGTTTTTAAGCGTCGTTTCAGCATGCTTAAGCGCTACGGCTTTGAATTCCGGGTTCCTGAAATGGTCTGCCGCCCAGAGCAGCATCTCCAGGTTCATCATGTTATCGATGATGACCGGATATTTCCACTGGCTGTTCCAGGGTGCAGCATCCCATGACCGGATGGTTCCGGTAACCGGATTGAATCTCGAAATCAAGGAATGCGAAGAAGTGTTGATCACTTCTTGGTATTGAGGCAGACTGGTGATTTTATAAGCATTTCCAAAGCTGCAAAACATCATGAAACCAAGATCGTGCGTCGTCTTATTGTTTTTCTCTTTTTCCAGGACCGTCAGCTTTTTTTCCGCTTCTTTAAGAAAGAACGGATCACCGGAAGCTTTATACAGGTAAAGCAGGGTTCCCGGATAAAACCCGCTGCACCACCAGTCTGAACTGCTGGTTATCAGTTTGCCTTTTTCAAATGTTTTAGGGAAACGGTCGGGAGGGGTTTCCTTAGCCAGAAACCGGTACTGCTGTCCGGCAGTCTCCAAGGCGGAAGCCGCCCATTGCTGACCGGCCGATGCGGAAGATTTTGTTTTGCAGGAAATGATGCTCAGCAAAAGCACGCTTAGGGTAAAGATCCTGATGTTTCGGATAGGTAACTGTTTCATTTGTTTGTCTTAAAGGATGTTCAGATCGCAGGTTGGTACTTTTTATTTATTCAAATTTTACTTTCAGCGGATGTTTTATTTTTTCCGCCTGCCGGTTCAGCATCTGTTCCCAATCCTGAATGTTACTGATCTGGCCGCTTTTCTCCCAGGCAAAACCTGCATAATAACTGATTTGATTTTTCGCATTGGTAACCAGGAGCACATTGCTCTGATCTTTAACTTCTGAAATATTGGCAAAAGCGGAAGAAACATCCGCAGGGTCCATTACCACTCCGCTTCCCGTATCGGTTCCGTCGATTTTTTCCCAGTAGCTGATCCATCCGGCTTTTTCATTGATTTTATATTCCCCTTTTTTATCATGCATCGTAACGCCAACCGTATAGTTTTTCAGCGGTTTTTCAGATTTCAGGCGGATGTCGAATCTTGAAAAATTAGATCCCAAATCCAGAGTGATTCTTTTAACCTCTGAAGTTTTATACGGACCGTACGGAGCATAACTTAATTCAAAAACCGTTCGCAGCGGTCCGGCTGCTATAGTGTTGTATTTTACATAATTCTGAGAGATGTAAAGGCTGTCATTTTTCCAGATCCCGGTTCCTCCGGTTCCCCGGCTGTTTCCCACATGATAGGCATCATAGCCCTCGCCATGATCGGTATGGTAATAGAACGGCGTTTTTACATGGCCGGCATACCATTCATTGATAATGGATTTTTCCGTTCTTTTGAACCAGAGATCAACCCCGCTGGAAATGGTGCTCCCGTTCACCCCTTCCAGCGCTTCTTTCTGCCCTTTCGGTCCATAGGTCCGGAAAGCCACCTTATCATTTTCCCAGGTATAATCATCGCTCCGTTCCGGAACAAACCGGGAGTAGGCAATTTTTTGGCTTTGAGGTTCTTTTGTCGCTGCATCGGCAAAAAGGACATACCGGGTTGTGCTTTTTGCCGGTACTTCCGCCTGAAAGAGAAATTCATCCGCTTTCCCGTTTTTATCGTAATCCATCCACTGGGTTCTCATGATTTCACCTGTTTCTTTATTTTTGATCCTGAGCGATGGCTGGGAAAAATGCTTGAGTCCGGATGCAGGAATGCTGACAACTTCTTTCCGTTTAAAGCTGAGGTCATTGGTGACGCTGACATTCACGGTGCCTGCAGTCTTTTTTTGCTGTGCATTGAAGAACAGCGGTACAAGTATTGCACAAAAAGCGATCGGTTTCAGAGGGTTTTTATTCATGACAAAGTTTTGGGAGGGAATTGTATATTTTATTTGAAATCTTTCAGTGACCAATGGTCTTTCCACCGGATAACCGGCCTGCCGTTTTCAAATTCAACCGGAAGCCAGATGTATCTGCCGTCCACCGGATTTTTAGGACGCCAGCGGTCTGCCATGAAAATGAAAGCATCTTTTTTACCTTTTACAGGAAGGACATAGGTACTCTGCGAATGAAAAGTAGTTTCGGCATCTTTACCTACGGCAGGATTTCCAAGGGATTCCCATGGCCCCCAGATTGATTTTGCCCGGAAAGATCTTGCTGCATTGGGATCCCATCCGGTACATCCGGAAGTGATGAGGTAGTAGATTCCGTCTTTTTTGAATAGTGCCGGTGCTTCGTTCTGGCCACCCGCTGCGATCAGGGCATATTTTCCGGTGAAGCTTTTGTAATCATCAGTCAGTTCCGAAATGTGCAGGGTCATATTTTCTTCGGATGAGTGGATGTGGTAGGCTTTGCCGTTATCATCTACAAACAGCGTCATGTCCCTGGCCATCTGCCCGTTTTTAAAGTCTCTGCGGATGTAAAGTCCTTCCTGTACTTCCTTTTCCCATTCCGGGGTCCAGCCTTTCAGGTCTTTTTCAATGATCTTTTTATGCTTCCATTCTTCTCTGAATCCTAACGGCCATTGTCCGGCGTTGGGATTATGAGATTTTATATAGACGAAAGGTCCCTGCGGTGTTTTGCTTACCGCTACAGCGGTTTTCGCAGCCTTGTACCCCTGGTCTTTCAGCTCCAGATGAAACCACATCACATATTCTTTATTTTTTTTGTTGTAAATGACTTTCGGTCTTTCGATGATGCATCCGGAAACAATTTCCGATTCCGGATCACTGCTTACGGCAAGGGCAACCCCTTCATATTTCCTGGTATACAGGTCTTTAGAAGAATAGCAGGTTACCCCTACCCTGGCATCATTGGTTTTATCTTTGTGTTCCCCGTACCAATAGTAGGTATTGTTATGAAAAAGGATTCCGCCGCCGTGGGCATTGATCGGATTTCCCCGGGTATCTTTCCATATTTCTCCCGGATGGATCTCCTGAGCATGAAGCCAGGACCATATACTGATCATGAAAAGGAGAAAGAATATCTTTTTATTATTTTTCATAAAGCTGTTACCTTGTAAAGTTTTTTTTCCAATATCAATCTTAAGGATCAATTTATTATAATTTCTTCAACATTCATCTGAATTCCACCGAACTTTTTTACTGCAGATCCATTTCGTAGGAAAAGTAATGCCCTTTGCAGAGCATTACTTAAAATCAAACTATATAAAAAGAAAATTAATGTGTTTTTAGCTTCTGTTGCTATCAATATCCGGGGTTCTGCTCAAGAACGGCATCTTTATTCAGCTGTATTTCATTGAAAGGAATAGGCAACAGAAGATTATTCGCCGTCAAGCCTACAATTTGTCTCTGAGCAGGACCGTCGCTATTACGGGTGGCTGCTCTCTGCACTAGAGTTTTTGTTCTTACCAGTTCCTCTCTCCGGTTTTCTTCGGCAAGCAGTTCTCTCACTCTTTCATCGAGCACGAAATCCAGTGTCATCTGGGAAGCGCTGACCTGCGGAGCCTGCGCGCGGGTTCGCAGTACGTTGATGGAGGCTGCCGCTCCGGCCGTATTTCCCTGTTTTACCTGGGCTTCAGCTCTTAAAAGATAGGTTTCGCCTAACCGCATCAGAATGAAATCCTTCCACATTCCGAAACCAAATACGTCATTCGGATCAAACTGCCCCCATTTCAGCGTATATGGATTGAGCTTTGCCAGGGTATCTGCTTTGGCAATATTCACCTTACTTCCATTCACCAGCGTAAACTGTGCATCCTGTCCATAAGGAACTTTAAGGCCTTTGATGGTGCTGTAATTGGAAGCAGGATTGTTAAAATAATGCTGCCTGTGGATATTGTATTTGGAATTTCTCATATCGCCCTGCGGATACAATTTGTACAACACCCAGTTGTTGAGACGGAGCCTTGAAAGACCTCTTCCCCCGAGTGAATCTGTCGGGACCATTCCATTAATATTATGATAGCCGCCACCCCAGACGCGTCTTTGCTGAGGGCTGCCGCTGCTTCCATTGACGATAATACTCGGATTTTCATTTTCCATAACCCAGATGGCTTCTTTATTTCCCTGGGACCGGCGCTGGTTACCTTTGAAGAACATATCGGAAAAGTAATCTCCCGGACTGCCGGCCTTTATCCCATATCTCGCATTGATCAGGGTATATTTTCCACTGTTGATAATGGCATTACACTGGGCCTCTGCCAATGCGGGCTCATTGGTTCTCAGGTACACTTTTGCCAGGAGCTGTCTGGCTACATCTTTTGTAATACGCTGTTCAGGAACGGATTGAGCATCAATCTTTCCATCAACATCACGTAAGTTGGTTACCCCATACAGTAAGTCGCTTTTTATCAGATTATTTACCTGATCAAGAGGAGTTCTTACAAAATCATATCTGGGAGTTCTGATAGGCTCCGTTATTAGTGGAACAGGCCCAAAAAATGTTGCCAGGCTGTTATAGGCATAGGCTCTAAAGAATTTTGCTTCTGCTGAAAATGCCTTTTTCTCTGTTTCAGTCATATCAGAAATAGGAGTATTTTCAATATTATAAATGATTGCATTGGCATTTCTGATAATGTTGTAATTAGAAGCCCAAAGACTTGCCGCAGCTCCGTCCCTGGAAGTAAGTAAAGAATAGTTATAATAAGGAACTTCTATACCCTGTATTTCTTGTGGCCATACAATGTCGGTACCTACCTGCCAAACAGAAACCCAGCCCTGAGCTCCACTCTGGGTATAATAAGTACTCAGATTCTGATACAACCCAATAAGCCCTGCCTGTAGTGTAAGCTTATTGTCCATCTTCTCTGCACTAATATTAGATGGCGGATTCTCATCCAAAAAAGAATCTTTACAAGAGGTTACTACTGAAAACGGCAGCAGCAAAATGAATATTGATTTTATTATCTTTTTCATAATTATGGGTTTATAATGTGATGTTTAAGCCTATAGCAAAATTACGGGATAAAGGGTAGTTGTTATTAAAATCTCCGGAGCCTCTAGAAGCCTGATTACTTTCAGGATCCCACCCGATCCACTTGGTCCAGGTATAAAGATTTCTCCCTGCCACATAAAGCGACATATTCTGAATTTTTGTATTTTTCAACAGAGAAGCAGGAAAAGTATATGTCAATCTGATATCTCTAAGTCTTACATAGCTCGCGTCTTGTGTAAACCAATATCCTCTGGTATTGGTATAAGTAAGGGATGGAAAGTCATTGCTTTTGTTTTCCGGGGTCCAATAGCCTACTTGCTGCGGAATGTTTCTTCTACCGATCTCGTCTCCGTAGCTGATGTCGTTATTTCCTCTAAGAAGTCCCTGAACCGTATCAATGAATATGCTTAAAGAAATATTTTTATAGGTAAAAGTATTGGAGATACTGCCTGTCCAGTCCGGCAGCGTTTTCCCGGTGAATGTCAGGTCCTCGTTTGTGATTTTTCCGTCACCATTAACATCTCTGAATTTCAAATCTCCCGGCTTTGCCGTAGGATCCCATTTAGAAGAATCTTCACCTTCCTGCCATACGCCCACCATGTCAAAATTGTAAACAGTTCCTAAAGACCTGCCGATGAACCATCCATTGGCGATATCATCTTTGCCGTCTCCGTATAATTGCGTGATCTTATTTCTGAATGTAGAAAAAACAAAACCGGTTTCCCACTTGAAATTTTCTGTTTTAATATTTACCGTATTCAGCGTAATATCCAATCCTTTGTTCTCCAATTCTCCTATATTATCCAATACACTTGAGGTTCCCGTAATGTCAGGAATTTTTCTGGACAAGAGCAGATCCCGGGTATGAGTTTTGTAAACTTCTACCGTACCATTGATTCTTCGGTTGAAAAAACCAAAGTCAAGCCCGATGTTCGTTGTTCTGGTAGTTTCCCATTTGAGGTCCGGATTTCCGATTCCTCCCAGGTAAGTACCCGTAACAATATTACCGCTGAAAGGATAAAGGGAAGTTCCTAAAAGTGTTAACGTCTGATAAGGATCAATCCCCGGATTTCCGGTTTCTCCGAGAGAGAATCTGAGTTTAATTTGATCGATCCAAGTCGACTTTTTCAAGAAGCTTTCATTATTGATATTCCATCCCACTGCCATTGCCGGGAATACTGAAAATTTACTTGTATTTTTTCCAAACACCGAAGCTCCATCCCTACGGGCAGTTAAACTTAATGAATACCGGCTGTCATAAGAATAATTAACCCTTCCCAACTGAGAAATCTGAGATGACCGAGAGGCACCTGAACCTGCATTTTTGGTAGTGGCAGCCCCTATATTGTTATAAGAAAAATCATCAGTAAAGAATCCTACGCCGGATGCCCAGGTACTTTCACTCTTTTTTTCATATACTCCATACATCAGAGTTGCATCCAGATGGTGTTTTTCAAAATCACGATTATAGGTCAGGATATTTTCTAAATTCCAGTCATTATATTCATTATTGCTTTTGTAAGCATTTCCTACATTGTCATTAGCTTTGCGTCCGGTATAGCTGCCGTAGGCATTGGTATTAAGTGCATATGAAGCTATAATCTTGTAGCTGAGCCCCTTAATTCCAGGTTTGATTTCCATATAGGCATTTCCCGATAGATTTTTGGCGACAGACATACGGTCGGTGGCAAGACCAAGCAGAGGATTGGTATATAGCAACTCAGGGTCCATCGGAAATATATTGTATTCTCCATTCGCTTTATAGGGTACGGAATACGGACTCATTGCTGTTGCATAGAGAAGATTGGCTCTTCCGCCACTATAGTTGTTGTTGACATAAAAGAAACTCACCCCGGTTTTCAGCCATTTGGTGACATTTATATCCAGATTGGTTCTGAAATTAAAGCGATGGTATTGATAGCCCTTCACAACCCCTTTCTGGTCGGTATAGTTTCCTGACACATAATATTTTACATTTTCCGTCCCTCCGTAGACACTTACATTATGCTCATTGGTACTACCCGGCTGTGTCACTTCTTTTAACCAATCTGTGGTAATTCCTTTATTATAGTTTTCAATCTCGCTTTGATTGGGTAATATAGTAGTTTGGGTAAGACCACGCGCATGCATATAATCTGCATATTTTTGTACGTAGGCTTCGGGCCCTAATGGAAGCAGCTTGTGGGAAATATCATCCACTGAACTGGATACACTGTAGCTGATGGATGGTAATCCGGTCTTTCCTCTTTTGGTACTTATCAAAATAACCCCATTGGTTCCCTTTGTTCCATAAATTGCCGTAGCGGAAGCATCTTTAAGTATTTCAATCGATTCTATATCTCTGGTATTAATGTCATTAAAAGAACCGTAAAAAATAGCTCCATCCATTACGATTAAAGGAGTACTATCCGCCCTTATAGAATTAATGCCACGGATTCTGATACCCCCAGTACTCCCAGGAACCGAAGACCTTGTAGTAACAGTTACCCCGGCGGTACTCCCCTGCAAAGCCTGGGTAAAATTGGTAATCGGCAGATTCTGCAGACGGTCTTTCGGGATGGAAGCTACGGATCCCGTGATATCTTTTCTTTTCTGGGTACCGTATCCTACCACGACCACCTCATCCAGGACTTTGGTTTTTGTGGAGTCATTGGCCGGTTTTACAGTTCCTGTCTTTTGGGCACTGATCATTTCAAACATCAGGAAAAATACTGCAACACAGGTTTTTCCGGAGAAAGGCATCCCGATAGGAACCTTATTTCTTTTGGGTAAAATTTTGTTCATACTCAGTTTTTTTGATTCTATTTAGTTTTATTTTAACAAGTCCGGATTATTTAGGGTCTTCATCCAGTGCCGGATACCGGTGCCGGGCATTGCTGGTTTTGTAATGAACAGAAGGCAGGTTCCTCAGTATTTCGGCACTCTGTTCAGGGGTGATATCCCTTTGGGCTTCGGCCAGCATTTCATAGCCCACCATAAATTTCTTCACGCTTGCCGAACGGAGCAGCGGTGGATAAAAGTGCATGTGGAAATGCCACTCCGGGTGCGCTTCTCCATCGGTGGGTGCCTGGTGGATGCCTGCAGAATACGGAAATGAGGTTTCAAAAAGATTATCATACCGGATGGTCAGGTCTTTCAGGATTGCCGCGAATGATTTCTTCTCTTCTTCCGAAAATTCCGGGATGCTGCCGATGCTTCTTTTGCTGATGATCATGGTTTCGTAAGGCCATACGGCCCAGAAGGGAACCAATGCCACAAAAAAATCGTTTTCCAGAATAATTCTTTCCTTTTTTTCAATTTCTTTTAACAGGTAATCTTCCAGAAGGGTGCTGGTGTGCTGATCATAATACTTTTTCAGATTCTGCTGGGTCCTCAGGACCTGGGTCGGAATGGAAGACTGTGCCCAGACCTGCCCGTGCGGATGCGGATTGCTGCATCCCATCACACTGCCTTTATTCTCAAAAATCTGTACATGATTGATGTATTCCGCAGCACCAAGCGTTTTATATTCTTCCTGCCATACCGCAATCACCTTTTCAATATCTTCCGTTTCCATTTCCGGCAGCGTCAGGCTGTGGTTATCCGAAAAGCAGATCACCCTGTTGATTCCTCTTTCAGGCTGTATCCTGAACAGATCCTCCTGATCATCATTTTCATAAGCTACTTCTTCACTCAGTAAAGCCGGAAAATCATTTTTAAAAACAAATGCTCCTTTATAATCGGGATTGACGTCACCATTCATTCTCGTATTCCCCGGACACAGATAACAGGTATCGTCATGCTCGGGACGGATTTCTTCGGCAGTGGTTTCCTGCTGTCCCTGCCAGGGACGTCTGGCCCTCTGGGGAGATACGAGCACCCACTCATCCAGAAGCGGATTGTAGCGGCGGTGCGGATGTTCGGCACGGTCAAATGCCGTTTTCTGCTTTTCATCATAGGCGTGAGTACCTTCTGAAATATTCACCTGGTAAACTTTCATATCGATTCCGAATGTTTCTTTATATTTTTCCCGTACCGATGCGATAACGTTATCTGCTTTGGATCTTTCCACAAGGTTAATGGAGCAGCCTCCGAAACCTCCGCCCATCATTCTTGCCCCGCAGACCCCTTTTTCTTTCAGGGTTGCTTCCACCAGGAAGTCCAGTTCCGTACAGCTTACTTCATAGTCCTGGGAGAGTCCTCTGTGGGTTTCGTTAAGCAATGTGCCCAACCTTTTGAAATCCTGATCCTGCAAAGCAACAGCAGCGGCTTCTACCCTGCTTATTTCTTCTATGATATAGCGGCATCTCCTGAAAATGAGTTCTCCGAGATCTGTTCTCAGATGTTCCAGCATCTCATGGGTAACCTCCCTGAAACCTTTTACTTCCGGAAAACCAGCCTTTATGATTTCAATCCCGCGGTCTACTTCATTTCTGCGGTCGTTATAGCCGGAAGTCAGATGGCTGTGCTTGACACGGCTGTCGAAGAGGATAAAACAATGGTCATCCATCCGGGCATCGTAATAAGAATAATCCAGTGTGGAACAGTCGAGCTTGATCACTTTTCTGTCTTTTCCGAATACGGAGGCAAACTGATCCATAATTCCGCATTTTACGCCTGCAAAATGATGTTCGGAAGCCTGCCCGATAAGCGCAAGCTTCTCTTTTTTTATCCCTAGCTGAAAAATTGAGTCTAAAGCAAAGGCAAATCCGCATTCCAGCGCTGCAGAAGAAGAAAGCCCCGCTCCCATAGGGATGTCACTGCTGACGGCCATTTTAAATCCGCCAATCCCTTTTCCCTGTTTTTTTATTTCATCAATAACCCCGAGCATATAATTGACCCACTTCTGCGGTACAGGTTTCAGGTCATCATTAACATTTACGATAAAGTACCGGCCAAGATCAGCAGCATAAAATTCCCCCGACTCCGAATCTGATAATTTCACTGCAAAGCATACATATTTATCAATGGCTGCCGGAAGTACAAATCCATCATTATAATCTACGTGTTCCCCAATAATATTGATTCTTCCCGGAGACATGAAAATATGCTCCGGATCTTCTCCGAATCTTTCCCGGAAGGCCTGACAAGTGGAATTAACCAGTTTACTTTGCATTTTCTTTATTTAATTATTATCCTGTTCCCTATCTATTCTAAACGGAGTTACCGGTTCAGCTTTATTGATTCAGCATTCATCAGCATCGTATTATCATTAATTATTCAATTCTTACGACTCCTTATTATCCTGTTAAAAAATCACTAAAAAAGCTGTCAACATTTTCCCTTTTTGTGCCTTTATTTAAAAATTATTAAAATTAAGCCTCTTAATTATTTAAATAAAATGACGTAAGTTTCAGTTTTTAAGTAAATTAGACAGATATGTTAATTATTTGTTAACGGTTTTTGAAATATATAAAGTTTGCAGTACATTGCAAACCAATACCCACCAGTTTTTACAGTTTTACTACCAGATTTGTTATGAAATTCATCCATATTGATAAAGAAAACTCCATTGCTTTTTATCAGCAAATTATGTCCAGCATTGAGAAAGCCATTAAGGAAAAGAAATTGCTGCGGAATGATAAGCTCCCGTCGGTAAACAAGATCTGTATCGAACATAAAATATCAAGGGATACGGTTCTTCTGGCTTATGAAAAGCTTAAAAAGAAGGGAGTGGTAAAATCCATCAGAGCCAAAGGATATTATGTACGGACGGAAGATTTTAATTTTGACGAACGGTATTTTCTTCTTTTCGACGAACTGAATATTTTTAAGGAAGATCTTCTGAATTCTTTCCTGAAGGGTCTTGCGGGAAAAGTTCAGGTGGATACGTTCTTTCATCATTTTGATCCGGCCATGTTTTCGAAACTGATCTCAGATAATATGGGTAACTATTCAAAATATATTATCCTGGCGGCAAACGTTGAAGGCGTGGAATCCAGTATCGCGAGACTGCCTAAAAATGACGTGTATATCATCGACCAGATGAGGAATTCGCTTAAAATCTATTCCGGCATCTACCAGAATTTTGTGGAAAACATCTACACGGCAATGGAGTCTGTGCTGGATCTTCTTCAAAAATACAACCGGTACATCCTGATCTTTCCCGGTCATAAAGAGCCTTATGACATGGTTACCGGTTTTGAAAAATTCTGCAGGGAGCACGGTAAAAACTATTCGGTAATTCCTGATCTTAAAAATTTCAAACTCCGAAAAGGGCAGGTATTTCTTATCCCCAATGACCGTCAGTTGGTGGAAACCATTGAAAAATGCAACCATCATCATCTGGTGATCGGGGAAGACATCGGCATTATTTCTTATAATGAAACCCCTCTGAAAAAAGTAGTGCAGAACGGGATTACCACTTTATCCACCGATTTTTCGGAAATGGGAAAAAAGCTGGCGCAAATGGTTTTAAAGAATGAAAGAAAACTGATTGAGAATAAATGTACCTTAAACCTCCGGAAATCATTATAAAAGTACGGTATAAAAATTTATGATTAATTTTCTGTTTTTAAACGGTTTTCTGAACACTTTGGTACAGTTTTCGCCACAGTAGAGATACTTTAAAAAAAATTTTAATTATGATGAATGCATCTGTGCAGACGATCAATCAGAAAACGGCCACTGAATATTTAAAATTTTTCTATGCACCGCTTCGCAGTGAAATCATCCAGTTATCCGCTCAGGATAACTTCGCAGGAATTATCCAGTCTACCATCAATTATCTGAGAAACCTTCTTCAGGAAGCTAAGGTAAATATTATTGCCCATCATATCATGCTGATGGAGATGATTTACAAAAGCGGGGATTCCTATGTAAAGGACATGATTGAAAATCTTTTCGTCAGGTCTTTCGAAAGCTTTAAAAAGCGGGCCAAAATTGCCCAATGGAAGCTCCTGTACCGGTATATGCCCGTTAGTTTTCAGATAATCTACAACGATCAGCAGAAACAGGACAAAATATTCTTCGGAAAATAAAAAATGCCGGGCAGAAACAGGATTTCGCCCGGCATTTTTTTGATCTCAGCTGCATCCATCTGATCTGATATGTAAAGCCTGAGCATTCTTCCTGCAATTTCATCGCTTTATTTTCCAGCTTCATTTCCTTATTTTAATGAATGAGCGTAAATATTTACGTTATTTGCAGATATGATGAAAAATGAAACCAAAATCTGCATATACAGTGCTTTTTTAATCACGCTTGTGGTTAATTCGGCAAAATTGCTGGCGCTTAAAAGCGGAGGAATCATTGCGCAGTACTGGACTTTCGATATCCGGGAATACAGCTTCCAGTTTTTATACAATATGCTGTTCTGCCTTTTATTGTTTCGGCTGAATCTTAGCGTGAACAGATTCTTCAGCATCTACCGGGAAAACCGGCAGTGGATACCATTTTATGCCTGTAATTTTCTTTTGATAAACGTTGCCCTTGTTTTAGGAACGATCATTCATTCGGCACTTTTCGGGGCCGTGCATCTGCCCGGCACCATCGTCAGGGGATATTTCATCCGTTTTTTGCTCAGTACGGTAATGGTTGCGGTTATGATCAGGCTTATCCTCCTGATCAGGGAAGGAAAGCGGAAAGATCTCGTGAACGAACAGCTTCGTACCGCTTATGTAAAAGCTCAGCTGACCCTTCTTCAGGAGCAGCTCAATCCTCATTTTTTCTTTAATACCCTAAGCAGTATTTCGGCCATTATCAGGGAAGATCCGGAGCGCGCTCAGGCTTATATTATGCATCTTTCCAAAGTTTTCCGGTATTCCCTTGCACATTCCGGGAACGATTTGGTTACACTGGAGAAAGAACTTCAGCATTTGAGTTCCTATACCGAACTGATAGCGATGCGGCTGGAAAATGCATTTATGATACAGATCAATATCGCTCCAGGCCTTCTACAGAAGCATATTCTTCATCTGTCTCTTCAGCCTCTTGTGGAAAATGCCGTCAAGCATAATACCGCAACCGCTTCAAATCCTCTCATTATTAATCTTTTCAATGAAGGGGACCTGCTTGTTATTCAAAACAATTTACAACCTGCCTATGTTACCGAAAGTACGGGAACGGGGCTTGCCAATCTTGATGAAAGGTTCAGGTTACAGGCTTCCCGGGAGATAGACATCCACCGTACAGAAGATCATTTCATTGTAAAACTGCCCCTGTTATGAAAAGAAACCTCTGCATTGTCCTGATAGAAGACGAACCTGCCACTGCAAGAAACCTTGAACACATTATAAAGGAAATAAATCCTGCTGTCCGGCTCATCACAGTACTGGCCAGCGTTAAAGAATCCCTGAACTGGTTTCCGGCCTCGGAAGAGGACTATGATCTTATTTTTTCCGACATCAGGCTTTCCGATGGATTGTCATTTGAAATTTTCAGTAGAATCCCGCTTAAAAAACCGGTTATTTTCGTGACCGCTTATAACGATTATGCCATCGATGCTTTCCGGAACAACGGCATCGATTATATTTTAAAACCTTTTGACAGGGAAGAAATACGCCGTGCGTTAACAAAATATGAGGATCTTTTTACTTCCGGTACTGAAGCCGGTCAGCATCAGACCTCCGCCGCAGTCCTCCAGCTGCAGCCGTCCTTTAAAAGCTATAAAAGGTCCTTCCTCATCCATTACTGCGGCAGACTGATTCCGGTAGAAGCTGCTAAGATCCACTGGTTCCATACCGCCTATGAGACCGTATATGCCCATACTGCACAGGGATCACAATATGTTATCGGGTTCACCCTGGAACAGCTGGAGCAGCACCTGGATCCCGCTGTTTTTTTCCGGGCCAACCGCCAGTTTATCATCAACCGGAATGCGGTGGAGACCGTGGAGTATTTTTTTAACGGCCGGCTGCTGGTTACCGTGACTCCCTTACCGGATGAGAAGGTTCTTGTAAGCAAGGCAAAAGCGACAATGTTCAGAAAGTGGCTGGACCAATAGGTGATTTCACCCTAGAATTTGGAAGGCTCACCCTTTTTTATTCTTAACAAAAGAAGGTTATCCATACATTTGTTTCAGAAAAAAGCTAAAGAGATGATTTTAAAGACACAAAGACAGGTACTTGCAGCTGCAGCTTTCTGGATATGGGCATCGTTTACCCCATTAGCCGCACAGCAGAAAAGCCTGCAGGACAGCACCCCCGAACAGCGCGCAAAAATGCAGACCGAGTGGATGAAAACCAAACTGGGACTGAACGGCTCCCAGGTCACTCAGGCCTATAATCTCAACCTTTTTTATGCACAAAAAAACGAGTCTATTCTCAAAAGCAGCGAAGGAAAACTAAACAAATTTAAAAAACTGAGGCCGATACAGAAAGAAAAAGATAACGCACTCAGTAACATCTTAAATCCGGATCAGTATAAAAGATATCAGGAACTCAAAGACCAGTTAATTCAAAACCTAAAAGACAAAAAAAGATGAAAAAAATGCTTCTTCCCATGCTTCTGCTTTTGTTTATTACAAATTCAGCATGCTCCGTAACTACAGATGCCGATGATGAACTCCCGTCATCAGCGTTCAGAACGGATAACAGCCTGGAAGGTCCTATCCAGAAACCCCTATCGGGATATGGTTCGGACGGAAATTATGAAGTGGCTGAAATCGATTTCGATAATCCCCTGTATGCAGGAACGCAGGTTTCGGTCTTTTATCCGCAGGGGATTACTTCGCCGCGCCCTACCATCTTTTTTTCGCATCCCTACGGCGGAGAAGACAAAACCTATAATATGGGACTGTATCATTTTATTGCCAAAAAGGGTTTTGTAGTGATATTTGTCCCCTACCGCACGATTGATATCAGTGTAGACCACCGCTACCAGACCCTCTGGCAGGGATTTGTAAAGGCAGCCAATGACTATCCGAATATCATTGATACGAAAAAAGTCGGGTTTATGGGTCATTCATTCGGCGGAGGCGCATCAATTGATCTCGCATACAAAGCCTTTACCGAAAAAGGCTGGGGTCAGGAAGCCCGTTTTCTTTTTACCATGGCGCCATGGTATGCCTTCAACTGGAACAGTCCGCTTACTACGGAACAGCAGCTGCAGAATTTCCCGGCCAATACCAAAATGATTTCCCAGGTCTATGATGAAGACGGGATAAATGATCACCGTCTGGCCATCGACATTTATAAGCACATTAATATTCCCGACAGCGAAAAAGATTTTATTTACGTAAAATCCTCGACCATCAACGGCTACAATTATGTAACGGACCACGCCACGCCAAGCTCCCGGAAAGCTTTCGATGCGCTGGATTATTATGCCGTATACCGGCTGCTGGACGCCATGATGGATTACAGTTTCAACGGAAACTCCGGTGCCAAAAATACGGCCTTGGGAAACGGCTCTTCCGCTCAGGTAACTATGCCTTCCTACAATGGCCAGACCATGGCTCCCCTGGAAGTTACCGATAATCCCACCCCCCGGTATCCGCAAGATCATTATCAGTTTCCCTGCAGCAGCAGTACAAATCCAAGAATTGCTTACTGCAACTGAACATTGAAACACTCGCTCCGAAGCAACATTAAAAGAGTCCGTCTCTCAACTAGTGGAAACGGACTCTTTTTATGATTTTTCTCGATCTTCTGCTGGAGAATGATTTTCATACAATCGATTCTCAACCCACATTATTGAATTATAAGACTGATTCTTTTCTATTTTAAAAATGCCTTTTTAACAATCTGAAGTTCATGATCACTCATTTTTGAAGACTTTTTCAGCTTAGCTGCAAAGACGTCCACTTCTTCAGCGGTTGAAGGACAGCCGAGGTTTTCGTTTTTATCATTAAAGGAATCGGCCAGAACTTCCCCTTTTGGATTAAGGATCAGCCAGAACGGCAATCCTGCATCTTTGCCTTTATACCTGTTCATCAGATCTTCCCCACCGGGATTCTCAAGTTTTTTCTTGTCTCCCATTTCCTGGACATCTACATATGCCGTAACCAATTTCTTATCGAAAACAGGTTTTGTTTCCGGCAGGTTCATATTATTTTCCATAACATGGCACCATTTGCACCACGATGCATGAAACATAAGGAGTACATTTTTATTTTTTGATTTGGCTTCGGTGAGTGCTTTTCCAAGGATTACATCCGCTTTTTCCTGAGCAGAATTCAACTGGAAAAACAGCAGCCCCGCTATTAAAATTATTTTTGAAAATTTCATATTGAATCGTTTATACGAATGTAATATTTTCCCGGGCATAAAAATCAATTTTAATAATACTTTAACGTGAGCTCAATGTAGAAATGTGATGGTAAGGCTGGAAGAGGGATGCCGGATGCCGGAAGTTACTTTTGTCAAAAGTATAATCAAAGGTTCTAATGATCAAACTGAATCTTTATCATTCGATCTGAAAGCGTTCTTATTTAAAATCATGACTGAATAGCAGTAAATTTTATTTTTTAATTAATTAAACAACTGTATATAAGTTAAATACGACCGAATTCACATTACTTTAACTTTACAACCAAAGAATTTTTATTTTTGCAGGGTTATCTCTAACTATGAAATTACATTCTTTTTTATTATTTCTACTGGCCATGTTTTCCTGTTATGCACAACAGGATATCCATACAATACCTGCTCCGAAAATCTTAAAGAACGAATTTCTGTTTACCGAAGGTTCCTGTTTCAAGCAATGCCACGCCTCTACCATCGTACAGGCAGCCAACGGACAATTGCTGGCAGGATGGTTCGGAGGTCCTCACGAAGGAAGCCCTGAGGTTGTTATCTGGGGAATCCGCTCAGAAGGAAAGAAATGGACCCAGCCCGAAGTATGGGCAGATGGCCGGATCAACGACTCCCTGCGGTACCCCTGCTGGAACCCGGTTTTGTTCAGGGCAAAAGATGAAAAAACCGTTTATCTGTATTATAAAGTCGGACCGAATCCACGCGAATGGTGGGGCATGGTGAAAACTTCGGAAGACAACGGCAAAACCTGGAACCGGGCAAAACGCCTCCCGGATTCTGTCCTGGGGCCTATTAAAAATAAACCGGTCGAGTTGCCCGGCGGCGATATTATTTCGCCTTCCAGCAGAGAGCTTACCGAAAACCGCTGGACGGCTCACGTCGAAATCAGCAGAGATCATCAGCAGACCTGGAATGCTTACCCTATTGATCCTTCATCAAAATTCAATGTAATCCAGCCCAGTATCCTGATGCATAGGGACGGCAGTCTGCAGGTACTTTGCAGAAGCAAGGAAGGGGTTGTGGCCACCTCATGGTCGAAAGACAGTGGAAAAAGCTGGTCTGAATTATCCGCTACCCATCTGGCCAACCCGAATTCCGGGACAGATGCCATCAGCTATAAAGATTTTTTTCTCATCGTCTATAATCCCGAACTCCCCGGCAAGGAATGGTGGGAAGGGCGTACGAAGCTCCGGCTGTCCTACTCTTATAACGGCATCGACTGGAAGGACCTGCTATCGCTGGAAGATGAACAGAAAGGAGAATTCAGTTACCCAACAATCTTTAAGGATAAAAAAGGGCTGGTGCATATTACCTATACGTACAACCGTGTAAACATCAGACATTGGGTTTTGAAATTTTAAATTTAACGTGAGCTCGAAGAAGAATCAGGATTGATAGTCTGGAAGAGGAAAGCCGGATGCCGGAAGTTTCTCCTGCTAAAAAGAGGATTAAAGATCCCGATGCCCCAAATAATCTTTTTTTCATTCTATCAAAGAGAATTCTATTTAAAATTCTGACTAAAAGCCTGATTTTTATTTTGTAATTGAACAGAAGGCTGAATACAGATTGAATATAATCGAATTCACGTTAAATTTACTAAAATCGTTATTCTTCAGCTCCGGTCTTAAAATTATTTTGCCTTTACAGGATCAATTTTAATTTCATGATCTACACAATATAAAAAGGGCTGCCTAAAATAGGCAGCCCCCTTTGTGATCATCATTCTGTAAAATGATCTAAGAAAACATGAAAATTATTTCTTAATGAATTTGAAGGTCTGCATACCGTTTTCTGTAAATACCTGGATCAGATACATTCCCTGAGGTAATACCTGAACATCGATACTTCTTTCTCCGGACTTCAGTTTCTTCTCGGTTACCAATCTTCCGTCGGCTGCAATAATTACGGCTTTGGTAATGGTTTCCGTACCACTGAAATTCAATAAGTCTCTTACAGGATTAGGATAAATCTGAAGCTGTGACTTCGGTTTTGTATTATCTGTTACCCCAAGCGTACTGTTGATGGCCAATACAGCAAGATAAGCAGTCGATTCACAGGTTCCTGAGGTCTGCGTCGCATAATACGTGGTATTGTTTACCAAAGCTGTAGTCAGCGGCAGGCTGTTTATATGGTTCTGTGCATCTGAAGCCGATGCATACCATTTGATATTCTGACCTGTTACCACCAATGCACTCAGTGTGCTTCCCGGAGCAAAGTTTTGTGATGCCGCTCCGGTAGGAGCTGCTACAGGGGCCGACTGGGTAATGGTAAATGTTCTTGATAAAGTACATCCTTTAGCATCGGTAACGTTTACCGTATACGTTCCTGCAGAAAGGCCTGATGCTGTGGCTGCGGTACCTCCTGCCGGAGACCAAGAATAAGCATAAGGTGCGGTTCCGCCGGATACTGTAATGGTTGCAGTTCCCGTAGATCCGCCATTACAAGACACATTGGTTTGTGAAGTCGTTGCAATAAG
>NZ_BJYJ01000019.1 GCF_007991455.1 Chryseobacterium hagamense | reverse complement strand
AGCTTCTAAGACCATGCTCCTGCCTCAGGATTGATTAAATAACCGGCCGTTGACAGATCCGGCAACAGAAGACAGGCCGGAAAAAGCCACCAGGAATAGGATAATTGGGTAAAAAGAAAAATAGCGAATAAAAACTGTCCTAATTCTTCGAGCTGCAAAAGATTTTTCATTGTGTTAATCATTCAAAATTAATATTACAAAGGTCTGATAATGCTGAAATCTTTTACTTGACAAATATCAAGAGTTTTGGGACTGCCGTTTTCTTATCCTGCTGAAGGTTTCCGGTGTCATTCCTAAAACAGAAGCGATATACTGCAGCGGAACCTGATGAAATAATTCTTTATTTCGCTCAAAATACTGATTGTACCGTTCTTCTGCTGTCATCGATAAGTGAGAAAAAATCCGGTCTTCCATCATCATAAAACATTTAATGATAAATTGCTTTTCTATCTCGTTCCATTTTGGGAATTCGGTACAAAGTTTTTTATAATCGGATTTGGTAATCGTCAACAGCCTTACATCACTAAAAGCCTGAATCGTCCACCGGTTCTGCTGGTTAAAAAAGAATCCCATTGATTCGGTAACGAAAAAATTTTTAGTAGAAAGCCACTGCGTAATTTCCCTTCCATCTTCCGCCGGTGCGTATACACGCAAAATACCGGACTGCACAAGGCTAAGCCTCGTACAGATCTGGCCGGATTCTGTAAACATTTCGTTTTTCCTTAGAACTTCTTCTGTAAAATAATTTTGAATAATCAACATTTCTTCAGGGCCGAGACTCCCAAAATGTTCGCGTATCAGGGTATCAAAACTTTCCATGATCTTTGAATTGACTTTAAAATTAGACAAAAAAACAGGACACCATCGGCATCCTGTTTTTGTTTTGTTTTATTGATTTTGAAATTACCAGAATCTTACATAAATAGCAGTAAGCAGTAATAAAGTAACTACAATCAGCACCATTGTTCTTGGATCTACCTTGAACATTTTGCTGTCGATAGCAAAAGCTTTCGGGTTAACTTTCGGACCGGCAAGGCTGATCAGGATCATCACGACGATGGTAATGAAGAAAGACCATCCCATATTGATAAGGAATGGGATTTCCGTAATGGTGTGTACCACGCCGTTTTCCAGTTTTTCATAGGTGAATGCCGTATACAGCCAGGTTTCTTTTCCAAAGATGCCGATGGCAAAGCTGTTGAAGAAAATTGCCAATACGAAACCTAAGATGACCCCTACCAAAGCGGCAGTTCCGGTGGTTCTTTTCCAGAACATTCCCAGTAAGAACATGGCAAAAACCCCCGGACTGATAAATCCGGTATATTTCTGGATGAAGGTAAACCCTCCTTCTCCACCAATTCCCAGAACGTCGGTCCAGGTAAAGGCAAGCGCAACCATCATAGCTCCGATAATCACCCATCTTCCGGTTCTTACCATCTGGATTTCGGTAGCATCCGCTTTCAGGTATTTCTTATAGATGTCCAGGGTAAAAATCGTGGAGATACTGTTTACTTTTCCGGCCAGGGAAGCGACGATGGCTGCCGTTAATGCGGCTACTGCCAGACCTTTAAGTCCCGAAGGCAGGAAGGTAAGAATGGCAGAATAGGCTCCGTCTTTCACTCCGCTGAATCCCGGAAGCTGACCTTTGGTGTACAATACATAGGCTGCGATTCCCGGAAGCATTACGATGATTGGCATAAACAGTTTCAGGAATCCGGCAAAAAGAATCCCGGTTCTCGCGGTTTTAAGGTCTGCCCCCAAAGCACGCTGGGTGATGTACTGGTTACAGCCCCAATAATTCAGGTTTACGATCCACTGTCCGGCAAAATACATCGCCAGTCCCGGTAACACCACATATTTCTGTACCTGCAGGTTTTCAGGCATCCCCAAAGTCGTGGTGGTGGTGGTCGGCTTGTCCAGCATCAGCTTAAAATGGCCCGGCGCTTCGTTCATTAACGTATTGAATCCGGCAAACGCATTTCCTACCGCTACACCGTTAATCCGTTGGTCAACGATCTGCAACGCCATATACACGGTAGCAAAACCACCGATAATAAGCACTGCTACCTGGATCACATCGGTATAACCGATCACTTTCATTCCTCCCAGGCCGATCAGCAAAGCCATCAGCAAAAGGACGATCATAATAATATGAAGATGTTCGCCGCCCAGTAAAGTATCAATGGCCAATGCACCGAGATACAGGATGGACGTCAGGTTCACGATAACATACAAAAACAGCCAGAACACCGCCATGATCAGGGAAACCGATTTGTTGTACCGGGTTTCCAGGAACTGCGGCATGGTGTAGATCTTGTTTTTTAGGTAGATCGGGATAAACCATACGGCGATGATAATTAATGCTACGGCGGCAATCCACTCGTAGGCGGCAACGGCCACTCCCACGAAAAAGCCTTCACCACTCATCCCGATAAACTGTTCAGCCGAAATGTTGGAGGCGATCAGACTGGCCCCGATTGCCCACCAGGTCAGTGACCCTTCGGCAAGGAAATAATCTTTACTTCCGGTAGACTCGGATTTTTTCTTTTTATAGATCCAGAGTCCATATCCGGCTACCACCACAAAATAAATGAGGAAAATGATGATATCAATGGTTGCTAGTTGTCCCATACTTTATTTTTTAACTGAGAATTTATACATGGTTTTGGTCTGGTATTTCTGTCCCGGCTTCAGTTCGGTTGTCGGGAACGCCGGCTGGTTCGGAGAATCCGGGTAATGCTGGGTTTCCAGGCAGAATCCGCTTCTTTTTTCGTATTTCCCCCCGGTTTTGGTATCAAATTTTCCGTCCAGGAAATTTCCGGAATAGAACTGAACGCCCGGCTGATCAGTCATAACTTCCATTACCCTTCCGCTTGCCGGATGGTAAACGGTGGCAATGGTTCTCATTCCGTTTCCGTTCAGGATCCAGTTGTGATCGTAACCGCCACCCAGTTTCAGCTGTTCGTCCTGCGCAGTAATATCTTTTCCTATGGCTTTTGCTGCCGTGAAATCAAAGGGAGTTCCTTTCACGCTCTTTTCTTCCCCTACAGGAATTAAGGTGCTGTTTACCGGTAAGAACTTATCGGCATTGATCTGCAGTTCGTGATCCGTAATCAGATTGGAAAAGTTTCCTGAAAGGTTGAAATATGAATGCTGCGTCAGGTTTACGACCGTCGCTTTATCGGTTTCTGCTTCGTAAGAAATTTCCAGCGCATTATCGTCAGTAAGGGTATAGTGAACCGTAGTTGTTAATTTCCCTGGGTAACCTTCTTCACCGTCAGCACTTACATAAGTCAGTTTCAACGTCGGAAGTTTGGCATCCTTTACAGGTTCTGCCGTCCATATTTTGGTATGGAAACCTTCTTTTCCTCCGTGGAGGCTGTTCGGTCCGTCGTTCTTGTCGATATCATACGTTTTGCCTTCGAGGGTGAATTTTGCATTGGCAATCCGGTTTCCGTATCTTCCGATCAGCGCGCCGAAATAGTACGGATTCCCGTTGAAATAATCTTCAGGCTTTGTAAAGCCCAATACCACATCCTGGTATTTCCCATTTTTATCGGGTGCCATAAGCGAAGTGATGATCCCACCGTAGTTGATGATCTCCACCTTCATTCCGTTTTTGTTGGTTAACGTATATTTTTTGATGGAATCCCCCTTTGCAGTGACTCCATAGTCTGAAACCTGTACATTTTCCATGGTATCTGAGTTCGTTTTATTGTTGTTTTCCTTTTTATTGCAGCCGAAAATACATAAAACGGCCAACAAAATGAATAAACTGCCTCCTATTTTTTTCATAATTAATGATATTTTTGAAGAATTAACGGTAATACATTTCATTCCAGCGAAGGGTATTCTTAAACTCACGGATTTTCGTGTCTTCATCGATGACCAGTGATTCGATTCCTGCCATTTCCGCAAACACTTCCAGCTGATCCACCGTCAGGTTTTCACTGTAGCAGGTATGGTGCGCGCCGCCGGCAAGGATCCACGCTTCGGCAGCGGTGTACAGGTCAGGAAGCGGTTTCCAGAGTACCCTTGCTACCGGAAGCTTCGGAAGCGCTTCGGTAATGTCCAGAGATTTTGTTTTGTTGATCAGAAGCCTGAAATGGTTTCCGAAATCCATCAGTGCGGCCACCAAAGAATCGGTATTGCCTCTTGAATTGAAAACCAGTCTCACCGGATCGGCCTTTCCTCCGATGCCCAATGGGTGGATTTCACATGAAGGCTTATCAGCGGCCAGTACCGGATCAACTTCCAGCATGTGGGAGCCTAAAATGGATGGGTTCGAAGGGTCTAAATGATAGGTGTAATCTTCCATGAAGGCATTTCCGCCTTCCATTCCCTGCCCCATGGTTTTCATGGCCCTTACCAGGGCTGCCGTTTTCCAGTCGCCTTCGCCGGCAAAACCGTATCCTTTTTCCATCAGTCGCTGTACGGCGATTCCCGGAAGCTGTTCCATTCCGTGAAGGTCTTCAAAGGTATCGGAAAATCCTTTAAAGTTTCCGTCTTTCAGGAATTTTTCAAGTCCGAGTTCGATCCGGGCAGCCGTTTCCAATGATTTTCTGTTGGCACCACCAGAAAGCAGGGATTCTGCCATCCGGTATGAGGCCTCATACTCTTCGATCAGGGTTTTTACCTCGCCTTGCCCGATGCCGTTGATCACGCTTACCAGATCCCCGATTCCCCAGGTATTGACGGAGAATCCGAATTTGGTTTCCGCTTCCACTTTATCGCCATCGGTAACGGCTACGTATCTCATGTTATCCCCGAAACGCGCGAATTTGGCGCCCTGCCAGTCGTCCCAGCCAGCAGCCACGCGGCTCCAGTCGCCGATCTGTTTCTGTACTCTTTCTTCTGCCCAGTGCCCCACCACGACTTTTCTGTTTTTACGGAGGCGGCTTACCATAAACCCGAATTCACGGTCGCCATGCGCCGCCTGGTTCAGGTTCATAAAATCCATATCCATTGTCGACCACGGAATGTCCTGGTTGAACTGGGTATGAAGGTGCAGCAAAGGTTTCTGCAAAGCTGTCAGTCCGCGGATCCACATTTTGGCTGGTGAAAAGGTATGCATCCAGGTCACCACCCCGATACAATCGGCCGTATGATTGGCGGCGACCAGGGTTTTAAAAATTTCTTCCGTCGTTTTTACGGTTGGCTTTAAAACCACTTTTACAGGGATCTGTGAAGAAGCATTGAACGCTTCCACAATTTTCGCTGAATGTTCGGCAACCTGGGCTAAAGTTTCAGGGCCGTATAAATGCTGGCTTCCGGTGATGAACCAGATTTCTTTCGTATTGAGAGGTGTTAACATAGTTTATAAATGATAATTGATTTTATTGTAAAATGTACTGGTGTACAATGTAAAAAGTATACTGTACGTTTTTACATTGTACCTGCTACAAGATTATTGCCCGTAATAAGCATCCTTGCCGTGCTTCCTTTCGTAATGTTTTTTAATTAAAGAATCCTTTAACCGGAGTGCATTGGGATTGATCTGCCGGGTAAGATAGGCCATTTCAGCGATGGTTTCCAGCACTTTGCTGTTGTACACCGCTTTTTCAGCATTTTTCCCCCAGGTAAATGGGCCATGGTTTCCGATCAGGACCATTTCCACTTCCTGAGGCGAGAGGTTTTTCTCCCTGAAACAGTCGAGGATCTGGATTCCGGTATTGTATTCGTAATTGCCTTCGATCAGGCTGTCATGCATCGGAGGCGCACAAGGAATATCGGAAGTCAGGTGATCCGCGTGGGTGGTCCCGAAAATCGGGATGTCCATCTGCGCCTGTGCCCATGCAACGGAATAGATAGCATGGGTATGGGAAATCCCGCCGATGTTTTCCCAGTTTTTGTAAAGGTACGCATGGGTCTTGGTATCGGAAGACGGTCTCAGTTTGCCTTGAATGACATTGGCATCAAAATCCAGGATTACCATATCCTTCGGCCTCAGATCCGCATATGGCACGCCGCTCGGTTTGATGGCAAAAATGCCTTCCTCGCGGTCGACGGCACTTACGTTGCCAAAGGTGTAGACCACAAGCTTCAAGGCATCAAGCTGCATGTTGGCTTCGTAGCATTCCCGCTGAAGTTCTTTGTATTTTTTCATGTTGTTTGTTTTTGGGATCAAGCCCTGTTAAGGTTTTTAACCTTAACAGGGCTTTTAATTACGCTTTCCGTAAAATCGGCCAGCTGCTGGTACTGCTGCATCAGTTGGGCATACTTATCAACCTGTTCCGGCTGCGGATGGTATTCCGCTTCGAAACCGGAACCCATTTTCCGGCTGGCTTCCTGAACATCAGGATAAACGCCAGCGGCAACGGCTGCATAAATGGCAGCACCCAATGCGGGAGCCTGGTCTGAAGCAGCGACGATGATCGGCATATCCAGCACATTGGCCAGAGTCTGCATGATAAACGGTGATTTTCTGGCAACGCCGCCAATTCCGATCACTTTGTGGATAGGAACGCCTTCTTCCCCGAAACGATCGACGATTTTCTTGGATCCGAAGCAGATGGCATTCACCAGGGCTCTGAAGATATGCGGGGCTTTGGTTCCCAGGGAAAGATGGCTGATGGCCGCCTTCAGTTCCTGGCTGGCATCCGGTGTCCTTCTACCGTTCACCCAGTCCAAGGCTACCGGAATGGCTTCACCGGACGGGATTTTTTCTGCTTCCTGAGTTAGATTTTTAATCAGGTTATTTTCAAATTCTTCTTTAAGCCGGGCTTTCTGTTCCGGTGAAATGATCTCGGAATGGTCCAGCATGTTGTTCACCGGCCACATCAGAATGTCGCGGAACCAGGCCAGGACGTCTCCGAAAGCGGATTGTCCCGCCTCAAGCCCGACCATTCCCGGAATAACGGAACCGTCTACCTGGCCGCAGATGCCTTTTACGGTTTTGTCGCCGATAACCTCATTCGGGGCTACCATGATGTCGCAGGTAGAAGTTCCCATGATCCGGATCAGAGTATTCTCCTCCACTTTGGCGCCTACCGCACCGGAATGCGCATCAAAAGTTCCAACGGCAATGACGGTGGAAGCCGTTAAGCCTAACCGCTGCGCCCACTCTTCATTAAGATGGCCGGCGATTTCGTCAGACGTATAGGTTTTTTCATAGAGCCGGTCCCTCAATTCTCCCAAAGACGGGTCGAGCCGGTTTAGGAAATCTCCGGAAGGCAGGCCGCCCCAGCTTTCATGCCACATGGCTTTATGCCCGGCTGCGCAACGGCTTCTTTTGAAGGTTTTTAAATCTTTATGATCCGACAGCAGGAAGGTGATGTAATCGCAGTGTTCCATCCAGCTGTAGGCCGCCTTTTTCACGTCTTCATCCATCCGGTTGATGTGGAGGATCTTCGCCCAGAACCATTCGGAGGAGTAGATGCCCCCTTCAAACCGGGTGTAATCTTCACCACCCCAGGTTCTGGCGAGGGTATTGATTTCTTCTGCTTCACGGATGGAGGTATGGTCTTTCCACAACACCATCATGGCATTCGGGTTTTCTTCAAAGCCCGGGGTTAAAGAAAGGGCTATTCCCTCCTGATTGACGGGAAGGGGTGATGAACCGGTGGTATCAATACAGATGCTGACAATTTCTTCCGGCTGTACCCTGCTCTCACGGACCACTTCGGTAATGGTTTTTTCCAGCCCTTCGATGTGGTCTGAAGGATGCTGCCGGAACCTGTTTTTTTCCGGACTGCAGAAACGGCCTTCTTTCCAGCGTTGGTAATAGCTTACCGAGGAAGCCAGTTCCGCTCCGTTTTCAGTATCGATGAGCACTGCCCGAACGGAATCGGTCCCGTAATCTAATCCTATAACATATTTTTTCATGAAAGTGAATGCTTGATTTTGATAATCTGTTTTTTAAAATTTGGGCTGAATCTTTTTTAGTTAAGCATAAGAAATCAAACCGGTCATATAGTTAATTAAAGTCTATTCAACGTTTTAATTTCTCAGTGTTATGCTATTCTATTTTCATTTCAGAGATTCAAACAAATATAAGATTCTTTTTAATTAAATGTAATAAACACACTTAATTTTTATTAAATACTGATTATCAATTAAATAAACTTATTTCATCTTTAAAATCACCAAAGAATGTGCAGGAATTTCCATCATCATTTTCCCTTTTTTCAGGCTCAGTGTTTCTTCTTTGGGCTGAATAGGTTCATTTTCAAAGCTGTTCTCGGCGGACAGCTGCGGTGCCGTCAGGGTAATTTTGGTCAATGTGTTGCCAAATTTCATGTTTGCCGGATGGATGGTCACCGATTTGCTTCCGGCATCCGTATTGACTATTTTAATAATGGTCTCCTGAGTTGTTGCATCTTTTACGGCAGTGGCATACAGCTGATCCTGTCCGGTTACCGGTTTTCCATTAGCTGTAATTTTCAGGACTTCCGTTCCTTTGTTGTTGGAAAAGAGTTTCTGAACGTAATAGTTCGGTGTTGCATAGGACGTAAGGTTATTGAACCAGATCAGATCGGGCGTCCACTGCCATCCTTCGGCATGAGCCAGCAGCGGTGCGTAGGAAGTCATATAAACTACATCGGCATTTCTTTCAAGGCCTGTCATGAAAGCCGCTTCGGAAAGAGCGCATTCCCAGTTGTTTTTGTTTTCAGGCTTTACCACACCCACAGACTGGGCAGCGTATTCCCCGGCAAAGACTTTCGGACCGCTGCGGTCGTAAGCATCATACCGCGCTGAATTTTTCCGGAACCATTCCGGAGAGTTGTAGTAGTGCTCGTCCACGATCTGGGCGTTAAGCTTCTTTAGTTCTTTCCAGCCATAATCAAAAAATTCGCCGTCCGGAGACGGTCCGCTTCCGGAAATGATTTTAATCGCGGGATACCTGGAATGAATGGCCTTTTCAAAAACTTTATAGCGTTCGATGTAATCTGCTCCCCACTGTTCGTTTCCAACCCCGATGAATTTCATATTAAAAGGTTGAGGATGCCCCATTTCAGCACGGATTTTCCCCCATTTTGTATCGGAATTGCCGTTGGCGAATTCAATCAGATCCAAAGCATCCTGAACATACGGATCCAAATCTTCCATTTTTACGAGTTCGGCGGTATTAAACTGACAAGCCATTCCACAGCTTAAAATCGGAAGCGGCTCTGCACCTAAATCCTCTGCAAGCTGGAAATATTCAAAGAAACCAAGGCCGAAAGACTGCCAGTAATCGGGCGTGAGACGATGTGCAAATCCGTTGTTCCATTTATTGATCAGGTTTTCCCTGTCTTCTGCTTTACCAATTGTTTTTTTCCACTGGTAACGTTCTGCCAATGTTCTTCCTTCTACAATACAGCCACCCGGAAAACGTAAAAATCCCGGCTGTAAATCATATAATTTCTGCACTAAATCTTTTCTTAATCCCCCTCTTCTTCCTTTCCAGGTATCCTGGGGAAACAGTGAGATCATATCCATATTCACCACGCCTTTCCCGGTAAATGTGATTTGAAGCTTTGCTTTTTCAATCGTTTTGGAAGGAGTGAAAACCGCATTGTATTTTTGCCAGCCACTGCCTTTTATGATGGCAGAAACTGAAGAAACCGCCGTTCCGTTTTCGTCGACAAGACTTATATTGACGGCAGAAATGTTTCCTGAAACGTTTTCCAAATTAAAATTTAAATCATATTTACCACCCTGGTGCAGCCCGATTCCTCTGAATCCCTCGTTTTCCAGCAGATAATTTTTGTCGTTCAAAACCGTAATTCTTGCGTAATTCTTATTAGGTTTGGACTTATCGGTTATGATTGTCAGAAACCCGGAATCCAGGTTCGGAGATAATGTTTTCGTATTGGGCTGCTTCCATCCCGTCAACGGTTCGTCGAACTCAAAGCTGCGGTTTTTGATCAGTTCAGCGTAAAGCCCTCCGTCCGCTGCAAAGTTGATATCCTCGAAGAAAATCCCATACATCGTAGGCTGGATCTTGATTCCGGTAGAAGAACCGTTCAGATCAAGGCTGAAACTCGACTTTTGGGACTGAGCGGAAAAGAAAGCGGCCGTTAGAAAAATAGCGGCGGTTGAGATGATATTTTTTGTTTTCATTAAAGTCTTTTTATCAAGCTAAACCTCATAGGCTTTAAAACCAATGAGATTTGATAAGGTGAATCATTATTTTACTTTGAGCGGAAGGCTTTTTAATCCGGAATTGGCAGAAGTTCCCCCATACAGGATGGTGTAATCGCCGGGTTTGGATACCAGGTCATCCGCTTTTTCGTCATAGAACATGAACGAATCCGGAGACAGGGTCAGCTGAACGGTGGCAGAGGTTTTGGACGGTATGGCGATCCTTTGGAATGCCCGCAGGGTTTTTAGCGGAGCCAGCGGATCATTGTTCCGTCTGACGTAGACCTCAACGGTTTCTTCGCTGCTTCTTCCGGAAGTATTGGTTACGGGAACTGAAACGGTTACGTTTTCATTCGCACCGATCATATTCCTGCTCAATGTGGCATTTCCATAAGAAAAGCTGGCATAGCTAAGCCCATGCCCGAACGGATACAGCGGTGTTTCTTTCATGTAGCGGTAGGTTCTCCCCTGCATATCGTAGTTTTCAAATCCTTCATGCTTGCCGGTTTTAGAAAGGGCATCATCCAGCTGTGCGATGTTTTTATAGAATGTAACCGGAAGCTTTCCGGATGGATTATAATCTCCGAACAGTACATCGGCGACGGCTGTTCCGCCCGATTGTCCGCCGTACCAGGCATTCACTAAGGCGTCGTAATTTTTTTCGTCCTGCTCAAGACCGAGGGCACTCCCGGTACACAAAACGAAGACAACGGGTTTTCCGGTTTTTCTTAATTCAGCTAAAAGTTCGCGCTGAACCTTCGGCAGTTCGATATTGGTTTTATCGCCTCCGCGGAATCCTTCGGCATTCACCAGCATTTCCTCTCCTTCGAGACTTGGGGACAGGCCGCCGGCAAATACGATCACGTCGGCATCTTTTACTTTTTCTTTTACTACTGCAAAATTCACCGGATCTTTGCGGTACACTTCAAATCCGATGTTCACATATTTCCCTTTCTGGCTGTGGCGGAGCTCCACCTGGTACTCTTTCCCTTTCTGCATCTGCACCGGGAATTCCGACGGGTGTCTTGCATCAGGGCCGTGGCGGGTCGCGATTTCCTTTCCGTCGATCAATAAAGTATAAACATCTGATGTAAAAGCAGAGAACACTACTTCGCCGGTATATGTGGCAGTAAATGTTCCTGAAATCCGAGCCGACGTATTTTCGCGGTTAACGCCCGGCGCCAGCTGCGTTCCGCCGAAGCTGTTGTAATTGATTACCGAGTTGTTCACTGAAGTATTCACCGGAGTTCCTTTCCAGTCAGGATTGTTGAAAAATTCCACTTTCATGCCCGGTGTCCCGTTTTTCTTCTGGCTTTTAAAATTTTTAGACAGCGATGTCCTTGCGGAAGGATCTGCAATTTCGCATCCTTTTTCATAAATGATCTCCGTACCGGGAAGCTTGGTTCTGATTCCGTCCAGGATGGTGACGATCGAAGAAGGGGTCCCGTTATAGTTGCCCAGCTGCATAATTCCGTCATCGGCATTAGGTCCCACCACCGCAATTTTCTTCATGTTTTTAGATAAAGGAAGAACGTTTTTCTCATTTTTCATCAGTACGATCGACTTCCGGGCCATTTTCAGTGCCTGCTGCCTGTGTTCTTCCGAATCAACCACCGTGTAGGGGATGCTGTTCCAGCGTACGGACGATTTCGGATCAAGCATGCCTAATTCGAACCAGCCTTTCAGGATCCTTCGCATGGAAGCATCAATGTCTTTTTCGGTGATGAGTCCGCTGGCAAGGGATTTATTAAGGTTGTTGTACGTATCCCCGCATTCAAGATCGGTGGAATGCTTCAGGGCATCGGCGGCCGTGGATTTTTCGTCCGGATGGGTTCCGTGGTATTTTTTCTGGTAGAAATCGGCCAGTGCCCAACAGTCGGACACCACCATTCCGTCGTATTTCCATTTTCCACGCAGGATTTCGCTCACTAAGAAATCATTGGCACAGCAAGGCTGGCCATCGAAAGCGTTATAGGCACACATCACTTCCCTGACATTTCCCTGCTGTACCAAAGCCTTAAATGCAGGAAGATAAGTTTCATAGAGGTCACGGTGCGAAATTTCTGCATTGTAGGAATGGCGGTTCCATTCCGGGCCGCTGTGTACGGCGAAATGTTTGGCACAGGCGTGGGTTTTGAAGTAATCGGGATCGTTACCCTGCAGCCCTTTTACCGCTGCTACACCCAGGCTGGCCGTCAGGAACGGGTCTTCCCCGTAGGTTTCCTGACCCCTTCCCCATCGCGGATCCCTGAAAATGTTGATGTTGGGTGTCCAGAACGTCAGCCCTTCGTAGCGTCCTGTCTTCCCGGCTTCGGTTAAAGACCGGTTGTATTTGGCTCTCGCTTCATCGGAAATCATTTCAAAGGTTCTGAGGTGTTCCGTTACGTCCCAGCTTGCCGCCAGCCCGATGGCCTGCGGAAAAACGGTTGCAGTTCCGGCTCTTGCGACACCGTGCAGCGCTTCGTTCCACCAGCCGTATGCCGGAATGCCAAGCCTTGGAACGGCTTTGGAATTATCCATCATCATTCCTATTTTCTCATCTACCGTTAAGAGGCTGAGGAGGTCTGCGATCCGCTGTTCTACCGGCAGTTTCGTATTTCTGAACTTTTCCGTACCGGCGGTCTGTGCAGGTAATGCAGATGCCGTACTGATGAGGAGGCTGATGCCTAAAGTTATCTTTTTCATATATGAATATTCAATGGTCACCCGTTCGTTATGCTTTTCATCATTTAAAATTCATCAAGGTTTTGTGGTAATCTTTGTGAGAAGCACAAAGATAGGATTCTCTTTTAAATAAATGTGTAATTAACACTTAATTTTTGAGAATAATGTTGATGAACGGATTTTTAAGGATCATCATCTTGATAATCTAGGTTTCGAAACGTCCATGCAGGTTTTCTGACGCAAGGCTTTTATTTGAATCATGCGCAAAACCTAAGGACTATTTAAAAATCAGATCATGACTGAAAGCCAGAATATGAATAAAACCGGCTGATCTTATTAATGGATTACCAGACGGCAAAGTATAAGAATGATTGCTAGGTTAATAAAAGTTCCTTATTCGTAAACAATGCCCTTGCCGATTAACTTACCTGCTCCTTAAGAGCAGTATCGGTGTAGGACGAACGAAAAAAACAACCGAACTCCGGAGGAGTTCGATCTTTTGCAACGGTTGATAAGATGGCACTCCTACAGAGTGCTGTTTCCCATTAAAATTTCCCCCTGCTACACCGATGGTATTCCTATGGAATACTGCTTTTCTAAAGGATCAGGTCTGATGTTTTATGATATATAACAGAAAGCAGACTCGGTTTCTGATTTTTATCTGCTGATTGAGACCTAAACTGAACTTACCATTTAATCTTTATACATGTTGATCTGCTTAAAAGTTCATATTTCACCGCTCCTCTAAATAATAAAAAAAAATGATCGCAGTTTCACAAAATACAGCTAATTTAAGCGCATGAAACTGTCAGCAATATTCATGAATACCAAAAACCAAATCCAACTATGAAATCGCTTGTTCTTATTTCACTTTTTATGGCTTCTGCCCTGTCTGCCCAGTTGACTGCATTTTCCGACCATGAACTATACCAGATGGGAAAGGTATGGGGCGTCATGAAATATTATCATCCTGCCATATCGCAGGGTAAAACAGACTGGGACGGTGTCCTGCTGGAAAGTTTCAAGTCCGGTCCGAAAGAAGGAATCGATGGCCTTGTTAAAAACTGGCTGAGCAAGGCAGACCAACAAAAGTTTGATAAGATCGCCGGGAACAATAATGAATGTGACAGCATTACGCTCCGTAATTTCGACGCTTCATGGATCAAAAAATTAAAGATTTCACCTGAAACCAAGACCCGCTTACTGGATCTGGTGAATAAGCCGGCCGATGTCGGTTCATTTTATTCCAACACGGCTGAAAGCGGTATCTACTTCAGCAGTGCCAATGAGAAAGTTCATGAAAGTTTTTCAAAAGAAGTTAAAATGCTGGATCTTTTCAGGGTCTGGAATGCCATTGAGTACTTTTATCCTTATAAATATCTTCTTGACCATAATTGGGATAATGTCCTTAAAAAATACATTCCCTTATTCAAAAAAATCAATAATGAAAAAGATTACGAATCGGCAGTGATGCAGCTGGCTGCTGAGCTGCAGGATACCCATGTCGGAATTGAAAAGACCTACCAATATGATGTAGTCGGGAAGCTGTCTTCCCCCTTTACTTTTCAGATGATTGAAGATACTGTGCTTATCACCGGACTCAAAGATGAGGCGAAGATGAAAAAAGCCAATCTGGAAGTTGGTGACCTGATTACTAAAATTAACGGTAAATCTATTCTTAAAAATATACAGGAAAAATCAAAGTATTTTGCCTTTTCCAATCCATCCGTCGAACTGCGCGAGGCATACAGTTACCTTTTCAGCGGGGATGAGGAAACCTTTGCCGTAGAAGGAATTCATAAGAACGGGGAAAAGTTCAGGACCACTGTAGAGCGCACAAAGCGTATTTTCGATGAAGAATGGGATAAAGATGGCATCCCGGATCTTCATCTGGTGTACAAAGGAAAAACCTATAACTATTTAACGTACAATGAGAAAGAAAGCCGCCTGAATCCAAGTTTCGCCATAGATGATAAAGTGTATTTCGAATTTGCATCTTTAAAAGGATCGGAGATCCCTGCCCTGATGGAACAGTACAAAAATACAAAAGGGATGGTTTTTGACCTGCGCGGCTACAACGACAATGGTTCCCTGCTTAAAGTGTTTGATTATTTACTCAGCAAGCCTGTGGTCTACGGAATAAAAACCCAGCCCAATTTCAGCCAGCCCGGTAAATTCTGTTTTGTAGACAATATCGTGAATAAAGAGTATAAATTCGCAGGTAAAGACAATCCTGATCCGTATAAAGGACAGGTAGTCGTTCTTATGAATGAACATACCCAAAGTGCGGAGGAAATGTGGGGTATGGTTTTCAAAAAAGTCCCTCACGTAATCTTCGTAGGCAGCCAGACCTCCGGCGCCGATGGTAATAAAACTTCAATAAAGCTGACAGATGGTAACAAGATCATTTTTTCAGGGCTGGGTATTTATTATCCTGACGGAGGGGAAACGCAGCGTATCGGCATAAAACCGGATATCGTGGTGCGTCCTACCGTCGAAAGCACCCGGAATAAAGAAGACCTTCTGCTTTTGAAGGCACTTGAAGTGATTGACGGGAAGAAGTAAATCAGGACATAGCAAATCGGATTTAAATCATCTCTTATCAATTAATCACAACGCTTCATCTGCAGATAAGTAAAAAACCTCACAGGTTTTGAAAACCTGTGAGGTGTGAGTACCAACAAACAAAGCCACCCGAAACGGTGGCTTTGAAGTATAAAAAATAATCCTCGGTTAAAAAAATTACTGCTTGATAAACTTTTTCTGAACGGATTTATTTCCGGATTTGGAAATTTCCACCAGATACACCCCTGCAGGAAGATGCCCGATCTCGATGCGGTTTTTACCGGAACGCAACGGCTGGTCTTTCATAATGAGACTGCCTTTGGCATCAAATACGGAAGCCGTACCGGACGTTTTGAGGTCGATGAAGATTTCATTCTTTGCCGGACTCGGATAAAGGCTTGGTTCATTTTTACCGGCAAGAAGATTTTCTGTAGCTAAAGAGGTAAAACTTAACGGAAGTACCGATACCGTGAAGGTATTTTCTTCAGTGAGATACGCTCTGAAAGGATTGATCACCGGTTCGCTTCCTGCCACTACTTTAGAGAATTGCGGGGTTCCGCTGACCGTCTGTAAGACATAGCTGTTGGCCGGCACTTTAATGGTGTTATAGACGCCGTTCATCTGGTTGACGGTGATGGCTTTCGGTGTAGAAACAGTTCCGGTTCCCTGGAAGGTAACGGTTCCGCTGGCATTTACCAGTACCGGAGTATTGGCCGGAATGGTTCCGTTGGTAATTGCCGTACAGCTGATTCCTGAAGCACCCGGTATCATCTGGTATACGCTTACCCCGGAAGGAATATTTGCCGCGAAAGGCAGGAGCAGTGTTTCAAATCCGTTAAAGGAACGGGTGTAGTAAGCTGCGGTGGCACTGAAAGTAAACGGCACCTGGAAATCTTTCCCCTGGTCTGAAAGAACAAGGTTGGCTGCCGCGGTTCCGGAGATCACATTATTATTGGCAGAGGTTACCGTAGCCGGCACATAATAAATACTGTTTGAATTGGCACTGACCGGCTGCCAGTTATTGGCGGCGGTAGTTCCCGTGGTATTTCTGAAATCAACTGAGGTATAGTACCCGTTTTCCAATGCATCCATCAGGTTGCTGTCGACATCTGAATAAGAGCCTGTAAATTTAGAGGCCACTTCGTTCCCGATATTGAAATAAACGTCACCCAGATTCAGGGTAAGCACCGAGCCGTAGTTGGAATTCCTGAGTCCGAGAATGCCTTTGCACCCATCGGTAAGGACCTGTCTTGAAATATCCAGTGTGATGTCAAAGTTGCCTCCTGCTGGAAAAGTAATTTTTCCGTAGTTGTACGATTTTACCAGGCCCTGGCTGTTGATATAATACAGGGTGGTGTTGTCAGAATAGCTCTGCCCTGCCGTTGTAAAAGTGTTTACATGAAGCACCATTTTGTTGTAGCGGTCGTTCAGCTGGAGGTATCCGTTGGAAGCGGTCATGTTGGTACTCAGCAGCGGACTGGCATTGGAGAATGTTGCCGTGGTATTGCTGATGTTGTAGCCTGTCCCGAAGGCGGAATTGGTCGGCGTCATGGTTTCGATCTTGTTGTAACGGATGTCGCTTCCGGACATCTGGGAAACCGGGCGGTCGCCGCTTTTGTTGAAGACGAAAGTCATCACGCTGGAAGCATTGACCGTCACTCCCGGGCGGAAAGTCTGCGCCATGGTCACCGGTGTAGTGGCCATATTGTTCTGCGCATCGGTCAGAACCTGAGTTCCTGAAGTCGAATAAAACGGAAGATCCACTTTTAAATTATAAGCATTCGTGGAAGGGTTGATCACCATCAGCACGACCTGGTTCCCATCCAGGGAAATATAGGAAGATCCCTGAAGCACACCGGTGTTGTCGCCCCAGGTTGCCGCGATCCGTGTTTTCCCCGTGGTGTACTTGGCATAATGGGAAAGGATATAACCTCTCTTCGTCATTACTCCCGTGGTAGTTCCATTGGTTCCGTCGCCCATCAGCGCATAATACCGTTTGGCTGCGTAATGGATCCAGGCATTGACGTTACCGAGCATGGCATTATTAATGCTGGAAGCAAAATTGAAGGCATCCAGGTTCCAGCTGAAATCGCGCGGCGTTCCTGTAGAAGGGTTCCAGTTGATCAGATATTCCGTCTGCCAGATTTCTTTGCCATAATTCTGGAACTGCTTGTAGGCAGACTGCATCAGGCCGTATTGATGCCCTCCGTATACCTCAAAATTATCCATGGTAGCCTGATTAAGCATCGCATTGGCAAAATTATCGGTCAGGCCCACGCTTTCAGGAGCAATGACTTTACAGTTGATCAGCTGGCCGTAGTCGCGTACGAAATTGGCAATCTGTGCAGGGGTCCAGATGCATCCCTGGTACTGCGCCATCTCATCCGGTTCGTTCTGGATGGAGATATAATCCAGCGTTACCCCATTGCTTTGGAGATACGTCACGAAACTGTTGAGGTAGAGGGCATAATCCTGGTAATTGGCGGTTTTCAGATATCCGATCTGCTGTACGCCATTAGCATCCGTATAGACCGCATTCACACTGTTATTCGTTTTCCAGGCGGCCGGCATGGTCCATGGGCTGGCGAAGATCGTCAGCCCCATCGATTTGGCAAGCTGTGCCGTGGCCAGAACCGAGCTCCAGTTGCTGCTGTCTTCCGGGATGTACAGCCTCATGATGTTGTACCCTCCCTGGCTGCCGGCTCCCCATAAGGTCTGGATTTCCGAAGGGGTCATGTGATTGTACCCGAATTGCGGACTGCACACAAACCCGCCGAAGCCCGTGATTTTCTGATAGGTCGTGTTTTTGTTGATTCTTACCGTAGTAAGCTGCCCGGATGCACTGATGCCTGTGAGTATACAGACGGCAGCCATGGCGATGCGCTGAGCAAGTTTTTTCATAGTCTCATTGTTTAAGGTTAAAGTTTCAGCAAGCCGCTGAAGTGTAATATCTATTTTTAATGTTGTTTTTTGTCATGAAGAAACCTTCCCGACCGTTGAAAAGTCAGGTTCAGATCATGAAATAAATTGGTGGGAATGTGCCTCCGTGTCCTTGTTATCCATTCGGAAGATAATCCGGATACGAGAGATAAAAAAGAGTTATGTTTTCATCGTATTCTGTGGTTTGGCGGGTTGGTCTGTTTTATTTTCAGAAAAATGTTTATGACAGAAAATTATTACTGAATATCATTCTTCATTATGGGAAAATCGTAATGATTTTAAATCACTGACGAATTAAAACACAGTCTTTATCAAAAAAATTCAATAAGTATGAAATTATATTCCATTATGAATAAAATTTCACATTCCGTTAAAAACAAATATAAGATTCTATTTCAAATAAATGTATAATTTACACTTTATTTTTTCAAATGAATGATCCCTGAATTTAAACAAATCTAAACCAAGACATATATAATTGAGAATCAAAAACGTAAATATCATCATTATAATGATTTAGATTTTACAAATTTTGTTTTCAGAAGTATTAAATAATTGATTTTCATCTTCAAAAACCCTGTTCTGAAGAAAAAAAATTAACCGAAAAGTGGGTCTGTCATCACAGATCGGACGAAACGGTGAAATATTCTGTAGGTTGACGTGAATCCGGATCATGTGAAAAACAAACGGTATTTGAGGATTAAGCCCCTTCAGGGTTTAAACAAATTCATTTATGATTCATCCGAGCAATGCCGCGATCACTAATACCGCACTTTCAGAGCCTAATGGTTCTGCCGCCGATTTAAAAAAAATTAAATCCTGTCAAAATTCACATTATTAATTCTAAAAAAGAAAACTTCCATCAAATTTGCTTTAACGGAAGTTATTTTTAATCGATTTAAACAGTACTTAAGCGATGTTTTATTTAAACGGATTCACACTGATCTCAATCATCAGCTGCTCAAAATAGAAGTAAAACCCGAACGTATTCCTGATTTTCTTTGGTTCGGCATCCAGCTGTAAACCTTCGTGTCCTTTCAGTTTGTTATACAGTTCCCAAACCGCTTCTTCATCCTGCCGGTAAAACCCGATGTGGAAATTCTCCGGATATTCCGGTATACCTTCCTGCCTGTTTAATTCCTGTCCCCAAAGCACCAAAACAAACTGATGACTGTTTTCCAGTACGGCCATTTTGCTGTTGCGGTTGACGATTAAACTAAATCCCAGATAATGGGTAAACAGATGAACGGCCGGATCTACCTCTTTCACGACCAGATTGATATGATTTAAATTCATAATGTCTCTTGCTTGATTAACAGGACAAAATTAGTCTTCGGGCATCATGCTCAATTGGATAAATCGGTCGTTTTCGTTTTTATTTAAAAGGGTAGGCTTTACCCCTGCGAATTTTTTTACCTCCCTGATGAAATGGGACTGGTCGCCATAGTTCAGTTCCGGATAGAAATTGCCGTTTTTGACCTGTCTCATGGAGTTTGAAAAACGGATGATGTTGAGGTAAGCCTTTAACGATAGGCCCAGCCACTTGTTGAAATAGCGGTTTATCTGGCGGCTGCTCCATCCGGTCTGTTGTGCCAGTTCGTTTACCGTAACGGCTCCTTTCGAAGAATAAATCAGTTCAAACAGTTTGAGTTTCCGGGAATCTACGGCTTTTGTTAAATTCAGGGAAATAATGTTGCAGGCCTTTTCATAAAAGCGTTCAAGATCTGAAAAGTCGTCGTTGGAGAATCCCCAGTAACCGCCAGGAAGCTTCTGTCTGCTGTTTTTTAAATCTGCAAAAGACCGTTTAAAAATATATTCAGCGGCTGCCGGATGAAAACTCATTACAAACATTTTTGATTTCGGAAACGGCGGTTTGATTACCGGACCGGTAAAGATCCCGGACATAAAGATTTCAAAGCTTTCATCCTCCATCACCAGGACAGCCAAATCTATTTTCCCATCCGGAACAATAATGCTTCCTTCCGTTTCATCCGCATGGTATTTCATCATCCAGATGCTTTCTGCAAGATCTTTCAGTACGCCATCAGGTTTCAGCGAAGCATATTCCAGTTGATTTTTTGTTGAGTGTATCATAACAGGCTGATTTTAAAAGACGATAAATTAATGTAATTTCACCCCGCTTTGTTTTTGACAATATTTAATTACTCTTTTTCATTTTGTCTTTTAAAAACTGAAGATGTTTTTCAGCATTAAAATCTTTAGCGATTCCACTGTCGATTCCTTTCCGGATTGCATCTTTCAGGATTTGAATTTTGTTTTCTGCGCTTCGTTTCATTTTATTTATTTTTAAATCGGTTGGGTGAATATTATGATCAGTAAGAATGGGCTTTAGCCCATTTACCCTACGATGCATCATAATCGGCTTTAGCCAAACATTATTATTCATAAGCTTTGTCTAAAGCCGGATTTTAACCTCATCCATTACATCGGGCTAAAGCCCGACGCTATTGATAAATCCTTTTGCTCATTGATTTTCAAATACTTTATATTATTCTCTCTATTAAATTATGCTATTTAAAATCAATAGATTAAAGTTACCGAATTTTCCGGTTGAATTGAATGGCATATTAAATTACCAAAAGAAAAACCACCGGAACAATCCGATGGTTTCACATTTTATAAAATTATTTTCCGGTATAATCACTTTCCGGGGCACCGAGATAGCTTGGTTTCAGTCCACCGGTATCGATCAGGATTTTCTCCAGGACAATTCCCGGTTCCAGCACCCTGAACCGCAGCGTGTGATTTCCGGGCTGTGAAATCTGATGCCTGGTCATCGATCGGATAATGTGTCCGGACTGCCATCTTCCCAATTCACCTTTGTAATGGCCATTGAAATTTACTACCTGCGGGGCCTGTCCGTCGAACGAAATTTCATAGCGCAGTCCTCTGTTGTGATTGAAATTCAATGTCGGAGCCAATAGCAGCTGGACTTCAAATTCACCTTTGGATTCAAAGTTCAGGTCATATTCCAGATATATGTTTTCGTCAGGTTTAGGATAAGCATTCTGCGGAAAAGTGGTCACGCCGGATTTTGTTTTCCCGAAATCAGGAATCACTTCCCAGTGGATGCGGTCTGAATTCTGCATCCGGGCAAAATGTTCCGCTTCGATGGAAACATAGCCGTCTTTCTCCCGGAAGACTTTTTCTTTCGGAACTTCCGCATCGGAAACGTAGGTTACTTCAGGCATGATATTTTCCTTTCCGTCGGCCCAGGTTTTGTAACCGATCCGCATCTGGTCCATCATGTGCTGCCATTTTCCGCCGGCCATTACATGATTATAATAGTTATCCAGATAAGCATTTCGTTCGAAACACAGTTTTACCTGATCGGCGTATTTATTGGCTTCCGGATCTTTTTTAGCGGCCAGTTCTTTGTTCCTGGCCACGGCATAATACATTTCGTACAGGTTGCTGCAGGCATCAATCGGGTACAGCACCAGCTGGTAATAGGCATCCTGGTAATCCGCAGGAAGGTCCTGTTTCAGACGCAATGCCTTTAATGCTAAAGCCCGGTAATCATTCAGGACGGTTTCAAATTCATTGTAATTCTGGAGGCTGTATGTTTTCCAGTCCAGGGTTTCTGGCGTTACGCGGCGGTTGTATTTTGCGTAGGTGTTGATCATTTCCGCAATTTCTTTGGCGTGTTTTTCACCAAACTGCTGCGCGGACCATTTTTCTGTGTATTGAAACAGATTTTTTGAATTAAATTGTTTAGGGCTCCAGGCCATGTCCAGGAAAAAGCTGATCGGGAATTCCATCGGTTTCAGGTCCCCCACATTCACTACCCAAACCTTATCCACTTGATGCTCGTAGGAAAGGTTCATCTGCTCCCAGATGCGCTGGATCGGACTGATGTTGATCCACTTGGAGTTTCTCGGTCCGCCTACGTAATCGAAATGGTAATACATTCCGTAACCGCCTTTGTGCAAAGGCTTTGAAAGGTCCGGAAGTTTTCTCACGTTGCCCCAGTTGTCGTCGCAGAACAGCAGGATGACATCATCCGGAACACGCATTCCTTTGTCATAATAATCCTGAACTTCTTTGTACAACGCCCAGACCTGCGGTGTCCTTTCCGGTTTTTTCCCGGTGACATCGGCAATGATCTTCCGTTGGTCTTTCACGATTTTCTCAAGTAAGGAAATATTGGTACCCTCTCCCATCGCTTCATCGCCGTCGCCCCGCATGCCTACGGTGACCAGCTTTTCCCAGTTTTTGCTTCTTTCCATCCCGGATCTCCAGAATTTCTGCAGAACATCGGCATTTTTAGCATAATCCCAGACATTCGGCAGGTTGTTTCTTTTGATGTACCGGTGCCAGTCGGTCTGTGCCAGTGCCATCGGTTCGTGATGGGAAGTTCCCATAACAATTCCCATTTCATCGGCCAAAGGACCGCTCAGGGCATCGTCATCATAAAACGCTTTCCCCCACATCGCCGGCCAGATATAATTGCCTTTCATCCGCAGGATCAGCTCAAATACTTTTTCATAGAATTTGGAATTAATGCCGCCGAAAGTAGCTCTTGCCCAGCTTCCCAGTGAAGGTTCTTCATCGTTCAGGAAAATCCCCCGGTATTCTACGGCAGGTTCTCCGTCGGTGTACATTCCTCTTTTAAAGTATACGTTTTCCTTTCTCGCGACCGGCACATCCGCCCAGTAATACCAGGGCGAAACACCGATCTGTTGCGACATTTCGTAAATCCCGTAAATCGTTCCCCGCTTGTCGCTTCCCGCAATCACAATCGCTTCGGAAACACCCGGAAACGGATTGCTTACATTCTGGATGATATATTTTTCATTTTTTCCCATCAGGGATTTTCCGTCAAGCTTCTTTTGCTTAATCAGAGCATCGATGGTTTTGCTTTTACCAGCTTCACCGATGATGATGAGCATTCCGTTCACCCCCGAATTTTGAGAAATAAGCGTAGGCTGAATGCCGGTTACTTTCTGAAAATCTGACTGAAGGTTCGCCACTGCACGGAGAATCCCTTTGTCCGAATCGCTGTCCGAAAACAGCGTCAGTCCTGAACTGCCTTCTTTCAATCCCATCGAATTTTCCGCCTTCACAAAAGAAATAAACGGGTCGGCGGCTTTGACCATGGTTGTAAAAACCAAAGTGACCAAAAGAGAAAAATAGTTGAATATCGTCTTCATAATCGTTATTTATTGCGTATTTATTTAATAGATCGTTTAAACTTTTTATTTAATCACAAAAGCTTTTTGGCACATAAGTCACATGAGATGAAGGTTAAAATATTACAGATATTTTAGACCATAGGAGATTAAAAATCAAAGATTTTTAATCTTTTAAGAACTTTCTATATTCTCATCATTGCGGTATTGTCCTTTGTAACTTTTGTGGTTAATTTTTGGAATTAGTTTAAATAGATTAAGTGATCAAAACTTACCAGTCATCCGTTCTGAAGGGCGATGCCAGCAGACCTTCTGCATTTTCCAGATTGGCTTCTTCGGGATTGTTGCTCCATGCATACCGTACCGCTACCGGTTTTTTGATTTCCTTGCTGCTGACCACAACGGTATTGCCTTTGATTTTGGCTTCGGCCCAGACAAACTTTTTATCGCTTCCGGCAATGGCAAAATGTTTCAGCGCTCTGTTTCTGCTTTTCAATCCTTTTCCTACGTTGTCGAATGAAAGGATCACCGTTGAATTTTCTACCTTCATCGACTTAAAGACAGGGCCGCTGCTGACCAACCTCTCACCGTACACCAGTTTACGGGCGGCCAGGAACAGCCGTTTTGCCATATCTTTTTTATTAAGGGGATGAATGTCATTCCATTCCCCCAGATCATAATTCACGCTCATTACGGTATACGGAACCGTCTGTGAAGTCTTAAACTGGGCTTCACGGATTCCCGCCCATCCGCTTGGAGCATTGGGATCGTCTGTTTTTTCCATAAAATTGGGAAGCTGGACCAATAAAAACGGCATCTGTTTCCATTGAAACACTTCCCTCCAGTTTTCGATCAGGTTTTCCAGAAGAACGGCATAATTCTCAGACTGGCCGGCGTTGCTTTCGCCCTGATACCAGATGGTACCCCGCACTTTGTAATCGCGGATCGGGTAAATCATCCCGTTGTATAATCCGGAAGGCGTATTCCGCAGATTTTTCAGCTTCGATTTATAATCTTCGTCTCTGCTTATATCCCGGCCGATATTGTATTTCCATTCGCCCGTTAAATCAATCACAACACCGTCTCCCACGATTTTATAAGACTTGTCGGCAACGAATTCACCGTTTCCGAAGTTAGACGTAAGCTGGATGGCGATTGTATTTTTCCCCTTTTTTAAAATTCCGCCGGGAATGTCATATTTCCTTGGTGGATAGGTGTATGAAGTGGCACCTACGATTTTTCCGTTGACGAAAACCGAATCGCTGTCGACCATCACCCCAAGGTACAGCCGGGCAAACTTTCCGTCCATGGAAAGGGGAAGGTCAAAATTTTTCCTGAACCAGACGGTTCCTTTGGCCTGGATTCCGTTTTCTTTCCATGTTCCGGGAACTTTTGCTTTCTGCCAGTCTGCGTCGTCAAAATCCTTCTGATTCCAAAGATTCCTTCCTTTGTCGAGTTTTGAGGAATTGAGTGCGGACAATGCCTGCTTATCAATCAGGTTATTGGGAAAATCCTTCAGATGCTCCTGGCTGATCCAGCTCTGAATGACCGAACCGCCCAGGCTGGAAACCAGCATTCCCTGCGGAATTTTGGTATGTTCATACGCTTCAAGTGCGTAAAAATAAGCAAAAGCGGTCCAGTTCATCACTTCCGAAGCCGTTCCGGTGAACCATTTTCCGCCCGTTGCGATGTTCTCCTGAACGGATTCCACATTGTTCTGGGTAGGCACTTTGAAGTATCTGATTTTATTGAAATCCGAAACATTGATTTCCGGGAAACGGTCAGTTAGCCGGGCAATAGGCGTTTCCATATTGGATTGTCCTGATGCCAGCCAGACATCGCCCACCAGGATATCCCGGATCGTAATTTCATTGATTTCCATCACAAACGGACCACCCGCTTTCTGAGGCTTCAACTTTACAGACCATTTCCCGGTCTTGTCCGGCGAAGTATTGTAGGTTTCATTGCGGAACCTGATGGTAATGTTTTCGCCCTGATCTGCCCAGCCCCAGATTTTTAACTCTACATCACGCTGCAGCACCATTTTATCACTGACCAGATCCGGGAGTCTTATTTTCCCGAACGAGAGCTGATGGGTGAAAACAATCATCAGGAAGATCATTTTAAAGATTATCGACGGTCTTGAATATCCGGTTTTCATTTTTAAGGCTTATTTTAAATTTACAATCAGGATTAATGAATTACAAATCCGCCTTTTGACCGGATTTCTATTTTTAATTCCCCGTTTTTGCTGATGGTAACGGATTTTTCTGAAGTGATCCCTTTTGCATCATCATTGATGAGTTTTACTTTTTTTCCGGCCAGCATCGGAAGTTTTAACGTCAGTTTCCGAGCCGTATTTTCAGCATTCACGCCGGCAACATACCATTGGTCCTGATGTCTTCTGGCAATCACGGAATATTTCCCGGGATAACCGTCGATAAAAACCGTCTCGTCCCATAACGTCGGGATTTCCTTCATAAAATCCAGCTCGAATCCAGGAGCATCTTCCAGATTATTCGGCATGACGGCAAACATCTGAACCGGGTTCTGAAATAATACCGCCGTTGCCAATTGGAAGCCGTCTGTCGTGTAGCGTTTGTTTTTTTCTTTATTGGATTTTGTTAAATACTTGTTCAGGAAAGTTCCGCCGAATTCCATACTTCCGACCGTGTTCCGGATGAATGGGTGGAGTGACGCAAAAAAGGCTTCCTGCTTCCGGACATCTTCTGAGAAATACAGCATTTCGGAAGCCAGGACGGCTTCGCTTCCGGCGTAGTTCGGGTACATGACTTCCCAGCCTCTCGGTAAAGTGGCCCCGTGGAAAATGATGGTAATACCGAAATCGTTGGCATCGGAAAGGATGTCTTCGTATAACCTCATCGTTTCCTGCTTGTCGCCGCCGAAGAAATCCACTTTCAGCCCTTTGATGCCGATTTCCTTCAGCCATTTCATTTCTTTTTTACGTTCGATGGCAGAGCTCATTTTATTCCTCGGACCCATCGGTGCATCATTCGCCGCTCCATTGGAATTATACCACAGCATAACGCCTACATTTTTAGATCGCGCATACTGAACGAGTTCCCTCATCCGTTCTTTGCCTATATTTTTATCCCAAAGCGCATCCATCAGGATGAACTGGTAATTCATAACCGCGGCCAGGTCGATGAATTTCTTCTGGTCGTCGTAATTCATGCTGTTGTCCTGCCACAGGATCCAGCTCCAGGTCGATTTTCCGAAGCCGTATTTTTGCGAAGGCGCATACATCGGCTCCACAACATCGAAGGGAACGGTGGTTTCCACAATCGGCTTCAACGATTCACCGATGGTAATGGTTCTCCACGGTGTTGTTCCCGGCAGCGAGATGGCTGCGCCGGTGCTTCCGAAACCGTTGTTCTCCGCCATATCCGGATACGCGACCTGGTACAGATTCTTTTCAGCTGTCATATCGAGATGGGAAGCGCAGTACAGGCTGTTTACACCGGTTTCGGACAATAAAATCCAACCGTCGTTCCCGATATGAAACAGCCCCGGAAACACGTAACCGTAATCCGCTTTTGTTCCGAGTTCCGCATCGGCTTTATATCCGCTTTCGTAGCTCGGTGCGGTTCTCGCAAAACCGGTCATCGGCTTCATCATCGGAGACAGAAAAGTCGTGGTCTGCGAAGGAAACCGGTATCCCGTGATTTCCGACTGGACCACTGCGCTCAGACGGTCTTTCATCGGCTGGAGATCGTACCGGAAAGCAATATTGTTATTGCTGACCTGGAAGGCTATTCCGAGCTGGTACTGGTCGGCATTGGTAAAATGAACGGTCAAAGTATTCGCATGGTAAGTCACCTGTGATTTTTTGATCTTTTCATTGGTGTAGGTTTTTGAAACCAGATCTTTCTTGCTATCAGTGAATTTTAAATTTTCAGAAAAATCGGATTCGTTCGTAGTTAAACCTAACGGAGATTTTTCCAGCATGGTTTTTCCCTGAAACGTTACGTTGTAAAGTGCCTTTCCGTTTTCCGAATAGACGCTCAGTTTCAGTTTTCCGTCAGGGCTCAAGACCTCAGCGACCTGCGCCGTCACCGTATGCACCAAAAGAATACCGAGGGTAAGAGATAATTTAAAAAAAAGTTTATTCATAATCAGTTATTTTCAAGGAAAGTCCAGTAATCGAAAAACATCACATCCTTTGCTGCTTTTCCGTTAAATATAAAATACAGGTCGTGAACACCGGTGATTTTTTCTTTCAGCTGGGTCTTCACGGTCTCCCAGCGGTCGTCGCCTCCGGTGAGCGGTACCTTCACCGTAGCGATTACCGGTCCGGTAAGGCTGTCCGAGCGAACATCCATCGTTACATCGCTGTTGTGTGTAGTCCCTACCCTTGCCGTAAAACCGGCGGCTCCTTTTTTGCCGAAATCTACATTTTTCACACGGGTGTAAGCGCCGCTTTTTTTAGCCTTAATGAAAACACCGGCTTGTTTGTTCTGATACGATTTTACGTTTTCCGACCAGGCAATGGTCTCGGCCTGGTTGAAGGCATACGGATTGACGGAGGTAATGGCTTTGGTAATTCCATTCGTCATTTTAATGGGTGAAATGGAACCGTCTTTATTAAAATTAAGTTCCTCAATGCTCACTGACCTTGTAAACCCGCTTCCGCCGGGCAATGCGCCGTTGTGATAGAAGAAATAGGTTTTGCCTTTGAAATCAATCACTCCCGGATGGTTGGTAAAGGATTTCCCTTCGGTCGGCATGACAATCCCGCCGTATTTCCACGGTCCCTGCGCACTTTTACTGGTGGAATAGCCGATGAACTCAGGAAGCGGACCGCCCGGCCAGAAGAGGTAATACAGGTTTTTCCTTTTGTAAAGCCACGGACCTTCCTCATATTTGGTCGGCCGCTCCGGGTTTTCTTTTCCGTCCCTTTTCCCGAAAGATTCAGCGGTCATCGGAACTTCCACAATATCGCCGGAATAGGATATCATATCCTGATTCAGCTTTACATATTTCAGTTTCGGGTTTCCCCAGTACATGTGGGCCTGACCGTCATCATCCACGAAAACGGTCGGATCGATATCGCCCCATTCGCTCTGCACCAAAGGTTTTCCCAGTGGGTCGTGAAACGGCCCGTACGGACTGTCGCCCACTGCCACTCCGATTGCACCTTTATTGTTGGTCTTAGACCACATCGGAACGTACATGAAAAATTTGCCGTTCCTTTCAACACACTGTGCCGCCCAGGCATCCCGCTTGGCCCAGTCGAAATCATTATAGGAAAGAATGGTGCCGTGATCGGTCCAGTTCACCATGTCGTCCGTGGAATAGACTTTCCAGTCGTTCATGGTAAACCATGTTGAATCGTCTTCATCGTGGGTGGTGTACACGTACAGCCTGCCGTTGTAGACCATCGGTGCCGGATCAGCGGTATAGTTGGTCTGGATGATGGGATTCTGGGCAATTAATTCTGCCGAACATCCCAGCAGAAAGAGGCAGAGTATGGATTGCAGGGTCTTTTTCATATTTTCTATTTCATTGTTTTTTGAACACTAAGGGCACAAAGTTTTATTTTAAAAATTGCATATATTCGGTTTCACAAAGCCGCTGAAGCTTATAAGAGCATATACATCCTAAACAGAACTTGAAGCTTTAACATATGAGGCACACGAGATTCATTCTTCTGGTAGCTGAGCGGAGATGAAGCCCGCATATTTTTAGATCACATAAGATTAAAGTTTTTGTGTACTTATCTTACGTATTCCATTTAACTTTAATAAGCAGTATCAATATCTTTTGTGGCTTTTGACTTCGTCAAACCTTCGGTTTGTGGCTAAATATTCTCGTTTTGGCTTTGTGTAAACCACCCCGTCAAAAATTCTTTGAATTTTCGCCACCCCTCCATGGGAGGGAATTTTTATTCCTTTGGTATTTAACACATTGCATTTAATTTTTAACACGTGAGGTACATTAGATTTATTAGTTTTAAGTATTGCATATTAGGATATGTGAGATTAAAAATCTTAGATTTTTAAAGCTTTTATGAGCTTATCTGGCGTTAATTACATTAAACTTTAATAAGCGGTATCAATATCTTTTGTGACTTTTGACTTCGTCGAACCTTCGGTTTGTGGTTAAATTTTTCTTTATGGGTTCAGGTCATCTTTTGATTGCATCAATGAAAATCTTTGATTTTCTTCTTCTATGATCTAAAATACTCGCAACGCATAAAAATCAAATCTCATGTGTTAAAACTTTTGTTGATCAAATTCAGACGTTTCATTTATTTTTTCTGAAAACTCCAGGAATCGAAGTTAAAGAGCTTTCGTCCGGCGGTGATATTTTTTCCCTGAAAGACAAAATAGACATCATGGACACCGGAAACGGATTCTGATACAGTTGAAGTTATGGTTTTAAAGTCTTCCCAACCGCCGGTTCTCGGGATTTCGATCCGGGCAATTTGAGTCCCTTTTACATCATCCAGATGAACTTCCAGGATCCCGCCGTCGATTCCTGCGGCTACGGAAGCTGAAAATGCGGTTGGTCCTTTTGTTCCGAAATCTACCGCCCGGACTTTAATGTAGCCCCCGGTCCGGATATCGGAAACGTAAACGCCGGTTTTATTATTTTCGGAAGTGCTGCATTTTTCCGACCACGCCATGGTTTCGGCTTCGTTTTTCAGGTAAGGATTCAAGGTTCCTACAGGATTTACCCCTTCTTTGGTAATGGCAATTCTCGGGATGCTGCCGTCGGCATTGTATTTAAATTCTTCGATCGCCGTTGCCCGCCCGTAGCTTCCGCCGTTCGGCAATAGAGCGTTATGGTAAAACAGGTACGATTTTCCTTTGTAATCGATGATGCCACCGTGGTTGGTAAAGCTGTTGGTCGGCTGATCGGTCATGATTTTTCCACGGTATTTCCATGGTCCTGTAGGCGAATTGCTTGTTGCGTAGGACAGGCATTCCGTCCTGTTGGTCATTCCGGCGTACATCATGTAATACTGCCTACTCCGTTTGTAGAACCACGGCCCTTCCACATAAACATCATCGAACTTTTCCTGTTTCTGAAGGACTTCATCACTTTTTCCGGGCCGCCGCATTCCTCCGAAAGATTCTACCGACTGCGGGACTTCCGTTATGGGACCGTTATAAGTAGTCATGTCTTTATTCAGTTTAACATAAAACAATTTGCTGTTTCCCCAATACAGATAGGCCTGTCCGTCGTCATCCACAAAAGCCGTCGGATCGATGTTGTCCCAGGTTCCTGTAGTGACCAAAGGTTTTCCCAGAGCATCTTTGAAAGGGCCGGTCGGGCTGTCCGAAACGGCTACCCCGATCGCCATATTGTTGTCCACCGTCTGTGCGCAGATGTACCAGTAGAATTTGCCGTTGCGCTCCACACATTGTGCGGCCCACGCCCGGTCTCTCGCCCAACTGAACGATTCGAGTGAAATAGGAGATCCGTGATCGGTCCAGTTCGCCATATCGTCCGACGAATACACGTGCCATTTGGTCATCGTATAAAAATCGAATCCTGGCTGATCGTCTCCGGTGTACAGGTACATCCTGCCTTTGTAAACCATCGGTGCCGGATCGGGTGTGAAATGCGTCTGGATCACGGGGTTCTGTGCAGAGATCGTAAATCCTGCCAAAAGAAAAGATAAGGTAATATATTTTAATCGTTTTTGAATCATAACCGGTTATTATTTTAATGGACTCAATTTATAGTAAGCAACCCCATGAGCGGGAATATCCAGCGGCAGGCTTTGGACAGCAACATCAATTCCGGCCAGGTCTTTCTGTCTCCAGAGATCCCTTACGGTCTGTTGGCCGGAGATACCCAGCTTTTTAAAGTCTTTGTAAGAAAGTTTTGCCTTTTCCCTTCCGAAATTGGCAAAGGCCACTGCTTTTCCACCGTCTTCAAGGTCTTTTACATAGATCTTCAGCTCACCGATGGTGTTTAAACAAATACCCTGTTTTCCCAGAGCATCCTGATTGACGGCAATTACCTCATCGTTTGTCAGAAGGTTTAAGGTAAAATCATCCAGCTTTTCAAGGTCGCAACCGATGAGCAGAGGGGCGGAAAAGATGCTCCAAAGACTGATGTGGAGATACTGTTCATCGGGTTTCAGCTTGCTCTGGTGCGGATTTCCCCAGCCGACCACGCCTACGACCAGCATATCCGGATCATTCCGGTTGCCGGGTTTTGCGTACAGAGCGGCTTTATCCTGCGCAAGCGCAATACTTTTTACGCTGGCCCAGGTATCGGTAATATCGTTGGTGGTGCGCCAGGATTGGGCATGGGTTTCATCACCCCATTTCCAGACATCGCCCATCCCATACTGGCAGAGGTTGTAGACAATATCCCTCGGCTGTCCGTAGAGCAGGTCGCCCATCAGTTTAAATGGCTTTACCCCTTTATCCAGATCGCCGCCGCCGTTGAATGCCAGTGAAGGAACTTTGCTTGGGTCGTTATCCGGCAGGCCGTCGATTACGCCGCCGTAGCTGCACCAGTCGTATTTCAGGTAATCGACGCCCCATCTGGCGTAGCTTTCGGCATCCTGCTTTTCGTAGCCGTAGCTTCCGGCACATCCGCCGCAGGTCCAGGGTCCCGGAGAGGAATAGATCCCCATTTTCAGTCCGTTGGCATGAATGTAATCGCCCAGGTTTTTCATATCCGGAAATTTGGAGTTGGTTAAAATATAGCCGTCCTTATCCCGGAACTGCCCTTTGAAAGACGGGTCTTTCCCGTCCCGGTTGTACTGCCATGAATCATCGATGTTGATGTAGTTCCAGCCGTGGTTAACAAGGCCGGATCTCACGAGAGCGTCCGCGGCCCGCTTCACTTTGTCGGCTGATACTTCGTGCCCGAAACAGTTCCAGCTGTTCCAGCCCATGGTTGGTGTCAAAGCTATTTTGTCCCCGCTTTCTATTCTTAATTTTTTTGAAACTGAGCCTTTAGCATTTTTAGCTGATAAAAGGACTTCGTAGGTTCCTTTCGTATCTATTTTTCCGGTAATGATTCCGGTTTGAGAATCTATTGTTAAACCTTTAGGAAGGTTTTTCGCTGCAAAAGCCATCGGACGTTCTCCTGTTGCCGGAATCCTGAACAGGAAGGCCGAACCGGGACGGACGCCGTAGATTCCTGCGGAATTGATTTTCGGTACTGCTGCAGGTCTCGGGGTTAAAATATAAGGCTCCGAAGCGATCGGGTTGAAGGTTTCCAAAGTAGAAACACCGGTAGTTTCAAAGCGGGCATCCACCCAGTCGGCATGATCGTAATAGGGTCCGTTACCGCCGTCCGTCACCACCAGTTCCAGCTGTTTAATCCCTTTTAAGGAAACCGAAACCGGCTTTGCCTGGTCTCCGAGGTGCATGATTCCGCTGGACCAAACCTTTTTGTTGTCGCCGTAAATCTCGAATTCCACAGCGGGCTCATGGCCTTTCATTTCATCATCCAGCCCGACCAATGCCGAGAACTTTGTGGCTTTTCCATTTAATTTAATCAGTAAAGAGCTTTCGGCATGAGTTCCGAAGCCCCGGTCGAAGGTTTTGCCGGCAATCGTAAGTTTTTTACCGTCTACGGAAGTATTGATCCCGGGTTTGCCGTTCCCCTGTGTGGCAACACTCAGGTCAAGTTTGTCCAGCCATACGGCGGATTGGGCTTTGGATATCTGACCTGCCAGTAAGAAGGCTATGGAAAGTATGTGTATTTTATTCTTTAGCATGATTTAATTCATTTCGTTAAATTTCCACCAGTCGAAATAGAAAAGGTCTTTCTCTCCCTTGAAAATAAAATAGAGATCGTGAATGCCTTTACTGTTTTTCATTGGGGCAGTAACGGTCTTGTAAAGATCGCCCTCACCTTTTCCGGTAACCTGGACGGTGCCCAGCAAAAGCCCGTCCGGCGCATCGGTTCGCACTTCTATTTTTCCGCCGTAAAGGGAAGCGGCATTCACATCCAGAGATTTAATTCCCTTTGAAAAATCAACGCCCTGTACTTTGATGTAATCTCCCTGATTTATAGAAGTGACAATGATACGATCGGTGATTTTCTTACCGCGGTTATACGGCTGATTGCGCTCCCACTCCGTCACCATTTCGGTTTTCACGCCTTCGCTGTAGGCCATGGTTTCGGCCTCGACTTTTTGATAAGGATTAAGGGTCCCCACTCTCTTTGCGCCGTCCGCTGTCCAGAAAGGAAGTTTCCGGATCGAACCGTCTGCATTATAGGTAAGTTCAGTGACACTGACGGACCGGCGTTCGTAATGTTTGCTCATGGTCTGCATCCTGAGCATGTGGTTGAACCCGAAAACATAGGATTTCCCTTTAAAATCGATGATCCCGGGGTGGTTTCCACTGGACCGCTGATCGCCGTCCATGATCACACCGCCATATTTCCACGGGCCGACCGGCGATTTCGCCATCGCATATCCGATTCCTTCAGGACAGCATCTGGAAGCATAGGCCATGTAATAAATCCCGTTTTTCTTCCATGCCCACGGGCCTTCCTGGTAACGGAAAGGATCAGGTGCATCTTTTACCTTGGCAAACGAAGGATCTTTGGTAATGGGCCCGGCGAGTGAAACCATATCTTCGTTCAGCTTCGCATACCAGAGGTTCGGGTTTCCCCAGTAAAGGTAAGCCTGTCCGTCGTCGTCAATAAAAACGGTAGGATCAATGTCATCCAGAGAATTTTTGACCAGCGGTTTTCCTATGGGATCTGTAAAAGGGCCGTACGGACTATCTGCCACCAGGACACCAATTCCCATATTGTTAGGCATCGGGCAGTACATGTAAAATTTGCCGTTTCTTTCGATGACCTGAGGTGCCCAGGCCCCGTTGTCGGTATTCACCCATTTGAAATCTTTGAGGGAAGCCACTACCCCGTGATCGGTCCAGTTGACCATATCGGTGGAAGTGTACAGCAACCAGTCTTTCATCTTGAACCCGAAAGCATCGTCTTCGTCATGGCTCGTATAAAGATAAACCGTGTCTTTGTATACCATCGGTGCAGGGTCGGCGGTAAACTTGGTCTGGATGATGGGATTCTGGGCAAATGCGGCCTGAAAGCATCCGAATATTATGGTTAAACTTAAAAATTTCATTGTTATACTTTAAGATGATTTAAAACTTACGCTGATCTTTTTCCCCAAATAAACCACGGTTTTCTGCTGGCCGTCCGGAAGAATTAAACTGAAATTTCTTTTTTCAATCATCCCGTTAAATTGGCCTTTCCTTGCTTCAACGGTAAGTGTCTTTGATTTTTCATTCCAGTGAAAAGGGATTTCGGCAAAGGCTCCTTTTTCATAGTTGTAATTGTCGAATTCATCTTCGTACAGAACAAAATCCGCATCCGTTCCAGGATAGATTTTTACGGTAAGGTTGTCCCATTTTTTCTCCGTGGCATACTGTACATCGGGCCCGAACGGAATAATGCTGCCCGCTTTTACATACAAAGGAATGTTTTGGATATTGACGGTCTTTTGAATTTCCTGACCGCCTCTGTGCTTTTCATTGGTCCAGAAGTCAAACCATCCGGCTCCGGCCGGAAGGTAGACCTTCATTGTTTTCGGTTGGGTAAAATCTACATTGGCAACGGGATTTTCTCTGCTTTCCTCTTTTTTATCCCAGCCCTGATTTTCATCAGTTTTCACGATTTTTTCAGGGGTATACTGGGGATTCAGAACAGGAGCGACGAGGAAAGATTTACCGAAGAGGTATTCACTGTTAATATCCCATGTCTTTTTATCTGACGGGAAATCCATCGGCAATGCCCTCAGAAAGCTCGAGTTGTTTTGGGAAACGTCACGGGAAACGGAATAGATATAAGGAAGCATCGCGTAACGCAATCGGATAAATTTTTCTATCGCATCATACACCACTTCGCCCTTTTGCCCGAACTGGTAAATTTCTCTCGGCACATCGGTTCCGTGGGAACGCATCATCGGGGTAAAGGTCCCGTATTGAAGCCAACGGACGTACAATTCCTGGAACATTTTGTTTTGTGCACCGCCGTTTCTTTTATAAACCCCGGCAAAGAAGCCGCCGATATCGGAATTGAAATTCGGATTTCCCGTCAGGCTGAAATTCAGTCCTGCAGGAACCTGATTGCGCAGGTTTTCCCATGAAGAATTGATATCGCCCGACCAGGTATTGGCCGCGTATCTCTGCTGGCCGGCAAATGCTGATCGGGTGAGAATAAAAACCCTCTTATCACTGGTTGTTTGACGCTGGTGATCATAGACCCCGCCTACCGTCATTAACGGATAGGCGTTCCTTACTTTCCGGAATGAGCCGAGATAGGTTCTGGTATCCAGATCTTCCGGCTTCTGGCTGAGGTGATCCGGTTCGGTAGAATCCATCCACCAGGAATCTACTCCGAGGCTGAAGACGCCCTTGTTCAGGTATTTCCAGTAAATATCCCTGGCTTCAGGGTTGTAGGCATCGTACACGCGGACCCCGGAAGGATAATTCATATCCGGAGGCCAGACTTCCCTACCCGACTCCGGCCAGGTCTTGAAGTTGAACAGCATTCCTTTCTGGTCCATCTCACGGTAAGGATTGGTCATCGGCCCGAAGGACGACCAGATGGAAACGGCAAGGTGCGCATTCCTGTCGTGGATCTCCCGGATCATCTTTCTGGCATCGGGAAAATCGGGACTGATGAAATCCATGGCATTCCACTGGTAATTGTTCCCCCAATACTGCCAGTCCTGGATGATGCCGTCCAAAGGAACTTTCAGGTCCCGGTACTTTTTAACCACTTCCGTCAGCTCATCCTGGCTTTTATACCGTTCCTTGCTCTGCCAGTAGCCATACGTCCACAAAGGAAGCATCGGTACATTTCCGGTAAGATTCCGCATTCCGGCCACCACACCGTCGGCATTCTTCCCATAGATAAAATAATAATCGATTCCTTCCCCGACTTCGGAAGAGAAAGAGGTTTTCTGAGGACGGTCTGTAAATTGGGTCGGCGATTCATTATCCCAGTAGATCCCATATCCTTTTACCGACTGAAAAAACGGGATGAAATCCCAGGTGTTGTTCTGAACCATTCTGACATCCGTATTCCGCTGGGACAATTTTCCGTTCTGTAAAATTCCAAGGCCGTAGATAGGTTCTTCTTTTTCCAGCTGAAAAGTTTGTGTTACGGAAAGCGTTTGATTCCCGGCATCATTAAATGGTTTAAAATCAGCGTCTGTCTCTTTCAGAAGCTCCTGTCCTGAGGTTGACCGGTATGTTATTTTTCCTGTTTTAACATCAATGGAGAGCTGTAAAGCATTTGATTTTACTACTATAAAACCTCCCTTTTCCGACACCGAAAAGCGGGTTTTCTGTTCTTTTTTAATAACTGCCAGGCTATTTTTTTCAAATGGCTTACCGGCAGGGTATTTCACCACCCGGATGATATCCGGTCCGTAAAACATGACTTTTACGTCCATATGACCAGCGGTAAAGCTCAGCCCCGAATCGTTTTTAACGTAGGCCTGTGCGTAGACAGATTGGTACCAGCCCGCCGTAATCATCATTACGGTGACGGTTGCTTTTTTGAGGTTGATATCTTTGTATTTCATGACATAAGAGGAGTTGAAATCAGGTTCAGATCTCTTTTTTTCATCAAATTTCAAAGCTGTCCGCTGCAGAATGCTGCAAATGACCAGTGGTGTTTTTTTGAGTAGTATTACAGACTTGCCGTATTATCTGTTTTCTGTGAAGTCTATGTATTATTTGATATGAATCTCTTATTTAATTATAAATTCAAGGAAATATTGATTTTTATACTGTTATCTGAAAAGCAACTGCGCAAAATTGTACAGGTTGTTTCTCCAAACCGGCCAGGTGTGGCCGCCCGGATATTCGGAGTAGGTGTATTTTATTCCCAGCTCATCCAGTTTTTTCATCATTACCTGACCGTTTTTGTAAGCGATATCTTCTTTTCCGCCCATGGAAATCCAGAAATTTTTAATGCTGGAATTGATCTGCGATTTGTTATCGGTCATAAACCGGTATTCCCTGTCTGCCGTTTCCTGAAGCGAGGGCAGGATCCATCCTGAGCTGAAAACCCCCAGTGACGAAAATAGGTTGTAGTTCTGAACACCGGTGTGCAGCGTGTAGATCCCGCCCATCGACAATCCGGCCAATGCCCGGTTAGCCGCATCTTTCTTAACCCTGAAATTTGTTTCGGCAAAAGGGATAACAGATTCTTTCATTTCTTTGTCAAAAAGCTGAAGGTTCCTGTCGCCGAAACTTCCGAATCCTGCAGGCCCGATGTTGGCATCAGGCATAACAACGATCATCGGTTTGGCTTTGCCTTCGGCAATGAGGTTATCCATAATCAGGTTTGTTTTCCCCTGCATGGCCCATCCGCTTTCATCTTCGCCACCACCGTGAAGGATGTACAGCACCGGATAAGATTCATTTGTATTTTTATCATATCCCGGGGGAGTGTAAATGAACACCCTTCTCCAGGAATTGGTCACTTTCGAGAACATATTCTGTATTCTAAGGTCTCCGTGAGGAACGTCTTTTATAGCGTAATAGCCATCACCTGCAAACGGCACCTCGATCCCGCTGGCATATCGGCCCATCCCGTAAAAGGATTTGCTGGAAGGGTCTGCTACCGGTACATTGTCGATCACCATCGAATAGTAATGGAAACCTTCGCTTAAAGAATCGGTGGTCGTCTTCCAGATGCCGTCCGAGTCCTTGGTCAAATCGTATTTTTTTCCAAGGTCGATCTGCACTTTCTGCGCTTCCGGTGCTTTCACCCTGAAGATGGCTTTTCCGTTAGGCATGATCTGCGGATACTGTGCGTTTCTGATGTTGGATTCTGCGGGAAGACCCAATACGGTAAAATCTGAGAAAGTGCTTTTGTCAACCGGCTTGAAAATGAGCTGTGAGAAAATATACAGATCATTTTTCCATACTTTAAAGTCGTGGCCTCCCGGTTCGATGTAGAAAATGTGCGGAATTTTATTTTGCGCCAGGTAATCGTGGGTCCTTTTACTAAATGGCATCAGTCCGTCGGCATCACCACATGAAATCCACAACAGTTTTAAATCTTTCGCTTTGGAAGGATCCGGAAGCAGCTTCTGCGGCTCCCTGGTATTGGGAGCAGATGAAAAGCCGCCTATCCATGCAAATCTGTCGATATTCCCAAGCCCGAAGTTCAGGGTCTGTCCGCCACCCATTGAAAGTCCGGCAATGGCCCGGTTCTCCCGGTTTTTTTTTACCGGCAGTTTCTTTTCCACATAAGGGATCAGATCGTTCAGCAGGTCTTTTTCAAAGTTAGCGAACGCTTCAACTTTGTCTTTGGCCATGATGTTGCCGGTTGCCCGGTCGTCCTTCATAGCCCTGCCGTTCGGCAGCACGACAATCATCGGCGTCAGTTTTCCCTGCGCATACAGGTTATCGAGGATAATCTGCGGCGTACCGTTTTTATACCATTCTTTTTCGTCTCCGCCAATACCGTGAAGCAGATACAATACCGGATATTTGGTCCCCTTTTTAAAGCCCGGCGGCATGTAGATCAGTGCTTTCCGGCTAACGCCTACCGTTTTTGAAGGGTACTGGATAGAATCTATCTTGCCATGCGGAATACCGGCATTGGCCACATCGAATCCCGCAGGAGCCTGCCTTTGGGTGTTCTGTGCGGTTACCGGTACCGCTGTCAGAAATGTGCCTATGATGAGTAGAGATGTAATTTTCATTGGTTTTTATTTGTAATTTTTACACTTATTAATTTAGGCAAAAAAATAAGACCGGCAAGGATTTATTTTTTCACTGTTGATTTATTGAATTTCTCTTTGCTTTTTATTGATGTCGCCCCTTCAGGACTCGGTTTTTCCGTTATGCATTTTTGTCATAGGGCTAACACCCAATGCTGATCTGAGCCGCTCTTTCAGGGCTTGTCATGTTCCTGTTAGCTTAACTTTAGCATTTAAAGTTTTCCGGTCATTCAGTTTTTATTTTACATCTGTTTTCACCCTGAAAAAATCCACATCCACAAAGCCTCCTAAGTTTTTGGTGGCATAATTGAAAACCGCAAACTTGGAACCCATAAAAAATCGGCGGTAATCGAAAATCATTTTATAGCCTTTTGCCATTTCCGTCCAGTTTTTCTGATCGGTACTATAGTAGAAGTCCGCTGAGTCTTTTCCGAGATTGAAATCGGCATCAATTTTAAAGTAGACTTTGTCCGTGTTTAAAGGGATCCGTTTTTTCTCTTCTTTTTTAACGCCGGTCACTGCCTTGGTTTTATTGTCTAAACTGACTTCATCGGTTGAAAACACCACGTACTTCTTGCCGCCTTCCATGACGACAGACAGGATCCCGGAATCCCCGTTGAATGCGCTAAAACCTGCCACATCACCGTCTTTCATTCCTTTCACATCCAAGGCGACGATGCCGCTGGATTCCGGGCCTTCCATTCTTTGAGTCAATGTGTTCGGAGCAAGGTACAGGTTATCCACTACCCTGCTGGTTTTCAATCTTAAAAACCCTTTTCTTTCGGACAAGGACCAGGCGGAATTAACGGGATTATGGTTCCACTGCCACTGGATTTTCATTTTTCTATCCGAAAATTCGTCGCTTTCTACCAGATGGTTCTTCGGCTTGAACGGTGGCATAGGAACCTGTCCGGTCAATGGCACTTTTCCATTATCGCCCAGCACCGGCCAGCCGTTTTCCCATTTCACGGGAAGTAAAACAGGAACCCGTCCTACCCCGTTCCTGTCCTGGAAAATAACGGAATACCAATTCCCGTTTTTATCATCAATCAGTGCCCCTTGTCCGGCATAGGAAAATCCGAGGAAATTATCTTCGAGAACGACTTTCTTTTCGTAAGGCCCGTTTACTTTATCAGCCCGGTACACCACCTGCCTGCGTTTTCCGCCTTTCGGCCAGGAGATCATCATCATGTAATATTTCCGGTCTTTTTTGATGATCTGGTTGCCTTCCAGCAATCCGGTTTCAGAAGCATCTTTCTGAAAAATCTCCGTGCCTTCGGGATTGCCGATCACGGTTTTAAAATCCGGACTCAGCTCAAAAACTTTATTGGAAGTAAACACATAGACCCGGTCGTCATCGTCAAAAAACAACGAAGCATCATGAAAATGCCTGGTTCTGGTGATGAGTTTCCATTTGGCTTGTTCAGGATTGTCGGTAACGTAAAAATACGATTTGAACGGTTCGTCATTCGGGGAAAACAGAACATAATATTGTCCTTTGTGATACCGGATGGAAGAGGCCCACTGCCCGCGCCCGTAGATCGTTCCGTTCAGCAGGTCGTATTTTGAATTATCATTTAATGTGTTAAAAACATAACTTGCCATTTCCCAGTGCACCAGGTCTCTGGAATGCATCACCGGCGCCCCCGGCATGAGGTGCATCGTGGTGCTGATGAGATAGAAATCGTCACCGTTCCGGGTAATGGATAAATCCGGGGCATCCGCCCAGATGATGGGATTGGTAAATGCCGTCGTTGCTTTCTGAGAAGGATTTACCTGGGCTGAGATTGGATTCAGCCCGATAAACCCCAAAAAAGAAACTATATAAAATGATTTTTTAATATTCAAGATTTGAAATTTTTATTTAAACGCAATGCCCGCAAAGATTTTTTAACTACCAACTGCTTTTAGGTTCGCAAAGGCGTAAACTCAGCAAAGCAATACTATTTTCAACATTTTAGATTAACAACTACCTATGGCTTTATCATCCAGCTGAACCTTTTTAAGTTTTGGCTGAAGCCGAATGCACTGTTCTTTTTGAAAACGGGCTAAAGCCCGTTCCTATTGATATAGAGCCAGATTAATTCGGTACAATATCGTTAGATGACGTGCTGTACAGACCGATCAAGCTTCCGGTGAAACCGCCTGCCACATCGGTAGACAAAATATCTCCGGAAACCGGTCCGCCCAGGTTTTTGAAATTTTTACCATCCGATGCGTAGTTGAAGCTCAGGTTATCATTTTCGCCCATCACCTGAAGTTTCATGGTTTTTGACAATGAAATTTTCTCGCTGGCCACCAGCCTGGATGTTCCTTTTTCGGTTCTTTCTAGTACGATGTAATAGTCTTTGTCTTTTTTGGTAATTCCGAACACATAGTTGAATCTTTCGCTTTGGTAGCAGGTGATTCCGGCCAATTCTTTTTCAGACTTCGGTTTGAAATCCAGAGTTACGGACGTTTCGAAATCCTCATGCTGCAGCCTGTGGAAAAGAGCGGACACCGGAGCCAAAGCTTTGATATTCGTGTCCATCGGATTTACTTTTACCCCGTTTTTAGTTGCGGTAATGAAGTTTTCACGCGGCCCGCGCATTGCGATCCAACGGAAATCCAGGTTTTTATCAGTCAGTTTATCATTGTAGGTAAAGTTTCCGTTCGGGAAGAAACCGTTTTGCCCTGTCAGGTTTTGGGTTCCTTCAGGTAACTTCAATTTCGGCTTCATTGGTACCAGTCCGTTCTGGAATACCGGATAGGTTCCGCTCCAGTCCACCGGGAGCAGGAAGGTTTCACGGCCTTTATTCACGCGGTTGTTGACATTCGGACGAATGGCCAGGAATACGCCGTACCATTGTCCGTTCGGGCCTTCCACCAGATCGGCATGGCCTGCCCAGTCCACTTTTTCCTTGCGGTCTTTCGGGAAATAACGCTGGGTAAGGATCGGGTTGTTCTTCGCCGGAACAAACGGTCCTTTCGGAGAATCGGCCATGAAGATCACTTCGCTGTGCCATCCGCCGGTTCCGCCTTCCGCGCACATCAGGTAATATTTCCCTTTGTATTTGTATAAATGAGGCCCTTCGATCCAGATCGGTTTCTGGGTGATATCCACCCCGGCATTAACAATAATTCTGTCGGATCCTGCTACCACCTGGTCTTTCTCCAGATCGTAATCCCACATTTTGATGACGCGATGACCCTGATACTGCTCGGTTCCCTTTGGCGGCGCATCATTGTGAACAATGTAGGCTTTTCCGTCATCATCAAAGAAGATCGCCGGATCGATCCCGTCAAAATTCAGCTTCTGGACTTCGCTCCAGCCTTTAGCCGGATCTTTGGTTTTTACAACCATGTTTCCTACTCCACCCGCAATCTGTGTGGTGATCATATAAAACGTATCGTTGTATTTGTTGTATTTGATGTCCGGTGCGTAAATTCCCTGGGAAACTCCGCCTTTTTCCACTTTCAGCTGTGACGGTCTGTCCAACACGTGGCCTACCTGCTTCCAGTTGACCATATCCTTTGAGGTGAAGATCGGAACTCCCGGAAACATGGAGAATGAGGAATTCACCAGGTAATAGTCGTCCCCTTTTTTGGTGATGCTCGGGTCCGGATAACATCCCTGCAGGATCGGCGAGTAGAATTCGTCCGGTTTCAGCGGATTGTCATTGTATATCTTGTCGTTTCCACGGTAGTTGAAATCGGAAAAGGTCTGAGCGGAAATGTTGCTTACGCTTAAGAACGCTGCTGCCGTCAGCAAGGTGAATTTGTTCTTTAAAAAATTCGGATTCATGGGTTTCTTTTTCATATATAAATTTCTTAATTTTTGTTTTAAATATTGAACAGGGTTCGTTGTTTTTACCCAAGTCGTACCTGTTGTTATAATTGTTGCACCCTTTCAGGGTTCGTGATTGTTTTATTCATTTCCACAGGTTTCACCTGTGGCTATTTTTGTTCAACCCTTTCAGGATTCTAATGATCCCGCCAATAGGATTTCATCCTATCCTACATTAGCCGTCCCTTCGGGACTTCGATTATTATCATTTTAAATTTGGTTAGGGCTAATTCCTGCATTTATCTTTTATGAATGATCTAAAGCCCGTTCCTATTAATTATTTCATTTTTAATTTATAAATTTTTCCGGCTTCCGTTGGGAAATCGTAGATGAATTCGTTTTTAATTTCAACGGGATTGAGTTTTGCCTCTTTTGAGATCAACGGTCTTTTTATTTCCGGCGTTTCAAAAAAGGGATTCGGGTTTTTGCCTTTCGCTTTTTTGAGTTTTGTTTTTCCTTTTAATTCCATTTCGTTTGGAATCCTGATTCTGCAGTTTCCGCGTAAGGTTGATCGTATGGAAATTTCTTTCGCTTTATTATTTTCCCAAACGATATCGATTTCAAAACCGCCGTACGCTTTTAATCCGGAAATATTTCCGTTTTTCCATTCGTCAGGAAGGGCGGGAAGAATGTCGATAAAACCGTTCTGCGTTTGCAAAAGCATTTCGGTGATTCCCGAAGTGCAGCCGAAGTTTCCGTCGATCTGAAATGGCGGATGGGCATCAAACAGATTCGGATAAGTTCCGCCTTTGCTTCCCCAGCCGTCTTTTTCTACCAAGATCAACTGGTCTTTGATTAATTTGTTGGCATGATTTCCATCAAGCAGTTTAGCCCAGAGGTTGACTTTCCAGCCCATTGACCAGCCGGTAGAAACATCACCGCGATGAAGCAGAACGATTCTGGCAGCTTCCGTCAGTTCCGGTGTGTTGAACGGATTGATCTGGTTCGAAGGAAACAGACCATACAGATGGGAAACATGCCGGTGGTTATCTTTCGGATCGTCCCAATCGCCCATCCATTCCTGCAGCTGGCCGTAACGCCCAATCTGCATCGGCGGTAGTTTTGAAATAATGGTATTCCAAACCGGAATTTTATCTGAGTCAAGGTGAAGAATCTCTGCTGCTTTTTTGGTTTTGGTAAAGAGGTCGAACATCAATTGGTTATCCATCGTATTTCCGGCGGCGAGTGCACTTCCCTGATGTCCCTGCGGAATGTTTTCGGGAGATATCGACGGGGTTACGACGAGCCAGTGATGCACCGGTTCTTCAATAAGAAAATCTTCATAGAACTGTACCGCTGATTTCAATACCGGATAAACCGATCTCAGGTCATCCAGATCCCCGCTGTACAGGTATCTCTCCCAAAGGTGCTGGGAAAGCCAGGCTCCGCCCATCGGCCACATTCCGGCATTGGCGAAATCCACCACTCCGGAGATTCTCCAGATATCGGTGTTGTGATGGGCGACCCAGCCGCGGCTGTTGTACAGAGTACGGGCCGTTTGCTTTCCGGATTCGCTCAGGTCTTTTACCATTCGGATCAACGGTTCGTGCATTTCCGGAAGTCCGGTTTTTTCCGCCGGCCAGTAGTTCATTTCCGTGTTGATGTTGATGGTGTATTTGCTGTCCCAGGCCGGTCTGTCGGAGTTGTTCCAGATTCCCTGAAGATTGGCCGGCTGACCGCCGGGTTGTGAAGAAGAAATCAGGAGATAGCGTCCGAACTGATAATACAGAGAAATGAGTTCAGGATCGTAGCCGGTCGCAAAATTTTTAATCCGGACATCGGTTGGATTTTTTGCCGCTTCGGAAGTTCCTAAGTTGAAATCAACTCTTTTGAAATATTTCCGGTAGGCTGTAAGGTGATTTTTAAGTAAAGTTTTAAAGGATTTATTTTGTGCGGATTCAATAAATTTACTACTCTTCTGAATTTCGTCAGTATTCAGTGTTTTATAATCGGTGAAATTGGTAGCCATTGAAACCAGGATCAGTACTTCATCGGCACCATTTACCGAAATTCCGCTTCCTGCAATTTTGGTTTTCCCGCCTTTGCTGATAACTTTTGCCAGCGCGTTGAATTTCACCTGTCCCTGAACGCCATCCAAAGTAGAAGATAAGCCATTCATCTGAAAAGTATAGGTATCGATGGCTTTACTGTTCTTTTTCAGTTCGCTGTTGAAATTAGCCGTAAAACTGAGAGCGTTCTTTTTATCCGAACTGAGTTTAATAACTATAACCTGATCAGGAATTGAAGCAAAAACTTCTCTTCTGAAGGTAATTCCATTTGAAGTAAATGTGGTGGTGACCACCGCTTTTTCAATATCCAGTTCCCTGTAGTAATTTTTGACGTCTTTAAGATCAGTAAAATCCAGGGTTAAATTGCCGATGTTTTGATACGCCGAACCGTGAAGGGTTTTGGCGGTTAAACCCTGATCCGCAAGAACCTGTGCCCGTTTATAATTTCCGTTAAAAAGGTAATATCTGATGGAGTCCAGGACTTTAGGACCGTCCGGATTATCGTTCCGGGAGGGACCACCGGACCAGAAGCTGCTTTCGTTAAGCTGAAGCTTTTCCTTGGAAGGATCCCCGTAAACCATTGCTGCCAGCCTCCCGTTTCCGACAGGCAGTGCTTCCACCCACTGGACAGCGGGCCCGTTGTACCAAAGCTTGTTTTTCCCGCCTTTCTGGGCAAAGGAAAATCCGCTTATGAAAAGACAAAGGGTGAAGAGGCGATGTTTTGGGTTCATTAATTTTTTATTTTGTCTGTTATATTGAACAGGATCTTTTTCATCATCATCTGTGGATATCAAACAAAATTTTAAAACGAGACCTCAACGTATGATAGTCAAGGTCTCTCTAACTATATATGAAGAAAATAACCAATTTTAAACGCCGCTGAAGGCACTGAAGCCTCCGTCTACCGGCAATAAGGCACCGGTAATAAAGCTTGCGGCTTCCGAACAGAGGAACTGTACGGCTCCGTTAAGCTCTTCCACTTCCCCGAAACGCTGCATCGGGGTTTTGGCCATTACCTTTTTGCTTCTGTCGGTTAAAGAACCGTCCGGATTCAGAAGAATGGCCCGGTTCTGATCGCCGATGAAGAATCCCGGTGCTACTGCATTCACCCGGATTTTATCGCCGAATTTCAGGGCTACATCCGAAGCCAGCCACTGGGTAAAGTTGGTGATGGCTGCTTTTGCGGCCGAATATCCCGCCACCCTGGTAATCGCTGAATACGCTGCCATTGAAGAGATATTGACGATGCTTCCGCTTCCCTGCTCTGCCATTGCTTTTCCGAAGACAAAGCTTGGGTAAACGGTTCCGTTGATATTGAGATCGGTGACTTCATCCCAGCCTTTCATATCCATGTCAAAGAATGACTGATCGGGAGATAAAGTTGCAGCAGGAATATTTCCGCCGGCAATATTTAACAGAATATCGATTCTGCCATATTTTTCGGTAATTTTTTTTGAAGCCGCCTCAAGACTTTGGATGTCCATCACATTGGCTTCAACGGCAAAGGCATCACCGCCCAGGTCCGTCCATCCTTGTACACAGGCATCCAGTTTTTCCTGGCTTCTGCCCAGAGCGACCACTTTTGCTCCTGATTTGATAAAGCTTTTGGCCAGGCTTCCGCCCAAAACGCCGGAAGCACCTGTAATAACGGCTACTTTATCTTTTATGCTGAATATTTCGTTCATTTTTTATGATTGATCGTTGATAATTGATGAAGAAAATGATTGGTTTTCCCGGGCCATTTCATTCTGAACGGCAGCCATGACACCATCAATCTGTCCCAAGGCAAGCATTCTGCCCAGAAATGAGTATCCGGGATTGTAACCTTTGTCAATGTCTTCGGTCAGAAGCCTTCCGTGATCGATGCGCATCGGCAGATCCGGGTTTTCTTTTTCGAATACGCGGATCACGTCGATCAGTTTTCCTCTTCCGCCCAAATGATGGGCTTCGATGAAATCCCCGTTGTCGAAAACATTGGTGCTTCGGAGATGGACAAATTTCGTACGATGGGCAAATTTCCGAGCGAGCTTCGGGACGTCATTGTCCAGATTAGCGCTTAATGATCCTGCGCAGAAGGTCAGCCCGTTGTGAGGATTGTCTACGGCATTTAAGAACCAGTCGATATCTTCCTCATTGGTAACAATCCTTGGAAGGCCCAGTAAAGCGAAAGGCGGATCGTCAGGATGCACACACATCCGGATGCTCCATTTTTCGCAAACCGGCATTATTTTTTCAAGGAAATATCTGAGGTTTTCACGAAGCTGGTTTTTATCGATTCCGTCATACAAAGCCAACAGATTGTTGAATTTTTCTACCGGGTTCAGATCGCCTTCTTTAATGTTTCCATTAACGAATCCCTGTGTTTTTACAATCACCGAATCGATCAGATGATTATTGTCTTCTTCGGTAAGGGTATTTTTAAGTTCTTCTACTTTCTGAAGAATTTCCTGCGTATAATCGTTTTCCGCTCCTTTTCTTTTTAAAATATGAATTTCAAAATAAGCGAATTTGGCTTTGTCAAAATATAAAGATGACGAACCGTCTTCCCATTGATGGAAAAGGTCTGTCCTTGCCCAATCCAGCACCGGCATAAAGTTGTAACAAACGGTGGTTAAGCCTGCTTTGCCCAGATTTTCAAGACTGGCGATGTAATTCTCTATTAAAAAGTCGCGGTCTCCACCTCCGTACTTGATCGCTTCGCTCACCGGGAGGCTTTCCACCACAGACCAGCGAAGACCGTAACCTTCTATATAGTTTTTATAATCATTCACCGCCTCCAGACCCCAGACCTGCCCGTTCGGGATATCGTGTAGTGCAGAAACAATGCCTTCGACACCGATCTGACGAAGTGTCTCTAATGTAATCTTATCTTTTTTGCCAAACCAACGCCAGGTTTTTTCCATAAGTTTTGAATTTTTCTTCATACTAAACAAAATAGGTGCTTTTCAACACCTATTTTGCTGCTAATATGAATGTAGAATAAATTTAATTAGTATCCAGGATTCTGGTATTTTGCTTTATCTGCTGCAGACATTTCATTCATTGCGTCCAGCTGCCCCTGAGGGATCGGTCTAAGATAATGATAAGGCTGAATGTTTCTTGTAAAAGTCTGAGGCGTATGGTTTCCATAAGCTGTCCCTCCAATTTGATAAGTCGCACCATATTCTGCCCACTTTTGGGTTCTAACCAAGTCAAACCATCTGTAAAACTCTCCATAATATTCTCTGGATCTTTCGGCGAGAATATAATCTATGGTAATTGTTGCAGGCGTTGCGGCAATCATTGCTGCACTGTTGTCTGCAATATAAGATGCATTGTTCTTATTACTAAACCTCCATTTTCCGGCTCTAGCACGGATAACGTTGATTAAATCTCTTGCGCTCACGGCACCCGAAGCTCCCTTAACTGCCGCTTCTGCTGCAATGAAATAGAATTCTGAGAATTTGGCTACAGGGAATGGTCTCGTTAATGCAGCATTTGGATAACCTAATCCAGCAAGGTCATTTGTCTGATAAGTTCCGATTTTCCAAAGTCCCGGATATACAATTCTGCTGATTCCATTAGGTGAAATCACCCAATCTGCACGTCCTGGTAAAACCCCTGCCCCTACGCCATTTTGGCCGCTTCCGGAAGGATAAGCAATATTGGGAAGTTGAGAATCATCATCTAAAAAGCTTAATATCGCTCCACCTACCGGCACAGGAAGATTATTGGCATTGTATAACGTAGTAACAGTCTCCAAACCTGTTCCGGTTTTCTGCCAGTTTCCTCTATAAGTAGTTACAAAAGTACCGTCATAACGGGAATCATTAGTTTTATCAGCAAAGGTATTTTTGATCACTCCGATAGGCGGAGCCATACGTACCCAAGGCCTTCCGAATGACTGGGCAGCTTCTCTTGTAATCGGGGTTGCAGCATTCCATGTAGTGGCTGATTTACTACTTTTAATATTGGTATAATTCCAGGTCTGCATCCAGGCCGCGAAATTATCGGGAGCCCATCCGGAACCGTAGCCCACCGGATCTCCCTCGTTATAAAAAATACTGGATGCCGTATGATCTGCGTAAAGCATCTGCTCCGAATTGCGGTCTTTAGAACCTTCATTCACATCATAATAGGTAGGCTGAAGAGCATAAGATCCCGGAGTATTAATACCTTGTAAAGCAATATCGTAAGCCTGTTGGAAATACCACTGTGCATTATGCCCATCCGGATCTGTTCTTGCAGCATCAGGATAAGTTGGGATGTTATTAGGATTCTGTAACCACCAACCATAAGTAAGGTATGCTTTGGCCAGAAACAGCCTTGCTACATTCTTCGTAACACCGCCGGTAACTCTTGGGCTGGCAGGAAGATTATTTACTGCTTTCAGTAAATCCGGGAAAATACCTCTTGTATATACTTCCGGAACAGTGTTTCTTTTAGACAGAGTCGTAGGTGAAATATTAAGAGCCAATTCTCCTGAACCCAAATCTAACGGAACACCACCATAGGTCTGTACCAATTGGAAGTAATAAAATGATCTGAAAAACCGGGCTTCAGATACAAGGGATTCGGCAATATTAAACTTTGGTCCTCTTTCTATAATACCGTTAGCAGTGTTGATATAAGGAAAAACAGATCCCCAAACCATGCTTGTAGGAAAAGTATTGGAGTTAATAGCTCCTGCCCCTCCCGTCATATCAAGATCCTTGAAGTTACCGTCTGCACTCTGTGCCCAGGTTGCTTCATCCGTTCCGTTCTGTGTTGCACTCATGTAATAGCCGTTTCCGTAAAGAAGACGTAAGCTTCTGTATAAAGCCGTTACACCAGATGTTACACCATCTGCAGAGTTGAAGTAATCAACCGTATATCCTGATCTGGGTTGTTCGTCTAGAATTTCATTGCAGCTAGACAAGGCTAGTGAACTCACTAAAATACCCAATACAATTTTTTTGTTAATTTTTATCATGATGATGTAGATTTAAAAAGATAAATTAAGTCCCAATATAAAGTTTCTCGTGGCAGGATTGTTAGTTCCTATGATCAACTGACGATTTTTATAACCACTGGTGACCGCCTGGTTCTGATCTCCTGTGGAATTTGGCTCAGGATCCATACCGGAAAATTTATGATACGGAGAATAAATAATCAGGGGATTAGTAACCGTAAAGTAAATTCTCAAGCTGTTAATATTAAGATCTTTAAGGAAATCTTTATTTAAGTTATATCCTAATGTAAGTGTTCTCAATTTAACGTAAGATCCATCAAACATAGCTAAAGTTGACAGATATTTTGGGTTGTCTCCGCTTGTGGTTCCACCCGGTTTTGGAAACAGGGCATCCGTATTGTCATCCGTATAGTAATCCACATCTACGTTATTTCCTCTACCCGTTAATCTGTTTAAGTAACCGGTAGGGCCATAAATAGAACTGATCAGAATCCCTCCTTTCTGGAATGCTCCTACCGTACTTAATTCGAAGCCTTTGTAAGCAAAACGCATATTGAAACCACCTTGCCAGTCAGGATTGGTATTAAACACCTTCATGTCATTTGGTCCGATTTGTCTTTCCGGTGTTCCATCCGCTTTATAACCTCCAGTGTAGAGAACTTTGATCATCCCCGGAGCCGAATCTGTTTGTGGTTCTAAAATTTTTAAATAAGGATCTCCTTTTTGCCACAATCCAATATACTGATAATCATATAAAACATTAACATTATAACCTACAAACCAAAGATTATTCACATCTCTATCCGCACCTGATGCAAGGGATAAAATTTTATTTCTGTTGGCATACCAGTTAATTCCTGCATCCCAGCTGAAACCATCCGGCTTATCAATAATAATTCCGTTCAGAGAAGCTTCCCATCCTTTGTTCTCAATATCTCCTACATTTTGCAAAACACCACCTGGAATTCCAGCACTTGAAGGTAAACTCTTATTCTGAAGTATACCATAAGTATGTGTTCTGTAATATTCGACTGTCCCGTTAATTCTATTATTTAAAAAACCAAAATCTAATCCTGCGTTATGGGTTTTGGAATATTCCCATCCTAAATACGGGTTAGGTGCCGTATTGATAGAAACGCCTGTAGAATAGGCCGCTCCGAAGTTATACGGGTTAACAGATAAGCTTCCTAAAGTGGTATAAGGTGCGATAGCCTGATTTGAAGTTTCTCCCCAACCATATCTTAATTTGAATAAATTAACGAACTGGAAGTTTTTCATAAAATTCTCATTAGCCACATTCCATCCAACGGAGATCGCCGGATAAGTATTCCACTTATGCCCTTCTGCTAGAACTGAAGCACCATCTGCCCGAAGTGTAGCAGTAATCATATATTTATTGTCATAGGTATACATTGCCCGCCCCATATAAGAAAGAAGTCCGGTTCTTACATAAGACTGATTATTCGGGCTTACCGTAATATCGGTCTGCGGAGACTGTCCCAGATTATAATATTGGAAGAAATCTGCAGGTACATTTTTAGCACTGATATAACTACTCATAAAAGTATTTTGTTCAGAAGAATATAATGCAACGGCATTAATTTTATGTTTCCCAAAAGTTTTATCGTAAGTTAATAAGTTCTCAATAGTCCAGTGATAAGTTTGATTATTCCCTTTTCCGGCAGAAGAAAAAGCTGCAGGATTGGTATTAAATACTCCTACTCCTGTATAATTTCCGCTATTTGAAGTTCTGAAATCCAACCCTACATTGATACGGTATTTCAATCCGTCTATCGGTAGCTTAACTTCACCATAAATATTGTTGTAAGACGAGAAAGCATTTGTTTCATCTACATATTTATCTCCTAATGCATCAAGGCTCTGTCTTGTATAAGTCCAGGCTTGATCCATATTCGAGGACATACTTAACGTTCTTCTTGGATTTCCGAATTCATCATAAGGACTGGCCAATGGCGAATATCCTAAAGTAGGAGCTGCAGCAATACCATTTCCTTCAGATTTCACATAATTGGAATTGGTAGTAAAACCGAATTTAAAACTTTTTCCAACCTGCTGATCCAAGCCAACCCTAATACCAAAACGTTCATAGCTTTGCAAAGGAACAATTGCATCCTGTTTTAGATATGACAAACCAACATTATAGTTACCCCCTTCCGTTCCTCCGGAAACTCCTACATCATGGTTAGTAATCATCGCCGGCTTATAATACAACTTTTGCCAATCAGTATCAACACCATCTTTTTCGCTGTCTCCATTTTTGATAAGATCGCCGGCATCATGCCTTAGTTTCGTTAACTGGGCAGCATTCATCATAGGATACCTTGAGAACAAAGTCTGGCTCCCTGTAAAAGAATTGTAGGTGAATCTCGGCTTTTGACCTTTAGATCCTCTATTAGTTGTTACCAAGATTACCCCGTTTGCTCCTCTGGAACCATAGATTGCCGTTGCAGAAGCATCTTTCAGGATATCAATACTTTTAATATCGCTGGAGCTTATATCTCCCAGCGATCCTGCAAAAGGAATTCCGTCCAATACAACAAGCGGATCATTGGCATTATCTGATAATGATCTTGTCCCTCTGATTCGTATTTTCATAGTTGCTCCCGGCTTACTGGAAGTCTGATTGATTTCCACCCCCGCACTTCTACTCTGTAATGCTTGCGTAATATTGGCAGTAGGAACTTCTCTGAGGGTCTCACCCTTTACACTTACTACCGAACCCGTTACGGCTTCTTTTCTTTGGGTACCGTACCCGATGACCACCACTTCCTCTATCTTCTTCTCCTTGGGCACCGTATCTTTTTTAACCTGAGCATACGCCATGCCGGCAGGTAATAAGGCCATGGCAAAAAAGAGGGCCGCCTTATTGGTTTTAGCAAAATAAAATCGGTTCATAATTATTATTTTTAAATATTAGGGTTGAAATAAAAAGGCTGGTGATGATGATCATTAAAAGAAATCCTTAGTGTTTAACAGCCTTTTTATTTATTTTAGATATACATGTTCACGATCGCTTCAAACAATTCCTGTTTTCCGCTTTTTGGCTGAGGTTCCCCGATTTCATGGGCTATTCTCTGAAGATCCTCTAAAGTGAGAGATCCTTCTTCAAATGCCTTTCCGTTCCCATTGTCAAAAGAAGTATAGCGGTCTGTTCTTAATTTGTTGTAGTCTGAGTTTTCAAGAATGTCGGCAGCGGACAGAAGACCTTTTGCAAACACATCCATTCCTGAAATGTGAGAGATGAATAAATCTTCAGGATCAATAGAGTTTCTTCTGATTTTAGCGTCGAAGTTTACGCCTCCTTTTCCTAATCCTCCTGCCGGAAGCAATACCAGCCAGGCCTGAACCATTTCCAGGTAATCTACCGGGAACTGATCGGTATCCCAACCGTTCTGGTAATCTCCCCTGTTCGCATCGATGCTTCCTAACATTCCCGCGTCTACTGCTGCCTGAAGCTCGTGCTCGAACGTATGGCCTGCCAGGGTAGCATGATTTACTTCAATATTTAATTTAAAATCTTTATCCAATCCGTAATGTCTCAGGAATCCGATTACCGTTTCCGAATCGTAGTCATACTGGTGCTTGGTAGGCTCCATCGGTTTAGGCTCGATCAGGAAGTTTCCGGTAAAACCTTGCTGGCGGGCATAGTCTCTGGACATCGTAAGAAAACGTGCCAAGTGGTCTTTTTCACGCTTCATATCCGTGTTCAGAAGGCTCATATACCCTTCTCTTCCGCCCCAGAAAACATAATTTTCGCCTCCCAATGCGATGGTTGCATCGATAGAGTTTTTAACCTGAGTTCCGGCACAAGCCAATACATCGAAGTTCGGGTTGGTAGAAGCTCCGTTCATGTATCTTTCGTGGGTGAAAACGTTAGCCGTACCCCAAAGAAGCTTGATTCCGGTTTCCGCCTGCTTCTGCTTGGCGTATTCTACAACAGCCTGAAGGTTTTTCTCGTAGTCTTTCCAGTTGTCTGCCGGATCTACCAGGTCGATATCGTGGAAGCAGTAGAAATTAAAGCCCATTTTTGACATAAATTCAAAACCGGCGTCCAGTTTGTGCATCGCTCTGCTAACGGCATCGTTTCCGATATCCCAAGGGTGGTGAATAGTAGCTCCCCCGAACGGATCGCTTCCGTTAGCACATAACGTATGCCACCACGCCATTGCAAAACGGGTCCAGTCTTTCATCGGTTTCCCCATGATTACTTTTTCTGCATCATAATAGCGGAACGCCATCGGATTTCTGCTTTCCTTCCCTTCAAACTTGATCTTATCGATCCCTGTGAAAAACTCTTTTGTACCTGTTAAAGTGTTCATATTTTGTCTTATTTATTTTTTTATTTTCTTTAATTTTTTGCATGAAAGCTCCCGGCTCACTGATTTTTGAAGGTCAGCAAGTACATTGGAATTTCTTTTGTGATTTTTTAGATGATTTCGTTAAGATGGTTTTTCCACCTTGAATAGGCTTCTGTATATTGTTCGCGTTTTTCATGTTCCGGCTCGATAACGGCGATCTTTTCGAGTGATGAAAAGGCTTCCCTGGAATCGGCATAAAATCCGATTCCCATTCCCGCTGCCCGGGCAGCACCCACGGCTCCGTCCGTATCGTACAGTTCAATTACCGCATTGCTGACACTGGCCAGCGACTGGCGGAAAATCGAACTTAAAAACATATTGGCATTTCCTGCACGGATCACCTGGATATCCATCCCGATGTTCCGCATGATATTCATTCCGTACTCATACGAAAAGACAATTCCTTCCTGAGCCGCACGCAGGATATCCCCTTTTGAGTGGATGTTGAAATTGATCCCGTGGATCGAGCAGCTGGTATCCTTATTTTCCAGTACCCTTTCCGCCCCGTTTCCGAAAGGGATGATGCTTAACCCTTTGGAGCCGATCGGCGAAAGCGAAGCCATATCGTTCATATCTCCGTAAGAAGAAAGCGAAGTGGCAAAATTGTGTTTCAGCCATGAGTTCAGAATTCCGGTTCCGTTGATGCACAGCAAAACCCCCAGTCTGGTCTGCTCCGGCGTATAATTTACGTGTGCAAAAGTATTTACTCGTGACAGTTTATCGTAGTCCAGTTGATCCAGAACTCCGTAAACGACCCCTGAGGTTCCCGCGGTGGAAGCAATTTCCCCCGGATTAAACACATTCAGCGACAGGGCATTATTCGGCTGGTCGCCTGCTCTGTAGGAAATCGGGGTTCCTTCTTTCAGTCCGAGCTCCCGGGCGGCGGCTGCAGAAACCGTAGACTGGATTCCGAACGTCGGCACGATTTCCGGGAAAAAGCTTTTCGGGATCCCGTAATAATTGATCACATCTTCCGAAATGCAGTTGTTTTTAAAATCCCAGAAAATCCCTTCGGATAATCCTTCTATGGTGATTCCGATCTGTCCGGAGAGTCTCATCGCGATATAGTCTCCCGGCAGCATGATCTTGTCTATTTTTTCAAAAATCTCCGGCTCGTTATCCTTTACCCATGCCAGTTTGGAAGCGGTAAAGTTGCCCGGCGAATTCAGCAGGTGCGATAAACATTTTTCTTCCCCGATGGCTTTAAAAGCCTTTTCACCGTAAGGAACGGCACGGCTGTCGCACCAGATAATGGAGGGTCTCAGCAGGTTCTGGTCTTTATCTACAAGAATCAGCCCGTGCATCTGCCAGGTAATCCCGATTCCTTTAATATCCTCGGCCTGTATTCCGGATTCATGCATAACGGCTTCGTGCGCAAGCTTCAGGTTGGTCCACCAGTCTCCGGGGTTCTGTTCTGCCCAGCCCGGATGAATTGCCGTAATTTTCATTTCCTTTTTCGGAGAAAATTCTGAAGCAATCACTTTTCCGCTGGATGCCTCGATGAGACATACTTTTACAGAAGAACTGCCGATGTCATAACCTAATAAGTACATAGTATAAAGGAGGGTATTATTTAATTAGTTTCGTATTGTTTTTCTTAAAGACCTTGGCATCAAACTTATAATATCTGGCGGCACGGTGCGACACGTTTTTTTCGATTTCATCCAGCGGCACGATATAGTTGAAGGATGATATTTTTTTATGAAAGTTTTTGATATCTATATATTTTTCACTCAGTGCGCTGTAGAGCTGGTACAATTGCCTGATGGTAAACCTTTTCGGCAGAAGCTCGAAAATAATCGAGAAATCCGATTCGATCCATTTTCTGATTTCAATCAGCGATTCGCTGATGATCTTGTTATGATCGAAAGGCAACGAAGGCACCTGGTCGATCGGGAACCAGTCTACCGTGCTGTACTTGGTACTGTTGATCTTATGATCGATCTTGCAGAGCGAAAGATATGCTACGGTGATGATCCGGTCGATATGATGCTTATACTCCTCTCCCATCCAGTTGATGTCCTTTTCATTATTCGCCCTCATCGGGTCGGCAAAACATTTAAACTGCTTCAATACCATTTTTCTGATCCCTGTAAGCTCGTGAAGCACTCTTTCTGCTGCATCGTCTACATCCTCATCACTGAAAATAAGACTTCCCGGAAGCTTGATCTGCTTTTCCGCATCCAGATGCCTTTCCACGAGTAAAATATTCAATCGGTTATCATGGTCAAATCCAAAAACGACACAATCAACGGAAACATAGGTATGTATAAATTCAGGGCTCATTAAAGTGTTAACATTTATGTAACATGACAAATATAAAAATTCAGATGAATAAAAAAAATATTTTTATTGCTAACACTTAAATATCAGTAATTTACATATCGATTTTTTATGATAACAATTGTATATAATTAATGATAAGGTTATCATACTTATTACACTTACAAATATTGTAAAGGATCATTTTACAAGCATTTATACAAAAAATAAGTATAAAAAAAACTCTATTTTTCCTTTTAAAATAATATGATAAGAATTGTTAAAAAATATTTTTAAAAAAATTATAAACAAGTGTAAAAAAAACACTTTTATAGCCGAAAAAGCATTAAAAAAACATTAATTTTTTTACCGTTTTTGTATGTAAGGCTCACTAAAATTATAAAAAGTGGAATTTTGATAAATGAATACCCTGTTAAGAGTCGTTTAAAACCCGGGGTATTAAGATTACCATTATACCGTTATAAAAGCAACCCGATCAAATCTCTGTTGCTATCCGGCCTTGTTGCCTTTTTCTTTTAGTTCCTGGAGGAAGAAAGCATCACTGTAATCTTCAGGAAATTCCCAATATTTAAAAAGACTACACTTCAAAGCGGGTGACTTTCTGCCCCGTACCTGCTAGCTGATGGGCCCCCCGAATCTTTTCAGTATCAGATGCTTTATTAAGCTGTAAATGAGAATCTTCAAAACAATAACTGAACTGAATCCATTCAGTTTTCATCTGAGGCTTCTTATTTCCATAAAAGTTGCCGAAGAAAGCAGTATTATTCTCAATTCGGCTTCAGATTATCCCGATTGGGTTCCTCCTGATCATCTTTAAATATCCACCTTTGCTTCATCAATTTTAAATCGAAGATTATGCAGAACAATGAAAACAAAGCAGCACTGGTGTCGGGTGCGAATACGGGTGTAGGCTTTCAGATTGCCAAGGCTCTGGTGGAAAACGGCTATACCGTCTATGTAGGGTCACGTGACCTTCAGAAGGGGAAAACGGCGGCCGAGCTGCTCGGCAAATCGGCAGTGCCCATCCAGCTTGACATTACGGATAACGGCTCCGTCAGAACAGCCGTTAAAACCATCGAAGATGAAACCGGGTACCTGACGCTCCTGGTCAATAATGCGGCGGTTTCCCACGCCGGAGCACCGGGGCGTACCATGGAAGAGGTCCTGGATTCGCAGCGGGCCGGCATTGTACCCGTCGATGTAATGAAAACCGTTTGGGAGACGAACGTTTTCGGGACCCTTGCCCTGACGCAGGCCTGCCTTCCCTTGCTTCACAAAGCAGCAGGTGCTAGAATCGTTACGGTTTCCAGTGCTTTGGGATCCCTCACGATCAATGCCAATCCGGATAACCCGTACCGGTCCAATTTTGATGCGGCTTATGGCGCTTCAAAAACCGCGCTCAACGGCATCTTCCTGTCTCTGGCCATTGATCTGGAAAATACCGGCATCAAGGTGCATCTGGTAAGTCCGGGCTTTACGGCGACCGCACTCAACAACTTTCAGGGAACGGATTCCGTGGAAGAAGGCTCCAGGGAACCGGTCCGTGTGGCGCTGGCGGAAGATCTTCCGAACGGAAGCTTTACCGGTCCTGCTCCTTTCAGCGGTGAAAATAATGTACTCCCATGGTAATTTAGCTTACACCGGAGACTAATCCGGACGGACAGGCCGGAAGATGGAAGCGGGAGGCCGGAAGGTGATCTTGTCAGAAATACAACCAAAGGTTTTGCTCATCAGACTCAATATTTTATGGCTCTGCCACAGAATTTATTTAATCCGGACGCATTAGCCTTCGTGTTATTTTTTGATGAGATCAACAGCTGAATGTCATTTTGCATACAATTTCATTTACCGTTATCTTAAAATTCCGGAGGAGGCAGCTTTTTATAAAGTACGATAAAATCCTGTCAGAAGAATTAACCGTTTATCTGTCTGCCCGGAGCGTTCTATTGGAAATCCCGGATGAAATGAGCCTTAATTTTATTTTTAAATTAAATAAAACAATTGAATATAAGTTCGATATGGCCGAATTCACACTTATTCAATCTTAAAGAACCAGTGATCAGCTGTCGTCAATTTTTTTATACATTTACAGCATGAAAGCTAAAGAGGAACAGCTGATCCGTTTTATTTCGATATCGGAAAGCCACGAGGCCTTCGGACTGCCGGCGCCGCAGCACCCGCTGATCAGCCTTGTGTATTTCAACCGGGACAATCCGTTCAATACCGCAATGGCTCCGATCTACGATGTCCTGAGTTTTTATAAAATTACCTTTATCACCCGTAATAAAGGCCGGCTGAAATACGGCCGGAGTTATTATGATTATGATGAAGGCAGCATGCTGTTCCTGGCACCGAACCAGCTGGTGGGAAGTACCGATTACAACAGCGAGACCTATTGTTACATCCTGCTGATCCATCCCGATTTTCTGCTCGGCCATCCGGTAGCCACAAAAATCAGACAATACGGTTACTTTTCCTATGCCTCCAATGAAGCCCTGCATCTTTCGGAATCCGAAAGGGAAATCATCCTCTCTGTTTTTAAAATCATGGAGCGGGAGCTCAACAGCCGGGTAGACGAATTCAGCCAGGAAGTGGTGATCGCCCAGCTCGAGCTGATGCTTAGCTATGTCAACAGGTTCTACAAAAGGCAGTTCATTACCCGGAAAACCGTTAATAACGATATTCTCCAGAAAACAGAAAGTCTTCTTGATGATTACCTGAATAACCAGAAAACACTCCGCCACGGACTTCCGACCGTACAGTATCTTTCAGAACAGCTCCATATTTCTCCGGGTTATTTAAGTGACCTGTTGCGTCTGCTCATCGGCAGGAACGCCCGGCAGTATATCCGCAGCAAACTCATCGAAAAAGCAAAGGAGAAACTTTCTCTGACGGATCTTACCGTAAGTGAGATCGCCTACGAACTGGGCTTTGAACATCCGCAGTCGTTCAGCAAGATGTTCAGGCTACGGACGGGCCTTTCGCCGCTGGAATTCCGGGGTTCTTTTGAATAGTTTTTTTTAAGCCTGTCATTAAATATCCTTCGGGAGTATACACGATAAGCGTTCACCCGGAAACAATATCAATTGATCCGCTTCATTCTGTCCTTATTTTGTACAAAAGACCACATTGCCATTTTGGCTACGACAATTACCATTTAGGCTTCTCCTATGCCTGGCCGGTAAGATACCTTTGCTGTAATAAATTAAAAAAATTATGAATCAGACAATTTTTATTACCGGAGCTTCTTCCGGAATCGGAAAAGCGACGGCCAGGTTATTTGCATCAAAAGGCTGGAACGTTATCGCTACGATGCGTACACCGGAAAAAGAAACGGAACTCAACACAATCGGTAACATTACCCTGCTGAAATTGGATGTAACCGTACCGCAGGAGATACACGAAACGGTACAGAACATTCTTCAGGAACATGAAGTGGACGTGGTTTTCAATAATGCGGGCTATGCGCTGATGGGCGCTTTGGAAGCCGTGTCCGACGAAGAGATCCGTGCCCAGATGGAAACCAATTTCTTTGGCGTTGTACGGGTAACGAAAGCCTTTATCCCTTATTTCAGGGAAAGAGGCCGCGGATTGTTTATCACGACTGGTTCGTCTGCAGGCCTGGCAGGATTCCCGATGGGATCGATGTATGATGCCAGCAAATGGGCCATTGAAGGATGGAGTGAAAGTCTTTCCTACGAACTCTCTGAATTCAATATCGGGATCAAAACCATTGAACCCGGTATGGTATCTACGGAAATCATGAACAAATCCCCAATGGTTTCCCATCCTGTCTATGATTCCCTGCTGAATAAATTTGTAGCGGCGGTCATGCAACAGGAAAACATGACGACGTCCGAACAGATTGCCGAGGTGGTTTACGGAGCGGCCACCGACGGCTCAAAGAAACTGAGGTACGTCTGCGGTGAAGATGCCATCGCGATGTACAAACACCGCCTTGCAGTAGGCGACGAGGCCTTCCGCGAGGGAATCTTCGAGATGCTGAATGGCGGAAAATCTCTTATTTAAAGCCTTAAATATAGCAACATGAGGAAATATTTCAGCGACTTAAGGAAGCAAAGAAAAAGTGGAAATTTTAAAGATTTTAGCTTAATGTGAATCCGACGGTAACTATTATTTTTAAGCGATTTAATGGAATTAAAAGAAAAGTGAATACCTTAGAGAATTTAGATTAGTGAAAAAATCAGTTGATCTTCAAAATTACGGGTAATATCCTTATCGACTGTGCTTCCAGCATCCAGCACCCGTCTTCCAGCTTTTTAAGTACGGTTTGTAGCTCGAATCCACTTTTGCTCAGTGAAAAATCAGTTGATCTTCAAAATTCCCGGCAATATCTTAACCTAAGATACTTCCGGCATCCGGCTTCCCTCTCCCAGCCTGTCAATCGGGAGTTCACATTATTTAAACCTTCCATAGAAATCTGACGTCCACTATACCGGCCGTTGGATTTTTATGTACATTTGAAATTATGAAATCAAGACAAATTCATCATCCCAGGCATTTCCGGACGCTTTTTGAAATGCAGCACGCACTGAACCTTCCCAAGCCGGCGCATCCTTTAATCAGCTTGCTGGATTACCGGGAAGCCACCATTACCAATGAGATGCTGTCCTTTGATTTTGTGATGGATTTTTATCATATTACCTTTAACGATTCTTCGGGATGCCGGATGAAATACGGCCAGACGACCTATGATTTTAATGAGGCCGGCATGTGTTTTACCTCACCCGGACAGTCTTTGGCAGGCATCTCATCTTCGGGAAACCCTGCAGGTTTTACCCTACTGATCCACCCTGACTTTTTCCGGGGCTATCCGTTGGAACGTAAAATCAAAACGTACGGCTTCTTCTCCTACTCGATTAATGAAGCGCTTTACCTGTCGGATAAAGAGAAAAATATCATCACCAATATTGCCGGTAATATCAACGACGAACTGAAAACATCGATCGACGACCTGAGCCAGGATGTGCTGATCTCCCAGGTAGAGCTTCTGCTGACCTACAGCCAACGGTTCTACAAAAGGCAGTTCATTACCCGTAAAATCATCAATAACAATCTGCTGAGCAAAATGGAAATGCTGCTCGATCCATATTTCAATTCGGAAAGAGCCGTCATCGAAGGACTTCCAACCGTAAAATATGTATCGGATCAGCTGAAAGTTTCCCCGCGTTATCTCGGGGATATGCTCCGTTCGGTTACCGGATTCAATACCCAGCAGCACATCCACATGAAACTCATCGAAAAAGCAAAGGAGAAACTTTCTCTGACGGATCTTACCGTAAGTGAGATCGCCTACGAACTGGGCTTTGAACATCCGCAGTCGTTCAGCAAAATGTTCAGGCTCCGGACAGGCCTTTCGCCGCTGGAGTTCCGGGGTTCTTATAATTGATGTGAATGGTGAATTCTGCTCCGCAGGTCAATGTTGCTCCGCAAGTGAATTTATACGGTAAAAATTGACCATTAACCCGAAGGAATTGACGATTGACCTAAAAACTTCCCGCATCCGGCTTCCCTCTTCCAGCCCATTAAGCCGCATGTTGTTTTTAAAACAACCGTTTCGCCGAAAACAGCCGGGCAAAACCATCAAATGCTTCGCGGAAACTCCGGCCGACAGGAACGGAAACTTTCCCGATCAAAACCTCATGATAGCTGATGGCCGTCACCCTGTTCTGATTGATGACGAACGACCGGTGAATTCTTAGAAACCCTTTGTTTTGAAGACGGGCAGCCATTTCGGAAACCGATGTTTTCGGGACGGTAACCATCTCATCCCCGAGCACAGCCTTAATATCATTGCCGATGCTTTCAAAATAAAGAATGTCTTTCAGCAGAAGCTTCCGGCTGAATCCGTCGGTTTTAAAAATGACAAAATCCTCTTCATTTTCCTTTTCTGTCCTTCTCAGGATCCGGTCCACCGATTTGAAAAAACGTTCGAAGGTGACCGGTTTCAGGAGATAGTCAACCGCTTCAAGCTCAAAACCGTCGATGGCAAATTCGCGGTAAGCGGTCGTGAAAATGGTCGGCGGCCTTTTATTCAACGATCTTAAAAATTCAATACCGTTCAGGTCCGGCATCTGAATATCGAGAAACAGAAGATCCGCATCCTGCATCTGTAAGATCCGGTAGGCTTCCAGCGCGTTTTTGGCCGTGGCTACAAGATTCAGTTCCGCTATTTTCGAGATATGGTTTTCGAGAAGCCTGACAGCCAGTGGCTCATCATCTATTATTATGCAGTTGATCATTATGTTAAAGGAGTTATTAATCCGACACTGAACCGGTTGTCCGTTTGTTTTATTTCTAATGAATGCCGGTTGGGGTAATATAGGTTGAGTTGTCTTCTGATATTTTCCAGCCCGATGCCGGTATCATTATTCTGATCATTTTCAAACAACGGATTGTCTACGGTAAAAATGGCATTATTTTCATCGGTTCTTACAGAAATGCTGATGGTAACCGTACCGCTCGTTTTTTCAGCGCTGTGCTTAAAGGCATTTTCTACAAAAGACAGGTACAGCAGAGGCGGAATCAGGCCGGGAAATTCAATCTTTTCCACCATTTCGATATCCAGGCGTTCATCGTAACGAAGCATTTCAAGGGCAATATAATCTTTTATAATCTTCATTTCCTCGGCAATGGAACCCCTTTCTTTCTGGCCGTGGTAAAGCAGGTAATCCAAAATATCCGAGAGCCGGCTTATCGACTGGGGAACTGCACCGGAACCGGTAATGGATAAGGAATAGATGTTGTTTAGGGTATTGAAGAGGAAGTGGGGATTCAGCTGTGCTTTCAGGGCTTTCAGTTCCAGCTCGGATTTCTCTTTCTGAAGCTGAAGGGCATTCTGTTTTTCATCCCTGTACCGGAGCATGAATTTCACCGAAATGAAAATGAAAGATCCGGAAATAATAGGCAGGATGTAATAAAACAGCAGATAATTAACATCGGTGAAAATATCGCAAACAGGATCCTGAGGATAGTCTGCAAATAAAGGTTCGGCCAGATACACGATGAAAAGACGGTTCAGAACGCCTAAAAAATAGATTCCGCCAACAAAATAAACGGTGAAAAGAAAATATTTTTTAGCCTCGAAAAATTTCCGGATCAGAACGGAATAGATCCAGTTGGCTCCAATGATCTGGAAGATCCAGTGACAGATGTCATAATACAATATTTCCCTGAAATCCGGCTGCTCAAGTTCACCGTAATTCCGGAAGATCCCGAACACGAACAGCGCGATCCAGAATACCGCCTGCTGAATGATCCCGTTTTTTAGCTTGCCGCCTGATCTTTTTTTCACCATGCGTAAAGATATTACTAAAAAGCTTTACATACGCTGATCGGCTTTAAAAGCATCATTTTTGATGACAAACAGCAACAGCAGGCATCCGGATGGCGGAAATTGTTGTATACAGGCCAAAGTGGCCTTTCTGTCTACTTCGCTTCGAATCCAATCCAAATAAAAAGACTTTTGCAGAAAAAAGAATGGAAAAACAAAAATTCATCGGGCTGGATCATCTGCGGGCAATTGCAATTCTGCTGGTACTGCTGTATCACTACCGGATGTTTGAGCATCCGGATTGGGTGGACGATATCGGGTGGATCGGTTGGACGGGTGTGGACCTGTTTTTTGTATTGAGCGGTTTTTTAATTTCCAATCAGCTGTTCTTTGAAATCCGGGATCACCGGAGCATCCGGCTGAAAATCTTTTTTACCAAACGGTTTTTCAGGATTATTCCGCCATATCTGTTTACACTTTGTCTGTATTTCTGCTTTCCGGTGTTCAGGGAGCGGGAAGTTTTGCCGCCGCTGTGGAAGTTTCTTTCCTTCACCCAGAATTTCGGTCTGGATGTAATCCTTAAGGGAACCTTTTCCCATGCTTGGTCCCTGTGCATCGAGGAACAGTTTTACCTGGTGCTTCCGATTTTGCTGCTGCTTTTAATCAGATTAAAAAAAATAAAATACCTGAAACTCATTATTGCCTCAGTGATAATCTCTACCATTCTCCTGCGTATTTTTTCCTGGAATGAATATGTTCTCCCCTACCTGAAAACCCCGGATTTCTGGAAAGAATGGTACATGAACATCTACTATCCTACGTATACAAGACTGGACGGACTGGCCATCGGGGTGCTGATCGGTTTCCTGTTTCAATCCTCAACATTCAGGACAATCGTCAACAGGAACGGAAATCTTCTGGTTTTTGCAGGATTAACAGCCGTTGTATTTTCCCTATGGTTTTGCAGGGACCCATATTCAGGGCAGGCTTCTCTTTTCGGGTTTACCCTGGTGGCCGTGAGCTATGGAATACTGGTTACCGGAGCCGTTTCAGGCACTTCCTTTCTGAGCAGGAAATCCAATAACATCACCGCCCAATTGGCAATGCTCTCCTACTCCGTTTATTTGTCGCACAAAGGAGTCATTCACCTGGTACAGATGCTTCTTGAAAAAACTGAAATTCCGGTTGCCGGCACATCAGGGCTGGTGATCTGCTTTATCTTCTGCATTTTAGCAGGCTTATCTTATCGTTATTGCATCGAGACACCATCATCCCGAATCAAAAATAAAATCCTTAAGTCATCAAATTTTCGCCATAGGTAGTTTATGAACTGATAATGAAACGTGAATTCGGCCGTATTAAAAGCAGAATCAGCCTTTTACTTAATTAAAAAGAGAAATTAAGGCTGATTCAGTCAGGATTTTGATAGAATTCCTATCCTGTATTAATCCGTTTCTTTTGGACTTTAAAACCATATAAATCAGGCTCCGGCTGCAAAATGAGACCAAAGCTATTTATTGAGGATTAAAGGGGAACTTTATGAGAACGCAACAAAATATCGAGTTTGATCATAAGAACCTCTGCTTCTGTTTTTGACAGGAGAAACTTCCGGCATCCGGCTTCCCTCTTCCAGCCTATTAACCCAAGTTCTTCTTCGAGTTCACATTAAGAAAGGTATAGCTTATAAATTCCCGATACATTTTCTTCGCTACGCTGCCAGAAACATCCGAACAGACGTAATTCTTTATTAACATGCTCTACATAACATCCATTTTACTTATGAAAATATTCATTCTCAGCATTTTTATGCTTTGTTCCCATTTTATTCCAGCCCAGAAATTCAGTACGGAAAAAACAGAAATCCGAAACGTCATCCGGCAGTTCAGAGAAAGCATGATCCGGAAAGATTCCGCGGCTTTCCAAAGCCTGTTTCACGAAAATCCGGTAGTCTGGATTGGAGTTGTTAAAAACCGGTCCCAGCAGAAACGGCTGGAAAAGAATCCCGCGAACCGTAAAAATTATTTCAAGGACGCCTGGCAAAATTTTTTCCGCTACATTATGGAAAAGGGCCGGAAAGAAGAAAAATTTGAGAACATCCGGATCATCAATGACGATGTGATCGCGAGCGTTACGTTTGATTATTCATTCCTGGAAGAAAATACCGTAACGAACTGGGGCAGCGAATCGTGGCACCTCATCAAAGCGGAAGGAAAATGGAAAATCGTGAGTCTTATTTATTCTTACGAAAATGCAACGTTCAGGAAATAATAGACTGGAAGCATGTAGATGGATGCCGGAAGTTTCTCCTGTCAAAAGTATGGTCAAAGTCATTTGCTCATCAACCGAAAACAAATTGTGCCATATCCACTTCCTGAAATTTTCAGAAATTATAATTATTCAAATGGATAATATTCAAGAAAAAAATATTTTTGAAATTACCTAAAAGATAAAACCCACTTTGGCAGGTGGGCTTTATCGATGTATTAAATTTTAAAGTGAGCCCGACCGTATTTGATTTCTGTCAATTATAAGATGTAATATTGGAATTCAAATTTATGAGCCTTCAAATAGATTGATGATTAAAACCTTTGAAAGTAATACTGACATGATAAGCTTCCGGCATCCGGCTTCCATTTTCCAGCCTATTCACCCTATTTCTATTTGAATTTCCCTTACCTCATCGCCTGTAATTTCATCTGGGTCCGGGCAACCGTATATTTCAACAGCTTCAGCGGAATGCGGATCCGCCATACTTTGGCAGCGGGATGCTCCAGATGCTCGGCGATCATAAGGTAAGTCACTACGATCATCGCGGGATTATGACCTTCAGGCAGCAACATCGGGAACAGCATCAACGCCCAGCCGGAACCCACGCACCAGACGCCGTGCTTTACACCGAACTCCAGTGAATCGCGATAAGCGTCCCATCCGAAGGCACGCAAGGCATAATGGTTATGGCTGAGGTTGAGAAACTTCTGCTTCACCGGCGAAAACTGCCAAACCACCGCAATAGTTAATACAGCCAAGGCAGGAAGGTACGATCCGGGCATCAAAAGATTTAAACCGATGATGATGCCCACCATAAATACCCCCGCTATCATCCAGACCGTAAGATAGCCCAGCACAAACCATACGGAGCAGATCAGCCGGTACCGCCTCAGGCTCCGGAGATAAATGGCCTGGACAGGCACAATCAGTTTAGGCAGCATCATCGCCACGACCATCAGTCCCCAGCCCATGAGCTGTGAAGAAAAGGGATTCATCTGCAACAGCATTTTCAGGGAAACAGCCGACGGTCCGGCAGCCGAAACGTGGCAATGTTCCATGGTCATGATATGGCCGGGATTTATCAGCAACAGCAGCCAGGTGATGATGCTGATCCCGAAGATCACCAGGCTGATCTTAAAGCGGTCGGTTCCTGAGAGTTTCATGATTCAATTATTGGGCTACACGGTAAATACTGATCCGGTCGATCGTAAGGTCATTGTTCTCAGGCAGAGGATTCTTTGTCTTGATCACCACATTCAGCGAACTGAGATCGATATCGTTGTCCAGGTACAGTTCGTCGATAACATTGGTGATATTTAAGGTAAAGGTAAGTCCTGAACCGCCGTGGGCCCCGTCTTGCTGCGATGCCATCCGGATCCCGAAAAGTGCCACCGACCTTACGAATTTGTCATTCACAAAGACCGAAAGAAAATTGGAATTGTTGGTTCCTTTCACGTTTTCCAGCTGAAGAAAGACTTCATCCGGCAATTGGGAAACAGAAGCATTTTTCAGGCTCTTTGAAACGGTCTTCCATGATGGGGTATCCAGCTTTACCACAGCTTGCGTTTCTCCGCTGTTCAGCGACAGGGTACCGGCATTGGCCCCGATGATTTCATGTCTCTTTTTTTCGCTCATTGGAATTTTATTTTCAGGAACGGATGCGCCCAGTTTATTTAACCGTTCTGTTAAATTTTCAGGTTCAGCCTTTGGAGCAGCCGTTTCGTATGAAGTTAAAGACAGATCGTCGTAGGTGTAAGAATACGGAGATCCGTTAAAATTAAGACCGGTGGTGCTGTCAACATCTGCCGGGGTGTAGTACCACGGGGTACCTTTGGCATCCAGGGGCATGGCAAACTGCGAATTGCCGTGTGCGGAAGGCCCTTTCAGCCAATCGGGCTGGTTGGGATTGCTGTTTTTACCGGTAACGTTCCACGCATCCCACATCCGGTCGATATTGGCATGATGCAGGTAGAAGATGGGATCCAGGCCGGCCGTAGGAGGATCAGACATCAGGCCTTCCTCTTTTTCCGATGCATTGGGATCCGTCCAGGTATCCCCGTTAAAACCGCCTACCATAACGTGTACGAAATTATGGGGATTGGATTCCAGGTCACCGAAACCGCCGTTGCTGTGGCTGAAACCGGTTTCCTGCCCGCCGTAATAATAGCCGTACAGGTTGCCGGTTCCCGTCGGTCCGGGAGACGATTCGCTGTAGATGGTATCCAGCTGGCATTTGTCGTTGGCCTTCGGATCATCCGGTGTATCCTGCCCTACTTCCACGTATACATTGCCGTCCCCGTTCGGGCCGTATCTCTCCGGTACATATAGCGGATTGGGTGAGCCGTCAGGTAAGGCCTTCACCGTAAAAGCCGTCGGAATTTTAGATTGATGACCGGCATCCGACTGGTTTAGGTAATTCCAGTACGGCAATGCCCAATCCTCCGGTCCTCCCAATTGTTCTACGATAATGGTGCGGAGGAGGTTTTCCAGAGCCACCAGATAGCCGCGGTGCCACGGCGGGAAGAACCAGGTACCGTGCTGGCACTGATCCCAGAACAGTTCGTACACCTGGGCCGGAGGAAGTGAAGAAAGCTTGGCACCGGCCGGGATGTAAGGAATATCCGTCCAGTTCGGGTAACCCACAGGCGGCTCCCCGGTATTGTTGTTGACAAGATACTGCCCATGCACTGCGGCATAGAACCACCAGCTGGTGGCATCTTCAATCGGTCTCGACTGCATTACCTGTACCGCCTTCGCGTACCATAAAAGATCCGGGTTTTCGAATGTCCCGTTGTTGTTCCAGGCATTCTTTCTTGTAAATGTTGTCATGTTTAATTTAATACAGTGGTTAAAAAGTTATTTTTAAAATTTCAGCGTCCGGTTTTTTACGGATGCATTCCAAAGATAAAAGATCTCCCCGAAAAAATATTCCGTATAAATACGCAATTGCTTATTCACGAATCTTAAGTTGGTACAGAGGTTTAAAACGGGTCATATTAACAATGAAAACATCCGGCATCCCTCTTCAAGCCTGTTAATTTTGCCTCTGCGTTTTACCAATTTCCATCATCTGTTCCTCATGCCTTCTTATCCAAAAAGGTTCGTCCTTCCAACGGGTTTCCCGCTGATAGAATCCGGTCCGTTGTTCATTGTATAACCGGAAAGCCAGCTCAATTTTTTCATGATAATCATTGCCGGCAGATGAAATTCCTTCCAGACGATCCTTTGCGGCCATCGCTGCATCAATACCGCTGCGCAGGGCAAAAGCAATACCATGTGATGACAGCGGATCCAGCGAACAGGCCGCATCCCCTGCCGCCAGCCAGCCTTCCCCGGCGTAATGTTCCAGGTGGTGGCTTCCTGCAGAAGTATACTGCAACGGTACGATTTCCGTATATCGGTTTACGGGTACGCGGTGCCGGATGAATTTGGTCTGCAGGCTTTTGTTCTGCCAATAAAGGGGATCCAGCCAGGATTTGCGGTCATGCAGATCGGGATCCGTAAAAAAGATCCGGGCTACTTTTCCTTCGCCGATATCCGAAGCATACCACCAGCCATCCGAAACTGCCTCAATCAGGCTTTGCCGGTTATCCAACGGATCTGTGGCGGCAAGGATGCTGATGACGGCTGCCTGTTCGTCCCTGCGGATGCGCCTGATCCTGAGCTGCCGGCTCAGCCAGCTGTTTCTGCCGCTGGCATCGATCACCATTGCTGCACTTATTTTTAACCGGTCTCCGGCATATTCCCAGAGGTCATCTTTCCGGTGAAGCCTGAAAGAGCGGTCCGTTTCATGAAACGGAACTCCTGCAGCTGATGCTTTCCGTGTCAGCATCGATTCAAAAGCCGGACGGCCGACGTACCAGCCCAGCCCGGATGGCGACTGGATAAAATCGTTGAAGTACAGCCGGTCGTCTCCCCAGCAGGAAGCATTTCCGTAGCAGGGCTCATGGCGGTCGTCCAGAAATTCTTCCCATACGTCCAGTTCCGTCAGAGAATTCCGGGCAGAGGCTGCGAGGCTTTCCCCTGCCCGGAATTTATGGGTATCTGCCGGCCGGTGCACGACCATCACCGATGCGCCCTGCTGACGCAAAGTGATGGCCGAAGCCAGCCCGGCCGGACCGTTGCCGATGATCAGTACATCAATCATTCCCCTCTTCTTCTTTTCTCGGCGCGGTTTATCATCCACAGATAACCAGGGTCTTCTTCAGCAGGTGCCTGATGGGATGCAGCCTTCATGAATGATTCCGTTTCCCGCTTCTCACCTATCGTCCGTCCGTTTTCCACCCACATCTTATCCGGGAAATTGGCATCGCCGTTTCCTTCTTTCTGAATGAGAATACCGACGTCCGGCCATTTCGTAATAAATTCGTTGATGCCTTTGGTATAAGGGCTCACTTTTTTCGATGGGTACCCGTATTCGTAAACGATGCCCCGCAGCCACTTCACGCGGTTGCCGAAAGCCTCATTCTTTTCTTCAAGGCTCGCTGACTGATCCATCATGATTTCATAATCGGCTTCAGTCATCACGTCATTCGGCACCCGCACCGGCCAGAAGGTCGGCACATACTGGCCCATGATCGGCACGTAACCGCTCAGGCAGCTTGACGTATCGGTCTGCCACGGCACCGCCATCCATTTGGTGATATCACCGGCTGCCGAACCGTCCAGCGGTCCGCCCGGCGCCAAAACATTTTCGGAATCCAGAACCGGCCCGAAGGTCAGCGGGTCATCCAGCCTGCGCTTGATGCGGAAAGGTTCGGCATACAGGATCGGCTGTCGCATCGGCCAGGTAAATTCGCATCCCGGGTGGAAGGGCCCGCCGATGGTTTCATCAAGCGCCGTACGGTCCAGCCGGGCGGCCTGCTCTTCGGGGGAAAGGTCTTTCCATTTTTTGGTTTCTGGTTTATTTCCCAGGGTAAAATTGCCGTTGGCCCACTGCCGCATATATTCGTACTGGAACGGCAGTACGGCCATAAAATTTCGCGGATCGGTGTCCGTTTTCACGAAACCCTGTAGCCCGTCCCCGTACACCGGCGGGAAAAGCTCGGCCTGCATGGTTGCATAATCCGGGTTCCGGAACTGGCGGAAAATCGCCTGGCGCAATTCAAAAAAGCGGTCGGAAGCATCGGACAGCCTGGCAATCATTTCAGGTGTCGACAGGTTGCCCGGACTTCCCCATCCGTTCTGCTTGAAGATGCCTGCATTCACCCAGCCGTTCAGCGGCATCCGCTCCAGCATCGGGTAAATATGTTCCCAGAATTCCGGTGTCTCCGGCAGTACGGATTTGCCCATATCGGCAGCCGTCTGCGCCAGCAGGTCGTAGCCGGTTACAAAAGCCTGCACGCCCGGGGAATAGTCCGGCGGTGCCGTAAGTACCCATGCGCCGGCAGCTTCCAGCACTTCTCCTGTTTTCAGCCTGATTTTCGCATCCACGGGCCCGTCCGAAGTATCGTCATGCCAGGTCTCGTTATTGGCAAAAGTAGTTGCGGGAAGATTGGCGTAGGAAGCAGAGAGCCCGCGTCCACCCAGGAAAAGAAGACGGCCTTCTTCATCGGTACGCACTTCCCCCAGATACACCAGCTTATCATTGGAGTCCGGGGAGTAAAAAGTTCCTTTATCGAATGCAAACTGACGGTCTTTACCGTCGGCATTTGTATTCGTTCCTGAAATTTCTATTTTTCCGCCGTCGATGATTAGTCTTTTTCTAAGGTCATCGGTTATGGTAGAATTCCGCAACGTACTTTTCACGGCAGGATATCCTTCCTTCTTATAAACGCCTCTGGCCTGCGGAATATCCAGGGCCAGGTCGAAATCGTACCAGGCTGCTTTTTTGTTGGCTACGTGGACGGTCCAGGTGATGTCGCCGTCTTCCGCGGTCAGTTCCCGGATGATCTTACCGTTTTCATCGGCCCCGAAAAGACGGAACCGGGCTGCCTGGCGTTTGATACGCCCCTGGCTGTCGCGGAAATTCCCGGAATCGGTAATGGGTTCGTTGATCTGCTCCGGAATCAGGAAATATTCCTCCGGGCTGTTTCCCACCCTTGCAACGCCTATGGCCGGATGGATGATGACTTTTTTAATTTGAGACATGTTATAATGGTTTTTAATTTGAATTAAGCATAGAAAAACGGGTTGATTTATTCACCAAATAGTGATTTTAAGCAAATACGATTCTTAAAAACTGACCATTTTACTGACTCAAAATAACGAAGAATACGGCAGGTAGTATTCAGTATTAGCTACCAATCGGATCATTCCGTAAAAGTACTTATAAGATGTTCCGGATCTGACTACTTATGGATCAGGAGATGTCCGGAACGGGATTTTAAAATTACTGTTCGGATTGGAAACAGTAGGAATACATGGATATAAATTTTTAATTATAATTCGATAAATCAGGATTTAATATATAAACTTTAATGAATTAAAACCTTTGATTGAATCGCTAAGATCCTGTTTAAACGTCACTTTTCCTTTTTTAACATTAAGAATTTAAGATATTTAGCATGACAAATCAATTTATTGATGCTAATTGATGTTTACTTGATTCATTATATTATTGTATTAAAGTGAAGAATAAACAAAGTTTATTTTAATTCAGAAATTAAGAGAAATAATAGAGAGTTTTAATATGCCCTCTAATATTATGATACTGTCTAATTACAGCATAATCATTCAATCTTTATATAAAGCAAGCCTGATCTGATCAAAACCTCCTTTCCCTTTGAAACGAAAAAGATAAGCATTTAAGTTTTCACTTTTCCATTCCACATCATCTCTTAATGTTTCTTCCCTGGATTTTTCCGGATCTTCATAATTCACATAGGTCGGCTTACCTATTTTTTCTGATAGAAAATTCTTGATCTCTTCGAATTTATCCTTAAAAATATCTTCCGGAGTTTCTGTTTTTTCGTTAGGGTTCCACTCATAAAGCATAAGTTTAACCATCCCCTTTTTATCAAAGAAATAATCAACTTTTAGAACAAAAATATTAGCAGGCCTTTCATAAGAAATGGGATTTTCAAATGTATGGTTGGGAAAGTAAGGATAAATACCCTCGCTTACTCCCCAAAAATACCCTAAAGATATGTCTTTTGATTTTTCAGAAATTTCCTTTTTCTTTATTTCGGATATTTTTGGGAAATCAAAACTGATTTCTTTTTCTGCTTTCAGGATCTTCTCTTTATAAAGTGAGCAACTGTTCAATAAAAAACCGATACTTAACAATAAGCAAAAACGATTACAGATCTTTTTATTCATCTAACTTTCAATTATTTTACCTGAAATATCAATTTTCTTCTTTAAAGATAAAAAAAATCCAGCCTTCAGCTAGGTTTTGAAAGGAGTTTCAATCTAATTTGCAAGATTAGATTGATTTATAACAATAAAATGTTGTTAGATAACGTCAGTTCGAGTGTTTTTTGCAGCGTAGCGGAAAAAAATGTATCGAAAACGTGTAAAGCAGGACCTCTGGTTTGTAGTTCAGCAACTTCCCGATACGATTTTTTCAAAATCTATCCGAACAGACGGCAGTTAAGTATCAAAGGTATTCGTTGTAATGGCTATTCTGTTTTAAGTCGGAATTCTTTAAGTGTGTTTTATACTAAATGATATCATCGAATTCACATTAAGTAATCGTCTGTTACAATTCGGGCAATAAATGAGAGCAGCGACAAAACGTGTCATATAATAATTAAAAAAAACACGCTATTCCTTACTGCGGTCACTTCTGCTTCTGCACTTCCCTTTCCACAATCAGATAGCCAGCCTCCAGCATTTTAACCAGATGAATATACGGCCCGACCATCTTTTGCTCCTCTTTGCATCCCAAATCTGAAAGGGAAAAATAAGCAGCCGACGAAAGAAACGCTTCGTATTCTTTTCTGCGGTAAGCTTTGAAAGCCTTCCGTAGTATCCGTACCGGATCCCGGTATTCTTCGGCTGAAAGATTTCCCGTTTTTATGAGCAAACTGTTTCCAGGAGATGCATCAACCGTCCATCTGTTTCTTTTCCAGCTGATGAGAAAACACGCGCGGATAAAAGACCGCAGGGCCAGGTAAAAATGGAAAACCGCCGCCGCATCCTGAGCCGGTACGGATTTCTTTTTTACGGCGGAGATCACAATCTTATTGAGCATTTCCCGGGCGGTTGCCGGATCGTTGAACTGGAAAAAGGTTTCCAAAAGTTTCACCCCCGAATGCATCTCGCTGCCGGCCCAAAACCGGGCTTCCAGATCTAAATTTTTCTTTTTCATCATTTTGTTTTTTAGGCCTTTTAATTTTCCGTTATACGGAATTTTTGAATTGATTGATTGTTTTGTTGTGACTTCGGATGCAAATGTAATAATAATTTTCATTAATTACCGAATTCGGTAACGATATTTTTTTAATTAAATATCAAATTGCATGAAACGTGCAATTATGAATGAATTTAAGACGGAAGAAATCAAGAGGTTAATCGCTGAAAAAATTAAAGCAGCAAAAGGTGATATCCCTTACTCAAAAATTGCCGAAAAATGCAATGTCACCTCAGCCAGGATCAGTGATGTGGCCAACAATAAAATCGACTGTCAGCTGAGCACTTTACTTGAAATCGCTACCGGCCTGAGAATTCATCCCAAGGAACTTTTCGATATTGCTTTTGATTTTGAAGAATATTATTCTGAACTTGATCAGTAAACAGTTTTACGTAAATTCTGTTTTTTTTGATGTATTCTTTTCATGATTTGGTTTTTGATATTTAACTTATTCAGTTATTCTTGTCAAATATATACAAAAAGAAGATTGTAAACCAAATGGATTACAATATTTTTTATTAAATATTCTAAAATTGTCTTATGAGCAAGCTTAATAAAGACGATATAGAATTGAGAAATATGATTACTCAGAGATTAATCAATCTGAGAAAATCTACAGGTCTGAGTCAAAGCGAGTTTGCCAAACTTCATGAGATCGACAGACAACAGGTCAACCGATGGGAAAGCTTTGAAAGCGAAAGAGGTGTTACCATCTACACCATTCAAAAGTTTTGTACGCTCGTAAAAATTTCCCTGCAGGAATTTTTTGATGATCCATTGTTTAAATAAGTCCTTTTACGAACCTGAATCTTTTTCTGAATCTAATTTTTTCTTTTTCGTCATTTTGTTTTTTTAGGCCTTTATTTTTCGGGAGCTGTAAATTCTTACAGAACACAGCCGGAATTTGTATTACCATTGATTACATGGCTTATTTAAAAGCCTACTCCTTCTTTTTTATTGTGTCTTTTTTACTTTTCAAATATAATAAAAAAATTTAAAAGTGGGAACAATTACCCACAAAATATTTTTTGTTTCTCCTGAAATTGCATTTTATATACTATCTAATGATGCACATCGATCGGATGAAATTTCTCGAACTGTTTGGAAATCAAATAAAAACATTAAGAAAAGAAAAAGGCTTAAGTCTTAGGCAACTGGCACAATTGTGTGATATTGATTACAGCGATATAAGTAAAATTGAAAAAGGTCAAAGAAACATTCAGATCTCTACTATACTTGAACTCACCAAAGGCTTAGACATCCATCCCAAAGATCTTTTTGATTTTAAAATTGATAGTAAGTCTTAATAAAAGTAAGTAATCCATCAGGAATTTATTTTCAGGCAAAATAATTTTTTCATTGGGAATTTAATCGTAATATTGCGATATACTAATTCTCTAAATATGGGTTTGACTAAAACTGACCATTTTTCAGATCAACAAAATAAAATTGCTGTCATAGCGAAAGCATTAGGACATCCGGCAAGAATTGCTATTATTGAGTATCTGCTTAAAGTAAATGCCTGTATCTGTGGTGATATTGTCAATGAATTACCATTAGCCCAAGCAACCGTTTCCCAACATTTAAAAGAACTGAAGACCGCGGGTCTGATTAAAGGAAATATTGAAGGAACGGCGATGTGCTACTGTATTGATGAAAATACTTTCGGAATACTGAAAGACTATTTTTCAAATATAATCCTGAAGACGACCCATCAGAAATGCTGTTGAGGCATTTTTTTACTTAAATATATCGCAATATTGCATTTAACCAATAAATAAAGAATTTATGAAACTATCTGAAATTAAGGAAATCCTACGAACGTTGGATCATGTTGAATTTCAATTAGAAAATGGAACATTTGTTCCTGAACACTTCCATGTAACCGAAGTAGGAACGGTAACAAAGCATTTTATCGATTGTGGCGGAACTGTAAGAAATGAAAAAGCAGTAAGCTTTCAACTATGGAATGCCGATGATTTTGAACACCGTTTAAAACCTGCAAAACTTCTAAACATTATTAAGCTGTCAGAAGAAAAGCTGGGTATTGAAGATGATGAAATCGAAGTGGAATATCAAAATACCACCATAGGCAGATTTGATCTGGAATTTAACGGGAAAAACTTTGTTCTTAAAAATAAAACAACAGCATGCTTAGTTCAGGATGCCTGCGGAATTCCATCGGAAAAACAAAAAGTAAGTTTATCTGAACTTTCCAATAATCAAACCTCTTGCTGTACTCCGGATTCCGGATGCTGTTAAATTTAAATAAGACGATGTATCCCAAACTATTACAAACAATAGATTTACTGAAAAATCAGGAAATCAGCGAAGATAGAAAAATCATTTTAGCACCTCTGGTTCATTTTATCCGGGAAAGACGGGAAGAAGAAAAGGAAATAACCATTAATTTTATTTGCACCCATAATTCAAGAAGAAGCCATTTGTCACAAGTCTGGGCGCAGGTTGCAAGTACGTATTACAATATTCCGAAGGTAACCTGTTATTCCGGAGGAACCGAAGAAACGGCAATGTCTCCCAAAGTTGTGGAGACTTTACAGGAACAGGGACTTTTCATTCATAAAATTTCTGATGGGGAAAATCCTGTCTATGCTATCAAGTATGATGAAGATAAACATCCGATTATCGGTTTTTCTAAAAGATATGACAGTTCATTTAATCCTACTCACGGGTTTGCTGCAATTATGACCTGTTCTCAGGCGGACGGCGGATGTCCTTTTATTGCAGGCGCAAATAAACGGATTCCCATTACTTTTGAAGACCCTAAAGTTTCGGATAACACTTCCGGACAGACAAAGGTTTACAATGAAAGAAGCTTGCAGATTGGTGCTGAAATGTTTTATGTTTTTTCACAGATAAAAAAATAAGTAGAGATTAAATAAAAATAATGCAGACAAAATTGAAATTTTTAGATCGATACCTGACGCTGTGGATATTTTTAGCTATGTTTACAGGTGTAGGTTTAGGATATTTCTTTCCTGATATTTCCGGTCTTACCAGTGCCTTATCAATAGGAACTACAAATATTCCATTGGCAATCGGCTTAATTATTATGATGTACCCGCCTTTAGCAAAGGTTGATTATTCATTGCTGCCTGAAGTTTTTCAGGATAGAAAAGCAATTGGAATTTCGTTAGTACTGAACTGGATCGTCGGGCCGGTTTTAATGTTCACCTTAGCAATCATTTTCCTGAAAAATGAACCGAATTATATGATTGGTTTAATCCTTATCGGTTTAGCCAGATGTATTGCCATGGTGCTTGTATGGAATGATCTGGCAAAAGGCAATCGTGAGTACGGTGCATTGTTGGTAGCCCTGAACAGTATATTTCAGGTCCTGGGTTACAGTTTCATGATTTGGCTTTTTATCGATGTCCTACCGGTAAAATTAGGCCTGCCTGAATTCAATGTAAGCGTATCGATGACAGCGGTTACCAAAAGTGTTTTGACTTATTTGGGAATTCCATTTATCACAGGTTTTTTAGGCCGTTATTTTTTAATTAAATCAAAAGGTGCGGAATGGTACAACAGGAAGTTCATTCCCAAAATATCTCCGCTGACTTTATATGCACTTTTATTTACGATTGTACTGATGTTCAGTCTTAAAGGTGATAAAATTTTAGAATTGCCGTCAGACGTCCTGAAAATAGCGGTACCGCTGATCATCTATTTTGTCCTGATGTTCTTTGTCAGCTTCTTAATCAACAAATCAATTAATATTCCTTATGATAAAAATGCTTCGATCGCATTTACAGCAACAGGCAATAATTTTGAATTGGCCATTGCAGTTGCGATTGCCATGTTTGGAATTCACTCTCAACAGGCACTTGCAGGAGTAATCGGGCCTTTGGTTGAAGTTCCTGTCCTGATACTGCTGGTAAGGGTCAGTTTATGGCTAAAATATTAGAGTAGCTTTCATTTCTCAGAGAACATATCATCATGTGAATTTAACCATATCAACTTCATATTCAGTATATTATTTAATTAAAAAATAAAAATAAGACTGATTCAGCCGGGATTTTAAATCATCCTCATCTTGCGGGAACAAATACACGGTTTATGCTTCTGACAGGATTTTATCCTATCCTTTGCTAAGCCATCCTTTCAGGACTTTAAACAAAAGAAATCCGTCCCTATTAAAAAAAGGCCGGTTATTCAGGATTGAATAAAACTCCTCTCATAAAGCGATAAGCTTTCAGTTTGATGATCAGGATCTTTGATGCTGGGTCTGACAAGAGAAACTTCCGGCATCCGGCTTCCCTGTTCCAGCCTTTATTTACGGTTTGTACCTCGAATTCATGGTATTATAGATTCCTCAGAATATGTATTTTTAAGATTGTACCAGAAAGTTCAGGAGTAAATAGCTGGGAATTAAGTTTTTGAAAGTAATGATTGGTATCTATCTAAATTGATTTGCAGATCAATAAATAAGACTTTTTCATGATATGGCAACAAAATTGCTTCTGCCTATTATTGTTCAATTTTATGAGTACTGCAGACCGTTCTTTCGAAAATAATTTTAATTCCGACCTATTGATTCAGGCACTGGCCTGTTCTCCTGCACCCACCGCCCTGTATTCAGGGGAAGGAATCATCATCCGTTTTGCCAACAAGGGCATGCTTGAACTTTGGGGAAAAGATGCTTCCGTGATCGGCAAACCACTGATGGAGGCCTTGCCGGAACTGGAAGGACAGCCTTTTCTGGGGTTGCTGCAGCAGGTCTGGCGTTCCGGGGAAACCTATTCGGTATCGGAGGCTCCGGCCAAGCTGATCAAGAACGGCAGGGAAACGCTGGATTATTTCGATTACGAATACCGGGCCCTGCTGGATGAAAACCAAAAAACCTGGTGCATCCTGAATACCGCCCTGAACGTGACTTCACGCCGTGAATTCCTCCAGCAGATCCGTGAAAAGGAAGAACGGGAACAGGCCCTGAACGAAGAAATGGCCGCTACCCTTGAAGAGCTGACCTTCACCAATGAAGAGCTCAGCCATTCCATCCAGCAGCTCGCCCAGAGCAAAGAATATGTCCGTGCCATCATCGAGCAGGCACCCGTGGGAATTGCCATGCTGAAAGGCCCCGATCACCTCATTGAAATTGCCAATCCGGCGATCCTGCAAATCTGGGGGCGCACGGAACAGGAAGTACTCGGCCAACCCCATGAGGACGTACGTCCCGAACTGCGCGGGCAGCCGGTGAACGGATGGCTCAGGGAAGTTTACGAAACCGGGATCCCGAAAACCAACAATGAATTTGTGGTGAGGTTACGCCACAACAACGGTCTGAGAGAGGCTATCGTCAACTCCGTCTACCAGCCGATCTTTTCAGGAAGCGGGGAGATTTCCGGGGTGCTGATCATCCTGGAAGAAATCACCCAGCAGGTTCTGGAAAGACGCAAACATGGAAATGACCAGCAGATGCTTGCACTGGCCATCGATGCGGGAGATCTGGCGACTTTCTATTACCAGCCGGCAACCAACCTGTTCTCCGGGAATACTCTGCTGAAAAACTGGTTCGGCCTCTCTTCCACCGAAAACCTGGATCTGTCGGTGGCGCTGGATGTGATTGTCCCGGAAGACCGGGAACGGGTAGCCACCGCCATTATCCGTAGCCTGAGCGCAGATTCCGACGGCCATTATTTCATCGAGTACAAGATTCAGAATAAAACAGACCATCAGGTCAGACTGCTTCAGGCCCGCGGCAGGGTGTTCTACGATACGAAGGGCAATCCTTTAAGCCTCAACGGCACCCTGAGGGATATCACGGAACAGAAAAAAGAGGAAGAGCGGAAAGACGATTTCATGGGGATGGTGAGCCACGAGCTGAAGACCCCGATCACGTCCCTGAAGGCCTACATTCAGGTTCTGCAGCGCATGGCCGTAAAAGCGGAACACGTTTTACAGCAGAACACCCTGGAAAAATCTTTGAAGCAGGTGGATCATATGGCCGCCATGATCAACGGCTTCCTGAATGTCTCCCGGCTCGATTCCGGGCAGATGCACCTTGAAAAAACAGCTTTCGATTTCGCGCAGTTGTTTTCGGAAATTGAAGACGAGGTGCTTTCCGTGATCCATACCCATCCGTTTACATTTATAACCTGCGGCTCCGTATGGCTATCGGCCGACCGCGAAAAGATTTCCCAGGTGATCCACAACCTGATCGGGAATGCGGTGAAATATTCCGAAATGGGAACCGTGGTGACTGTAGAATATTTTATCATAGACAACAACCGCATCAAAATCAGGGTACAGGATAAGGGAAAAGGCATCCCGATGGAAGACCAACAACGGATCTTCGAACGGTATTACCGCGTCAACGATGCCCAAAGTACCTCAATTACCGGTTTCGGGATCGGGCTCTACCTGTGTAAGGAAATCATCGAGCTTCATCACGGCCACATTGATGTTGAAAGTGCGCAGGATAAAGGTTCCGTATTTTCATTTGTCTTACCGCTTGAGGGAGAAACTTTTAATCATTAAAAATTAAACGGTCAATCCTGTAAACTTCTATATTCTGAAGAAATAAAACAATGGAATTCAGATATTTAATTAATTCAAACGGAATTAAGGATAATTCAGTCGGGATATTAAATAGAATAACTTTTGGCATGATGATTAAAGATGTAATTTGATCATCAGGACATTGATCCCATTTTTTGAAAGAAGAAACTTCCGGCATCCATCATCCCTTTTCCAGCCTTTTATCCGGGTTTCTACTTCAAGTTCACGTTAATTTAACGCAAAGTTTAATGATTCTTTCCGCATAATTTAAGGGAGCAAAGTAAAGCGGCAAACCGCTGATTAAGCGGACGGGTCATGCGTAGGCTTCATCAGATCAGCCTGCTGATCCTGTCTTTGCCTCCTTATATTATCCATACCGTACAATAAGCTCTGCGTTAAAATAAAACACCGAAGATCACTCCGGTGTTTTGGGATATGCTTTCTTAAGACCTCGGGTTTCCACCCGGGGCTGTGATTGTAAAGCCCTTTCAGGGCAAATCGCCTGCTATTCTTTTCTTTGGGTTTTCATCATTTTGATTTAACGATCAATTGATTGGTAATCCTGGAAGAAAAAACTTCCTTCTACCAACCCAAACTCAATTTATGCAGTGTACTCCCCTTCTTCTTCCTTATGCCAGAAGGTTACCCGTTCGGCACTTACTTTCAGCAGGCAGATTCCCGGCGTATCAATACCTTCCGGAAACCATTGTTCCAGGCCGTCAACCCACTTTTCTTCTAACGTTTTTTTGTCGGTTACCACTGACGCTGTCCCGTAGCAGTCGATAAACAGCATATCGTCGGTCTGATAGATTAGGCTGACGGTATTGTCATTTTTAATCTGCCTGACTTTGTTGCTGTCTTCATACGTGAAGAACCAGGAATCGCCGTCGTATTCCACCTTTCCGTTGTTGCTCATGGGCCTGGAGTGCGGAACCTGTTTTTCGTCCTTTGTAATCATCATGCAGAAGTCCAGATCTTTCATGTTCTCTGCAATGGTTTCCAGTGATGCTTTTTTCATTGTCTTATTTTTTGTGAATGATTGTGATTGGTTTGAATTGATTTCCTTTTTTTCCGATTATTTTTAATGGTAAATAACCGAATGAAAGGATGGATACAATATCTTGTCTAAGGATAACCAAAAGGTGTACCGATTATCGGGAATCCGGAAGGCAGCCTGTCTTTCAGAGCACTAATCCTCTTTTTTATATTCCTGCCGGGTTACTGCTCATTTTGATTATATTTACCGGATAAATAAGAATACATGATACATCTACGGACGAAATCGTTCCATCTGCTCACCTTTATGCTGACCGCTGTCCTGATAACGGTATCTTCATCCCTTTTCGCGCAGACCTTTGAGGATGCTACCTGCTACAAATACTTCGAAATTACCGCAAGGCTCAAAAAAGGAGACAGCCTGAGCAGGGCCGAATGGAAAAATTTCCTGTCCGATAAAGCCATACAGGATTATATGGCCGATCAGGGTGTAGACGAGAACTATTTTGAGTCTTACCGCAAAAGCATGCAGATTGTCTATATGCCGAAAAATGCGGCCATCCTGAAGAAAAGACTGGAAGACCCAAGCGCCTACTGGCTGACGTATATGATCAATCAGTACAAAATCAATGAGGACGGCATGAAAGAATATCTTCAGAAGATCGATAAAGATTCCAGATCCTATTTTGATATCTCCTACAGGTATGCCTATTCCGCATTACCGAAAAAAGCACATCAGAAACTGCCCGGTCTCAAAGTAGCCATCATCCCGGTCCACAACGATGCGCATGCCCAGAAGGACATGATTATCTATACGCTTCTCTGCGCCTATAAAAATGACCAGAACCGGATGGGGGCCCTGGGCGGCCATGAACTTCACCACATGCTCCGGCCCCAGCCGACCTTTGATGTTGCCCCTCAGGATGACAGTCCGGTAATGGCCATGTACCGCGTATTAAACGAGGGTTCCGCAGATATGGTGGATAAAAAGTATATGACGGAGAAGGCCGCGCTCCTGCTTCCGGAACAGAGATACTTTCAGGAATTTTTCGACGAAGGCAAGAAGCTCCTTCCCCATATGGATTCCCTGTTACAGAAAAATCCCGAGACCTGGAAAGACCTTAAGGTTAGAGACTTTTTTAAAGGGACACCGTATTCCGGCGGCCATGTTCCGGGAACTTATATGGCCCATTATATAGAGAAAAACGGCTTCAAAGGTGAACTTTTACAATCTTTGGATGATCCTTTCGCATTTTTCCTGATCTATGACAAGGCAGCCCGGAAAGATAAGGGAAAGCCATTTAGGTTCTCCGATGCCGCCCTGCAGAATATAAAAAATCTTCAGAGCAAATACATCAGAAAAAAAGTTTGAGCTGATTTATTTTCTTTTAATAATCATTTTTTATATTAACATGAACTTGAAGTACCAACTGTACTAAAATGCCGGAAGAGGGGCGCTGGATGCTGGAAGCACCTAGGTTAAGGTCTGTAGAGTTTTGAATATCAACCTATTTTTTTACTAAACCAAAGTCTTGTATTTTTCTTTTTGTCTTGTTAAGTGATTGAAAACAAAATGAATATTATCGAATTTACGTTATATTAAAACTTTTTTCCGGAAAACCTGTTGTTTTCGTAACTTGCTGTCATGATCGGTAACGGGTTTTCCGGTGCAGCGGATTTTTTAAGTTTTGTTTCTTTGCTTTCCCTGCCTGAAAGTGAAGCAATAGCTCTTTTAAACTCAAAACTTTATGAGAAGAAATACCGGAAAGGCGAATTGATCCTGGAAACCGGCCAGATCTGTAAGCGGATTTATTTTGTAGACAGCGGCCTGGTGAAAACCTTCTTTTATACCGATACCCGTGAGTTCATCATGCGGTTTTTCTCCGAAAGCAGCATGTTTACGGTTCTCGACAGTTTCGTTCTTCAGCAGCCTTCCGCCTATTCCGTGGAAGCCCTGGAAGATACGACGGTCACCTGTCTCAATCATAATGATCTGGAACTGCTCTGCAGCCGGTATCATTCCATCGAAACCTTTTATCGGAAGCTCCTTTCTCTGGCGGCAGTCAATATGATGGACCGGATCGGCAGTACACTGGAGGAAAAAGCCGTGATCGCATACCGGAAATTCCTGAAAGAGCAGGGACCGCTGCTGCAGCGGATCAGCCTCGCCGACCTGGCTTCCTATCTGGGAATTACCCAGGTTTCCTTAAGCAGGATCCGGGCCATGAAGTAGTTTTTATCATTTGATAAATGCCGGTCTGGACAACCGGTGTACCTTCGGATCAAATCCATCCGTTATGAAAAACCCGTTATCCTTACCACAGAAACTCAGCTTTCTCGCAGCCTGTACTTTTACCGTCGTTGCTCCGGTCACGGGGTATCTTGCCATTGGGCTTGCTCCCGTTGTCATCGTAGGCGGTTCGGCACTGGCCGGCCTGATCTGCTGGTCGCTGACCTATTTACGAAACCCTGTGGAACCCCGGATCATCCTTCCGCTTTTTATCCTTACCGTCGCCGGTCTACAGATCCATATTGTTGAAGAATACGTGATGGGGTTTGCGCCGGCCATGAGCAGGCTCTTTGGTATTCCGTGGAGCGAAAGAAGCTTTCTGATGGTATTTGCACTGATCGGGCCGGTGATCTACACCCTTACTTCGTTAGGACTCTATTATAAAATCCCGATAGCCGGATTTGTGGCCTGGTTCATCTTCATCGGTCCGGGCGTCGCCGAATTTACCCATTTCATTTTCCCGTTAATCGCTCCGGAACTGCTTCCCCATGATCCGCATCCGCTGACGGCGTCTATCGAAGGCACCCGGATTCCGCAGATGCCGAACTTTTATTTCCGCACCACGGGGCATTACTATTTTCCCGGAATGTGGACCGCAGTGCTTCCCATGATCCCGGGATTCCTGGCCATTTACCGTTTGTTGATCAAAACGAATAGGTGAATGGTGAATTTTGCTTCGCAAGTGAATGGTGAATAGTTAATCTTGCAGGGCGGTGTATCTTGGGAAACGCAAAGGCGAAAGAGGATCTTAAAAGTTTTACGTGAAAGGCGCAAGGATTTTATCTTGGATAAAATTGAATACCGTTGATTTTAAGAATAGTAAATTTCATTGTTTAGTATCAGCGGTACGAAAATTTGACAGCGTCAGATTCTTTGCGCATTTAAATGCTGCCTTCTCCACAATCTTCGCACCGTTGCGTAATTCAACAGAAATTATTTCCGTTTGGATGATTTCCTGATGTGCAGCTGAGGCGTAAGAACCACCTTTTTTTCGATTGAAATTCCCGAACTGTTTTCCTTTATATTTTCCAGGAATACCTGGCCCGCCATTTTTCCCATCATTACCGGCGTCTGATCGACGGAACTGATCGGCAGCTCCATAAACTGGGTAAAAGGCTCGTTGGAAAACCCGATCACCGCGACTTCCTGCGGAATCCTGATTTTCTTTTTCTTCAGTTCCTGGCAAGCGCCCAACGCAGCAAAATCACTGGCCGAAAAAATGGCATCCGGAATCGATTTCCGGTCCCAGAGCTTCTTAATGGCCTCCACCCCTGCTTCAATGGAGCTTCCCGTCGGGATGATGTTTTCCTCTTTCACCTGGAAACCATGGTCGGCCAAAGCCTGCTTATAACCATTCAGACGGTTACGGTAAATCTCAAGATTAAGGTCTCCGGAAAAATGACAGATGTTTTTACAGCCTTCTCTGATGAGGTGTTCCGTGGCAATGTAACCGCCCCGGTAATCGTCGATGGTCACCGTGCTGATTCCGGGAATGTCTTTTTTACGGTCGAAAAAGATAATCGGGGTATTGCTGGTATCGAGGATGCTCCGGATGTGTTCCGTATCGACGGTGGTCCTCGAAACCGACATAAAAACACCGTCAACCTGGGCATTCATCAGGGTATTCAGGTGGCCCCTTTCAATATTCACCTCCTCATGGCTCTGGCAGATGATCACATGGTAACCGAAAGGAGAGAGCTCCTCTTCGATTCCCCGGATCACGGAGGAAAAGAAATTGGTATTGACATAAGGAACAATGATCCCGACATTTTTCGTCTCCCCGCTTTTTAAAGCCTTGGCCAGGTTGTTCTGCTTATAGTTCATTTCCTTGGCTGTCTTTGCCACCAGCTCTTTGGTTGCCACACTGATTCTGGGATGGTCGTTCAACGCTCGTGAAACCGTCGCCACGCTGATGTTAAGCTTCTTTGAAATATCATAGATGGTGGCATTTTTTTTATTCATACAGGTGGTAATTGGGCCTCTACAGGAGGAAATAATACAGACGTAAATTTAATCAAATTCTGTCTACGGAAAAGGAAATGCAGACATTTATGATGAATGGGGTTTAAAATTTTTATTGAATTGGATTTAAGTAAAAATCCGGATTCAGGTGAAATAGTAAAATTTAGATAGTACTTTTAATAAAAAAGAAAATGCTCCTCCCGGAAGAGGAAGCATTTTCAACCCTAATATTTATATAATTATAAATTCAAATTATAAGCTGACCCCTCTTCTCCATGGAATGAAATCATGCTGGTTCAGCAGGCCGGCTTTGGTTTTTGCTTCACCGCTCGCTACTTGGATGATGAACTCCAGGAGCTCTTCTGCCGTTTCGGGGATGGTCTTCTCCCCGCTGATAACCGTTCCGGCATTGAAATCGATAATGTCAGGCATTTTTTCCGCCAGGGCGGTATTGGAAGAAATCTTCACTACCGGAGCTATCGGATTGCCCATCGGAGTTCCGAGGCCGGTTGTAAACAGGACGACGGTTGCCCCCGATCCTACCAAAGCCGTGGTACATTCGGCATCATTCCCGGGTGTGCAGAGCAGGTTCAGCCCGGGTTTCGTCGCATATTCCGTAAAATCCAGCACTTCAACGATCGGCGCCGACCCTCCTTTCTTGGAAGCCCCTGCGGACTTCATCGCATCGGTAATCAGCCCGTCCTTGATGTTTCCGGGTGATGGATTCATATCAAATCCCGATCCTGCCGCCACCACGGAATTTTCAAAATCTTTCATCAGCTTCAGGAATTTTACGCCGTCTTCCTCATGTACGCAACGATTGACCAGCTCCTGCTCCACACCGCAGAGTTCAGGGAACTCGGCAAGCATCGTGGTTCCGCCTATGGCAGCCATAATATCGGAAACTTCGCCCAATACAGGGTTTGCGGAGATCCCGGAGAAACCGTCGGAACCGCCGCATTCCAGCCCGATATTTAATTTCGTAATGGAGGCCGGTTTTCTTTGCGTTTCGTTGGCCTTTTTAATGCCTTCGTAGGAATCTCTAATGACGCCGGTCAGCATTTCATCGATGGTTCCCGACTTCTGCTGTTCGTACACCACGATCGGTTTTTTATTACCGGGTGCAAGCGTATGAAGCGCATCCATAAAAATCTGAACCTGAAGATTCTGGCAGCCTAAGCTGAGGACGGTAGCTCCTGCCACATTCGGGTTGTTGACATACCCGGCAAACAGCCTTCCCAATGCCTCGGCATCCTGGCGGATCCCGCCGCAGCCGCCTTGGTGGGTAATGAAACGGGCGTCGATATTTTTAAAGATCCGGGTATCCGGTTCCTCTTCTTCTACGGCAAGATCGGTTCCCGATCCGCCGTTCAGCAATGACCTTAGTAACAATTGATGCCTGCTCGCCTTATCGTGCAGCAGTTCTTTTTCAAAAATATTTTTTAAAGTCTCTATATTTTTATTTTCACAGAATACTAATGGGAAAAACAGCCATACGTTTTCGGTTCCCACCTGTCCGTCTTCGCGGTGATAGCCCATAAATGTACGGTCTTTCCATTTAGTAATGTCCGGGGGAGTCCAGTCCTGTGTACCGGTTTTCCCTTCCACTTTGGCGCTCTGGTGCTTTACATTTTCAGTGGTAATCACCTCTCCTTTTGCGATGAAACGGTTGGCTTTTCCTACGATAACGCCGTACATGATAATTTGATCGCCTTCGTTAAAATCCACCGCCGCAAATTTATGTTTGGCTTTGGTGTCTTTCAGCACGGTATAATCCGACCCGTCAAGATGAACTGATTCTCCGGCAGGAAGGTCGAGCAATGCTACGATCACATTGTCTTTGGGATTTACTTTCAGTACGTTCTTCTGCATGATGTCTAAGAATAAGATTGGATGAAATTTTTATAAGCCGTTTCCATGTCGTGGTGATCGATTTCGTACAACGCTTTTGCAACTGCTTCTTTCAGGCCTTCTACCCGGGTAAGGTCGGTATCCCAGAAGCTTTTTTCACTCAGGGCCAGTTCTGCAACGGCAGGATATTCCTCATTTGCCCAGATTTCCCTGAATCGTATGATGATCGCCTCTTCATCATTTAAAGGTAAGGATTTATCCCCGAAGCTTCCCTGATAAAACCGGATCAGGCAGGCCAGGGAAAAAGTCAGGTTTAACGGCAGTCTATTATTTATTTCAACATATTGCAACAGGCTTGGCAGCACCCTTACTTTGAATTTGGAAACAAAATACAGAGCAATGCTTGCCAGATGATGTTTGATGAAAGGATTCCTGAACCGGTCAAATACTTCTTCCGCAAATTCTTTCAGATCATTTTCATCCGGGCCTAAAGTGGGATTGATCTCATTAAAGACCGCATCATTTAAAAATCTACCGGTAAACGGATGATCCATCGCTTCTTTTACCGTCCCCTGCCCCGCTAAAACGGCCGGAGCCAGCATCAGTGTATGACCGCCGTTCAGGATTCTGACTTTTCTCAACCGGTACGGCCGGATGTCATCCACCACCAGGATCTGTTCGTTGATCTTATGGAAAGGAATATGATCATTTAAATTTCCCGCATCCTGAATAACAAATAACAGGAAAGCCTCTGAAACCACCATCATCGGATCCCCGTAATCCAGCCGGTCTTCATAGGACGGAGCGTCATCTTTGGGATATCCCGGAACAATCCGGTCTACGAGCGTATTATGAAAATAATTATACTGAAGAATCCATTGCACGAACTCTTCATCTAAATTCCAGAGCCGGGCATATCTGATGATAATATCCCTTAAAGCAAAAGCATTGTCTTCGATCAGTTCACACGGAATAATCCTCACCCCTTTATCGGCAGCCCCATTGAAATAACTGAACCTTTCGTACAGCAGAACCGTCAGTTTCGCAGGAAAATTCCGGTGCGGACCCTGAAAGGAAGTTTCAGCTTCATCGTAAGCGATTCCTGTTTCGGTCGTATTCGAAAATATGAATTCCAGTTCTTCTTCTCTCGCCAATGCCAGGAATTCATCATAACCGGTGTAAGGGTTTACCGACTTCTGAATGGCGGAAATAATCTGCTTTTCATCAATAAGTTCCCCTTTTTTTATACCTCTGGTAAAAAGCGTATAGAGGTTGTCCTGCGATTCCAGTTTATGAACAGAACCGTTGGGGGTTGGCTGTACATTTACGATTCCTGCATTGAAACCGGCTTCCTTATTCATCTTATCAATGATGTAATCGGTAAATCCGCGCATGAAGTTCCCTCCGCCGAACTGTATGATTTTAATGGGTAGTCTGGTATTATGTCCGCCTGTTTCGCGGTTTAGTTTCTGTTTTGTCTGATGTTCCATCTTTCTTAATATATCCAGACCTTCAAGGTTTTAAAAACCTTGAAGGTTTAATTTGTAGTTGTTTTTATTTAATCTCTTTATATTTCGGCACCAGTGCTTTCATCACGCTCCAGGCGATCAGGTAAGCCACGGCA
>NZ_BJYJ01000018.1 GCF_007991455.1 Chryseobacterium hagamense | reverse complement strand
ACTTCTATCTTTCCCTGTGTATCGTGAAAACTGTCCTGACTATACAGGCTGCTGAATGCAAATAAGCATATCAATAGTTTAATAAAATTTTTCATAATGTGTTTTTAGTTTTAGTTTTTGGTTACTGTTCTGGTATAAATACTACCGTCTGAAAGATAGAACTTCAGGTAATATACCCCATAAGGATAATTTTCCATATGGAAGACATAGGAGGTTTTATTTAATGTACTTACATCTGCAAAACTCAAAATCTTAAAACTATTGTAAGGCAGAAGCTCTATTCTGGTAATATAATCCTTCACTTCTTCATCCCACAATACAGTAAGATCTGTTTTTACAGGAACAGGAGCAGCACGTATGCTCTTTTCAACTTTCTCCGCAATTGTTTTTGGCTGAGATTCCTGTGACTGCTTTCTAGAAAATAGATTAGAATCAGAGTTTTTGCAGCCGTCGCATATTCCCCGGAATATTTGGTTTCCGGCCTCGTCATATCCGAAAATTACGCTCTGGGCGTATAAGCTGCTTCCAAAGAAAAGGAAGATTGCAGCTGTCGAGATGCTTTTTTTCATGTTGTTATAATTTGGGTTTAAATTTATTTTAAAAGAATAAATTTTGTCCTAGCTATTAACAATGTTTGTGTATTCACAAATATGTAAATAATTTTTGATATACCATATATACTTTAACTATATTTTTACACATCATTTGATTTTAGTATTTTAGCAAAAAAAGTAGTAAAAAAATTTTTGCATAAAAAAAAATTGACTTTAAAAATAATCCAGCAATTTTTAAGATGAGCGAGCTTGTAAAATTCAAATTCTACGAAACGGCACTGCAGGCGAATCGTGATAAACAGATTCTGGCGGAGAGCGGCATCAACAGTTTTATTGCCAACGAACAGCTGATCCAGTCGGATTGGCTGCTGTCGCAGGCGGTGGGCGGCATCCAGCTGCAGGTTTTTGAGGAAGACCTTGAGAAAGCGCAACAGGCTTTGCTGGACTATAAAGAAAATGAAGAGTTTAGTCTTGAAGTGGAATACACCCTTGAGAATGCGCCGTTTGACTTTGTATGTCCGAAATGCGGCTCCAACCACATTTACCGGGACGACAGCGCAACGAGCTTTTTCGGGATTTCGATCCTGACGAGCCATAAGTTTGTGTGTTATTACTGCGGAAATGAGTTCATGCACTAAACCATATCATGGGCAGGATGAAAAAAGCAGCAAGGTATGTATTGATTATCATTTCAGGCTGCTTTTTATTGGCCATCGGCAACTACTTTCTGGTATGGAAAAGGGTGGAGATCGATTCTGCACTCAGTGCAAAACCTCTATTTAAGGATTTCACCCATCAGAAGCAGGAGTCTTTTGACGGCAGGGAAAGTGAATCAATAAAAACCAACAATTTCCGGATAAAAACCGACGGTTCATCTGCCGAAGCTTACCGCTATGAAATTCAGGATTTTCCGGTTTTCCTGCAGATCCGGTTTTCTACGGGAGACGGCTACAGCGGCGGCGGTTACGTGGTGAAAATCATTAAAAACAGGTACCGCATTTCACCTTACCACTATACGGACAGCCCAAGACCTTTTGATTTTCTTCATGAAGATTATTACAAAATCCTGAGCAGCAAGGTGATTCTCGATAAGGCTTCCTATAGAAAAGGAGATCCCATTTTCGGATATACGGAATTTGAGGTTCAGAAAAGATATGGCCCTGACAAATATTTTGAAAGAGGGAAAGGGTATTTCAGCGGAATCGTAAGATAAAGGGTGATCAGCCGGATTCATGTTGATATACACCTCTCCTAGCCCTGATTGCAGCGGCATCCTTTTGTGAAGCGCAGCGGAGCAAAAGATACAGCGGAAAGCAGGAAACAGCTCCTGAAAAAATTCAGGCAGGAAACCGGAAGTTGTGTTAAAAGCAGGATCAGCCGGAAGCACAAACCTGGCCGCCGGAAGAGAGGCCGGTAGCTGGAAGTTTTTGAAAACAAATTCAATACAATCACATTAAATAGTATAAAAAATAAATTATGAAGATCATCTGCATCGGAAGAAACTACAGCGAGCACGCAAAAGAACTGGGCAACGAAATCCCGGAAAGACCGGTTATCTTTATGAAGCCGGATACAGCCGTACTGAAAGGGAATGATTTCTATATCCCTGAATTTTCGGATGACGTTCATTACGAGCTTGAAGTGGTGGTAAAAATTTCAAAAGGCGGAAAATACATCCAAAAAGAAGCCGCCCACAAGCATTATGAAGAAATCGGTCTGGGAATCGATTTTACTGCGAGAGACCTTCAGAGCGACCTGAAATCGAAAGGACTGCCGTGGGAACTGGCCAAAGGGTTTGACGGATCGGCCGTGATAGGCAGCTTCTTTAAAAAGGAAAATTTCAACCTGGAGTCTTTAGAATTTTCACTGCTGAAAAACAAAGAAAAAGTACAGGACGGCAATACAAAAGATATGATATTCACCATCGAAGATATTATTGCATTTGTTTCCCAGTATTTTACACTGCGGGTTGGAGACCTGATCTTTACCGGTACCCCGAAAGGAGTGGGAAAAGTAGAGGAAAACGATATCCTGGAAGCGTATCTGGAGACGGAAAAAGTCCTGGACATCCGCATTTTGTAAGCCTTTTTATGGATTGTTTGGCATAATTTTCCTATCTTTAATAGACAAAATTAGAAATCATGGTAAATATCGTATTACCCGTAGATTTTGGGGAAAAGACCGATCAGCTTTTAGAAGGCGCTGTACGATTTGCAAAACAGGTCAGCGGCAGGATTTATCTCATCCATGTGGCACCTTCCGACATTGGTTTTGCCATCGGCGATATGGGCTTCCAGTATTTTCCGGAAGTTGAGGAAAACGAAATCCGCGGTGAGCTGGTGGAACTGAACAAACTGCAGCAGCGGATTCTGGCTGACGGCGTGGACTGCGAACATATCCTGAAGCAGGGTCTTGCCAAAGACATTATCCTGCAGCATGCTAAAGATAAAAATGCAGATTTCATTGTGATGGGATCACACGGCCGAAGCGGGATCTATGATGTTTTCGTGGGAAGCTTAACCAAAGGCATTACCAAGGACTCGGATATTCCGGTACTGGTACTGCCGATTCACGAGAAAAGCGAGAAAGCCGAAAATTAAATTTTAACCGTTAATAAAAAAGCCGATCAGACATACATCCGATCGGCTTTTTACTATATAACCAATTAATTAACCTTCATTTTTATAGATGGTAGGATCGTAGTAAGGATGCTTACCCTCTGTTGGAGAATAGTAGTCTTTATCTTTATTGTTCCCCAGAGTGGATACCAATACATAGCACCAGTAGGTGAACATTACACAGCAGACGATAAACAGAACCCAGTTCAGAACGTTACCGAAAGTCTCAAAGAAACCAAAAGACCATTTGAAAACTTTGCTTAAGAATAGAAAGAAAGACGTCATTATTTTCCTTTTTTAAATTAACTTTGTACAAATTTATAAAAAATGTTTAAATTACTTTCAAAAGAAAGCAATATTTTTTCAATTCCTGTGTACATCGGGTTTCTTCTTTTAATCGTAATCACTTTTAATTTATTGAATTTCAACACTTATGAGGCGGTTATTGCCGGAATAACTTTTCTGGGAATCGCCCTGGGCTATTTCTGTTTTCACAGCATTGCGCTGAATTACCAGACCCACCTGCCTCTTTGCCTATATACTTTTTTTATTTTCGGGCTGTACCCGGGACATCTAGACATCGGGATTGCCGTTTCGCTGCTTACCAATTCTTTCCTCCTGCTTTTGCTGACGAGCACCAATGAGGACATCCGGAGGCGGTCCTATGTTTTGGTAGGTTCCATTGTCGCGCTGAATTTTATATTCCTGCCGACAACCTGGCCGATGGCGGTTTTCGTGATCATCCACGTGATTGCCACTTCGGAGCGGATCGGACTGAATATTTTCAGGTTTTTGCTGGGCACGGTCCTGATTGTACTCAGCTATTGCTCAGTGATGTTCTTTTTCGGATTTACCAGCTGGAACATGGATTATTTTCCTTTCGGCAAGATCAGGCCGGCCGAAGATTATATGGAGCTGATGCCCCTGATCCCGGTAATCCTGATGCTGATCTACGCGATTTACGACCATTTCAGCAATTATAACAAGAAAAGCCCGGTCAGCCGGTATAAATATACTTTTTTGCTGGTTTTTTCCGTGGCGCAGCTCATTACCATTGTGCTTTATATGAATAAAAGCTATGAATACTTGCTTCTCCTCGCTTTCCCGGCGACGATCATCATCAGCCGGATGCTGAAGTTCCTGCCGAAATACTGGATGCAGGAGGTGAGTTTGTGGCTGATTATTTTCAGCTTAATAGGATTTAAAGCCGGAACTTATTTTAATTTATTTTAAAGATTATGATTCAGATAGACGATAAATTGATCTCTGAGGATATTTTTTCTGAAGAGTTTGTTTGCAACCTTTCAAAATGCAAGGGGGCGTGTTGTGTGGAAGGAGATGTAGGTGCTCCTTTGGATAAGAGTGAACTGGAAATTTTGGATGGTATTTTTGATAAAGTCAAACCTTATCTTACCCCGGAGGGCATCAAATCGATTGAAACCATAGGAACATGGACCACCGACCCGATGGACGGGATGTACGTAACGCCGATGGTTGAGAACCGGGAGTGCGCCTACGTTACTTTCGACGCAAACGGAATTACGAAATGCGGGATTGAAAAAGCGTATGAAGACGGCGCGGTAGACTGGCAAAAGCCTATTTCCTGCCACCTCTACCCCATCCGCGTTACGGAATATTCCACTTTCAAGGCATTGAATTACGATGTGTGGAAAATATGCAGCGATGCCTGTGCCTTAGGCAAAGAATTGCAGGTTCCGGTGTATAAATTCCTGAAAACCCCTTTGATCCGCAAGTACGGAGAGGATTTTTATGATACGCTGAGCGAAGTGGCTGAGGAATGGAAAAAGGAATATGGAGGATAATTGGGTTTGAGGATTAAAGAGTTGGAGAGCTGTTGGGTCTTGCAGACTCTGTTGACTTCTTATCATGCATATTATTGGGGTCACGTAGATTTTCAGTACCGATCACAAAGGCTGAGCCCGATTTAAACCCGGAATATATCCTTTTATAAGCGAGTGACCCCGTGAACCTTTTGCATGACAGCATTGGCATATATTTTTTGTGCTCTTGTATTCCCGGGCTTTTATCTATAAACAAAACCGTCCCGTAAATTTACGGGACGGTTTCTTTTGAAATTTATATCGAATATCAATTAATTAAACTAATTCGCTGCTCCGGCTTTCATGACCGCTGTTTCGGCTTTGGTTTCCTGCTTTTTGGGATTTTCCCAGCCGTCTTCCGGCATCAGGGTGGCTACGATCCGGCCTTTGGTCAGGTATTTCTTCGCCACATCCTGAAGGTCTTTTACCGTCAGTGCCTGCACTTTTTCTTTATAGTTCAGGATCTCGTATTTGTCGGTACCGTCGAACTGGTTTTTGGTCAGGTTGTTCATCCAGAACATGTTATCCTTGATCTGGGTACTGTAATCGTTCATTTCACCTTCCTTGTACTTGTCGAGGTCTTTCTGGTCCGGCCCTTTGTCGATCAGCTTCTGAAGTTCCGTGATGGCACTTTTCGTCAGCTTATCCACATTTTCAGGTCCGCAAGGGAAGTTGATGCTGAAGCTGTAGTTATTGAACGGTACTTTATACATTCCTCCTCTGGCACCGCCGCCGTAGATTCCGCTCTCGTCTTCTCTCAGTTTTTCAATCACTTTAATGGTCGCTACTTCACCCAACGCTTCAAGAGCCAATGCTTCTTTTTCGTTGTAAGGCGCTTCGCCGGTGTAGGAAATGGTGACCATACTTTTCGGGTCTTTCCCTTTTTTATAGGTTTTTACGTAGTCTCCGGTCATCTGTCTGTAGCCGGTATCCCTGAAGCTGGTATTTTTTCCGGTAGAAGGCAGACTGGCGATGTACTGTAGGACCTGATCTTTCAGTTTGGCTTCATCCACATTTCCGATGAAATAGAAATGGAAGTTTCCGGCATTGGCAAATTTCTCTTTATAAATATCATAGGCTTTTTTGTAATCCGTATTGGCCCATTCTTTCTCCATCGGGACGATCCCGATAAATCTCGGATTCTTCTGGTTCATGAATTTTGCATGCTCATTGGAGAAATAGAACTGCGGATTCGAAAGCAGGTTATCCAGCATTGCAGACTGTTTCGTCTTGTAAGCATTAAAGGCATCCTGATTGTAATTCAGTCCCGTGAAATAAGCATACATCAGCTCCATCGCCGTTCCCAGGTCCTTTTGGTTGGTTCTTCCGGAAATTCCTTCATAATAAGGACCTACCATCGCATTCACGTTTGCCTGCTTTCCTGCCAGGTAATTGGTAAGGTCGGCTTTTGAAAACCCGTTGACTCCCGCTTCGGATAAGGCAGGGAATGCAAACTGGGTTTTTCTGAAATCATCATCACTGATCAGGGAGCTTCCGCCCATACTTCTGGCCGTGAAAACAATTTCATCATCTTTAAAATCCGTTTTCTTAAAGGTCACTTTTGCCCCGTTACTTAAGGTCCAGGTTGTGGTCCCCAGCCGGGCATCCGTTTCCGTTTTGGCGATTTTTCCTTCGGATTTGAAAGGTTTTACCAGGTTTTTGATGGTTGCCTTTTCCTGATACGGTTTTAGGTCGGCCATTTTTACGGTTTCAAAAGTATTCATTACCATTGCTTCCGTCGGCATCTGGATGTTGTCTTTTTTCGGACCGGTAATCACCACTACCCTGCTGTCGTCTTTTACAAATTTTTTGATTATCTCATTGGTTTGCGCCAGGGTAATGGTAGGCAGGAATTTTTTGGTATCTTCATATTCCCAGGCAATTCCGGGCATTGGTTCCTGCTCCAGGAAATTCCGTACATATTCTTCGACCAACGCATCACTTTCGGTTTTATCCCTGTTGTTGTAGGTTCTTTCGATATTGGACATTACCTGTGCTTTGGCCCGGTCCAGTTCCGTCTGGGTAAATCCGAATCTTTTCGCCCTTTCCGTTTCTTCCAGAAGAACTTTCAGAGCATTCAGCTGGTTTCCGTCCTTTACCATGGCAAATCCCTGGAATCCTTCTTTGCTCCGGGCATACGTTCCGCCATGGTACACCGAACCGTAGGTAAACGGAGGATTGGTAGAGTTAACAAGCTCACCCAACCTGTTGTTCAGCATAGTGGTGGTAATCTGTTCCAGCAGGCTTTGGTTATACTGTTCTACCGTAACGTCAGGCTGATACGCATCTGCATCTTTAATGATGAACTGTACCATAGAGTTGGTTGCATCAGGATCCGTTTCCACAGCCACGAGCGTTTCCTTATGATTCGGGAGATCAAAAGTTTTTCTCTCCTTCGGTTTTGACGGGTTTTTATATTTGCTGAAATTCTCTTTGATTTTCTTTTCGACTTCATCCACATTGATGTCTCCTACCACAACGATGGCCATCAGATCGGGTCTGTACCAGTCTTTATGGAACTGCCGGATGACTTCCGGCTTGAAATTTTCAAGTACTTCTTTCTTACCGATCGGAAGGCGGTTGGCATACTGGGAATTGTACAATAGCTTCGGAAGGTATTTATCCGACATTCTTTTGTCGGCTCCCAAACCAAGTCTCAGTTCTTCCAGGACCACCCCTCTTTCTTTGTTGATCTGCTCATCGGAAAGGGTGGCATTGAATGCCCAGTCCTCCATCACTTTAAGTCCGGCATCCAGGTTTCCGGGTTTATCCAGCGGAACGGGAAGCATGTAAACGGTTTCATCGAAACTGGTATAGGCATTTAAGTGCTGGCCAAATTTCACCCCGATGGACTGAAGGAAATCGACCAATTTGTTGTCCGGGAAGTTTTTGGTTCCGTTGAAGTTCATGTGTTCCATGAAATGGGCAAGTCCTCTCTGGTTTTCATCCTCAAGAATGGATCCGGCATTGATGGCCAGTCTGAAATCCACTTTCTTTTCGGGTAACGTGTTCTTTTTGATGTAGTACTTCATCCCGTTGGGAAGGGTACCTGTTTTTACAGAGGCATCCATCGGAATATTCTGTGCATAAACATTTGCAGACATCAGGAAGACTACTGCAAGCGACGAAAACATTTTTTTCATAGGTTGTTTTTTGATTATTAATTTTATGGGTCAAAAGTATACATTATTCACTAAGCAAGGAAATGTAAGTGCTGTTATTTAACGTTAAGATTTCGTAAATTATCGTTAAATCTGTCAAAGGATTAAAGATTTCAGAAATGGAAGGCGGAAATTTCTTCCGGGTAGAGTAAAAAAAGTTTCATTTTGTGTTATTTATGGATTTAATACGCAACAAAAATAAATTATTTCATAAAACGAAAATATAGATGGTCAGTTAAAATTAAGTTAAAAATATATAGGGCATAAAAAAAACCGGGATAAACCCGGTTTCTTTATGTTGAATGATCATTTTTTATTTAAAATCAGCATCCGAGACTCCTGAATTAAGTGTTACCTTAGTGGTCTTAATCGTGAGGTTCTGACCGTTTCCTACTGCCTGGATTTCCTGAGGGAATTTAATTCCGTCCACGGTCATATAGCTCTTTATGATCGCATTTCCTTCTTTAGCCAGCGATTTATACAACAGCCCTGTGGTTGCATCAAAATAAAATTTACCTTTATCCGAGTTCAGTACGTTATAATCTTTACCGTCAAGCTTCTCGACGGTTACTGAGGAGTAGTTGTCCGCATCGTAAGCCAATGCATCAATGGCTCTTCCTTTTTTCAGTTCTGCAAGCTTGTCTGCCGGGATTTCGGTTTTCTGGCCCATCTGCTGAAAGTAGCCTTTTTCACCGTCAAAAAGCTGTGATGAAGCCACCTGGCCCATGAAAGACTGTTCGGATTTGAATTTATTGCCCATCTTTTTCGCCGTCATTCCGATTTCACCGGGTAAGGCATCTCCGGTAATCGTATTTTCAACAATTACGGTACGGACGGATTCCAGCTTATCTTTTCCACCCAGTGCTTTCAGATAGTTATCGATAACTTCTTTAGCGGTCAGCTTAGATTTAACGGCTTCCACCCTTGCTGTAGAAGCGGTCGTAGTTTGTGCCGCTATAGAGGTGGAACAAAGCACAGCGCAGAAAAATGGAATGATGATCTTTTTCATAAATTAAGTTTAGATAGTAAATATAAGCATATTGGTTGAATAATGAATGACTGTTGCCCAATAAAAAAACCACCGTATCAACGGTGGTTTCCAAGTATTTATCGTAAGATAAATTATTTTTTAAGCTCTTCAAGGAACTCGTCGTGAGAAATAGCGGTTTCTTTTTTCGTCGCTTTTTCCAGGATCACATCTTTCAGTTTCGTCATCGCTACTTCGGATGAAATCTGTCTTACCTGCTCCTGATCTTTCAACATCTCCACAGCATATTTCTGGATCTCTTCATCCCCTAAGTGGTGGATTCCGTAGATCGCCAACTGGTTTCTTACCAATTGCTCAGCCTGAGCCAATACATCCGCGTAATCCAACTGGATTTCATTCTCCGTCATCAGTTTACCTTCGATGATCTGGTATTTCAACTGGTTTTTCTCAGATTCAAGGATTTCTTTAGCCTGTTCTGCAGACTGTACGTTCTGGTTGGAGAACATTAACCACTTGATCAGGAATTCTTCAGGAAGCTTTACTTCTTCTTTTTCAGAAACCTGCTCCAACACTTTGTTCACGAAATGAACATCGGCATTCTGCTGGAAGTATTCGTCCAATTCGGATTTTACTTTTTCCTTCAGTTCTTCTTCAGACTTGATGTTTCCTTCTCCGTATACCTTATCGAATAACTCCTGGTTAAGTTCAGCTAAGTCAAGACCGTAGAAATCTTTCACTTTTACTTCCACTTCATTGTGGTGAAGGTGCTCAACTTCTTCTTTAGAGAAACCTAATTCTTTAGCAAGGTCTTCGTTTGCGGCAAGGTCTTCTTTGGAAACTTTTACCGAACCGTCCATTTTCAGGGACTTTACCAATTTGAAAGCTTCTTTGTTTTCAGCAGTAACGGTCACAGTCTTCGGCTGGTGGTGGTGCTCTCCCTCAGCGCCTTCTTCCACAACCTGGGAAACTTCTAACGCGATGTAAGAGTCTTTATTGATTTTGTCCTGAGGAGCCTGCTCTGCGAAACGCTTCTGCATGTTCTCAATACTCTTGTTGATTTCTTTTTCAGAAGCCTCCACTTTGTAGTGAGGTGCTTCGTATTTTGCCAGATCGATCGTGAATTCCGGCTCAAATCCAATTTCGAAAGCCACTTCCAGCTGATCCGCATTGTAATCGAATTCATTTACCGGCTGTGGTACCGGCTGGCCAACCAGTCTCAGTTTGTTTTCGTTGACGTAGTTGTTTAAAGCATCAGAAACCTGCTTGTTGATTTCTTCAAAAGCAATACCTGCTTCATATTGTTTTCTAACCATACTCAAAGGCACTTTCCCTTTTCTGAATCCAGGAACTTGTGCATTTTTAGCATAATTAATCAATTGTTTTTCAACTTTTTCCTTATAGTCAGATTTTTCCAATGTTACTGTAAGCAATGCACTTACATCATCATGGTTTTTTGCAGTAACCTTCATTATTGATTAAAATTTTAGGTTGCAAAAATATGAAAATTTTATGAAAATCTATCAATTAAAATCAACTTAAAAAGCCAAATACTGTTAAATAAGAAACCACCGGAAAATTCCGGTGGTTCTGTTAACAAGATTAAGGATATTAAAAGGTTATTTTAATTCGTAATGGTATAATTGGCCTGCGCGTCGGTCTCCCCGCCTACCTGGGTTCCGAAAACAACACCGTTTCCGCTGATCTGAGAATCTTCGGTTACACTTGCCGGTTCATGATACAGGGTAAAAATTAACTGGCTGGTAGCCGAAGGGTTTTTCACCGCTTTGTTGACTACCCATTCGGTTTGCAGGCCTACACGTTTTCCGTCTTTTCTGGTGGAATTTGCATCATCCGTACGGGTAAGGGCAATATCCGAATTGGTAAAATTAAAGACCAGGAAATGTTCGTCTTTTGCATCTCTGATTTCCTGCGTAGCATCCTCGTTTCCGTTTTTGAACTGTGCGGTTACCTGATAGGTTTTACCGTCCTGCAGCTTGATAGCCTGTGCTCCTCCCGCACCCATGCTGTAATTGTAGCTTGTTGTTGTGTTGGCCGCCACATCTTTTACATTCAGGATGATATTGGTAAGATCCTCCTGAGGCAAATCGTCTTCAGCGGCAGATCCGTCCCGCTGGCACGAAACTACTGTGATGGCGATGAATAAAACGGCTAATAGCTTAATGATATTTTTGGTATTGAATAATTTCATTTTTGTAAATTTTAAAGTTGGTATTTTGTTTAAGTAATGGCTGAATTTTAGAAACGGTATCTGAAATTCAGGATAAAGTTTCTTCCCGCTTCGTCTGCAAAAAAGCGCATTCTGTTCAGGTAATTCCTGTAGGAAACATCGAATACGTTGTTGACGATAAGTCCTGCAGAAAGGTTTTTGGTAATGCTGATGCCGGCCTGAATGTTCCACAGGGAATATCTGTCGGGCGGTGTGCTCAGATCGACGGTTCTCTCCACTTCTTCCCCGTTATTGTAAACAGGAACGGTGGCATTGTACACCGGAAACCTGTTCTGTCTCAGAAAGGTCTGGTTTTCCAGGGTAACGTACAAATGGTTCCAGTTTTCTTTGTTAAACTGTAAAGCATTGGAAAAATTTGGCGGCATCATTAAGATCAACGGAACGTTGTGGGTATTGTCCTGTCCGTATACATAGCTTCCTCTTCCTATATAAGCAAGATCATTCGTCAACTTCAGGTTAACGTCAAGATCCACTCCGTACATCGTAGCGTCGATCTGCTGATAAGACCATACCGGGAACACCCCGCGGATCGTATTCTGTACCCCCGTTGGAACTTCATTGATGAAATTTTTGGTAATGAAAAGGTAAGGGTTTACGGAAACATTCAATCCTTTCAGAACATTGAACCGGGCGTCAGCCGTCAGGTTAAACTGAAGCCCCTGCTCATTTTTCAGTCCCATATCACCGATTTCAATCACTGAAGCCGAATGGTGCAACCCGTCGGAGAACAGTTCCGCGATATTCGGGGTTCTTCCTGTTCTGGCATAATTGAACTTCAGGTCGAAACCGGCATCGGGCCGGTATTCAAGCCCTGCATTGAAGGAAAAATTGCTGTAGTTCAGCTGAGGCCGCGTCAGAATCCTGTTCTGGTCGGTCTTTACGTAGAACTGAGGATAGGCATCGGCATACCGCTGCTCCCAGTCGCTCTTATCATACCATTTGGTAACGTCATAGCGGGTAAAATCATATCTCGCACCGGCTTCCACATTGAAATCATGCGAAATCTTATATTTAAAAACTGAATAAATTCCCGCCGCATATTTATCATAGTTCGGGATCAGCCGTCTTGCCTTGGTCGCCGGATCGGAATAATTGTTCTGGAAGCTTGCATCAATCCCTGTTTCCAGGGAAAACTTCCCTCTTTCCAGCAGATCATTAAGATTGAACTGATGGGTCATCAGCTCCAGATCAAGTGAAGGCAGGTCTTTCAGATCGCCTCTCCGGATATCGTATTCCTGACGGTGATTGAACTGATAACTGTACGTAGCAGAAACTTTCCCGATGTTCTCAAACCTTTTAAAAGCAGAAACTTTAGCAATATGATGCTCGATCACCTGCTTGGGATTATCGATATCATAACTGAAATTTCCTGTATAGACCGGAATTTTTGAAGTTGTGGCATTGTAGAAATCTTCATTATTTCCCACATGCGATCCCCTGTAAATCCCGATATTCTGATTGGTTAAATAATAATCGAATGAAATTCCCCTTTCATACGTATTGTTCTGAACCGTAAAATTGAATGAGGAAAAATCCATTCCCGTATTCATCAGGTTGTAATCCGGTGCATGCTGGTCTCCCAGTTTTTTGATGCTTCCTCCGGTTTTTACCGCCCAGCCGTTTTTCCAGATTCTGGCAACATCCGCATCCAGGCTAAGCCCTTTTCCATTGGAGATTCCCGAAAGATTTACGGATCCTTTGATGGTATCTTTCTTAGGAAAAACCTCAGGTTCCAGAACGACAACCCCGCCGATGGCGTCACTGCCGTATTTCAGCGCGGAAGCTCCCTTGATGACATCGATGTGCTGAAAATGATTAACGTCCACATTCGGCGCATGTTCTACGCCCCACTCCTGTTCGGCCAGCCTGACGCCGTTATTTAAAATGGAGATCCTGCTTCCGTACAGTCCGTGGATAATGGGTTTCGAAATATTGTTTCCGGTTTTTAATGCACTGACGCCTGAAATTTTTGTCAGCAGATTTCCCAGATTTTCGGTAGAATTTCTCTCAATGTCGGATTTATCAAGTGTTTTAACGACCAGAGACCCATTGTTTTTATGGCTTCCATGAATCGTTACCGTTTCGATATCCTGGATATGATGCTCCAGGGTGATTGCCAGGTGTACATCTTTGGTAACTGCTATATTTTCAGTATAATCATTACAATCCGGATGGGTGGCGGTAAGGGTATATTTTCCTGCAGGAATGCTGCTGAATGAGAACGTCCCGTTTTTACCGGTCCTGGCGGAGAAGTTTCCGATTTTCACGACGGCATTTTCAAGCCGGGTCTTATCATGGAAATCCTGTACCGTCCCCTCCACTGCATAGTTCTGCTGTGCGTGTGATAATGCGAATCCGCCAAGGATCAGCATCATGCTATAGATCAATTTCATTGTTGAATAGATTGATGGGTACTTTGTTCAAGTACTTTTTTTCGAAAAAATTTTAATAATAACAGCTGATTGGATACGGTCAGGCAAGACTTAAGATGTAAGAATCTCCAAAATAATAAAGTCAAAAAAGATTGAACATTACACTTTGAACCTCAAACCCGAAAGCTGCACTTTAAAACCCAATTAAAGCTGCAAAGAATCTATGACTATGAAATGGCGGGAGGGCCCCGGAGCTGAAAAGTAAATTTGGTCTGGGACCATACTTTTTCCTGAATCGCAATGCGCTGTTTTACCTCATGGGTGAAATTTTCAAAAGAAAAAGTGAATTCGTCAGGAACCAATGTATGTCCTGTTGCCAAGAAATGACAGGCCAGACAGTCGGCTGCCTTTTCTTTTGCCGTGTTTTTGGCCCATGTATTTTCCGATTTTTTAAAGCTGAAACTCTTAAAGACTTCCTCCGAGCTGTGGCTGTGGAAGTTTTGAGAAAACAGCGCAAGAAAGTAGATCCCAAACAATAATTTGGAAATAAAATTTTTCAGATTTCTGCTTTCTTTAAAAATCATGCTTCAAAATTATAAAAATATTTTAAAAAATCAGGATTAAAGTTTTCTTAAATGTTTTAATTGAATGATAGCCGCTTTGTTACAAAGACGTTAAACCGGTGAAAACGCCGCCCGCGGGTTTTCGCAGATGGCTGAGCCTTGTCATAACACATGCGTCACGGAGAGATTTTTATTGGTTTGCGCATATTTTAGAACACATCAGATAAAAATCGAAGATTTTTATACTTTGGTGCATTTGACGAAGCAGAAATATCCTTTGATTCTCCTGCCGTTGAATCCTCATCTAAATATAGTATCAGAGACAATCAGTAAAGATTTGAGGCTAGATTCTCAGCAATGACAATCATTCGGATAATCAGGTCATTTCAATAAAAATCCTAGATTTCGTCTCAGGTATCTTTATTTATGATAATGAACCGGCGAACCTCGTTGAGGTTTCTTCTCATGTGTTCTGAAATGTTTTCAAAGCATTTCTTACATCGTATGTTTCTAATGCGTTAAAAATTCCGATGCCGCTTTTGATTTCTTCAAGCCAGCTTAATACCTTATCAGAATATTAAATGGAATATCTAAGTTTGAAGAAATCAGTTCAGCTGAGATCCTAAATATTCCCATTCCTCAAGAGCCAGCTCCAGTTCTTCTTTGGTTTTATTATATGTTTCCAGGGTTTCTTCAGATGGATTTTCCTTGGTAAAGGAAGCTTCAAATTCCTCTACCTTTGTTTCCAGTTCGGAAATTTTTTCTTCTACCTTTTTAATTTTATTCTGGATATTTTTCTGTTCTTTACTTACGATCGTTGCAGACGGTTCGCTCTTAACAGCAGGTTTTTCTTCCGCTTTTTTCACTTCAGCCTTTGGAACTTCGGTGTGAAGTTTTGCCTTTTCAGCCGAAATTTCACGGATCGATTCCTTTTGCCTGAATTCAAGATATTCGTTGATATCGCCTAAGAATTCTTTCATCTTCCCGTCACGGAATTCGTAGATTTTGTCACAAAGGCCCTGCAGGAATTCCCGGTCGTGCGAAATGACGATCAGCGTCCCTTCGAATTTCTGTAAAGCGAGCTTGATGATTTCTTTGGACTGGATATCCAGGTGGTTGGTCGGCTCATCCATAATCAGGGTATTGAACGGACGCAGCAGCAATTTACAAAGGGCGAGACGGTTTCGCTCCCCTCCGGAAAGTACTTTCGTCTTTTTATTCACCGCTTCTCCCTGGAACAGGAAAGATCCTAAAAGATCACGGACCCTTGGTCTTGTTTCTTCCGTTGCGGCATCCTCCGCTTCTTCCTGAACGGTTTTATTCGGAGTCAGAACTTCTTCCTGGTTCTGGGCAAAATACCCGATGTTGACGTTGTGCCCCAGGTTCCAGTGCCCTGAATAGTCTTTGATATCGCCGGCCAGGATTTTCGCCAGGGTGGTTTTTCCCTGCCCGTTCTGTCCCAGCAATGCAATCCGGTCGCCCCGCTGAACAATAAAATCCACATCATCAAAGATCCGTTTTTCACCATACGCTTTTCCAAGGTTTTCCGCCTCAAAAATTACCTTCCCCGGAACCACCGACTGTACGAAACGGATGTTGAATTTGGAAACGTCTTCGTTATCCACTTCAATCCGCTCGATCTTATCCAGTTTCTTGATCAATGACTGGGCAAAAGAAGCTTTGGTGGCACTCGCACGGAATTTGTTGATGTTATCCTCCATCTGCTTGATCTCCGCATCCTGGTTCTTTTTAGCCTGGATCAGTTTTTCGCGGCGGTCCTCACGCATAACGAGGTATTTGGAATAATTGGCTTTATAATCGTCGACTTTCCGGTTGTTCACATCAAAAGTACGGTTGCAGACGGCAGTCATGAACTGTTTATCGTGACTCACTAGGACAATTGCCCCCGGATAGTCTTTCAGGAAGTTTTCCAGCCAGATGATGGATTCCATATCCAGGTGGTTGGTAGGCTCATCGAGAAGCATCAGGTCGTTTTTCTGAAGCAGCAGCTTCGCCAGTTCGATCCTCATTCTCCAGCCTCCCGAAAATTCGTCGGTAATTTTCCGGAAATCATCGGCTTTAAAACCTAATCCGAACAGGACTTTCTCGATATCCCCTTCCAGGTTATAGGCATCATGATGCATCAGGAGATCATTAAGTTCGGTCATTTTATTGATCAGGTCCGTATAAGAATCGCTTTCATAGTCGGTTCTTACCGTCATCTGGTGGTTGACTTCCTCCAGTTCTTCCTTCCATGCATTGATCTGCTCAAAGGCCTGCATGGTTTCATCCCATACCGTTCTTCCTTTCACAAAATCGAGATCCTGTTTCAGGAAGCCGATGGTAATGCTTCCTTCGGGAACAACGTTTCCTTCGTAAAACGTGATTTCTCCGGAAAGCATCTTCAGCAAAGTGGATTTTCCGGCTCCGTTTTTACCGACCAAACCAATTTTATCATCTTTTTTGATTGTAAAATTGACGTTTTGAAACAGATAGTTTCCTGAGTGATGTAATCCTAAACCTTGAACCGAAAGCATGTCTTAAAATAATGATTAATATGAATAATGAATTTCCGGGTGCAAAAATACGGAAAATAAAGCAATTCAGGATAAAGAAAAAGAGCCGCTTACAAAAGCGGCTCTACGGGGGGGAAACTTATACGCTTATAAGTTTGAATGAGACAAAAATCAGGAAAATACAGCTGATCAGGTACCGTACTTATAACCAAATTTCCCGTTCCGTATTTTTACGGAGCAGACGGAGGCTGAGATTAAGGCTAAATTATCAGGGTTGTATAAAAGACGCTTTTAACGAACGTTGTCAAATGCCGGGACAAAATGCCTTTAACCAATGGAATTTCGATCGCAATAAATTCCATTCAGTACTGACCGGATTTAAATAGCTTTCCTTTTAAATTCAACATACAATCAATTGAATATCCAAATATTGACAAGATAACTTCCGGCATCCAGCTTCCTCCTTCCAGCCGTTCAAACTGATTTCCGCTTTGGCTCACCTTATTTTCAGGAATCCGGACACAATAAAAAAGAGCTGCCAAAAGCGGCAGCTCTACACCTAAATTTAAAACTGAAAAAGTACTAACATTTATTGTAAAGACTTTCTTTCATTAGAATTGTACGGCTCCAATGATCGTTATTCGGAATGTTGGTTCCGTATGCGTAATCCACAAAAGAATCTTCGATGTGGTGGATTTCCGATTGCAGCCGGGCTCCGTTTTTATCATGATCATCATTGGAATGGCCAGGGACATTCAGTCCGTTGTTGATGAACTCCGCATAAGCAGTCCCTTTAGGATGCTGTAACAGTGCTGCATGGTACAGCCCGAAATTGGCCGAAATATGGATGTAATCCGACAGCATGGAATAGTGGTAAACCGGCTTCGCATCAGGCGAAAGGGTTTGAACATAGTCTTGCAGGGCTTCAGACAACTCAATAAGGCAGGGATGTTCGCAGGGGTCGATCTCAAAATCCGACTGGCTGAAATCGGTACGGAAAACCTTGTTTTTAGTATTGGTTTCAGCGATCATCAGCTGTCCGTATACTTTGGGCAGTTCGTTATACACCCATTCTTTGGCGATATAAGCCTGTAACGAGATCCCATCGTCGTCCAATCCGTAATCACTAAGCAGATCATCCCATATTTTATTTCCCCTTTCATCCTCCATGGCAGCCCTGATGCTTTCCATATAATGAAAAAGTTCCCGGTTTTCCGTAAAGGCGGGGGAAACATACACCGACTGTGATCCTTCCAGGTACCCTCCTCCCACATCGGCGTGCGCTCCGGGAACGAAAATCTCTTTCCATTCCGAATGTTGCGTTATAAAACGGGAGTCGCTTCTTTCCTTTGCATCTTCAGACAGACCGGTAAGCGGAAAAAAGAAACGGCATTCGTGCAACGCACAGATATGCAATGCTCTTTCTGTCTGTTGCAGTACCGTCACCTCATAATTGCTGAAAGCTGCCGATTCCACGGTATCAAAAACCCCAAGAAATTTCACTTTTATATGATGGCCTGAGAATTCCGAACATTCCCTCAGCAGCTCGTAGCAGAAATGCCTGGCCAGCATTGCGCCGCGGCTGAATCCGTATATGTAGAAATGATATTCCGCCGGCTCACCGGAAAGCAGCTTCCTGGCAAAAGAAAATGCTTTTTCCAGCTTATCTTCCGAAGAGTACCCGGAAGTTCCAGAAGGGTTTTTGCAGGTAGCGATTGCGAAATCGTTGTCCCCGGATCCGGTAGCGGTTCCTATTCCTTCTATGTAAATTTTTTCATCACCGTTGAAAAGACTGAATAATTTATAGATATTGGTAAATTCACCGTAGTAGCTTTCATTATTTTTGTCAGGCTTCCGAAGGGAAGCGGTATTGGGTCCGTTGTTGCCGGTGCCGTCGAAAAAAACGCCGACAGAGATGATGTTATAATTCATTTCACTTTGTGGTTTTATCTGTTCTCCATAATGGTAGTGGAGTGCTTCATTTTATGAATTCCTCAAAGTAACGATGAAAAAAAACGGAACGGTAGCGTAGAAAATACCAAATAAAAAATTCCGTATTTCTACGGAATCATATTCTCTCCAGCGGGTAAATGTTGTTGATGATGGCATAAATAACAATGCCTACTGTATTTTTTGCCCCGATCTTCTCCACGATCCTCTGCCGGTGGCTCTCTACCGTTCTCGGGCTGATGTATAGCTTTTCGGCAATTTCGTTGTTGGTGCATTCCTGGCAGATCAGTTTTACGACTTCTTTTTCCCGGTCGGAAAGCTCATCGTCCATTTCGAAAAGGGTTCTTTTCTTTGTGGGGCTGTTCATGTAGGACAAGATCATCTGGTGATCCTCCGGGGTAAAGAAGATTCCGTTTTTGTAAACCATCGTAATGGCTTCGATAAAAGCATTTCTGTTGGAGTTTTTAGGCAGGAAAGCAGATACGCCCAGTTTCACCATATAGCCTAAAATGGTGGTCTTGTAATGCGAAGAAAGGATAATGATCTTAAGATGGGGATATTTCTCTTTCAGTATTTCCACCAGCTGAAAACCGTTCATCGGCAGCATCTGGACATCTACCAAAGCGATATCGGGAAAATCTTCAGGAGAAGTCTTTTCCAGGGTTTCCAAAAAATCCGGTCCGTTATTGGACATGGCCACCACAGAGATGCCCTGTTCTGAAGCCAACAGCATTTTTACCGCTTCAAGGATCAGCTGTTCATCATCCACTAATGCTAATTTGATCTGAGAATTCATTGTTGTATGGAATTTTAATAATTAACCGGCTGCCCTGTCCTAACACATTTTTCCACTTGTGTGCCGCATTCATCGATTTTATCCGGGACTCGATATTCTTGATGCCCATCCCTTTTTTCACCTCTTCATATTCAAAACTTTTCCCGTTATCCGAAATAACGACGGCAAGATGCGTGCTATGGTCTTTAATATAGATCCAGACCCGGGTTGCTTCCGAATGCTTGAGCACATTGGTGGTAAACTCCTGGATGATCCTGTATAGCTGAACTTCGGCAAAAATTTCTTTCTTCTGAAATTTCGGGCTTACATTCAGTGAAATATTGATCCTTCCGGCCAGATTGGCAATCAGTTCTTCAATATACAGCACCAGCCCTACCGATTCCAGATTCACCGGATATAAGGAGTGGGAAATGCTTCTTGCCGAATCAATCAGCGAAGACATCTGAGTGTTAATATTTTTTTTTATGAGTTCGTCCCCTTTCGTATCAAGATTATTCAGCCACAGCGAAAGGATATTCAGGCGGTTTCCGATATCGTCGTGGATCATGACGGCAATTCTCTTCCGCTCTTCTTCCTGGGCCCTGATGTTTTCTAAAACCAGTTTTTTCTGATACTGAACTTCCGCTTCATATTGTGCATTTTTTTCTTTGATGATTCTCCGGATAAAACTCCGGTAGGCCAGCAGAATAAAAGACATGATGATTGCCATAACAACAACCAATGCAATGAAGAAGGTGGTATTTAACGTTATTTCTTTAATTTTAAAAAAGTATAAATAAGTGAGACATATAAAAGGCTGCACAGGAGATTGTTTACATTCCATATCATATTGGCCTCCTCCATTTTAAAATCAGCCAGCTGCCGGAGCACGAAAAACATAAATACCGACATGGCATAGTAAAGGAAAATAAGGCTGTCGGCAATGATGAAGCGGGCGTTGATCTTCGGGTTGTTGATTTCCATCAGCAGTGCATACCCTGCAAAACAGATGATGACGATGCTGGAAATTACTTTTTTTGTTTCATTCACGACGATATCGTTATTCAGCAGAAAGAAGCCCGCCATTACAGCCAGCGGAATATAAAGATAGGCCGAAAGGTTCAGTTTGCGGATAAAAAGCGTGCCCAGCAGCAGAAGCTCACCGGAAACATAATACGGAAAGATATGATTCAGTTCTTTAGCATGAAATACATGAATGGCTATTTTAACGGCACTCTCGATTAAAAAAAGAAAAATGATATAATAAACATACCATTTTTCTGCATTTTTAAAAGACCTGTATTTTATAATTCCAACGAACAAACAAATTACGAGTAAAATGTTATTAACATAAAGTATGATCTCGGAAATATCCACAATATAGAATCGGTTTATTAATTATATACTATAACAAGACGGCGGACAAGCCTGCGACCAGTCATAGGTATTGGAAATTTTTTCAATGCTTCCGTTATTTTCCAGATCCTTGTAAAAGGAAATAAAAATAAGGGTTGGCAACATACGCTGATAAATATCGGAGAACTTCAGTCCGAACGAACAGACAATATGCGTAAGGCCCGGCTTGGAAGGGATAAGGTCCTGGGAAGGCACATAGAATCTTCTGAAAATACGGCTTCCGCTAAACTCGCTGCACTCCCTGTAGAACCAGAGCATGGCTTCATCCCTCCAAGATTCGATTGCTGTAAGCGCTTTATCCTGAGGCAGCATCGGTTTTCCTGAAACGGGAAATGACATGTCGGAATTATCGTCGATCGTTCTGAGATCTTTGGAAAGAACGGCATTTTTCACAAGGGTATACTGCGCAGTTTCCATCAGTCTCAGATCCTGCTGCAGTTCCTGTAACGTACTGTAAGCATAATTATCGATACGAACCTGACGCCCTTCTGCATCCATAGGATAAAGGATGGCAATCAGCGTTCCCTGGAAAATCCCTATCTGTGTACAGAAGTCACTGTTTTTATTTTCGCGCTTCATCCATTCGATCTCCGAAGCATCAAAAATAAAAACATAGTTGGTCGGGATCATTTTTTTGATCATCTCATAATCTGCACAGCAGTTTGCCCATTCCGCAATCGCAATCTGACACTCTTCTTGGCTTAATATATTCATTTTTTTCACGGTTTTAATGCGTCAAAATTATACAAACTAATTTATCTGTGCAAGCATCTCACAAATAATTGAATATTTATTAATAGTTCTTTACCGTAATGTGGAAACAGCTTTGCTGCCTCTCTTTGATGTAAAAAATCTTTCCGGCATTGTAATAATACTGCAGTACTTTTTCCAGTGCCGCCTCCATTTTGGGATCGGATCGTAAGACATCATTGAAACGCACATAGGAGATATCGAAGGAATTGCCGTAATTATGAGAACTGATTCCCATAGCGGCATTGGAATTCACCCTTCTCAGCCGGCACTGGTCTTCCAGCGTCCTGGTGAGGGAAGAAACCGTAAACGTTCCGCCTTTGGTTTCCTTATGGAATCGGGTTGCAATTTTTTCCAGCATCATCTTGCCTTTTGAAACCATCCAGGCCCTGCTGTAATCAAGCTTCTGAACACGGTATCCTTTTCCCGACTTTTTTATTTTGTGAAGTTTTCCGTTCGTAATGTATTTCTGTACCGTCCTCGAATCCTGGAGCAAAGGGATGCCAAAGCTTTTCGAAGCATCCAGGTGCGGTTTGTAAAGCATGGTGGGCTGCACTTTCACGACCTCGGTAAGATCATAGCAGGGTAATGTATTTTTTGAAGCCTGCGAATAGGAAGAACTATATACCGAAGCCGCAAAAATCACACATAAAAACTTTTTCATGAAAGATGCTTTAGATTATCCGTAATAAAAATAATGATTTTATTCCATGCAATTCAGCTGCCATAAAATTTTTATGTTATTATGAGTTGAATAATTTATCAATAGGGTTTATTAAATTTATTATTATATATGTTTTACAGACAATCTTTCAGGTCTTTACTCTTAATAAATTAAAGGTCTTAAAACAACAGATCCTGCCGGTTGACAGGATCTGTTGTTACGTTTTGTACTTTATCTCATTTTTTTGATATCAAAAGGACTTCTGAAAATCAGCTCTTCGTGCTTCCCTTTGATCTGCAGTTTTTTCTGCAACAGGCTCAGAGCCATTTTCCGGATGAAAACATCTTTGTCATTCAGCTTCCAATAGGAGTCTTCATGCACGCGTTTCGGCTCGCGGATCCGGTAAAATTCCGTATCCCAGGTGTCTACATTATGATAAAACTCGATAATCCCGCAATGTGCAGGGATAAGATCATGATCCACCATGCCCATCGGCAACAGGAAACTGAACGCATTGCAGATGTAATCGCCACACGAAATCTTGTCATGCTTCAGAAATTTTTCGCCGGTATTCGAGTTGGTATATGACTTTTTAAAATCATTTTTAAAATCGCTCTTTGAAAGCTTGATCTCGATTTCATGGCTATACCCTTCCGCATCGATCAGTAAAATATCGGCTTCCCAATCGGCCTGAAAATGATTGGTAAGCACCATGTCCTTTTCAAAATTACAATGAAAATGGATAAATGCATGCACCAATTCTTCTATTTTTAACACTTTGTTTTCTAATTAAAATTTAATTGATTATACCTCTAACGGAGAATCCGTCATTTTCTTTTATGCTTTTCTCTCCTCTTACTTTCTAACTTTGAAACGCTTTTGCACGCAAACCCATCCACTCTCCCACTCTCAAACAACCTGCTCGCTGAATTCAATACGCCCCCATAACCAAACTCATCAGCATCAGCTCACCAGCAGGCTGCAGCCGCGGATATCCGAATGGTCGATCCTTCCCAGTACCTGAAACCTATTTCCGGTAATTTTTCCCAGATCCTGGGTAGCGATAAATGCACAGGAATGAAGGTTTGCCAGATCGATAATGTTGATGGCCCCGGTCCGGCCATCCTTTTCATAATTAAAAGGATCTTCGGCATTACGGATCATGATTTTCATCCAGCCCGGGCACTCATATTCGTTCTTCCCCAGGGAATAAGCCTGCGAAAGCAGTTCGGTCATTGAATATTCCGAATAAATCCTTTCCGTTTTAAAACCTTCCTGCATGATCTTCAGCAACTCGTCTTTGGTCATTTCCTCTTTTCGCCCTTTCATTCCCCCGGTTTCAATCACGACCAGGTTTTCAGAAACATTCAGGTGTTTATCCTTCCGGGATCCGCAATAATCGATAAAATCCAGCAAGGCAAAAGAAACCCCGAAAAGAATGACTTTCCGGTCACCCAGCGTATTTAAGAGATTGAATAAATCTTCATGGTTATAGAGAAAATAGCCGTTTTCAGGCTGTCCGGATTTATTCATGAGAAAATCCACCATATAAATCAGTGATGAATTCTGCTTTTCCAGATAGCTGGGCAAAAGGCCAAGGAAGATAAAATCTTCAGGCTTTCCGATAAACTGTGCAAAGCTCCGGTAGATGCTTTCCTTATATTTATTTTCATCTGCAATGAAATGCCGGGAAAGATTCATCTGCGTGGTTCCCGAACTCTGAAAAAACAGGCCGGCCTCTGCGTTGCGGTCTAAAACCTGATGGTTTTTAAACATCTCGATCGGCAGGAACGGAATATTTTCCAGACGGTCTACTTTAGCCGGATCCAGGTTCAGATAATCTACAAAGCGTTTGTAAATTTCGATATTTTCATACTGATAACGGAAAATCTCAAGGGCTGCCGTTAAAAATTCCTGCTCTGTCTTTATATTGAATATATTTTCCATTGCTGAAACAGATCAACTTTATGATCTCGTTATAAGAGGATTAATAATGATTCCTGTTTTTAATATTTTTTTAATATTTTAATTTGATTCTGGTCGGCTTATTGTATTGTACCAGGCGGAATATGGATTAAAAACAAGAATGACTTATCATTCGGAGATTACCTCTTTTTGAGGTAATTTTTTTATGTCTTTACCAAACGTCTTCAGTTCGAAATCATGTTCGAAAACGCCGTAGGTAAAGTAAGAAATCCAGTCTCCCAGGTTGATGTACTTCGCTTTCCCGTCCAGGTCCAGAACCATCGGAAGATGGCGGTGCCCGTAAATGAAATAATCAATCGGCTGGGTTTTAAGTTTTTCCCGGGAATAGATGATCAGGAATTCTTTGTCTTCCCCCAGAAATTCCTTGTCTTCATCCCCGGAAATCATTTTGTTTTTCTGGGACATGTATAAAGCAATTTTCATCGCAATATCGGGATGCAGCCATTTGAAAAACCACTGGGCTACCGGATTGGTGAACACTTTTTTCATCCTTTTATATCCTTTGTCACCGGGGCCCAATCCGTCACCATGGGCCAGCAAAAACTGCCTGCCGCCCATTTTGAAGTACTGTTTCTGATAAAAAACCGTACATCCGATCTCCTCTTCCAGGTAATCCTTCATCCACAGGTCATGGTTGCCCACAAAAAAATAAATGTGGACTCCCCGGTCTTTCAGCTCGGCAATTTTCCCCAGTACCCGGACATATCCTTTAGGGATTACATGTTTCCATTCGTGCCAGAAATCAAACAGATCTCCCATCAGAAAAAGAACCTGCGCATCATGCTTGATGGCATCCATCCAGCGGATAAAACGCTCTTCCCGCACCTTGCTTTCCTTCGGATTGGGTGCACCGAAATGCTGATCTGAAGCGAAATATACTTTTTTCCCGGGTTCCAAATTGATGGTCGTCTTTAACACCTTCTGAATATTTTGTTGAGTAAATTACTGATTATCCTCTGCAAACCATTCCCCGTAAGAGTTTTCGGTCTCGTGAAGCTTCAGGTAAGCCAGGGAAATCCCTTCGGGCAGCTTCGATTTTATTTTGGCCGCAATGGCATACAGCATATTCTCGCAGGTCGGCTGGAAAGTACAGTAAATCACTTTATGGCCTTTCTCTTCCATGTCTTCCCCCAGTTCGCGGTGCGGCGAAAGCCCGTTGATCAGAACGGCATGGTCCCAGACATCTACAATCTCAGACTTCACGATACTTTTGATATCTCCAAAATCCACCACCATCCCGTTTTTGGGGTTCTCCAAATCATTAACCGGCCTTCCCTTCACCGTTACAAACAGCTTATAGGAATGCCCGTGCATATTTTTACATTTCCCGTCGTAATTGTACAGTACGTGAGCGGTTTCGAATGTAAAAATTTTTGTTATACGTATCATCCTGCAAAGATAAGGAATTTGGTTTGAGTTTCGGTTTGCTTAATTGTCTGTCTTCAGCCCGGAAAAATTATTTAACTCTGATCATAAAATCAGCAAGATGGAAAATACAGTCGGTATAAGAAAAGAATTCATGAATTTATTGATCGTGGGGACGAAAGAATTCTCGGTAGGATATCAATACTGAACAGGATAAAGAAATGATAAATACTGAACGCAGGAGCCTATTGGACCAGCGGCTAAATGATCATCAAAGCAACAGGAAAATCGCAGAATAAACTAAAGAATGTTTTGATGTAAAAACAGGCATAATAACCTTCCCTCATCATGAAATTAGCAGCCCACAATTATCACAGCTTATCCAGCCAGTCACCTTCCAGCCGTTTTATTTTCTGCGTTTCCGCATCCACCAGTACCCAGAGGGTCGTTGAGTCCACCACCAGCTGATCATTACAGTAAAATTCCACTTTCCGGGGCTGTCGGATGCCTTCCGGTGACTTGGGGTAGGTCCTGATGGTAAGGGTATCACCCAGAAACACCTGCTTTTTATACTGAATATGGTGATCCAGCAGCATCCAGATGTCTTTGGGATAATCGGTGATATGCTTTACGGCCTCCCAGTGTTCCGTCGCGATTTCTTCCACCCAATGGACGTACTGGACATTATTCACATGGTTGTTGGCATCGATATGCTTTTCCGTAACGGTCATCTGCTTTTCAAAAATCAGGCTCATCTTCCTCAATATTTATTCAAAAGTAAAACTTAAATATTAAATACACCCTATCCCGAAAGTTATTATATTAGCAAAAAAAATACACACAAATGATTGCGGATCTTCTCTTTCCGAACCGTTGTATTGCCTGCAACCGGATTATCGATGCTCAATTACTTACCTGCCCGCTTTGCATGGAACAGATTCATTTTACCCACACCGGGTATCTGGACGACAGTTTTATGAAACAGAAATGCAGCCTTCTCTTTCCGGTAGAAAATGCCTTTGCCCTGATGAACTTTGAAAAAGAAAACGTGAGCCGCCGGATTATTCATGACTTAAAATACAGAAGCCGGGAACATGTTGGCAGAATCCTCGCCGGCTGGACCACCGGGCAGCTGGACTTTCAGGATCAAAAACCCGATCTGCTGGTTCCGGTTCCGCTCCACCCGAAAAAGCTGAAAGAACGCGGATACAACCAGCTGCACCTGTTTACCGAAAGTCTGTCTGCATTTTACAACATTCCGTTTGACCATGAATTAATTAAAAGGAACCACTATTCCAAAGCACAGGCCCTGAAGGACAAACAGCACCGGCTGGAAACAAAAAATACCTTTTCCATCACCCAAGCCATTTCAGGAAAGCATATCCTGCTGATCGACGATGTCTTTACCACCGGAAATACCCTTGCCACCGTTGCCTGGGAAATCCTGAGTGCCGGAAACAATAAGGTGAGTATATTGGTAATGGCGGTGGATGTGTAGCGGATTTGGAATTCAAGATTCATGGTTTAGGGTTTAAAATTGCTATTGAATCTGATGAAAGATTTCCTGAATCTTTCCTGATTACCTTTGCAGTTTTTCCCCGTAGCTCAGATCACCCGCATCACCAAGTCCCGGAGTGATGTAGCCTTTGGATGTCAGCTCTTCATCAATGGCCCCTACCCAGATCTTTGCCTCCGGATAAGCTTTCTGAAGAGTCTCTATACCTAGTCTTGAAGCAATGGCGGCTACGATATGAAGTGACGACGGCTTGCCATTCGTTAACAGGTCCTTGATCGCTTCAATCAAAGAAGCACCGGTAGCGAGCATCGGATCTCCGACGATAAGCGGCCTCCCTTCGATATTTGGGCACGTAAGATAATCCTGCTTGATGGAGAAATAATCGTTGGCATCGTGCTTCCGGTAGGCCGCTACAAATCCGCAGTCGGCCTGGTCCAGATAATTCAGCAACCCTTCAAACAGGGGGACGCCCGCTCTCAAAATCGTGGTGATGACAGGCTGAACGGCAATTTCTTTAGCTTTGACGCTGTCCAAAGGCGTCCGGATCTCCACTTCCCTGTACTCAAGCGTTTTGCTGATTTCGAACGCGGCAATCTCTCCGATCCTCTCCATGTTCCTTCTGAAACGCATCCTGTCCTGCTGCACCTCAACATTGCGAAGCTCATTGATCCATTGGTTGACTAAAGAAAAGTCCTGTGATAATATCGTAAGCATGAATATTTAATTTGATTTTGCAAAACTACAATTTACCGGCGGAACATAAAGACAAATACAGTATATTTATAAGGTACTTTCAAGTGTAAGGAAACGACAAAAAACATACATCCCGGCCTATGATGAACAGTTTGATTTTAGGAAAGATTTGTCCTGAATTTATTAAAGACGAAACCCTCCCCCAACTCTTATTACCTGTTTTTGAACATTATAAAGACAAAACGGCTTTTATTTATAAAGACAAAACCTTGACCTATGGCGAGCTCGACAGCTGGAGCAATGCTATTGCCGCACAACTGCACAGGGAAGGAGTACAACCCGGCGACCGCGTCGGGGTCTGGTATCCCAGAAGCCTGGAACTTCCGGTCTGCATCCTGGGAATCCTGAAAGCCGGCGCCGCGTACATCCCGCTCGACCGGGAAATGCCTGAAGACCGCATAAGAAAAGTTTTTACGGATATTCAGGTAAAAACCTATTTTTCCGATACCGATGCGCAGATCCACTGCTGCCCGATCGGCATAGTTCCCCAACCGGAAGAAGCTGTGCCTGCGGTTTCTGTGAACAACACGCCTGATGACTGGGCGTATGTCCTGTTTACGTCCGGCAGTACCGGAAACCCGAAGGGAATCCCGATTTCCCACCGCAACATCTGCCACCTCATCCGTTCCGAAGAGGATTTTATCAGAATAAAAGATACGGATATTGTGTATCAGGGATTTTCCGTGTCATTTGATATGTGGTGCGAGGAAGTCTGGGTCAGCCTTTTTTCAGGTGCCACCATCTGGATTGCCGATGCCGTTACTGTGAAGGCCATCGATGAACTCAGTGAAGTTTTAACCAAAAATAAAATTACGGTGCTGCACGCCGTGCCAAGCATCCTGGCGATTATCGATGAAGTGCCTTCCATCCGGCTCATCAACACGGGAGGAGAAGCCTGCACCCGTCAGGTACAGGAAAAATGGGCAAAACCCTACCGTACGTTTATCAACAGCTACGGCCCTACGGAAACCACGGTGTCTTCCAATATGGCTGTTCTGACCATAGACCAGGAACTGACGATCGGCGGACCACTGCCCAATTATCACGTTGCCGTTGTCGATGAACAGATGAACATCGTTCCGCGCGGTGAACGGGGCGAAATGATTATTTCCGGGCCGGGCGTCAGCAATGGGTACTTCAATCTTCCTGAGCTTACGGAGCAGAAATTCCTGCGGAACCCATTTCCCGAAATGCCGGGTGATACCCTTTATAAAACCGGTGACGCCGTGGTCTTCCGGGAAGACGGATTTATTGATTTCCAGGGAAGGATCGATGATCAGATCAAGCTCCGCGGCTACCGGATCGAGCTGGGTGAAATAGAATCCAGACTGAATCAGCTTCCGGGGGTATCTTCCGCAGCAGTTGCCGTAAAAGAAGACGCTAACGGCCAGGGGCAGCTGGTCGGGTATACGGTTATGAACCACGGGGCTGATTTTGATGAAGGAGGAATGCGGAAAGAAGTGGCCAGATTCCTGGCACCCTATATGGTTCCTATTGCCCTCATCAAAATGAAAGAAATGCCGAGGATGCCGAGCGGGAAAATAGACCGTAAAAAGCTGCCGCTTCCGGAGAGTTTTGCCGTTCATGAAAAGAATGACCGGATTTCCATTGATCCGGCTGCTTCCATTGATGAAAAACTGCTTCAGACCCTGCAGTGGGTATTTCCGGGTAAGCCGGTCAGCCTGGAACAGGACTTCTTCACAGACCTTGGCGGCCATTCCCTCCTTGCAGCCACCCTGGTTTCCCATTTGAGACAGAAAGCAGGCATCCCGTATGCTTCTTTAAAAGATATTTACGAAAACCGTCCGCTTTCCGCTTTTGCCGGATGCCTCAGCCACAAAAGGCCGGAAGAAGCCCATCATCAGGAACCTTTCAAAAGGGTTTCCACCCTGCAGTATTATTTATGCAATGTTGCGCAGACGCTTTGCCTGTTCGCTGTTTTTTCATTGCTGAGCTTCCAGATCTTTTTCCCATACCTGAGCTACTATTATTTTGAGCTGAATGATTATGGAACCGGATTCGCGTTGCTGAGTGCCATTCTTTTATACACACTGATTCCTCCGGTATATTCACTGGTGATTATCGTCGTGAAATGGCTGGTGATCGGGAAAATCAAAGAAGGAGATTATCCGCTTTGGGGATGGTACTATTTCAGGTGGTGGCTTTGGAAAACCGTGAAAAGGCTGATGCCTTCGGAATTTATTGTCGAAACCCCTTTATATCCGAAATACCTGAAGCTGCTCGGTGTAAAAGTACATCCCAGTGCCCAGCTGAGCCTGTTGCCTATCGCTGCCGAAGACCTGGTGACGATCGACGAAAATGTAACCACCAGCTCCGGATGCAGCATCGATAATGCTTCGGTAGAAAATGGCATGCTGAGGATCAGGAAAGTGCATATTAAAGCGCATGCCTATCTGGGGTCTTCCGCCATTGTCTGCGGCAATACGGTAATTGAAGAATTCGGGGAACTGAAGGACCTGAGCTGCCTGAATGAAGGAAAAAGAATCGGCTACGGTGAAATATGGAACGGCAGCCCTGCCGAAAAATCAGGAATGAAATCCGGAGAAGAACTGGCCCCCCCCGTACTTTCTTCTGCAACAAAAAGGAACCGGTTTGCTTTATTGTATGCCTGCTCATTATTTTTCTTTCCGCTGCTCATTGTACTACCGCTGGCCCCTACACTGTACACCCTGTATTATCTCGATGAGCAGTCGCCGGATTACAGCTTCTACTATTTATGGCAGGCTCCGATTCTTTCTACCGTCTATATCCTGTTGTTTATACTGATTGTGAGTTTAGTGACCAGGGCGCTGCAATATAAAATGAAGCCCGGCATCTATCCGGTGTACAGCTTTATGTATTACCGGAAATGGGTAAAAGACCAGATTTTCAATCTGTCCCTCGTGGTGATCCATCCTCTTTTCGCCTCGATATACATCAGCAGGTTTTACAGGATGATGGGTTCGAAAATCGGGAAAAATTCAGAAATATCCACCGCCAGCGACGTGTCCCATCATTTGCTGGAAATCGGTGAAGGCTCGTTTATTGCCGATGCCGTAATCCTGGGGGAACACGATGTAAGAAATGAAAAGCTCATCCTGGAAAGAACGAAAATCGGGAACAATAGCTTCGTTGGAAACAGCGGACTTGTTCCACAGGGATATGAGCTGGGAGACCATATGCTGATCGGGGTGCTGAGCAAGGCCCCTTCGGAAGAGCAGCTGAAAAGTTCACAGGAAAAAGACTGGTTCGGATCTCCGCCGATCGGGCTGCCGTCCAGACAGAAATCAGAAGGATTCAATGACGGCCTTACCTATCATCCGCCTTTAAAGCTGAAAATAGCCAGGGCGTTGGTCGAAGGCATCAGGATCATTCTTCCGCAGACGATAGTCATTATCTGCAGTGTATTGTATGTTGCCTACACCAGTAAATTTATGGAAGGCCGGATTCATCACCTGCTGCTATTCTCCCCTTTTTATTACCTTGGCATTGTGGCGCTGCCCTGTTTCTTTTTTACCGCATTGCTCAAATGGATTTTTGTAGGAAAATACAAGAAATCGGAAATGCCGATGTACAGCCTCAAAGTATGGCTGAGCGAAGGGGTTACCACATTGTACGAAGCCCTGCCGGTACAGTTTTTTCTCGATTTTCTCCGGGGAACCTTATGGCTGCCGTTCTTCCTGAGATTCCTTGGCGTAAAAATCGGTAAAAGGGTATGGCTGAATACCACCGACATTACCGAATACGATATGGTTTCCATTGGTGATGAAACCATGCTGAATGAAGACTGCGGCCCGCAGACCCATCTTTTTGAAGACAGGATCATGAAGATCGGACCGGTAAAAATCGGCAGGCAGACGACGATCAATACAAGAAGTATCATTTTATACGATACTGAAATCGGAGACCACGTTACGGTAGATGCCCTGTCGCTGGTGATGAAGGGAGAAGTATTATCGGACGATACTTCATGGCACGGAAGCCCGGTGAGGGGGAAGTGAGTTATAATGAGTTATAAATAATAATTAATGGTTTAACAATTTAAATATAACTGATGGAATATACGATCCGGAAGATCAGCATTAAAGAAAACCTTCTTGTTGCGGATGAGCTGGCGGGTGAATTGCACCTGTCGGAAAAGAAAATGAATAAGCATACCGCCGACTGGCCGGTGATCCGCGAAAATTACCTCCGCTTTATGATTGAATGCGAGGAAGAAAATAAGGGTACTTTCCTGATTGCAGAGACGGAAGGCCGGGCCATCGGTTTTATTTTCGGATATATCGATGAAAAGGACGACAGCAATTTTGAGCTGGGTGACGCCGATGATCTCTATATTTCCGAAGGTTATGTAAAGCCGGAATACCGTAAAAAGGGAATTTATGCGGCTCTGAACGAAACTTTTGAAGCTGCTTATAAAGATGATAACATCCGGCGGATTTACCGTTTTACCTTATGCAACAATCATCCAATGCAAAGCTGGCTTGCGAAACAGGGATATGCCCCGGTCCGGCTGATGTATGAAAAGTGGCTCTGAATCAGAACCGGATTTCTTCAAGGTACAATTGGTCAATAATTTCAGGAGCAGCTATATGCGTGACCATCTTTCCCGGTAAAAAGACCGGTTTTGTATAATATGAATGATTATTAACGGTAACCGTATCAGCATGGGCATCGATCGAGTTCAGTTCACATCGTATTCCCAGGCCTGAAGCTTTCAGTACCGCTTCTTTGCGGGTCCAGATGTCGTAGAACGATTGTACAGGATCTTTCCGGCCGGTAATGAAACCTTTTTCTTCTGCATGCAGAAAGTCGGAATACAGATACGGATCAATGGGTTTTAAAACCTCAGAATCGATTCCGCAGGTTTTTCCGGCAGTTATACAAACAATACTCATTTCTTCATGATGCGCGCTGCTGAAGCGAATATCCGATCCTTCAAAATAAGGCTTTGATGAAGCTTCTTTGCGGTAATCATCCCATGAAAAACCCTGATAAGGAAAATATTTCTTTATCAGGGTCTCTAATAACATTCTGGAGATCATCCTCCCTGTCCGGTCAACAGGAATTTTGTATCTGTAAACCGGCTCTGTGATGTGGGCGGGAAGCCGGGCAAACTGTTTTTCCAGTTGTTGTTCGTCGGTCTGATGAAGAAAACTGTAGCCTGCCCAAACTTCCATAACGGTTTTTATTTCTGTCTGAAATACACTTCGATCGGAACTCCGGTAAATCCGAATTCTTTTCTGAGCTGATTTTCGGTAAATCTTTTGTACGGTTCTTTCACATACTGCGGCAGGTTACAGAAGAACACGAACTGCGGCGACGGCGTCGGAAGCTGTACACAATATTTAACTTTGATATACTTTCCTTTATTGGCCGGCGGCGGCGTTCCTTCAAAGATCGGCAGCATGACTTCATTCAGTTTTGAAGTCTTGATTTTCTTTTTACGGTCTTCGTATACGACCATGGCGGTTTCCACCACTTTTAAAATTCTCTGCTTCGTCAGTGCCGATACAAAGAGAATCGGAATATCACTGAACTGTCCGATTTTATCCCTGATGGATTTTTCAAAATCCCGGGTGGTGTTGGTCTGCTTGTTTTCTACCAGATCCCATTTGTTGACCACAATAACGATCCCTTTTCTGTTTTTCTGTGCCAGTCCGAAAATATTCATATCCTGGGATTCCCAGCCTAAAGTAGCATCCACCATAATAACGACCACATCGGAAAATTCGATGGAACGGATGGAACGCATCACGGAATAAAATTCCAGATCCTCGGAAACTTTTGATTTTCTTCTCATTCCGGCAGTATCTACCAGTACGAATTCGTGTCCGAATTTGTTGTATAGCGTCTGGATACTGTCCCGGGTGGTTCCTGCCACATCGGTTACGATATTCCGGTCGGCATCAAGTAAGGCATTGGTCATGGTAGACTTCCCTACGTTCGGACGTCCGGCGATGGTAATTTTCGGTAATCCTTCAAACGGATCTTTGTATTCCGTAGTCGGAAAATCTTTTACAATGTCATCCAACAGATCACCAGTTCCCGAACCGGTAGCGGAAGATAAAGTATAGTATTTCTCAATGCCCAGCTGGTAGAATTCGGTAGCAGCAAGTTCTTCTTTGGATGAATCCACCTTGTTTACTACGATGTAAACCGGCTTGTTCGATCTTCTGAGCATCTCATAGATTTCGTAATCGGTATCGGTTAGGCCTTCTTCCACATTCAGCATGAAGATAATGGACGTTGCTTCATCCACTGCCAGCTGCACCTGTTTTGAAATTTCCCCCTGGAACACATCATCATTGTTCACATCATATCCTCCGGTATCGATAACCGTAAAATCAACCCCGTTCCAGTCGGATTTCCCGTAGTGACGGTCACGGGTTACCCCTGCCGTAGAATCGACGATGGCTTCTCTCCTCTCCAGCAGACGGTTAAACAAAGTGGATTTTCCTACGTTGGGACGCCCAACGATTGCAACAATATTCGACATAAAAAAATGTTTAATAATCCTTCGACAAAGCTCAGGACAAGATTATCAATGGGTTACTCCAACTTTTGGAGCCCAATTTTTTTTGCAAAGATAGGATTTTTATTTCATTCAAATGATCCTGCCGGCAAACCTGCCTTTCGGAGACCAATTCAAATTTCAAGCCCCTGGAAATTTGCATCGGTAAAATATCACAAAATTAATTCTTTGACTATCAATAAATAAAAGCTTTACGTGTAATTTTTCATCAATTAATCTTGGTGTATCGTTTTTATTTTTGAAATAATTTTTCTAATTTCGCGGTACAGAAACACAGACCCATGGTGTAGCGGTAACACTACTGATTTTGGTTCAGTCATCTGGGGTTCGAATCCCTGTGGGTCTACGAAAGCCATCCTGAAAAGGATGGCTTTTTTAATTACAGCTTGCACAATATTTTTTATCTACATATTCTTTATTGCCTCCGGAAGATAAATAATAGCAGCCTCCTTTTTCACCTACATAAAGCTGATGTCCATTATACTTACAATATTCCGGACTGTTGTCGTCCCCACCTCCTGTTTCTTTACAGGAATTAACAGTCAATGCTGCTAAAGCAAACCAAACTAATTTTTTCATAATCAAATTTTATATTAATGAGACGGCAAAACTAGAACGGAAATAGTTCTGAAAAATACGGAAAGCCATAAGGAAAACAAAAAAAGGCAACCCAAAGGCTGCCTTCATCACTTAAAACACTATTTATAAAATTACTTAATATCAAACCGGTCCAGGTTCATCACCTTGACCCAGGCTGATACGAAGTCGTTCACGAATTTCTGTTGGGCATCGGCGCTGGCGTAAACTTCAGCGATTGCCCGGAGTTCGGAGTTGGATCCGAAAACCAGGTCGGCGCGGGTGGCCGTCCATTTTTTATCGCCGGTTTTTCTGTCGGTCCCTTCGTACAGCTCGTTATCATCGGAAGCGGCTTTCCACTGCGTGCTCATATCCAGGAGATTCACAAAGAAATCATTGCTTAAAACACCCGGATTCTGTGTAAAGATTCCGTGGGAAGACCCGTCGTAATTGGCGTTTAACGATCTCATTCCGCCGATCAGTACAGTGAGTTCCGGAGCGGTAAGCGTTAAGAGCTGGGCTTTATCGATTAATAAAGATTCTGTAGAAACGGAAAATTTTTTCTTAAGGTAGTTCCTGAATCCGTCCGCTGCGGGTTCCAGGTATTTCATGGATTCCACATCGGTCTGCTCCTGGGAAGCATCCATTCTTCCAGGTACGAAAGAGACGATCACATGATGCCCGGCATTTTTAGCGGCTTTCTCTACGGCGGCACTTCCTGCAATAACGATCAGATCGGCCAGGGAAACTTTTTTACCGCCGGTCTGGGTTTCATTGAATTCTTTCTGAATATTTTCAAGAACGCTCAATACTTTTTGCAATTGGACAGGGTTATTCACCTCCCAGTCTTTCTGCGGAGCCAGACGGATCCGTGCACCGTTGGCACCTCCTCTTTTGTCACTTCCCCTGAAGGTAGAAGCGGAAGCCCATGCCGTAGAAACCAGTTCGGAAACACTCAGTCCCGAATCCAGGATTTTAGATTTCAAGGCTTCGATATCCGAATTGTTGATCAGGGCGTGGTCCACTTCCGGAATCGGGTCCTGCCAGATCAGCTCTTCCGAAGGAACATCCGGTCCAAGATACCGGGCTTTCGGCCCCATATCACGGTGTGTCAGCTTATACCAGGCTCTGGCGAAAGCATCGGCAAACGCTTCCGGGTTTTCGTAGAAGCGTCTGGAAATTTTTTCGTATTCAGGATCTATCCTCAAAGAAAGATCCGTTGTCAGCATCGTGGGCCGGTGCTTTTTTTCAGGGTCGAAAGCATCCGGAATGATGGCGTCTGCATTTTTAGCTACCCACTGATGGGCTCCGGCAGGGCTCTTGGTCAGCTCCCACTCGTTTTCGAAAAGATTTTTAAAGAAATAATTGCTCCATTCGGTCGGGGTTTCCGTCCAGGTCACTTCCAGTCCGCTGGTAATGGTATCGGGGCCTTTCCCGGATCGGAAGCTGTTGTCCCACCCGAACCCCTGGGCTTCGATGCCCGCGGCTTCAGGTTCTTTGCCTACATGATCGGCCGGCCCTGCGCCATGGGTTTTTCCGAAAGTATGCCCTCCGGCAATCAGCGCAACCGTTTCTTCGTCATTCATTGCCATTCTTCCGAAGGTATCTCGGATGTCTTTGGCAGCGGCTACGGGATCCGGATTTCCGTCCGGTCCTTCAGGATTTACGTAAATCAGTCCCATCTGTACGGCAGCCAGAGGCTTTTCAAGATCACGGGTATGGATCTTACCGTCTGCATCATCATCTGCCGAAAGTACACCATGGCCTTCAACCCCGTCTGAACCCTGGGAATACCGCAAGTCTCCGCCCAGCCATGTTTTTTCCGCACCCCAGTACACATCCATATCCGGTTCCCAAACATCTTCACGGCCGCCCGCAAATCCGAAGGTTTTAAAGCCCATAGATTCCAAAGCCACATTTCCGGTAAGGATCATCAGATCCGCCCACGAAATTTTCTTGCCGTATTTCTGCTTAATCGGCCAAAGCAGTCTTCTTGCTTTATCAAGGCTTACATTATCCGGCCAGCTGTTCAATGGGGCAAAACGCTGCTGGCCCGCTCCGGCACCGCCTCTTCCGTCGCCCACCCGGTAAGTTCCTGCGCTGTGCCAGGCCATACGGATAAACAGCGGACCGTAATGACCAAAATCAGCAGGCCACCAGTCCTGGGAATCCGTCATCAGTGCGTGAAGGTCTTTTTTTACGGCCTCCAGATCCAGGCTGTTGAAGGCTTCCGCATAATCAAACCCTTCATCCATCGGATCAGAGAGGCGGGAATGCTGACGGAGAATATCCACGCGCAGCTGATCCGGCCACCAGTCTTTATTCTGGGTGCCACCGCCGGCTACGTTTTCTTTTTTCATACTGCCGTTGTGAAAAGGACATTTGCTGATGTCTCCTGAAGTATTTTCCATATCGTTTTAATTTTTTTATGTTGATAAACAGTTTTTATTTTTAAGTAAGGCAAACTTACAAAGGCGTCACCATATATACAATCTATCAAAAATATTTTTACAATAGCTAAAAACAATAATTACAATAATCATGATGAGGCAATTGTCAAATCTGCTTTATGGTGCAATTAAATTAATCAATTTTAAATGAAATGGAATATAATAAAAAGTTAAATATTTATATGAATAATAATGTGTGATAAAATTGATTTTTCACCAGCGTCTGTTATTTTTTGTTATAAAAAATTTAATTATCTTTATCCATTTAAAATATACCACATAAAGAGGTTCTGTCTGGAAAACACAATGTATAAGATTAATGTCTTGCTGTGATCCAAAAATAGATTCTGAATACATACATTACCTGCTGATATGAGTAATTTTAAATATCAAATTTAAACATCAAACTATGAAAAAAGTATTACTCGTTATTCTTGTAGCATTTATTATCATCCAGTTTTTTCCGATCGATAAAACCAATCCTGCCCCTACTCCGGGGATGGATTTTATTAAAATTAAAAATACCCCGCCCGAAGTTGCTTCAATCCTGAACCGTTCCTGCTACGACTGCCACTCCAACGAAACGCGTTATCCATGGTATTCCAACATCGCTCCTTCTTCGTGGATCTTAAAAAACCATATTGATGAAGGACGTAAAGAACTCAATTTCTCCACTTTTGCTGTCTATGAACCAAAAAGACAGGCACATAAATTGCAGGAATGTATAGAAATGGTGGAGAAAAAAGAAATGCCTCTGCCATCTTATTTTATCGGCCATCAGGATGCCAAGCTGACTGATGAACAAAGAAAGATCCTGACGGATTATTTTAAACGGGAAAAACAGGAAACAGAGCGAAAAATGGCGCTTTAAAAATAAAGATATGGAAGGGAACTGGCAGGATAAGCATATTGTATTTTTCGACGGAGACTGTGGAGTCTGCAATTTCTGGGTACAGTGGATTCTGGAAAGGGATAAGAAAGACCAGTTCAGGTTTGCTTCCCTTCAGTCGGATTTCGGACAGGAATTTTTATCTGAGAGAGGTCTGGATACGAAGGTTTTCAACACCATGTATCTCTGGAAACCGAACCAATATTATCTGGAAAAATCCGCGGCCGTTCTGAAAATAGCCAATCTTTTAGGCGGAATTTACAAGCTTTCAGCCATTGGAAAAATCATTCCGAAATTTCTCAGTGATAAGATTTATGATAAAGTTTCGGAAAACAGGATGAAACTGGCAAACCAGAAATGCTACCTGCCGACTCCTGAAGAACGGAAAAAGTTTATACAGGTTTAATGGTGGGAAGCGGGAAGATAACAACAGGAAGCTTTTCCAATATTATGGCTTATCATTTTAAAAATCAGACAATATATTATCAAGTAAACAGAAGACTGCTCTTTGAAAGCAGTCTTCTGTTTTTATGATTGGATACCAATTACTGGTTTAAAGACCAGATCGAATAGGAATTGGGCGGGCATTGGATTTTCACCCATTTGTCGCCCTGCGTCGTTGGATACCACGAGGAATTTCCGGTAAAATCTTTGATCTGCTGGCTGGTCCAGTTGGTCTGAATCCATCGTTCCTGCCAGCTGGAAGAGCTGTTGATGTAGACTATCAGACCCGGATTCCCGTTATAGCCGTTTCTCCGGGCAATGTATTCATCATTATCGGTGTATAAAATCGAAGTCGTTCCCGTAGCTTTGTTGTTGTGAATCCAGATGAGGTTGTTCAGCCTTTCTTTATTCAGCCATTCTTCATAATCCCTGTAGAAAATGGTAGGATACCCTTCGTGGGTCAGAATGTAAGCATACGCCGGCATTTTGTTATAAATGATATCCGTATCATGGTTGGCAACAAAAGTTACCGCTTTAAAAGGGTTTCTTTTCCACATCATATCATCGTTCAGGACATTAAGGTTTCCGTTATCAAAGGCTTCATCCATTTTATAATAGGCTGCAAAATCGAATACCGAACTGTTGGCGTTGTTTGCCCAGGATTCCAGGGTATTGACGTTGGAATCCCATAATTCTCCGACTGAAAAGCCGCCGACACCGGAATTCCAGCTGTTGACGACCCAGGCGCCGAAGCCTTTAACATAATCGAACCGCCAGCCGTCAAATTTCATTACGTTCTTATAATACTTGCCTACAGAATCGTCCCTGCCCCACAGCCAGTCCTGCACATACGGGTTGGCGTGGCATAAATCGGGAAAGCCTCCGAAGGCCCCTTCGTCATTATTCCCGTAAGCATTTTTATAGAAATCATTGTAGCTTCTCTGAAATTTCCCTGAAGCGACTCCTGAAAAATTGGTCCAGGTATTGGAACCGACGTACGGATTGTATTCCGACTGTCCGCCGCTGTTGTGGTTAATCACGATATCGGCATACACCTGCATATTTTCCGCATGGGCCTTGGTAATCAGCGCCTCAAGTTCTGCTCTGGATCCGAAACGGGTCTCGATACTTCCGTTCTGGTTATAATTTCCGAAATCGTAATAGTCCGTCGGGTCATATCCCATGGAATAGGCACCGTTCTGTGCTTTGGAAGCCGGAGGAAGCCAGACGGCACCGATTCCCGCGTTCGACCAGTCGGTGAGTTTTCCTTTAACGGTATTCCACCAGTTGCCGCCATCCGGAACATCCCAGTAGAAACCCTGCATCAGCACGCTCCCGCCCTGCCCCGCAACGAATTTTCCTGTAGAGGAAGAAGATCCTGTACTGAAAGGACGCCCGTCGTGATGGGTAACATTTACAATCTGATCATGAACACCCGGGTCTTTTTGATCCCCGGCAACCATCTCGTCACTGGTCCGGCAGGAATGAATCAGCACCAGCCCAAGTACTGAAAGCAGGTAAGGTATTTTTTTCATAGGATAAAATTTTAATTATTAATGTGTTAACTAATTTACATTTTTATTGATATAAATTCCATCATCAGAGAAATATTTTTTGGTATTGCTATGAAACCCATGGTAAATGCCACCGGAAAAGATTCATTAAAAAATCATAAACTTTTAAGATTTTCAGCACAATTTTTCTATTAATCCATATATTTGCAGACTATGGAATACAATACCCAAAAAACTCAGCTTCATTTGCCGGAATATGGCAGAATTATACAACAGTTGGTTGAACGTTGCAAAGAGATTCCTTCAAGAGAGGAAAGAAACGAAATGGCAATGGCAATCATTGATTTTATGGGTCAGAGAAACCCTCAGCTGCGAGACGAAGAAAATTATAAACATAAACTTTGGGACCATCTGTATATTTTAGCCGATCATAACCTTGATGTGGATGCTCCCTACCCTTTTCCTACCAAGGAAGAGCTTGAGGAAAAGCCGAAAAAAATGGAATATCCCAAACTGCAGGGTGATTTTAAATTTTACGGAAAAAGTATTCTTCAACTGATTGAAAAAGCAATCGAACTTGAGCAGGGAGATGAAAAAGAAGCCCTGATCGAGGTAATTGCCAACAATATGAAGAAATCCTATAATGTATATAATAAGGAACATGTAACGGATGATGTGATTTTCCGCCATCTGAAGGAACTTTCGGAAAACAGGCTGGACCTTACCGGAATCGATACGCTTGAAAAAAGTAAGATCTACTATACCACGAATAACAACAACCGGAATAACCAAAACAACAACCGGAACAACCAGAACAACAACCGGAACAACCAGAACAACAAGAGACGACACAATAACAACAATAACAATCATAATAAAAACAGAAAGTAAGCATGAGTGGAACATTTCAGATACGAGGAGGAAAAAGACTGCAAGGTGAAATTACTCCACAAGGGGCAAAAAATGAAGCCCTCCAGATTCTGTGTGCCGTTTTATTGACTGATGAGGAAGTAAGGATTAAAAATATTCCCGATATCCACGACGTTAATCGATTAATTGAGATTTTGGGCGACTTCGGAGTAAAGGTTACGAAGAATGCGCACGGCGATTATACTTTCAAAGCCGACAAGGTAAATTTTGATTACATCAAATCCAGCGAATTTAAAAAAGACGGAGCCAAACTGAGAGGATCTATCATGCTGATGGGCCCGATGCTGGCAAGATACGGCGAAGCCTATATGCCGACTCCGGGAGGTGACAAAATCGGAAGGCGACGACTGGATACCCATTTCCAGGGCCTTGTAGAGCTTGGTGCGGAATTTCATTATGATGAAGAAGAATATTTTTATTCGTTAAAGGCCAAAGAGCTGAACGGGAAATTCATTCTTCTGGAAGAAGCTTCCGTAACGGGAACGGCCAATATTGTAATGGCAGCTGCCCTGGCCAAAGGAAAAACAAGGATTTACAACGCCGCATGCGAACCTTATCTTCAGCAGCTTTGTAAAATGCTGAACCGTATGGGAGCCAACATCACCGGGATCGGATCTAATCTGCTGACCGTTGAAGGAGTAGACTACCTGCACGGAACCGAACATACCATGCTTCCTGACATGGTGGAGATCGGATCGTGGATCGGTCTTGCCGCCATGACCAAATCTGAAATCACCATTAAAAATGTGAACTGGAACCAGCTGGGTGTTATTCCGAATACTTTCAGAAAACTTGGAATTGAGCTTGAACAAAGTAATGATGACATTTTTATTCCTGCCCAGGAACATTATAAAATCCAGAAGTTTATTGACGGATCTATCCTCACGATCTCTGATGCCCCGTGGCCGGGATTTACACCGGACCTGCTGTCGATCATCCTGGTTGTTGCTACCCAGGCCAGAGGCAGCCTTCTCATTCATCAGAAAATGTTTGAGTCAAGACTGTTCTTTGTAGATAAACTGATTGATATGGGGGCACAGATCATTCTTTGCGACCCGCACCGGGCAACCGTAATCGGATTAAACCAGGAAACCCCGCTAAGAGGTACCACGATGGTTTCCCCGGACATCAGAGCAGGAAATGCCCTTCTGATCGCCGCCCTTTCCGCCGAAGGAAAATCCATTATCCACAACATCGAACAGATCGACAGAGGATATGAAAATATTGATGGCCGACTGAAAGCCATCGGTGCCGATATTGAAAGAATCTGATGATATCTGATTATACTTAAAACCGCCTTTAAGGCGGTTTTTTTATTTTACGTGAATTCGAATTTATTCAACTTACAGTCAGATATTTAATCAATTCAAAAAATTCTTCGTAGGATAAATTAACCAGTCAAATTTCCGTTAGGATTTTATCGTATCCTGTAATAAGCCCTTCTTTCAGGACTTTAAGACCATACCAATTTGATTGCTTTCAATTTATATCCAGTCTCTTATTTAATTAAAATAAAATTAAGGCGGTTTTATTCAGGATTTTAGACAGAATGACTTTTTGATAGACTAATAAATATGCGGTTTGATCAACTTTGATCCTTTTTTTGACAGAAGAAACTTCCGGCATCCGGCATTCCTCTTCCAGCCTTTTTATCCGAATTCTACTTCGCGTTTACGTTAAAATAAAACGGCCGTCATGAACCGACGGCCGCTTTCTGTAATTAAAACCAATATGAACTCACTTAAAAATATTTCCGGCAGGTATAGGCCACCGTGGTATTCAAAAGCTTATTTTTATTCAGGTAAAATTCCAGCTGTTCAAAATCATCCGGATAGACATTGATGTACAACTGAACCGTTCCGAAATTCCTTCCGTTCACATATTCTACATTTGCCGACAACACTTTATGACAGATCCCGAACTGATGGTAAATCGCATTCATCAGCTGTTCGAACTTTATTTTTCCGTTCAGTTCTATTTCCAGTACCAGTTCTTTCTTAGAAAGGTTTAGCGTATTCTGCAAAACCTGAATTCCGGGAGCAGGGATTATCATATTTAACATTTTAAAGTTGGACATACATTAAGAGATTCCGTTTCTTCAACGCTTAGCTATGACAAAAATATAAAAAATTATTAGTCTACAAAATTAGTAGGGTAATAATTTTCAATTTTAACATTTTAATTTTAAGAATAGAAATTCAGGAAGATCTAAAAATAGCGTGAACCGTAGTAGAATTCGGATGAAACAGCCGGAGGAGTGATGATGGATGCCGGAAGCTCTTTCTGTCGGTTGCTTTAAATAATGTGAGTCCGACCGTATCATCATCATATTCAGCCGATTATTTAATTCAAAAATAAAAATGAAAGTGATTCAGTTGGGATTTTAAATAATACTCATTTTGCCGGAACAAATACACGGTTTATGCTTCTGATAGGATTTTATCCTATTCTGTACTAAGCCGTCCTCTCAGGACTTTAAAAATAAGAGAAACTAGTTCCTGATTGAAAAAAAAGCCGGTTATTCAGGATTGAATAAGAACTCCTCTGATAAAAGCGATAACCTATTCAGTTTGATGATCAGGACCTTTGATCCTATGTCTGACAAGAGAAACTTCCGGCATCCGGCTTCCCTCTTCAAGCCTTTATTTACGGTTTGTACCTCGAATTCACGTTAAAATAGTACTCCCGAATTTACATTAGAACATATCGTCGGTAAACAGGAAGCATATAATATTACTAATTATTAATTGCCCTACCCATCATTTCAGTTCCATGATCCGGTCCAGTTTATCGGAGGCTGCCAGACCGTTGGGATTGCAGCCGGGTTCTCCTTCCGGGACTTTCAGGTTTTTTTTCTGATAAAATTCTTCCCAGAAGGCATTGGTTTTTCCGGTTTTCGGATCGATGAAAGTCATGGGTTCCAATTTGAAAATACGGTTATCCCTAAATGCCCTTTCAACAAAATCTGAGCAGTAATACGAATTTTCATCCAGGATATAATTAAAATTGTAGGGTTTCCCCAGCATGGAATTGGCTTTACGTACAGCAGCAGGAACAGCCTTCTTATACTGAGGTTTCAGGCGGTAAACCATTACCCGCTGTCCGTCATTCTTCCGGTCTTTCAGAAAATCCTTCAGGCTCTGTTTCTGCGAACCCCTTTTTGGTGCGGCATGAAGCACGAAGTTACCGGCCCTGTTTTTTTCCAGCATCCCGATGTGGTCAAAAGAAGCATTTTCCTGTTTGCGGGTCACATTATTGATGGCTCCGGAAAGCCCGGTTTCTTTAGCGGTTACAAACAACAGATCGCCGTTTTCGAGCCCGGAAACCGGTGTGCTTCTGCAGCTGGTCATCAGATTGAACAAGAGAACAGCAACAGCCAGGTGCCGCAGAAAATCATTTCTTTTTAAGATTCGTTTCATAAATATCAATCCACTCTTCAACAGTCATTTTTTTACTCAGTTCCGCTAACAGTTCCAGCGGAATATCATCCATCTTTTTGAAGCGGATGCAGGATTTCCCCATATCCGGCTTTCTTTTTGAATATTTCGGATAGGCTGTCACAAACCAGTCCAGCAATTCGGGCTTCGCATACATTCCCATATGATAAAGCGCAATAAAGTTTTTCTGGGAAGCAAGACTGATGAAAGGCAAAGGTAAGCCCGGTGTACAATGATAGCCTGCAGGATAGGTTTCCAGAGGAACCGCCCAACCGATCATTCCATAACTCATACCCTGGCAAAACCCGTCGGGAAGATTATCGTTAATCGCGTCAAAAATTTTCCTGAAAATCTCCTGCCGGTTTCCGGGAATCCGTGAGAGGTAGTCATCAATGGAAGCGGATGTTATCTGCATTATCGTAGTTTTTAATCATTGTCCAAATTAACAAAATTTAAATGAAACCTGATTTTATTCAGGCAAAAAAAACAGCTGAACTTGTGGTCCAGCTGTTTATCAGATCTATAGGAATCTGAATTATTTCTTGATGGCTTTTGCCGTTGACCGGGAACCGTCTTTATAAGTTACCGATACCAGGTATACGCCTGCATTCAGTTCGGTTAAATGCAATTCGTTTCCAGGATTTTCAAGCGTCTTCACCACTCTTCCTGAAACGTCTGCTACAGAAACCGATTTGATTTCCTTTGTATCGGAGATATAAAGAACATCTGTAAACGGATTCGGATAGACTTTGATTTCATTTTTCTTTACAGCGGTTTCAGCGGTTGCCAAGGCACCGGTTACTTCAAATTTAAAATCAATAAACTCTCCTCTTGTTATCGCTCCGCATGAATTGGAAGGTGCTGAAGTATTGAAGTCGGTTAGTACTCTCATTCTGTAAACTCCCGGTGCCGTTCCGGCCGGTACCGCAATGGATCCTGAAGTAGAGGTTACATAACCGGTAGTAACAAACACTCTTTCTGTTGTTTCAAAGGTAAGATTATTGTTCCAGTCTACCCAGACTGCAAATCCGCACGTAGGACCTCCTGCCGTAAAAGATACCGCAGTACTTGATCCCGCAGCGTTGGATATTTTGTTATTTGTTGAGGTTAAATTCTGGTATCCGCCGGCTGCGCCCGCAGTTGATGTGTATGCCATATTGGTAACAGCCCCTGTAGAACTGAAAGCCGATACCCAGGAATTCTGGTTGGAAGACGAAGGCAAACAATATCCTGTTCTTATCGTCAAAGGATCGGTCCATATACTGGTATCGCTGCCGATGCATTTTGATCTGACAAATATGTAGTAATTGGTATCAGGCGTTAAATTCATCAGTGTTGCAGAAGTACCTGTAGCCGATACGGAATTGGTGGCATCTAAAACAGTCGCAGATGTTGGAGGTGTACTGCTTGTGCTGTAATAGACATTATATCCATTGGCAGGGGCCGGATTAGGAGCCGTCCAGTTTACTGTTGCTGAGGTTGTCGTTACAGTGGAGGTGGTAACAGCGGTCGGCTCAAGACATGAAGGGATGCTTTGCACGGTAATATTATCGATATACATCCCCTGATTGATAGCAGCCATCCCATGTTTGAAAGCAAGCTGAAGATCTGAACCTGCAGGAATATTTACGGTATACATTCCGTAAGTAGCGGTCAGAGCCAAAGGAGATCCGATCGGTGTGAATGAAGCAGGATCCGTAGGGTTTGACAAAGTACCTACCGATAAAGTAGTAGTGGTTCCCGATGATGCCCTGGCATAAAATCTCACCCGCTTGGTACCGTCTGAAAGGCTCACGGTAGGAGGAGAAACCAGCATCTGGCCACCTGTAACACCGCTCGAGTTATATAAATAATAACTGTTAGGTGAAGAATATGGCGTTGATGCACTCACATATCCGTATCCTGCAAACGAAGCACTTTCCAGATAAGACCAGCAGCTCGGTGCGTTATTATTTGTTGAAGAGCCTGTAGTGGTGGCATCGAAATTCTCCGTATAAGGAACCGTGAAGGTTGAACATGCCGTCTTGAAGGTTCCCCCGAAAGACCATACGCTCTGGCTTGTCGCAGTACTGCAATTGGTTCTTACCCAGTAATAGTAGTTGGTGTTGGAAGTAAGACCTCCGATGGTCGTATTGGTACCGGTAACTCCTGCATAAGTAGGCGTTGTTGTGTTTGTAGGTGTTGTATTGGAGGTACTGTGATAAACATCATAGCTTACGACACTGCTGGTAGGCGCCGTCCAGGATACCAGTGCGGAAGTGGCCGTGATGCTGGCGGGTGCCTGCAGAACCGGAGGTGCACAGGTTGAATAGGCATCGGCTGAGAAGGCAAAAATATTCGGGAGACCGGAACCGGCAGTCTTTGTAACCGTCGCGCTCTGTATCGCTTTTGTCTGATTGGCAGCATCAATGGCCATCTCGAACTGATACAGCCTTGGATTCGTACCGCCTTCCGGTGAAGGGGAATCATCGCCGGTAGCAGGTGTTGCTCCGGGCTTTTTAATCCGGCCAATGCCCTGAATAGCGTAGTTGGTTCCACCATACCAGTCTGAAACACTGACGCCCGTGAATGTTTGTGATGTACCGTCCGTAAAGTTCACTACCACACTTACCGTTGAAGCACCGCTTCCGCTAACGGCAAGCATATACAGCTTGGTAGCTGCTTTTGGTGTTGTAAAGGCTAAAGTTCCCGCATCATTTACAGCAGCCAGCCTCAACGAGTTGTTAGCGCTTAAACTTGCCAGCTGATAACTCAGGCCCGGAGTAGCAGCTACTGCAGAACTGATAAGTCCATTTGTAGGAATCCCGTATGTAAGAGCAGTACTGGAAGAAGTCAGCTGAAAATCACGGGCAACAAATGCGTACGAAACACCGTCTACGTCATTATTGGTAGAAAGTGCCGAGGATCCTATGCCATTAGCAATCACATCTGCATTAAAACCTGAAGAAACAGGCATCTGCTGATAATTTTGTGCAGCCACGGAACAGGCTGCGAACAGAGCCATCGTATTGACAGCTCCAAAAAGTAATTTTAATTTCATATTTACTAAGTATTACAAATGTAAATTTATAAAAAAACCAATACAAAAACTAATTTAACTAAATTTTTATATTTAAATTTTAAAAACATTAAAAATTAAATATTTAGTCACTTTTTTTTGAAATAGTAATTCCATATAATAAAACTCTTATACCATCTATATATTCATCAATAATGCTTACCGATTGCCTATCCGGAAAAAAGGACTTCAATCTTTCTTTGAAAGCTTTATTTTAATATTGAAAAATTAAATCTTATTTTTGCCATACAAATTTTTTGAACAATGCCGAATATTTCAAACAGAGCACTACACATGCCGCCGTCGCCGGTAAGAAAACTGGTCCCTTTTGCCCTAAAGGCCAAACAGAGAGGAACCAAAGTCTATCACCTCAACATCGGGCAACCCGATATTGAAACCCCGGAAACGGCACTGAATGCTTTAAAGAATATCGATCTGAAAGTATTGGAATATGCGCTTTCCGAAGGAAACATCGAATACAGAAGAGCCCTTACGGAATATTACCATTCTCTGGATTTTACGGATCTTACACCGGATCATTTCATCGTCACCAACGGAGGGTCGGAAGCTTTGAATTTTGCCATCTCCACTTTATGTGACGATGGTGATGAGGTAATTATTCCTGAACCGTATTATGCCAATTACAACGGGTTTACCAGTACTTTTAATGTAAATGTAGTGGCAGTGCCTTCAACTATAGATACCGGCTTTGCCCTTCCTCCGATCGAAGAATTCGAGAAAAAAATAACGGCTAAAACCAGAGCCATCGTCATCTGTAATCCCGGAAACCCTACCGGTTATCTTTATACCCGGGAGGAACTTCATCAATTGGCGGAAATTGCTCTGAAGTACGACATTGTTGTGATTTCCGATGAAGTATACCGAGAATACGTATATGACGGAAAACAGCAGATCTCCATGCTGGCTTTCCCTGAGCTGGCGGAAAACTGCATCATCATTGATTCCGAGTCCAAAAGATATTCGATGTGCGGCGTGAGGATCGGCTGTATGATTACCCGTTCCAAAAAGATCCATGATGCGGCGATGCTTTTTGCACAGGCAAGATTAAGCCCTGTTTTATTGGGGCAGATTGCGGCAACGGCAGCCCATAAAAATGACGGTGCATACATCCGTTCTGTGAGGGAAGAATATACCCACCGGAGAAACGTCCTGGTCGATTCACTGAATGCGATCCCGGGGGTTATCTGCCCGAAGCCCAAAGGTGCCTTTTACTGCGTAGCGGAACTTCCGGTAGATGATACCGAAAAGTTTGCCCAGTGGCTTCTGGAAAGTTATTCCAATAACAATGAAACGATCATGGTAGCTCCTGCCGGAGGTTTCTACAGTGATCCCGAACTGGGTAAAAAGCAGGTACGGATTGCTTATGTTTTAAAAGAACAGGATCTAAAGAGAAGCGCAGCCATTCTTAAAGATGCACTCGAAAAATACAAAGCGGAATTCAGCCTTTAATATAAAAAAACGATAGATGTCAGCAATAAAATATCACGGTCTGAAAATTTTCTCATGCCTTATTTTATTGCTGATTTTTATTTCCTGCAACCCAAAAGAATCCTCATCTGCAAACGGAGATCCCAACGGAATCATTTCGATCAGCTATTCGGAAATCGGTGGACCTCTGGGAAACTACAGCATGGTAAAAGTAACCCAAGATTCCATCTATGCGGAACAGGGAGTTACCAGGAACAGGACCCACAAAGAGTGGAAGTCGGCCATCAGTCTGCAGACCTGGAAAAGACTGACCTCAAATATTGACGTCAAAACTCTTGACAGGATAAAAAGCTCTCCCAGCCAACAGTCCGTCGATGGAATTGATGAGACATTCCAGATCCGGACGCCGAAAAAATACCATGCGTATGTGAATGCTTTTGTAGACACGGCCCACTACGGACAGCTGAAAAAACTGAAAGACCAGATCCGCGCCCTTCTGCCAACAGAATACAATTAAATCATGCACGAAAATTTTTCACTACAGTCCTACAATACATTCGGGGTAGATGCAAAAGCAAGATACTTTACCGAAATACATACCGTTGAAGAATTAAAAGAAGCCCTGAATTTTTCAGGTACCAAAGGCCTTCCTCTTCTATTCCTCGGAGGCGGAAGCAACATCCTGTTTACCCGGGATTTCGATGGTCTGGTGATCCAATTGAACCTGAAAGGAATCTCTCTGCAGCCTTTGAATGAGAATGAAGTGCTGGTTACTGCAAAATCAGGAGAAAACTGGCATGAATTCGTCATGTCCTGTCTGGATAAAAATCTGGGCGGACTGGAAAATCTTTCGCTGATTCCCGGTAACGTAGGAACATCCCCAATGCAGAACATTGGTGCTTACGGCACCGAAATCAAGGATATTTTCGACAGCTGCACCGTACTGAATCTCAAAACACTGGAAACCGAAGTTTTTGATCTCGAAAAATGCAGTTTCGGCTACAGGGATTCCATATTTAAACAGGAAGGCAAAGGAAAATACATCATTCTGGACGTTACTTTCCGGCTTACCACCCGAATTCACCGCATCAGCACAGAATATGGTGCCATCAAAACCGAACTGGAAAAATCAGGGATTGAAAACCCGACGATTCAGGAAGTCTCTCAGGCTGTCATCAGCATCAGGCGGAGCAAACTCCCCGATCCGAAAGAAACCGGAAATGCAGGAAGCTTTTTCAAGAACCCGACGATTCCTCTTACACAGTTTGAATCTCTGAAGCTGCAATTTGAAACAATACCGGGTTATCCGAACGGTGATTCTGTAAAGGTTCCGGCCGGATGGCTGATCGAGCAATGCGGATGGAAAGGCAAACAGATCGGCAACGTTGCTTCCCATAAATTGCAGGCGCTGGTGATTGTCAATGCCACAGGCGAAGCTTCCGGAGAGGAAATCTTTAATTTTTCAACCCAAGTCATCAATTCCGTAAAAGAAAAATTCGGGATCGAGTTGGAAAGAGAGGTCAATATCATTTGAGAGTATGTTTAAATTTTAACTCAGAAAATTCTGTCATCACTCTTAATTTTCTGAATTAAAATAAACTTTGTTTGTTCTTCTTTAATATAATGATTTCAGTGAATTAAGTAAATGCAGCCGGACAGCTAATCCTTGATTTCCATCTGCTAAAAAGACCTTAATTCCTTAATGTTAAAAAACAAAGGCCTAATTTAGAGATGCTCTGATAAAAAATTCGTCGAAGTTCAGAACTTTGTCAAGCAGTATCAACTTAAAATACAAAATATGAAAATCGCTATCCTCGGTGCCGGAAATATGGGCCTGTCTTTTTCAAAATCATTTTTGAAGTATGAACTGATCAAACCGGAAAATCTCCACCTGATTACAAGAAACGAATCTAAATTCCCTAAAATTGCGGAAGAATTTCCTAAATCCAGAATTTCCGCTTTTGAAGACGTGCCGGAGCTGGATGCTGACCTGATCATCATTGCAGTAAAGCCGCAGGATTTTGCCCATGCCGCGGAAAATTTCAGGTTTCAGCTGAAAGAAAAACAGATGGTCTTATCGATTATGGCGGGAATTAAAATCGGAAAAATCCAGAAACTGCTTGGCCATCCGTTGGTTGTAAGGGCCATGCCCAATTCTCCTACCCTGCTCGGAATGGGAATTACCGGATATACTGCAGCGGAAGGAATTTCCTTCAGCCAGCTCATCCATATCGAAAGGCTGCTGAATTCAACAGGAAGATCCGTCTATCTGGAAGATGAAAATTTGCTGGACAGTGTAACCGCCCTCTCCGGAAGCGGACCGGCCTACTTTTATTACATCGTTGATGCCATGATCAAAGCAGGAACTGAAATGGGAATCGAGGAAAATTTATCTCGGCTTTTCGTTCAGCAGACGATGCTGGGCGCCTATCACCTGATCAACAATTCGGAAAAAAGCCTTGAGGAACTGATTCAAGATGTTGCTTCAAAAGGAGGAACCACCGAAGCAGCCCTGAAAACATTTAATGACAGCCGACTGAAAGAACTTCTCAAAAACGGAATTCTGAATGCGGAAAAAAGGGCAAAGGAATTGAATGGATAGTCAATGGTAAACGGGAACCTGAAGCCACATTACCATCTTTAAAATCCGTGCCATCTGCGGGAGAATTTCACCACAAAAGCCACAAAAGATCTTAATGCTGTATAAAAGTTGAATACTTCATGATTAAAAAAGCACTTAAAAGTTTAAAAATCTTTGATTTTTATCTGTATGCTCTAAAATATAGGCAAACCATGAAAACTCTTTGTGCCTGATGTGCTAAAATAAGGCATTGTTCTCCTTGAGATCCGTAGAAGATCCATTTGCCTTTTACAGCAATTCACTTCACAAAATACCCAAACCTCTTTTCAATATTTTTTTTAATTAAGAATCCTAAAAAGACCCCAAACGTATTCAGGATCACATCATCCACTTCAAAAATCCCCATCCTCGAAAAATACTGCAGGGCTTCTACAATGGTAATGGCCGAAACAAAGGCAAACAGCAGGTCCTGAAGATTATTCAGCTTTGGAAACAGCCATCCCAGAAAACCGAAAGGCATGAACATCACAATATTTCCTGCAACGATCATGAAAGCATCTTTCCACGAAATACAGCCTTTGATGAAGTTGACGGTAGAAACAATAGGCGCCACCGTGAGCAGATGGTCATCCATCTGCCTGCGGCCCATCCCGAAGAACATAAGGTATAGCAGAAACAGGGTATAAGGAACAATAATAATCTTATAAAATTTCTTTAACATCGTTTACAAATGTATTCATTTCAAAAACATTAAATTTGTATATTAAAACAAATTCATGAAATACGTTTTGCTTACGCTCATTTCGGCGATGCTGCTCTCCGTTTCCTGGCCCACCTACGGGGTTCCGTTTTTTATATTTTTTGCACTGGTCCCTCTTCTGTTGATGGAACACGGCGTATCCAAATTTTCAGATTACAAAAGGAAAAGCTGGGTGGTTTTCGGACTCTCCTACCTGTGTTTTGTTATCTGGAATGCCGTAACGACCGGCTGGCTGTACGGTTCCAGAAACCCTGACGGCAGCCACTCGATGATGGCGGTGCTTTTTCCTGTTCTCATCAATTCTTTACTATATGCTTTGGTTTTCCAATGCTATCACTGGTACAAAAATGCACAGGGAACCTATTGGGGACTGGCTTTTCTAGTGGCCATCTGGATGAGCTTCGAGAAATTCCACCTGGGTTGGGAACTTACCTGGCCGTGGCTGAATCTGGGAAATGTATTTTCGGATTATCCCAAGCTGATCCAATGGTACGATACCTTGGGTGCTACCGGCGGAAGCTTTTGGATCCTGCTGATAAACGTCCTGATTTTCTATACGGTAAGAATCTGGCAGGCCGGAAGAAAGAGAAAAGATTTAATTAAGAACACCTCCATCGTAGCGGCACTGATTATTCTGCCGATGATCATTTCGGTGGTGAAATATAACAGCTTCGACGAAAAGCCCATCGGTAACGTGAATGTTTTAATGCTTCAGCCGGACCTCGATCCTTATGCCGAAAAATATTCGCAGGACAGCCTGACGATTGAGAACGATCTGCTCAGCCTGGCCGAAAGAAGCTCAAAAGGAAAAATAGATTACTACATTGCTCCTGAGACCGCACTGCCGGGAAACGGATCCATTTCGGAAACCGCTTTTGAAAAGAGTGTCATCATCAATAACGTCAGAGGATTTCTTTCAAAACATCCCGGCTCTGTTTTCACGACAGGGATTTCTTCCCATCATTTCTATACTTCGGAAAACAACCTCCCGCAGGAGGCCTATCAGATCAATCCGGGACTTTGGGTAGAGCGTTTTAACTCGGCCATCCAGGTGACTCCGAATCAGAAAGTGGATGTTTACCACAAAGGAAAACTGGTTCCGGGCGTTGAAATATTTCCGTATATGAGCTATCTGAAACCGCTTCTTGGCGATGCCATGATCAACCTGGGCGGAACTGTAGCCTCCCTGGGAACCGATAAAGAACGGACTGCATTTTCCAACCCGTTCAACAAAGGCAAAGTAGCCCCGATTATCTGCTACGAAAGCATTTACGGTGAATTTACGGGCGAGTATGTAAAAAAAGGAGCTAATTTCCTGGCGATTATGACCAACGATTCCTGGTGGGGCGTTACGGAAGGCCACAAACAGCTTTTATCATACGCACGGCTGAGAGCCATTGAAACAAGAAGGGAAATCGCCCGTGCAGCCAACAGCGGTATTTCAGCGCATATCGATGCAAAAGGTGAAATGATGGAAGATACTTTTTACGGGGATAAAACAGCATTGTATGCCAAAGTAAACCTTTATGATGGGATGACTTTTTATACAAAAGCCGGCGATCTTCTTTCCAGGTTTTCCATTTTTGCTTTTGGGTTCCTGCTGTTTTATTTTTTAATTAAAAGGTTTCAGGAAAAAACGAAGAAATCCTGAGCATGTAAATTCAGCGGCCAAAGGAAAAGTATTCAATACCTGAGGCACTTACCTATATTAAATCCCATACTTCCGGCGGCGGCATGAATCCTAAAATCAGGATGATGACCGGTAAGTTATTTATAAATAATTTTGTAAAAGATTTGTCTATCTGAAAAATTCTTCGTTATTTTGCACTCTCAAATATTATAGTACAAATAAGAACATCGAGATATGTCAAGAATTTGCCAAATAACAGGAAAGCGTGCAATGGTTGGTAACAACGTTTCTCACGCTAATAACAAAACGAAGCGTCGTTTTGAAATTAACTTATTAGAGAAGAAATTTTACCTTCCGGAGCAGGATAAGCACGTAACACTGAAAGTATCAGCTCATGGATTGAGAGTGATTAACAAGATTGGAATCGAGGAAGCTATTGAAAGAGCGACTAGAAACGGATTGATTAAAAAGAACTAAATCATGGCAAAAAAAGGAAACAGAGTTCAAGTAATCCTTGAATGTACAGAGCATAAAGAAAGTGGTATGCCGGGAATGTCCAGATACATTTCTACAAAAAATAAAAAGAACACGACAGAGAGATTGGAATTGAAAAAATACAACTCTGTTCTTAAAAAGGTAACCGTACACAAAGAAATCAAGTAATTTATAAAATATAATTTACCATGGCAAAGAAAGTAGTAGCAACCCTACAGAGCGGACAGTCTAAAAAAATGACTAAAGTGGTGAAAATGGTGAAGTCTTCTAAATCAGGAGCTTACGTTTTCGAAGAAAAAGTAATGAATGCAGACGAAGTAGACGGTTATTTGAAGAAATAATCTCCGCTTTATTTACAATATAAAAAACTACTCATCTTTTGGGTAGTTTTTTTGTTATCTTTGCTTTTAATCTCGCCGGAAGTCCGGGACCGGAAGCTTGAAGACCATGCCGATTGTGCGCTTCAGGCCTTTTCCCGTCTTCCTTCATTAATTAAATTCCATAATTCATAAGATGAGTTGGTTTAAAAATATTTTTAAAAAAGAAGAAAAAGAAACGTTAGACAAGGGATTGGAAAAATCCAGCCAGGGTTTCTTTGAAAAAATGACGAAAGCCGTAGTCGGTAAAAGCAAAGTAGACGATGAAGTACTGGATAATCTGGAAGAAATACTTATCGCCTCCGACGTCGGTGCCTCCACCACCATCAAAATCATCGAAAGAATTGAAGAACGCGTTGCCCGGGATAAATACGTAGGTGTAAATGAACTGGATAAAATCCTCCGAGAGGAAATTTCGGGATTGCTCCTTGAAAATCCGCATGCCGGAACCGGAAATATCGATACTTCCAAAAAGCCTTACGTTATCATGGTGGTCGGCGTAAACGGCGTGGGAAAAACCACTACCATTGGTAAGCTGGCCCATCAGTTCAATACAGAAGGAAAAAAAGTCTTTCTGGGAGCAGCCGATACTTTCAGAGCGGCAGCCGTAGACCAATTGGTCATCTGGAGCCAGCGGGTAGGTGTACCGATCGTAAAACAGGAAATGGGCTCCGATCCGGCGTCCGTAGCTTTTGACACGGTACAGAGTGCCGTTGCACAGAATGCCGATGTTGTGATTATCGATACGGCCGGAAGGCTTCATAATAAAGTGAACCTGATGAACGAGCTTTCAAAAATCAAAAGGGTGATGCAGAAAGTAATTCCTGATGCGCCTCATGAGATTTTACTGGTTCTTGACGGATCTACCGGGCAGAATGCATTTGAGCAGGCCAAGCAGTTTACTGCAGCTACGGAAGTGAACGCCCTGGCTGTTACAAAACTCGACGGAACGGCGAAAGGAGGAGTGGTCATCGGCATCTCAGATCAGTTCCAGATTCCGGTAAAATATATCGGGGTCGGAGAAAAGATGCAGGACCTGCAGTTGTTTAATGGTACAGAGTTTGTAGATTCATTTTTCAAGAAAAGATGATGTCTATCATGTTTTCCCAATAATGAACCAAATTAATATTAACATTAAAAAATGCAACTATGGGATTTATTACATGGATTATTTTCGGACTATTAGCCGGTGCCATTGCTAAAGCAATCATGCCAGGAAAACAGGGAGGAGGAATGCTTATTACGATGATTTTGGGAATCATCGGAGCCTTTATCGGAGGATCAATCGGCGTTTACTTACTTCACTGGGGAGATGTAGATTCTTTCTGGAACTTCAGAAGCTGGATTCTGGCCATCGGAGGTGCTTTAATCGTTCTGTGGATCTATGGAATGATGACCAGGAGGGCTTAACCCGGTACAATAAAAAATTAAAACGGCGGATTTGAATTTCAAATCCGCCGTTTTTGCAATATAATTTAGTTTAGTTGATCTTAATCTGATAAGGCATTTCCATCTTTACTTCAGACTGCAGTTTTCTTTCCTCCACAATCTGTTGCAACAGCTGGTAATTCGCTTTTCCGATCTTATTCTGTACGACCCTTGCCGAAATATCATCCTCATTGAGGTCTTTAAAGATCTGCTCAAACGGAGTCATCCTTTTCGGATATGAAACCACGTTATAGGATTTCATACCGGCTTTCTGAGCGGCAAATTTCACCGCATCATTTAAAGTTCCCAGTTCATCTACCAGGCCGATCTGTTTTGCCCTTGTTCCGCTCCATACTCTTCCACCACCCACACTGTCGATCTGCTCAAAGCTTTTTTTCCTGTTCTGGGTTACGAAGTGTACGAATCTTTTGTAGGTTCCTTCCACGCTTTTGGTAATCATGCTCACACCATAGGGCGTTACTCCGTTTAATGAAGAGTAATATTGGGAATTGGCGTTGGTGGCGACAATGTCTGACCGGATTCCGTTTTTATTTGCAACATCCTTAAAATAAGGAATCACTCCGAAAACACCGATGGATCCCGTCAGGGTATTGGGCTCAGAATAGATTTTATCTGCAGCCATTGCAATATAATACCCTCCGGAAGCCGCATAATCTCCAAAGGAAATAACCAGTGGCTTTTTCTTCTTCAGCTGCTGCAGCTCAAATAGAATCTCATCGGAAGCATTGGCACTTCCTCCCGGAGAATTGATTCTGAAAACAACGGCTTTTACTTTATCATTCTCCTGAAGGTCTCTGATATATTTGATATATTTTTCCGAGTGGATATCATTATAATCATTTCCTCCGTTGATCGAACCGGAAGCATACAGAACCGCTACCCGATCTCCCGAACCTTCATCATCTGAATATGAAGCGATATATTTCCCTAACGAAATTTTATTCAGTTTATCATCTTCCTTTATATTCAGTTTCGAACGGATGATTTTGTCATATTCCGTTTTCTGGATTAATTTATCCGCCAGTTTATATTTCAGTCCTAAATCCGGAATCATCCCGTAAAGGCTGTCCACTACCGTTCTGAACTGCACCGTATCAATCTTCCGGGAAGCAGCTATTCTGGAAGATGTATTTTTCCAGATATCATTCAACAAAGTACTCAGCTGCTCTTTGTTTTCAGGAGAAATATCATTTCTCAGGAAAGGCTCCACTGCAGATTTGAACTTTCCGTGACGGATCACTTCGATGCCGATTCCGTATTTATCTGCAAAATCCTTGTAAAAAGCAACTTCTGTAGCCAGACCTTTCAGCTCGATCATGCCCGCCGGATTCAGGTAATACTGGTCTGCTACGGATCCTAAATAATAAGCAGACTGGGAAACGGCGTTCCCATAGGCGTACACGAATTTTCCGCTTTTCTTAAAATCCTGGATGGCATTCCTCAGGTCGTCGATCTGGGTAATTCCTGCATTCATAAAATCAGTCTCGATGCTGATGCCTTTGATGTTGTTATCAGTTTTCGCTTTATTGATGGCTTCGATTGCATCATAAATCAAAACGTTTTTATCCTGATCGCCGATATCAAACAGCCCTTTCCGCTCTTCCGTTGGGCTGTCCATGATATTGGTCTTTAAATTAATGGTAAGAACGGAGTTCTTTTTTACCACCACCGACTTCTCGCTCCCCATTGCACTGAACACAAGCATTATGATAAAAAAGAAGAAAAACACGACGCATAAAATGACAATAGCCACTATATTTGCCAGTACACTTTTAAAAAAACTTTTCATATATCAATCATTTTTCAATATGTCGCAACATAGAGTCGTTTTGTTACTGGGAAGTAACCTCGGAGACCAAAAAAAAAATCTGGAAACCGCAATAAAAAAACTGGAGGAAAGCGGAAATGAAGTATTAAAAATTAGTGAATTTTTAACATCGGAGCCCGTAGAATTTGCCAGTTCCAATATTTTTTGTAATATTGCATTGATAATATTTACCGGCCATTCGCCTGTTCAGCTGCTGAACGACATTAAGCGCATTGAAAAGGAAATGGGAAGAGTAAACGATTCTATGGCATCAGGCGGATATACTGACCGGATAATCGACATCGATATCGTAACCTTCAACGGTTTGAATTTCAGCTCGGAAAGATTGGAAATCCCTCATCGAAAGCATCTTTTTGACAGAGAATTTTCCAGAATATTATTAAAAGATTTTATCTGACATAAAACATAAAACATATTGTATGAAATTAGGTTTATTATTATTGGCCACATTGCCTATTGCTACTTATGCACAGGATAGTATAGCTGTTACTTCAAATGATAAGTACCCGAATACCTTCTCATCAGGTTCTGCCAATGTTCAACCTTTTAACAACAAAGCCAAAAGATTCAACGACTGGTCTGTATCAGTGGGGGGTGGAGCTGCCTTTATGGTACATTCCGACCTAAAGTCCATCTATGATAAAAAGATCAATTGGGGGTACAATGCGTATGCAAGTTTAGACAAGCAGATTACGCACGTTTTTGGATTAAGCCTTATCTACCAGAGAGGTGAAACCACCCAAAAGGCTCAGTTGGAAGGTGCTGCCGGTATCGCTGCCGGAGTTGCGACAGCAAACACAAAGTATAACCAGGTCGGTTTGATCGGAGACATTAATTTATCAAATCTTTTACGAAGAGTTGACAACCATTCTCCGTACAGATGGGCATTACACGGTTATGCCGGTGCCGGTTTCATGAATTACAAGACGTCTTTGTATGACAACAATGAATTCAGATGGAGCAACGATCCTAAAAGAATTCCATTGTTTATGGAGCAAAAACTGGCCATCAACTCTCTGTATTACCAGTTTGGTGCAGGAATCAAGTACAACGTTTCGAAACTGATCGACATCGAAGCCAGAACCATGTATATCATGAGCGGTGATGATGAATTTGACGGTGGCGGATATGCAGGTCCCGGCGATTATGACCCGTCTTCGAAAGTATCGAAGTACAACATGATCAACAAAGGAAGATCTGATAATGCATGGACGGTGAACTTAGGGGTTTCTTTCAAACTTGGAAAACACGAAAGCCACCTGGCTTGGCATGATCCTTTACAGGAAGCTTATTACCGTGCTAACGTTCTGGAAAACCAAAGTACCGAGCTTGTTGTATGTGAAAAAGGTGACCTGGATAATGACGGCGTATGTGATGATTGGGACAGACAGCTGGATACTCCTGCCGGGGCAAGAGTAGATGGCGCGGGAATTGCATTGGATATGGACCTGGACGGAGTGATCGACTTATACGATAAGTGTGTGACGGTTCCGGGGCCGGTAGAAAACCAAGGTTGCCCTACCACAACAAAATAATAAATCATTTAATTAACTAAATAAAAAATACACTATGAAATTAAGTTTAGCAATTGTTGCATTGGCTTTAACCGTACCTACGGTTGCTTTTGCACAAGACTCAACTGCAGTGGCTTCATCAGGACAGTATCCGAATACATTTTCTTCGGGTTCTGCAAATGTTTCCCCGTTTACCAATAAATCAAAGAGATTTAACGACTGGGCAATTTCAATCGGTGCGGGTGTACCGTTGGTACAGTCTGCAGACTTAACGTCTATTAAGAACGGTAACGGTAACAATCTTTTCGGATATTCTGCTTATGTAAGTATCGATAAAGCAATTACCCATGCTTTCGGCTTAAACCTACAATATGACAGAGGTGAAACCAGACAAGGATTTTTCTATACGAAAGATGCTGCCCCTGCGAATGCATCCGTAACACAACAGGTAGGAGCAAGAACACAGTATGATGCGATCTCTTTATTGGGAGACATCAACTTTTCAAACCTTTTGAGAAGGGTGGATAACCACTCCCCTTTCAGATGGGCGCTTCACGGATATGCAGGTGTGGGAGTTTTAGCTTACAGAGCATACCAGAAAGATGAAATGGGACAGAGATTGGTAACGGAAATTAAGCCGTTTGAATTGGGATCTATGTTTGCTCAGGCTGGTGCCGGTCTTAAATTCAAAGTAAACAGAAGACTTGATATAGAAGGTAGAGTAATGTATGTAGTAACCGGTGACGATCAATTCGACGGTGGAGGTGCCAAATACAGCGCCATCAACCAACGTGAAGAGCAGGTTTCCGATAACTTCGTCAACGCAACTCTGGGTATCTCATTAAAACTTGGAAAACACGAATCTCACTTAATGTGGCATGATCCACTTCAGGAAATCTATTATAAACTTGATGTATTGGCTAACAAAAACCAGGATATCGAAGTTTGTAAGAAAGGAGATCTTGATAATGACGGTGTTTGCGACGATTGGGACAGACAGCTTGATACGCCTGCAGGTGCAAGAGTTGATGGTGCCGGTGTAGCTCTTGACACGGATCTTGATGGTGTAATCGACCTTTACGATAAGTGTGTAACGGTTCCGGGACCTGTTGAAAACCAAGGTTGTCCTACAACTGCTCCTGCAACTCCAGGATTGGTTAATGAGCAGGAAACAAAATTAGACGGTATTGAATTTGATCTGAATTCAGACCGGATCTTACCTTCGAATACTCCTATCCTTAACAATGCTGTTAACTACATTAACTCTTCAACCGGTACTTATACCGTAATCGGTGCTACCGATACAAGAGCCTCTGAAGCATACAATCAGAGATTATCTGAAAGAAGAGCAAACAACGTTAAAGATTATCTGATTAAAAACGGAGTTCAATCCGGTAAACTTGATGCCATCGGTAGAGGTAAAAAAGACCTTAAATACCCTGAGTGTGACCCTGCTACTAAATGTCCTGAATGGAAAAACAGAGCAAACAGAAGGGTTTACTTCGAAGCTAAATAATAATTTTATCTTTAAATTATAATAAAGCCATGCAATGCGTGGCTTTTTTTATTATATTACTTTTAGTATTTTTATCCCATGATTTCCCAGCAAGATTTTCAGGAGCTGAAGTTTAAGACACTAAAGCATTTTTGGGGTTATGATCATTTCCGTGACGCCCAGGAAGCTATCATTGATTCGGTAATCAATGCAAAAGATACGTTGGTGCTGCTGCCGACAGGTGCCGGAAAGTCTTTATGCTATCAGCTTCCTGCCCTGCTCAGGGAAGGGACCTGCCTCGTGATTTCACCGCTGCTGGCCCTGATGAAAGACCAGGTAAATCAACTGAAGGCCCGTGGAATAGAAGCAGAATATTTATCTTCGGAACTTGATGAATACGATGCGGAAACCATTTACGAGCGTTGTAAGGAAGGCCTGACGAAAATACTCTATATTTCTCCGGAGCGGATTACGAACAAACAGTTTATCCAGCATATTGAAGAAATTACCCTCTCTTTTATCGCCGTAGATGAAGCCCACTGTATTTCGGAATGGGGACAGGATTTCCGGCCCAGCTATCAGAATATAAAAGAATTCAGGAAAAACAATCCTGAAATCCATTGTCTGGCACTAACGGCAACAGCAACCCCGAAGGTACTTGACGAAATAAAGCTGAAACTCGGACTGGAAGACCCCAAGGTTTTTCAGAAAAGTTTTAAAAGAGACAATATAAAAATTTTTACGGAAGAGATTTCAGACAAATTCCAGAAGGTTTACGACATTCTGAAGTTTACCAATGAATCCGGAATCGTTTATGTAAGAACGAGGCGGGAAGCTGAGCAACTGAGCGAATTTCTGCGTAAAAATCAGTTAACCCATGTTGATTTCTTTCATGCGGGCCTTACTACAAAAGAAAAAAATACCCGCCAGCATGTCTGGAACACCAGCGATAATCATGTACTTATTTCCACCAATGCTTTCGGGATGGGAATCGATAAGGACAATGTCCGTTTTGTGATCCACTACTCCCCTGCTCCATCTATTGAAAACTATTACCAGGAAATCGGGAGATCCGGAAGAGACGGGAAAGAAAGTTTTGCTTTTCTGCTGTGGAATAAGCAGGAACTTCTGAACTTTGACCAGATCCTGAAAAACCAGATCCCGAATAAAGCGGAATTCCTGAAAATCATCAGTTATCTTTATTCTGTTTTTCAGGTGGCTGAATTTGAGCTTCCGGAAAGGGTTTTTCCTTTAAACATCAACGGTATCCAGAATTTCACCCGGCTGTCGAATGCAAAAATCAGGAATGTGCTGGGTTTTCTCCATAATCAGGAAATTATTTATTTTAACGATCATAAAAGCCTCTCTTCTTTACAGCTCATGATGGAAGCGGATGAAATCGACCAGATCCCGAAGAAAGATGCTTATTTCCTGGAATTGATGCTCCGTTCCATTTCCGGAGTAACGACCCATAAAGTGATGTTCAGCGAACAACAGGTGAGCGGGAAAATCGGGGTAAGCACCGAACTCATTAAAGAGCGGCTGAAAGAACTTCAGCAGAAAGGTTATGTAGAATATATTGACGGGGCATTATCGAGTGTTAAATTTTTAAAGCCGAGGGACGAAAGATTGAACAGCTCGGTCTACTGGAAGCTTTTTGAGCACATTCAAAAAAATAAGATCCAGAAGTGGGAAGAAATGAAGTTTTTCCTGGAAGACAGCCAGTACTGTAAAATGAAGCTGATCCTGAGCTACTTCGGTGAGAAGAATGCCAGAAATTGCGGCCAGTGTTCGGTTTGTGAAAAAAACAAACAATCCATTTTCGGAAAAAATATTTCCAATCAGATCCTGAATCTTTTGGTTAAAAGACCGGCAACCATCGAGGAACTTTCCATCCAGCTGAGCTTTCATTCAAAGGAAAATATTCTTGAAAACCTGATTTTCCTTCTGGATACCGGGAAAATAAAGATGCTGAACTTCAGAACGTACGCAATTGCATAAATTATGAAATGAGCAATGGGCAATGTGTAATTGTTAACAATATTTTTTAAATTTTTAAACTTTTCGTAAAGAGCTTATCTTTGCAGCATGAAATCATTGAAAGTCGTATTTTTAGGAACTCCGGAGTTTGCGAAAACGTCTCTGGAAGCCATTCATCAGTCGCATCATAAAGTTGTCGGTGTCGTAACGGTTGCGGATAAAGCAAGCGGACGCGGACAGAAGATCAACCAGTCGCCGGTAAAAGTTTTTGCCGTAGAAAACAATCTTCCGGTTTTTCAGCCTGAAAAACTGAGAAATCCTGAATTTCTGGAAGCGTTGAGAAAGCTGGATGCTGATGTATTCGTAGTTGTTGCCTTCCGGATGATGCCGAAGGTTTTGTTTGAGATGCCTAAAATGGGAACCTTCAACCTTCATGCCTCCCTTCTTCCTGATTACAGGGGTGCAGCACCGATTAATTATGCCATTATCAACGGTGAAGAAAAATCCGGAGCCACGACGTTTTTTATCAATGAAAAAATTGATGAAGGAAATATCCTGCTGCAGGAAGAACTCACCATTTTACCTGATGAAAATGCAGGAAGCCTTCATGACCGGCTTATGGAAATGGGAGCGAGGCTGGTGGTAAAAACCCTGAACGGACTTGCAGAAAATTCAATCGTTGAACAACCTCAGCCGCAGGTAGAGCATCCAAAAAATGCCTTTAAAATCTTTAAGGAAGATACCAGAATCGACTGGACAAGACCTTCAAAAGAAATCCATCAGTTTATCCTGGGAATGTCGCCTTATCCGGCTGCCTTTACGACATTAAAAATTGGAGAGGAAGAAAAAGGGCTGAAAATTTTCGGAGGCAGATTTGAAATTTCAGAACATGGGAAACCGGCCGGAATCCTTGAGATTTCAAAGAATGAGTTTAAAATCTATACTGCAGACGGAATCTATTTTCCTGAAGAGCTGCAGTTGGAAGGCAAAAAAAGAATGAACATCAAAGATTTCCTGAACGGCTTCAGGAGCTTTGAACAAATAAAAATGGCTTGATCTTCATCAAGCCATTTTATTTGTAAGTCAATGGTCAATTTTGCTCCGCAAGTGAATGGTCAATTTTAAAATCAATAGAAAAATTGACAAGCATTGCGAATTCACTATTCACCATTCACTTTATAGCTGCACCATTTCCGTTACCTCAACATCATATCCTCCAACCTGAGGTTTAATATTCGGATTCTGGGTGATGACTTTAAATTTATTGATTCCTAGATTCTTCAGGATCTGTGTACCGATTCCGTAGTCCCTGTAATTAAACGCAAGGGTCGGATGCTGTTGCTGTCCGTCCTGATAGTTCAGGAACTGCTGTAATTTTTTCAGCGTATTTTCAGAATTGGAAACGTTGTTGATAAAAATAATAGCCCCTTTTCCTGCTTCATTCACCATACCGGTTACTTTTTCAAGCAAAGGCTTTTCACCGTTATTCAGTCTGGTCAGTACATCAAAATAGGAATCAGAAGACTGTACCCTTACCAATACCGGTTCGTTTACCGTCCAGCTTCCTTTTGTTAAAGCAAAATGGATCTGATCGTTGGAAGTTTCCCTGAACGCATAGAAATCGAAATCGCCGTAAGCCGTTTTTACCTTTCTTTCTTCCAGCCTGTCAATCAGGTTTCCTTTTTTAAGCTGATAATGGATCAGGTCTTCGATGGAAACGATCTTCATATCATGTTTCTGCGCCAGAGCATAGAGTTCCGGAAGACGCGACATGGATCCGTCTTCGTTCATAATCTCACAGATCACGCCGCCCTCTTTAAGACCGGCCAGACACGTTAAATCGATGGCTGCTTCGGTATGTCCTGCTCTTTTGAGAACACCTCCCTTTCTTGCGCGAAGCGGGAAAATATGTCCCGGTCTCATAAAATCGGTCGGTTTGGAATTTTCATCCATTAAAGCAAGAATAGTTTTCGCCCGGTCGGCTGCTGAAATTCCGGTAGAGGTTCCGTTGCCCAGCAAGTCAACCGAAACCGTAAAAGCGGTTTCCTTCGGATCGCTGCTTCGGCTTACCATCACTTCAAGGCCCAGTTCATCACATCGTTTTTCAGGAAGCGGCATACAGATCAGCCCTCTTCCGTGAAGTGCCATGAAATTGATAATTTCCGGAGTCGTCAGTTCGGCAGCACAAAGAAAATCACCTTCGTTTTCTCTGTCCTCATCATCTACTACTATGATTATCTTACCATTTTTAAGGTCTTCGATGGCCTCAGGAATAGTATTTAACTTAATATCAGACATTTTTACTTTTTAAATTTTCACAAAGATACTTATAAAAACAGGCATCTTCCAATTAATATAAACTCTTTATTATTCGCCGGATACAGCGTTTTTTGCTTTTCTGAAAATATGATAAGATGCCAGCCTTTTCTGATGGTCGTAGATATGGGAATTGATTATCAGCTCATCCACACTGAACTTTTCCTGGAAGCTTTTCAGCTGCTCTTCAATTTCAGACTGATCCCCGATCAGGGTATACCGCAGCTTCTGCAGCACCATTGATCTTTCCATCGGCGACCAGATGTCGTCCATATTATCCACCGGCGGGGCAAACGGCTTTCTGTCGTTCCGGATGATATTGATGAACGCCTGGAATAATGTTGTGGACATTTTATGCGCTTCTTCAGAAGTCTCTGCGGCTACCCCGTTGATGCAGGCCATAATATAAGGCTGATCCAGGTATTTGGACGGCTCGAAATGTTCCCTGTAAATATTGAATGCCATGTCCATCTGTTCCGGTGCAAAGTGTCCCGCAAAAGCATACGGAAGTCCTAATTCTGCTGCCAGAAAAGCACTGTCGGTACTCGACCCGAGAATATACAGCGGAATATCCAGCCCCTCTCCGGGAATGGCACGCACCAAAGCATTTGAATTTTCTTTGGAGAAGTATTTCTGTAATTCCAGGATCTGCCTCGGAAACTTTTCATTGATATTCGCGGGATTTCTTCCCAGTGCCTGGGCCGTCAGACCGTCCGTTCCGGGAGCTCTGCCCAAACCGAGATCAATCCTTCCCGGGAAAAGGGATTCCAAGGTTCCGAACTGTTCCGCAATAACTAAGGAGCTGTGATTCGGAAGCATGATCCCTCCCGATCCGACTCTTATTTTTTTGGTTCCGTTGGCAATAAAGCCGATCAGTACCGAAGTGGCCGAACTGGCAATACTTTCCATATTGTGGTGTTCGGCAAGCCAGAACCTTTTATAATCCAAACTTTCAGCATGGCTGGCCAGAGACAGGCTGTCCTGAAACGTATCATGAACCGTTTTCCCCTGTTTTACCGGCGCAAGATCCAATACTGATATTTCAAAATTTTTCATACGATCTATTTTAGTTTCAAAAACTGAACAAAGATAAGGCTAATAAAACGCATTAGTTACTTTTTGTAATTGATAGGATTAATGGTGATGGAAAGGGAAAAGCTATTAGCTAATTCGGCAATCTATAATCTCTTTCTGTAGTAATTTCATTATTGTATATTTGATGTGTATTTCGACTTAGAATATAACCATGAAAAAAAGATTCCTTTTACTTATATTTTTAATTTTTGCAGGGAAAATTCTTTCCCAGAAAAATTTCAATATTCCTGCTAAATTTCCAACTCAATACGGAACATTCACGTTTCCATTAGGTTCCAAAGTAGTTTTGGAACTAAAAGAAAATGGCAATACATACGAATATCGTGTTTTAAGTATGGAACCTTACAAAGACTATTATCCATTAAGTAAAAAGAAAAATATTTTTTCAAAAGATATAAAAGAAAATACGATTGAGATTTTTTTTACAGGTGCTTACTACAACGATGGAAAAGAAGATAAAGAATGGAAATCTCTTTTATCATTAAAAAGCAATGTAAAAACACCTTTAATCTACAAGGCAGATATAAAATATTATTTCAAAAATGAATTTGAAAACACTTCAATTTCCGGGATTTTCCCCAATGCAAAAATAAATGAAATATGGGGTCATAAAATTGATTTCATTACTTTATATGACTTTGAGAAACTAAAGAAATAAACTACCCTGCTTGAAAATCGCCACCTTGAACATCGACTGGGCCAGGAAAAAGAATCCCCAGAAAACCCCAGCATTCCTGAATGGGTTTGATTTCGATTTCCTTATTCTGACCGAAGCCATCGATCTGGATCTCTGCACGTTTCCCTATAAATATCCCTGCTCGCCCATCCCGGAAAACACGGTCTATGAAAACCTCAACTATACGGAATACCTGAAAGGTGAAAAAGCTTTCCGAACGATACTCTATTCTAAAATTCCCTGCTCGAAAAAATATCCGGTGACGGATGACAAAACCAATCTTGCTTTGGAGTTTGAAACGGCATTTGGGAATATCGTTTTTTACTGCACCATTATCGGAACCTGGTTTAAGCGCCAGCCTTTTGCGGATAATGAATTGCGCAATACCATCTCGGATTGCAAACGGATTTACGCAGAGAACCCCAACCTCTTTCTTGTCGGTGATTTCAATACTTCCTTTAAAACAGGGGAAGAAAGATTATCCATCAGTTCCGGAATATCGGAATCCCTGAAGAATCTTTTTCTGGATTTAAAATTAAAAACTATAACTTTAGAAATCGAGCAAAACATTGATCACATTGTAGTTCCTGAAAGTTTTACAGGCTATACGGTTGAAACCGGAATTTTTGCGGAGAAAAACATGATCAGCGATCATCAGGGGATTTTTATTTCCATTTTATAATCACAAAATCAATGGGACGAAATACTGAAATTTATATTTTTAACAAGGAAAAAGCAAAGCAAAATTTACTTCCTTTTATCAGTAATCAGGTTTTAACGGAACAATCCTTTATTCAGTTTTTAAATGAAAGAGAAAAAGAATATGGATCAGTATTGAACACTTCAGCAGATCAGCTTGCCCTTGTTATTTCTGAAGACATCAATTACGTCAACCCTGATAATTTCCTGGAGCTCATGCTTTTTCTCAGTAACGAAATTATTTACCCCACTCCTGTTCCGGGAAAGGATATTGAAGATTACGGAATAACACTGCTGTATGAGCTTCCTACGACCACCGTATGTGCGGGCTACATGTTCCAGTATGGAAATTATACCCATCATTATCCGGTTGAAGACCTCGGCGAGTCAGATTGCGGAGTCAATATCTCTGCAGAAGACTTTTCAGGGTTTAATGCCTATATGATCCTGCTTACCCGGAAAATAGTAGACAGCGGAATTGACGGTGATGCATATACAGAGAATGATTTTACGGATTCCGAAAGAAAAATATATGAAGAGATCCGCCTGAAATTTTCAGAAGATGAAAAATTTCAAAACATTGTCGAAGAAGAGTTCCTATATCTTAAAAAAAGTTTCATAAACGATAACAGCGGGCCGGATGCACAGACGATTTATTATGCCTCAACCTTTTTTTCAACATCCATTATGATGCATCAAAAAATCACCCGGCAGAACAGGGTGGTGATCCTGGATTATTAACCTTTACGAGTCCGGAAATAATCGTTTAAAATTCAATGAGTCAATAAAAGAAGCAGAAATGTTTTATTGATTCTTCTCCTTCAGATATGTAAAGTGATTAATCAGAATCCTGATTTCATTAAACTCAAAATGGCTTGGGAGCGCATTTTTCCATTCCGTTAAAGTTTCTTTCGGATCTTTGTAGAAAACTTCTTCAAAAGCTTTGATCTTATCCGAGGTGATCACCCTTGAAATATCCAGCAGGCCCTGTTCGGCAAATTTGGCCAGGTGCCCGATTACCGTTTCTTTTACCAGGCCTCTTTCCAGAGCGATTTCCGCAATGGTTTTTCCCTGCTCAAACAGCTGGAACGTAAGAACCTGGGACGGAACTTTGGCAATCTTCATGCTTACTTCCTGGTTATTCTTTTCATCCAGCAATTTGGTCTCCAGCAAATGGATATCCTTCAGGCTGTTCAGGTATTCCTCGATATCTTCCAGCCACACCCGGAATTCTTCATTGTACTGCTTCAGTCCTTTGGTTCCTTTGATCTCCGCATAAAAATCCTTCAGCGGACTAAAGACTTTATCCCGGATCCCGGTAAAAAAGAAATTAACGGCACCTTTGGTCTTGCTTTCAATCTCCGACCATTCTTCTTTCTGTTCAATAAAATTGTTAACCTTCTGGGAAATCACCCGTTGCAGCTTTTCGTAGATTTTTCCCAGGTTTACAATTTCATGCTTCAGCTGAAGATAAAGCTGGTTGGCTTTTACCTGATCGATGCTCTTGGTAGCCACCGATAGCTTATTCCACTCCTCCACTTCATTTAAAAACCACAGGCAATCCAGTGTACGAAGGACTTTTTTGATGCTGTAGTCGTATTTTTCGTTATTGAGGATGGCTTCCACTTTATCATTGGCCACCGTATCGCTGTGGAACGACAGGATCCGGTTATCTTTAAAAATAACTTCCGGCGTAATTCTGGATTTTAGGACAATCCCTTCCAGGGTCCGGCAGCGCGAAAGGGCAACATACACCTGTCCGGCGGTAAAGCTTTTTCCGGCATCAATGATCACCCGGTCGAACGTAAGCCCCTGGCTTTTATGGATAGTTACCGCCCAGGCCAGCTTGATCGGAAACTGCTCGAAGCTTCCCAATACTTCTTCCTTGATATTTTTATCGGTATCCAGGAAGTATTTTTTCTGTTCCCAGACTTCCCGTTTTACGGTAATTTCCCTTTCGCTTCCGTCGAGGATGACTTTGATTTCATTTTCATCCAGCGCGGAAATTTCACCCAGCTTGCCGTTGAAATACCGCTTTTCCCCGGAAATATCGTTCCGGATAAACATGATCTGGGCACCGATCTTGAGGTCGAGGAACTGCTCGTTTGGAAACTGGTTTTCCCTGAATTCCCCGAACAGCTTGGCTTCATAGGTCTTGGCCGTTACTTTGATTTCTTCCAGCTTCTCCTGGTTGATATCATCCGCCATTTTATTGTGTGAACACAGGTAAACGTAAGGTTCATCTTCTGAGCTGAAACCGGGATCGTATCTTTCGTTCAGCTTTTCAAAATCGATATTGGCTACGTCACCGTCCCGGATCGCATTTAAGATCGCCAGGAAATCCTCGTCGGACTGCCGGTAAACCTTCGTCAGCTCAATGGTAACCAGCGGAATTTCCTTGATGGCGTGGCTGTCAAAAAAGAACGGGGACTGGTAATACATTTTTAAGATATGCTCATCCCGCACCACCGGCGGAAGCTGATACAGATCGCCGATAAAGAGCATCTGTACCCCACCGAAACGCTGGTTGTTCCTGCGGATGAACCTCAGGGAGAAATCCATCATGTCCAGGACATCGGCCCTCAGCATCGAAACCTCATCGATGATGATGATTTCCACTTCGCGGAGAAGCTTCAGTTTATCTTTCCGGTACTTGAAATGCGGCATCAGGTCGGCAATGTTGTTGGCCATACTGGTGTCGATCCGTTCGGTGGTCGGCAAAAAGGTTCTCAGCGGAAGCCCGAACATCGAATGGATGGTAACGCCGCCTGCATTGATCGCGGCGATCCCGGTCGGGGCAACGACAATGTGTTTTTTCCGGGTGCGTTTTACAAAATCATTAAGGAAAGTTGTTTTTCCCGTTCCTGCTTTTCCGGTTAAAAATACGCTTCGGTTGGTGTGCTCTATTAAGTCAAAAAAATGATTGTTCATCGCCGTCAAAATTACGGAAATGAATCCTAAAAACCTTACCTTGGCATAAGTTTTGAAAATTTTGAACCAGATTAAGTTATTATGTTAAAAACGATCCCGTGCGTTTCCGCTGTTCTCCTGGGTTTTGCTCTATTTGTTTCCTGTGGCTCTGCAAGAGAGGTGGATGCCCATCTTCCGAAAGACATTTCGGAACGGCCGAAGGATGAAAGCAGCCAGAAATATGAACAGGCACAGCTGGACCAATTGAGAGCCTCCATCGAATCGGAAGTGACCAGAGAAAAATGTACGAGCGCCGGAGAATGGGCCTTTGCACCGATGGGAGCCAAAGCATGCGGCGGCCCTCAGCTTTATATTGCCTATCCGAAAAAAATGGAAACCAGTATTCTGGAAAGGATCAAGGATTATACGGAAAAAGTAAAAGCATTCAACCAGAAATACGGAGTTATCTCTGATTGCATGATGGTGAATGAACCTACCGGAATCAAGTGCATCAACGGAAAAGCCGAACTGATCAACCCGTAACACACTAATTTATATAAATTCCTACAGGATTTTTTCGCTAAGGAAAAAAGCATTGCCGGATAGAGCAATGCTTTTTTGTGAACGGTCGGTTCCTTCAGGATCAATGGTCAATTGATTATGTTTAACAATTTACTTGCAAGACAAAATTGACTAATCACTATTCACATCTTACCATCAATAGTCAATTTCAATTTATATAAAATTACCGTTAACCGCCACATTCATTTGCTCCGGAGGAGCAATATCTGTGTAGTATTAATGTATAAACCAATACCAGAACTCCGTAGGAGTTTTATCTTCAGTACTACAGACAGCACACCTACGGCGCGCTAAGAAATTATTCGATTTTCGGCTACTACACAGATCATATGCCTACGGAATATTTTGCAGTAGTTAATCTCAGGGTTCAACGAAGGTTCATTTGCGAAGCAAAATTCACCATTCACCATTCACCATTTACCATTCATTTCTTTCACGTTTTCCTTATACCAGGAAGAATATTTTACGTAATTGTCTGCAATCCGGTTGACTTCCCCTTCCAGCAGCTGGGAGTTGATGTCTTTGATTTTCCGTGCCGGAACGCCGCCCCAGACTTCCCCGGATTTGATATGCGTTCCCTGGGTTACTACGGAACCGGCGCCTACGATTGAATTTTCCTCCACCAGGCAATCGTCCATGACGATGGAACCCATTCCGATCAGAACGTTGTCTTTGATGGTACAGCCGTGAACAATGGCATTGTGGCCGATGGAAACGTTATTCCCGATATTCAGCGGATGCTTCTGGTAGGTACAGTGCAGCATAGCGTTATCCTGAACATTCACTTTGTTTCCCATTCTGATGTAATGCACATCGCCGCGGATGACCGCATTGTACCAGATGCTGCAGTCGCTTCCCATCGTAACATCACCGATAATGGTAGCCGTTTCTGCTAAAAATGTATTCTCTCCTATCTGCGGTGATTTTCCTAAAAGTTCTTTGATCAGTGCCATATGTTTAATTTGAAAATTTGATAAATGTATTAATTCGGAAATTAGTTTTCTCCTGCGACCTGGCCTTTTAAATGATGCCGATAGCAAAAATCTAACTTCCGATACCTGCCTTCTAATTTCTAATTGCGTATTTTTGTATCTCAAATTTAAAGAAAAAATGCGTACTATACTTATAGAGCCTACCGAAAACCCGAAAGTGATGAAATTTGTGGCGGATTATAACCTGATCCCCGGATCTTTGGAGCTCGACCGGACTTCAGATGTTTCAGAAATTCCCCTGGCACAGGAGCTTTTCAATTATCCTTTTGTTGAAAAGATATTTATCACCGCCAATTTTGTGGCTGTGGCCAAACAGGATACCATCGAATGGGAACATGTAGCGGAAAGCCTGAAAAACGTTATTGAAGACGAACTGCTGGCCAACCCGAGAATCTATCTTCAGAAGAAAAAAGAGCTGTATCAGATCTATGCGGAAATGACCCCGAATCCGAATGTGATGAAGTTTGTTTCCAATAAATTGCTGCTTGAAGGTTTTGTAGAAGTAAAATCAAGGGAAGGTGCGGAAGGCATCCCATTGGCCCTGGCCATTTTCAAAGAATTTGATTTTGCCAAGGAAGTTTTCATCTCCGATAATTTTGTGGCTGTAACGAGGGATAATTCCGTGGAGTGGCATGAGGTGATGATGGCCGTCCGTGCACTGATCGCAGAGTATCTGCAGAATGGTGGCGAAATTTCGAACATCGAAGCCCAGAAGCATGAAAACCCGGTGGAGAAAATCATCAACAGGGATTACACCGACGATGAGCAGAAAATTTCCGATATTTTAAATGAATATGTGGCTCCGGCGGTGGAAAATGACGGCGGAAAAATTTCCCTGATGGAATACGACAAAGAAAACAAAACTGCAAAAATGCTTTTACAGGGCGCCTGCTCAGGATGCCCCAGCTCAACAGCTACACTGAAGGGGGGAATTGAAAACATTTTAAAGCAGTTCGTACCCGATCTTGTAGAAAGAGTGGAAGCCGTAAACGGATAAAAACACAGACGATGGGTAATATGTTTATAGCTTATTACCCATTGCCCATTACTTATTATTATGAAAGGAATTTTATTAGTAAACCTGGGATCACCAAGGTCAACGGCAGTAGAAGATGTAAAAGAGTATCTGGACGAATTCCTGATGGATGAGCGGGTAATCGACTACCGCTGGTTCTTCCGTGCCCTGCTGGTACAGGGGATTATTCTGAAAACAAGACCCAAAAAATCGGCGGAGGCCTATAAAACGGTATGGACGGATGAAGGTTCGCCCCTGATCGTGATTACCCAGAAAATCCAAAAGAAGCTGCAGCAGATCGTTGATGTACCGGTGGAAATCGGGATGAGGTATGCGCAGCCCAGCATTGAAGCGGGAATCCGGAAGCTGGTAGACCAGGGCGTGTCGGAAATCGTCCTTTTTCCTTTGTATCCGCAGTATGCGATGAGTACGACGGAAACGGTTATTGAAAAAGCGGAGGAAGTACGGAAAGAGAAATTCCCGAAAGTAAAGATCAATTACATCCAGCCTTTCTACGACCGGGAGATTTACATCAATTGTCTTTCGGAAAGCATTAAGGAAAAACTTCCTGAAAATTTCGACGCTTTACAGTTTTCATACCACGGGGTTCCGGAAAGGCATATCTATAAAACCGATCCTACAAAAACCTGTAACCTGAACGACTGCTGTTCGAGAGAGAGCAATCCCAGCCACAAGTTCTGTTACCGCCACCAGTGTTTTACAACCACCAATAAGGTGATTGAAAAACTCAATATTCCGAAGGAGAAAACCATCGTTTCGTTTCAGTCGAGGTTAGGGAAAGATAAATGGATCGAACCTTATACTGACGAGACCCTGGAAACCATTCCGGGAAAAGGGGTAAAAAACTTAGCCATTGTTTGTCCGGCTTTCGTATCGGACTGCCTGGAAACACTGGAAGAGATTTCTGTGGAAGGAAAGCATCAGTTTACCCATGCCGGGGGAGAAACCTTCCATTATATTCCTTGCCTGAACGATGAAGACCGTTGGATCCAGGTAGTAAAGACCCTCTGTGAAGAAAAACTTAATGAATTTTATTTAGTATAAACCATAACCTCCTACCTTGGAGGTTATTTTTTTTCAATTTCAAACAACACCCCCTTAAATTCAAATCATTTTAATTTAAAATAAATTAAATTTTAAATACACCCCTATTATTTTCAATTAAATTTATAAAAATTAAATATTTTTATTACCTTTACCCCATCAAAATGAAATCATCACCCTTTAAAAATTGAAAATGATGAATGCAACTGCCGAAATCCTGAAAAGTAAAATTGAAAATTTCAATCCTGAAACCCTTGAAGCCTTTGCACGAATGATCGAAAGCTTTGAAACAGAAACATCAACGGCCATTTCCCGGTTTCACCTGGATGAAATTCTATACCGTATTCAGTTTCATCGTGAAAATCCTGCTACCAAACTGGATTTCTACAAAAACATCACGGAGCTGAAAAAATATTGTGCTTAGTATGAACGTACTGCTCTCTTCCATTGCCAAGAACGACATCAGGCTGCTGATGAGGGTTTTTAATGCGGAAGAGGAAAAAAGGGGAAACCAGTTCCTGGAAAACCTGAAAGAATCTATTGACGGGATTCTTCAACATGATCAGGCAAAAGGCAGTGAAATTTCGGTAATGCCCATGCAGGAATTCCCGGTAAACATCCATTACGTTTTTGAGGATGGAGAAACCCTGCTGATTACAGCAGTCTTTAAAATTTAAATCGGTTCTACTATTATTATATTGGACCTCGCAGGAATTTTCCTGTGAGGTTTTTTATTGGTAGGATGCCGTGAACTAAACCTCATACGTTTTTGAATCTATGAGGTTTACATTATCTAACCGGGGTTCTGAATTCCCCATAGCCCATCAGCCCGTCGTAATTCCTGCCGAACGGTGCATAATACAAAAAGGCCTGGTAAAGGTTTTCCGTCTGCCAGAAATTTCCGTTGACTTCCCCGAAGTTCAGGGTTCCGCCTGGATTTTTAGTCGCTAAAATATAGTTATAAAATCCCTGTTTCAGATAAATCCGGGCAACATATTTCTTGGTGGCCTCGTCATACTGCATCCGGTTTTCTTTGGTCGGCAGAAAATTATTAAAGCCGCCCAGCACATAAATTTCTTTATCCACCGGCTCGGAATCCAGGGAGAAATGCACCCATGAATAATCGGCTTCCCTGGAAGCATCCCTTTCACGGCCCAGATCGTTCCTACGGTAATACCAGGCTCCGTTTACGTCCGGCTGATACTGGTAATTCAGCGGAAATGCCCAGACCGGATGAAGGTAGGTCTGGTTTACCCCGTCGATCTGCTCGGCAGCACGGACCATATCAGCCGCCATATTCATGTTTTTATTGTCGAAATAGTAGAATTCGTTATTTCCCGGGAATACCAGCGACATCTGCTGGAAAAGCAGTTGGTTTCCAAGGGTAGTGCTTGGCCTCAGATTATTTACCGTTATATTCGGGTTGTTGTTCTGCATCACTTTCAGCGTCATAGAATTGACATTGGACGATAAATCCCCGCCTGCCGGGACAGCTTTTACTTCTACCCGCTGCTGGGCTTCCGGGTTCCGCGCATCAGCAAAACGGGAGACACCTACAGCCAGGGTAGCTCCGTTCTCCACAAGATAAAACCTTTTAGTAAACAGCGGCTTCTCTGCAGAATCTTTATAGACAATCAATTCGAAATTTCCGGAGATTTTCGGCTGGATTTTGTCATTCGGAAATGTCAGGGTATAATGGGTATAAGCCTGCAGGGTGTTGAAGGAATACTGGAATTTATCCAGCAGGCCGTTCATGCTTCCGGTTGCTATTTCCGTAAAAAACAGATTGTCATCTTCCCAGTTGCGGTTATAATGCTTGATCGTATAGCGGTAAATTTCACTTGCATTGGTAAGATCATCAAAGCTCAGTACCAGCTGCTGGCCGAAATTAATGACCGGCGTTTCATCATTGGTCTGAGGATTAAACAGCTGAATGCTCTGGATGTTCTGCCCGAAGACCAACCCGCTTAACGAAAGTAAAAAAAGTCGCAATGTTTTCATTATGACGAAGATAAATAAAAATCATTTTTAAACGGTAAAAGCAGGAGGTCTTTATTCATTAAAAGTTTATTAAAATTTCCCATCCGGACTTTTGTGCTTACCTTTGTTCCTATTAAAAATATTCAGCGTATGCTTCAGATCCAAGGTTTCGTATTCAATTTTGCAAGCGAAAACACCTATGTTCTTTATAATGAAAATAAAAAAGCGTGGCTCTTCGATCCGGGAAACCGGAATGAGCAGGAAACAAAATCTCTTGAAAATTTCATCCGGGAAAAAGAACTGGCCGTCGAGAAAATCCTTTTGACGCATGCCCACATCGATCATGTCCTCGGGCTGCAATGGGCTTACGACACATATCAGGTCCCTGTAACCATGCATCAGGAAGATAAGGAAGTGCTGGATATGTTTCAGATCAGCGGGATGAGATTCGGGATGCAACTCGAGCATATTGACGTAGAAATTGATTACATAAGCGAAGGGGACGAACTGGATTTTGATGGTGAGAAATTTAAAATTTACCATGTTCCGGGGCATTCTCCGGGAAGTGTGGTTTACCACAGTGAAAACCGGAAATTCATGATCTCCGGCGACGTCCTGTTTGAAGGCAGCATCGGCAGAACCGATCTTTACAAAGGAAACTACGAACAGCTGACCGACGGTATAAAAACAAAACTGTTTATTCTCGACGGCGACACGCAGGTTTTATCGGGCCACGGAAACCCTACGACGATTGGTCTTGAGAAGGAAAACAATCCGTTTTTTAAGTAATCCGGATTTTATTGTGATTGCCGGCATTTCCTGTATGTAAACGGATCATCTCAATTTAAAATTAGAAAAAGCTGTTCAAATCAAAGAACAGCTTTTCATATTTAAAATCGCAGGATTATAAAGATCCAGACAATTATTTCCATTTGATATTACAGCCCATGCTTGGCTTCTGGATATCCTCCTGCGGCTCACCCAGCAAAAGATTTTCAAAAGCGATAATCAGGTCCTCACCGGTTACTTCCTTATGGTTTCCGGGTCTCGAATCATCCATCTGCCCTCTATAAATCAGATCCAGCTTCTCATCGAAGAAAAAGAAATCCGGCGTGCAGGCTGCATCGTATGCTTTCGCAATGGCCTGGCTTTCATCATAAAGGTAAGGAAAATCGAAGTTTCTTTCGATCTGGAATTCAATCATTTTTTCCGGAGCATCGGCAGGATACTTTTCTACATCATTCGCATTGATGGCGATAAACTCGATTCCTCTTTCGTTATAATCTTCGTACAGCTCATTCAGCTTATCGATAACATGCAGAACAAACGGACAATGGTTGCACATAAAAATCACCAAAGTCCCTTTTTCTCCTTTCAGATCATCCAATGACTGAATCTCATTGCTTTTAGACGGGTTCGGCAGCTCAAAAAAAGGAGCTTTGGTCCCCAGTTCAATCATATTTGAAGGCGTATTCATAACTTTTTATTTAAGCACAAAGATAGAGATTTCTTTGATTATATAGGCAGGAAGATGGAAGCCGGATGCGGGAAGATGGGTGAAGGATAATTGAATAGAACCCGGTTCAAATTAAATATGACCGTAAGTTTTTACTTGACCTTTATTAAAAACGAAAGATCTGACAAAACTTCCGTCACCCATTCTCCCGGCTTCCAGCCTGTTTACAATCTGCATAAAAGTTAAACTTTACATTTTATTTGGAACTTATATTCAAAAGTTTGTAGTTTTGCTAACACTGTTAGATAAATAAAAAAATCATGGGTTTACATGAACGCCGTCAGAGAGAGAAAGAAAATATCCGCACCAGTATTCTGGACGCGGCATTTTCCCTGGCTAAAACCGAAGGGTGGGCTTCACTTTCCATGAGGAAAATCGCCGATGCCATCGAATACAGTGCGCCGGTAGTATATGATCATTTTGAAAACAAGGAAGCTATTCTTTATGAAATTTCACTGAACGGTTTTCACTGTTTGCACATTGAGCTTCTGAAAGCACAGCAGGCCCATGATACACCTGAAGACAAACTGAAGGCGATTGTGGATGCTTACTGGCAGTTCGCTTTCAGAAACAAGGAATATTACCAGCTGATGTTCGGACTGGGAATGCAGTGCAGCGGAAAAGGAATGATGAAACAGGAGTTTTCTTCATTTCAGGATATGCTTTATGAAGGAACACTGGAAATCATCAAGAAAAAAGGTTCAAATCCTGATAATGCCTGCCATTCATCGCACGCTCTTTTTTCAGCAGTACACGGGTTGATTTCCATCATGATGATGCGTAATGACGATATCCCTTCCACGATGAATAAAACCACTTTAGACGAAACGGTCTCGGCTTTTATTAAATCTGTCTAAATTTTTTTTGAACTGAAAATTAACACCGTTAGGAATATTAACACCACGTATCTTTTAAATATAATCTGAAGAATAAGATTATTTTTTACCTTATGATTAACACCGTTAGAAAACATAACACACCATATTCTATTTTCATACTATTTAATCTTTAAAAATTTCCATCATGAAAACAGCTGACTGAAATCCGTAATCTTCCTGTCTATTTTTGCCTTGTATGTTAACAGTGTTAGCAAATATAACAGGTTCAAATTAAAAAATTGCATTAAAATCTAACCCTACATTAAAAATTTAAACTCAACATGAAAATATTTGGAAAAACGAGGATTATCGTCCTGATCTCCAGCATCATCTTACTTCAGAATTGTACCCAGGCAGCAGAAAGCTCTAATGCTGCTCTGCCTGCTCCTGAACTTCCCGTCTATTCCGTCATCACCTCCCCTGCTACAGTTTACCAGGAATTCCCAACGGCCCTTGAAGGAAAAAACAACGTGGAAATCCGGTCACAGGTTGACGGCTACCTGGATAAAATCTATGTGGAAGAAGGGGCTTATGTAAGAGCCGGACAATCCCTGTTTAAAATCGATTCCAGAAGTTATGGCGAGCAGATGAATATGGCAAGCGCTAATCTGCAGGCCGCCAATGCCAATATCCAGAAAGCGAAAGTAGAAGTTGACCGGCTGGAACCTCTGGTTGCTGCAAAGGTCGTTTCGGATGTCCAGCTGAGAACGGCTAAGGCTAACTACACCGCTGCGGTAGCTGCTGCTTCACAGGCAAGAGCATCGGTAGGAAGTGCCAAAATCAATGTCGGATTCACCACCATTACCGCGCCGGTAAGCGGATATATCGGTAGGATTCCCCATAAAAAAGGAAGCCTGATTTCAAGAACCGATCCAAGCCCATTGACTCTGTTATCAGACATCAGCGAGATCTATGCCTACTTTTCTTTAAGCGAACTGGATTTCATTGCGTTCCAGAAAAAATATCCGGGAGCTACTTTAAATGAAAAGCTGAAAAATATGCCGATGGTGGAACTGGTGATCGCCGACAACAGCATTTACGCTGAAAAAGGAAAGATGAGCATTGTTGACGGGCAATTCGACAAAACCACCGGAGCTATCAGCGTCCGTGCCGTCTTCCCGAATACCGCAGGAATCCTGAGGACCGGAAACACGGGAAGGGTCCGTATGCCTCAGCTATTCGATAAAACGCTGGTAATCCCTCAGGAATCTACTTATGAGATTCAGGATAAAACCTACGTATACGTTCTCGGAAAAGACAATAAAGTAACGGGAAAGCCTGTGAAAATTTCAGGGAAGACCGACAGCTATTACTTTATTTCCGAAGGACTTGCTGCCGGGGATAAGATTGTATACACGGGATTGGGCACCCTGAAAGACGGGGTTTCCATCAAGCCGAAAGCCATTTCTTCCGACAGCCTTCTCAGAGCAAGGCCTTTATAAACTTTTACTTTTTAACCACAAAAGTCACAAAGCTTTTAAACACATGGGTTACATGAGGTTTTAAGTTTATAATATTGCGTATATCTTTAGAACACAGAAGAATAAAAATCAAATATTTTCATGAGGTTATGCCTGCTCTACATTCTCAGTTTGTCATCTTGAAAAGATATGAACTGCATTATTTAAGCGCTATTATCTGTGTAAATCCGTGAAATCAGTGGGAGAAATATAACTACAAAAGCTTTTAAAACAGTAGCGATTCATCTCTAAACCCGACGAAATATTTTGTGCCTTTTGTTGTAAAAACAAAAGCTCCATTAAAAAATAAACTTCTTATGTTAAAACAATTTATAGAAAGGCCGGTACTTTCAACGGTCATTTCCATCATCCTTTTGTTACTGGGCGCCCTGTCGCTCTTTAATTTACCGATCGCCCTCTTTCCGGATATCGCACCGCCAAGTGTACAGGTCACCGCTTTCTACCCGGGTGCCAATGCGGAAGTCGTGGCCCGCTCGGTCGCTACGCCGATTGAGGAAGCCGTGAACGGTGTGGAGAACATGACGTATATGACCTCCAATTCCAGCAATGACGGTACAATGACCTTAAGCGTATTCTTCAAGCAGGGCTCCGATCCGGACAATGCCGCCGTGAATGTTCAGAACCGGGTGTCCAAAGCAATGAGCCAGCTTCCCCAGGAAGTCGTACAGGCCGGGATCTCCACCCAGAAGGTACAGAACAGCATGATCATGTTTATGGGATTAACGAGTAATAATCCCAAGGAATACGATGAGTTGTTCCTTCAGAACTATTTAAAAATAAACATCATCCCGCAGATCCAGCGGATTCCGGGCGTTGCCCAGGCCCAGGTGTTCGGAACAAGGGATTATTCCATGCGGCTCTGGCTGAAACCGGACCGGCTGGCGGCCAACAACCTCTCTCCTCAGGAAGTCCTGAATGCGGTAAAAGACCATAATCTGGAAGCTGCCCCCGGACGTCTAGGACAGGGAAGCAAAGAAACCTATGAATATATCCTTAAGTACAAAGGAAAACTGAACAAGAACGAAGATTATGAAAACATTGCCATCAAAGCCAACAGCGACGGTTCTTTCCTGAGACTGAAGGATGTGGCCCGGGTAGAATTCGGATCGTATACCTATACTGCCGCCAACCGGGTGGATGGAAAACCGGTAGCCGGATTTGCTATCATGCAGACCGCCGGTTCCAACGCCAACGAAATTTTAACGGAAATCGAAAAACAGGTCGATCAGCTGAAAACTACGCTTCCACAGGGTGTGGAGCCGATTATCATGTACAATTCCAAGGACTTCCTGGATGCTTCCATTCATCAGGTGGTGGAAACCCTGGTGATTGCCTTTATCCTGGTGTTTATCGTGGTCTACATTTTCCTTCAGGATTTCAGGTCGACTTTAATTCCGGCGATAGCGGTTCCGGTGGCCATCATCGGTACTTTCTTTTTCCTGAATTTATTCGGATTCAGCATCAATATGCTCACGCTGTTCGCTCTGGTCCTTGCCATCGGTATTGTGGTGGATGATGCGATCGTGGTGGTGGAAGCCGTCCACTCCAAAATGGAACACACGGGCATGCCGGTGGAACAGGCCACCATGAATTCGATGAGTGAAATCTCCGGAGCCATCATTTCCATTACCCTGGTAATGTGCGCCGTATTTATTCCGGTAGGTTTTATGCAGGGTCCGGCAGGTGTTTTCTACAGGCAGTTTGCCTTTACCCTTGCCATTGCCATCCTGATTTCAGCGGTCAATGCTTTGACGCTGAGTCCGGCTTTATGTGCGCTGCTTCTCAACGATCCCCAGGGAGGACACGGCGAGCATGGCAAAAAAACAGGTTTCGGGGCAAGGTTCTTTAATGCTTTTAATACAAGCTTTAATAACCTGACCAAAAAATACATTTACAGCCTTAAATTTTTAATTAAAAACAAATGGGTTGCCGTCGGTGGATTGGCCCTTCTCATTGCCGCCAGTGTTTTCTTAATTAAAAAAGCACCATCCGGATTTATTCCTACCGAGGACCAGGGCTTCATCCTGTATGCGGTAAATACCCCTCCGGGCAGTTCGCTGGACAGAACCCACCGGGCCACCGAGCAGATCGATAAAATCATCAACGGTGAAAAAGCCAAGAACCACCTTTGGGTTTCCGACGGTCTGAACTTCATCAGCAATGCGAATGCATCCCCGTATTCTGCCGGGTTTATCAAATTAAAAGACCATGACCAGCGCGGTGCCGTGACCGATCCGGATGAGATTGCAGCGGGACTGACGGGGAAAGTATCCCAGGTAAAAGATGCGAATGCCTTCTTCTTCAACTTCCCTACCGTTCAGGGATTCGGAAATGTTTCCGGCTTTGAGTTTATGCTTCAGGATAAAACCAACGGTTCCCTGGAACAGCTGGGAACAACCACGCAGGCTTTTATCGGTGAGCTGATGAAACGTCCGGAAATTGCGTTCGCGTTCACAACATATGCTGCCGGAAATCCTCAGTTCACGATTGAGGTGGATAATGATAAAGCCAATCAGTTAGGTGTTTCCATTACCGAACTGATGCAGACGATGCAGATCTATTACGGAAGCAGTTTCGTATCGGATTTCAACCGGTTCGGAAAATATTACCGGGTAATGGCACAGGCCGATATCCCCTACCGTACCGATGCCAATTCCCTGGAAGGCATTTTTGTGAAAAACAAATCGGGTGAAATGGTGCCCGTAAAAACCCTGGTGACTTTAAAAAGAGCTTTCGGGCCTGAAACGGTAACCAGAAACAACCTGTTCAATGCCGTTACCATCAACGGGACCCCGAAGCCGGGTTACAGCACCGGAGATGCCATCAAAGCCGTGGAAGAAGTTGCGCAGAAGTCGCTGCCGAGAGGCTACGGTTACGAATGGACCGGAATTACGCGGGAAGAAATTAAAACCAGCGGGCAGACCGCCTTCATCTTTATGCTGAGTATCCTGTTTGTGTACTTCCTGCTGGCTGCACAGTATGAGAGCTACATTCTTCCGTTTGCGGTGATCCTCACGATTCCGACAGGGATTTTCGGAGTATTCGCTTTCACGGGACTGGCCGGAATCGATAACAACATTTATGTTCAGGTCGGCCTCATCATGCTGGTCGGATTACTGGCCAAGAATGCGATCCTGATTGTGGAGTTCGCCGTACAGCGGCGAAATGCAGGAAGGACCCTGCTGGAATCTGCGCTTCAGGCTTCAAGACTACGTCTGCGCCCGATCTTAATGACTTCCTTTGCCTTTATTGTCGGGATGCTGCCGCTTGTCTTCACCCAGGGTGCTTCCGCAAAAGGAAATCATTCCATCGGTTTCAGTACCGTGGGAGGAATGCTGACGGGGGTTGTATTCGGAATATTCATCATTCCGGTAATGTTCGTGATTTTCCAGTATCTGCATGAAAAAATGCCAAGCCGGAAAAAGAAAAGACTCCGGAAACAAAAACTTGAAGCGGAGCTTTTAACACCGGCGCATTAATCAAAATGGATAACAAGCTTTGGGGATTTCAACCACAAATCACACAAATATTTTCACGAATAAACCCTATTATCCGGGAAATCCGTGATACCTGTGGGAATTTGGAGATCAAGTATTCCATTGTTCATCTTCAATAAAAATTCCTCAAAGTTCTGTTATCAATAAAATTTTAGAAACTATGAAAAAAATAAAAAATATCATCATCACTTTTGCAGTAGCCTTAGGTTCGGTTTCCTGTGTGTCGAAGCTGGCTTACCAGGAACCGAAACCTGAGCTGCCGGAAACATTTGCCTACACCGCCACTGCTGATACTGCCAGTGTGGCGGATCTGGAATGGAAACAGTTTTTCAGCGATCCGGTTTTACAGGGTTTAATTGAAAAAGGGATTAAAAACAATTATGACCTGCAGATTGCCCTGAAGCAGGTGGCCGCTTCACAGGAAAGACTGAAACAGGCGAAATACCTTCAGTATCCTGATATCGGCTTCGGCGTTTCCGCACAGATTTCAAAGCCGTCGAAAAACAGCATGAACGGGCAGAGCTTAAATTTGTTTTTAGGCCAAAGCCATGTGGAGGATTACAACGCCGCCTTCAATTTATCCTGGGAAGCGGATATCTGGGGGAAAATCAAAAACCAGCAGGAAGTTTCGAGAATGCAGTACCTGCAGACCTATGAAGCGACAAAAGCCATCCAGACCCAGGTGGTAGCAGCCATTGCCCAGGGCTACTACAACCTGCTGATGCTGGACAGACAATTGCAGATTGCGAAGTCGAACCTGGAATTGAGCACCAATACCCTTTCCATCACGGAAAAGATGTGGCAGAGCGGCGACACGACTTCTTTAGGCGTACAGCAGGCCACCGCCCAGAAACAGTCTACCGAGCTTCTGATCACCCAACTCGAGCAGAATATGGCCATTCAGGAAAACGCACTGAGCATTCTGGTGGGTGAAAATCCCGGGAAAATCAGCCGGACGATTGAAATGTCCGAAACCTCTTTGCCACAGAATATTTCGGCAGGACTTCCGGCAGCCATGGTAAGCCGCCGGCCGGATGTAAGGCAGCAGGAGCTGGTCTTGCTGGAATCGAACGCTTTGGTGGGTATTGCCCAGGCCAATATGTATCCTGCCTTACGGATTACAGCCAACGGCGGGGTGAATTCATTTAAGATCGACAATTGGTTCCAGATTCCGGCATCGTTGTTCGGTTCCGTTTTAGGAGGCCTTACCCAGCCGGTTTTCCAGAAAAGACAACTGAAAACGGATCTGAATGTGGCTAAAATCCAACGGGAGAAAAACGTACTGGCTTTCCGGCAGTCTGTTTTGAATGCCGTGGGTGAAGTTTCGGACGCCCTGGTTTCCAATGAAAGCTTAAAAGTCCAGGAACAGAAAGCTTCCGAGCAGGTAACCACCCTTAAAAACGGAATCAAAAGTGCCGAAATGCTGTACAAAGGCGGAATGGCCAATTATTTAGAAGTAATAACCGCCCAGGGTAATTCCTTACAGGCCGAGCTGAATCTGGCGTCCGTCAAAAGACAAAGGCTCAGCAGTATTGTAGACCTGTACCGTGCCTTGGGCGGCGGCTGGAAGTAGTACATTAAATTATATTTGTTTTTGAATGCGGCCTTTCGGGGCTGCATTTTTTGTTTAAGGAAATTTAATTTCATCACGTGGGATAAAAAATCCTTTGATACAATTCAAATTTCTGATGCAGATCTGGATATGATTTTTGGTCTGAATCCCTGCTCCTTCATAAGCGGGACCACCCTCTGTAAAAATGCCCCTTGTGGTATCGAATCTTTTTATTTTACTGAATCCTTTTATCTTCTCATCATCTTTTATACCGTCTTCTATTTTTTGATGCAAATATTCGATAACCGCGCAATCCAGCTCTCTCAAAAGCAAATCTTTACGTGCATCTCTAGCCACATCTTTGTTTTTGGGAAGTGTTTTTCCTGCAACTTCCAAATCATCTTTTAATAACTGATGATATACGCTTAAAATATCAATAAATTTAGAATCTGTGAAATCCAGACAATAATCCAGTTGGTATACAACACCAACAACTGATGGTTTGATAATCGTTCCGCGTTTAAATTTGTCTTCTGACCATTTTAAAGCTCTCTCATAATTATTTTCCCAAATATAAAAGCCATGGCCAAGCCAATCGAATTTCTCCTGGCTTTTTCTAATTTTATTGGGATTGTTAATCAACTCATTTCTGACAGATTCATCGCACCCATGAAACCCTATCATTAAATTTGGCCGGCTACTGTAGATCATCCGAAATCTTTATTTATTAATTACGACTCTTCCCAAATTGCTGTAAGCCGCAGTGAAATTTTCATTTTTGGTAAGTATCCCGGCAGACTGTAAAGATTTTATTACTTTTACTCTATCTTTCTTCTCTGTTTTAATATTTTTAGCCAAAGCTTTTAATAATTTAATCTGATCATTTTCCATTGTTTTTATTTTTAGTTAAGTAATATTCTTAATAAACAAAATAACATATTTTTTCGATATAAAACAACAATGCTAACATCTAATGACGTAGATTACCAATTATTTAAACGTCAGCTTATCATTAAGGTAATTCAATAGCCTATTAAAATCCTCCTGCGAATACCCCAACGGCAGATAATGAATATCATCCGCTTTCCGGTACCAGGTCAGCTGGCGCTTGGCATAGCGGCGGCTGTTTTTCTTGATTTCGGAAACGGCAAAATCCAGGTCCCATTCGCCATCGAAATATTTGAATAATTCTGAATAGCCTACGGTGTTCAAAGCCGTCAGGTGCCTGAATTGTTCAAGTCTTGTGGCTTCCTCCAGCAATCCGTTTTCCATCATCAGGTCTACCCTTCTGTTGATCCGGTCATACAATTCTTCCCTCGGTGCTTCGATTCCGACGCGGAGGGTTTTAAAATCCCGGGAATCCTGGGATACGGCAATCTGCTCAGAATACTTTTTATTGGTCTGCCAGATGACATCAAGGGCACGCAGCAGCCTTCGGTGGTTGTGAAAATCAACGACGGCAAAATATTCCGGGTCGAGTTCCTTCAACAGTTCCTGAAGTTTTTCAATGCCTTCCTTCTCCAAAATAGCCTGTAATTTCTTTTGGTTGCCTTCATCCGCTTCCGGCAGGTCGTTCAGGCCTTCGATCACTGCTTTTTCATACATCATGCTTCCCCCGACCAGAATTACGGTATCGTAATCTTCAAAAAGTCCGTTAAGCTTTTTGAGAGCATCTTCTTCATACTGCCCGATGGAGTAATAATCCTGCACCGAAAGGTTCCCGATAAAATGATGCGGAGCTTCCGCCAGTTCTTTGGATGAAGGGGAGGCCGTTCCGATTTTCATTTCTTTAAAAAACTGCCTTGAATCGCAGGAAACAATCTCCGTACTGAAATGTTTCGCCAGATCAATGGCCAGCCTCGTTTTCCCGATTCCGGTAGGTCCGACCACAGAAATTAAATTTTTACTTTTCACAGGGCAAATTTACGAAAATGGGATTATTTAAATTTTATCAAAAAATAGCATTCGACAAAAAGATTCTCCTTAATTAACGTAAACCCGAAGAAGAACGGAGTTAAGAGGCTGGAAGAGGGATGCGGGATGCAGGAAGTCTCTCCTGTCAAAAATATCATGAAGGTCTTCATAATCAAACTAAAACATTTTGGCATTCTATCAGAGGAAATTCTTATCTGATCCTCAATAAACAGCCTTAAACCAAGGTCTGATTTATATTGTTTTCAGAGTCTCAAAGGGATGGCTTATTACTGGGTAGGATAAAATCCTGTCAGAAGCATGAATCGTTTACTCATTTTACTCAGAGGAATTCTGTTCATAATCCTAATTGCATCAGCCTTGGTTTTATTTTAATTAATTAAGTACCTGAATATGATATTGATATGACCGAATTCACGTTAATTATTTTATGGTTAAAAGTAAATATAGAATAAAACAGTCCGCTGAATTTCATTTGTAAAGGATGGACTTAAAATGTTTATCTTTGTACTACAATAAAAAACTATGATTTTATCAATGACCGGCTTTGGTAGGGCCGAAGGTGTTTTTGAAGGGAAAAAGATCACGATCGATATCAAATCGCTGAACAGTAAAAGCTTCGATTTGAATATCAAGATCCCGCTCCGGTACAAAGAGAAGGAATTCGAGATCCGGAAGATTCTCAACGACCGGATTATCCGTGGGAAAGTAGACTGCTACCTCAACCTGGAGAACCTGGAAGAGTCTACCGATGTGAAAATCAACAAAAGCCTTATTGATTCCTATATCAGCGAACTTAAAAGTGTGGCCTCTGACGGACCGGATTTCGAGTACCTGAAAATGGCGGTACGGTTCCCGGATGCGATCACCTCAAGACCTGATGAACTGTCTGAAGGCGAATGGGAAGCCCTGGCGAAAATCGTCCATGCAGCAGTTGACCGCTTCGAAGAGTTCAGAAAAACGGAAGGCAATATCCTGCATGAAGAGCTGGAAAGAAACCTTAAGAATATTGAGAAAAACCTTGCCGAAGTGGTTCCTTTTGAGGAAGAACGGATTGTTGCCGTAAAAGAACGTTACCAGAAATCACTGAAGGAATTTGAAAATGTGGACGAAACCCGTTTCTACCAGGAAATGGCTTATTTCACAGAGAAGCTGGATATTTCGGAAGAGAAGGTAAGGCTTTCGCAGCACCTGAAATATTATAAGGAAGTGATGGACCATGAAGATTTCAACGGGAAGAAGCTTGGCTTCATCTCCCAGGAAATCGGCCGTGAGATCAATACACTAGGTTCAAAAGCCAACCATGCAGCCATTCAGAAACTGGTGGTGATGATGAAAGATGATCTGGAAAAGATTAAAGAACAGACGTTGAACGTTCTTTAAATTCAAAGTTCAATGTTTAGAACTCAAGGTTAACAGGCTTTGAAAAACAAATGATCTCTACATGACGGACTTAACTTTTTAAACTAAAAACTTTGAACACTAAAGTAATCATATTTTCCGCACCGTCGGGAAGCGGAAAAACAACATTGGTAAAGCATGCGCTGGATATATTCGGTGAACTGCAGTTCTCGATTTCCTGTACTACGAGGCAGCCGAGAGGCAGTGAAGTGCATGCGGTGGATTACCATTTTTTAACCCCTGATGAATTCAGGCAGAAAATTTCGGAAGAGGCATTCGTGGAGTTTGAAGAGGTATATACCGATAAATATTACGGAACCCTGAAATCCGAAGTGGAAAAAATCTGGAGCCAGGGAAAAGTAGTCATCTTTGACGTGGATGTGAAAGGCGGGATTTCCCTGAAAAAATACTTCGGAGAACAGGCTTTATCGATTTTTATAGAGCCGCCATCCATTGAAGAACTGGAACGGCGATTGATTTCCAGAGGAACCGATGATACAGAAACCATCCGGATCCGTGTTGCCAAGGCAGAAGAAGAAATGTCTTATGCAAGGGAATTTGATAAAATCGTGATCAATTCCGATCTGAACGAAGCAAAAAAAGAAATAGAAAGTTTAATACAACATTTCATCGGAAGCTAGGTTTAATTTTTGACTTATGATTTCCGATAAACCAAAACATTAAGGTGGATATGAGTACCGAAACATTAGAAAAAGCCAAATCTGCAATTCCGGTAAGGGGATTTTTAGATATCAAAGATCTTGTTATCCCTGAAGGCGAGGAGCTTGTAAAAGCAATTCTTAAGCTGAAAGAAGAAAAAAATGCAGTGATTTTAGCGCATTATTACCAACCCGGAGAAATCCAGGATATTGCCGATTTCCTTGGAGATTCCCTTCAGCTGGCAAGACAGGCAAAGGATACCGATGCTGATATGATCGTATTCTGTGGGGTACATTTCATGGCCGAAGCGGCAAAAATTTTAAATCCGACCAAAAAAGTAGTCCTTCCCGATACCATGGCAGGATGTTCTTTGGCAGACGGCTGTTCAGGAGAAGGCCTGCGGAAAATGCGCGAACAGCATTCCAACGCACTCGTGGCGACTTACATCAACTGTAATGCGGAGACAAAGGCAGAAAGCGACATCATTGTGACCAGCTCCAATGCGGAAACCGTTATCGAAGCCCTGCCGAAAGACCGGCCGATTATTTTCGCACCGGATAAGAACCTGGGGAGATACCTTTCGCAGAAAACAGGCCGTGATATGATCCTGTGGGATGGCAGCTGCATAGTTCATGAAGCTTTTTCCATGGAGAGAATTGCCAAACAGCTTGCTGATAATCCGGATGCCAAACTGATTGCCCATCCGGAAAGCGAAGAAGCCGTATTAAAACTGGCGCATTTCATCGGTTCCACTTCTGCCCTGCTGAACTTTGTAGAACAGGACGACTGCCAGAAATTCATCATTGCCACGGAAGAAGGCATTCTTCATGAAATGAAAAAACGTGCCCCTCACAAGGAACTGATTCCGGCATTGGTTTTCGATGAAAGCTGCAATTGTTCCGAATGTTTCTATATGAAACGGAATACGATGGAAAAGCTGTATCTGTGCATGAAATATGAGCTTCCGGAAATCCTGATGGATGAAGATTTGAGATTAAAAGCATTAAAGCCGATTGAAGCGATGCTTGAGCTTTCCAAAAGCATTAAATAAATATAAAAGGCACTGCTTAAAGCAGTGCTCTTTTTATTTATTATTCAATACAATCCGCACTTACATCCACACATCTCTGGCAGTTCTGAGACAGTGCAAAATATTGGGCGCACGTATTGGAATATTCGGGTCCTGTTCCGTAGTTGTTATTCACAGGGCAGCCTGCACAACTCAAGGAACCTTTGATTGATTTTAATTTTGACCTGGATAGTTTTTTCATAACATCAGTTTTATTAATCCAGAGAACATTCGTAGCTTAACAATACTTTAGATTTACAGCACGCCGGAAGCGCATCATAATCTGCACAGGATTTCGGAAATCCGGGTCCGTAGGGTCCGGGAGGACAAACGTAGTTACACGTAGCGCCTCCATGAATTGCCTTTAAGGTTTCTCTGTTGATTCTTTTTAAATTTTTCATGTGATGATCAAAGTTTAATTACGGATTAATATCCGGACAGCTGCCTGGATTTGCAGGATTATAAAAGTAAAGACACACCCTGTGCCCTTTCAGATCGGTACATACCGCACATCCCAGTGGACCGCAATCCAGGTCTACGACGCAATTGTCTTCAATCCCTCCGGTAATTGATTTTAAATTCTGCCTGTCCAATTTTTTCAGGTTTTTCATTGAGTTTGTTTTTAAGGTTAATAATTAAAAGTTAACGGCTACTGAGGATTGGAGTTGACACAGTCTACGCTTACGAAAACACAGCTTTTGCAACGGCCTGGAAGCACATGATAATCTTCGCAGGAATGGTCGAAACCGTTGGATGTTCCGCCCGGCTCGTATCCTCCTGTCGGGCACCCGGCACAATTGGCCGCTCCGTTGATCTGATAAAGCTCTTTTCTGTTTAGTTTTTTAAGATTTTTCATAATTTATTAATGTTTCGGTTTATATATTCAGGATTTATTCAGGATTCGGATCAAGGCAGAAAGGATAGTCGACTGAACGCAGACATAGTTTACGTCCACGCACTTCAGTACACCATGCACAGCCTTTTGGTCCGCAATCGAGGTCGATATTACATTCATCTCCCGCCCCGCCGGCAATGGCTTTTAAACTTTTTCTGTTCAGTTTCTTTAGGTTTTTCATAATAATTTAATTTTTTGTTTGACATTTAAATATATTACTTTTGTTATATACAACAAAGCTATGAGTAAAATATTTCTCGAAAATGTGAAAATTTACGCTTACCACGGGGTTTTGCCGGAAGAAAACCTCATCGGCACCTATTATATTCTTAATGCAGAGCTCCATACGGATTTATGGAAAGCAGCAGCATCCGATGATCTGGACGACACCATCAGCTATGCGGCCATCAATGATATCATTCATAAAGAAATGGAGGTTAAATCCAAATTGCTGGAACATGTGGCCGGAAGGATCATTTTCAGCCTGCACACGGCCTTTCCGCAGATCGATTACATCAGATTAAAGATTACCAAAACCGCTCCTCCTATGAAAGGCGAAATGCAGGGGGCAAGTATTGAACTGGAAAGGAGTTTTAAACCTGAAAATTAATCTGGCCGCCTTCTCATTTATTTAAATCAAATTCTTTTGAAAATCATTAAAGTATTATTTCTCATGGTCTTTGTCAATGCTTCTGCACAGAGCATCCCTGAGAATCAGATTCCCGGTTACAATTTTCCGAAAGTGAAGTCGAGCATCACGATGCCGGTTACCATCCCGCTTTCGGAAATCAGCAATCTGATCAACGCTTCGGTAAAAGACCTTATTTACCAGGACGATTCCTATACGGATAACAACAATGACCAGTTTAAGGTAAAAGTCTGGAAAACGAGGCCGATCCGGCTGGTAGGAGGTACAGAGCAGAATATCCTGATTGAAGTGCCTTTGAAAATCTGGGCAGAAAAAGGCATCGGGACATTAGGCGTTTATACCTACCAGAATACCACCTTTGAGACGGTAATGTCTTTCAGCACTACCCTTCACGTCCAGAACAACTGGACAGTAAAGACCGCTACTGAACCTAACGGTTTCAGATGGATGGTGAAGCCTGTCCTTGAATTCGGCAGAATTCGGGTCCCGATTACCGGATTGGTAGAAAAGAGCCTGATCGAACAACAGCAGAAGTTCAGCAAGACCATTGATCAGCAATTGGCCGCCCAGCTCAATTTCCAGCAATATGCGGTAATAGCCTGGAATGTATTTTCCAATCCGTTCAACATTTCGGAGGAATATAAAACCTGGCTGAAAGTAACCCCGATCAGCGTGAAAATGACTCCACTGAAATTTTATGGCAATCAACTCAATACCAATCTGGGAATTGATGTGTATTCGGAAACTTTCACCGGAAATCAGCCGGCTTCTTCCCAGCCTGTAAAAACCGCTGCAAGCTTCAGCTTTGTTCCTTCTGCATCCGATCGTTTCCTGCTTCAGACCACAGCCAATATTCCTTTTACGGAAGCAACGGAGATCGCCCGGAATCTGTTTTTAAACAAAGAATACGAGATCCGAGGGTCCGCCGTAAAAATTAAAGACATTAAAGTATATGGCGTAGACAACAGGGTTATGATCGAAGCGGACACGGAAGGTTATGTAAACGGGAAAGCTTTTATTTCGGGAATCCCTATTTATGATGAGTCTAAAAAGAAAATCGTACTGTCGGATACGAAATTCAACCTCAGAACTGCCAATATTTTACAGAAAACAGCCACCTTGCTTTTCCGGAGCCGGATCGTAAAGATGATTGAGAACGAATACGGAATTCCGACCCAGGAACTGGAAAACAGCTCCAAAAAGAGTATTGAAGACGCTTTTAATAAGGACTATTACAAAGGACTGAAGATGAGGGGAACAGTGTTCAACCTTAAACCGGGACAAATTCTGATGAATCCTTACGGCATTACCGCCGTTATTGATACGAGTGCATCCTTAAAGCTTGTTCTAAGCGGAATATGAACTCATTAAAAACAAATATAAATAACCATGAGAAAAATTCTTAAGATCGTAGAGTATAATAAAGCTACGAAGTGGCAGAGATTTGCCAACTATTTTATTGATAAGATTATTATTAATATTTTCTTCGCCATGATAGGCATTATTGCCGTAGTTACGGATGAAATTCTGGGGATCTATTATTTTTCGGAATTTGTAGACCGGCTTGGTGAAATAGGAAGATTAGCAGATATTATTCTTACGGCTTTTGTCTATTTTCTTTACTGCTTCCTGATGGAATATCTTACCGGCGGCAGAACAGTAGGAAAATACATTACAGGAACCAAAGTCGTGATGACCGACGGTCAGGCTCCCACACTTCAGGATTATTTTTTGCGCAACCTCTATCGGCTTATCCCTTTCGACGGTCTTTCGTTCCTGGGTGAAAACGGATGGCATGACAGCTGGAGTGATACCCGCGTTATTCACATTAAAAATTATGAGGCTGAAAGACAGGCCAAAAGCGATATTGAAAACATCGGCACAAAAGAATTTGCTTAAAAACTTTTGTTGAAAACGAAATTTTAGTATATTTGCACACCTCAAAAATGGTAAATGGTACTTTGGCCGAGCGGCTAGGCAGTGGTCTGCAACACCATCTACAGCGGTTCGAATCCGCTAGGTACCTCTGAAACCTCCGGTCTTTGACCGGAGGTTTTCTTTTTGAATAAATCCGATTAAAATTGAATGCATTCAGGATCATATGCAAAAAGGAATCAATTCTAAAACTTTAATTTCAGTAAGTTTTAAAGGA
>NZ_BJYJ01000017.1 GCF_007991455.1 Chryseobacterium hagamense | reverse complement strand
CCACAATAGATAGTGATAAATATAAAATAAAATTTCTAATATCCCTATCAATTATTTCAATTTTCTGCAGTGCCTGCGACTGGACTCGAACCAGCACATCCTTAGGAAACCACCCCCTCAAGATGGCGTGTCTACCAATTTCACCACGCAGGCGTAAAAATTACAAAAATCCAGTAATTTTATGCTAGTGACCCGGCTGGGATTCGAACCCAGGACCCATACATTAAAAGTGTATTGCTCTACCAGCTGAGCTACCGAGTCGGCCACACTATCCACGATTAACACAGCAATAATGTCTCTCGTTTTTAGTGGTGCAAAGATATGAGTTTTTTCTTTATCTCAAAACTTTTTTGCAAATTTGTTTAAAAAAAATTCATGATAATTTCACTCATCGGATACATGGGCAGCGGCAAATCTCACGTTTCCAAAATATTAAGCGACAAACTGCAATTCAGGCTCATTGATCTGGATAAAGAGATTTCCAGAAGGAACAAACTTACCATCCCGGAAATCTTTGAGAAAAAAGGTGAAATCTACTTCCGCAAGCAGGAAAGAGAGACCCTGGAAGAAATTCTGGCCTCCGAAGAAAATGTTGTTTTAAGCCTGGGCGGTGGTACGCCGGTATATTATAACAACATGGAGATCATCAACCATAATTCAAAAAGTATTTTTCTGAGGGCCTCGATAGGAACACTAACCGAACGTCTTTCCAAACAGAAGGAAAAACGGCCGCTGATTGCCAATATCGATGATGAGAACCTGGCCGAATTCATCGCCAAACATTTGTTCGAGCGGAACCCGTTTTACAGCAAAGCGCAGTACCAGGTAAACACCGATCAGCGCAGTCCTGAAGATATTGTAGATGAAATAGCAGAAAAGCTCTATCTCTAGAGCTTTTTCCTTAATCTTCTTTTTCCGGACCGTCCGGGGTTTCACCAAAGAAATCGTCCCAATCCGTAAAATCGGCAGCAATATCATTTTCCACATAGCCGTCCATATCCCTCCGGTCTTTTTTGGTAGGTCTCCCCTCTCCCCTGTTCCGGTAATAATCCTGGGACATCTTCCGCATTTTCAGCAACTCGTACTGTTCTTTATCCGTCACATCCTGGATATGCAGCGGCACCAGTTTGGCTCCGAGCCTGCTTTTGGGAATTTGGATGACTTTAATTTTATAATCAATCTGATTTTTACGGATCTTGATCACATCGCCTTCTTTTACTTCCTTGGAAGATTTTACCACAGAAGCTCCTATGGATACCCTGTTTTTTTTAATCTCCTCAGTAGCAATGGTTCTGGTCTTATAAAAACGAATGCTCCATAAAAATTTATCTATTCTCATAATTTTTTATACTTTTGCCGTTATATTCTTTGTAAAGTAATTAAACTTTTTTTGAAAATGAAAAAAATATTTTTATATATCCTTGCCGGTACGCTTTGTTTCACGGCATGTAAAAAGGATGATCAGGTGGAAACCTTTGTAGAACCGGATGATGTGGCGGTAAGAAATTCCTACGACGATCAGGCCATCCAGAAGTTTATGAACGACAATTATCTGGATGCACAGGGAAATATAAAAGCATTTAGCTCCACGGATACTTCTGATGACACCCAGAAAAAACTGTCGGAACTCAGCCCGGTTACCCTTCCTTCAGGAGTTATTTATATTGTAAGAACCGGAGCGCAGCCTTCATCAGGGGTTACTCTGGATACCAATCCTGAATCTTCTACTGCAACACAAATCAAAACAATGATGAGAGCCAATTATTATCTGGCTACGAATACCGATGGTAATGTTGCCTTTAATACTTCAGGCGTTCTTTTAAATACTATTAATGGAAGCACTTCTCCGGTAACGGACCCAATGTTCTATTATGTTAAAAAGAATATTAAAGATACAGCAGGTAAAGACCGGAGTTATTATGAAATCGAAGGCCTTCAGGAAGGTTTAAAATATTTCCAGGGATTTCAGAATATGTCAGACGGAGATGCCTACAATTTACAGGGGGTAATCATTGTACCGTCCAGAGCAGCTTTCGGAAGAAACGACCATTACAATTACGTAGGATACTCACTGAAAAATACATCATTTGTATTTAACTTCCAGATTTATAAAGCCAACGTAAGGCCTACCGGCGATCAATAAGACAAAAGCACTTCAGATTGAAGTGCTTTTTTTATGTTTTCTCCTAAGATCTGACTGTATGCTTCACATTCCCCAGGATATCCGGGAAATACAGATCCGAAAGATGGTCGAATTCATCACCTCTCATAAACATGGCGGCATCCACTTCTTCATAGGAGTTTTTTCCTGCGGCAGCAATCAGTTCGTTGCAGGTATGCAGTGTATTTTTATGGAAATGGTATACGCGTTCTGCCTTATCCGTTACATCAAGCCCTTTGACCAGCATTCTATCCTGGGTCGCCACTCCCGTCGGGCATTTGTTGTTATTGCACCTCAACGCCTGGATGCAGCCCAAAGAGAACATAAACCCCCTCGCATTATTACACATATCGGCACCCATGGCAATAGCTCTCAAAATATCAAGACTCGTTAGAACTTTTCCGCTGGCGATCACCCTTAATTTTTTTCGGACATTATAATGGTTAAGCGTCCGGTTTACAAAAATCAGGGCCGGCTCCAACGGCATCCCGACGCCGTCTGAAAATTCCGGCGGTGCAGCTCCGGTACCTCCTTCCGCACCGTCAATGGTAATAAAATCAGGATAAATTTTCAGGACGTTCATCTGTACGCAGATGTCTTCAAATTCCCGGGTATCACCGATACATAATTTAAAACCAACCGGTTTTCCACCCGAAAGATCCCTTAGCTGCTGAACAAACCTCAACAGTCCTGCCGCATCTGAAAAAGCAGTATGCGAAGGGGGTGAAAGGATGGTCATTCCCGGTGTGACATGACGGATCCTGGCAATTTCCGGAGTATTTTTCACGGCCGGCAAAACACCTCCGTGACCGGGCTTTGCCCCTTGCGACAATTTGATTTCCACCATTTTCACGGCAGGCATCGCTGAATATTTTTTAAACAGTTCCGGGTTGAATTTTCCTTCGTCATCCCGGCATCCGAAGTAACCCGTTCCGATCTGCCAGCAGAGGTCACCGCCTTCCAGATGGTGAGGAGAAATCCCTCCTTCTCCCGTATTGTGATAGAAATTTCCTTTTTTCGCCCCTCTGTTGAGGGAAATCTGCGCCCTGTCGCTCAAGGCTCCGAAGCTCATGGCGGAAATATTAAACAGCGAAGCGTGATAAGGCTGGGCACACTGCTCGCCGCCTACCCATACCCTCGGCAGTTCTTCCATCGGGGATTTTGCATAAATGGAATGCTTAATCCCTTCGTATTTTCTGTGGTTCACTTCCAGCTGGGTTCCGAATGGCACTGTATCGCTCAGGTTTTTGGCCCGTCTGTATACGGCGGAACGCTGGTTCCTGGGGAAAGGTTTCCCGTCGGTTTCCCGCTCAATAAAATATTGCTGCATTTCCGGGGAAATACTTTCAAAAAAATACCGGAAATACCCGAGCACCGGAAAGTTCCGTAAAATAGCATGTTTGCTCTGGGTTACATTATAAACGCCTATGGCATAAACAATGGTCAGGAAAAAAGGAATCCACCAATCGGCTTTTATCAGAAAAGCAACTGCCCAGGCAACCGCCAGAATAACGGCTCCCCACAGCAAAAATTTATCTCTCATATCAAGTTGAATTTACTCAAAGTTAAAGAAATTTAATTTGAATAAGAACAGCAGAATGAATCAAAAAGCCAACTATTAATCTTTATTTTTAATGTAAATACTTTTTAATCCGGTTTAACATGAAATATAGACAAATAAATACCATGCACTGTAGGAAAACAGTACTTTAGGTTTAAATCATCAAAAGAAAAATGAGTTTCTAAATCTTCTCAAGGAAACTTTTAAATGAACTCATCACGGAAACACTGCCGTCCGCTTCGATTTTATCCAGCTTCAGCCACTCGATCTTATTGACGGAAGACGGATCGAAATCCTTCTGTACCCGTACATAATTTTCCGTAAAACCGAACATTTTCCCGTTTTTGTTCTCATGTTCCCACAGGACCGGAAGTGTTTTTCCGAGCTGTTCCTGGTAAAAGGCCATCTTTTTCTTTTCAGAAAGGATTCTGAGCATTTTATTGCGCCTTTTTCTTTCCGGGATGGGAACCACGCCTTCCATATCTGCCGCTTCGGTATTTTCCCTTTCAGAATACGTAAAGACGTGCAGATAGGTAATCGGCAAATCATTCAGGAAGTGATAGGTCTCCATAAATCTTTCCTCGGTCTCCCCTGGGAAACCAACAATTACATCTACGCCGATTGCCGCATGCGGCATCACTTCACGGATTTTATGAACCCGCTCGTCATACAGTTTCGTCAGATAACGGCGCTTCATTTTTTTCAGCAGGTCGTCGCTTCCGGACTGTAACGGGATATGGAAATGCGGAACAAAGCTTTTGCTCCGGGAAACCAATTCAATACTTTCATCTTTTAAAAGGTTCGGTTCAATGGATGAAATCCGGATTCTTTCGATGCCTTCTACCCTGTCAAGCTCCGAAATCAGATCGAGGAAGGTATGCTCATGCCTTTTGTTTCCGAATTCCCCTTTTCCGTAATCGCCGATATTTACGCCCGTTAACACAATTTCTTTAATATCTCTGGCTGCAATTTCGGTTGCATTTTTCAGAACATTCTGGATGGTGTCGGAACGGGAAATCCCTCTTGCCAGAGGAATGGTGCAATAGGTACATTTATAGTCGCATCCGTCCTGAACTTTCAGGAAGGCCCGGGTCCTGTCGCCGATGGAATAGCTCCCGATGAAAAAATCGGTTTCTTCGATCTCACAGGAATGAACGATGCCCTCGCTTCCGGATTTTTCAAGATCATCAAGATAGCTCAGGATATTGAATTTTTCCTTAGCCCCCAAAACCAGGTCCACCCCTTCGATCTGTGAAATCTCTTCAGGCTTCAGCTGTGCATAACATCCGACAATCACCACCAAACCTTCCGGATTGGCTTTCATGGCTCTTTTCACATGAAGCTTACACTCGCGGTCTGCATTTTCGGTAACCGAGCAGGTATTGATGACGTACACATTGGCCTTTTCATCAAAGCTCACCTTCTCATATCCGGCTTCCGTTAATTGTCGGGCAATAGTCGATGTTTCCGCAAAATTTAATTTGCAGCCAAGGGTATGAAATGCGGCAGTTCTGTGATATTGAGACATTTATTGATTCTGAATTTTGTGGGTGCAAAGATAATCATTTTAATATGAATCGGAAATCGATTCACTCTATTGCTTAAATTCATCCCGTACTTCCGGACTGTCCTGATAGCAGACCGGTGAAGAATTTATTCCGGATTCATCCTGTGAAAACCGGCTTTTCATCCCGGCATTGAATTCCCCGGATTTATTTCTGGCAATGGACAGGGTTTTCCAATCGTTATTTTTAAGCATTTTGGCAATATAGATCATTTGTCCGACATGGTAGGGGTAATGCGCCAGCTGCCTGAAGACCGCATCAATAACAGAATGGGGTTCATTTCTGATGTAGATTGTGGCATACAGGTTTTCTTCAGTAATCTGATCCAGCGCGCCGAAAAGACATTTCCAGCCTTGCTCCCAATATTCGAGAACTTCAGCTTTTGTCGTAAAGGCATTTACAAATTCCTCATCACGGTTCCGCCAGGATTTCTCCCCGTCTTCCGTTAAAAAATTGGTCCACCGCGACAGCATATTCCCTGCGATATGCTTTACAATAACAGCTATGGAATTGGTGTCTTCATTGAACTGCCGGAAGATGTCTTCTTCCGATAGCTGTGCGAAGGCCTGATCGCCCAACATTTTATAGTACTCAAAACGTTTGATGAATAAATCTTTCATGGGAATATATTTGAGTATCGAAGGTAAGAAATTTTACAAATGAAAAACCGCCACGATTGTGACGGTTTTATTTAAATATAAGTTATTCCCTGTTTTTTACCATGACCCAGCCTGAGTATTTGAATAAAGTATTCTTTTTATCGTTTTCATTCCAGGAAACGGAATACCAATAGGTACCGGTAGGAACTTTTTTTCCGCCTGTAGTACCGTCCCATTTATAAGCATTGAACCGGTTGGCTTCAAACATTTTGTTTCCGTAACGGTCGAAAATACTGAACACAAGGTTTTGTTTATTTCCGAGGGCGGAATAGTCGATCACATCGTTTACGCCGTCACCGTTCGGAGTAATCACATTCACCAAGTTCGGAACCACGATATCTATATCAATCGGATCACAGTCATAGGCATCCTTTACATATAGATGATGGTCACCACGTGATACATTGGTAAAGATATTGGATTCCTGCCATTTCACCCCATCCATGGAATAGCTGTAAGGCGACTTACCGCCTTTAACATTTACAGTCACCGTATTGTTCTTAATGTCGACGTCCGAAATGACGGGCTGTTCGGAGGCATATATTTTTACCGTCTGTACGGCAGTACATTCCCCGGTTTTCAGTTTTACCCAGTAGGTACCCACTCCTACATTACTTACCGTTTGGGTTGTTGCACCGGTGCTCCATTCATAAGAGGTGAATCCGGGACCTGCATCCAGCGTGGTACGGTCTTCCATGCATATGGTTTTATCCTTTAAAACATTGGAATACACAGGTGGGATGACAATAAGGTTAACTTTTGCAATGGCGTAGCAGCCGTTGGTATCGGTCACTTTTACATATACCACACTGTTTGGAGCCGTGTAATTCAAAAAGCCGACGATTTCATTGCTTCCTGACTGTGCATCGGCCAGCGACTTATAATATTTTTTAGGCAGCGGCTGTGAGGTGACGGCTGCGGTTGATAAATTAAACAAAGCCAGAGAAGGCGTAACTTCGATAGCACAGGATCTTAGGGTAGCTTCAGTGACTGCAATTGCAGGATAAAACTTCAGGGTAATCTGTGCAACAGCCGTACAGCCGTATTGGGAGGTCACTTTTACATAAACGGTTCCTTCAGCGGATACAAACGCATTGGCCGGAACAATCGGGTTGGTGCCTGCATTAAGATCAGCCATTGACTGGTAATACTGCTTTGTCGCTGTAGGATCGCTGAATACCGCAGCCGAAGTAAGATCGAAAGTGGCCGTTCCAGCATTATTGTTGTTACAGCTGAATAAGGTGACATTACTTACCGAAATGTTTCCGTATTTGAACTTAAAGGCCCCTACCTGCCTGCAGGAATTGATCGGGTTATTCGGGTTGGCAGGATCCTGGTAATGAACACTGTAGTAATAAGTAACCGTATTGCTTACCGTTGTAGGCGTCAGGATAGGGTTGGCTCCCGACAGCGCATCATTCTGAGAACTGTGATAACTGATCTGAAAATTCGTATTTCCATTCAGGATTCCGGCGGACAGGGTATTGAAGTTGAAAACCACCGGATTCTGGCAGATGATGATCTCCCTGGGATCGGCAGGATTTGCAGCCGGAGCTCCGGGCGGGATAAACGGCTGCGTCTGGATCGCAGGATCCGTAAAAGGAGAAGCCAGGGTCGCCGTACCGCCCCAGGTCAGGGAAAACGGTGCCATCGTAGGATTGGTAATATCTACCCAGTTATCGATATACAGGTAATAGGTTTGTCCCGGCAGTACATCAAGATACTGGCAGTATGGGGTAAGAGAACCTCCGGCTGCACTGGTGATGGTACTGGTCATGTTCATTCCGGTAGAAGCACTTACTCCGATGACGGTAGCCGCGTTACAGCGGATGGGCGTTCCAAGACTCCCGCAGTTGACATTCGGTCCGTAAATGGCCCAATCGTAATCCGCATCGGAAGAAGTCGGCACCAGGTCGAACGTAAGGGTACCGCCGGTAGCAATGGTAAATTTATACCAGATCGAATTATGCTCACCGGTAGACAGGCAGCCACCCAGGTTTTCATTTACGGCACCTACGCCAGAAGGGGAATACGTAATATTCGAGTTCCCGCATACCGAAAGTGCCGTAGCACAATCTGCCTGAGCGAAAATCATATGGGAAACGACAAAAAAGAAAAGGAGGAGAAATTTCTTCATATCATTCAGAGTTTTGATTATTAATTTACCAGGGGTAATTTACAACGTATCAAATATAAACAATTCAAATTAAATATTACAAATCGACATTAATAATCCAACAAATACCACAAAATAATAGGATTAAGATAAAAACTACTTAATGCTCGTCATATTTCCGCAAAGATTCTCAAGATGAAAAATCCTGTGAAAAGGACTTTTTACCTGCTGCAGATGTTCCTTATCCCGGATAAAGGTATATCTGGAGGCAATGGAATTCATGTCTGAGACAATCACGAGCCAGCATTCATCCACCGAATGATCGTAATAGGGAAACTTTTCGTTCTTTTTTTCAATAAGCTCCACTATTTTTTCCGAACACAGCTCATCAAACAGGTTCATGCTGTATTCATGGGTGATAAACACATTTCTGCGGTGGGAAGATTTGCGGATACTTTTTACATAACCCGACGGTTTTCCTTTTTTGATGCTCCTGTAAATATTCAGGATAATTTCCTGCTGGTTTTCCGGAGTATCCAGTCTGATACCCGGGTGGAATTCCAAAAAATAAACACCACGGTATTTCGTAGTGTTCTCCTGTTCCAATAGTATTTCTGCCTGACGGAAAATTTTGTTGAGATTGCTCTCCATCTTCTTCATTTCAAGATGGTTGATCACCTCGGTAAGCTCGATTCCGATTTTTTTATCATTGAATTTCGCAATGAAATCCGGGCTTTCACAGGTAAGATTTTCGAACTTCACTTCGGGAAAATGGTGCATGAAGGAATTGAGCAGTAAAATTTCGGCTTTCTTTTTGTACTTCTCCCGGTCGTGAAGCGGGGATGCATCTATGGTACGGTGGTATTTCTCGATCGGTTTTTTTTTCAGATGCCGGTTCAGATGATACAAGCTGAGATTTTTAATTAAATCTTCATCAGAAAATGTCTTTTTCATGTGCTTGGAATAATAAAGGTTATGGAACACATAAAACTCCCGTTTCAGATTATGAAGTTTTGATTATCAAAAAATTACTTAATAAAGGTAAAGAAAAAAATTATTTGAAGAGATCCTTCAGGCTTAATTTCAGAAATAATTAATATAAGGTTTATTTTCATAATTGATACCTTTGCCTATTCACCTAATAAACTGTCATTCATGGATTTTAAAAATTTTAAGGTACCCTTTGAGGTCAATCCGCAATACGCTAAAAAAGTAGCCTATTTCTCAATGGAATTTGCCATTGAACAGGTATTGAAAATATATTCGGGAGGGCTTGGCTTTCTGGCAGGATCGCATATGAGAAGTGCCTACAACCTGAAGCAGGATCTTATCGGAATCGGAATCCTCTGGAAGTTCGGCTATTATGACCAGGCACGCAACCACGACCAGACGCTGCAGCCGACCTGGACCAAGAAGATGTACAGCTTTCTGGAAGATACCGGTATTAAATTCCGGATCGAAATCCACAGTGCGCCGGTCTGGGTAAAAGTCTGGTATCTTGATCCTGAAATTTTCCATACGGCCCCGATGTTTTTCCTCTCCACGGATGTTCCTGAAAACGACCATGTTTCCAAAACGATCTGCCACAAGCTGTATGATGCCAATGAAGCGACGAAGCTGGCGCAGTATATCCTGCTTGGAAAAGGCGGTGCCCAGCTGCTGGATGAAATGAACATCGAAAGGGAGGTCTATCACCTCAATGAAGCGCACGGTCTCCCTGCAGCGTTTCATCTGCTGAAAAAATACAATGGCAACCTGAATAAAGTTAAGGAAAAACTGGTCTTTACCACCCACACTCCGGAAGAAGCCGGAAACGAGAAGCATAATTTAAGATTGTGCCACGATATGTCTTATTTTTCAGGCCTGGGTATGGATGAAGTAAAGCGTATCGAAGGTTCGGATGACGACCGTTTCAATCATTCGCTGTGTGCCCTGAAGATGGCAAGGGAAGCGAACGGGGTTTCCAGGCTTCACGGCGATGTTTCCAGAACCATGTGGAGCAAATATCCCGGGATCTGCGACATTACCTCCGTTACCAATGCCCAGGAATTCAAATACTGGGCGGACCAACCGTTGTATAAGGCAAAGGATGAAAATGATGAAAAGGCTTTCGACGACCGCAAAAAGCATTTAAAAAAGAAATTATTCAAGATTGTAGCAGACCAGACCGGAAATTTATTCGACCCTGATATTTTTACCATTGTCTGGGCCAGAAGGTTTGCCGGATATAAACGCGCCGATCTCCTTCTGCACGATAAGAGCCGGTTTTACAAGTTACTGAATCATCCCAAATATCCGATCCAGATGATCTGGGCGGGAAAACCGTATCCGATGGATTATTCGGCCATTTCCACTTTCAATTCCCTGGTGGAAGAGAGCAAAAACAACAAACACCTGGCAGTACTTACAGGGTATGAGCTTTCCCTGAGCAAATCCTTAAAACAGGGCTCCGACCTTTGGCTCAACAACCCGCGTGTACCGAGAGAAGCTTCAGGGACATCAGGGATGACAGCTGCGATGAACGGTTCAATCAATTTATCAACGGATGACGGCTGGATCCCGGAATTTGCCAAACATGGCGAAAATTCATTTGTGGTTCCGAAGTGCGATTATGAAAAGATGAGCGTTTACGAACAGGATAATTACGATATGAACAAATTATACGAAATCCTGGAAAATGAAATCCTTCCTGCTTATTATGATCAGCGGGATCAATGGAGAAAGATCCAGTACAATTCGATGGATGATGTAAAAGATCAGTTCAACAGCGACCGGATGGCGGATGAATATTATAAGCTGCTTTACGACCGGCAGTAAACAAAGCATAATTTGCGGAAATATAAAATCGGCGGAGCTTTTGGCTCCGCCGATTCCGTTTTGAAAGTATAAAAAAAATAATAAAATCAGTAATACAGATTCCTCTTTTTCAGGAATCCGATGAGCTCCCTGGGACGGTCGGTCTGAATGATATTTACATGATTTTTAATAAACCATTCATAAAAATCGGGATTTTCCAGGGCAAGGTCATCATTATGTCCGGCATTATGATGAGGCCAAAGCGCATTCACCCAGACTTTACAGCCTTGTGCCCGTACTTTATTAAAGTCAATCATATTCTGTTCGGTAGTGCCGACGGTAAATTCAAACCCATAAACTTTGTAATGATCGGTGTATTCATCTATTTTCTGCCAGCCTTCTTTTACATTCAGCCTGATAATCGGCATAAAATGGATCTCATTTTTAATCGTTCCGTATTTGCGGTCGAATTCCTTATAAGTTTCATGGCCTTTGAATAAAACCTGGTCCAGCATATTCCTTTTTTTCAGCAGGGGATACACGATCTTGATGTAGTCGAAGCCTTTATCCAGATTGATCAGAATCTTGTTTTGGGTAATATCAAGGATTTCTTCAAGGGTAGGAACTTTCATCTGCGTGGTGCTGCCTAAACCGTCTTTCAAAGAGAATTTCCGGAGTTCGGCTAACGTGTAGTCGCCCGGTTTCCCGGTTCCCGTCGTTGTCCGGTCGATGGTTTGATCATGCATCAGCACCAGAACACTGTCTTTCGTCAGAGCCAGGTCCACTTCTACCATATCGATTCCTTTTTCGATGGCTTTTTTCACCGCCCAGGCAGAATTTTCCGGGGCTTCCCGCCAGTCGGCCCGGTGAGCGACCACCATTACTTTATCATCAGGAAAGCGGGAAAGCGATACGCCTTTCTGCGCTGAGACCATTGCTGAAATAAAGATCAGCATGCTTAAAATTTTAATCTTCATATTTCTTATTTTCAGATTTAAGATAACGGATCAGGGCCTCCGGACGGTCAGTCTGGATGATAGCGGCTCCTTTTTTAATGATCCACCCCCAATTTTCTTCGGGATGATCGATCGCAAGGTCATCATCGTGTCCGGCGCACAATTCCGGCCAAAGGGCGTTGATCCAGATCAGGGCATGCGTTTTTCTGATCAGGGCCAAAAGCTGATCGGCTTCAGCGGTATCATCTTTAATAATGACTTCATAAGCAACGGGAGCAAAAAGCTGATGAAAATCTTTTACATACTGCTCGGGCTCCAGCACTTTATCACGCTTATAAATACTGTAATCTTGCGGCCAGACCATGGGCATATACACCATCCTGCTGAGTTTCTCTCCCACCTCTTTTTTAAGTTCTGCCGCGCTCTTATTGCCTTTCAGAATGATCTGTTCGGTGGTTCCGGTTTTATCGGTCATTGCTTTCACCTCATCCAGGAAATTCCATGATTTGTCGAGGTTCAGCATGATCCTTTTTCCTCTGATGAAATTGAGGACTTCTTCTAAGGTAGGTACTTTTTCCCGGGTTATCATATTGGCCCCGTTTTTAAGAAAGAGCTTCCTGATATCTTCCAGATTGGTTTCAGCAATTTCCCCTTTTCCGTTGGTTGTCCGCTCAAGTCTGGAATCATGCATCACAATCAGATGGCCGTCTCTGGTCTTATGGAGATCTATTTCCACGATATCCACTCCCATTTTAATGGCTCCTTCAATGGCTTTGATGGAGTTCTCAGGATAGTTTCTCCAGTCTCCGCGATGAGCGGCAACCAGGATTTTTCCGGACGGAATTTCTTTTTTGAAATAATTGGTCTGCGAAAAAGCTGATGAGAAAACCAGCAGCAACAGGAAAACTGCCGTTTTCTGACTTAAAAATATATTTTTCATAGCTTAATTAATATCCCGGGTTTTGTTTAATCGCCGGATCTGTATTGATCTGCCCCTGCGGCACCGGCATCAGAAGGTTATGCTGATCAATTTTTGCTGTGCTGTATCCGGGTGTTACCGCGAAATGCTGGGCCATAACCTGAACGGCTTTTCCCGTTCTTACCAGATCAAACCAACGGTGTCCTTCGCCTATCAGCTCCAGTCTTCTTTCCTTATCAATCTCGGCAAAAAGAGTCTGCTGGGAAGTGAGATTCACACTGGCAACCCCTGCTCTGGTCTTAATTTTATTCAGATAAAGATTGGCATTCGTAAAATCATTGGCCTTTGCATAACATTCCGCCATCATCAGATAAACATCGGCAAGGCGAAGAACCACGATATTGCTGCTTCCGTCATTAATGGGATATTTGGAATCCGGCTTAACCAGTTTTTTGCTGTAGGGAATACCGTTGCCCGTAAGGCCGATATAAGCTGATTTTCTCTGATCACCCGTTGTATACAGATTGTATATTTCTTTGGTAGGAAGATTGTGCCCTTTAGCACCGGCTACCGTTCCGGACGGACTGAACAGCTGAAAAGCAGGGCTTCCTTCGGTACTGCCGTTTACTCCTGAAGCAAACTGGACATCGAAAATAATTTCGGAATTGTTTTTATTGGTTACATCAAAAACTTTAGTTACATCCGGAAGAAGGCTGTACCCAAGTCCTTCAACCTGCAGAAGATAGGATAAAGCTTCCTGATGCTTATTTTCAGTAATTAGTACCTTTCCTAAAATTCCGAGCGCAGCGCCTTTTGTAACCCGCCCTTTCTGGGCCTGCGACGGTGGCAAAAGCGGAATGGCCTCTTTCAGTTCTTTTTCAATGAAGGGGTAGATCTCGGAAGCCGGCGTGCGGCTCTGGCCGAAATAATCATTAACATTCGTGGTTTCTTTGGTGACCAGAGGAACATCTCCGAATACCCTGACCAGATTGAAATACATTAAGGCACGTAAAAATTTCAATTCTCCGATCCTGTAATTTTTGGTTGCCTGGGGCATATCCTGGATCCCGTCGATCCTGTTCAGGATAATATTCACCTGCTGAATCCCGATGTAATGGTCTTTCCAGGTACTGGCAAGCAGGGTATTGTTGGGCTGAATGGTGAAAAAATCAAGTTCACCGTAGGTAAATGAGTCATTGGCCGGGACTTCATCAAATGTATTGTCCGACGGGATTTCCCCGATTACCAGCATGGCCTGCTGGTATTGCCCGGTGTATTGCAGGGTCCCGTAAACGGCATTGACTCCCTGCTCGATCTGTGAGGCATCGGCATAGAACTGGGAAGTCACCTTGGTTGCTTCCGGATTGGTGTTCAGCAAATCCGAAGAACAGGATTGCAAAAAAAACAGTAAAATGAGTGGGGTAAGTATTTTTTTCATAGGTATTAAAATTTAAAATTCATTCCGAAAGAAAGGACTCTGGTTACGGGATAATAGGCACTGTCATAGCCCTGCGTGAGGACATTATCGGTGGTGGCATCAATATTCTGCCCTCTGTAGGAAGTAAAGGTCAACAGATTATTCCCCATAAAATAAATCTGGGCCGACCTGATCTTTAAGCTTTCGGTAATACTTGCAGGAAGATTGTAAGCAAGTTTCAGGGATCTCAGCCTGAGGTAATCTCCGTTCATAAAAAAGATGTTGGAAGTCCTGGCTTCTTTCCGGTTGTTTGAAAAATTCATATTCGGCATGGCTAAGGAACCTCCGGGATTACTCACGGCATTATACCGGTGATCAAAATAATACTGGCTGGGAACCCCAAAGCCTTCCCCGGCCTCCGTAATGCTTACCAGATCGCCGTTGTATACCTTTTTTCCCAGTTCGCTGTACAGCATGAAATTGACTTCAAAATTTTTATATTTAAAAGTATTCGAGAAACCCAGAATATATTTTGGGATGCCGGAGCCGAAACTTTTTTTGTCATTGCTGTCGATTTTTCCGTCGCCGTTAAGGTCTTCCATGATGTAGTCCCCTACCAGTGTTCCGGTAATATGCGGCGTGCTGTCGATCTGTTGCTGGGAAGTGTAGACTCCGGTGATATTATAGCCATACATTTCCGCTATGGAGCCGCCGACTTTGGTAACCGCAAAATTATTGGCTCCGGCAATAATCTGATCCTGACCATTAGCCAAAGCAAGTACTTTATTGGTATTGGATGAAAAGCTGAGGTTATTGGAATACTCAAAATCCTGTCCGATATGCAGTGGTTTCGTTGAAAGCTGGATTTCAAGTCCCCGGTTCCGTACTTTTCCGATATTTTGCAGTGATTTGCTGTATCCTGACTGTTCGGGAACCGGAACGTCCAGCAATAATCCATCTCTTATCAGAATATAATAATCTGCGGACACATTCAAAAAATGCCTGAATAATGAGAAATCGATCCCGAAGTTGTCAGATTTTGATTTTTCCCAGGAAATATTCGGGTTGGGAGCCGTGGATGCCCGGTATCCCGAAGCCAGCGCACCGGTAAAAATATAATTCTCTTCCGCCATCAGCGACAAGGCCCCGAAATTAGGAATCTGGTTGTTTCCGTTACTGCCCTTGCTGTACCGGAGCTTTACCGGATCAATAAACTTATTTTTCGGGAAAAAGCTTTCGTTGCTTAAGGTCCAGCCTAAAGAAAGCGCATAGAAATCGCCCCATTTGGAATTGATCCCGAATCTCGACGATCCGTCTCTGCGGTACGACGCCATGAAATTGTATTTATTGCCAAAGCTGTAGGAAAGCCTGCTGAAATAAGAAATCAAAGTCCATTTGTACTGCGAAAGCGTATTTTTAAAAGAGGATCCGCCGGCGATATTGGTGATGCTGTTATCGGGAAATCCCGTAGCCTCCACCAGCAGCTGATTGTTGTTTTCCTGCTGATAAGACTGCCCTGCAATGGCATTAAAGGTATGGCTCCCTACTTTTTTATCGAAAGTTAGCAGGTTTTCTACCAGGTAATTTTTCCGGATATAATCTGTTCTGCCGGCCACGGTGATATCCGGGGCGGCAGACCGGTATGAGCCTACCGTAGAAGGATCGAAGAAATTGTATTCATAATTGCTGTAATCTCCGCCTATTGAAAATTTGTAATTAAAATCCTTAAGGAAATTCAGCTGGGCATATACATTTCCGAATGTTTTGAATAACGTATATTTCCTGTTGGTCATCTGAACCATCGCTACCGGGTTCTCAACCAGTGCACCATCCGTAGGAGTGTTCATCCGGATCTGTTCGGAAATATTCAGATTGCCGTTTGCATCATACGGCGAAAAGAAGGGATACATCGTGGTAGCCATAGCAAGCGGATTATAACTTCTTCCTCCGGAAACCATATCCAGGATGCTTCCCCGGGAAAAAGAAGGGGTAATCGACACTCCGATTTTAAGCCTGTCGCTAAGATCCGTAGACAGATTCACATTGGTTGAATATTTTTCATAATCCGAACCGATAACAATGCCCTTCTGATTGAGATAACTTCCGGTAAAGGCATATCTGCTTTTATCGCCGCCGCCTGTTACCGTAAAAGTAGTCTGGCTGATCGGCGCCGGCTTCAGAACCGTATTGTACCAGTCGGTATTGGTAAGTCCCGGCTGCCTCTCAAGATAAGGTTTCAGATAATCGGGAATCAGTTCCCTGAGGGAAGCTCCTTTGCTTTTTCGGGTTGCCGTATCATCGGATATGCTTCTGTTGGATCCTTTGGAAAGGTAATTGTTATCCCGCGATTCTTTCATAAAGACCGCCATATCATAGGCATCTACAAATTTTGCCCGGTCGCTTCTCGTCTGAATTCCATAATACGAATCAAGACTGACTTCCATTTTTCCCTTCTTTCCCTGTTTGGTCTCGATCAGGATGACTCCGTTGGCTCCTCTGGAACCGTAAATCGCCGACGAAGCCGCATCTTTAAGGATATCGATTTTCGCAATGGAATTGGGATCTATTGAGTTGAGGTTGGTGCCTTCCGTGAGCGGAAAACCGTCGACTACAATCAGCGGGTTGGATCCTGCCGTAAGTGTCCCGATTCCCCGGACTCTTATGGTAGGTGAAGCTCCGGGACTGGCATTGGCCTGAGTGATCTGGATCCCGGTAGCTTTTCCGGCAATCATATCCCCGAAATTTCCGGAGGCCACACCTTTCATCTGTTTTTCATCGATCGACGAAATAGATCCTGAAATATCTTTCCTGTTCTGCTTTCCGTAACCCACCATCACCACCTCATCGATGTTTTTCTCTCTGGGAGAAAGAGTATCCTGCTTTACCAGATTCTGACGTGCCGGAAACAGTTTCTTTTCAGCGGAAACTGCCATTGTTCTTTTCACCGTTACGGTATTATTCCGGATCATAAAATCAACGGAATATTTTTTTTTAAGATAACCGAGTGCTGCCTGCAAAGAGCTGTAATTCAGTTCCCGGTCGTCCACCAGGATCCCTTCAAGATCAGAAGCCGAATAAAAGAACTGCATTTTCGTTGTCTTTTCCAGTCTCTCAAATACCTTTGCCAGCGGTATACGCGCGGAATAAACAGATTGCCGAACGTCTGCCGGAGCCGCTGCGAATGCCGTTTCCGACAGGCATAAAACTCCCAGTACCGCAATGCTGATTGCCGTTTTTTTCATAGATTTGTAAAAAATTAGTTTGTTAGATTCTTACTGATTGATGGCATCGGTAACTCCAATTACCGGTGCATTTTATTTTAAAATAATTTGTTGATCACTTATTTTTTCAGTCTTCAGGTTGAAAGGATAACTTACAATGGCCAGCACTTCATTCAGGTTTCCTGTGAATGAACCCTGCACCTTTTCTTTGCGGTACCGGTCCGGATATTGGATTTGGACGTGATAAGTCTCCTCAAGACGGCGGATGGCTTCCTCATAATGCGCACCGTTGAAGGCAAAGGTCTTTACCCTGGAAGCACCGTAATAATGATGCTCCCTTTTGGAAGCGTCGCTTACCCAGGTTTCATCCGGAAGCAGGAAAGTGATTTTTCCCCTGCGTTCTATCTTTACCTTGCCCTCTTTCAGGGCTACCGATTGATCGGCGGACTTCTGATCCAGGAAAAACCTGGTTCCCAATACCTGTACTTTAAAACCATGGGCATCAATCCGGAACGGTTTGCTTTTATCTTTGGCAATATCAAAAAAAGCTTTCCCTTCAAACCCCACCGGTCTTTCAGCTTTACCAAAATGATTTTTATCCAGGGTGAGCTTACTGTACGGCTGCATGGTAACGGTACTTCCATCGGAGAGCCTGAAGGTTTTTATTTCGTTTCCGGTTTTCAGCACAACAGTATTTTCTATGCCTGTCTGATCTGAAACGGTTCGATAGAAAAATATCAATCCCAGCAAAGGAACAAGCACGGCAGCTGCCCGGTAGACCATTCTCTTCTTCTTATACCGGCCATAGGTCATGCGTTCTATATTTTCCCGGAGCCTGCGGTCGGTTTCCTTATCGATCCGCCGGTTTTCTCGTTTTACCTCGTTCCAGGTTTTTTCAAATTGATCCATAGATGACTTTCTAATAGTAATTACGCAGGGATCAAAAAATATCCACCTTCAGAAAGCGGATTTAATAATTTGTTCATAGTCGTTAACAGTAGCTTAAAATAGACTGAGGTTGCTGCGGATATAGGCCAGGGCTTTATTGATGCGCTTTTCAACGGCCGTTTTAGACAGGTTGTTCTCTTCCGCCAGCTTTACGTAACTTACATTTTCGAGTTTATTTCTGAGTAAAAGGTCTTTATTCCGAGCAGGGAGCTCATGAAGCAGACGTTCGATTTTGATAAGATTTTCTTCTTTCCAGAAAATATCTGCTTCTTCCTGTGTTTCTTCCAGACCTGCTATAATCTCAGGATCCGAAGCAAAGATCATTTTGTTTTTCCTGTAAAAGTTGGCAATTTCCTGTTTGGCGGTACGGAAGATCACAGATTCCGGATGCCCGGATTTCTGGAGCTGTGCATCGTATTTCCATAAATGAATAAAAATTTCCTGCACCACATCTTCAATATCTTCCGGTCCGGAAATATACTTTCTGACAAAGAAATACACCTGGTGCCTGTAGTCTGAATATATCTTTTTGAAATGCCTCATACAATCCTGAAATAAGGAGGTTCAGTCTTGCTAATTTTCCGCAAATATATTCAAAACAGCGTCACTTCTTATTACAGGTATATTAATTTTGGCTGTCCATCATGAAATTTATACATGTTCCAAAAAAAGCTGCCCTACTTCAGTAAAACAGCTTTTTAATAATAATTGATTAATCTTTTTTCTTTTTAGGTACTTTTAAACCTTTTTCCTTTGCTTCAGAAATACCGATGGCTACAGCCTGTTTTCTGCTTGTCACTTTATCGCCGGAAGAAGATTTCAGCTTCCCTTCCTTGAATTCGTGCATGACCTTTCCTACTTTGTCCTGAGCTTTCTCTGAATATTTTGTCTTGCCCATGATATAATGATTTTAAGATTTTGGTAAAGAAACCGCAATTTCGTAGACGTGTGCCTGCTTCAGGTATTTTGAACGTTCCCTGGAAGTAACCGATTCAAAATGGCCGTTTTTAATAACCACAATAGGATCTTCCGTATTTTCAATTTCAAAATTAGCAATATAACGCTCATCCGGCGGGGACTGAAGCTGTTTCGCTTTTATTTTCTGCAGTTCGTCTGCATATTCCCTGAATCCCGGGTCTGAAGAATGAATGAACTGGTATTCATCCCCTGCATCTACAAAATAGTGCATTTTTTTTTCGAGCAACCCACCTTCTGTTGTAATCTCAGGATTATCATTTCCATCCCTGAATCCCACTTCCACCAACTTCCCGCCTTTGTTCTGCGCATATTCTTCAGCATCCTGATAGCTTGAAAAACCGGTATATAATATCTGATCCTCAAATTCGTAACGGTTCAGTTCCTGATCGTAAGCATTCTTTTCCATAATGATTATTTGATTTTAATGTTTTTAAATCTATTCAATTTTTTTGCCAAAGGACTTGTCACAAAATGCTTTTTTCAGACACTTATAAAATTATTATATTTGAATTCTTTAAAATTAGAAATGAAAAAATTCTTACTTACCCTTACCATAGCTGCAGCATTTCAAAGCATATCTGCCCAGGAAATTACTTTAGACAAAATATACTCAGGATATTACCGCGGAAAAGGCATTGCCGGGATTACGTCCATGAAAAACGGTGAAAACTACCTCGTCATCGAACAGGGCGGTATTGCCAAATATTCCTACAAGACCTCTCAGAAAGAAGGAAATATTGTAGACGGACAGTTTGAAAGCTATGAATTCTCGGACGACGAATCCAAGATCCTTCTGCTGAAAGAAAGCCAGCCGATTTACCGGCATTCCTTCTTAGGTAAATTTGAAGTGAAAGACCTGAAGTCCGGAAAGGTAATGAGCCTGAATAAAGGGAATACCCTACAGGAGCCGAGGTTTTCCCCGGATGCCACCAAAGTGGCTTTTATTGCAGACAACAATCTGTTCTATCAGGACCTGAATACAGGAAAAATTACCCAGGTCACTACAGACGGAAAGAAAAATTCCATTCTTAACGGGTTGGCAGACTGGGTGTATGAAGAGGAGTTCGGGCACGCCAGACAGTATGAATGGACAAAAAATTCCGATGCGATTGTTTTTGTAAAATCAGATGAAAGCCAGGTTCCCGAAATCTATATTCCTATTTACGGAAAAACCCTCTACCCTACTGAGATGCGTTACAAATATCCTAAAGCAGGAGAAAAGAATTCGGTTGTTTCCGCGCAGTTGTACCGTCTGGACAGTGGGAAAACAATGCCGTTGAATTTAGGAGCATTTAAAAATTATTATATTCCGAATGTATTCCAGACCGCCAAAGCGGATGAGATCGTCCTGATCACTTCCGGAAGGATACAGAATGCTTCAGACATCTTAAAAGTGAATACCAAAACCGGAGCGGTGCAGAAATTATTTACCGAAACCGACGATAAATGGATCGACACCGACAGCCCGACCCTTGAATTTCTGGAAGACGATTCTTTCCTTTGGGCCTCCGAAAGGGACGGCAACCGCCATCTGTACTGGTACGATAAAGACGGCAAGCTGAAAAAGCAGATTACCACAGGAAACTGGGAAGTAACCGATTATTACGGTTACAATCCGAAGTCGAAAGAAATCTACGTTCAGACTACTGAAAAAGGGAGCATCAACAAAGTGGTTTCCAAGGTAAATATCGAAAGCGGAAAGAGCCAGCTGATCTCCAATGCGGAGGGAAATAACGCCGCCAGTTTCAGTAAAAACTATAATTATTTTATAGAAACTTCTTCCACGGCTGCAAAACCGTATACTTTTATCTTGAAGGACGGAAACGGGAAGGTGGTAAAAGAGCTTCAGAACAATGAGGCCCAGCTTCAGAAATTAAAAGCTGACAGCTTTGTGGAAAAAGAGTTCATTACCATTCCGAACGCAGTCGGAGACCAGATGAACGCCTGGATTATCAAACCTAAAAATTTTGATAAAAACAACAAATATCCTTTGTTCATGTTCCAGTATTCAGGGCCGGGATCCCAGCAGGTTTCCAATTCATGGGACAACGGAAACGGGATCTGGTTTGAAATGCTGGCCCAGAAAGGGTATGTGGTGGCCTGTGTAGACGGACGGGGAACCGGATACAAAGGTGCCAAATTCAAGAAAGTAACTTATATGGATCTTGGAAAGTATGAAATTGAGGACCAGATTACCGCAGCCAAATGGTTGGGGAACCAGCCGTACATTGACAAAACCAGGATCGGAATGTTCGGATGGAGTTTCGGAGGATATATGACGAGCCTTGCGATGACCAAAGGTGCCGATGTCTTTAAGATGGGAATCGCCGTAGCACCGGTGACCAACTGGAGATATTATGACTCGGTTTATACGGAAAGGTTCATGAGAACACCACAGGAAAACCCGGACGGATACGATAAAAACTCACCTACCGAATATGCGAATTTACTGAAGGGAAAATTTCTGCTGATCCACGGAACGGCGGATGATAACGTTCACTTCCAGAATTCCATGGAGTTCTCTGAAGCACTGATTCAAAACAAAAAACAGTTTGACTTCATGGCCTATCCGGATAAGAACCACGGCATTTACGGCGGCCAGACCAGGCCTCAGCTGTATCAGAAAATGACGGATTTTATTCTGGAGAATCTGTAATTTCAGATCAATTTAATCATAAATAAAACCCGGACTTCAATGAGAAATCCGGGTTTTTACTTTCTGTTGTTCCACTGTTCCGGGTTTCTGGAAGTGCGGAAGACCGAGTATATTTCGATGATATTCTGTTCATCATAAGTAAAATGAATCCCATAAGGAAATTTCTTTTAAAAAAATCCTGTGACGGTCATATTTAATTCCAAAAGTCAAGGGATTTCTTTAATAAAATTAACGTGAATTCGAGGTACAAACCGTCAATATAGGCTGGAAGAGGGAAGCTGGATGCCGGAAGTTTCTTTTGTCAGACATAGGATCAAAAATCCTGATCATCAAACTAAATCAGTTACCGCTTTATCAGAGGAGTTCTTATTCAATCCTGAGTAACCTGCCTTTTTTTTCAATCAGGGAGTGATTTCTCCTGTTTTTAAAGTCCTGAAAGGACGGCTTAGTACAGGATAGGATAAAATCATGTCAGAAGCATAAACCGTGTATTATTTAAAATCCCGACCGAATAAGCCTCAATTTTATTTTTGAATTAATCGACTGAATATGAATTTTATACGGTTGAATTCACGTTAAAATTAACCTCTGATTGAAATTCTTCTTTAAATTTATTCCATAGCTTTTTATCAATTTTTCTATACCAGTCGTATATTTCTTTTAGATCGCTTTTTACAAATGGCTGTAAATCAATTCAGTCTTCATCTTTCAGATAATCATTCATTTCAGATCCGGAAACAAAAGTCTGAGGATTGTTCCGGGCATATTCCGCTCTTCTCATCACCTCTTCTTTTTGCCACTCGGGAATTTCATTTGAATTTGCCCTACGATGTTTGTCTTTCAGAAAATCAATAAAATCATTTACTTCTCCGTAAAAAACTTTCAGGCAGTGATTTAAGATTTACTTTTATTTCATTCATTGTAATTTCCATTTTTCATCTCTTTACCCAAGTTAATAACATCCGATTATTATTTTTAAAATTTTATATTTGTGAAATTTGAAATTTGAACCTATGAAGACCAAACATCCTAAGGGACTGCCTTTCCTCTTCTTTACGGAAATGTGGGAGCGTTTCGGCTATTACCTGATTCTCGGAATTTTTGTACTGTACGTCATCGAACCGGCGGGCATCAAAGGTGGCCTCGGCCTTCCCGATAAAACGGCGGACGATATTTTCGGGACTTATATTGCACTTACTTATCTGACACCTTTCATCGGCGGATTCCTGGCCGACCGGGTGCTTGGATATATCAAATCCATCTACATCGGAGGTGTCCTCATGGCTGCCGGATACATCGGGATGGGGGTTTTCAAGGACCTGACATTATTTTATTCTTCCCTGGCTCTGATTATTATCGGAAACGGATTTTTCAAGCCTACCATCTCCACTTTACTGGGGAATTTATATTCCGAAGAGCCTTATAAGGCCAATAAAGATTCCGGGTATAACATTTTCTATATGGGAATCAATATCGGGGCATTTATCTGTAACATCATCGCTGCTTTTATGCGGAATAAATTCGGCTGGGGCGAAGCGTTTATTACCGCCGGAGTCGGGATGCTCGTCGGACTGGTTATTTTTACCATCGGCAGAAAACATTATCTCCACGCGGCAACGATGAAGCCCGTGCAGGAAGGGGACACCAAACTTTCCGAAATTATGCTTAAAGTTTTCTTACCGGCTATTATTGCGGGAATTATCGGCTGGGTTATTCCCGGAAACATCTTCGGCAGCGACAGTACCGATGCCTTCATCTTTGCCTGTATCCCGGTGATTTACTTTTATGCTTCCTTATATTTCAAAGCGAAACCGGAAGAAAAATCATCCATCGGGGCACTGCTGTCGGTTTTCATGATCAGCATGTTTTTCTGGGCGGTTTTCAAACAGAATGGCACCGCTTTAACGAGATGGGCGAATTATTATACCGACCGGAGTGTTCCGGCTTCGATGGAAAAACCGCTGGAAAACATTTATATGGTAGACGGGAAAAGCTATGAAGACAAAGAAGTCCCGGTTTACGATGACCAGTTCCAGTCGCAGAAAGATGAAGACGGCAAAGCGGTTAAGGTACAGGGAAAAGATGTGTATTTTAAAAATATTACCCCTGAACAGCGGGCCGATTTAGAAAATAATCCGGCAAAGAAGGTCTACTTATACAACACCGAGTTATTTCAGTCGATCAATCCATTCTGGGTCATCGCTCTGACGCCGGTAATCGTCGGTTTCTGGGCAATGCTGAGAAAAAGAGGAAAAGAACCGCTGACGCCGACGAAAATTGTTCTCGGACTTTTCATTTCCGCACTGTCCTGTCTGGTCATGGTATTAGCCGTCTGGGCCGGAGACAACGGTGCGGTAAAAGTTTCACCATGGTGGCTGGTTGCGGGTTACGGCGTCATCACCATCGGCGAATTGTGCCTGTCCCCAATGGGATTGTCTTTCGTTTCTAAACTTTCTCCTGCGAGAATTACGGCCCTGATGATGGGCGGATTCTTTTTGGCCAACTCGGTAGGAAACAAGCTTTCAGGAATTCTGGCAAGCACCTGGTACAGCTATGACAATAAGATGAATTATTTCCTGGTGAATTTCGCTTTACTGATCTTTGCCACGCTTCTGGGGGTATCGATGCTTAAAAGACTCAATACAATCATGAAGGAAAAAGGGCACTAACTGCTGTTTTTTATATAGAAATCAGGCTGCATATCCGTTATGCAGCTTTTTTATTGAATTATAAAATTAAAGCCTTGCCGAAAACACAAAAAAAACTATATTTGTCAGTCTTAACAAAAATTAACAATAGAAAATGGATAATATTGATGCATTAAGTCCGAAACAGGATGAATTTGTAGAGAATAAAGGTTCCAAACATCCAAAAGGATTATGGGTGCTTTTCGGAACCGAAATGTGGGAGCGTTTCAATTTTTACGGGATGAGAGCCCTTCTGACGCTCTTTATGGTAAATTCCCTGTTGATCAAAGAAGCGGATGCTGCAATCATCTATGGCGGATTCCTTGCCTTATGTTATCTTACCCCGCTTTTGGGAGGCTTTATTGCCGACAAATACATCGGTAACAGAAATGCCATCCTGATCGGAGGATCTCTGATGGCCATCGGGCAGTTCCTGCTTTTCATCAGTGCTTCAACGTTTTCAGGAAGCCTGGACAGTGCAAAAACCTTTATGTGGCTGGCTTTGTTTATTATCATTTTCGGTAATGGATTCTTCAAGCCGAATATTTCCTCCATGGTGGGAAGTCTTTACCCGAAGCAGGAAAAATCTAAGCTGGATTCTGCGTTTACCATCTTCTATATGGGGATCAACATCGGGGCGTTCCTGGGCCAGTTCATCTGTCCGTATGTTGGGGATGTGAAAGATGCCACTACCGGCGTAAGAGATATATTCGCCTTTAAATGGGGATTCCTTGCCGCTTCCATAGCTATGGTAATCGGTACCATTACTTTCTTTATTCTTAAAAATAAATATGTAGTTACCCCGGAAGGAAGACCTATCGGCGGACTACCGAAAAATAATACCAGTGAAGACTTTGAGGAGGGGGAAACCCAGACGGCCAAGTTCTCGGGAACTGCATTGGGGATCACCGGAGGATTGTTTGTTATTTTATTCTTTGCTTTCAGATATCTCCTTGTCGGGGAATTTGGTTTCAAAGCAGTTGAGATGGGCCAGCTGATCAAAGGAATTATCTATCCCTTCATTTATGCGGCCGGTATTTCTCTGGCATTCCTGATCATGAGTTCTGCAGAGAACAAGATCGAAAGACAGAGAATCTGGGTAATCTATATCGTATCCTTCTTTATCATTTTCTTCTGGGCAGCTTTTGAGCAGGCAGGTTCTTCCCTGACCTTTATTGCGGATAACCAGACCGACAGAAACATCCTGGGATGGAATATGCCGCCTTCGATGGTACAGATCTTCAATGGGATCTTCGTTGTTGCCCTGGCCGTTCCTTTCAGTTTGATCTGGGATAAATTAAGAGCAAAAGGAAAAGAGCCGGTTTCTCCGATGAAGCAGGCGATGGGTCTTGCCCTGATCGCTTTAAGTTACTTCATCATTGCGCATAATGTAAAAGATCTTGGAAACTCAGGATTATTGGCCATCAAATGGTTAATGTTATTATATTTCATTCAGACCTGTGGTGAGCTTTGCCTTTCGCCGATCGGTTTATCTTTGGTAGGTAAACTGGCTCCGAAAAGATTCGCTTCATTATTGTACGGGGTGTTCTTCATTTCAAATGCTGCAGGATATGCTTTGGCAGGTTCATTGGGAGCACTGATTCCGGCTACGGGAGATAAGTTTTCCAAAGCACAGGAAATCGGGATAAACCTACAGGATGTTCTGGATAAGAAAGTAACCTTAAACCCTGAGCAGGTTGCCGCTTTTGAAAAAGCACAGCTGCCTTTGGAAAATCCTACTTTTGCAGGATTTGAAATCCACAATCTGTTTGAATTCTTCATGGTATTTGTTGTACTTTGTGGAATTGCAGCCGTAATTCTGGCATTAATTTCACCGATTCTGAAGAAAATGATGCACGGTGTAAACTGATCTGCATTAAAATAAAATATACTGTAAACCTCTGCCAAGTCAGAGGTTTTTTTTATTTTCGTAAGATGGAAATTTCTGAGGACTTTTTATTCCAGTCGATAAAGGAGATGGTGATCCGGTCGCGCGAGAAAGTATTCCGCATGGCCAATTCTACCCTGCTCCTCACCTATTGGCAGACCGCGAAACTGATTGTTGAAGATGAGCGGAAAGGAAAAGAACGCGCTGCATACGGAAAATATACCCTGAGAAACCTATCAGGAAAGCTGACGCTGGAATTCGGAAAAGGGTTTGACGATACCAATCTTTCCAATATGCGTAAGTTTTACATGGTATTTCCAATTGTTGACGCATTGCGTCACGAATTGAGCTGGACACATTACCGATTATTAATTAAGATTAATGATTCAGAAAAAATCAATTATTACATCAATGAATCCATTCTGAACCACTGAAGCCCGGAAAATTAATCCAGTAAGCAAATCATTGAACTTATATAAAATTTTAAAGCGCTTATCAATCAGGAACGCATCTGTTTCGAACCGGATCAGGATGACCATCCAACTTTTAATTAAAAACTCCATCATACCATTATGAATTTAACTTTAGACGAAATACAGGATTTTAAAGGGAAATACCCAAAGCAGATCTGGAGCCTTTTCTTTTCTGAAATGTGGGAACGTTTCTGCTTCTACGGAATGAGGGGAATGCTGGTTTTCTTTATGATCTCCCAGCTTAATTTCCACGAAAGCGAAGCTAATCTCCAATACGGGGCTACCCAGGCCTTTGTATACGCCTTTACTTTTATCGGTGGCTTGTTTGCCGATAAGATTTTAGGATTCAGGAAATCCCTGTTCTGGGGCGGGCTCCTGATGATTATCGGAAGCCTGATTCTTGCGGCGGATCCTCACAAATTCTTCTTTCTGGGCATTGCTTTCACAGTGGTAGGTACCGGCTTTTTCAAACCGAATATTTCATCCATGGTCGGCCAGCTGTACAAACCCAACGATTCAAGAGCAGACGCAGGGTTTTCCCTTTTTTATGCAGGAATTAACCTTGGAGCTCTTCTTGGAGGATACCTTTGCATTGCCATCGGAAAAGGTGAGATTTTAGCGAAAGTCATTCCTGAGGCTTTACAATGGAATGTTGCTTTCGGACTTGCGGCTGTTGTTATGGTGATAAGCTTAATCAATTTCGTCTTTACTCAAAAAAAATTGGGACCGATCGGGCTTCAGCCGGGACATCCTGAAAATGAAATAAAATCGGCTCCTATCCCGAAATGGATAGAATACGGCGTTTACGCTTTATCATTGATCTTTGTCCCGGTCATTATGGTGATGGTGGCCAAAACAGAGTATACCGATTATTTCATGTGGACCGTAGGACCTTTAACCCTGATCTATTTATTTTATGAAATGTCCAAGGTAACCCCTTCGGAGCGTAAAAAACTCTGGGCAGCGCTGGTTTTCATTCTGTTCTCGATTTTATTCTGGGGAATTTACGAGCAGAGCGGCGGTTCTCTCAGTATTTTCGCTGCTAAAAATTTAAATAAAGATTTATTAGGTCTTGATCCGAACGGCGTCAACAATTCCGGAGGGGCATTCTTTATCATTTTCCTCGCGCCGCTGATCGGTCTTTTGTGGATCTGGATGAATAAAAGAAAAATTGAGCCGAATACGATCATCAAATTCGGGCTCGGGTTCATATTCCTTGGTCTGGGCTACTATATTTTATTTGCGACAAAATTTTTCGCCAACCTGCAGGGAATTACTTCACTTAACTTTTTCACTATTGCATTGCTGGTCATCACTTTAGGGGAACTCTGCCTGTCGCCTATCGGTCTGTCGATCATGACGAAACTCTCCACCAAAAACCTTCAGGGAATGATGATGGGGATGTGGTTCCTGGCTTCCGCTTATGGTCAGTATGTTGCAGGAATTATCGGTGCAGGTCTGGCTACAGCGAAAGAGGGTTCTACCAATTATGATGCTCTGATTACGTATACCGACGGATACAAACAATTGGGATTATATGCGGTAATTGCGGGAGTGGTCTTAATTATCATTTCACCTCTTGTAAAAAAATTGATGCAGGATGTGAAATAGCATCCGGTAAATGCTTACTTTTACTTAATATACCAAATCATGAAGAAGATAATCGGCATCTTTTGCCTGTTTCTGATGACTTCCGTTTTTGCACAGGTAAAATGGATGACGATCGAAGAAGCGCTTAAAGCCCAGAAGGAAAACCCTAAAAAAATACTGATCGACTTTTATGCGGACTGGTGCGGCCCGTGTAAAATCATGGATAAAAAGACCTACGGCCATCAGGTGATTGCCGATATTTTAAACGAAAATTATTATCCCGTAAAGTTTAATGCCGAAGAAAAGAAAACCATTGAGATCTTCGGAAGGAAGTTTTCCAATGAAAACACGGAACATCGGAAAGGGCGGAACTCGCTGCATGAATTTACCCAATTTATGAATGTGGCAGCAGTCCCGAGTACGGTCTTTCTTGATGAAAAAGGCAGTCCGATTACCATCCTCCAGGGCGAACTTTCTGCCAAAGAGCTGGAACCTTATCTGGAATTCATCTCAAAGGATCTTTTTAAAAAAATCCGTTCCCGGGAACAGTGGGAAGATTACCAGAAGAAGTTTAAATCTAAAATAAAAGATTAAAGCATACAGAGACTTTCGGACCCGAAAGTCTTTTTTAATTTCCAATTTTTCCCGAAATTCGTGGCTTCTTAAAATGACGTTAGAAACTTCCATAGAATATGTGAAAGGGATCGGTCCCGAAAAAGCCAAGCTCATCAAAAGTGTGCTGGGGATTTCCACGGTGGACGATCTTCTGAATTTTTTTCCCATCCGCTACCTGGATAAAAGCAAGGTGCACAAGATCGGCGAACTGAGCGACCTAAGCACCGATGTGCAGCTGAAGGGAAGAATTACGAACATCCAGGAAATCCAGACCGGAAAAATCAAAAGACTTTCGGCCAGATTCAATGACGATACCGGATCGATGGATCTTGTGTGGTTCCAGTATTCAAAGTGGCTGAAAGAACAGCTTCCGGTAAACCAGGAGGTGTATATTTTCGGAAAGGTCAATGTTTTCAACCACCAGTTTTCCATGCCGCATCCGGAGATTGAAGCGGAAGAAAAGAAGGATACGGAAAAACGGCTGAGGCCCATTTATCCAAGCTCGGAAAAATTAACCAAACGAGGACTGAACCAAAGATTCTTTCAGGTGGTGATCAAAAATATCTGCAGGGAAATCCCCAATCTGATCCATGAGAATTTTCCGGACTACCTGATGAAAGCATTTAAGTTTTTATCGAGGCAGCATACTTATCTCAACATCCATTTCCCGAAGGATATGGAACATTTTGAGATGGCCAATTACCGTTTGAAATTTGAAGAATCGTTCTTTTTCCAGCTGGGATTCGCGCTGAAGAAACTGCACCATAAAACCCACACCGCCGGGAATCCTTTTCCGGTAATCGGAAATTATTTCAATGATTTTTATGAAAATCACCTTCCGTTTGAACTTACGGGGGCCCAGAAACGGGTACTGAAGGAAATCCGTATGGATATGAAACGTCCGATCCAGATGAACAGGCTGCTGCAGGGAGATGTGGGCTCAGGTAAAACCATGGTCGCTCTCCTTACCATGCTGATCGCCAGGGACAACGGTTTCCAGAGCTGCATCATGGCCCCGACGGAAATTCTGGCCCAGCAGCATTATAACGGCATTAAGGAGCTTCTGGAAAACACGGAAGTCAGGGTCCGGCTTTTAACGGGTTCGAGTAAAAAATCCGAGCGCAATGTGATTCACGCCGAACTGGAATCCGGCGAACTATCCATCCTGGTCGGAACGCATGCAATCCTGGAAGATAAGGTTAAATTTAAAAACCTGGGGCTCGCCATTATTGATGAGCAGCACCGCTTTGGTGTGGCACAGCGCGCAAAACTCTGGGCAAAGAATAAAATCCCGCCGCATATCCTGGTGATGACGGCCACTCCGATCCCGCGGACTCTCGCCATGAGCTTTTACTCAGACCTTGACGTCTCGGTAATCGATGAACTGCCTGTAGGACGGAAACCGATTATCACGGCACACCGGAAGGAAAAAGACCGGGCTTATGTCTACGATTTCTGCCGTGAGGAAATCCGGAAAGGGCGTCAGATCTATTTTGTATACCCGTTGATTGAAGAATCCGAAACCCTGGATTACAGGAACCTGATGGAAGGCATGGAAAACATCATGGATAATTTTTCAAAATACAATACGACAATGCTTCACGGGAAAATGAAACCGGACGAAAAAGATGCTGCCATGACATACTTCGCTTCCGGCAATGCCCAGATTATGGTGGCGACTACGGTTATTGAGGTCGGGGTAAATGTTCCGAATGCTTCGGTGATGGTGATCGAAAGTTCGGAAAGGTTCGGTCTCTCACAGCTTCACCAGCTGCGCGGACGCGTAGGGCGCGGTGCGGAACAGAGCTACTGCATTCTCATGACTTCCGATAAATTATCAAAAGACAGCAGGACCCGCATCAGGACGATGGTGGAAAGTACCGACGGCTTTAAGATTTCTGAAGTTGATATGCAGCTCCGCGGTCCCGGAGACATCCTGGGAACCCAGCAAAGCGGGGTTGTCGATTTTAAAAAACTGGATCTGGTGAATGATTCGGCAATCATCAGGACGACGAAGAATACCGTTGAAAAAATCCTGGAAGCCGACCCTTTACTCACCAGGCCGGAACATCAGATCATTAAAAATTATTACCTGAGGAATTATAAAGGTAAAAACAAATGGAGTAAAATCTCATAAAAAAACCGCACAAAGACTTGGTCTTTATGCGGTCCCCCTTATAAAACTGTTATTTGAAGAAATTACTTTACTTCGATGATAATTACTTTAACATTTTGTGATCTGATGAGAAAATATTTATTTTGATGTGATTGGTCTGAGCTTTATCAAATAAAAACAAAATGAATTACGTTCCAACTTGTTATTATAAAAACTAACTGATATTTCGCCGAAGGTTAATAAATAAATATCTGGCCTTCAGACTATATTCAAGTTTTCATGATTGTACCGTTTTGTTTAAAGATCTCCTGCGCTTTTAATTGGAAATGTTATAATTCATTTTGTTTAAACTAACATTGTGATTAATATATGCAGTTTCGTTAGCGAAACTAATTTCCTGCAATCTGAAAGCCTGAAAATTATAAAAATTTCCGGAAACTTCTTGTATAAATTATCACTATTCTGTGAATATTATGACACAAAGATAATACAATAATCTTAACCGCAAAATAATTAACCTCTTTTTTTCACACTTTCATGATAAAATTATTCCTGCTCAATCCCGAGGTGTGAAACTGCCAGCAGATGATCATGAATTCGGTGAGTACTTTCTTAAGATCTGTGCCGGTATCAGGCTGCTGCATCACTACATGGGCACCGCATACAAAAATATACTCTTCTTCTTCCGGCGGTATTGCTGAAGCATACATTACCGTTATTACAGGATCGAATTCCGGATCTGCTTTCATTCTTTGTAAGCATTCCATCGCATCATCATCAGGAAAATCATATCTCAAAAACAGAACATCAGGAACGGTTCCGAGCTTATTTTCCATATGGTCTGACAGATCGTTCCCCGAATGAAATGAATGAACCCGGATCTCCATTTTCATTTCCTGAAATGCATTTTTAAACAGAACGTGCACTTCTTCCCTGGGATCAGCAACGGCAACATTCAGATATTCCTTGTTCATCATACTTTTGCGTATGGCCGGGCCGGATCTCCTGCAGCTTTTCTCCTGAGTATAATCTTTTGAAACCGGGATGGCGTCATGCCTGTGGTCTTTTTAAACTGTGCGCTCAGATGAGCAACACTGGAATAGTTCAGCCGGTGGGCAATTTCTGTAAGGGTATGCTGTCTGGCAATAATGAGCTCTTTTGCGTACTCAACTTTCTGAATGATAATGAAATTTTCAATTGAAATATAGGCATTTTCTGAAAAGAGATTGGAAAGGTAGCCATAGCTGTGGTTTAACTTTTCAGCAATATAGACGGATGTCTTTAAGGAAACAGGATCATCGGAGAACACCATTCCGGCAATAACATCCTTTATTTTCTGAACCAGGGCTGCTTTCTGGTTTTCTATAATTTCGATGCCGTAATTCTCCAGGTTTTTCCTGAAACTGTTGTGTAGGCTATTTGGGAAGGATTCGTACAATTCCACTTCTCCGAAATTCAGAATAAGGTATTTCAGGCCGTGTTCCCGGAGCTTATCCTCCAATACCTTCCTGCAGAGCATATTGAAATCAAATTTTACATACATTTTCATCATTGTATAAAAAATAAATTTTCTGTAAATATAATATGTATTCACGTTTTAATGAAATAAAAATCATAGAAATAGGTTAAAAAAAAATTCCTGCATTATTGATAAATACAGGAATTTAAACACTAAGGATGAAAAAAATATACTGATAAAAAGCTAAAAACAGCTTAGCACCAAGCATATGAATGTATTGTTATACGTGATTTGGTTCTGCAGCAAAGATACAAAATTTATATATCCCTTTTTATAGAATTATAATTTATTTTTATAAAATTTTAATCTTCGGGATTTCCTATGATAAATTCCATCAGATAATCATCCATGACAAAACCGTTTCCGATGTCAAAAACGCCTTCTTCATAGATCCTGAAGCCCTGGGATTCGTAAAAAGCCCTTGCCGGATTGTATTTGTTTACATTCAGAATAATCCGCAAATCACCATGGTCCGCTGTTTTTTCCTTTAAAAATTCCAAGGCGTATTTCCCTGCTCCTTTCCCTTTGCTTTCAGGGACCAGATAAATCCGGTGAAGCTTGGTTGTTTTTTCTTCATAGCCGTTCTCATAACCGATAAACCCGTCGTAGGAATCGCTGCTTTCATCTTTAATCAGATAATAATGATAACGTGGCTGCTGCAACTGATCCTTAATTTCTTCCGCCGAATACATGGTGGAAAGCATATATTCCATCTGTTCACCGGACAGGATGTCTTTATAAGCATGTTCCCAGGATTTTCTTGCCAGATCCCGGATTACGGCAATGTCTTTCTCCGTAGCCTTTATTAATTTCATTGAATGTTATTATTTATTTTTAATGAAGGGATTTTCTTTAAATATATTTTGCCCGCGAGGCTGCTGATGTATTTGGACAGGCTCCGCACCCCCGTTCCAGTCAGAACAAGATTCAATTAAAAAGGTGAAAAGCTTTGAACCTTTCACCTTTTTCTGTTTATTTTTAATTTAAAAATTACCTGAAAAATTCGCCATGCTCTGCAAAGCAAACCGACATTCTGATTTTTAAATGTTCGCCATTTCCGCTTTTATTCTGGCATACAGGTTTTCGGATGCAGGAACCAACGGTAACCGCAGGTAATTTTTCACAATGCCTTTTTCCGTTAGAACCGCTTTGATTCCGCATGGATTCCCTTCTGCAAAAATAAGTCTTGTGATTTCTACCAGCTTATTATGGATTTCGTATGCTTCCTTTACTTTACCGTCAAAAGCCAGCTGTACCATCGTCGAGAATTCCTTCGGATATCCCTGGGCAATTACGGAAATCACTCCATTTCCGCCGGCCAATGTTACAGGAAGCGTATATTCATCATCGCCCGATACCAGGTTAAAGCCTTCCGGTTTTTTTCTTAAAATATCGAAATACTGCAGAATGTTCGGAGCCGCTTCCTTGATCAGGAATAAGTTCGGAAATTCTTTTGCCAGACGCAAAGTGGTTTCTGCCTCAATATTCTGTCCGGTTCTGGAAGGAACATTATAAATGATGATATTCTTACCGGTGGATGCCAATGCTTTATAATGCTGGTAAAGCCCTTCCTGATTGGGTTTATTGTAATAAGGGGATACCGACAGCACCGCTTCGAATGCAGATAAGTCCGCTTCTTCAATCTGCTTCTTTACTTCCAGAGTATTATTCCCACCGATTCCCAGAACCAGGGGAACACGTTTACCGTTAACCTTAATGATGTGCTCAATTACCTGCTTCTTTTCCTCTCCAGAAAGCGTTGCCGCCTCCGCTGTAGTCCCCAGCACCACTAAATAATTGGTTCCGTTTTCGATGTTGTAGTCTACCAGTTTGGTAAGACTGTCAAAATCCACGGATAAATCTTCATTAAAGGGCGTTACCAATGCAACACCTACTCCTTTTAAAATGCTCATCTGTTAGAATTATTTTTGTCAAATTTAATAATTTACGATAAGAATTTCTAATAATTACTAATGTTTTATTATACATATAATTATATTTGCATAGACTAAGAACAGGATAAAACCGCCGCCGGAAAAAACCGGCAGCTCCTCCTGTAATGATAATTTGCTGTATATGAAAAATAAATTCTTGTTATTAGGAATTGCCCTGGCTGCCCTATCCGGCTGTAAGACGGCTTCAACGGCCCCTTCCATGCACCTCGGAAAAGTGGAGATCCGGAAGAATATTTCTATTAATAATGAGCTGAAGAATGATGAGGCGTTTGTAAAAACCATCGCACCTTACAAGCAGAAGCTGGATAAGGAGATGAGCCAGAAGATCTCGCACACCAGTGTGGATCTTACCAAACAGGGCGACAACAGCAATCTCGGTAATCTTTTGGCTGACTATACCTTCGACGGGGCCAACGAATGGGCAAAAAAAAACCTGCAGAAAAATATCGATGCCGCACTGATTAACATCGGCGGAATCCGTACGACGATCGGCAAGGGCGATATCCTCCTGAAAAGCGTATTTGAGGTGATGCCTTTTGAAAATGAAGTGATTATCGTAAAAATGAAGGGGACCGACCTTCAGGGATTATTTGATTATTATGCCAACCGGCAGGTAAACAATCCGGTATCCCATTTGTACATTGAGACCGATAACGGACAGCCCACCAAAACCCTGATCAACGGAAAAGCCGTAAATCCCAACCAGGATTACTACATTGCCACCTCCGATTATCTGGCCCTGGGCGGCGACAATATGAAATTCTTCTCCAAAGGGGAAATGATCCCGACAGGCCTTAAGCTAAGGGATCTTTTTATCGATTACTTCAAAAAAAATCCTGAAGTGTCAGCTCCTGCAGACGTACGTTTAAATTTTACCGGTAAGAAATAATGGACAGAAAAAGTTTTTTAAAAGCAATAAGCGGCGGAACCTTAGCAATGGCTTTGGCTCCCAATATGATGATGGCCGAAGAACTGAAGGTTGCGGATCTGAAATCCGCCAATAAACTGACCATCCTTCATACCAACGACCAGCACAGCAGGATCGAACCCTTTGATGCCAGCTATACCCGGAATCCCAATCAGGGAGGTTTTGCCAGAAGGGCCAGCCTGATCCAGCAGATCAGAAGCCAGGAACCTAACCTTCTGCTTCTGGACTCGGGAGATATTTTTCAGGGAACTCCTTATTTCAATTTTTTCGGGGGAGAACTGGAGTTTAAGCTGATGTCTATGATGAAGTACGATGCGTCTACCATGGGAAACCATGATTTCGACAACGGGCTGAACGGATTCCTGAAAGTACTTCCGAATGCCCAGTTCCCTTTTATCTGCTCCAACTATGATTTTAAAAATACCGTGCTGGACGGTAAAACGTCGCCTTACAAGATCTTCAATAAAAACGGGATCAAAGTAGGGATTTTCGGCGTAGGCATCAAGCTGGACGGGCTGGTAGGAAAAAAGCAATACGGCGAAACCGTTTATTCGGATCCGGTAGAGGTCGCGCAGCACTATTCCCATTTCCTTAAAAACGAACAGAAATGTGATCTTGTGATCTGCCTTTCGCACATCGGCTACGAATATGAAGACGAGCCGGATAAACTTAATGATAAAATTCTGGCCTCCAAAACAGAAAATATAGATCTCATCCTCGGGGGACATACCCATACCTTTTTACCGGAACCTCAGACCTTTACCAACAGAGCAGGTAAAAATGTCCTGGTCAACCAGGTAGGATGGGCAGGGCTTCTCCTGGGCAGGATCGATTTCTTTTTCGATTCAGATAAAAACATAAACCGTATTTCCTGGAATAACCAGGTGATCGACAGCAGCATAATCGCATAAGCATGAAAAAACTCTCTTTAATTTCTCTTGGTATTTTAGCATCCCTGCACGTTGCAAATGCACAGACTATTTCTTCAAAAAAATGGGCGGACTTATTTTCCTACAATAACGTCCTGGCCATGAAGGAAGATAATGGAAAAATAGTTGCAGCGGCGGAAAGCGGAATATTTTATTATACCATTTCCACCGGCGAAATTACCAAGCTGTCCAAAGCAAACGGACTGCATGAAGTGAAGATTTCAGCTTTTGACTATAACCCGCAAACCAAAACCGGGCTGGTAGGCTACCAAAACGGCTCGATGGACGTCATTACGCCGGATGGCATTACCTATGTCGTGGACATTCCTATTGCCACCGGCTACAACGGAAGCAAAAAAATCAGCCACATTTCCATTACCGGAGATCTGGCCGTGATTTCCGTAGGTTACGGAGTTTCTATTTTCGACCTGAGGAAAAAGGAGTTTAAAGATTCAGCATTCTTTCTTTCCGGCGGCTTATACGAAGCTAGTAATGAAGCCACTATTTTCGGTAATAAAGTCTATGCTGTGACCAATACCGGCTTAAAAAGCCATGAAATGAATACCAATTTTCCCGTTTATACCACATGGACGACGGAGATGCCGGGTTCATTCAAACATATCGATTCGGAAGGGGTTTTAAGTTTTTCGTCCGCTACTACCGCTTATGTGTCCAACGGCGGAACACCGGTTCCGATTGCCCAGCCATTCACCAATGTGCATGATGTGGTAGTTACCTCAGGCAGTATTATTGTAACCGATCTCAGCAGGATCTATACTTTCAATACCAACGGAACATTCAACAACAATGTCACTTTCGGGGAAGAATGTAACACCGCTACTAAAGTTGGAAACAGTGTATACGGAGGAACCATTATGTCAGGAATTAAAAATGAAGCCGGAAACTCCTTCAGGCCGGACGGCCCGTATTTAAATTTTGCCTATAAACTGAACGTTTACGGGGATAATCAGATTCTGGTTTCTACCGGAGCAAGGGAAAACAGGTTCAATACCCCGGTAGCCAATACCAAAAATCCGGGATTTTATTATTTCAACGGAGCCGAATGGATCCACCCTTCTTATTTTAAGCCGGACACCAACATCTTCAATGTCCTGGATGTAATGGCCGACCCGGTAAACCCCAATGAGGTTTTCCTCGCAAACTACACATTTGACAGCAACCGCGGGGTTTACAAGATGAAATATGACGCAGGCAGCAAAGACTTTACCTTAGTTAAAAGGTACAATCTGGGCACGGAAGATATTTATACCATGAGGCCTGTGGGCTTTGCTTCTGATGAGGTAAACAACGTATTCGTATCCATTGGTTTTGCCAATGACGGACCGCCTACCGGGGCGTATGTGGCCATCGGCGGTTACGACCGGGCAACGGACAATTTCCTGATCAGAAATGCAGCCCAGAACTTCGGGGCAGCACAAAAACCGCTGTATCAGGACGGGCTGCTTTGGCTTCCCAACCCGAGAACCAATAATTTTATCGCCTATGATGCCAAAAAGACCATCAATACTTCTGACGATAAGGAATATATTTTAACCCAGGCTAACGGTTTTGCTGCGACTTCCGGAGGTACGCTTTCCGTAGCCATTGATAAATCCGGAGATGCCTGGATCGGTGGCGATATAGGCCTGCGGGTACTTCCCGATGCGGCCACTGCCATCAAGACACCGGCAACTGCCAAAGTAGAACCGGTTATCATTGAGCAGAACGGGTTGGGAGAAGAGCTTTTCCGTGACGGGCAGATCCTGCAGATTGAAGTGGATGCCGGCGACCATAAGTGGGTTTCTGTAGATGGCGGAGGCGTTTATTATTTATCGGCAGACGGCCAGCAGACCATCAAGCATTTTACCAAAGAAAATTCCCCGCTCCCGACCAATACCATTACCGACATCAAAGTCGATAAGAAAACGGGGAAAGTTTATTTTGCTTCCTACGACGGAATTATAACCTATCAGGGGGATGTTTCGGATGTGACCTCCGATTTCGGAAATGTTATGGTTTACCCGAATCCTGTGGTTTATTCCAATTTTAAAGGAAAAGTTACCATTAAAGGCCTTGCTGAAGTGAGTAACATCCGGATCGTGGATGCTACGGGAAATATCGTGCATTCGGCGGTGGCAAGAGGCGGATATTACGAATGGGATCTCAACAATCAGCGGGGGCAGCGTGTGGCATCCGGGGTTTATTTTGTGCTGATGACCAATGAAGACGGAAGCGATAAGGCAACGGCAAAAATTGCTGTGGTAAATTAATGAATTCACAGAACGGATTTTTATTATCCTACATAAAATATGGCGAAAACGATGCGGTACTGCATTGTTTCACCGAAGAAGAAGGGTTTCAGTCTTATTTCTTAAAAGGAATATACACCAAAAAGAATAAGAAAAAAGCCCTTCTTCTGCCGTTAAGCAAACTCAACTTTTCCCTGAACCCTTTAAAAGGGAACGGCATCCAGACCATTTCAAAATTCGAAATGGTAAAAAGCAATGATATCTATACGGACATCCGGTGCAATACCGTTGTCTTTTTTATTTCGGATTTCCTGAACCAGAACCTGCGGCATGAAAATAAGAACCATACGATTTTCTTTTGCCTTGAAGAATTTATCGATGAGCTGCAGGACGGAAATTACCAGTCGCATCTTATCTTGCTCATGAAAATCCTGAAAATCCAGGGGGTCGCTCCGCTGGTTAATGACAGCAGGTACCTTGATCCTGAAACCGGAACATTTACTTCAGAAATCATGCACCAGATGTTTACTGAAGAAATTTCCGCGGTCTGGAAAAGCATTCTTACAGCAGCAGACCCTTACCGTATGAAAATTCCTGCAAGGTTCCGTAAAGATTTTTTAGACAGTGTGCTGGTCTATTACCACTATCATATTACAGAATTTAAAATCCCGGCCTCCCTGGAAGTGATCCAGCAGATCTTTGAATGATATAACGCAAATTCAACCCTATTTATTTAAGCAGAAATTGGATCAACAGCCTGGAAGAGGGATGCCGGATACCGGAAGTTTCTCCTGTGGAAAACAGGATCAAAGGTCTTGATGATCAAACTGAATATTTAGTCATTCTGACAGAGGACGTTATTATTTAATTCTGAATTAATAACCCTCCATGATTCATTTTCAACAAAGGCAGAATTTGTACTGTTTTAAAGTCCCGCAGGAACGGCTTTCTACAGGATAGGATAAAACCCTATCAAAAGTGGGAACCATTGATTAACCTACAAAGCGTCATTCGATTTGAAAATCCAGACGAAATTAGCTTCAACTAATTAAATCACTGAATATAAATCAAATACAATCTAATTTACGTTAGAGTAATAAATGTTTTCACCTGGTGATCCATCCCTTCGATTTGCTAACAACACAACGACCTCCAGCATCCGGCTTCATTCCTCCATCGGTTTGATCTGATTTCCTCTTCAGGTCTATATTAAGATACGCCTGTTATTTCTTTTCAGCACCGGAATCCTCCGGCATTTCGGTTTCGGATTCGGCAATCTGTTTTTTGGAGAAACGGGGCATCAGGATTTTGGCAATCAGGCCGGTCCAGCCGGTTTGGTGGGAAGCCCCTGCCCCACGGCCGTTATCGCCATGGAAATATTCATAAAACAGGATATAATCCTTGAAATCCGGATCGGTCTGGAATCTCGGGTACTGCCCGTTGAAAGGCCGTTTCCCGTTTTCATCCATTAAAAATAATTTCGAAAGCCTATGGCTTAAAGCATCTGCAATTTCATCCAGATTGGCATATTTTCCGCTTCCTGTAGGAAACTCCACCAGGAAATCCGGGCTGTAATAAAAGAAAAACCGCTGCAGGCTTTCAATGATCAAGAAGTTGATCGGGAACCAGATCGGCCCGCGCCAGTTGCTGTTGCCGCCGAACATTCCGCTGTCGCTTTCCGCAGGCATGTATTTTACGGTGTAATCCGTGCCGTTCACCGTCATGGTATAAGGATTTTCTTCATATTCCTTCGATAAAGCACGGACGCCATAGTCGCTAAGGAATTGGTTGGGATCCAGCATCCTGCTTAACAGTCTTTTCAGGCGGTGGCCCCGCAAAAGTGACAATAAATGTTTAGACTCGTCGCCTTTCACTTCCCAATGGGAAACCAGGGCTGCCAGTTCCGGCTTGTTTTCCAGCACCCAATTCATCCTCGCTTTAAAATTAGGCAGCTTTTCGATCATTTCGTCATCAATCACCTCAACGGCAAACATTGGGATCAGCCCTACGATGGTCCGCAATTTCAGGTACATGTGGTTGCCGTCGTTTGAAGCAATGGCATCATAAAAGAATTCGTCCTGCTCGTCCCAGAGGCTGAAACATTCTTCACCCATATTGTCAAGGGAATTCGCGATCGCCAGGAAATGTTCAAAGAATTTCATGGCCATTTCTTCATAAATGGTATTGTAAAGAGCCAGTTCAAGGGCGATCCGCATCATATTCAGGGCAAACATGGCCATCCAGCTGGTACCGTCCGACTGTTCCAGGTGTTCTCCGTCCGGCAGCGGTGCATTCCGGTCAAAAACCCCGATGTTATCGAGCCCCAGAAATCCGCCTTCGAAGATATTGTTCCCGTTATGATCCTTTTTGTTCACCCACCAGGTAAAGTTCATCAGCAGTTTCTGGAAAGCACTTTCCAGGAATTCAAGATCGGGTTTCCGGTTCAGGTATTCATCGATTTTAAAAACCCTGAACACCGCCCAGGCATGGACCGGCGGATTCACATCACTGAAATCCCATTCGTAGGCAGGAAGCTGACCGTTCGGATGCATATACCATTCAAAAAGGAATAATTTGAGCTGTTGCTTGGCAAAACCAGGGTCGATCAGTGAAAAGCTGATGGTATGGAAAGCCAGGTCCCAGGTCGCATACCAGGGATATTCCCATTTATCGGGCATCGAGATGATATGATCATTATTAAGGTGCTTCCATTCGGAATTCCGGATTTTTGCACGGGATTTAGCAGGGGGAATTTCACCGGGGTCGCCTTTCAGCCATTTTTCAACATTGTAATGGTAAAACATTTTGTTCCACAGCATGCCGGCAAAGGCCTGGCGCTGGACCAGCTTTTCATCATCGGTTTTTATGCCGCACTGGATATCGGCATAGAATTCATCTGCCTCCTGCTGCCTTAAATGGAAAGCAGCCTCAAAATCGGCAAAAGGATCTTTCAGGTCTTTGTCGGACAGCCTGAATTCAAAAACCTTTGTTTCTCCGGCCTTAAAAGTCTCATCAATAAAAAACGATGCTTTTGTCCCGGAATCTTTAGGATTAACCGCCTGTGAATTGCCGTTGATTACAAAATCGTTGATGCCGTCTTTGGTATATTTCGAAGCGTTGGAAGATTGGTAAAGCCTTTCGTTATTGGTTTCATTGTCGCAAAACAGTACTTTTTCAGATTGCCTGGCATAGAAATTTTTAATTTCCAGGTCTTTATGGTTGATTTTTATAATTTGTGCATCTTCGGAATTCATCTGTGGCCGGTAATCATTATAGCCCCAGCTCCAGGTATTCCGAAACCACAGGGTAGGCAGTATCACCAGCGGTGCTTCCTTTCCGGATTTATTAATAACCGTCAGTTTTACCAGGATATCGTCCTGACTTTCCTTGGCATATTCTATAAAAATATCGAAGTATTCATTCCGGTCAAAGATTCCGGTATCGATCAGTTCGTATTCGGGTTCCTGCCGGGAACGTTCGCCATTGATGCGGATCAGATCGTCATACGGGAAAGCGTTCTGAGGATATTTATAGAGCATCTTCATATAGGAGTGCGTGGGGGTCCCATCCAGGTAATAAAAATATTCCTTCACATCTTCCCCATGGTTGCCCTGTTTGTTAGCGAGCCCGAAAAAGCGTTCCTTCACGATTTTATCCTTTCTGTTCCAGAATCCGACGGAGAACACCAGTTTCTGAAAGTCGTCGCAGATCCCGCAAATTCCTTCTTCGCCCCAACGGTAGGTTTTGGCTTCCGCGATATCGTGGTTGGTATACGTCCAGGCTGTACCGTCCGGACTGTAGTCTTCCCGTACCGTACCCCATTCGCGGTTGCTGACGTAAGGCCCCCATTTCTTCCAGGTAACGTCGGATAATCTTTGTTTTTCTTTCATGTGTCAGAAGTGATGAATGATGATTGATAAATAATCATCGGTGAAGTGAATGTTTTACCGCTGGTTCTCATCTCATCTGACGGCAAAACAAGTGTTTGTCTTAAGGCTGAGATGCGCCCCGGATTGAGCGGCCTGTCTGAGCTCTTTTTGTAAGCCCGGAACAAGCCACGGCACAAAAAAGCGAGTAGTGAAAGCCGGAAATGTGCGCCCAAGTTATCCTCCGGTAGAAAAGCTTTCGAAAGTCGTCATTCCGCCATCGATGAAAATGCTGGCCCCGGTAATATAGTCTGCCTGGTCGCTGGCAAGGAATACCGCCAGGTTTCCGATATCCTGAGGCTGACCGATCCGGTTGTAAGGAATGAGGGTCATTAACGAATTCAATGCTTCCGGTGTGCTCCATGCCCCTTTGTTGATCGGCGTCTGGATGGCGCCCGGGCAAATGGAGTTCACGCGGATCCGGTCGGCGCCGTATTCCTGGGCCAAAGTCTGCATCAGCATGCGGATGGCCCCCTTGCTGGCGGCATAATTGGCGTGTCCTGCCCATGGAATGACTTCGTGAACCGAACTGATGTGAATGATTTTACCACAGGCCACCGAGCGTGAGGTATCGATTCCACGGCGGAGGAATTCTTTGATTGCTTCCCGTGCGCATAAAAACTGTCCCGTAAGATTAATGCCGATGACCGTATTCCACTGATCAAGGGTCATTTCGGTGAATCTGGCGTCTTTCTGGACCCCGGCGTTATTGACAAGAATATCCACCGTTCCGAACTGTGAAACAACTTCACTGAACATTCTGATAACCTCTTCCTCTTTGGAAACATCGCACTGCCAGGTAATTCCGCTTCCTCCGGCATCGGTGATTTCCTTTAAGACCGCTTTGGCTTCATCCGATGAATGTTCCGAAGAATGGTTGACAATAACTGTGGCACCGGCCGCACCCAATGATTTTGCAATTCCTGAACCGATTCCGCTGGAGGCGCCTGTAATGATGGCCACCTGATTGTGAAGAGAGATTTCCATATTGATGTTTTGATGTTACCCAAATTTAGCAGAAAGTTTCACGCCAAACCCGAAAAACAGGGATTAAAATTTATTAAAGTTTTTACAAACGGCGATTCCTTTGAGGTGAATGGTGAATTCCTGCGGGTACATATGCTGCGCTGACGAATGGTCAATGGTCAGTTCCTGCGGGTGAATCCGCTACGCTTATCAATTTTATCCTGATTTTTGATTGCCATTCACTTGCGGAGCGAAATTCACCATTGACGATTCACATTTAAAAACCACCCCGTTAAAAATTCTTTGAATTTTCGCCACCCCTCCGGAGGAGGGGAATTGCGGTGAAGGGCATCAGTTCCAGTCTTTTGATGGTTGGTAGAATTGTAAACGGCGATTCCTTTGAGGTGAATGGTGAATTCCTGCGGGTACATTTGTTGCGCTGGCGAATGGTCAATGGTCAGTTCCTGCGGGTGAATCCGCTACGCTTATCAATTTTATCCTGATTTTTGATTAACCATTCACTTGCGGAGCAAAATTCACCATTCACCGATCGGTTTAAATACTTTTAGACATCAGATACTGCGGCCCGCTTCTGCCCATTCTTGTCTTGCCCGTATACCGGTATCCTACTTTTTCGTAAAGCCTGTAAGCGGAAACATTATTTTGGTTAACGGCAAGAACAATTTCACGGCAGTTTTTGAAATGTTCACGCACAAAGCCATCTGCTTCGATCATGGCCGATTTTCCTATTCCTTTGCCCTGCATTTCAGGATGAATGGATAAAGAACGTAATAAAACCGAATCCGGGTGACTGGTAAGTTCCGTTTTATCTTCCCCAAAGTCCAGCGTGAAAAATCCGGCAGGCACGTCGCTGTTGAAAACCGTGACCGGAAATTCAAGCCCGGTATTCCGGTCGGCTATTCTTTTGAGCGCATCGGCTGCAGAGGAAGTGTACTGCAGCTGGATTTCATCCAGTGCATAATCGACACCGGAAAAATCTTCGTCTTTAAAAAATTGCAGTCTGACCATCTTTTAATGGTGATAAATATCTTCGTACATCACTCCCGCCCGGATTTCAATTGGCAGCCTGTTTTCTTCAGGGACTACCGGACAATTATAGTCATACGCATTATAGGCGCAGTACGGCTGGTAGGATTTATTAAAATCCAGAATGACGGTATTGCCTTTGGGAATGGTTAAATCCATATATTTCCCGCCGCCATAGGTTTCCTTTTCATTGGTGGCGTCACGGAACGGGAGGAACAGATAATTCATGTATTTTTTCTGTTTGATCAGATCCTGGCTTTGATATAAAGTCAGTGTATAGGATTTCCCATCCAGGATAAAATTGGCTTTTCCATATTCTTTATACGCTTTTGTTTTCCCGGAAGAGGTCGGCAGGTCAAAAGGTTCTGCATTTTCCGTTTTTGTAAATTTTGCCGCGATCCTGTATTTCATATCAACCGGAAAGAAAGGATGTTCTTTAAAATGGGTAAAATTATCGCCTCTTAAAGGCGTTTCTTTGGGATTACGGTATTCTGCATTCAGCTCCTGCTGAAATTTTTTAATTTCGGATTCTTCTTTAGATACCTTCTGTGAGAAAAACAGCGAAGGGATGAACAGGAACAAAAACAGGTATTCTTTCATGACAGAGACGAATTGGTGTCAATCAGTTTAATGATCATTGATAATTTAGATATAGGATTCTGAAATTTTTACCCGGTAGATATCAGACGAATTCCTCTTGATGGATTCCACAAAGAAACCGCCTTCTTCAGGGATTATTTCTTTGAGATCAAAGCTTTTGCAGCCTTTCGGCAAACCTGAAAAAACGAGGGTAAACCAGAAATCCCGCATAAAAGGAACCGGCGTCCAGTTGGGATAAATGGTAATATTTTCTGCATGGATGAGCTTACTCCGGTGTTCCGACTGGTTATCGAAAAGGTAAGTGGACTGCCAGATCCGGATAAGATTTCCCAGAAACGGGGCAGCGGGAAAACAGCAATGCACAATCACCTGCTGTTCCTCTTCTACTTTTGCCTGAAGGGATTCCAGTAATTCTTTAACGATAATGGGTTTTACAATGGTTTCGGACATTGATAAAAGAGTAACAGGTAATGATGAACGGTCAATTATTCTTCAAATATCAATTTTCTGATTCACAATTGACCATTCACCATTCACATTTTAATATTCCAGTTCTAATTTTTCTTTGGAGTAATCCCTTACTTTCCGGGTAAGCTCCGGGTTGCCGGCTAATTTCTGGCCGTATGACGGTACCATTTCCAGCAGTTTTTCCTTCCATTCGCCGTGAAGTTTTTCAGGAAAACATTTTTCCAGGACATTCAGCATGGCGTAAACGGCAGTGGAGGCGCCCGGCGAAGCTCCCAATAAAGAAGCGATTGTTCCTTTCCTGTTCACGACGACTTCGGTTCCGAATTCCAGCTTCCCGCCGTCTTTCTGATCTTTTTTGATAACCTGAACCCTTTGTCCGGCCACTTTCAGCTCCCAGTCTTCTTCTTTGGCATCTTTGACGAATTCCCTCAGATGCTGTATGCGCTGGGCTTTATTCATGGCGACCTGCTGTATCAGGTATTTCGTCAAAGGAATATTGTGCCACCACGCCCCGAACAGGGACCGTAAATTTTTGGTATTCACGCTTTCCGGAAGATCCAGGTAGCTTCCTTCTTTTAAAAATTTGGTTGAGAATCCGGCAAACGGCCCGAACAGCAACGCTTTTTCACCATCGATAATTCTCAGGTCAAGGTGAGGAACCGACATGGGCGGAGCGCCCACCGTAGCCTGGGTATAAACCTTCGCCTGGTGTTTTGCGACCAGCTCCTGGTTGTGGGTCACCAGCCATTGTCCGGAAACCGGAAAACCGCCGTAGCCTTCGCTTTCCTCAATATCCGAGCTGTCCAGCAACGGCAGGGCATACCCTCCTGCTCCGATGAATACAAAGTCTGCTTCCACCTCCTGTTTATGATTATTGATCCGGTCTTTCACCTTCATCTCCCAGGTGCCGTCTTCTTTCGGATCGATGTCTTTTACTTCATGGTACAGAAACACTTCCACATTGGAATCTTCCACCAGGTGCCGTCCCATTTTCCGGGTCAGGGTTCCGAAGTTCACATCGGTCCCCAGATCCATTTTGGTTGCGGCCAATACTTCCGACTGATTTCTCTTCTGCATCACTAAAGGAATCCATTCCCTCAGTTTATCGTGGTCCGTTGTGAATTCCATTCCCTGGAAAAGAACGGATGCTGACATTTTATCGTGTCTCTTTTTCAGATATTCGGCATCCTTCTCCCCGAAGACCAGGCTCATATGCGGACAGGAATTGATGAAATCTTTAGGGCTTCTGACGTATCCCTTTGTTACAAGGTAAGACCAGAACTGCTTGGAGATTTCAAACTGCTCGGCAATGCTTTCCGCTTTGGAAATATCAATGGAGCCGTCGGGTTGTTCAGGAGTATAATTCAGTTCACAAAATGCAGAATGCCCGGTTCCTGCATTGTTCCAGGCGGAGGTACTCTCCTTGGCAAACCGGCCTAATCTTTCGAAGATGGCAATTTCAAGATTCGGATCAAATTCATGAAGCAAAGTGGCCAGGGTGGCACTCATGATGCCTCCCCCGATTAAAACCACATCGTATTTGGGTTTGGGTGTTCTGCTGATAAGCTGTGACATAAACTATATTTTATATCAAATTTCGGGAAAAGTTTTAACAAACAACAGGTCTTTGTTAAATTTTAACACCTGACTTTCCCTGAAAATACAAGTTTTTATTATGCCATCAATTCCAATGGAAATTATCAATAGCTAACCATTGAAACGATTAATCATTATGGAATAATTAAAGCAGGACTTAAATATTATGAAAAAAGCAGGACGCATTGATATGGATGGCACGCATTTCATTGGACGGCATTCCATGCAGGTTAATTTGATTGTACCTGATTCTGAGGTAAGCCGCTGTTAGGTTTTAAGTAATATTTTTTTAACCGATCAATTCTTTAAGATCAGATGGGATGAAATCATTAATCCAGCTTGGCCGTCAGTTTTTTGAATTGTTTTTCTGCATTTTTGCCTTCATAGAGGATACTGTAGATGGTATCCACGATCGGAAGTTTCAATCCTTTTTCCTTTGAGGTTTTGTAAATGGAATCGGCAGCGTAATATCCCTCCGCGACCATGTTCATCGACTGGATCGCAGATTTTACGGTATACCCTTTACCGATCAGGTTTCCGAGATTCCTGTTTCTTGAGAACAGGGAATATGCCGTTACCAGTAAGTCCCCAAGATAGGCACTTTCATTCACATCCCGCGGTGCTTCGTAAATGGCTTCCAGGAACGTTTCCATTTCACGGATGGCGTTGGAGACGAAAACCGCCGTAAAGTTATCCCCGTAGCCCAGGCCGCTGGCAATACCGGCACCGATAGCAAAAATATTTTTCAGGATGGCGCTGTATTCATTTCCCAGCAGATCCTTGCTGGAATGCATCTTGATAAAATCCGAATTGAAAATATTCACCAGTTTCGTGGAAACCTCCTCTTCTACCGTAGCAACCGTAAGATAGGAAAGCCTTTCCATGGCCACTTCTTCGGCATGGCAGGGGCCCGCGATCACTGCCTGGTTGCGGAAACCAATTTTGAATTCATCCCTCAGGTAATGTGCCACCACGTCATTCACTTTAGGAATGATTCCTTTGATGGCGGAAACGAAAATTTTATCGGTACAGCCACACGTCATCTTTTCCATCGTATCCGAAAGATAAATGGAAGGGGTCGCAAGCACAACGACCTCACAGGCGGAAACGAGTTCATTGATATCTGTTGTCAGCTTTAAATTTTTAAGGTTAAAATTTACTGCCGTAAGGTAAGTGGGATTATGGCCCCTCTGCTCGATAGCGCCCTTTACATACTCATTCCTTACGCACCAATGGACCACTTTACAGTTTTCCACCAGCATTTTCACAATAGCCGTAGCGAAACTTCCGCTTCCTACCACCCCTACCGGAAGGTCATTTTTATTTTTTTTCGGATTCGATTCTGTACTGGTTTTCTTTTTAGCCATAATAGAAATGTGAACTGCAAATATATTAAAACAAAGATGGAAGAAAAATGTTTAGGGACATGATAAAATCCATTTTATGTTAAATTAACACTTCTGCACAATTAAATATTTAAACTGCCGTTAATTAGCAGGATGCCTAAAGTTCTGTTAAAAATATGCCTTAAAGTTTATTTTTAATTAAATTTGCGGGCTTAAACCGTTTTGTAATTGACTAAGAGAAGAAAAATGAAGAGATTTCTAAGCCGTAAAAAGAACGTAAATGTGCTTCTGGGAGGCCTTTTGCTAGTAGTTTTTGCCCAGGGGATTTTCATTGCCAAGCTGTATTCCGAGAAAGATGACAGAAACTATGAAGTAAACCTTGTGAAGATCAACACCGAAAAAGACAGTGTGGATTATTTAAAGATGAAAACCGATCTTACACTAATGGATCAGACCGTTGCCGAGCTGAATTCTTTCCTTAAATCCAAGGATGTTCCGAGCGAAAAAGTAACGATTCTCAGCAAAGACAGCATTTCGAATTCCGTTTATCTTGCCAAGCAGGCCAACCGGTACAGCCAGTACCTGATGAACCTTCAGAATAAGCTGTTGCAGGTGCCGCTGGGAATGCCGACCGAAGGGTATATTTCCTCCAACTTCGGGGTCAGGAAAAACCCGATTCCTTTTAAAACCGTTTTCGCTGCTGTAAAAACCGGTAGTACTGCAAAGCCGGCTGTTGTAGCCGCTGCCGCTCCTGAAGTAAAGGCTGAGCCTGTGGAAAAGATCATTGAAGTAACAGACAGCTACGGAAATAAAAGGGAAGTTAAAGTGATGGTGACTCCGAAAGCGGCCTCTTCAGGCCCCGCTCCTGCGACAGCCAATACTTCCTCAAAAGCAGTTGCTGCTAATACTGACAAGCCGGCTGAGAAAAACAATCCGCCTGCCGAAGCCGACCAGATGCAGTTTCACAAAGGGCTGGACATTGCCGTTGCCTTCGGTTCCGATGTAATTGCCACTGCTGCGGGCACCGTAATTTTCTCCGGACAGAAAGGCGGTTATGGAAACTGTGTGATTGTTTCCCACGGAAACGGACTGGCCACGCTGTACGGACATTTATCCCAATTGGTGGCAAAGGTAAACGATAAGGTAAAAGTAGGACAAGTGATTGCCAAATCCGGAAATTCAGGACGTTCCACCGGACCTCATCTTCATTATGAAGTGCACAAAAACAATACGCCGGTCAATCCGAAGCTGTTTATGAATCTGTAACTGGCTTATGGCTTATGGCTTATGGCTTATGGCTTATGGCTTATGGCTTATGGCTTATGGCTTATGGCTTATGGCTTATGGCTTATGGCTTAT
>NZ_BJYJ01000016.1 GCF_007991455.1 Chryseobacterium hagamense | reverse complement strand
TTATGGCTTATGGCTTATGGCTTATGGCTTATGGCTTATGGCTTATGGCTTATGGCTTATGGCTTATGGCTTATGGCTTATGGCTTATGGCAAAAATATAAAAAGGAAAAAGGATGCCCGAAAAGCATCCTTTTTTTATTGGAAATACTGCTTGGGCAGTGCTAAAATCCTTTTACTGAGTTGAATTAAATTAATATGCTGCGGTAAAGCGCTCGCGGATGTGGTTGTTCTGCTCAAGTTCATCGGCCAGAACCACTGCGACATCTTCTACGGAAAGAACACTCCTGCCGTTTTCATCGAATACCGGGTTTTCCAGCGCCGTTCTGTATTTTCCGGTTCTCACGCCGGCTGTTCCCTGATGCATTTCAATAGCCGGGCTGAAGAACGTCCAGTCCAGGGTTGTGTTTTCTTTGATTTTATTTAAATAGTCCCTCGCAGCAGTGGCTCCCGGTTTGATGTCGGCAGGAAAATCGGGACCGTCCACCAGCTGATTCCCATCGATATACAGGCTTCCCGCCCCACCGACGGTAATGAATCGTTTAACACCGGACTTTTCTACTGCTTTTTCAATATTCAACGAACCATTCAGGAAATCATCATATAAATTCGGGTTGGTCCATCCTGCATTGAAGGCATTGATTACTGCGTCATTTCCTTTTAAGGCTTCCGCCAGTTCGTCCACCTTATTTACATCCACGCTTTTGGCAGTTACTTTTTCGTTCTGCTTAACTTTTGAAGCATCCCTTACGATCGCTTCAACTTCATAACCCCGGTCGGTTAATTCCTTCACTAATGGCGTCCCCACAAATCCTGTGGCTCCGATAACGGCTACTTTTTTCATAATAACTTTTATTTAAATTAAATTGTAATAATACTTGTTACATTTATGGCTAAAAAATTTTATCAGAACTGATCATAGAAATCTTTAAGGGATTTATTGCCCAAAAAGTCCAGCACCAGCTGATCGGTTTCAGAAAACAAGGTTTTTAAATGATCGTTGATCTCTTTTCCTACCGGACATGCCGGATTCGGATGATTATTTTTTTTACCCAGGACCTCCGTATTTTTTACTGCCAGATAAATTTCGGAAATGCAGATTTCCTCTGCATTCCGGGCCAGCCGGCTTCCTCCTTCTTTCCCCTGCCGGCTGACAATTAACCCTGCTTCTCTCAACACGCTCAATTCTTTACGGACTACTGCAGGATTGATGTTGATGCTTCCTGCCATCCATTCGGAGGTAAGCCAATCCTGCGGACTTTCCGCCAATAGGGTCATGATATGTATCGCCGTGGCAAATCTTGTATTGTTCATGATAATTACAGGACAAAGGTAAACAAATATTTTAATGTAACAAATTTTATTACATTTTAATTATTCAGTTTCTATTCTTACTATTTTTTTTCCCGCTTCACCCAGGTACTGGTTAATCAGGGGCTCATAAATTCTGTATCCGTCATCAACATTCGTGAAAATTACTATTCCATTTTTGGTTTTCGGTAATAATACGGCAATCGTATTTACACCTTTATCCGTGCCACCGTGTGAAAGGGCGATTTCGCCGTCTCCCAGTTCATAAATCTCAAAACCAAGCCCGAAATATTTATTCTTTTTGGTTTCTACCTGCGCGGTTTTCATTTCTTCAAATACTTCTTTGGAAAGCAGCTTGTTATCCATTACAGCGATCAGGAAACGGCTGTAATCCTCTACGGAGGTCATCAGGTCATCCGCAGCACTTGGCGTATTGTTTTTCACAATGTCATAAGGCTTACCTTCCCTGTCATAACCGGTAACGATTCTTTCGGCATCTTTTTTTCCATTCCAGATATAGCTTGTATCGTGCATGCCCACAGGCTCGAAAACCATCTCTTTCGCCAATTCTTCCAGGCTTTTATGGAATTTACTTTCCATGGCTTTACGCAGATATTCATAGCCTTCGCCGGAATATTGATATTTCGATCCTGGATCAAATTCGAAACGTAGCCGGTGATCCGGTTTCTGCCATCTCCAGTTCGGAAAACCCGTCTGGTGGCTGAGAATGATCCGGGTCGTCAGTTTTTTATGTCTTGGATCTTTTGCAATATCGGGATCGGTCCAGTATTTATCAATCGGTTCGTCGAGATTCCATTTTCCCAGGCTTACGAGACGTAAAACCGTGAGCGCAGTGACCGGTTTGGTAAGGGAAGCTACATTAAAAATACTGTTGTAAGGTGCTGTTGTTTTTCCGCCCCGGTTGCCATACACTTTTACCTGTGTTAGTTTTCCGTCTTTAATAACCCCTAATCCTAATGCAGAAATATTATGGTCTTTCAGCAGCTGTTCAAGAGGATCTGTTATTGCCGTATGGCCGGGACCTCCATGATCATAACTCAGCACATCGCTCATCACCCAGTTCCCGTCTTTCCTGGTCCAGACTGTTGTAAATTTTGCCCTGCCGCCCAAAACGTCTTCCTTATGGGGTTCGCGGATGTAAAACTGATGTTCGCCGGTCTGTATTGCACCGTACAGGTTCCCATCGCTGTACAGAGGAAAAACTTCAAGGCTGCCCGGAACCACTTTGCGGACCGGTTTTTTAAGAGGATCGGAACAGATGTTTTCCAGGGTTCTTTTCAGAAACAGTTTCTTATCCTGAAAGCCGCCTTTATCATGATAAAATTTCAGATCGTTATCCACCGACTTTTCAAGGTATGCCATATCGCAGCTGTTGAAGCCCCTTTCAAAAAACACGCTGTCCTGCTTTTTCAATTCTAAAAACAAGTCTGAATTTTTATCGGTCTGAGCCTCTGTATTCGCGGAGAAAAATAAGAAGAACATGATGTACGGAAAGAATCTTTTTGCCATTGTCTAAATTTTTGACAAAGATTCGGAATTATGAAATCCCTTTCAAAAAACAGAACCCGACAAAAACCCGACAATTTTACGACAAACTTATAAAATACTGAAATTCAGCCGATAGAAAAGCTTCTTTTTCCGGTCTATTTCATAAGCATTCCGCAATATGATGTACATATTCATCAGGACCAACAGAACCATAACGGCTAAAACAACAGAATGTCCCGGTTTGAAAAGTGCAGCTATCATAAAAATAACGGGAAAAATAATGGCTAAAAAGATCTGGAGGGAAATGATCTGTTTGACGATCCGGGATTTCTCTTTTGTAAACAGCATGATCAATAAAGGCGGAAGCACATTGGCCACCGGAAACCACGCAAAAGGAATTGAAGAAAGATTGATGAGCTTCACCAATGTGAAATTAACGGGTTTTTCCTTTTCCGGTGTTCCGGGAGGTTCTTCAACTTCAGCCTCTTTCCGGATTTGAATTTCAGGAATCCGCAGATCGGTTTCAGGAATATCCAGACTCAAAGCAAGTGATTTCAAAGTATATCCTTTTGGCTGCACACCGGCTTCGATCCGTTGAATGGTCCTTACCGAAAGCCCTGATTTTTCAGCCAGCTCTTCCTGGGTAAGATTCTTCAGCTCCCTTATTTTTTTTAATTCCGACATAAACTATCAAACTGGCACAAATTTACGGTTTCAGGATTATAAAATCAATTGGTCCAGATCCAGCAGCAGATAATTGATATTCTGGTTGATGGTTCGTGTAGCCGACTGCATCTGGTTGAGCATCGCCGCACGGTTATGGAGATCCTGCGACCGGTAAAAACCGCCGTCGCTGAAAATCACCGACTGATCCGCTTTTTGTTTATCATCATCAAACTGGTAATGCAGCCAGCGTTCTTTCATACTGGAAATAATGGATTGCTTTTCCCTGTTTGAAAACCTCTTCTCGGTATACATATACCATATAAATGGCGGGAAGTTCGGGGATTCCAGCTTTTCTCTCCAGATGTCTCTCAGCAGGTTTCTTTGATGGATAAATTCCACCTTCCGGCCTTTAGGATTAAGAGTCGCGAGCCCGAAGCCCGCTCCCAGGCCTCCCCCGCCGATGTCGATCGCACTGCTCCATACGTCATTCCTTACTATTCCTCCGGCTATTGATGCAGCCGCTCCCGTTACAATAGAGTAAAGAATGAGCCTGTTGTTCCTGGAATCGTTCAGGTTATCCACATAGTTTCCGATCTGTGCCACCCGCTCCCCCTCACAGTCGAATTCAGCAGCTACAGCGTCCAGCTCGGTCAGGGCAATCGTTATTTTGCTGTTGATCCGGGTTTTCAGCTGCAATACTTTTACCTGTGCCTGTAAGGAAGAGTCTTTTTTAAGATCTATGATTTCATGCACTTCGTCCAGGTTATCCAGTGCATTGAGGATCAGAATGCTCTGGTCGGAGAAAATCCCTTTCAGCTCCTTATTGGCCGCAATGATGGAGTCCGAATTATAAGAGGGTAATTTATTGTCGTAATTGTATTTGAATGGTGCTTTGCAGTAGCTGTCCCTGAGGGTCAGGATATTCTGCTTGATGGCCTGGTTTTTCTTTGAAACGCAGGATGCCAGCAGGCAGAGCAACGGCAAAAAGTAAAACAGTTTTTTCATTTTGTACTTCTTTAACTCAATGGAAAGCGCATCTGTTCCGAAATACATATTCCAATTCCTGAACAACAGATCCTGTGTTTATGCTTACATTAAATTCTTCTGGTAAAGCCATTGACTAAGATACATAAATAAAAAAATTTACCCGGAATCCGGGTAAATTTTTAAGCTATTTTTAAGGATGGCCTATTTAATATCGAGTAATTCCACTTCAAAAACAAGGGTGGAATTCGGACCGATTTCCTTACTGATCTGCTGGTCTCCGTAGGCAAGATGCGGTGGAATAATCAGTCTCCACTTACTGCCTGCCGGCATCAGCTGAAGGGCTTCCGTCCATCCTTTGATGACTTTATTCAAAGGAAATGAAGCCGGCGTCCCTCTCTTTACGGAACTGTCGAATACTTTCCCAGTAATGGTGGTTCCGTGGTAATGGCATTTTACCGTAGATCTCGGTCCCGGTTTCGGTCCGTCGCCTTCGGTAATAATCTCATACTGCAATCCGCTTGGCAATTCAACCACACTTTCCCTCTTACCATATTCAGCCATATATTCCTGACCGTCTTTCAGGTTTTTTTCTGCCTGCTCTTTTTTACGTTTGAATAACATATCTGCTACGCCCATAATTAAATTTTTTACAAAGATAGGATTTTAACCCGGGATCATGGAAACCGGAAACGGGAAGTTCCGGCATCATCAACAATAAGCATATTTTCAAATTGAATTTTCCGATATTTCAACCTTCTGATTATCAATCCATACATTTCAAACCCGTAAAGTTCAGATATGTTTAATACTGGCTTAACACGTTTACGGAAAGTTGGCGTTATAATTGGACTTAAAAACTAAATGCCAAGTCCATTAAAATACAATAAGCGTTTTGATAAGCTGACTGATGAGGAACGGGAACTCCTTGAGATCAACAAAAAAAGCATTGCCGATTTTGTAGAGCAGTCGTCTTCCGTGAGTGATGTCGGTTATGCAACCCGTAATGCTCACGCTAAAACCTATGCCGTTGCAGAAGGCAAATTTATCATTGCAGGTAATCTTCCCGAATATTTACAACCGTTTTTCGATAAGAGCCAGTACGATCTTACCTTACGGTTCTCCAATGCCCACCCCAAAATCATCAGAGGTAAAAAAGACATTCCGGCTTACGGATTTGCCGTAAAGATCAAGGATGAAAACGGGGTATTGGTGGCCAATTATCCGCTGGTGAATTTCCCATTGTTTCCGATCAATTCCGTCAGTACCTTTCTGAAACTGTTTACTTCGGTAAACCGGTTTTTCATCAAGAAATGGAGTTCCTTTTCGTTAATGATGCAGATTCTCAAGGTGATTCCATCAACGTTTACCGGCTCGTTTGTAAAGAATATTTTTAAGCTCTGGAGAAAGCGGAATGATTTTTTCCTTTCTTTCGATTATCATTCGGTGGGTGTATACCGTCTGGGCGATTATATGATGAAAATCAAGCTGAAACCTCAGTCCGTCCCCAAAAATTTCGGAAAAAAGCTGAAAGTAAAAGATGCCGTGGAAAACTATCTGAATACGAATGCTTTTACCGCTGATGTAATGATCCAGCTTTGTTACGACCTGAAAGATCAGCCGGTCAACCAATTGAATGTGGAATGGAAAAATACCCCTTTCATTAAAATAGGAGAAATAAAAATTGATCAGGGCAACCTCCTTGATCCGTATGCCTGCGAAAACGAAATGCTTTCTTTCAATCCTTTTGAAAGCAAAATATTCTTCCAACCGGTCGGAAAATTACAGAAGCTCCGTGAAGACGCCTATAAAATTTCCATGCAGACGAGAATGAAGATCAATAAGCTTCTGAAATACAATAAGTGAGAAGTGAATTTTGCTTTGCAAGTGAAGGGTCAATTATAAAATGTAATTAAGATTAACGTGAACTCGAAGAAGAACCGGAGTTAACAGGCTGGAAGAGGGAAGCTGGATGCGGGAAGTCTCTCCTGTCAAAAATAGATCCGGAGGTCTTGATAATCAAACTAAACATTTTGCCATTCTATAAGGTGAATTCTTATTTAATCCTGAATAAACAGCATTAAACCAGGATCTGATTTATATTGTTTTAAAATTCCGAAAGGATGGCTTATTACAGGATAGGATAAAATCCTATCAGAAGCGTGAACTGTTACTCGTTTTACCCGGAGGAATTCTATCCATAATCCTGGCTGAATCAGCTTTGATTTTATTTTTGAACTAAGTAAATACCTGAATATGATATTGATATAGCCGAATTCACGTTAAGATTAATAATTGACCCGCAGGAATTGACCATTGACAATTCACTATTGACTGTCGCACAAAAAAAGGCTCTACACTCCGGTAAAGCCTTTTTGTTTTATCGATTAAATTAAAATCAATCTTCGAGTTCTTCTTTTTCTTCCTTTTTATCAGGAAAGATCAGGGACAGGATCACCGAGATAACCAGAACCCCGCCTACGATCCCCAAGGATACCGGAGACGGAATATGAATCCACGGCGCAATCAGCATTTTTACCCCAATGAACGTAAGGATCACGGCAAGACCGTATGGCAGCTTGCTGAACATGTGAATGAAATTCGCCAACAGGAAATACAATGAACGCAAACCTAAAATCGCGAAAATATTCGACGTATACAGGATAAACGGATCATTGGAAATGGCAAAGATCGCCGGAATGGAATCTACTGCGAAAAGTACATCGGTGAATTCAATAACGGCCACCACGACCAAAAGCGGCGTAGCCATTTTTATTCCGTTCTGAACGGTGAAGAACTTATCGCCAACGTAGTTATCGGAGACTTTCCAGAATCTTTTGATCAGCCGTGCTCCTGCCGTATTGCTGTAGTCTTCATCTTCGTCATCATCTCCGCCGCCCCAGGATTTGATTCCCGCGTAAACAAGAAAGAAACCGAATAGTGCCATCACAATGTTGATTTTTACCGGATGTCCGAAAATAGTCATTTCCGGCAGGTAAGTCAGATCAATCAAACCGACTCCCGCAAAAATGAAAATCGCCCTGAAGATCAATGCCCCGATAATCCCCCAGAACAGCACTTTGTGGTGCAGGTACTTCGGAACTTTAAAGAACCCGAAAACCAGGATGAAAACAAACAGGTTATCCACCGAAAGCGCCTTCTCGATCCAGTAGGCTGCCTGGTACTGGGTAAATTTCTCTACCGCCACCTCGTGGCTGCCAGGCCCCAGGTCTGAGTTGTACACCCAGTAGACTACCCCGGAGAAAAGCATGGACAGCGAGATCCATACAATTGACCAGATTGTGGCTTCCTTGGAAGAAACCTCATGACTTTTTTTATTGAAAACCCCTAAGTCGAGGAGCAACATGATAACCACTGTTACCGCGAATCCCCAAACCAGACCGGGATGAAGATCCAATATACTCGTATTTTGTCCCACTTTTACTCTATGTTGTTATATGATAAAAGCAACAGCTGTTTCCATACAGCTATTGCCATTTAAATTATATGACCATCAGGGGACCAGAATAATTTTCAGTTAATCTGTTCCGCTGATTTTATTTTTCTATAAATATTTCTGTTTTACCGTTTCTATGGTTTCCTGCAGTTTCCGGTCGGCGGTCGGATCTCCGATCGCATTGAATTTCCACTCGCCGTTCCTTTTGTAGAAAACACCCATTACCATGGCAACATGCCCTTTGAAAGAAGCGTCATTCGCAATATCGTATTTAGCGAAAACCTCCCTTACGTTGGTTGGCGTTCCTTCATAGATCCTGATGGAAGCAAAAGGAATGGTCCCGAAATCCTGACCTTTGTAGCTGTTCAGCACCAGGGCCACATGCTCTACATTGGAGTCCAGGTTGCTGAAATCTACAGTGATTACCTCATTATCCAGTCCGTCGTTTCCGTTTACGTCACCGGTTAAATCGTCCCCGCTGTGTCTTACGGCTCCGTTCTTAGACTTCAGGTTCCCGAAATAAATGATTTCAGTAGCATTTTTGTTAGCATCATATAAAATACAGCTTCCGTCCAGGTCCACCGCTTCCCTGCTAACGCCACCGAAAAAACCTTTTTTCTCGATTGCGCCCCAGTTGATTCCCACACAGGCCTGTGAAAGCGTGGTTCCGTTTTCCTTGGTCAGGTTTATTCTCTGACCTTTTTGTAAGTTGATAGCCATCTTTTTATGTTTAGTTTGTTAATTTGTTTTTTTGCAAAGCATCACGATGATCTTCGCTTAGTTGTTATTTAAATTTAAATTCAGCATCGCACGGAGAATATTCGTTTCTTCATTGATGTCGAACATCCTGCTCATGATATCGGTATTTTCCAGATTTTTAATGTAATCTTTCAGCACACCGGTCACCTGTTCGGGCAATACTTTCTTTCTTTCGTTCATTGTTTCTTCCAGCTGCTCGTTTTTTCTTCTGAGCTGATAAACAATGGTTCCCTGATTCGATTCGTTGGGTGAGCTATCCAGTTTCTCCAGCTTTTTAGGCTCCAGCAGATACATTTTCCGGCCTTCGACATCGAAGATAAAATAATCTTCGGACTGGAAGATCTTAAAAAGCTCATACTCATTACCGGAAACTGTATAGCCACAGACAAAACGGACTTTAAAGCTCTGGATATTCAGCCTTCCCAGCAGCTTTCTTTCGATCCGGTACTCCTGATACTGATAGGCCGGAAAGTTCCCGGATTTCAAAAGCTCTTCATCAACATCCGGTCGGTAGAACTCAGCCGCGTATTTTTTATGGAAATCCAGTATATGATCCCATTTCAGCCGGAATTTATCTTCCGTAAGATCGGTGTACAGGTTTTTCAGCTGACTGGAAAAAGTACCGCTGTACATTTTCCGGTCGGTCTCAAAACCGTCTGCCCGTTTTTCCTCGAATCCGGAGATGTATTTGCTGTTGACCTCCATTTCGTTGATTACCGCCAGCATGTCATTTTCCTTCTGCCTTTTGATCTTCGTTAAAAGCTCGATCAGGCTGTCGGTAAACTGCAGGTGAAAAAGTTCCAGCCTGCTGTAATCCAGTCCTTTGTTTTCCTGAAAAAGGTTGTGGATAATATCCGTCTTGATGTAGATGGAAATGATATCGACATTTTCAAAAAAATTCGCGAGAAGTTTAAGCTTTGTTAATCTTCTCTTGCTTTGGGACATGATATTTACGGCATCTTCATTCACCTTGCTGCTGCGGTTATCCTCTTACGTTGGCTTTCAGTTCGTGCTCTAGGGTCATCAGATCCTGATCCAGCTTTCTTCGTCCTTCGGCACCCTGCTTCTGGATCTGTTTTACTTCGTTCAGTGTATTGATCAGTTTTGAAGTTGTTTCCCTCAAAACATCTACCGAAACGATGGTCTGCTCGTTGGCTCTTGCCACATTCACGGAGTTCTGCCCTAAACGTTCCGCATTCTTCCTCAGGATATCTTCAGTGGTTGCCGAAACTTTCTGCTGGATCTCAATGCTCTGCTTCTGCCTGTACATCGCCACAGCCAGTGAAAGCTGGTTTTTCCATAGCGGCAGTGTGGTCGTAAGGATCGTCTGTGCCTTTTCGGCAATCGAAACGTTGTTGTTCTGCACCAGCCTGATCTGCGGAAGCGACTGCATCATGATGAGACGAACCACTTTCAGGTCGGCCAGTCTACGGTCGAGTCTTGCGATGAAATCCCTTTTGTCAGCGATCTGGTAATCCTGGAATTCCTGCGGGTTGGCTTCCATGTGAGCCAGTTCGGCACCGGCTTTTTCCATCCTCAGGTTCCCGATAATCACAAGTTCCTCAATCTGTTTGATGGCGTTCACATTGCTTTCAAATATGGTCTGCAGAACGGCATTATCCTTTGTGGAAGTAATGATTCCTGCGTTTACTTTGTAGGCAATCTGATCGATATTGTTGATGATCTTATCGTATTTGGCAAATAAATTCTCGATCTGCGTCATCACGCTTTTCATGAATGGCAGTTTGCTCAAGAAACTTTTGAATTTATTCTGGTTTAATTCTTCAACATCCACATAGTTCAGCTCGACCAACAAATTATTGATGAGCTCTCCTACTTCCCCGGAATTGGATCTTCTTACATTTCCCAGGAAGCTGTCGCTCTGGTTGGAAAGCGTTCTCTGAAGCTCTGATCCGAAGTTGACAATCGATCCCGGATTGGTTTCGTCGATAGAATCGGCCAGGGTTTCATATTTCTGGCGCTCTTCGGATTTCAGCTGGGTGAGATTGACGTTTCCGTCACGGTCTACAAGAGGTGCCGGCGGCGTACCCGGTGCTGCCATGCCTGGGGGCGGTGCCATCGGCGTCGGTTCGAATGTTTTTAAAGGCTCGATGGATCCAAGCGGATCTATAGGTTGATTTTCCTGATTGTCCATGGTAAATTATTGATAGATTGCTACAAATTTTTCAAGGCCCTCTCTCTGTCCGGAACCTACGGCCTCAAACTTCCATTCCCCGTTTCTGTTGTAGATCCTCCCGAATTCCACGGCGGTCTCTATGGAGAAGTCTTCGTCCAGCTCGTATTTTAAAATTTCTTCGTTTGTCTCGGTATTGAAGATACGGATAAATGAGTTTCTTACCTGCCCGAAGTTCTGTCTTCTGGAATCGGCCTCATGGATCGTCACGACCACGGTGATTTCTTTTACGGCAGGATCAATTTTAGTAAGGTCGATCCGGATCTGCTCATCATCTCCGTTTCCGTCTCCCGTCAGGTTATCTCCCGAGTGGACTACGGCCTTATCCGGAGATTCCAGGTTATTGTAAAAGATAAAGTGGTTATCGGAAACCAGCTTCTTGTTTTCGCCCAATAAAAATAAAGAGGCATCGAGATCAAAAGCCGTTCCCGTTGATGTATTATTGGTGTCCCATCCTAAACCTACGGTGAATTTCGGTGCATTTATATTTTCTCTCTGTCCTTTCTGTAAGTTAATAGCCATAATATAGTTCGGTTTGTGTTAAAGTGTTTATATTGTTTTCGTATTCTTTTATTAAATGATAATTGTTGCTGATGGCCAGCTCCAGGAGACGGTTCATCTGCTCTTTTTTTACTTTAGACGTAAGATACTCAAAATTACCTGAATCCAGGCCTAAAATATATTTTACGATCCTTGTATTGAACTGAAAGCCCGGTTTTGCCATGACTTCGGTGATATGCTGAACATTTTTCACTGCATAATAATTGAAATAGTTTTCAATTTTAGGATCCAGTTCGAAATTCTTCAGCTCCGCATAGTACATGAATAAAAAATCGGCTTCCACCTTGTATTCATCCAGGATTTTGTTCACGGTAAACTCGTGGCTTCCGGTAATTTTAATATCATCTATAAAAATACAAAGTTTTCCCCGAAGAAAATCCTTATCCAGGTAATAAGTATCGTTGGCGATTAAATTTTTACGGTCTTCGAAACTCAGGTTCCCATAATCCGTTGTATAAGTATGGTTCCTGTTGATTTTTGAAAGGATGCTCGACCGTTTCCCTTTCCGGAAGAGATAGAAATCCAGATGCTTCTTAAAATAAAAGCAGAGGAAATTGGAAGCGGTGGGAATCGCCATATACGGGCTCGGCAGCACCACAATTTCTTTATCGGTATTTAAAACAGATTCATTTTCGGAAATAAATCCTTCAAACAGGTCTTTGGCAAATTTCTCAGCATAGGTGGTATCGCCATATTTAAAAAAACTGTATTCCCCGGGCGAAAAAGTAAATTCATCGGCCGAATGAATATGGTGTAAGCTGTATCTTCTGTTCATTGTTATATTTTGTAGGTAATAAGGTGTGCATTGAAGCCGAAATCTTTTGCGCCTTTATAGTCGGCTACCGGATTATCGCCGATATGGAGGACCTGTTTTAGTTCCAGTTCAGGATTGTTGATGAGGTTTTTTACTTCCTGAAAGATCTTCGGATCCGGCTTGGAACAGTTGATCTCATCGGAATAAACATGGAAATCGATATAGGGGTCAAGATTTTCACCGATCAGGAATTTCCTCATGGTTTTGCCTTTGATAAACCCCGTATTGCTGAGGATATTAATGGTCTTTCCCTGACTTTTGATTTCATCGAAAAACCGGTGCAGGTTTTCAAAAATCACCACAGGCCTGTATTCCAGGAACAAGTCCTCGCTTTTCTGGTAAAATCCGTTCAGCTGATCTTTCCGGATTGTCTTCAGGTCTATTCCAAGCGCATTTAAAATCAGCAGATAAATCTCGAAAGTATCCACATTCCCGCCAATGACTTCATTGATGGTATTGCACAGGTCATCGTAATATTTTACGACTTTCGATACCTCGTCCAGTGGCTTGTCCACCCCGAAAAACGACGCGAACAGTTCCACTCTTTTTGTTTTGAATTCCGGGTGAGATTTTATTAAGGTAAGCCACAGATCAAAAGAAAAATGGGAGTGACTGCGGATGTCTATATCTGTTTTCAAAATGTTACAAGTTAAAATTCATTTAGCCTTTCCTGAAAAAGAGAGTCGGCTCATGCTTTTTCATCATCAGTTTTAACGAATGGTTTCAATTCTCTCCAAAGATAGAATTTTCTCTCTTACCCTGTTTTTTTTTAAGAATATTTAAGATACCGATGAAGAGAGAATCTAACAAAACTGACAGAGCTTATCATAAATTTAGAGATAATAATTATTCAAAATATATTTCCATTAAATATTTATTATCTAATTTTTAGACATTAAAATTAAATTAATCACATTATAAATACCACAAATACTCTATTTTTATCATTTATTATTTTTATATTTGAAGTGTTAAAATAAATAATTTATGAAAAAAATTTATCTGTTAGCCTGTGCGCTTATGGCAGGAATCTCTCACGCACAAACGCCGGCCTATGTCCCTGCTTCAGGATTGGTAGCCTGGTGGGGATTTAACGGGAACGCCAATGATTCCAGCGGCAATAACAATACCTTAACGGTGAACGGTGCCACCCTTACCGCCGACCGGTACGGAAATGCCAATTCCGCTTATTCATTCAACGGGACCAGCAGCTATCTGACCAACAGTGCCCTGTCTTTCGCTTTTTCTCAATCCGGAGCCCATTCCATTTCTTTCTGGATCAACAGAACAGGAACTTCCGACGGAGTGGCGATGATGAGCGGCTCCAGTGCTTCTTCCAATTTTATCTGGCTGATCCAGTCCGACACTTCAAAAATTGTTTACGGAACCAACAAACAGGGAGCTTCGTGGACCTGGGTAAACAGCCCGACTTATGCAGCAGGTTCCCAATGGGACCATTATGTTGCGGTATACAACAACCAGAGCATGACGCTTTATAAAAACGGCGTATCGGTAGGAACCAACACCAATGCCTATACCGGTACGACACAGGCTGCTTTACCGATCTATATCGGAAGGGCCATCAGCGGAGGTTACATTGCGGCCAATATAGACGATGTAGGGATATGGAGCAGAGCCCTTTCTGCAGGGGAGATCAACCAGCTTTACAGCGCTACCCTTTCTACCAAGGAGGTAAAAACACAACCGGTTTCAGGCAGCATTGCTCCGAATCCGGCTAAAAATTATATCGAACTTCATGCTCCGGTAAAAGGCTCAAAAGCTTATACCATTACCGATGCCACCGGAAGGCTTTTATCCAAAGGACAGGTTTCGGACAAAGAAAAAATTGAGGTATCCGCCCTTTCCAAAGGAATTTATTTTCTGGAAATCGAAGGGGTAAAAACTTTAAAATTCATTAAAGAATAATTCTGGCGATCAATACATTAATCCGCTCTTTAAAACAGGGCGGATTTTCTTTTTCATTTCCTTCCGGATTACCGCTACCATAAAAAAATTAAAATTCTTTTTGATTTTTAAAAAAATTTACTAATTTCGCAACCGGTTAACAATCAATAATGTCAACAAAAATGATAAATATAATCACTTTAAGCAATCCTATCAGAGCGGTGTACTTTGGTAGCACTGAATATTTATCTGAATAACGATCGACCTTTACAACAACAATATAACGAAGGCCTGTCTGTTCAGATAGGTCTTTTTTGCTACCCTTTTTTCAGCAATCACCCAACCGGAAGCTGCCTGAAATTTTAACGGAAAAACATATTTTCAATCTCACTTATTAATAGGTAGGGAAAGAAAACACCTATGTCTTACCGGTTTTAAAGCAGCGAAAAAATCAACAATTTAAAATCAAACAAAATGAAATACAACACACGGAATATAGGGATCATCGCACACGTCGATGCAGGAAAAACAACTTTAACCGAACGGCTACTTTATTACACCGGTATGATCCATAAAATCGGAAACGTAGATGAAGGGAATACAACGATGGATAAAGACATCCAGGAGAAAAACCGCGGGATTACGATTTCTTCCGCAGCCATCTCCACCCAATGGAAAAAGGGCCATGGCATCTTCAACATTAATATTATCGATACGCCGGGGCATATTGATTTCGCCGTAGAGGTAGAACGTTCCCTAAGAGTACTGGACAGTGTGGTTGCTGTTTTCTGTGCTTCTTCAGGGGTTCAGCCGCAAACGGAAAATGTCTGGTTCCAGGCTGAAAAACATGGCATTTCCAAAATCTGTTTCATCAATAAAATGGACCGGACCGGAGCGGATTTCTTTGCCGTACTGAATGAAATCCGGACCAGGCTGAATGCCGTTCCCCTGGCTTTACAGATTCCGATCGGGGCGGAAGACCGTTTTGAAGGCGTGATCGATCTGATTATCCAAAAAGCCCTGTACTGGACCGATGAAAACGGGGAAACCATTGCGGAAAAAGAAATTCCCGGACATTATCAGGCTGAAGCTGAAGAATACCGGTTGAAATTAATGGAATCCCTGGCAGAATACGATGAAACGTTCTTTGAGGCGTTCATGGAAACGGAAGCAGGAATTACGGAAGAAATGATTTTAAATGCCATTAAAAGAACCTGCCAGTCCGGAACTCTGGTTCCCGTTCTGTGCGGTTCGGCTTTTAAAAACAAAGGGGTTCAGCCGTTACTGGATGCCGTGGTTACTTATCTTCCGGCTCCAAACCAGCTGCCTGCTATGAAAGCAAAAGATGCCGGAACGGGAGATGCCGTTGAACTGGAAAGAAATGAAGACGGGACTTTTTCCGGATTGGTTTTCAAAGTGGTCATTGATAAGCACATGGGGAAACTGGCCATGCTGAGAATCTACTCGGGAAGCATCCGGCCCGGCGATACGGTACAGAATGTGAGAACCGGTGAAAATTTCCGGATTTCAAGGATCCTGCAGATGCAGTCGGACAAGACCTTACCGGTGGAAAAAGGGAAAGCCGGGGATATTGTGGCTTTAACCGGAATTAAAGATGCGAAAACAGGAGATTCCCTGTCTGCTTCCGGACGTGCCGTCCTGCTAGAATCCATTACGATTCCGGCTCCGGTGATCCGCGTTTCGATCGAGCCGAGGACCAATGCTGATGAAAAGTCGTTCGGCCTTATACTGGCGAAGATCCAGGAAGAAGACCCTTCTCTGGTCGTCGAGAGAGACCCGCAGACCGGAGAAACCCTGCTGAGCGGACTCGGAGAGCTGCATCTTGAAGTGACACTGGAAAAAATCCGTCTGAACCACGGCATTGAGATCAACCAGGGAACACCAAAGGTTTCTTACCGGGAGATTTTTACGGAAACCAGAAAACACCGGGAAAAACTCTCCAAGCAGAACGGCGGAAGCGGACAGTTTGCAGACATCACCTTTGAAATCGGTCCGCGGGAAAACAACGAACCCGGTCTGGAATTCATCAATCAGATTAAAGGCGGTGCTGTCCCCGGCGAATTCATTCCATCCGTGGAAAAAGGATTCCGTGAAGCTATGGAAAACGGGCCTATCGGTGGCAGTCCGCTGGAAAACATGAAGATTGTTCTGTTGGATGGCTCGACGCACAGCAATGATTCCCATGCGCAGGATTTTGAAGCCGCTGCCAGAGATGGTTTCAGGACCATCGCAAGAGCGTGCAGACCGAAATTAATGGAACCGGTGATGCAGGTGGAAATCCTGAGCATTGAGGAATATACGGGTGTTGTAGCCGCAGACATCAATAAACGAAGGGGAGTAATCACTTCGATTGATGAAAAATCAGGAAGGAAGATCTTCACCGCGGAAGTCCCGCTGGCTTCCACTTTCGGATATATTTCCGACCTGAGGACCTTAACCAGCGGAAGGGCTTCGATCAGCATGAAGTTGTCGCACTATGCTTTGGTGCCGGATTTCATGGTCAATACCTTAATTACCTGAACAACGAGGGCTGTAAAATTTATTTTGCAGTCCTTGTTGGGTTTTATAGATGAATTATCAATGGTGAATAGTGAATTTTTCCACGGATTTGCGTAGATATTTTATCATAAAGCCGGAACGATCAGATCTTTATGACACATAAGCCACAGAAGTATAATTGATATCCTGAAAATATTTCAGATCACATAAGAGAAAAATCAAAGATTTTTTCTGGTATATTATATTATGATCAACTTCCAGCACCCAGCTTCCGGCATCCGGCTTCTCACTTCTCCGGCATTACCTTATACGTCGGGTCTTCCTGGATATTGACTTCAATAACGACTTCGGCATTTTTCAGCATTTTCCGGCAGTCCTCGCTGAGGTGTTTCAGGTGAAGCTTTTTATCGTATTGGGCATACCGTTTTGATAATTTGTCCAAAGCATCAATGGCACTCATATCCACAATACGGCTTTCTTTAAAATCGATCACCGTCTGTTCAGGATCGTTCAAAGGATCAAACTTATCGGTAAATGCCGTCACCGAACCGAAGAACAGCGGCCCGAAGATTTCGTAATATTTAATCCCGTTTTCATCGGTGTGCTTCCGGGCACGGATTCTTTTGGCATTATCCCAGGCAAAAACCAGAGCGGAAATCACCACCCCTACCAAAACGGCCAGGGCCAGATTATGTAAAACAATGGTTACCAGCGCAACCGTCATCCCAACAAAAATATCGGATTTCGGCATTTTATTGATGATGCTGATGGAAACCCACTGAAAAGTACTGATCGCCACGACCATCATGACTCCGACCAGGGCAGCCATTGGAATCTTTTCAATAAATGGCGCACCGACGAGAATGATGATTAAAATGGTGAAGGAAGCAATAATTCCGGAAAGGCGGGCTCTGGAACCGGCATTTAAATTGACGAGGGTCTGGGCAACCATGGCACAACCGCCCATGCCACCGAAAAAACCATTGGTAATATTGGCAAGCCCCTGGGCTACCGATTCTTTGTTTGCATTTCCTTTGGAATTGGTAATTTCATCTACCATCGATAAGGTTAACAGCGATTCTATAAGTCCGACACCTGCCATAATCAGGGCATACGGAAAGATTACCTGAAAGGTTTCCAGGGAAAAAGGGATCTGCGGAAAATGAAAACGGGGCAGACTCCCGCTGATGCTGGCGATATCGGCAACGGTTTTGGTTGGGATGCCCAACCCTGAAACAATGGCAAAAATAAGAACAATAGCAACCAGGGAGGCCGGAACCGCTTTGGTGAGTTTAGGAAAAAAGTAGACGATAGCCACCGTTAATGCTACCAGTCCGGACATTATATACAAAGGGGCACCCTGCAGCCAGCCGGTTACTCCATCGGCACCGGCTATCTTAAACTGCTCAACCTGAGCCATGAAAATAATAACGGCAAGACCATTAAGAAAACCATACATCACGGGCTGCGGAATGAGCCGTACAAATTTCCCCCATTTGAAAACGCCTACCATCGCCTGCAGGATCCCGGCCAATATAACGGTGGCAAAAAGGTAATCTACGCCATGGCTCTTGATCAAAGCGATCAGGACGACGATGGTAGCACCGGCCCCTCCGGATACCATTCCGGGACGTCCGCCAAAAACAGCGGTCACAAGCCCCATCATAAAGGCAGCGTACAATCCCGTGAGAGGAGAAAGTCCGGCCAGGATGGCAAAGGAAAGCGATTCGGGAATCATGGTCATGGCAACGGTTAGGCCAGCCAGCAACTCATTTTTGTAATTGATTTTTTTCGAAAAGTCGAACAGAGCGATGGTATTTTTCATGCACGGCAAAGGTAGCAGTAAGATTCATTTCCTACAATTTTTTATTCCTGCTTGATCAAAGAATTATTAATTTATCCAGATGCGGTTAATCATGAATTGGATTTTATTCCATACTTTTGATAAACCCGGCTCTGATTTTACATACAGACAGCAGGTTTTCTCCGTTTATATAGACAGTATGACGGTGTTAAAAACTGGATCTGCCGGCACCTCTTATCCGGGCTGATTAAAAATTTGCTAAGTAAATCTTTTGATATTGTATTTTTTTCACCAAATATGGATTATTTATCATTGTTTTTAATGCTTTTTCGCGTTTGACTAAATTTCGAACTCATTTTTTTGGATAAAATATATAATTTTTTTCTATATTTGACTTTGTAAAGAAACATAGCACGCGGAAAAAATTTAAGGAAGCATATATTATTATCCATACTTTAAGAAGGTTGGAATAGTATGTTTGAAGGCGGATGATGGTAGGTAGAAATGAAAAGTCGGGTAATGCCAAACAGAAATAACATGCGATTTCTTTATGATTCAAAAGACAGATGGTATCCGGACCGCATTTTTGCAGATGGAATCTGAATTTTGTCGTATTTATTTACACTTCATAATTTCCATCCCACTTTTAAAGCCAGCTAGAAGAAATGAAAATAACATAACCCTGTGGTTAAATTTGAAAATTGATTGAATAACACCTAGATTTATTAATACATAATGTTGTACAAAGAAATACATATCGGAAAGTTTATTAAGGAGCGCGTTAATGAACTGGAAATGAGCCCGGAAAGAGTATGCAGCTTTCTTAAAAAAGATGAAGAGGCGGTAGAAAAAATATATGAGAGCAAATCTCTGGATACCGATCTTCTGCTGAGATGCTCGAAATTACTGGAATATGATTTTTTCAGAATCTACAGTTCCCACCTCATTCTTTACTCTCCGCCTTCTGCGGTGGATAAAGCTAAAAATCCAAAGTCCGACAAAATTCCTTATTTCAGGAAAAACATTTACACCCAGGAGATTAAGGATTTTATTATCGGGAAAATACAATCCGGTGAGATGACGCACAGTGAAATCATTGAGGAATATTCCATTCCTAAAAGTACGCTGCACCGTTGGCTTCAAAAAATTTAAATTCCGGAAAGTATGATGCGACCCAACTATACGAAAATTTATCGTGATATGCTGAAAGAGCGGGATCCCGGAAAACTGGAAGACCCCAAAGTACAGCGTCTGATTAAGAATCTGAAAACGACGGAGGATATCCTGAAGTTTAACGACCTGGTTTTCGAATCTTCCAAGGAAAGTTTAAGAAACAACCAGAAACTGAAGACGTATGATAAGAAGACCATGCTTAAGCTTCTGCAATACCAGGAAAAACACGGTCTTTCTACGAATTATATGTCGAAAAAGTATAAGATCAGCAGAACAACCATTGCTAAATGGAAGAAAACATTTGAAGAAGAGTATCAGAAGATCACTTCAAAAAAATAATTCCGGGACCTGTGCCCCGAAAAAAAATCCGGTGAAACTGTTCACCGGATTTTTTGTGTAAAGGTAATGGGCGGAAAAAGAAAAAATGGGGCACCGTTCTGCCGGAGTCGAACCGGATAGCCTTGCAGAAAGGATCTGCTGCGCTATTCCTCCCCTCTCAATGGTAACGAAGGATCTTTTCCCTAACGACACTTTAGATTTAAAACAACAGGGCAATTACCGAAAAGCGTCATTACGTGCTCTAACCAACTGAGCTACTTTTCCTATTTGGATTTTGTGTTTTACATGGTGGAAAAGGCGGGACTTGAACCCGCGACCCCGTCGTGATGAGCGAAGCAACGCTATTCTACGGCACCTGTTTATTGTATACAGATAAGGTGAAAAACGGAAAATGGATGCTCTTTTCAGAGCACCGCTCTTACCCTTCCGGGCAGTGAGCCGGCAATTCTACATCTGCGAGAGACTTACGCTTCCTTACGAAAACTTTTGCCCGGTTGGTTTTTAACCCAACTTCACCCGTTCGGTTGCCCGAAGTATGCTACCTTAGGACCGTTATATTTACGAAGTACCCTTTTTCTACGACACTTATCTGTAATTTTTCAATTAAAAAAGAGGCAAAAGACGAGAAAACCCTTTATATAAACCCTTTCAGGTCTATTCTGGAGTCGAACCAACATCATAAGATTAACCGAAGTAAGTTTTCTCTGACGTCACTCTTTTGTTTTTAAATCAAGGTAACCCTGTTAGAATCTTCTGTCATTTGCTCTACCTGCTGAGCTACATCCCGTTTACAACAGGGATGGCAGGAATCGAACCTGCGACCCAATGGTTAATATCGAAGTATGATTCTGAAACGACACTTGATTTTATTTTTATACTCTTCAAAAATTACAAGGCAAATAATGATAAAAGCGGTCTTTAAATCAGCCTAACCCCTCGGCCACACCTTCCGGCGAAAGGATTCGAACCTTTGTAAAAAATGAAGTAGCTTTTATCTACGGCACCTGTAAGTACTTTAAACCGGACAATCTTCAGAAAGCGTTTTTATTTCAATGAAAGTCGAAGCAACCCTTTCTAAAGGCCTGGGTTGTTTTTTAAGTTTTTATGGTTATTGTATTTTCTTCCTGTAAAATTAGGGCTTCAGCGCACCTTCTTTTTACGCAGTTAAAATTTATTTAAAAAAACCAAGTAACAGGTTATAAGAGTTTTTGAATTCTGCTCAAATTAAAAGTTTGACGATGGAACTCTTACGGTAACGACATTGGTTTTATAAACCGGGCGATGCAGCGAAAAGACTCTGGTTCAAGTGGAAATCGAAGGAATTCTTTTCTTACGGCACCGGTTATTTTTTAAGCAAGGTAAAAAAGCAAACAGAGACTTACCGACGGAGTGATCCCTTACACCATCCCGGAACTTCCGGGAGCAGGATTCGAACCTGCATTGCCATCCCCAAAACGAAGAAATTCTGTTTTACGACACTTGCCTTTTTTAAGTTCTCATGGTTGTTGTTTTTTGTTGAGGCAAAGTTATTGCCTCAGTACGCATTCTTTTTACGCAGTTGAAATTATTTTAAGCTCAGATCAATTTTATTTGTTCGTTTTGCCTTGAAGCAAAAGAACCAAAAATTCAAGACTTGGAAACTCCGGCTAAAAATAATCTATACGCTCTAAAAATTCTAAACTCGCGCGAATTTAATATTTCTCCTTCGTTTCTATTTGCATGTCGCGCTTCAAACACTAGAATTTTCTTAACGTTTGTATAGCTTATTTTCTTAACGCCTGCATTTCCTAGGTCAGTTTATTTCATTTTAGGTTTTTCCAACTTATCTAATTTTAAATTTAATTCCTGTTTTCTTTTCTCAAGTTTTTCAGGCTGAATAAAAACAAAATCAAAAAGCTGTTCAATCACTTCAATAAGCCATTCTGCTTCGCCACTCTCGACAGGAACAATTTCACCTGAATTTAAATCTTTAGAAGGATGCGCCGCAATATTTCCAATTTGTCTTACTGCATCGACTGCATCTGTAATGTGTGATGGAATATCTGTTTTATTAGTAAAGATTTCAATTTCTTTAGCTAAACTTTTTTCTAAAATATTGAATTCTTCTCTTAAAATATTCTGCAATAATCTTCTTGTTAATGCAGCAGAAGCTTTTGGACTAGCCGAAAGTACTTTTACAGCTTCTTCATAGTCTTCTAGGTACTTTTTCGGTTGTCACTTGAATTTTGAAAATCATTAACCTTTGGATAGATAATTTTATGGCTTAATGAAGTATGAATTGAATAACATCCTGTAGTAGCATGATATTGTAATTTTCCTTCTTGGATACCAACTACCAGCTTATCACATTGCGGACACTCTGCAAAAAAAAATTTCTATACCTTCAGTTTGATCATTATTTATTTGTCTAGCTTTAGACACCGACCAATCGAACTTTACTACTGTTGAACAATGCGGACAAATCATATTTATTGTAGGCTTATATGGTTTGTTAAATATACTAAAGTTATTGCTAGCCCCGATTGCAGCGGCATCCTTTTTCTGTAAAGGCCTTAGCCCCGGCGAAAAAGATATAGCGGAAAGCGGGATTAAGCTCCTGATCAAGTCAATTCTTGAAATCATCCATCATTTATAACTTATAATTCATTTAAAAGCAGTGCCTTTTACAGCACCACTTTTTTAATCATTTCCACGGCCGATTTACGGTCTTCGAGAGCATTCAGCACATCGAAAATTTTGTCGGACCAGCCGGCGATCAGGTAGACATCGTTTTTCCTGACATCGAGCGGCTGTTTTCCGTAACCCGCCAGGTCGAAAATATACAGCTTGGCCTCCGGATTGAATTTTTTATACCGGTTCCATGAGTCTTCAAAAGAGTTCCGGGTCCCGTTGCTGTTCCAAAGCTGGGTATCGGTGAAGAGCATCACTTTTCCTGTTTTTTCCTTTCTGCTTAACAGGTCTTCGATCACCAGGTAACCGTTGGTGGAATACCCTACTTCCCCTTCCCTTTTATAGAAAGCATCAACGTTTCTCAGGATCCCGCTTTTAGGCATGGGAACCCTTTTCCAGGTATCGCCGAACATTCCCGAGATCACATTGCTGCACTGCGACTGCAGCATCATCGACATCAGCAGGCCGATGTCATACAGCAAGATTTTGGATTTCGGGGAAACCGGCTGCTGCATCGATCCCGATACGTCGGCCGCAATCACCACGGAGGTATCGAAACCGAACCCTTTGATGTTCTTCGAACTCACCGTTACTGCTTCTTCCAATGCTTCCAGGACAGACGGCAGATAAGGGGAACAGACGGCCTTCAGTTCACGGTATGCAGCCAGGAACCTGAAAGGCAGCTGCTTTGAATTCCTCACGGCTTTTTCATCCGACAGGTATATGCATATTTTTTCCATTGCCTGAGAAGAGACCCCGGCTTCCAGAATATTCCTCAGGTTTCTCAAAGTTGCCATGTATCCCAGCTTATTGCTGAAGATCAGTTCTTCCCATTTGTTTTTAAAAGCCGCTTTTCTTTCGGCATCATCGGCAAATTTTGTCTGACCCAGTACGGAAAGCCCCACTTCCCAGGTGTACGGCGTTTCCAGCGAATCGTTAACGATTTTATTGAAAATAGCCTGCTGGTTTTCATCTTTTGCTTTCGGGTGCACGAGGAACAGGGCATCTTTCAGGGTTACTTCCGCTTTCCGGTTGTATTTGGCAAATTGGTATTCGTCAAACCGGTTAAAGGATTTCACCAGGCCTTTCTGGATCTGTTTGGAAAGCCGGTCCAGCTTTTTCAGACCGGTTCTTTCATTGGCCATCTGGTAGTAGGCCAGCAATTCGGTGATTTCATCGGCTCTCTGGATGACACCGTCTACCGTCCTGCTTACCAGGTCGGTACCGGACGCCTGCTTTGCCAGTTCGGTCGTCAAAACCAAAGGCACCGAACGCAGGTACATTTCTTTCCTTGCGTAAACGGCCAGCCTGGCCACGAATTCCGGATCGTTTTTCTGAATCAGAGACTGGATTCTCGCCAGTCTTTCATTTCCTTTTTCATAGGTTGCGTTGGATAATCCTGTGGTTACAACAGCACTGTAGAGTTCTTCTGCAGGAGTCATCGTATATGCCTTGGCACCTTCATAGTTCGTCACTGCTTTATTCTCTTTTCTTAAAAAATTAAATTTCATGGTTACTGTTTTTATAGTTGAACATTTCAGAGGATTATCATTTCCTCCCTGATTTCTGATGCAAAGTAAGAAAGCTGTTGCGCAGTGTTTTTGCGTAGTTGCTTTATTTGTGAAAAAGTTTTTATTTCTTGATATAAACACGAATAACACTAATCATTGGAGACACCATAAACCAGAGAATACAATTTGTCTATGATCTGTTTTATGTAAAGGAATTGGGAAATACAAATTTTTGACAATGTATTTGATAGCTTTGTTTTATTAAAATTAATTTGATGATTAAAGGATTGTATGAAACCCACCTCCAGGTAAGCGACCTGGAAAGAGCAGTTGCATTTTATACGGAAGTTTTAGGATTGGAATTTGCGCACCGGGATGAAAACCGTCCGATCGTTTTTTTATGGATCGGCAATAACAAAACATCGATGCTGGGTTTATGGGAACAGAAAGAAAACCTGCAGACGCGGCATTTTGCCTTTACCGTAGAAAAGGATGATATCCTGAATTTCTCCTCTGAATTTCTGAAAAGTAAAAACCTGAAACCCTACAATTTCCTGAAAGACGGGAGCGAAAAACCGATGGTTTTTGCCTGGATGCCGGCTTTGACGATTTATTTCAACGATCCGGACGGCAACCAGCTGGAGTTTATTTCTGTTCTGGAAGGCGAAGGAAAACCGGAATTGGGCGTGGTTTCATATGAGGCATGGATGGAGAAAAATGAAAACAGATTTAAAGTTTAAATCTGTTTTGATTGCTTACTGTTGAATTTATTAATCGGATTAGCATCCGATTTCGGTGTAAATCGTCCCTTCGGAACTCTTTTGATTTTAAAACAAGACAGGCTTTGCTTTCGCAAAACCCGCCTCTATAATAACAGTTACTAGTTTTTTATTTTGTGAAGATTTCTTTCAACTGAGCAACAATGCTGCTGTTTCCGGAAACGGTAATATCTCCGATTTTATCGGCGATTTTTTCCATATATTCCATTTCTTTCAGCTTCCAAAGCACTTCGTTTTCTTCCATTAGTTTCGCTGTATTCAGCAAACTTCTCGTGGAAGCGGTTTCTTCACGTCTCATAATGCTGTTGGCCTGGGCTTTTTTTTCGGCAATCAAAACCTGATTCATGATTTCCTTCATTTCACCTGTTAAGATCACATCTCTTATTCCTGCATCAGAAGCTTTCAAGCCTAATTCATCGGCCTTGCTGCCTAAATTTCCAAGAATTTCTTTTCCTACGGAATCTTTTTTCAACAGCAACTCATCCAATGTTAAAGCTCCGACGAATTCACGCAAAGCCAGCTGCATCAGAATATATAATTGCTTATCATATTCTTTGTTCTCCATCAGTGCTTTCTGAATATTTGCCACCTGAAAGCGTACATAAAAATTGATCCTGAGCATAGCTTTATCTTTGGTCAATAATTCCTGACCGGCGATTTCCATCTGCTGCATCCTGGTATCAATCGATTTTACTTCTATGGAAGTTTCGTTGTTCCAGAAGTAATACGCTCCGGCCTCCAGAATTCTGTTTAACTTTCCGTCAATGAGCAAAAGACCTTTGTATTGATTGGTGATTACGAATTTTCTAATAAAATTTTTCAGTTTTATATTTTCAAGGATCGTTCTGGGAATCTTCTCTGTAATTTCCACTTTCGTTAAGTCTGCTTTCTGAAATTCCCTGTTCGAAATTCCTTTCCAAAATGCATATTGACCGACCTGCAGAACTTCTTTAAAAATTCCGTTTTCGTACATCAGAACGATTTCACCGTCCTTTACCTCAACGACTTCCAATAGAGATTTCAGGCTTTCATTTTTCAACAAAATATTAAGATCAGTATTAGATTTAAACAGAGATTTCATATCATAAATTTCCACAGACTTATTTCCAAAAATCCAGAAATTACCTTCTTTCAAAATATCAATCAGGTTTCCATTTTTGAAAACCAAACCCGTTTCATAAGCCTTAATCTGTACATTTTTTATCATCGTTTTATATTTTAAATAGTTATTAATTTCAATTAAAAAAGAAAATCCGGAATCTCTTCTTCCAAAAACTGCGGAAGAAAAGCAATTCAGAAAAATTCATTGAGCTTAGAATCTTATTTTCAAATTCAGTTTCTAATTATTCAGATTTTGGGCGTGTCCCTCGCTTCGGCTTTACCAGCAGCTCGGGTCGCTACGTTCACATCTATCTTTTTTGCAAGCAAAAAAGGATATCCGTTACCATCGCTCACGCAGGCGATCGTCCTTTTTAAAAAATTCATCCAAAGAATTATTGATTCTTAGTCTCCATTTCATTTTCAGAAAACATCTTTTCTTACAGGCTTTTTCAAAATGTTGATTCAACAACTGAAAAAATCCCGGATTTTTCCCTGAATATTTTTTAATGAGAATATTCAAAACTCTAATAAAAAATAGATTTTGAGTCTATTTTCAACCTACATTAAAAGTGTAGTGCTCTAACCAGACTGAGCTACCTCATTTGAAGTGAGGGTGGGAGTCGAACCCACGCATAAATCTATTGTTCTACCATTTGAACTATATCCCTTTTTAAGAGACAGAAGGACTCGAACCTTCAACCTGTAGAATCGTACGAGATTTTTTGGAAAACCTCAAACCTTCAAGCCAAGTTGAACAGAACAAAATCATGTTTCTCAACAAATTCTTCTGCAATGGTGTTATCCAGAAACACCCAACAAGACCCGCCTGATATTTTTACAGAAATACCTTTTTAAAGTATTTCTTTAATTATTATATGATCCAGACTAAAATGTAAATAGTTAGAAGTACAGCAATATGAACTTTCAGTTCCTACTTCATGTCCGTTTTTACACAACTTATTTACACCACTTGATCCTGAATTTCCGCAACAACCTGAAAATCTTCCAGAATCACAATGGTCAATTAATTTTTCATCATCAAGATTTGTTAAAACGGAATTTTTATAACCTAAATGAACAACAGCTTCTTTGTCTTCCAGAATGTCATATCCCGGCTTCCATTTCAATTAGGATTCGGGAACAACAGTTAAAATGCCAGTCAATCCTACCCTACAAGATTTGCATAAAAGCTGAATATTTTTCATACGTTTCATTTTGATGATGCAAAGTAAACAGGGAATTGCGCAATGTTTTTGCGTTGTAAAAAAAATGTGATTTTTTTGTCTTTGCGAATTGAAAGCGAAGCAATCTGTTCTTCATTAAGATTACTTTGTCGTTTTGCTCCTCGCCATGACATGGTCGGAAATAAAAAACTCCCTTTCAAAAAGGGAGTAATTATTATATTTTTAGATTTCTAAATTGTTACCTTATCGATGAAGACACCAATGCAGAATTTTGGCAATATTCCTGGCGTCATCGACACCACGGTGGTGGGTGCCTTCAAGTTTGAGTTTGAGTTCACCCAGTGCTCTGGCCATGCCGACACTTTTCCGGACAGTCGGATGCAGTTCTCCGAATAAGGTTTTCACATTGATGTGGTCATCGCTCAGCGGGTAATCCACCTTGAACCTTCTGGCCTGGTTCTGAAGCATATTCAGGTCGTAGTTTCCATAGCTGGCCCAGGTGAGGTTTTCGGAATCGTATTCCGCTCTGAGGATGTCGAGGGCATCTTCCAGCAGAATCCCTTCGTCATCGAGCATCTGCTGGGTAATGGAAGTCAGTTCCGTACAGAACGGGCTTACTTTTGAAAATTGAGGCTTTACCAAAATGCCTTCGCTGCGTGAAACCTTCCCGGTTTCGGCATCCATGAGGCAGACGCCGATTTCGATGATTTCACTTTCCTGACCTCTCGGCGGCCGGTCGTTCCAGCACGTTGCTTCAAGGTCGATAATCAATATATTGTCTGTTGTTTTCATTTGTTTAAAATTTAATTGTTTTAGCTGGATGATGAAAGCTGGCAGTTTGCCTATATCTTAAACTTCCGGATTTCCAATCTATTTCCTGCCGGATTACTACTTTGGCTGGAAGAGGGATGCCGGAAGCTGAATGTTTTGACTTCTTTGAACTTCCCGCTTCCCTACTCTCCTCCTGCTAATGATAAAAGCCAGTGTTCATTCCACACTACTGTAATTTCCCGCATCCCGCATCCAGCTTTCCTACTTTTTTATCCCATCATTTCCCTTAGGATCCGGGCGGCGTTGTAGGCATCGTCGGCCCCGCTGTGATGGTTTCCCTCGAAATCCATGTTCAGGGCTTTCAGGGCTCTTTTCAGGCCCATCATTTTGTACAGTCCGTTGTAGGCTTTGAAGCGGTGCATGATGTTGATGTAATTTTCTGAAAAGGGGTTTTCGATGCCCAGATGGTCGCACTGCGCAACGATCTGTTCCTTGTCAAAAGCGCCGAACCCGGCCCAGGCAATCGATTCGGGATGATATTCAGCCCTGATCTTCTCACAGGCTTCTTCAAAATAGATTCCTCTTTCTTCAATCAGTTTTGGCGTAATTCCGGTGAGCTCCGTACAGAACCTGCTGATTTTTGATCTTTCGGGAATTACGTAAATGCTCTGCTTACTGGAGATGACCTTTGTATCGGTATCCAGTTTACAGATTCCTATTTCTATAATATCGGTTTTCTGGCCGGGCGGGATTTTATCGTATTCCCAGCAGGTGGCTTCCAGATCGATAACGATGATTTCATTGTTTGTTGTCATTGTTGCGTGTTTGGGCCGGATGATGGAAGCAGGGTGATGGAAGTTTCTTGATTCCTTCAACTCCGGGTTCCATTGTAGAGCTCCTGTTTTGATTGTTAATATAATAACTGGATGATGAGCTGAAGAACACCGGAAGTTTTCCAGCATCCAGCATCCATCACCCAGCTTCCATTTTCTAATTTCTCGGGGCAAACGGCGGAGTCCATGTTTTCTTCTGCATTATTTCTTTTACCTCCGCGTAAGAAACGGGATAGAAGTTATGGCAATCGACGCCCACATCAAAGCTTAGCGCCGCTTCATCATCGGGCAGGGTTCCGTGGGAATGGCCATAGAGCTGCCAGACCCCGCGGTGGGAGCCGTTCCAGGTCCGCATCGCGTAATGAAAAAGAATGATTTTCTGCTTTCCGTTCCCGTTTTCCGGTTCGTCGATCCTTAATTCATGGTAATCCCTGATGGAAGCAAAACGTTTGGGATAAGTGAGTGCCGCCCCTTCGTGATTGCCTTTGATGAGATGAATGTTTCCGTTTAACCGGTCTAAAATCCCTTTCGTGAAATCCGATTTGCCCAGGCTGATATCGCCTAAATGATAAACCGTATCATCCGGTCCTATTTTTTCATTCCATCTTCTGATAAGTTCTTCATTCATCTCTTCCAGGGACGCAAATGGCCTTTCGGAGAATTTGATGATATTTTCGTGACCGAAATGGTGGTCTGCCGTAAAAAATATATTGGGTTTCATTTTTTTTAATTTTTTATTTACAAGTTGAATGCTGCTGTTCGTCTTAATTTTTCAGCTTGACAATAACAATACTAGCGCGCTGATTTAATATGTTGCTTGTCTTTAAAACTTTTTACTCTAAAAGTTTTCAGGTTTGATTAACATCCAAAGATCTTTCAGATCAGGAATGAATGTAGTAATCAATGAAGGACTTTTTCCAGAATTTTCTTCCGCTTTCCAAGAACCCCATTCGCCACGGGTACGGTAAGGAATGACTTCTGCCCAAAGTGATTTGCAAGGATCGATGGCCAGTAAAGCAGCTACCGTATCATGAAGGGCTTTCTCTTTCAGTTCCACTGCTTTCAAAAATAGGTCCAACCCCTTATTATGATTTCTGAATGGCATCAGCATTTCAGCATCAGCATTAGTGAAGACCGCAGCATGGCAAACATTTTTACTGATCAGACGCCTTTCGGCCATCGGGATTGAAAACAGTACCTCAGCGGCCAGCGGATTGCCATTCAGATTAAAAGTTGCACAGGTTATTTTCCCATCAAACTTTTGCATCCGGTGCTCTTTCGGGACGATGTTGTCCCCGGCGAAACCTCCCTGACAGAACCAACGGTTGAAGAAGACACCGGTTTCATACAAGGCATACGGATTGGTAAGGGCTGCTCCTGTCAGCAGCGTGCTATCCGGAAACTGACGTAGGGTGTCAGCCATGATTTCTGCTGCAGGGCCGTCTGCTTCCGAATCTTTAAATCCTCCGACCCAATCCCGGTGAAATACCGAGACACGCGGGGCGTCCGATTTAGGCGTTCCTGCACCGATCCGGATATCTTCCCGGTCCAGAATATTGAGTATTTTTCTTACAAAACCAATCTGATCCTTCCCTCCCGGATGTATGGAGACACTGACAAGATGAACCCTGGGGTGCGTTGCTAAAATGGCCAATGTCATCGCATCATCAGGATCCGCCGTTTCCATATCAAAATGAAAAGGTATTTTATATTGCATAATTCATTTTTTAGTTATTATTTCCGACTTTAAAAACAGTCCGGCTCAATCTTTTCCGAACGCTCTGTAAAAAGCCGTCTCGATTTCCAGCCGGTCGATTTCCGTGTACCTTCTTGAAAAATGGACCGGAATGGCTTCTTTTACTCCGCATGCTTTCATAATCGATCCGGAAGCCGAAGCATAGCTGTGGTGATTTGTTTTTGCAAATTCCCGGTCTTCATCTTTATAGAAGGTTTCGATGTACACCCGGTCTGCATTTTCAAAAACCGTTTTTATTTTTTCATAGTTGCCTTCGTCTGCCGCATGATCCATGATGACACCGAGTCTGCAACCTTCATTCAGCGTCAGCAAATGGAATAATTCCGAAGCCTGATAAACCGCTCCTTCGATTTCAATCTCCTTATCGTTTTCACTTCTTTCAAAAGCGGCCTTCAGTTCGCTGATCCATTTTCCTTTTTTGAATCTAGAACCGTTTTCATTAAAACTCACTGAATCCTTTTCCTTAAAAAGATAAGCAATAGAATCGGTCTTGTGATCCAGAATGGCAAAGCTGACATTCAAATATTCATCTTCAAAAAGGAAATCCTGGGTTTTAATCAATTCAAGATTCCAGTGTGGCGGCCGGATTTTATAGACCTTAATTTCCTGTTCTGAAACAATTTCTCGGATTTCATATTCAATGGCGTTTTCATCAATCAGGTTCCAGGTATAGGATTTCAACCGTGCTTCAATCTGCCGGTGGATATTTTTCGGCCCGCAGATCACGACTTTTTCCCCGCTCCCGATCTGATGCCTGAAAATGCCGTCAAAGTTTGAAAAATGGTCAATATGGGTATGGCTGATGAATAGGGCCGATACCGATTGCACTTCTTTTACCGTCAGCAAGCTTGCTTCACCGCAATCACACAGGTAATGCTTCGCTGAATTCGGGACTTTTATTAATATACTGATGTCTTCCTTAAAAAGACTTTTTATTTCTGCCTGTAACATTTTTTAGTTTTTATTTGATGATCTGTTATTCATCCTCATGGTTCATTTAACACGGAGTTCACGAAGATTTTGTCTTTAAGTTCACAAAGCTACTTCGACAGGCTCAGCATACACTTTTTCACTGAACCAAGCGCCTTAATTTTTCAATAACAATTAATTACGAAAATAAGATTTTGATGACCGTTCATTATTCTATAAGCACCAGAAAAAAATCCATGGCTGATTAAATACGTAAAAAGTTCCGGTAAACCGATTACCGAAACTCAAATTATTTAAAAACGTACTCTTTTACCGCTTTTCTGCGGATCCCGAAGTCGGATTTCCTGATCTTGCACATTCTTTCATCAGCGGTGTGATGGAAAACGATGCCTTCCATATTGTTTTCAGGGTTGCTTAAAAAGCTTTTGATCCACTCAAAATCCAGGCTCGCCAGGTTGAGGATCTTGTTTCCGTGCTTTATCAACCGATGGCCTTTAATGTTTTCCGGATTTCCCTGCACCTTCTCACCGATCAGCTCGTAGGTACCGTCTTCCACCTTACCTGATACGGCCAACGCATGAAAACCTTCCCAAAAGTAAGCGTCTTCTTTTGCGGCAGGATCGCACGCCACCCAATGCGGATGATGTCCGGTTACCGGATCTGCTTCCTGGCATGGGATTGCCCCCTCCGGAGCTGTTTTCCCTCTTTTGGCATCGTACCTTTTGAACAGCTTACCGTTGATGACCGCGCATGCGGAACCGTCGAACTTCTGCGTCGCTACTGCTTCACCTTCAAATACCCAAAGGTTTTCAGGATTGATTTCATTAACAACCCGTCCTAAATTATGTTTATCTTTTTTAAATAATGTACTTATCTTTTTCATTTTCAATCGTTTTCAATGATTATTCAGAACGGACAATTCTGCTTTCACCATGTCAATGACGATGGCGTTCAGCTTTTTGTTGATCCTTTTCTGTTCTTCTTTTTCAATGCTGCCGAAAGCTTCCGGGAAATCCTTTCCGAAATCCTCCAGGATGTCCTGTGCAAAAAGTCCGGTTACTTTTCCAGCCATTTTAGGTTCGAATTCACCGATCTTGCTGATGACGTTGTTCAGCCGGTTAACGGTTACATATTGCTCAAGTTCTTCCCAGATTCTTTGGGAACCTTCACCGAACCGGATCTCCTTCTGAACTGTTTTCTCCTGCTTTCTCACCACTTTGGATTTCTCGATCCATTTTTTATTCTTATTTTTCAAAATAACCCTTGCGCCATTACCAAAATACCGGGTTTTCAGGGTCTTTATAATGGTTCCCTCGCACCTATTGTCTTCAAGCTGAGGAAGGCCCAACCAATCGGGAATTCTGGAATTAAATGCATTAGGGAAATCCAAAGCTTCTTCCAGCGTTCCCTGGAAAAGGGTTTTTGCATAGAAAAATCCGGTCTCCTCAAAAATCCGGTTGATGACTTCCGTATCCAGGTAAGTCGTCCCGTTCAGTTTGATGTCGAACGCATAAAATTCATTATGAGGTGCATATTCAATACCCTTCTGTACTTTTATTGCATCCTTTACCGGATCTACCGCTTTGTGTTTGTAGCCGCCGAACAATTCACCGTAGATGACTACCATTTCAACCTCCGGATAAAGACTTTTTACTTTTCCGAATGCTTCAATTACCTTCCCTTTATAAAGTTCCAGCACCTGACGGGCATTGAAGAACTTTTCTTCCTTTTCGATAAAGGCGGTCCTTTTGGCGATTTTAATTTCCTTTCCATCGGTGAAGAAAGAGAAATTGGCCCCGTGAACCTTTTCCTGCACGATAAAAACCTCATCCCCGAAGCCCTGCATCGTGATCTGTTCGATCACGCGGGCCTGGTACGCATTTTCTATCGAGTTGTATGTTTTAAAAATCATTTTTTTAGTTTTTTTTAACCCTAAGGTTTTTGACACATAAGTCACATTAGATTTTAAGTTTTCTCTATTGTGCCTATTTTTAGAGCACATAAGAGAAAAATCGAAGATTTTTTAAAAGACTAAATATCAAATCCTGCTGTTCGTATCCTTTCTGATTCGTTATTTTTCATTTGGGTCAGGTGTCTTTTGGTGTGAAGCGACAGGAAATAAATATATTCGTAAACATTAATTTTTCCCAATCCGTTCACCGTCATTGTGGTTTTACAGAGCAGCCCTTCCCCGTTTTTCATCCGTTCGAGATAGATCAGACATTGTTGATGTTGTATAGAAATCAGGCTTCTGATTTCATGCAATTCCATAGCTCCTTTTGGTTCCATATGTCCGGGCCTGATCCATTCAAAAGCACCGTACTTCCCTATTTCTTCAAACTTCTCCCTGTCGAAAACATAATCTCGTATTTCAACATCCAGGTCGGGACCTCCGGAGTTCCGGAGTGTCTTTTTTGAACCTTTTTCAATAAGGATCAGCAGGTAGAAGTTCGTCAGGTAAATATGTTCCAGGATCTGCCGGACTGTCCAGCCTCCGTTTGAGGGCTGATAGTCCAACGTTTTCCTGTCTTTCCCAAACCATCCGTCCACCTCATCAAAACTGAGTTTCAGATGTTTTTTTATCTCTTGTATAAATTTTAAAATATCCATTACTGTTTTTTAAAATTGTTTAAAAGGCTTTCGATATTCTGCTTTCCCACCGGATTCATGGAATGGCAATAAAATTCCGGCAGGTCCAGGTAATGATCCATGCAATATTCCACCAGCCATTTGGCACAATCGTAGCCTGTTTTTTCAACATATTCCCGGGAATTCGGTTCCAAATAATGTTCATCAGCCAGGTCATGGTCAAAAGAGATCATTTCCGGCAGCCCTTTTTCCAAAATCCGGTCAACGAATTCCTGATAATTCCGGACGATATGCCAGTCATCTCTTTGAAAAATCTCCTGTTTCGTATATCAACAGGCATCTTTCGGAGATCTTATATCGTCCAGAAAAAGTAATCTTTTGTCAGTTCCATTGCTTTATTTTTTAATTTGAAAAGTAAATATTCAATGCTTTGATGATACTTTTCACGTTGGTGTTAGGATAAAACCCGGAACTGTTGATGCAGTTGATTTCAACAATCTTCCAGCCTTCATCCGTTAAACAGATATCCATGACGAATGCTTCTTCAAGGTTGAAAAGCCGGAGCATTTTCCTGGCAAAAGCCAGTCCGTCTTCCGAAACTTTTTCTTCAAAAGAAACCCGTTCATCAAATTTATAGTACCCGGCATCAATAATCTGCCCGCCTACAATCCAGAGTCTTGCTTCCTTCATCGTCTTTTTTACTTGGGAAACCTGGATCAAAGAATCTTTCGTAATCCGGTTGGATGGATTTTCCAGGGCTTCAAATACAAAATCCTGCCATTCCGCTTCGCTGAAAACCCTGCCTGTAAAAACCTTGGCTTCGTCATAGGGCTTGATGAATTTTATTTCCTCCTTTGCCCAACTCATTTCTTCTGAAATTTTCTGAACTGATACCTTAGTGTTGAGAAGGTTTTCACCATAATATCCGGAATACACTTTATAAAGGTGATTGCCTCCGTAAAAAGAACCCGGAAACCAGTGGGTATTCTGTTTTGCCAGTCTGGCTATCGTTACCGAACCATAGACGAAAACATCATTACGCTTTGTTTCAAAATCCAATTCCTTTGCTTTTGGAGGGATATTGATGACGCTGTAATCGATATTGAGTTCTTCCAGAGCATCAAAAATCTTATAATGATCGGGATCCAGATATATATTTGACTGTACTAAGAAAAACATGGTTATCGGTTTTTACTGTTTTAATTTATTTTTTATTATCTCTGACAATTCTATTTTTACCGTTTCAGGAAATCCTGACAATCCCGGAATATCATTGTATTCCAAAATAAACCGTTCTCCGTTTTCCGTTTCGAGTACATCAATCGCCACAATATCAGCCTCAATGTTTTCCTGCAGCTGTTTTACTTTTCCGATCCATTCTTCTTCCGGTTCCATGAGCTGATATTTCCGGGTTAAAGAATTGGCTTTCCAATACCTGCCTTTTCTCTTCATCGCCCATACCTTATCATGTACAGCAAGGTAGCGGATGTCATATCGGTAATCGATAAACTGTTCCGTGGTCACATAATCGTGGTGAATAAACAGCAGGTCTTTCAGCTCCTCCCATTGCTCTTCGCCCGTAACCAGGCTTTTTCCGTATCCGCCATGATGGTTTCCCACTTTAATGACAAAAGGAAACTGCATTTCAAGATTTTTCAGCTGGTCCGTTCCGGTGGCTACATTAAAACCAATAACGGGTAAGCCGAGTTTCTTCAATCTGTTTAACATGGACAACCGGTCGTATCCCATCAATAATGTGGAAGCTGAATTTACGCAGGGAATTCCCGAATAATCGATCAATTCCAGTATGCTCCGGTGCTTTGCTTCGGGATTTACAGCACCCAACCGCCAGAAAATAACATCCGGCTTACAGGCTCCGTCCGCATCGATAAAATACAGAGACGAATCCTTTACGATGCATTCCAACGTCTGAATTTTCTTCCGAACTACCTCATATCCTGCAAAATAATCCGGCCAGTATTTTTCTCCGTTGATGATTCAAATGGTTTTCATGGTTTTTAATTTTTTTTTAGATTGAAAATAAAAGCCGGATGACGGAAATTAAAATTATGATTAAAAACTTCAGCATATATCATCCTGATTACCGCCTAGTTACACCATCATATCGGCGCAATTGGAGCTTGCGAAGGCAAAAGGTTTTGCTCTGAACACATATCCCATTCCGAGAATATATCCCATTGCATCTTTCAATGCCACATTGGATTTAAAATCGGGGTCGGTATTGATGTCTGCGTGTACCTCCATTTCCACTCCATAGGCATCCAGGACCGCACAGATTGCATAGGCAATTTCTACGGATTTGTTCACTTCATTCAGCATCCGTTCTTTAATGCTGATGCGCTGGAATTCTCTTTCTTTTCTGATAAAGGTAAACGCTCCTTTCCCCTCCCGGATGAATACGACTGCCGTAGCATAATTGATCGCGTCACCATATACGTGAGAATCTGATCCCACACATACTTTCAGTCGGTGGCCTAAGGCCTGTTCGCGGAGGATGGCTTCTTCTACCAGCTGTGTGATAGGATTGCGGAAGATTTTTCCGTTCATGTTCTGCCATGTTTCTTGTTGCGTTTCCATTTTTTCTACATATTTGTTTGAATGTTAATTTATTACTGTTTTAATCGGTAGTTCTGGCCTGAGATTCACCATTTGTATGGTCGATTCCTGTGGATCAATCCGCTGCGCTTGCCAGTTTTGTCCTGGTTTTTAATTGACGATTCATTTGCTGAGCAAAATTTACTATTCACATTAAAAACCACCCCGTCAAAAATTCTTTCAGAATTTTCGCCACCCCTCCAGAGGAGGGGAATTTCGGTTAGGGATTTTGCCAGATGTGCTTTGATTAAACTTTAGCCTTCTCTTTTGTCAATAGTCAATTCCTGTGGATCAATCCGCTTCGCTCGTCAATTTTATGCTGGTTTTGATTGACGATTCACTTGCAAAGCAAAATTCACCGTTGACCATTCACCTTTTTCGTTGATTCATCAGGACTTGAACCTGAACAACAAGAGTCAAAGTCTTGTGTGCTGACCAATTACACTATGAATCAGTTTTATAAATAATGAGTAATAGGTAATAGGTAATATTAAATTATCTTATCATCTGCGCTCGCAATCATTATTCATTACTCATATTTGTACAGGAAGAGGGACTCGAACCCCCAAAAACCTGAGCCTAAATCAGGTGTGTCTGCCAATTCCACCATTCCTGCGGATTAATAATTGATAACAGATAAGCGATTTGCACAATATGTTGTTATCGATTATCATTTATCACCTACCATTCATAATAAAGGTTGGAGAAAGCTTGTATTTATTTATAAAAATGCTTTTGAAAGACCGTCTGCGCTTGACAAACTTTTCTCTACCTTTTTGCCGGATCGGATGAAGGGGTAATCCCCATTACATCTTACCTTGGCGATTCACTTGCAAAGCAAAATTCACCATTCACTTTTTGACCATCTGACCGGGAATCGAACCCGAACAACAAGAGTACATTTCCTGCATGCTGCCGTTACATTATCAGCGGTTGGTGGAAGCAGCAGGATTCGAACCTGCTCAGCAAAAGCAATGGTGTTACAGACCGCCCCGACTCTCCCGCTTCGGCGTGCTTCCTTTTTTTTAATGAACAATGGGTAATGAGTAATTTTAATTATCCTTTGCTTCATTCTCATTTTGTTTTTGAAGAAAAATAAAGCCTGTCTTATTTTTTGTTTGATATAAGAACTTCTGCGCCCGACAGGCTTTTCCTTTTCTCCGGAACTATCTCATTTTAGTTACTTGAGATGGTTATGGGATTTGAACCCACTCAGCTTACGCAACGGTTTTGCAGACCGCCCCGACTCTCCCGCTTCGGCGAACCATCGTTTTTTATGAGTAATAAGTATAGAGTAATCTTCACCTCTTTATAATCTTCATTAAAAACAAAGCCTGTCTTATTTTTTATCTGATGTAAGAACTTCTGCGCTTGGACAGGCTTTATTTCACTAAAAATTATATTATGTTTCCTTTATTTCATTTTTCTGTTCTGTTCCCGAGGTTAAGAAAAAACCCGCCTGTATATTTTGTGTTTTTTTGGCTTAAAGATCGTCTGCGCTCGGCAGGCTTTTCTTTCTCTCTTTGAAACAATTAATTTAGTTTGAAGTCAATGGTGAATCGTCAATTCGTTTTGCTTGTCAATTTTAAATTCACTGTTGACCAGACACTTTTTGTAATCCCAGAAAGATTTGAACTTTCAACCCCCGATTTAAAAGACCGGTGCTCTAACCATTTGAGCTATGAGATTATTTATTATTCAAGGTGAATAGTCAGTTCCTTCGGGGCAATGGTGAATTTTAATTTATTCTGAAATTCACCATTCACTTGCCTAGCAAAATTCACCATTGGCTATCCACTTATAAAAACCACCCCGTCAAAAATTCTTTCGGAATTTTCGCCACCCCTCCGGAGGAGTGGAATTTCGGTTAAGGCTTTTCCCGGTGTGCTTTTGATTAACCTTCAGCTTTAAAATTCACTATTCGCTTGCGAAGTAAAACTCAACATCGGCTATTCACTTTTGTCTGGAAAGCAGGGTTCGAACCTGCGACCTCCCGCGTCCAAGGCGGGTAAACAACCACCGTTATCTTTCCAGTTTTCAGGTCCATTTTATTATCTTTCCCGGGAGACAGCCGGTGCTGATCATTGCGTGAACCTTTGCGGTCTATGCGGGAATCGAACCTGCAGTACCCGAGAGACAGTCGGGAAGGTTACCGTTACCTCAATAAACCTTTTGTGATCCCGACAGGATTCGAACCTGTAACCCTGGGTTTAGAAAACCCATGCTCTATCCATTGAGCCACGGAACCTTTAATGTGAATGGTCAATCCGCTTCGCCTGTCAATTCCTGCTGGTCAATGGTCAATTTTAATGTATTCTAAAATTCACCATTCACTTGCGAAGCAAGTTCACCATTGGGCATTTACTTATAAAAACCACCCCGTCAAAAATTCTTTCGGAATTTTCGCCACCCCTCCAGAGGAGTGGAATTGCGGTGAAGCTTATCCCCGGCGTGATTTTGACTAACCTTCCATCTTAAAATTCATCATTCACTTGTGAAGCAAAATTCCCTATTGACCATTGACTCATTCACCTTTGTAATCCCGGAGGGACTCGAACCCTCAACCTCCGACGTATCAGGTCGATGCTCCAACCGATTGAGCTACGGGATTGTTTTATTTTTTAATTTCCAGGCATTAAAAAAGCGCCTCTTTTCGGGAGGCGCTTTATATTTTTACACGTGTCAGTCTGTTAGCTGACCCATTTATATAAGCACCTTTTATCCCTTTCACTATCAAGAAGAATAACACACGCATATCCCTGCCCCATCGGCTGCACACCGTGTTCTCCTGAAGATAAATTGAATATGTTGTTAAATTGTTTCATTTTATTTTTCCTGTTTTAAAAAAGTTTTTTTGAAAAGCTGAAAACCTGTTGCTTTCAATTTTCGGTTGCAAAGTAAGGACGAAATTTTTTAATCCGCAAATTTATTTTTAAATTAAATACTTGGAAATCAGTTATTTATATTTAGTATTTAGGATAGAGAATTTCTGTCCGCCATATCCTGCAGATGTCTTATATACCTAAATGACTGTCTCTCATCGGGTTACTGATCACGCTTTATTTTCGTATTAATTGTTCATTTTTTATTAAAAATTTTTCACTTTTATGGTTATTTTTTTTCATTCTAAATAATTTCTGCCCTACAAATGCAAAAAACGCCCCGGTATCCGAGGCGTTTCTGCTATATTTTGATTTAATTTTTACGGGATTAGTGTAAATATTTTTCAAAGCAAGCCCATTTTGCCTCATCCGGTATCATTCCTTCATATCCAAACGATCCCTTTAGTACAGGGCGATCGCATAGATTTAAACTGATATGTGCTCTTTGTATTGTCATAAATTTGTTGCGGCAAAGATAAATATTTTTCTGAAGCCAAAGAAGTGTTTATTGATCCTGGTCATAGAATCAAGATCGTTTCTGGGCCCTCAGTCTTCCAGTTTTTATAGATTTTAGTCTTCATTAAGTATTCTGCTGAATTCCTCAAGGTCGGGAAGCAGGCTGTCCTGATAATCATACAAATTTTTGTATTTGGTAACGGTCATAATCACTATTTCTTTAGCTTCAGTTAAAGAAAGATGTGGAAATAATTCTTTTATTTTCCTGATAGCATATAATGGGGTCTTTAATGAGTCAGTCATTTCCCGTACAATCTGAAATGCATTTTTATCGTCGTGTTTCAAATGAAGATATTTAACAGTCTTATCCATTTTCAAATTTTTACATTTTCAAATTAATTAATTCCTGAACATCCTGTTCCTCCCCATCTTGTATCTCGAAATATCTTTCAGAACCACTTCATCCTCCGGGTTGAAATATTTCAGCTCATTCACGATTTCCGATCGGGTGGCAACTTTTTCGGCAATAATTTCGTAGGCAATATTTCTTGTGGTGGATTGGAGTTTCGGATCTTTTTTAAATTCATGCTTCATGGCTTCCAGGTAAATGATCTTCTTATCCGAAGGCGTTTTCCCATACAGTTCCCGGATCTGCCGATCTAATTCTACAACATCGGAAATGTTAGCAAAGTAATTGTTCAGGCAATTGAAGGCCTCATGGTCTTCCTGCCAGCCTATAAGCAGGATTTTCTGTGCCTGATCGGGCATTTCCATTTTTTTGCGGTAAATGAGAGAACCTTTGACCATTTGGTTATTATTTACATAATCATCAGCCACCATCTGATAGTAGATATTGGCATTTTTGGTATCGTTCATCTGCCGGTACAAATCACCTGCTTTTTCTTTCTGTCCGAGTTCGATGTAGAGATCGATCGCTTTTTTATACTGTTTTGCTTTTTCATAACAGTTTGCGGCTTCAGATTTATTCTTCAGTTTTTTAAGATAAATTACGGCAGCTTCATTATACCATCCTCCGTCTTCCAGGGTTTTTGCTCCCCGATAGTAGTCTTTCAGCAGATTCATATATACTTTGGCGGCCCTCTGATAATCTTTTTCCCTGATGTATTTTTGGGCCAGCTCTTCATACCGGTCCCTGATCTTATCAAACAGTGAAGCTTCGAGGTAAGAATTTCCTCCGCCGCTTCTTCCTTTTCCTGATGCGTTGTTCTCCTTTTCCTTCTTTTCCAGCTGCATCAGTACGATTAAAATAATAAAAGCAATGACGACAAAGATTACCAGGGTCCCAACGACGCTCCAAAAACTCTGATGGAAGAGCTGCGCCAGAATTCCGATGATTTTGATGATGGCGAGGATAAAAAAGGCCGCCATAAATTTGTCTGTAAACTTTTGCCTATTCATCTTTATCCGATTTTAAAATGGTTTTGTCTTCGCTGAAAAGCCGGTAAAGCAGCAATACAATGGCGATGATGAGAAGCCATACAAACCAGTTGTAGCCGAACATTCCGATCAGCGGGTAGAAAATATACGCCAGCATAACGACCAACAGGATCATTAAAAAAATCTTGGTGCTGCCCGGAATATTCTCACCTCCTGCATTCAGCGGTTTTCTCTTCACAAAAAAGGAATATAATCCTACGGCTCCTGTCATGGCAACAATCAGCCAGAAGATTTCGGCAAAAGAGGTGTTTTTTTCTTCAGCCTTCCTGCTTCCGGAATCTGACGGGGCCACTGTAGGCGGAAGCTGCGGATATTCTTTGGTTCCGTAAAGCCTTCCAAGGGAATCTTCTATCAGAATGGCTTTCTTCTTCATGACGGTTTTTACGATTTCTTCATCCGCCGGTTTTCCCGAACCTGTCTTCCGGATGGAATCCGTTATTTTTTGCCTGATTTTCCCTTCGCTTTGTGCCAGATATTTTACAATCTTTTTGCGGTAAACCCGTTTGAGGGAATCCGTTGCCACATCTGTCTGCTCATTCAGCTTAGAGATATCATTCTGAATTTTATCGATTGGCCTTCCGCCGTTTTTGAGGTATTCCTGATAAGTTTTTTCACCGGGTTTGCTCATGCTTAATGAAGCATTCATCTGTTCATTCATGAGCCCCCTTCGTTTCTTTCCGTACAGGGAATCGATCTTCAGATCGATATCCGTAACACCTGACTTATAAGCTACTATGGGAGCCATCATGGTTTTGTCGGGTGTCTGAATTTTACCCGAAGAAATTTCAGGGGATTCTCCAGACTTGTCTGTGTTAAGATTTATAAATACTCTGACTAACCCGAGCATTAACAGGACCACCCAGAATACCCATGCATAATTTCTTTTCGATGATTTTTCACTGAAACCATCGTCCTCTTTTTTACCGAAGATTTTTTCCAGCCAGGGGATTTTAAATTTGAAAATTCCGAAACCGTCACCTCTCGATGTTCCCATAATATCCAGAGGAACGCCTAATTCAACCGCCCGGTCGGGGTATTTCTCGATATACTTTAAATACTTTTCGATTTCCTTTTTGTTGCCGGCCATTACCTTTCTCATGTCGAACGGCAGATTCTTCATCCATTCTTCTTCGGTCTGCGGCTTCTCCAGGGATTCCAGGATTTTTTCATCATCCATTTCCACCGTGAAGCGCTCGATTTTCTGTGGAATGCGCACTCCGTTTGACGGTTTCCTAACTTTATCTTCCGAAGGCTTCGGATTCTGAATTAATGAAATCCAGTCGATTTCTTCATTTAGTTTTACCAATCCGAATTCAGGATGCATGATCAGGAACACGGCATCGGCCTGATGCCAGTCTTCGGGATTGATTTTCGGATAGAATGTGGTATTCTCAGGAATGAAAAATTTTTCATCGATACATTGGAAATACGCATTTCTGCCGATGTCATTCGGAGCCAGGTTTTCGAAAACCAGGAAACACCCGTATAAGACATTCGGTTCGGAAGAAGGAACCGGAAATGCCATGACCTCATTCAGACGGATGCCTAAAAGTTCCATCTCATGCAGCCATACGAGCGGTGAGGAACCTTTGATTAAAAGTCCTTTTTTAGGATAGCTGTTTTTCAGAAAAGGTTTGATTCTAAGTTCCATACTCTAAAACATGCCTGATAAAGGCGCCCATATATTCCCTGTACATTTCATCCGTCTCCCTGATTTTCAGTTTTGAATTCTTGGGCAGATAATATTCCGATCCGGCGAATTCTTTTTCGGTAGCCAGTGCTATATATCCGTAATGGGTGGAAGGCATATAGAATACCGGGATATTTTTATTACTGCTGATAAAAGTAAGCATTCCACGGGAATCCGTAATCACTTCGCTGCCGTCATCAAACATGAATTTGTTCTTACTCCGGATGGCCAGTACCTGAATTCTGTTATAATTCCTGCTTAAACCGTACACATTTTTGCTTACAAGCCCCAAAGCAAATTTATCAATGATCAGTTCCCCGGCATTGCTAATCCCGATCCTGTTGAAATTATTCAATATTTTAATTCCCGTATTGTTTAGCCTGCGGAGCTCAGTATCAATCTTGATTCCGGTTTTAACTATTTCATCGTGGTTTTTTATTGGCTCCGCAGCAGGCTCACCTTCCAGGTTCATCTTAAAAATCGAAACCGCATCAGATCGGTACAGATAAAAATTCCGGTTAAAATAAATCAGGTTAAAATCTTCAGGGATATACTGCCCCGTCAGGTTCATTTCGTTATATTCCTTTGTATTCAGATTCAGCTTCGACAGGATTTTTTTATCCGGCTGGTATTGGGCCAGAATATAATCGCCGGCTTTATCTTTAGCCAGTGCAAAACTGCCTTTCGGTCTTACGGAAATTTTTTCAGCAATGACTTCACAGCCCTTTTGGGTACTGATATTCCGGTAAATATTCCGGTTGTAATAATTATCAGACAGGTACGTTTTCAGCAGCTGTTTCCTGTTGCTCAGAATATAGAAATCGCCCTCGTACAAAAACGTTTTTATCCGGTCTTTAGGGGTGGGAAACAAAAGGGGATAATTTTCAGGAACAGGAGTTTTAATACTGTTGTCTTGAAAATTGCCCTCTCTGTTTCTTTTCGGCGGATTTGCCCATAATTCCTGCAGCGGAAGCATAATCTTCTGGATGTGTTTCCGTGTCCCTTTATGATGCTTGTAAAAGTTCAGCTCACCCTCTGCGGAAGTCGTCACCAGAAATTTAAGGCGGTCCCTGTTTTCATGGATAACCCGCTGAAGATTCTGATTGGCTAAATTTTCCTGATGGGTGATAAAAAATACTTCCAGATCTTTCTCCTTATGCTCTTCTTCAAAAAACCTTTCGAGCGTGTGCGAGACTTCCAGAACCGGACTTACCTGATTCAGGTTTTCCAAGACTTCATCTACTTTGTCCAGAGCAATCGGGATGATGTTCTGGCCCAATGCAAAAACTTTACATGCCGAATGGGCCTTCGGATGTTTAATAACCGCAATGGCTGATGCAAACGCCAACACTTTCGGCGTTCCCCAGTTTTTCAGGGAAGTATCGATCAGGATAACCCTTTCGAAAATATTTTCTTCGGGGGGAATTTCCCGTTGGATATACAAGGCTTCATTGTTGGCCACCCGGTTCATAAAGACATCATCTTCATTGGCAAATTCTGAGAGGAGCATCCGGTGCAGCTCGCCTTTATTCGTCATATCCGAAATTCCGCCGATCGGCTGTTCTCCCGGCGAAAGATGGCGCATCGGAATTTTCAGTCCGCTCCAGATTCTCTTAATCAGGCTTCCGACCTGGAACGTTTTCGGTTCTTCAATGAGTTCCTGAATGAAATCCGCACCGGTTTCCACCGTTGTTTCTTCTTCCGCGACTTCATCCTCCAGTTCCGGAATATCCGTAAACCCTTTCATGGCTTCAATAAGGGTTGCTGCTGAAGGAAATCTTTCATTTAACGTTGCTAAAATATTCAGATCCTTCGAAAATCTGGAAACCGTAAGCTCTGCCTTGCGAGCCGAATCGCCCATTTGCTGAGGGTGTCTCAAGTAGAATTTTATGATATATTCCGATTGCCCCGGCGGGACGGCACGAAACGCTCCGGAAAATACCGTCTGCAGAAGAAGTATCCTGTTTTTTCCTTTTTTATATTTAGCCGGTAAAGACTTCAGGGTCTCCAGAAATTGAAACGCAGGACGGATGAGGTGTTTTACCTGTTCATGCGTTGCAAGCGGATGCTTCCGTATTCCTTCCTTAATTCCTTTAATATCCAGATAGCCTTCGTTGGTGGCGTACAGTGCCAACACAAGAGGCGTGAAAAACGGCAGACCGATCATCTGAAACTGCTTCAGCACTTCAATCAGATAAGCTCTGTAAGCCACGGCCCCCACCTGCGGAATCGAAACAAGGTTATTTTCGTGGTAGCCGGTATCATCCGGGACGTCTTCATCCGTCGTCCATTCCCAGAAATAATCTTTATATGACTGTAAATAATCATTTAATTCCATTCCTGTGATTTTTCAGTGAGACGGAATGAGCTTACGGAAAGTTTCCGGAAGTCTTCTTTATCAAGGGATAAAAGACTTCCGTTTTCATTCCACAGCAGCCACTGGTCGCGGGCTGTATTATATTTTCTCTGCAACAAGGAACTCAGGTTTTTAAATTCAAAATCGTATCCTGCCGGTAAAAGATGGCCGTCTTTGGACCAGAATGTCTTTCCCGGCAAACTTAGCAGGGGATGTCCGATAAATAAGGCTTTATCATTAATGACCATCCAATCGATTTTTTCCAATTTAAATTTTGGCAGTGTAATCAAAGCTTCCCTGATTTCTTTTATCGAAGACAATAAGGCAGCAGCAGGATGTTCCTCCTCGCTGGGTTTTAATTTAACTTCAATTTTCTCATCAATCCCGAAAAAATTAAGGTTGAAGGATGGAAAGGTCAGGCGTAATGCTTGGTCAATAGGAGTCCACAGCAAAGCCGTTCTCATTTTTTTACTTGGTACCAGTGCATCTTTCCGGAACAAAAGCCCGTCTCTTAATTCATACATTATAAAATCCGGCAGCTGCTGAATTTCCGGAGAAATCGCCTGCTCCTCCGTGAAACCTTTCAGCCAAATCACCTCCTCTTCCCGAGCAATCTGAACATTTTTCCAGTCGCGGACCGAACCTAAAAAATCTTCATCGGCACGGGGAATTTCTGCCCGGAATTCTTTTAAAGGGCCTGGAGAATCTTTTGCCATAGACTTTCGATTTCTTTTTGGATATACTGTTTCTGTTCGGGATTCCTGATCCAGTCGCAACGGGTCTGAAGGTATCTTAATTTATCTTTGATCACATTCTGTTCCTCAAAACTCAAAGATCCTGCATTCCATTTTTCCACTAAGATTTTTACATCTTTCATTACTTCCTCCGGATCCGGCGTTTTGTTCTGCATGGCCTGCGGATGAGATTTTGGATGGTCGTCTTTTTCAATGGTCCTGTTGATGATCCCTTCCAGAATTTCGATCTGTTCTTCGGTATCCCAGATGTGTTTCAATACCCACAGATCCGAAAGAATGGCTTCGCTTCTGCCGCAGATTAGGGCACTTGCTGCGATGAGGTTCTGCAGTTTTACGGCTCTGCGGTCGGAAATGGCAATTCCCGTATTCCTGAGATTAAGGATGGTATTTAAATAGACTTCATAAACCGGTCTCAGGTCTATGGTCTTACAAAGTTCCTGCAGGTCCCGGATTTCCTGCGAAAGAATTTCAGGGATTTCCGTCTCAATATTGCTTTCCAGCTTTCTTCCGGCCAGAAGTACCTGATGAAGAAGGTCGGGATCTACATAATCTACATTGATCCGGACAAGAAAACGGTCAAACAGGGCGTTCAATGCTTCATCTTCAGGAAGGACGTTGCTCGCTCCCGCAAACATGAGCGCGGGAAGATGCCTGGTTTCTTTTCCTCTTTTGAACATCTTTTCATTTAAAGCCATCAGCAGGGAATTCAGGATCGCTGAATTCGCATTGAATATTTCATCCAGGAAAACCAATGAGGCTTCCGGCATCATCCCTTCGGTATTGGTAAGCAGTTCTCCTTCTTTTAATCTACGGATATCGAACGGCCCGAAGATTTCATTCGGTTCGGTAAAACGGGTCAGGAGGTACTCAAAGTTTTTACCGTCTTTTATGGTTTTAGCCAAAGTCCTCACGATCGCTGATTTTGCTGTGCCGGGAGGTCCGTACAAAAATGCATTTTCCCTGGCCAGCAGACAGATTCCCAGCAAATCCACTACATCGTTTTTGCCGATAAACGTCTCTTTTACGTAAGTGAGTACTTTATTTAGTTTTTCTGTATTTTGCGTCATTTAATTATTGTTTTTACGGTTGCTTTTTAAGTAAAGCCTGCAAAGCTTATTCATCACCTGTTTTTTTAGCGGTGCCAATTTATAAAACAAACGAAGGTTCAGCTGATTTATTTAATAAAAAATCTTAATGACAAGAAGTAGATGAATCCGCTTATTATCAGTGAAATTAAAAGATCGATATAAAAAGTAACCGGCAGTTCAAAGTATTTCAAGCCAATCACCAAATAGGATCCCAGAATAAACAACATGACAAATATGCTCATATACATCGATAACGGTGATAATGCCATGAGAAAGGAAATACAGGTAAAATATGTCATCAGCACAAAAAAGATATAAAAATGCTTTCCATATATTGCATATTGTGAATGGACGATGGCCCTGAATTCCGAAAAGCTCCGTTTCCCTGCTAGGAGATTATACCCGTTGTCGATGAAGTCGTTAAGAATTTTAGCCGGATTATATCCCGACATCAGACTTGCAGAGCTTACAACAATAATAAGCAAAGCAACGATCATCAATTGAAAGAGGGCAATATTTTTAGTCAGCTTTTTAAGGTACTTCTTTTCTTCAGCGGAATCCACTACAAAGTTGCCCATATCAAAACTTATATTATAATTAATGGGGATGTAGCCGAAGTTTATTTTAACTCCGTTCTGCAAAATATAGGAGTAAACCGGTTTGGTAAATGTTGAAAAGACATTTACTTCCGTTACTTTCATATTAAGAAGTCCGATGTTGACATAGTAAGATAAAATACAGAATAAAAAGCCATATGTAGAAAATATAAGGCCAACCGTAACAGCAGTATTAATTTCCATCACTAATTTTTATTTAAAAAATTCCACCAGTTCTTCTTTTTTGGCTGCTCAACTTTTAGTTCTGCTTTTTCTTTTCCGGTATTTCTTTTACTGAATGAAAAAGCGATTCTACGATACGGAACAGAAATATCGAAGTATACCTCTGAGCCATCAGTCAGCGAAAGAACGTCCAGTATTTGATCTTCTGTTTTAATAAGCCTCTGCATTGTATCTTCTTTGTTAAAATGGTATCTGATCAGATCTCTTTCATCCGAAATTCTTGTCACAATATATGGTAAGTTCCTTGTTCCGTCTCCTGTTTTCTCAATACATTCAAAAAGAATCTGAGCAATACTCATTTCAATACGCATCGCTTTTTCATCACCTAATTCCCGATGAGCAAAATATTTAAAAATATGAACACTCGGACTCAATAAAACATTAATGTTTACATAGCTGATCACTTCCTTAAATTTCCCTTCATTCAGAAGATCCTGAACATTACCTGTATCTTCGGAATAAGGATCATAAGCCGGATCATTAATGACAAGTTCTCTGCATTTTAGAAAAGTCTCTTTGGTAGGGTCCGTTAAGAATTCAAATACGCTCTCGTAAGTTTCCATTTTATTCAGTTATTGTTTTAATTCTTTCCAAAATATATCTTTGTAAAGGCCGAATTCGGCAATCAGCAATTGATTGATATGCGGGATTTCAGCCAGTTTATAAGCTTTTTTCTCCACAATTCGCTCCAGGTATAATTTCCGGTAGGTTTTATCTTTTAATTCTTCTTCCCAGTTAACGCCTTCCAGTTCCAGATCAAATCCTATGGCAGAATAATGGAATTGCTTTAAAACAGATTCCAGCATTTGTACCAGAGGATCTTCCGGATCAGCAATCTGTAAAGCAGAAACGATCTGTGGTAAAAACCGGAGTGAAAGATCAGCAGATAGTAAAGCGGAAACATCTCTCTTTCCTGTAAAAGGAGGAATTAACCTTTCTAAGCCGGCAGCTGTATTTTCCCTGATCAGGTGAAGCTGGGCACTGTGATAAAGCACTTTCGCCGCCCACACCGCGGTTTCCCTATCGCAAATTATTGTATCGGATAAAAACTCAAGTCTTTCCTTTTCAAACTCTGTCTGAAAATAATCCAGGGCATCCTCTTCTTCCCTTCTGGAAATGTTGTGGATATTCGAAAAAATAGTAATGCATTCTTCCTGACGAAGTAAAAAAAGGGTATCCAGGAAAGGCGATCTGTTTTCCGTCATCCAACAAAAATAGAAATATTATTTATGAATTCTGAATTTTTCCTGAAAAGAGTGATCAACCGGTACAATAAATGGGGAATCAGCAATCAGCAATCAGCAATC
>NZ_BJYJ01000015.1 GCF_007991455.1 Chryseobacterium hagamense | reverse complement strand
CATCACGGCAGTCAACAACATTACGGCCAATAACAATCTGAATGCGCTTCAGAATGCCAGCGTAGGGCAGAACCTGAATGTTGGAGTGAAAACCACAACGGGAAGTCTGTATGTCAATAATGCAGCTGCCATTACAGGAGCCGTAGACATTGCAGGAGTAACCCATATCAGCAATGCGGCTCATTCCACCGGTATTTCTTCCGGAGCGCTGGTCGTAGCAGGAGGAATGGGACTTGCTGAAAACCTGAACGTCGGTCAGGATCTTAATGTTACAAAAGATACCAATCTCAACGGGAAATTGTTTACCAATAAAGTGAGCACTTTTAATGATGATGCGCTATTCAATAAGCAGGTAAACGTTAACAGCACTGTAGATGATGATAACAGCAAAGCATTTGAAGTAAAAGGGGGAGCCATTATCGGGAAAAGACTGTATATTAAATCTACCCTCAGCCAACCTTACGGAGATTTTACCAATGCTGCATTAAAGGTAGACGGCGGAGCAATTATCAACGGAAATTTATCGGTGTTGGGTCAGGTATTTACCCAGAATGCGACCATCAATACCCTGACTCCTATGTCTGTAGATACCTATACCTATTTTAAAAGTCCCTATCAGAAACCGTTGCTGAACAATATGGGGTTTGGGCCTGATTCTTCTTTTAATTCGTATGCATTAAGAGTTAATGCCGTAGATCAGGGAATTGCCATCAGGGTGAATAAGCATGCGGAGAGCAACTATGGAAGTGCCTACGGAGCGGAAGATTCTCCAAAAGTAACTACCGGAAACAATTTTCTTTCTTTCTGGAATAAAGACGGAGTAATGGTGGGCAGGATTGAAGGGGAATCGCTGCCGGAAATCGTCAATTTTAAGAAAGATTATCTGAGAACGGTGAAAGACAGGGATATGGAAATTGCGAAGGAAGCGAATATTGCGGTATTCAAAGGAATTGAAATCCTGTTACAGGGTTATGAAAAAGGGAAAGCGAAAAAAAGCACGGAAACGGCTGCCGGACTTAATGTGATTACAGGATCCAATTCAGCCGGTCCTATTGTTGACGGCCAGGCACCTGCAGCTTCAGCAGCGCAAACTGAGAAGGCCGGTATCGAAACCCTGGCAGCAGCCCAGATTCTCGATAAGGTGCTGGCTTATGAAACGGATCTGGGATTAAGCGGCGCTAAAATAGACGGTTATAATAAACAGATCGACTATATCAAAAGTGTAGCCGGTGTTAAGTATTCATCCAGTGCGGGAGACTATGCCGAATATCTGGAGCTTAAGGATTACACAGATTCCCCAAATATTATTCCAGCCCAGGTAGTAGGCGTGAAAGGAGGCAAAATAACATTGAATACCGGAGACTGCGAGAAAATTATGGTGGTCTCCATGAATCCTGCCGTGGTGGGAAAAGAGCCTCTCCCGGAGCAGCGGTCTAAATTCAAACCGGTGGCGTTCATGGGGCAGGTACCGGTTTTCGTCCTGAACGAAACCCATATCGGAGATTATATCCTTCCGTCAGGCAATAACGATGGATACGCTATTGCACGGTCTCCGGAAAATATGGAAACGGATGACTACAGAAACATTATCGGGATCGCATGGGGCGAGACCAATGCCTCAAAAACGGTTAATGTGGTCGTAGGAATCAATACCAATGATGTGCTGGCCGTAGTGAAGCAACAGAAAAAACAGATCGATGCACTGGAAAGCAGAATAGGCAGGATTGAAAAATATATCACGGAAAACAATAAAAGCATACCCTTAACGTCTGAAGCCGGATCCGCGTTTTCACAAACGGAAACTGAAAAATCAATGATTTTGCAGAAGATCGGTAAAGAAGCAGCAAAGAACCGGAATGTACAAAAAATCGTTGTCAAGCTGGCGGAAGAATTAAAGGCTAAAAAAATATCGCTGTTCAGAAACAGGGATTCATATATTGAAAATGCAGTCAATGATTATTTCGGAGGGATATTTATGGCGCGGGAGTTTAAAAGCACCCTTACCGATAAAGAAAAGGAATTCACCGATGCCTATTTTAAAGCCATCACTTCACAGGTAGAAGCACTTTTGTAGGATACCTTCATGCCAAAGGAACCGGGCCGGATTTTTTCGTAAGAAGAATCCGGCTTTTTAAATTTAATGTGAATTCGATCGTATCAATATCCTATTCAGATATTTATTTAATTAAAAATAATATGGCTAATTCAATCAGGATTTCAAATAGAAATTTCTTTTATTTAAATGAGTAAATGGTTTAGGTTTCTGATAGAATTTGATCCTATCCTGTAGAAAGCCCCCTTCATGACTTTAATACAATATAAATCAAACCTTGGTTAAAAATAAAACGAAGGCTGTTTATTCAGGATTAAGTAAGAACTTCCCCTGATAGAATGACAAAATGTTTAGTTTGATGATCAAGACCTCTGATTATATTTTTGACAAGACAGACTTCCGGCATCCGGCTTCCCTCTTCCAGACTCTTAACTCCGGTTCTTCTTCGAGTTCACGTTAAATTTAATTTTTATCAATGGTATCGAAATACCGTAAATCATCATCCGGATTCCATTCAGATCTTCCGTATTTAGACTCGTTATAAATATCAAAAAAATCCCTAATATATTTCATGATTCAAAATCCATCAGATATATTTAATTTTGTATTGTAAAACTTTAATAAGCGTTGACGCTAAAATTTTTAAAAATGAATTCTTTAATCGATAAATATAATATTCCCGGCCCGCGTTACACTTCTTATCCTACTGTTCCTTACTGGGACGAACATTCTTTTTCGCCTGAGCTTTGGAAGCAGAGTGTGATCAGGACTTTCAGGGAGTCGAATGCAGACGAAGGGATCTCCATTTATATCCACCTTCCTTTCTGTGAGGCTTTATGTACGTTCTGTGCCTGCCACAAGCGCATCACCAAGCAGCACAGTGTGGAAATCCCGTACCTGGAAAGCGTACTGAAGGAGTGGCAGCTGTATCTCCGCATGTTCGGCGAGAAACCTAAACTGAAGGAACTGCACCTCGGTGGCGGAACTCCCACGTTCTTTTCACCACAGAACCTGAAAGCCCTTCTGGAAGGGATTTTTGAAACCGTGGAGATTGCGGAAGATCAGGAGTTTTCTTTTGAAGGCCATCCGAACAATACCACCCGCGAACACCTGGAGACCTTATACGGTTTAGGATTCAGAAGGGTAAGCTTCGGCGTTCAGGATTATGATCCGAAAGTACAGAAAGCCATCAACCGGATCCAGACTTTCGAAAAAGTGAAGGAAGTAACGGAATGGGCAAAAGAAATCGGGTACCGCGGCATCAGCCATGACCTGGTATTCGGATTGCCGCACCAGACCTGGGAAGCGATGGAAAATACCATCCGCAAAACAATGGAATTGAAACCCGACCGTCTGGCTTTCTATTCCTACGCACACGTGCCGTGGGTAAAAGGAGTTGGTCAGAGAGGGTTCGATGAAAACGACCTGCCAAGCGGTGAAGAAAAACGGCGTTTGTATGAAGACGGTAAAAAGTTACTGGAAGAGCTGGGCTATATCGAAGTCGGGATGGACCATTTCTCTCTGGAACATGATGACCTCTACCAGTCGCTGATCCGGAAAAAGCTGCACCGGAATTTTATGGGCTACACCTCAAGCAAAACCCAATTGATGGTTGGCCTGGGAATGTCTGCCATTTCGGATTCATGGTATGCTTTTGCACAGAACGTAAAAACCGTGGAAGAATATCAGAAAATGGTAGAGGAAGGTGATATTCCGGTAGTAAAGGGACATATTTTAAATGAGGAGGATCTTACCGTAAGAAGGCATATCCTGAACCTGATGTGCCAGCTGGAAACTACTTTTGATGTTCATCATTCATTCCCCGAGCTGCAGAATGCTTTTGAAATGCTGAAGGAAATGGAAAAGGATGAGCTGGTGGAAATCAATGGTACCCACATCCAGATCACTGAAAAGGGGAGAGCCTTTACAAGAAACGTAGCTATGGTTTTCGATCTGAGGATGATGAGGAACAAGCCGGAAACCCGCATTTTCTCCATGACGATCTGATGCATGGGCAGGAAGCTTCTTTTATTTTTGACCTATTTGTATGCTTTGCTTTTCAGTGTTGCAAAAACGGCCAGGTTTCCCAACAAATGGTCAGAATCGCACTGGATGATGGATTACCGGTTCGGGTTTATCAAACGCGGGCTGGGTGGTGAAATTTTCGGATGGTTTTTCCGGAAGGACGAATCTTCTGTTTTTATTCTCTCTGTTGCCATCCTGCTTTTGCTGTATGCGGCTGTCATAGGAATTGCCGTCAGGGAAACTTTCAGAAGGGAAAAAAGCATTCATACGGTCTTGTTTTTCGTGATCTTCCTGCTGTCGCAGTATATCATATTCTCCGCCCATCTCATCGGCTACCTGGAACATGTGGTGTTTCTGCTGACCCTGCCCGTTATTTATTTAATCAGAAGAAAAAAGTTTGTATTGGCGTCATTGATTGCAGGATTCAGCGTTTTCATCCACGAAATTACTTTTTTCCTGATGCTGCCCGTAAGTACTTTTGCTTTGCTGGTTTTTGAAAGCCCGGCCCAGGCGTTTTCCTTTAAAAATATTTTTTCGCCCGGAATGATAAAGAAGATAATAGCCTTCCTGGGATTACCGGTTTTATCTTTAATCTTTCTGTCGTGGTTTCATGAGCGGGAAGGAGGTGATTGCGTTACGACGGTATTTAACTATCTGAAAAGCATTCCGTTTATTCCGGAAAATGTTGCCCGATCCGTAACCTCAGCTTATACACAGCGTTTCAGCCTCTCTTTTCAGGAACAGAGAAGCCATTTTATCCAAAGGGTATTTATTTCGAAAGCCACGGTATTTTACGGAATTCCCATGCTCTTTTTATTGTGGATGGTGCTTAAAGAGTTCAGGCTAAAAGGAAATATTGGCATATTTATTTTGCTGGCAGCAGTCTCATCAATCCCTTTACTCATGCATTCCATTGCCTATGATACCTACCGGATCTGGACTTTTCCTTTTATGATCCTGTTCCTGGGCTTTTGGGTCCTGGGTCTGAAATTCAGATTCAAGAGGGCAGAAACAGATATCCTTTCCATACCGGAACTGGTTTTTTTTATAATCTCTTTCCTGCTGGTCACCCTGAGTCCGAATGTACTTTTTGATGAAGAGACGGAGCGGTTCTCTCTACCCGTTAAGCTGATTCTTATCCTGCCTCTGTTTTTGATGCTTTACCTGTTAAAAAAGCCTCAATCAAAATAAGATGAATGAGGCTCTGTAAATTATGCGAAAAAAAAATTATTTAATAATTAATTTTTTGCTGTAAGATTTAAGATTTCCTGAATTGATGTTGATGAGATAAGCCCCGGCCGGGATCCCTGAAATATTAAGGCTGTTGTCCTTTTCAATTTTTCCCTGCTCCAATACCTTTCGTCCTTCGAAATTGATGATTTCAATGGTTGCATTCTTATCTTTTACCCCTTCGATGAAAACGGTTTTTGAAGCCGGATTAGGATATACTTTTATTGGGGTTGAAAGATCGCTTTCCTGTGTTCCCAGTACTGCCGAAGTGGTCAGCCTGAAAATTTTTCCGTTGTTGACGGCTGCTACGAAAAGCTCATTCTGACTGTTTACCCCAAAGGTGGAAAAATTATTTCCGGAAGACGGGGCAGACCAGGTGATCGAATCATCAGCATTCAGGCTCCCGATCTGGGTAGAACAGTAATCGGCAAAAAAGTACCTTCCCTGCAGAGCCGGATACTGTGTTCCGCGATACACATATCCTCCGGTAATCGAACACTTTCCTCCCGAATGGTCATAAGCGGCTACTGGGAACGTCATGGTGGACTGTGCGGCACAGCCCGCTGTATTGTAAGCGTTATTCCCTTCATAGCATCGCCAGCCGTAATTGATTCCCGCCTGGGTCAGCGGCATCCGGTTGATCTCTTCAATCTGTCCCTGGCCCACATCTGCAATCATGACATTGCCGGAAGCGGTATCGAAATTAAACTTCCAGGCGTTCCTCAGCCCGTAAGCCCAGACTTCATCAGCTCCGTCAATCCCTACAAAAGGATTTCCCGCCGGGATGTTGTAGGCTCCGGTAGAATTAATGTCCAGCCTCAGCAGTTTTCCCAGCAGTGAATTTTTGTTCTGGGCATTGTTGTTCGGATCCCCGCCGCTGCCGCCGTCACCGGTTACGATCCACAGATAGCCGTCGGGTGCAAAGTGGATGCTTCCGCCATTGTGGTTGTCGAAAGGTTTGGGCAGGTTCAGAATAATCTTCTCCGTTGAAGGATCGGCAACATCCGGATTGGCGGTGCTTCTGGTGTACCGCGCTACCGTGATATTTCCGTTGGTGTCATTGTAATAAACAAAAAAATACCCGTTCGTCGGGTATTGCGGGTGGAAAGCTAATCCCAGAAGGCCTCTTTCTCCTCCGTAAGTGATTTTTGTGCTGATGTTTAAAAAATTAGTAGAATTTACTGTTCCATTGGCCTGTAAAATTTTAATGATTCCGTTTTGCTGGACAACGAACATCCGGCTGTCGTTCGCATGGGTGATTTCTACGGGTGCGGTGAGCCCGGTGGCAAATTCTTCCAGCGTAATGCTTTGGGCATTAAACATAAAGGAAGAAAAAATACCTGCGCAAAAAAGTAATTTTTTCATAATATTTTGATATTTAGTGCATTAAACTGAATGAAAATTCCATACCAATGAAGCATTGAAAACTTTATTAAAATACCACAGCAGGATTATTGAATCTTCAATAAAAATAAGACTGCCAATAGGTCTGAAAATAAACGATTTCTGTACTTAAAATTCATAAAATTCAAGAAAATGATTATATTTGCCGACTTAATTTAACGTAGTTATAACAAAATGCAAGGAAAAGGACTTATTACAATTGTTGCTATTGTACTAGGGTTAATTTGCTTAAACGAGCTATTACCAACATGGTACGCCAGCAAAATTGAAAAGCAGGCAACTGCTGTTGCAGGAGACAATCCGGAAAAGTATCAGAAAGAAATTGCAAAACTTTCTAAGGATACGCTGAATCTGGGATTCACTAAACTTTATTACACCAAAGCCCAGGAAAAAGAGATGAAACTCGGTCTTGACCTGAAAGGAGGGATCAACGTTCTTTTGGAAATCAACCAGAGGGATCTTGTGAATGACCTGACCGGTTATTCCACCAACCCGATCCTGATCGAGGCTTTGAACAAGACGGATGAAGTTCAGAAGAATTCCACAAAGTCTTACATCGACAATTTCTTTGATCAGTTCGATGCAATCAATAAGGCTAAAGGCACAAACCTGAAGCTGGCGGATCCGGAACTTTTCGGAAATACCACGCTGACGGAGGTGAAGTACAATACGCCTGATGATCAGGTAAAAAACATCGTTAAAAGAAAAATCGATGCATCTGTTGGAACGGCTTTCGAAGTAATACGAACCAGAATCGATAAGCTGGGGGCGATTCAGCCAAACGTACAGAGGGTTCCCGGTACCGCCAGGATCTCTGTGGAAATGCCGGGGATGAAAGACATCGATAAAGTGAAAAAGATGCTTCAGACGTCTGCAAAACTTCAGTTCTGGGAAGTACAGCAGGTTCCTGAAGTGGCTCCTTACTTCCAGACCCTGACCTCAGCTGTTGCTGCAAAAGGGGATTCTATGGGCGTGGCCAAAAGCACGAACTTCATGAATCTTCTGCACATCGACAAATTAAGAACAAACGGGGTAGCCAACGTAAAATTATCGGACACCGCTGCAGTGAACAAGATCCTGAACAGCAAAGTGGCTCAGTCTTTACGTCCTGCCAACATCAAATATACCCAGTTTATGTGGGGATACAAGCCGGAAGCTGCAGATGCTGAAAGCCTAGTATTGTATGCCGTAAGAGGAAACATCAACCAGAAAGCTCCGGTAGACGGTGCCGTAGAAAGCGCAAGCATCGGTTATGACGAACTGAGCCGGGTAGTGGTAGACATGCAGATGGATTCCAAAGGCGCAAAGGAGTGGAAAACCCTTACCGAGAAAAACGTAGGGAAGCCGGTAGCGGTAACCCTGGACAACAGAGTATATACCGCACCTAACGTTGTAAATGCCATTCCGAACGGTAGAACCCAGATCTCCGGTAACTTCTCCCAGGAAGAAGCAAAGGAATTGGTAGACGTTTTGGGAGCAGGTAAACTGCCTGCCGGTGCAAAAGTAGTTCAGGCTACGGTAGTAGGTCCGTCTTTAGGTCAGGAAGCTATTGATTCCGGTTTAATGTCATTTATCATCGCATTTGCCATCATCATCGTTTACATCATTTTCTACTACGGTGGAGCTGGGGTTTATGCGGTAATTGCCATGATCATCAACTTATTCTATATTTTCGGAATTATGGATTCCGGTGACTTTACGCTTACCCTTCCCGGTATCGCCGGTATCGTTCTGACGATGGCGGTTGCCGTCGACACGAATGTGATTATCTATGAAAGGACCAAAGAAGAATTGTTTGCAGGGAAAAGCATTCTTGAAGCATATAAAGACGGTTTCAAACATGCACTGAATGCCATCATTGACGGTCACACGACGACTTTCCTGACGGCCGTGGTATTGTTTTTCTTCGGGACAGGACCGATCAAAGGTTTTGCATTGACATTGATGATCGGTATCGCAATGACGCTATTTACGTCCGTGCTTCTTTCAAGAGCCATGATCTTCTCAAGATTAAATAAAGGAAAAGGACTTTCCGTATGGACTCCGGCAACGAAGAACCTGTTCAGAAATACCTGGATCGATTTCATCGGAAAAAGAAAATACGCTTATATTTTCTCCGCTGTTTTAACGATCGTCTGTATTATTTCAATTGCTACACACGGCTTTAAATACGGAATCGATTTTACTGGAGGTAGGAATTACGTGGTAAGATTCGATAAAAATGTAAAAGCGGAAGATATTGAAGATAAATTAGTAGCGCTCTTCAAAACGGAAGACGGGAAAAATTCTTCGGTGGAAGCTAAAACTTTCGGAAATGAAAAGCAGCTGAAGATTTCTACCGATTACCTGATCGAAGACGAATCTCTGAAGGCTGACCAGATTATAGAACAGAAACTGTTTGAAGGTTTAAAATCAAACTTACCTGCCGGAACTACGCTGAAAGAATTCAAATCCGCTGATAAAGATCAGGCAGGAATTGTGTCTTCTGAAAAGGTAGGGCCTTCGGTAGCCGACGATATTCAGATCCACGGAATCTACGCGGTAGTTGCTGCACTGGCAATGATTTTTATCTATATTCTGGTACGGTTCAGAAAATGGCAGTTCTCGTTAGGTGCCGTTGCAGCTTTGTTTCACGATGCGGTAATCATCCTTGGGGCTTACTCTTTACTTCACAAGTATATGCCGTTCAATATGGAAATCAATCAGGATTTCGTTGCGGCCATCCTTACGGTATTGGGGTATTCCATCAATGATACGGTAATTATCTTCGACAGAATCAGGGAATACCTGAGAGAGAAGAAATCGTTAACCCTGGCGGGATTATTCGACGACTCTATTTCCAGCACACTGGGTAGAACCTTCAACACTTCATTCACCACCATCCTTGTAATCCTGGCAATCTTCATTTTCGGGGGAGACAACCTGAGAGGATTTATGTTTGCCATGTTGATCGGTATCGGATTCGGTACGTATTCATCCATCTTCGTGGCATCGGCAATCGCCTATGACTTCCTGAAAACAGGAAAAGAAGACGAAGTGCACGGTAAAACGACCACGGATAGAGAAGTACTTGCTTCAAAATAAAGTAAACTACAGTAAATAAGAAAAAGGCCTTTCAGCAATGAAGGGCCTTTTTTTGTTTAAAGTTTTGGAATAAAAGGTTAAGAACCGGAGTCGAGACTGTAATTACAGCAATCTGGTTCCGGTAGTAGCAGTAGTCCGGATTGTTGTGAATGGTGAATTCCTACGGATGAATGGTGAATTTCTTAATCAGTTCCGGAGATATGCTGATGCAGCAGAATTGGCCATTATTTTTTGTCAATTGTCAGTTTCTGCAAACGAATATTGGATTACCGAAGCAACTCTGAAGATCTTCTTATACTGTGAATTGGCAATTCATGTTTTATCAATGGTGAATTTTTAACGGATCTGTTATACCATTTTGCTCCGAAGGAGCAGGATCTGTATAGTATGTTGTTGATGGGGAAGATTACGGGAACTCCCTGGGAGTTCTATCTTTTTAAGCGGCTGGTCAGGTAATATACCGATGGTGTGCGGTTCATGTTGAAATCTGTTTTCTGCACGGATGCTGTTCCTGCGGAATATTGTTTTTCTGAATATTCACTTGCACCGCAAAATTGAACATTTACCATTCATGCCCATTAACGACGAATCATTTACTGACCGTAAAAATTTATTTGCATAACAGGTTGACTATTGACTCTTCACTACCCAATTCGTCAGCCCAGCAAAATTATCAATTGGCAATTCACCGTATCAGCCGATTTCATTATTTTTGCATCACTATGGAAAATTCAAGAAAAAAGGCAGCCATCGGCTTTATCTTTATTACGCTTCTCATTGACGTCATCGGCTTGGGGATCATCATTCCCGTGATCCCGAAACTGATTGAAGAGCTCATTCACGGAAATGTGCGGGAAGCGGCCAAATACGGTGGATGGCTGAGTTTTGCTTATGCCTTTACCCAGTTTGTATTTTCTCCGGTGGTGGGCAATTTAAGCGATAAATACGGGAGAAGGCCGATCATCCTGATTTCGCTTTTCGGATTTACCGTCGATTATATTTTTTTAGCCTTGGCCCCAACCATCTGGCTGCTGTTCGTCGGGAGGGTCATTGCCGGAATCACCGGTGCCAGCTTTACGACGGCCAGTGCCTACATTGCGGATATTTCCACGGATAAAGACCGTTCCAAAAACTTTGGGCTCATCGGTGCGGCATTCGGGCTGGGGTTCATTATCGGTCCGCTGATCGGTGGGGCTCTCGGACATTTCGGAGCCAGAGTGCCTTTCTATGCGGCTGCAGGCTTATGCCTGATCAACTTTCTGTATGGTTATTTCATCCTGCCTGAAAGCCTGGATAAAGATAAAAGAAGGGCATTCGACTGGAAACGGGCAAATCCTATCGGTTCACTGAAGTTTTTATTTAAGCATCCCGAACTTTCCGGATTGGTAGCCACCCTTTTTCTGGTCTATGTTGCCGGGCATGCCGTGCAGAGCAACTGGAGCTTCTTTACGATGGGACAATTCAAATGGACGGAATTTACAGTAGGGGTTTCTTTAGGAGTGGTCGGGCTACTGGTCGCTCTGGTTCAGGGCGTGCTGATCAGATGGACGGCACCGAAGCTTGGAGAATACAAAAGCATCTACATAGGCCTTGGAATGTATGCCATCGGGATGCTGCTCTTTGCTTTTGCCACAGAAGGGTGGATGATGTTCGCCATTCTGATTCCCTATTGTCTGGGAGGGATCTGCGGACCGTCCCTGCAATCGGTGATTACAAAGAATGTAGCCGCTAATGAGCAGGGTGAACTTCAGGGCGCCTTAACCAGTCTGATGAGCATTACCTCAACCATAGGACCGCCGTTGATGGCCAGCCTGTACTACCAGTTCAGCAAGGAAGATGCCTCCCTGAAATTTCCCGGAGCTCCGTTTTTCCTCGCATTCATCCTAATGTCGGTAAGTGTGGGTTTGACCTATTTTAATTTTAAAAGAAAAAATAGTAGAAAAGAAGAAGTTCCATTACAGTAAAGGATAAGATGGATATTTCAAATTTTACTTTTTTACTTTTATTCAGCATTAAATTTTTATAATAATTAAATTTAAATTATCATATTTTTATATATTTGGAAAAATTAACATAAATATGATAATCAAGCATTTTTTATCGGGATTATTGTTGGCCGTATTGGTTACGGGCTGTAGCAGCAGCGACGATTCTTCATCGGATCAGAACGGTGACGGCATCGGAACGGGTGCTGATGTTCCTGCAGTTTATAAAAAAATTTACGGAGCCTCGGGCATTACAACGGATGGGACCTATGTCTACATAAAAACAAACGGGACACCGGACCATAAAAGTGTATATTACGCTGCAGGAAATAGTTTGTATGAAAATTTTTCAGGCACGACGTACGGAGGCTATACTTTTTCCAAGAATCCCAATTCTATTGCTGCGAAAAATTATACGTTTAAAATTCCGGTGAATCCGGCAGTAAATCCTGCGCATTCCGCAACACCGCTTGGCCCAATCGGCGTTTCGCTGAACGGTGTTCCTTTTTTCAATCAGTATGCCGGGCCCAGCCAGCCTTTGAGCGGAGAAATTGCCTCTTTCGACCAATGGTGGGGACACCCTGCACCCGGCGGCGATTACCACTACCATGTGGAACCTAAATATTTAACCACCGTAAAAGCTTCCAAATCCGCTTTGCTAGGGTTTTTGCTGGACGGCTTTCCGGTCTATGGTCCTGAAGAAAACGGTTCAGCCGTAACAAATGCTTCCCTTGATGCCTATCACGGGCATACCGGAGCCACGGCAGATTATCCGAACGGTATTTATCATTACCACATTACGGGCAGCGACCCTTATATCAACGGAAATGGTTTTTATGGCACTCCGGGAACTGTCAGCAATTAGCCTGTTGCTGCTTTCCCTGATCTCCTGTAATCCGGCAGAGCAGAAAAAGATGATTCGGTACCGCCTCGAAGACATCCGCCTGGAAAATAAAAACGGAATGGTTTTCTACCGGGGCCGGCCTTTTTCAGGAATTGTATTTTCTTTTTATCCGGGAACAGAAGATACCGCAGAAGTTATCGGATTCAGGAAGGGTAGGGAACATGGGGAATGGCGAAAATTTTTCCCGGGCGGAAAACGGTCTGCACAGCGTTTTTTTGACGGCGGCACCAAGGTGAAAACTATGAAAGAATGGTGGGACAACGGTCATCTGAAAGTCTCCGGATCCTTCCTGAAAGGTGAAAACAACGGAGAATATAAAGAATGGAATAAAAACGGGATGCTCATCAGGGATATGCATTACCGGTTGGGCTATGAAGAGGGTAGCCAGAAGCAGTTTTATGATAATGGTAAAATCAGATCAAACTATATGATGAAAAATGGCAAACGGTATGGGTTGCTCGGGACAAAAAATTGTGTAAATGTTACGGACCGTATTTTTCAGAAGTAGCCTGGTGCTTGGCCTGGTACTGGCCTGCAGCAGACAGGAAGAACATGCGCTGCCCTATTATAACAGTCCGGATTTTACACCTCAGTTCTTATCGGAGCAGGAAGCGGCAAAGAAAATCACCCATCACATCGGTTCTTTTTCTTTGATAAACCAGGATAACCGGAAAATGACGGATAAAAGTGTCGACCATAAAATTCAGGTGGCCAGTTTTATTTTTACTTCCTGCGGGAGCATCTGTCCGGTGATGATCCGGAATCTGAAACCGGTCAGTAAAAGATACCGGAATGATCCTGAAATTATAATGCTCTTTTTCTCAGTAACTCCGTGGATTGATACCCCGAAGAAACTGAAGGATTTTAAAAAATCGCATCAGATAGATAATCCCAATTGGTATTTTCTCACCGGTAAGAAGCGTGCGATCTATGATCTGGCGCGCAGGTCTTATTTTGCGGAAGAAGATCTCGGATTTACGAAGGACAGCACAGAGTTCCTCCATACCGAACATATTGTCCTTACCGATAAAAAACAAAGGATCAGGGGGATCTACAACGGTACCTTACAGACGGATATGCAACAGCTTGTTGCAGATATCGGGATTCTTAAAAATGAATGATTTCATCAAAACTTAATATTTCATTAAAACTTAATATTTAACATCCAGTTTCATATATCTTTCGTAATTTTACCATATGGAATTAAGCATTGGAGAAATGGCACTGATTGCTATTGCGATCGTTGTCCTGTTCGGACCGGATAAACTTCCTCAGATCGCACGCGACCTGGGTTCAGGGGTACGCAAAATGCGGGGCGCCGTAGAAGATATCAAAACTGAAATTATGAAAGAAACGGATAATCCTGTTTCTGAGATCAAACGTGAAATCGAGAAGGTAAAAGATGCGGCAAAAGACTACAATCCGATGAATGACGTTCAGAAGGATGTAGTTGCAGATCCTTTGGCATCCAATGAACTTCCGAAACCGAAACCCTCCGATGATGAGGCTTATGAAGGGCCTGTAAGCAGATAGGATGGAGGAGCTTATTCTCGAAGACCGTAAAATCTTTTTGTTTCTCAATAACTTGGGAGACTCGCGTTTCGACCATTTCTGGATCCTGGTTTCCAGCACCTGGATCTGGGTGCCTCTGTATATTATTTTCTTTTATTTTCTGTTTAAAAACTATAAGCTGCGGTCTTTGGTTTTTATCCTTATTTTCGTGGCCATCGGGGTCACGGTTTCCGATCAGCTGGCCGGTGTTTTCAAACATGGTTTCGAGAGGCTCAGGCCCTGTCATGATCCCGGTCTGGAGCATCTGATGAGAATCGTAAAATGCGGCGGACAGTTCGGATTCTATTCTTCCCATTCTTCCAATACCTTTTTTCTGGCGACTTACCTGACTGTTTTATTAGGCCATAAGCTCCGTTGGTTTCCCTACGTTTTGTTCGTTTGGGCTGTGGTGGTTTCATACAGCAGGATCTACCTGGGCGTCCATTTTCCGGGGGATATTCTGGTAGGGGCTTTCGCAGGATCCGTCCTTGGAATCATTTTCGGTACCCTGGCCAAAAAAGTAATTCTTAAGCAGTCCGTAGCTTCATAAAGATCATACTCATTAAAATATTTAGGTTCGGGCCGGCTTTTTTACATCAGTCGTTGTGATAAGGCTTCCCCTGAAGGATCTGATCGGCACGGTAGATCTGCTCTACAATAAACAGCCGGATCATCTGGTGGGTAAAGGTCATTTTAGACAGCGACATTTTCTCATTGGCCCTCGAATACATTTCATCAGAAAATCCGTAGGCCCCTCCGATCAGAAGATGGATTTTCTTCACCGAAGAATTCATCCAGCCGTCGATTTTACCGGCAAATTCCCTGCTTGTGAGCTGTTTTCCTTTCTCATCCAGAATCAGGACCAGATCCGTCCGGTCGATCTGGTTTAAAAACAATTTTCCCTCTTCCTTTTTCAGGAGATCCGGTGAAAGGTTTTTTGCATTTTTTACATCCGGGATTTCAGTAATCTCAAAATTCCAGTGTTTCGGAAGACGCTTGAGGTAATAATTGATAAGGGAAGTGATTTCCTTATCATCAGTTTTTCCGATACAAAGTAAGCTGATCTGCATGGTAGAGGTAAATTTTAAGGAACAAAGATATTATAAATTAAAGAAAGTCATCATTCCTTAATCCGGGGAAAAATTCCAATTTTAAAAAAATCATTACTTTTGTAGGAATACCGGTCCGGTACAGAATGCGGATGCATGATGTAATCTCCCTCGATGGAGTATTGATAACTGATAGGGATACCGGACAGGACAGGTTATATTAAAAGAAGAATGAGCGCAAAACTTCCTAAATTTATCTTGAAAATTCAAGAGTTTTTCGACGGTATCCATATTCCTCTGTTAGGGATTTCCCTATGGCAGATGTTTCAGATCTATATCCGCGGAATTTTTAAAGATAAAATAGGCCGTAAAGCGGCCGCGATCTCCTGGAGTTTTACCATCAGCCTGTTCCCGTTCATTCTTTTTCTTTTGTCGATCCTGCCTTATATGCCGCATTACGATAAGCTGCAGTTTTATATTTTTGAAGTCCTGCTGCATAATATCTTCCCCTCCAATATCGAAGGGGATGTCCGGGATTATATCGAAAACAGTATCGTCCCGAATATGAAAGGGATCAGTAATTTAACAATCGTATTCGCCCTTATTTTTGCTACCAACGGAACCTTTTCCCTCATCAACGGATTCAACGAAAATACGGATGAAAAAATGACGGATGTAAAAGAGTTTATTCTTTCCTTCTTCATTACCATTGGGTTCATATCCATCGTTTTCCTGTCGCTGTTCGGGGTGTATTATTCGGAATTTGTCCTGAAGCTTTTTACGCCGGTGAAGGATATTTCGTGGCTTGTCAAGAACCTTTCAAAAATTATAGGATTTGTTTCCTTTCCTATTTTTTATTTTATCCTGCTTACTTTATTTTACTGGTTGGGAACGGTACGGATTGCCAGGTTCAGGCAGGCGGTTCCGGGAGCAATCCTCACAACGGTCCTGTTTGTGGTAACCACCTACATCTTTGCGCTGTATGTGAAGAATATCGCCCGGTACAACGTGCTGTACGGTTCTATCGGAAGCATGATCCTGCTGATGATCTGGATTAACGTGAATGTTTACCTGTTGCTTTTCGGAAACGAACTGAATATGGCCATCAGAAAAGTGAGAATCAAAAAACTGCTTTCAGATGAGCTGAAAAAGGATGGTAAAAATACGGAAATCAACAGCAGGACACTTTTCAGCCGCCGGAAAAATATTAAAAATAAGAGCGAAGAAAGAGGACAGTGAGCGTTGGGTGATTGCCACCCGATTCTACATTTCAATACAGCGATTCCTCCCTTGAGACGATCATTCAAGTGAATCAGCTGATTGAAGCTGAACCAATACATGGACTTTTCGAAGATAAAAGATTTCAATTTCCTGGTAAAAACAGAAGCAAATTTAAACGGCCTTTAACGATATTACAATCATTCCGGAACACAGGATGCTCCGGAATATTTTTATATGTCAGGTAGATAATTAAATTAACATGAATTCGATTATCCATTATCTGTAATCGGTAAGTTATCTGCAAGGTTGTCTTCCGTCATCCGGCTTCCTATTCCAGCCAGTGATCTGATTTCTGCTTCGGCTCCAGTGTAAATTTGTTATATTCTCCTTATTCTCGACACACCGTTGATATCCTTCAGCTTGATAAATGTCTGTTCGAGCTGGCTTTTGTTTTTTACTTCAAGAATAATCGCTCCGGTAAAGATCCCGTCGTTAGATTCAATGGACATGCTTTTCATGTCCATTCCCATAGAACCGCTGATAACGGTCGTAATATCATTGATCATCCCCATCCGGTCAAGCCCTTCAATTTCGATTTTTACCCTGTTTTTGAAACTTTCCGCATTCACCCATTTGGCAGGGATCACCCGGTAATCGTACTGGGCACGGAGGTTGATTGCATTCGGACAGTTGTCGCTGTGGACTTTGATACCGTCTGAAATCGTGATAAATCCGAAAATTTTGTCGCCAGGAATTACCGTACAGCATTTAGCATAGGTATAGTTCAGCTTTTCCTCATCTTTCCCGAAGACGATCATATCGAGATTCTGTTCCTTCGGTTCGGTGAAAGCCGTATTTTTTACCGGGGATTTCCGGAATCTTGACAAAAGGTTATTAAAGACGTTCTTGCTTTCGATATATTTCCTTAAGCTGCTTGCATCCAGCTCATTCGACTGGAATTTCAGGAACAGTTCCTGGGAACTTTTAAGATTGAAGAATTTCTGCAGCTTATTGATCTCGTCATCATTAAAGTTGATCTTGGCATGACGGAGCTTTCGCTGTAAGATTTCTTTTCCGTCATCCACCAGCTGATTTTTCTGTGAGTTCAGGTAACTCTTGATCTTGGACTTGGCTTTGGAAGTCACTACAAATTCCAGCCAGTCGGATTTCGGTTTCTGGTTCTGCGAAGATAAAATATCCACCTGATCCCCGTTCTGCAGAACATAGGAAATCGGAACCAGCTTCCCGTTGATTTTTGCACCTAAACACTTCATCCCCAGATCGGAGTGGACGGAAAACGCAAAATCGAGTGCCGTGGCATTGGTCGGCAGAATTTTAATTTCCCCTTTAGGCGTAAAGACAAAAACCTCTTTGGAGTATAGATTAAGCTTAATGTTGTCCAGAAGTTCAGAAGTCGTCAGGTTCTGCTGCTGTTCAAGTACTTCACGGATTTCCGTTACCCAGTTTTCAAAGTTGCGGTCATCGGAGCTTTGCTTATAGCCTTCTTTATATTTGTAGTGGGCGGCCACCCCTTTTTCAGCAATTTCATCCATCCTTTCCGAACGGATCTGTACCTCAATCCACTTTTTGTCGGGTCCCAGAACGGTTAGGTGTAAACTTTCGTAACCTGTTGAACGCGGCTGGGTAATCCAGTCGCGCATCCGGGAAGGATTGCTGTGGTAAACATCCGTTACGATGGAATAAATTTTCCACGCCAGGAATTTCTCATTCTTGGCATCGGACTTATAGATGATCCGGATGGCATAGTTGTCGTAGACTTCCTCAAATGAAACGCCCTGCTTCAGCATCTTCCGGTAAATCGAGGAAATGGCCTTCGCCCGTCCCTTGATTTTAAAATGCAGGCCTTCTTCGTGCAGTTTTTCGGAAACCTCCGTTTTAAATTCTTCGATATACCTCTCCCGGCTTTCCTTGGCAAGCTCAAGCTTTTCCGTGATCTCTTTGTAAACGTCGGGGTTATTGTATTTCAGGGACAGGTCTTCAAGTTCTGACTTGATGTTATACAAACCGAGACGGTGGGCCATCGGGGCATAGATATAAACCGTTTCTGAAGCAATCTTTTTCTGCTTGTCCGGCACCATGCTCTCAAGTGTCCGCATATTGTGGAGACGGTCGGCAATCTTGATCAGGATTACCCGGAAATCTTCAGAAAGCGTCAGCAGAAGTTTCCGGTAGTTCTCAGACTGTACCGAAATATTCTGATGGTTCATGATGGAGATCTTCGTCAGCCCGTTGACAATATTTGCTATTTTTTCACCGAATATTTTCTTAAGGTCTTCGTATGTATAATCCGAATCCTCAACTACATCATGCAGGAGGGCGCAGGCAATGGAAGTAGCTCCCAGGCCGATTTCCGTCGCTACGATTTTCGCAACGGCGATGGGGTGGTAGATGTAAGGTTCACCCGATTTTCTGCGCTGGTCCTTGTGGGCGTCCAGGGCAATGTCGAATGCTTTCCGGATAAGTTTGTTGTTTTCCTCATCCAAAGTCCGGTAGGTATTAGAAATCAGATCTTTGTATCTTGTAAGGATCTCTTTGTTCTCTTGTTCTAAGTCGTAACTCATTTGTGCAGCAGCCTATGTTTAAACGAAAATACGAAATTTTCCTCACTTTTCAAAGCTAAAAAAATCCGCAGAAAGATCTGCGGACTCAGGTTATAGATTTTATCCTTGATAGTTAAATTTCAGTTCAGGATCCTTTTCCGGTAACAGAAATTTTGGGTCTGTACAGATCAGGATTTAATTTAAATTTCAGGCCTGTATTAATTTTATAAATAGAAAACCTTAACGGTCTGTGAAAATCTATTCACGGGGTCTTGAATTTTAAATCGGTGTAAAGGTAGTATAATTTTTAATATAATTTAATACTTTTTAATAAAAATTAATATTTTATTAATAACGATTGGTTATTTTTAGTAACATTAATTAAACCAAATGTCCCGAAACACATTGATGGATTCTGATAACTGCAGGTATGAAGCTTAGTAAATAAGCAGTCAGAGGCCAAAAAAAGCGGAATTTTAAAGTCCGCTCCTGTAATTTTCTGGTTTTAATTAAATTTTCTCGTTTTTGATTTCTTCTACAATTTCAGGATTTAAAAGCGTAGTGATATCGCCGAAGTTACTAAAGTCGCCTTCTGCAATTTTTCTCAGGATCCTGCGCATGATTTTTCCGGAACGGGTTTTCGGAAGACCTGAAACAAACTGGATCTTATCCAGCTTGGCAATCGGCCCGATCTGATCTGCGATCAGCTGGTTGATTTCCTTTTTCAGGTTTTCCCGCTGTCTGCTTTCTCCGGTTTCCTTCAGCACGACATAACCATATAAAGCATTTCCTTTGATGTCGTGAGGATAACCTACAATAGCGGATTCCGCAACAGCCGGATGCTGGTTGATGCTGTCTTCGATCGGTGCGGTTCCCAGATTGTGTCCGGATACAATGATTACGTCATCCACCCGTCCGGTAATCCTGTAATAGCCCACTTCATCCCGCAGGGCGCCGTCACCGGTAAAGTATTTTCCCGGAAAGGCCGTAAAATAGGTTTCCTTATACCGCTGGTGATCGCCCCAGATGGTTCTGGCAATCCCCGGCCACGGAAACCGGATGCACAGGTTTCCGGTAACCTGGTTGCCCATGATTTCATTGCGTTTGTCATCCATCAGCACTGGCTGTATGCCCGGCAGCGGAAGAGTAGCGTAGGTCGGTTTGGTCGGCGTAACGAATGGCAGGGGTGAAATCATAATTCCGCCTGTCTCCGTCTGCCACCAGGTATCAACGATCGGACACTTTTTCCTTCCGACATGGTCATTGAACCAATGCCAGGCCTCATCATTGATGGGCTCACCTACGGATCCGATCACTTTCAGGCTGCTCAGGTCATGCCTGTCTACCCATTCCGCACTTTCCTTTGCTAATGAGCGGATCGCGGTAGGAGCGGTGTAGAATTGGGTAATCTTATGTTTTTCAATCACTTCCCAAAAACGGTCCGGTTCAGGATAAGTCGGAACTCCCTCAAAAATAACGGTGGTGGCTCCGTTCAGCAAAGGGCCGTAAAGGATGTAGGAATGTCCGGTAATCCAGCCGATATCAGCCGTACACCAGTAAATATCGTTTTCTTTGTAATTGAATACGTTTTTGAAAGTATAAGCCGTATAGACCATATATCCGGCACAGGTGTGCAGCATTCCTTTCGGTTTGCCGGTAGAACCAGACGTATAAAGGATGAAAAGCGGATCCTCGGCATCCATGATGATCGTCACGAAATCCGGAGAAGCCTTTTCATACAGTTCTTCCAGCCAGAAATCCCGGCCTTCCTTCATTTTTATTTCATTCTGTGTTCTCTTAACGACCAGAACTTTTTCTACGCTTGGTGTTTTTTCGAGAGCTTCATCCACAATGCTTTTCAGATCGAGCACTTTGTTTCCACGGTAGCTTCCGTCGGAAGTAATCACCATTTTCGCTTCACAGTCATTAACCCTTGATGCAACGGCAGAGGCAGAGAATCCGGCAAAAATAACGGAGTGCACGGCCCCTAACTTGGCACAGGCCAGCATGGTTACGGCCAGTTCCGGAATCATCGGAAGGTAGATGCAGACCCGGTCGCCTTTTTCAATGCCCATTTCTTTCAGGACGTTGGCGGTCTTATTCACTCGGGTGTATAATTCGCTGTAGGAAATATGCCGGGCTTCTTCTTTCGGATCATTGGGTTCCCAGATAATGGCGGTCTTGTTGCCGCGTACGGATAAGTGCCGGTCCAGGCAGTTTTTGGTAATATTTAATTTGGCATTCTTAAACCAGGTGATTTTTGCTTCATTCATGTCGTATTTCACAACCTTGCTCCATCTCTGATACCAGACAAAATTCTGATCGGCTATTTTGTCCCAGAATTTCTTGGGATTTTTAATCGACTTTTTATATTCTTCAAAATAATGCGGTAAATCTTCTATCAGGTAGTTTCTCATATCCTTTTCGTTTTTTATTTGAATTTTGTTACTTAAATTTATGTTTAATTTCTTGTTTACGATCTATATTCTTTGATTTTCAACTGAATTTCTTCAATGATTTTTTCATCATCGATCGTGGATGGGATCCGGAATTCTTTACCGTCCAGCAATGTGCGGATCAGCTTTCTCAGGATCTTACCGGAGCGGGTTTTCGGCAGGCGTTTTACCGTCATCACATTTTTCAGGCAGGCTACGGCACTGATTTTCTCCCGGACCGTCTGTACAATCTGCTGCTCTATCAGATCATTGGAAATATCAGAGCCGTTCTTTAAGACGACCGTTGCAAAAGGAACCTGGCCTTTCAGGTCGTCATCAATGCCAACGACGGCGCATTCCGCCACATCGGGATGTGAAGAAACGATTTCCTCCATTTCGGAAGTCGACAGGCGGTGACCGGCCACATTGATGACATCATCCACCCGTCCGGTAATGAAGATGTAGCCGTCTTCGTCTTTTATAGCGCCGTCTCCTGAAAAATAATAGCCTTTGTATTGCGAGAGATAACTGTTGTGAAAGCGATCGTTATCGTTCCAGATGCCAAGCAATGCCCCAGGGGGAAGCGGAAGTCTGATGATCAGGTAGCCTTCCTGGTGCGCATCCAGTTCCAGTCCGTTTTCATCAAAAATTTTAATGTCATAGCCCGGGATCGGTTTTCCGGCGGACGCTCTTTTGATTTTGTAGTTTCCGTCAGAAGTCATCAGGCCGACCATCGGCCAGCCCGATTCGGTCTGCCACCAGTGGTCGATGGCGGGAACGCCGATGTATTTTTCAAACCAGTCAAGCGTGGCGACATCACATCTTTCCCCGGCAAGAAACTGCTTTTTAAAATGGCGTAAATCGTATTTTTTTACCAGTTCCCCGTCCGGATCTTCTTTCTTGATCGCGCGGATAGCTGTAGGCGCCGTAAACATCACCGAAACCTTATATTCCGAAATAATTCTCCAGAAAGTCCCTGCGTCCGGTGTCATCACGGGTTTCCCTTCGAAAATAATGGTGGTGTTCCGGTTAATCAGCGGTCCGTATACGGAAAAGCTGTGACCGACCGCCCAGCCGAAATCCGACGCTGCCCAATAGGTTTCACCGGGATTTACTCCGTAAATGTAATTCATCGAGAATTTTAAAGCGGTGGCATAGCCGCCGGTATCCCGGGTAATTCCTTTCGGTTTTCCCGTGGTGCCGGAAGTATACAGCAGATAGAGGGGGTGGGTGGATTCCACGGCAATGCAGTCTGCCGGTTCCGACTTCTTTACCAGTTCTTCGTAATCGGTCAGTCCGTCAAACATTTCATGCTGATTATCGGCCAGTTTCCTGTTGTAGACGATGATGTTTTCCACTTTATCCTGAGCCAGCTCAATGGCTTTTTCTACAAGTGGGAGATAAGGGATTCTCCGGGCAATTTCGATGCCTGCCGTTGCGGTAATCAGTGCTTTCGGCCTGCAGTCGTCAATCCGTACCACCAGTTCATGCGGTGCAAAACCCCCGAAGACTACATTATGGATAACCCCGATCCTTGCGCAGGCCAGCATGGCAAAAAGCGTCTGCGGAATCATCGGCATATAAATCACGGCGGTATCGCCTTTCTGAAGTCCCAGTGAAGCAAGTCCTCCGGCAAGCTTCGAGATTTCCTCTCTGGCCTGGCTGAAGGTATAGGTTTTCTTCTGTCCGGTCACAGGGGAATCGTAAACAATTGCCGTCTGTTCCCCGAAGCCGTCTTCGATATGTTTGTCGATGCAGAGATAGCACATATTCAGTTCCCCGTCGGGAAACCATTGGGGGTAGCTGTTTTTGTTTTCCGAAAGGATTTGTTCCGGAAATCTGAACCACCGGATCTCCCGGGCCTGCTCTTTCCAGAAATGCTCTCTGTCTTGTATGCTTCTTTTAAATAAATGTTCCGTATCCATCTTACGTTTGTCTTTTAAGGTTAATCTTGATCGGCTCAGCAGCAATCAATCATCAGTCATTCTCCCAGCATCTCCTCCATCTGCTGCATAAGTTTCCTGATCGAATAGGGTTTTGTAACGTAGGCGTCCGCACCCATTTCAAGCCCTTTTTCAATATCCTTCGGATTATTTTTCGCGCTCAGCAAAATCACTTTGGTTTCTTTCAGTTTTTCATCCTGTCTGATGATCTCCAGGGTGCTGTACCCATCCAGGTTCGGCATCATAATATCCAGCAGGATGGCATCGGGAACCATGGTTTTTAAAAATTCCAGGACTTCCGTTCCGTCTCTGGCAATAAATACTTCGTAGCCGTTTTTCCTGAAGCTGTATTCCAACGACATCAGTATCTTGTGTTCGTCATCTGCAATAATGATCCTTTTCATTTTTCTTTTTCTTTATTTAATGGGAACCCGGGGGTTCAGTCTTATTCACGATTTCTGTCCGTCGGCAAAATCACCGTAAAGGTCACGCCCAGCCCGCTGTTTTCTGCTGTGATGGTACCGCCCTGGGCCTTTATGATTTTTTTGCAGATCGCCAGTCCCAGCCCGCTGCAGGCAGGTTTGAGAATATTCTGGCTTTTGGACTGGTAAAATTTATCGAAAATCATCTCCAGATCCTCTTCAGGAATATGTTTTCCGGTATTGAACAGGGTAATCACCAGCCGGTTTTCTTTTTCAGCAAATTTAGTCTGTATCGTTCCCTGCTCATCCGTAAATTTCAGCGCATTCCCTAAAATATTCTGAAACAGCTGGATCATCCGGGCTTCATCATAGTCAAATATTGCCTCATTGAGAAGATTCACTTCACTGATATGGATGTTTTTCTGCTGAATCAAATGGAGGAGCGGATTCAGTGCTTTTTTATAGGTTTCCAGGATGTTGTTTTCCTTTACATGCAATATAATTTCACCATGTTCCAGTTTATCAAGGTACAGGATGTCATTGATGATTTCGCTCAGCCGGTCGGATTCGGTAATGATGTTGTTCAGGAACTCCCGTTTAATATCGAGCGGGATGTCATCATCGTCGGCCAGGATTTCTCCGGCGGACCGGATGGCAGTGATCGGCGTCCTCAGCTCATGGGCGACGGAATCCAGAAAGTCGTCTTTCTGCCGGTCTTTGATAATTAAGTTTTTGTTGGCATTTCTCAGGTCGTCCGATAATTTTTTAAGCTCTTCCGACTGTTCCGTCAGTTTTTTGTTGAGGGTGATTGTCTCTTTTGATTCTTCTAAAATATTCAGGACTTCCTTCAGCGAAATTTTGTCTTCCTTGGTGACGCCTTCAATTAAAATTTTTGCCGAAGCGGTACCTATCCTCCCGGCCAGCAGGTTCTCTGAGAATTTGATGAACCTTGAGTCAGCCGTTTCGGCCTGCGAATCGATATTGTATTTTAAATTGAAAATCCGCAATGCCTGTCCGGTCTTCTTTTTTCCCAGAAACCGTTCCAGAATATTTTTGATGTCTGAGACATAAGCCGTCCCGCGCCAGATAAAGGCATTTTCATGATTCTGGATGTATTTGTCGATATCCACGTACAGCTCGGCGAAATTTCTTTCCCGGTAATCGCCTTTTGTGCTTACGGAAATAATGCTGAACAATCCGGTATTTACCAGAAGCGACCAGAAGAAGATCTCCGGGATCCTTCCCAGAAAAGGAATGGTAAAAAAGCTGAATCCCTCATACAGGTCTCTCAAAGCTCCTTTCAGTTCCTGATTAAAAGAAAAATAATATTGGGGAATAATTAACCCGAAATAGCAGATGACCAATCCTGCCAATAATCCGGTAACGGCCCCTTTGTAGCTTCCTCTCCGCCAGAAGATCGCCCCGAAAAAGGCAGGCGCCAGTTGGGCAATAATCACAAAGGAAATCAGTCCCACCGAATCCAGCGAAGTTTTTAAAATGAAATATTTATAAAAGGCAAACGCCATGATGATCAGCGCGAAAATGCTGAACTTCCGGATGTTCGTGATGTTGCGGGTATTTTTTACTTCATTTTCTGCCTTGAATTTCCCAAGCAGTCCGTAGGGAATGATTAAATTATTGGAAAGCATGATGGATAAAGTAATGGCTGAGATAATGATCATTGAGATGGAAGAGCTCAGCCCGCCCAGAAAGACACAGACCGTAATCCAGGTATTGTTGAAATGCTGTGGAATCAAAATGGAGTAGAACTCCGGATTAACGTTCTGTCCGTCGAAGATCAGCCTTCCTGCCCAGGCAATCGGGAAAATGAATATGGTAAAAATCAGGAGATAAAGCGGAAAAAACCAGATGGCTGTCCTGATGTGCTTTTCCTGCCGGTTTTCGATGATGGCGGTATGGAACTGCCGCGGCAGTATACAGAGGGCTGTTCCCGAAATCATACAAAGAACCATCCAGTTCAGGGCACCTTCAATCCCGGTAAAGGTGTTTTTTTGCTTAAAATCGGCAAACCGGCCGGCTTTTTCATAAATGTCCGAAAATCCGTCAAACACAAAATAAATAACGAAAACACCCAGAACGATTATAAAAAACAGTTTCAGTAAGCTCTCAAAAGCAATGGCAGAAACAATGCCCAGTCTTTTTTCTGAAGCATCCACATACCGGGTGCCGTAGTAGGACGAAAACAGGGCGATTAAAAGGACAACGAATGTAGCGCTGTCCGTTAAAATATTTTTTGAAATTTCAGTTTCGGTAATGAGATGGAATGTTTCGGAGATCGCTTTGATCTGGAGTCCGATATAAGGGACAATGGCCAGAAGGCAGACAATAGTGATGATGGCACTGAGGCTTCTGCTGTTGCCATACCGCAACGAAATGAAATCGGCCAGGCTGCTGATTTTGTTGATTCTGGAAATCCGGACAATCCGGGTGTTGATGTAAATCCATGCAGGAATGATCATAATAGGGCCGACATAAATCGGGAGGTAATTGAGTCCGCTTGTCGCTGCCACACCAATGCTTCCGTAATACGTCCAGGCCGTACAGTAAACCGCCAGGGAAAGTGCATAGATGTAAGGATTGTTGATCCACAGCTTGCTCTTCTTCCTTTCCGCCAGGTAAGCGACCAGGAACAAAAGGGCCAGGTAGAACAAAACTACGGTAAACAAAGCCAAACTATTCATTATACTTTTTTACGATGACAAAAGAAATAATGATGGAAATCATCCAGACTGCCAAAATGTAAACCAGAATCATCGGATAACCGCAGACTTCCCGGGAACTGTTGAACAGCAGCGATATGGGAATGCTGAAGGCTATTAAAAGCCCGATGCTCAGGATGATCAGTTTTTGTTCGTGTCTCTTTTTCATGATGGATGATTGATACATGAGGATCGGCCATTTGATGAAAAATGTAATCCGTCATTTATATTTTATAATTCTTTTTATGATAAATAATGAATGATAATTGATCTGTTGACTGAAATTTGTCCATCGTTGATCAATTATCATTCATGATGAATCATCAGTTTTTCCCGTCAGCATATTCTCCGGTAAGGGCATAATAGCCGAAAATGGCCAGTCCGCCTGAGATAATCGGCATCAGTACAAATAGGATGATGATCCCGAAGACCAGGTCTTCCTGTTTTCCCGAGCTTATTTTGGGAATCCCTAATACCGTGATCCCGAAGTATCCCACGACCAGGGCAATGGCGATCCAGAGTATACCTAATATTTTTTTTAGTCCGTTCATTTTAGTAGATTTAAAATTAATAAAAATTTGAATGCTTCAGCACTTAATCGTGAATATTGTTGTTCTTGTTTTTAAGATAGAATAATCCGATCAGCAAACACACGGAAGCCACACCTATCGGATACCAGAGCCCTTCCAGATACCAGGAGGCATGGCCCGCTTCTTTGCCCGTCGTTACAAGATAGGTAGCTACAGCCGGAAGCAGTCCCCCGAAAACCCCGTTTCCGATATGGTAAGGCAGTGACATTGAGGTATAACGGATTCTCACAGGGAACATTTCCACTAAGAATGCCGCTATAGGGCCGTATACCATTGTTACGAAAATCACCTGGATGAATACTAAAAAGATCAGGAGCATATTCGTGTCGGTATTGATCTTAACGGATTGGGTGACTTTAGGTTCTTCCGCTTTCCCGTCTTTCATCACAGGTCCTGCCGGCGACCAGTGCACGATGCTGTCTTTCTTCATCAGCGTTCCGTCGGTATAGGTCAGTTCTTTGTGGAAGGTAATTAAGCTGTCGGTGACGATTTTATCATGTACTTTTGCCGTTCTTTTTTCAACCAGGCCGCTTTCTGCTACCGTCTTGAATTTCAGATCGGCGCTTTTAAACATTTTATCATAAATCGGGCGGTAAGCCAGGATCGCCACCAGCATGCCCGTCATCATAACGGCTTTTCTTCCCACCTTATCGGAAAGCCATCCGAAGAAGACAAAGAACGGGGTTCCCATCAGGAGCGCGATGGCCATCAGCTTATCGACCTGTGCCGATTCGATGTTCATAACTTTCTGCAGGAAGCTCATGGCATAGAACTGTCCGGTATACCAGATAACCCCCTGTCCCATGGCTGCACCGAACAGGGCCAGCAATACGAATTTGAAATTGAATCTGTTTCCGAAGCTTTCCTTCAGCGGATTTTTAGAAGTTTTTCCTTCGCTTTTAGCCTTGGCAAAAAGCGGGGATTCTTTCATGTTTTTTCTGATGATGTACGAAACGCCCACCATCAGGATCGAGATCCAGAACGGAACCCTCCAGCCCCACTGGTCGAATTCTTCCGCCGACAGGGTGCTTTTGGTAATTAAGATGATGATCAGTGAAATGAAGAGTCCGGCGGTTGCGGTAGTCTGGATCCAGGAAGTCCAGTATCCCCGGCGGTGAGGCTGGGCATATTCTGCCACATAGGTGGCAGCACCTCCGTATTCTCCGCCCAATGCCAGCCCCTGTAATAATCTTAAAATTAAAACCAGGACCGGCGCCATAAACCCGATGGTTTCGTAGCTTGGGATACATCCGATGAGGAAAGTGGAGAATCCCATAATCAGTAAAGTCACCAGGAAGGTATATTTCCTGCCGATGAGGTCTCCCAGTCTTCCGAAGAACAACGCTCCGAATGGTCTCACCACAAATCCTGCGGCAAAGGTGGCCAGCGTGGATAAGAATGCAGCAGTAGGATTGTCTGCCGGGAAAAATTTTGTCGACAAAATGACGGCAAGGCTTCCGAAAATGTAGAAGTCGTACCATTCGATCAGGGTGCCGAGTGAAGACGCGGTGATAACGCTCCAGATCGTGCGGTTTTTCTGCTTCTCGGTCATGTTTTGATAAGCATCGTGATGATTTTCGCTCATATGGCTGGTTTTAGTGTTTGTTAAAATTTGCTATTGGGTTTTCTGAAATTTATTTTGGATGGCTGATGCCGGACAATTCTACAGATAAATCTGGAACTGAACGATGAATTCCCCTTTTGAAGAAGGACTTTCCGTTGGGCTGGTATACACCGGCCTGGTGGAATACTGGGTGGTGATTTTGGCGTGTTGGCCGTCCAGGAACCAGTTGGCCCCAAAGTCGAATTGTGAGGATGATTTGTCCAAGGCCTCAAAACTTTTGTGCGTGTAGGCTGCAAAAGGCTGAATCCTGATCTTGGGTTTTTCCGCCTGGCTGGGCAGCAACAGCCCGGCCTGTGCATAGATCATATTTCCGGTCCCGATCACAGGTTGCAGGTTTCCGGGTCCGGCAATGGCTTTCTGACCGATAAAGTTCGGATCGGAAGCGGCGATGTTCATGGTTCCCAGGTTTCTCAGGTAATTCGGGCCGAACTGGTAATTGTAATAACCGGCATAGGCAGAAACGGCCATTTTATTTTTGGCACTGCCCAAAGGAATGTCGGCAAAAGCATCTACTGCAAAAAGGGTAATGTCGTGTTTTTCGATATTCGAATTCACGGAAGTCCGCGTTCCGTCTTTTTGATGGTAAAATCCGGCACCTAGGTTAAAGACTTTTTTTGTCCCTAAATAAGAACCTACCTTAAAAGGCAGTGTATTGGATTCCTCATCCAGAAACTGGTATTCCACGTAGCCTGCTTTTGAGAAATTCGGGTTTCCGTTGTTGTCTACGGCTACCGCCTTTGAAGGATCGGTAACGTTGGGCGGAGTAAGATCGGTGGCAAAAGGTTTGTTCAGGCTGAAGCGGTATTCCAGTTTTCCGTATTTTCCTTTGGCGAACATTCCCAGCTGGCGGGCAAACTGGTCGGAATTGTCGATCAGCGGCCAGGTAAAGACAGGGGAGTCTACCGTAAGGAAATTCAGCGTGGAAGCCATGGTCATCCGGGAAAGTCCCATATAATAATGCAGTCCGGCTCCTAAGGATAAACTGAATTTTCCGGCTTCTCCGGGCAGGAATACAGCGTATTCGTTCCACGCATCATGGAAAAACAGCTGGGTCTTTTTCCCGTTGCCGTTGCCTCCGGTACCGCTGGTTCCCGGTGCACCGCCGTTGATGAAGGTCTGGTTGTTGATCCCGAAGTGGAGGAGGATCATGTATCTTTTGGAGATCTGGGCATACGCCAGGGTGCGCAGCCTGCGGTTTCCCAGGCTCCAGGAATTGTCGGTAGGTTCTCCGCCCACCATGCTTCCGGGATTCATTTCGGTATTTCTCAGCCAGAACTGATCCCATAAAATAAACCTCACATATTTGTCACCCTGTTGATTCAGGTTGAGTTTCAGTCCGCTCCCATAATCCGGTGATCCCTGGGAATATAGAGAATTGCTGATTAAAGCTAATCCGATAAAAGTGAGTATTTTCTTCATAAATTATCAATTTTTGGCGTTATTTTTTGCAAAAGCCAAATTGTAATTAATAATTTAGTTATGAAAATTTAATATATACTAATGCTAAAGGTATAGTTTTGAGTTATAAATGATCAGTTCTAAGGTTAAAATTATAATATGAATTTCTATTTCTATTTCATAACTCATAACTATCAACTTATAACTCACGACTCATTGTTTATTTTTTAAATCTTTCCCATTTGATCAGCATGTATTTATCTGCAAATTGAGTAATGATCAGTCCTGAATTTTTAATGTTTTCCTCTTTGGACATATATTCGATCAGTTCATTCTGCTTCAGGATTTTATAGACGGGATGGAACTCCGAATGAGGGGGCCTGGTAATGTTGTATTTCTTGATCCATGAACTGATGGTAACATGGGAAACCCCGATGATTCTTTCGATTTCACGGAAGCTCAGACCTTCGAGGTACAGCTGCAGTGCTTTGGTTACATAATAGTCGTCAATCTGTTTTCCCAGTTTTTTCACGGTAAAATAATATCCGCAGTCTTTGCAGAGAAAACGTTGTTTTTCATTGATGATCCCGCTCTTTACTACTTTGATGCTGTTGCACTTAGGACACTGATTATCCATTACCTATATCTTTTTAGCAAATATATAATAATTTAGCAATATATTAATTTAACATAAAGATAAATTAACTTTTTAATAATATTTTAACCTAAAAAATATCTTTAAAATTTGTTTTTTAAAGTAATAATATTTTAAATTTGCTGAAAAATTCAGATAAATACATGGATATAGAAGTTTCCTCATCCATTCATCTGATGTATGTGAATGAAATACAGCAGGAAATGTATGATTCTGCCCAGCGCAGAGGAACGGGAATCGCCAAGCGTTCCATCGAGTACCTCAGTAAAAAAATTGCTGAAGGAAACGCGGTAGTAGCGACGGATAACGGGAAATGGGTAGGTTTCTGTTATATAGAAACCTGGTCCCACGGTCAGTTTGTGGCCAATTCCGGACTGATTGTCTCTCCGGAGTTCAGGCATCTGGGCGTGGCTACCCTGATCAAGGATAAAGTATTCGCTTTATCGCGGAATAAGTATCCCGAAGCCAAGATTTTCGGATTAACGACCGGGCAGGCGGTTATGAAGATCAACAGTGATCTCGGTTACAAGCCGGTGATTTATTCCGAACTCACCCAGGATGAAGAATTCTGGAACGGCTGTAAAAGTTGCGTGAATTACGATATCCTGATGAAAAAGGAAAGGAAAAACTGTCTTTGTACAGCCATGCTTTTCGTTCCTGAAAATAAAAAAAAGAACAGTGCTGAAAATAGTCAGCCGGATAATCGATACAATAATGAGCAAGAAAGTAGTTTTAGCGTTTAGCGGAGGTCTGGATACCTCTTACTGTGCCAAATATCTCAGCGAGACCCTGGGGTATGAGGTATATGCAGTGACTGTAAACACCGGAGGTTTTTCCAGGGAAGAAGAAAAAGAGCTGGAGAGGAGGGCCCTGAATCTCGGGGTGAAAGAATACAGGTGCGTTGCCGCTCAGGAAGACTATTATAATTCTTGTGTAAAATTTCTGGTTTTCGGAAACGTGCTGAAAAACAATACCTATCCGCTGTCGGTAAGTGCGGAACGTACCATCCAGGCGCAGGAAATTGCTAAATATGCCATAGAAACCGGTGCCGATGCGATAGCTCACGGAAGTACCGGCGCCGGAAACGATCAGGTGCGTTTTGACCTGATTTTCCAGGTGATGTGTCCGGAGGTGGAAATTATTACGCCGATCCGTGACCTGTCTCTTTCCCGCGAGGAAGAGATTGAATTCCTGAAGAGCCACGGCTGTGAGATGGAATTCCATAAAGCGCAGTATTCTGTGAATAAAGGACTTTGGGGAACTTCGGTAGGTGGAAAAGAAACACTGACTTCCCGGAACAGCCTGCCGGAAGAAGCTTTTCCGTCGCAGATTAAAGAAACCCGACCATCGGAACTGGAAATTGAATTCAAAAACGGGGAAGTTACCGCCGTGAACGGGGAAGATGTTGAACATCCGGTATACGCCATCCAGAAAATAGAGCAACTGGCTTCGGCATACGGCATCGGAAGGGATATTCACGTAGGAGATACGATTGTTGGAATCAAAGGCAGAGTAGGCTTTGAAGCGGCGGCGGCCTCTGTGATTATTAAAGCACATCATTTACTGGAAAAGCATACGCTCTCCAAATACCAGCAGATGATGAAGTCCCAATTGTCCGACTGGTATGGGAACTGGCTTCACGAAGCGCTTTTCCTGGATCCTGTGATGCGAAACATCGAATCGTTTCTGGCTGATTCCCAGAAAACGGTGAGCGGTAAAGTATTTATCACCCTCCATCCGTACCGGTTTGTTTTAAATGGCATCGAATCCGTACACGATTTAATGTCCGATAAATTCGGAAGCTACGGGGAGGCCAACAGGGCCTGGACCGGCGATGATGTGAAGGGATATACAAAAATTGTAAGCAATTCATTAAATATTTACCATCAGATCAATAAGGCGAATAGCTAATGGCTGCTGGCTTTAAGCTTTGTACTTTAAGTATGTTTAAATTTTTCAAAAATATCAATTTAGTTATATGAAGACGGTAGGAATTATAGGAGCGAACGGTTATACCGGCAGCGAACTGGTCCGTCTTCTGGCCTTTCATCCTGAGGTATCTTTAGGATTTCTGTACAGCCGTTCCCATCCGGGAACAAAAATTTCGGATGGGTATCCGGATCTGGCAGCCGTTTGTGAAATGGAACTGACGGACCGGCCGGAAGAAACAGATGTTCTATTTCTGTGCCTTCCTCATCAGGAGAGCCGGAACTGGCTCGCTCAGAATCCGGTAAAAGATGAAACCCTGGTTATCGATTTAGGAAACGATTTCCGGCTGGATGGAAACTTCGGAGACCGGAATTTTATCTACGGCTTGCCTGAAATCAATAAAGAACAAATTTCTGGAGCTAAAAGTATTGCCAATCCGGGATGCTTTGCGACGGCCATCCAGCTGGCATTGCTCCCATTGGCGGATAAAGGTCTGCTGAATGAAGTATATACCACCGGAATTACAGGGTCTACGGGTGCAGGGCAGTCTTTGCAGGCGACCACGCATTTTACCTGGAGGAACGATAATATTTCGGCCTATAAAACCCTGACGCACCAGCATGTGGATGAGATTCTGCAGCAGCTGGCTGCCTCCGGCTCAAATGAAATCAGCCTGAATTTCGTGCCGTGGCGGGGGGATTTTGCAAGGGGAATTTTTACGAGCTCCACGATAAAAACAGAAGCGGAGTTTTCAGATATTGAACAGTGGTTTAATGATTTTTATGCAGAAGCACCGTTTGTCACGGTAAGTAAGAAAGCCATTGATTTAAAACAGGTTGTCAATACCAATCGCTGTGTGATTCAGATTGAAAAACAGGGGAATGTGATGGTCGTTCACTCAGCGATTGACAATCTGCTGAAAGGAGCTTCCGGACAGGCCGTACAGAATATGAACATCGCCATGGGCTGGGAAGAAAATCTGGGACTGAACCTGAAACCGGCAGCTTTTTAGGTGAAGGGTCAATAAGCCAATGGTCAATCTTTCAGATTATATCAATCATCAATCATCATCTATAATTAAGACATGAATTTATTCAACGTATATCCATTATTTAATATTAAGCCGGTCAAAGCTCAGGGATCATTTCTCTGGGACGACAAAGGAGAGCAATATCTCGATTTCTACGGAGGCCATGCCGTGATCTCCATCGGGCACAACCATCCGCATTATCAGGACAGGTTAAAAGACCAGTTGGAGAAAATATCCTTCTATTCCAACTCGGTTCAGAATGCGCTGCAGACTGAATTGGCGGATAAGTTGGGAAAACTTTCGGGGCTGGAAGATTACCATCTGTTCCTCTGCAATTCAGGAGCAGAGGCCAATGAAAACGCCTTAAAGCTGGCTTCTTTTCATAACGGTAAACATAAAGTCCTGTATTTTTCAGGCTCTTTCCACGGGAGGACCTCAGCCGCCGTTTCGGTAACGGATAATCCCAAGATCGTCGCTCCGGTAAATTACGACGAAAGATTTATCAGATCGGAATGGAACAACATCGCACAGCTTGAAGAAATTTTCGAAGAAGAAGGCCATGCGATTTCATCGGTGATCATCGAAGGCATTCAGGGGGTCGGCGGCATTATGATTCCGACAGTAGAATTCTTAAGTAAAATCAAGGAATTGTGCGAAAAGTATGATTCGGTTCTGATCCTGGATGAAGTACAGTCGGGGTATGGAAGAAGCGGCTACTTTTTCGCGCATCAGGAATTTGGAGTTGAAGCCGATCTGATCACAACCGCGAAAGGAATGGGAAACGGTTTCCCGATCGGCGGCGTTCTGATCCATCCGAAATTTAAGGCAAGCAATGGTCTTTTAGGAACTACTTTTGGCGGAAATCATCTTGCGTGTGCGGCTGCCATCGCCGTGCTGGATGTTATGAAAGAGGAAAACCTGATGGAAAATGCCAAGGAGACCGGAGCGTACCTTGAAAATGAAATTAAGAATTTCCCGCATATCAGAAACATCCGCAGGAAGGGTTTAATGATCGGAATCGAGCTCGACCGTGATTGTACGGAAATAAGGAGCAGCCTCCTGTATGATCACCATATTTTTACCGGCAACTCCAATGATAAAACCGTACTGAGGATTCTTCCCGCACTGAATATCAAAAAGGAAGAAACCGACCTTTTTATTAAAGCTTTGAAAACGGTGCTGGAAAATGTAAGTGTGAAAGAGCAGGAAACAGTCATACTTTAATATGATGTGGAAGAATTTAACCACAAAAGTTACAAAAGCTTTTTGACACATAAGTCACATAAGATTTTAGTTTACAGTATTGCGGGTATTTTTAGATCACAGAAGATAAAAAATCGAAGATTTTTCAGGTAACGTTTTATTTTGAAAGATTAACGGTCCGGTGGCTGAGGTTCTCGAAGCCACGCTGCGTTCCGTTAAAGAATTTAACCACAAAAGTTACACAAGCTTTTTGACACATTAGCATAAGATTTAAAATTGAAGAGTTACGAATATTTAGATCACAGAAGAAGAAACCTCGAAGAGGTTCGCCGATTCATAAATAATAAAAATACTTGAGGCAAAATCAAAGATTTTCAATGGTTTTGGTTCGCTGGTGGTTGAAATTCGATGACCCGGTGGCTAGCGGAGTCGAAGCCACGTCATCATCCATGTAAGAAAAAAAACAATAACCGGAGGCTCCTAAAAATGTATTACAATGAAAAAGTTTACTGCTGTAAGTGATGTTGACAACTTACAGGAAATCATAAAGAAAGCATTGCTCATCAAAGAAAATCCGCTCTCGGAACCGGATAAAGGGAAAGGAAAAACCATCGGACTGGTCTTTTTGAACTCCAGTTTACGGACCCGTTTGAGCAGCCAGATTGCCGCACAGAATTTAGGGTTGAATGTCTTAACCTTAAATGCCGCACAGGAAGCGTGGAACCTGGAATTCGCAGACGGCGCGGTGATGAACGGCGATACGGTAGAGCACATCAAAGACGCCATCGAAGTCCTGAACCAGTATTGCGATATTATTGCCGTACGCTGTTTTGCCGGGATGAAAAACAAGGAAGATGATGTGAATGAAAGCATCCTGAGCCAGTTTGAGCAGCACGCAAAAGTTCCGGTTATTTCTCTCGAATCTGCCACACGGCATCCTTTGCAGAGCCTGGCAGACTGTATCACGATTACCGAAAACCGGACCGGAGAACGGAAACCGAAAGTGGTTCTTACCTGGGCGCCGCATATCAAGCCGATCGCACAGGCCGTAGGAAATTCTTTTGCCGAATGGATGCAGGAAATGGAGGTCGATTTCGTGATCACCAATCCGGAAGGTTATGACCTGGACCGAAATTTCACCAAAGCGGTACCCGTTATCCACGATCAGGATGAAGCCCTGAAAGATGCCGATTTCGTTTATGTAAAAAACTGGTCGTCCTTTGATGATTATGCGGCAATGCCTGAAGTAAAGGAGAACTGGATGCTGACCAATGAAAAACTCGAAGTGACCAATGATGCTAAAGTCATGCACTGCCTTCCGGTCCGCAGAAATGTGGAGTTAAGCGATGAGGTAATGGACGGAGAAAATTCGATCATTTACCGGCAGGCCAAAAACCGGATTTTTTCGGCACAGGCCGTGTTTTCTGAAATTCTGGATGAACTTAATGCTAAATAATTAAATCTCACAGGTTTTCAAAACCTATGAGGTTTGGAGAAGGTTTGGAAAAAAAGATATGAAAGAAAAATTATACATCATCAAAATAGGCGGCGCACTGATCGACGACGAGGAATTGCTGGAAGAATTTCTTGAGCAGTTTGCAGCGATTCAGGAGAAGAAGATCCTGGTGCACGGCGGCGGCAAACTGGCCACCACTTTAGCGGATAAGCTGGGCATTGAACAGAAGATGGTCAATGGACGGCGGATCACCGATAAAGACACCTTAGATCTGGTAGCTATGGTGTATGCCGGCGGAATCAATAAAAATATCGTGGCCAAACTCCAGCAGAAGAAGTGCAAGGCCATCGGTTTCTCCGGAGCGGACGCGAATTTAATTAAAGCTAAGAAAAGGGAAGATGCGGAAATCGATTTCGGGTTTGTAGGCGATATTACTGAGAAAGGCGTAAACAAAAAGCTGATTTCGAAATTGATGAAACTGGATCTGGTCCCTGTTTTCTCGGCCATCACCCACGATAAGAAAGGCCATCTTTTCAATACCAATGCCGATACCATTGCTTCGGTTATTGCACAGGCGCTGTCTATTAAATATGAAGTGGAATTATTGTATTGTTTTGATAAGGAAGGCGTCCTGGAAGACGTAAACAATCCGGAATCGGTGATCAGGAATATTTCCGAAGAGGAATTTTCTTTATTAAAAAATGAAGGGAAACTGCATAAAGGCATTCTTCCCAAACTTGAAAATGCCCTCGGAGCCGTAAAAAATAAAGTGAACAAAGTATTTCTCATTAAAGAAACCGAACTGAAAAACCATATCGAAAATCATCATGCAGGAACTGAAATCTGTTTATAGCCAGGAAGAATTGCTGGATAACGCCGTAGAATTATTAAAAAGGCTGATTGAAATTCCTTCATTCAGCAAAGATGAATTCAATACCTCGGTGGAGATTGAAAACTTCTTCAGAAAGCATGCGATCCCTACCAAGCGTTTTAAAAATAACATCTGGGCAGTGAACAAAAATTTTGATATTTTCAAACCTTCCGTTTTGCTGAATACCCATCATGACACGGTAAAACCGAACAAAGCCTATACGCTGGATCCGTTTTTGCCAATTGAAAAAGAAGGGAAATTATTCGGGTTGGGAAGTAATGATGCAGGGGCTTCGCTGGTCTCGATGGCGCAGGTTTTTTTACATTTTTATGAAAGGGAAGACCTTCAGTATAACCTGGTGATTGCTTTAACGGCTGAAGAGGAAATATCCGGTTTTGATGGAATCGAAGCCCTTTTTCCGCAGCTTCCGAACATTGAACTCGCTATTGTAGGCGAACCGACACAGATGAACCTGGCGATTGCCGAAAAAGGGCTGCTGGTGATCGACGGCGAAATGAAAGGAACCCCATCTCACGCTGCACATCCGAATGAAGACAATTCGATTGTGAAATGTATGGCAGACCTGCAGGGTATTTTGAACTTCCGGTTTCCGAAAGTTTCAGATTATCTGGGCGAAGTAAAGGTTACGCTCTCCGGGATTCATGCAGGCATTCAGCACAATGTGGTTCCGGAATCCTGTACGTTCACCCTGGATGTACGGGTGACGGATGAATATTCCAATAAAGAAGTCTTCGGGATCATTCAGTCGCAGATGAATTCTGATTTAACAGCACGGTCATTCAGGTTGAATTCTTCAAAAATTGCCCTGGGACATCCGTTTGTAAAAGCGGGACTGGAAATCGGCCGGACCACTTATGGCTCACCAACTTCATCCGACCAGGCCATTATCCCCTGTACATCAGTAAAACTGGGACCCGGCGACAGCACGCGTTCCCATACGGCTGATGAATTTATTTTCATCGAAGAAATCAAAGAGGGAATTGAGATTTATATTAAGATCCTGGAGAAGTTTTTACAGGCTGGGTGAGGGATGATGGATGCCGGAAGTTAGTAATGCCCGAAAGTATATTTTCTTGCAGAATGACAAATTTTTATGATTAATGAAGATAAAGCGGTTAGTAGTGAACTTCCGGTTTCCCGCTTCCATCTTTCAACAAAAAAGAGACTTATGAAAAAAATATGGCAGAAAGATGACCATGCTACCAATACTTTGGTCAATACCTTTACCGTCGGGAAAGACCTCGATTTTGATGAGCGTCTGGCGAAGTACGACGTTAAGGGTTCGATGGCCCACTGCAAAATGCTGGCGGAAGCCGGGATTGTTTCAGTTGAAGAATCGGAACAGATGCTGGTTGTCCTGGCGGAAATTTTAGAGACCATTGAGCAGGGAAATTTTGAAATCGATAAAAATGCAGAAGACATCCATTCGCAAATTGAGTCGGTTCTGATCGCCAGATTAGGAGATATCGGAAAGAAAATCCACACGGCCCGGTCCAGAAATGATCAGGTTCTGGTGGATATCAAACTGTACCTGTTGGATGAAATCAGGGAAACGGCAACATTGACGGATGAATTTTTCCAGCTGCTGATCCAACTGGCCGAACAGCATAAAAACGTACTGCTTCCGGGGTATACCCATCTGCAGGTGGCTATGCCTTCTTCATTCGGATTGTGGTTCGGTGCTTACGCAGAAGCCTTGCTGGATGATATGGAAATGCTGTTTTCGGTAAAAAATATCATTAATAAAAACCCTTTGGGTTCGGCGGCCGGCTACGGTTCTTCATTCCCGATCGACCGGGAAAGTACGACCTATAACCTGGGTTTCCAGTCGATGAACTACAATTCCGTTTATGCCCAGATGACCCGCGGGAAATCCGAGAAAATGCTGGCCATGGCGATGGCCACCCTGGCAGGAACATTGGGGAAATTTTCGTACGATGTATGTTTGTATCTGAGCCAGAATTTTGATTTTATCAGCTTTCCGAAAGAATTTACAACAGGAAGCAGCATTATGCCGCACAAAAAGAATCCGGATATCTTCGAGTTGGTCCGTGCACGGTGCAACCGAATCCAGTCGCTGCCAAATGAGTTTATTTTACTTACGAACAATCTGCCGTCCGGCTATCACCGCGATATGCAGCTTACGAAGGAGATCCTGTTCCCGGCCATCGATTCACTGAAAGAATGCCTGGAGATTTTAAATTATACGTTGCCGAATATTCAGGTAAAGGATGGTATTCTGGAAGATGAAAAGTATAAATACCTGTTCAGTGTGGAGAAGATCAATGAAGAAGTGAAGAACGGCAGCTCTTTCCGGGATGCTTATGTTAAGGTCGGACAGGAAATTGAGAACAATGCCTTCCATTTTAAAATGGAAAATTTAGAGCATACGCATCAGGGAAGTATTGGCAATCTTTGCCTGGATAAAATTGAATATCAGTTTAATAAAGTGAAAAATAAATTGTTGGGGTAAATTAATGATCAGCCAGCCGAAACATTTTGTCAGTCAGTTAAAGAGAATTCTATTTAAAAAAACCTGACTGGATTAGCCTTAATTTTTTTTAATCAATTAAATAACTGAATATAAATTAAAGCGGTTCAAATTCATGTAATTAAGAAGTTTATTCAAAATCCTGATCCACCAAACTGAATTTTAATCTTTCATTTAAATAAACGATTAAAAAATAAATTTAATAAAGCCGGAATCCGTTAGTTATAACCAAGGCCAAAAGCCAATCTTTATAATAAAAAGTGATCTTTTGGCTACGGATAGATTAAGGGAGCAAAAAATATCAGAAGATTAAAGAGTATTCTTTTCTCCCTTTTCGTGATATTTAATAAAACACTGTATTTGAATTAAGCCAGATCAATTTTAAACTTCGTAGATTTCTTCACTTCATGAAGCACAATGGAGCTGTGATATTGCCCGATATTCGGGATGTTTGAAATTACGTTAACGGTAAAATTATTGTAGGAATTAATGTCTTTGGCTATAATTTTCAGCATGTAATCGTATTCGCCGGAAAGGCTGATGATTTCCTGGACTTCATCATGCTGCATGATGTTTTTCTCAAAGGTTTCCAGAACTTTTTTCGACTGTTCCTTAAGCCGGACATTGCAGTAAACCACAATATTCAGTCCCAGTTTTTCCCGGTTTAAAAGGCCGACGTACTTCTCGATAATTCCGTTCTTTTCCAGTTGTTTTATCCGTTCATAAGTCGGTGTGAAGGTAAGGCCGATTCTTTCTGAAATTTCCTTCACTGATAAAGTTGAATCTTCCTGAATGATGCTGAGAATCATCCTGTCTTTTAAATCCATATTGCGGGGGTTTGAGCCGTAAATATACGATTTTATAAAAATGTTTCAACGATTTTACGGTGGATGCTCCGAAACCCTGTTAACAAATGTTTAAAATATAGCTGGGTTGCGGGTTGCCAATGGCAGCATAATTGCTGTAAAATGTCTACCAAAATCCCATACCCATGGACGAAAATATAAATATGGAAACTGTTTCCTGTGCAGATTGTGAAGCCCATCAAAAGTTTGAAGATGAAATTATCACCGGTCTGAAAACCAATCCCAAACACCTGCTTTCAAAATATTTCTACGATCAGAAAGGCGACGTTCTTTTTCAGCAGATCATGAATATGCCGGAATATTACCTCACCGATTGCGAAATGGAAATTTTCACTCAGAAAACCGGTGAACTTGCCGGGGCTATCAAGGCATTTGATGCGCCGTTTGATCTGGTAGAACTGGGTGCCGGTGACGCAACGAAATCTTCACACCTGCTGCAATATCTCGTAAACCAAAATGCCGATTTCACATATATGCCGATCGATATTTCAGGAAATATCATTGCAGTGCTCCGGGAAAGGCTTTCCGGTGAAATTCCCGGACTAGATCTTGTGGGACTGAACGGTGAATATTTTGAAATGCTGGATAAAGCCAATAGCATTTCGTCCCGCAGAAAAGTTATTCTGTTCTTAGGAGGAAATATCGGAAATATGGAAGTGGAGGAAGCGCATGATTTCTGCAGCGAATTGAGGAAGAAGCTTAATCCGGGGGATATTCTTTTGATCGGCTTTGATCTTAAAAAAGATCCGGACATCATTCTTTCTGCTTACAATGATGAAAAAGGGATTACCGCTGCCTTCAACCTGAATCTTCTGGAAAGGATCAATAACGAACTTGACGGAAATTTCAACAGAAATGCATTTAAACACTACCAGACTTACGACCCGCTTTCGGGTGCTTGCCGGAGTTACCTCATCAGTCTGGAAGATCAACAGGTGAGAATCGGAAATGAGCTGATTAATTTCAAAGAGAATGAAGCGGTTTATATGGAAATTTCACAGAAATATGCTTTAGACGAAGCTGATGGCATGGCTTTAAAAAACGGATTCAAACCTATCAATCACATACCGGATTCAAAGGGATGGTTCATTGATGCAATCTGGAAAGTTGTTTAATATAATAAGGTAAAAGTTATGATCGAAGAAAATATTCTCTCTGCTGAAAAAGTAATGCTAAACAGTTACCGGAAAATCAGGAACCGTTCCGTTGAGATCTGTAAGCCTCTTGCCACTGAGGACTATGTGGTTCAGCCGGTGGTGGATGTAAGTCCGCCAAAGTGGCATCTCGGGCATACTACCTGGTTTTTCGAAACCTTCATACTGATCCCGAATTTTGAAGGCTATAAGGTTTTTAATGATCAGTATAATTTCGTGTTCAACAGTTATTATGAAACCATTGGGGCGAGGGTTATCCGCACGGACCGTGGAAATCTAAGCCGGCCTTCCGTATCGGATATTTATAAGTACCGGGAATATGTGGATGCGAATATGGCTGCTTTTTTATCTCAAAATACGATTTCGGATGATCTGAGCACTCTTTTTGAGTTAGGCCTGAACCACGAACAGCAACACCAGGAACTTTTATTAACTGATATTAAATTCATACTGGGTCACAACCCTTTACTTCCGCCTTACGATGAACATTGTGATTGGGAAAAAACTGGCATTCAGAAACAGGGAATGGTCTCTTTTCCCGAAGGGATTTATGAAATAGGATTTGAAGGCGAAGACTTTTGTTTTGATAATGAGCTGAACCGGCATAAAGTATATCTGAATGATTTTGAAATTTCTGCGGGATTGGTCAGCAACGCCGAATACCTTGAATTTATCAGTGACGGAGGGTATACCGATTTCCGGCACTGGCATGCGGAAGGCTGGGACTGGGTGAAGGAAAGTAATGCAGCCGCTCCTTTGTATTGGCATCTGGTTGACGGAAAATGGATGCAGTATACCTTACAAGGATTACAGGAAATCAATCCTGAAGAAGCAGTTTCCCATATCAATTTTTACGAGGCTTCAGCCTTTGCTTCCTGGAAAGGGATGCGCCTTCCTACAGAAGCCGAATGGGAAGTCGCCTCGGATCATTTAGAGTGGGGAAAACGTTGGGAATGGACCGGCAGCGCTTATCTTCCTTATCCGGGCTTTAAGAAAGTGGCCGGAGCGGTAGGGGAATATAACGGGAAATTTATGGTGAATCAGATGGTTTTGCGCGGTGCCTCCATCGCAACTCCGGAAGGACACAGCAGGAATACGTACCGTAATTTCTTTCATGCACGGCTGCAATGGCAGTTTACGGGAATCCGGCTTGCGCGTTAACAAAGGTGCTGTGATATTTCAGTTATAAAAATTAAAAAACAATCAAATTCCGTTTTGTCATTTTGAAGAATTGTCTTATCTTTGCACCTAATGAATAACACAGTATTTATATCATTAGAATTACCGGGCGTAGACGCCCTTTACGATATTTATTTATTTTAAGCGAAGATATTTTCTTCGCTTTTTTTTTGTAAAAATTTTAGAATATTATGTTTACGATTACAGAACTGAGCACCGAGAGAATCAACCGAATAGTACAGGAAGCATTGGGCTTTGCAGAAGGGAAGACTGCCCGAATTGAAGGAGACGTATTCTGTTCCAACCTTTTCTTTGAAGACAGTACCCGGACGAAGACCAGCTTTGATATTGCCGAAAGAAAATTAGGATTGCAGGTCGTTCCGTTCGATGCCTCCAACAGTTCCGTAAACAAAGGCGAAAGTTTATACGATACGGTAAAAACAATTGAAAGCCTGGGCGTGAACCTGGTGGTGATCAGGGATAAAAAAGACCGGTATTTCGATGAGCTGAAAAACATTAAAATCCCTGTGATCAACGGAGGCGACGGTACCGGGAACCACCCATCCCAGTGTATGCTCGACCTGATGACGATCTATCAGGAATTCGGGAAATTCGAAGGACTGAAAGTAGGCATTGTAGGCGACGTAAAACACAGCCGGGTGGCCAATTCCAATGCCGAAGCTCTGAGAAGACTGGGGGCTAAAGTTTATTTTTCCGGTCCGGAACAGTGGTTCGACGAAGGAGCCCTGATCAACGGGACTTACCTGAGTGTTGACGAAATGATTCATGAAGTGGACGTGCTGATGCTCCTGAGAATCCAGCACGAAAGGCACGATTCCAAAATGAGCTTCTCCGCTTCCGAATACCACCGAAAATACGGATTGACCAAGGAAAGGGAAAGAGCTATGAAAAAAGAAGCCATCATCATGCACCCGGCACCCATCAACCGCGGCGTGGAAATCGATACCGACCTCGTGGAATGCGGACGTTCAAGGATATTCAGGCAGATGCAGAACGGCGTTTTTGCCAGGATGGCCATCTTGAAGGAAGCCCTGGAGAAAGAAGGATATACCTTTAAATAAGAACCACGTAAAAAGGTAAAAGTAAAAAGTTTGATGTGTCCTGAATCAACAATTCAGCAGAATCAAATATCCACCGCAAAATTCCCCTCCTCCGGAGGAGTGGCAAAATTCTTTGAATTTTGACGGGGTGGTTTAAAAAAAATTAAGTAAGAATAAAATAATAAGAGATAAAAGTTTAAAATGAAGAAAAAATTAATACTTGAGTCCGGTGAAGTGTTTCATGGAAAAGGTTTCGGAGCAGCGTTGGAAACGGCAGGAGAAGTGGTTTTCAATACCGGAATGACGGGGTATCAGGAACTTATTTCCGACCCTTCCTACTGCGGACAGATTGTTTGCATGACCTATCCGCTTATCGGTAATTATGGTATTAACCGTGACGATTATGAAAGCATCGAGCCGGCCATCAAAGGGCTGATCGTAAAAGAACTCTGCGATTTCCCCTCCAACTTCCGTACGCAGATTACGCTGGATGAGCTGTTTAAAAAGAAAAACCTTTCCGGGATTTCAGGAATAGACACCCGGAGGCTGACGAGAGTGCTCCGTAACCACGGCGTTGTAAAAGGAAAGATCGTGAATGCCGATGCTGACGAAAACACCGTCGTTGCCGAATTAAAATCAACCACCTTCCCAACCAACCAGGTGGAAACGGTATCTACGAAGACGCCATATGCCAATCCGGGCAGAGGACTGAAAGTGGTGCTGGTGGATTTCGGTTCCAAATTAGGAATCATCCGCGAACTGTCTCAGAGAAACTGTGACATTACCGTGGTTTCACAGGATGTAACGGCAGAAGAAATCTTATTAATGAATCCGGACGGGGTGATGCTGTCCAACGGTCCCGGTGATCCTGAAGACAACCAGCAGGCCCTGGAAATGATCCGCGGAATCTTAGGGAAAGTGCCGATCTTCGGAATCTGTTTAGGGCACCAATTGATCGGGCTAGCTTGTGGTGCCAGAACATTTAAGCTGAAATTCGGACACCGTGGAGGAAACCATCCGGTTCTGGATCTGGAAAATAACAAAGTGGCCATCACTTCCCAGAACCACGGATATGCCGTAGACCAGGAAAGCTTAAAAGATACGGACCTTATCGAAACGCATATTGCACTGAATGACAGGACCAACGAAGGCCTGAAGCATAAGATCCACCCTTGTTTCTCGGTACAATACCACCCGGAAGCAAGCCCGGGCCCTGAAGATGCAAATTACCTGTTTGATGATTTCATCGAGATGATGAACGAATTTAAAAACGTACCGGTTTAACAATCCGTAATATATATCGGTTTCCATCCGCATGACGGAATGATATATCTACCGAACCATGAAATGGTTCAATGACAATGACCACGGCTAAAACCGTGCAAAACAACAATGAATGCGGATCATCTCCGTAACGGAAAAATTAAAAAAAATAAAATGGCAAAACGTACAGATATAAAAACAATTTTGGTAATCGGATCAGGACCCATCATCATCGGTCAGGCAGCTGAATTCGATTATGCAGGGACACAGGCCTGCTTATCTTTGAGAGAGGAAGGCTATAAAGTCATTCTGATCAACTCCAACCCGGCAACGATCATGACGGATGTGGAAATCGCGGACAAGGTATACATCGAACCCATTTCCCTTCAGTTTGTAAGCCACATCATCAGAAAAGAACGTCCGGACGCACTGTTACCGACCTTAGGAGGCCAGACCGGACTGAACATGGCGGTAGAGCTGGAAAAATCAGGGATTCTTGAAGAGTGCAAAGTTGAGGTATTGGGAACCAAACTTTCAGCCATCAACCGGGCGGAAGACCGTGATCTTTTCCGTGAGCTGATGAGAGAACTGAATGAGCCGGTACCGGAATCCGATATTGTAAATACGGTAGAGGGCGCATTGGATTTTGCCGACAGAATCGGTTATCCGGTCATCGTCCGTCCTGCCTTTACAATGGGCGGAACAGGAGGCGGAATCGCTTCCAACGAGGCAGAACTGAAAGAAATTGCTGAACTGGGATTAAAGCACAGCCCGGTGACGCAGTGTCTGATCGAGAATTCCATTGCCGGTTTCAAAGAAATCGAATACGAGGTAATGCGTGATGCCAATGACAACGCCATCGTGGTTTGTAACATGGAGAACATCGATCCGGTGGGTGTACATACCGGAGATTCGATCGTCGTGGCACCTTCCCAGACGCTTTCAGACAGAGAATACCAATTGCTGAGAAATGCTTCCCTGAAAATCATCAGAGCGTTGGGTATCGAAGGGGGATGCAATGTGCAGCTGGCCTTAGACCCTCATTCATTCAACTATTACATCATCGAGGTAAACCCTAGGGTTTCCCGTTCATCGGCTTTAGCATCAAAAGCAACAGGATACCCGATTGCAAAGATCGCTGCCAAAATTGCGGTAGGATTAACGCTGGATGAAATCATGAACCCGGTAACGGGAAAAACATACGCCTGCTTCGAACCGGCCCTGGACTATGTGGTAACGAAGTTCCCGAGATTCCCGTTCGATAAGTTTGAAACGGCAGACCGGAGATTATCCACCCAGATGAAAGCGACGGGTGAGGTAATGGCCATCGGAAGAAACTTCGAGGAGTCTTTACAGAAGGCCATCCGTTCCCTGGAAACCGGAATCAAGCATCTGGGACTGAAAACAAAACAGGCACAGGCTTTAACGGAAGAGGAAATCGAAAGAAGAATCAGGGTTTGTGATGACGAGAGACTGTTCATCATCGGTGATGCCCTGAGAAGAGGCTACGACTGGGAACAGATTGTGGAATGGAGCAAGATCGATAAATTCTTCATCTGGAAACTGAAAAAACTGGTTGATTTCGAGAAAACGATTGCTGAAAATAAATTTGATAAAGAAATATTAATTGAATCGAAAAAGCTTGGTTTTGCCGATGTAAACATCGCAATTCTCTGGAATGTTACCGAGCGGGAAGTCTTCAATTTCAGAAAAGAAAACGGAATCATGCCGGTCTACAAAATGGTGGATACCTGTGCCGCAGAGTTTGAATCTGAAACGCCTTATTTCTACGGAACTTACGAAGAAGAAAACGAAAGTGTGGTTTCCGACAAGGAAAAGATCATCGTACTGGGTTCAGGACCGATCAGAATCGGACAGGGGGTAGAATTCGACTATGCAACGGTTCACTCCGTTTGGGCGATCAAGGAAATGGGTTACGAAGCCATCATCATCAACAATAACCCGGAAACGGTTTCCACCGACTTCTCGATCTCAGACAAACTGTATTTTGAACCGCTGACGGAAGAAGACGTAATGAACATCATCGAGCTTGAACAACCGAAAGGGGTCGTGGTACAGTTCGGGGGGCAGACGGCCATCAATTTAGCCGATAAATTAGCTTCCCACGGCGTTCAGATTTTAGGAACTACGCTGGAAGATTTAGACAGAGCGGAAAACAGGGATAAATTTGAAAAAGCACTGCAGGAAATGCAGATTCCTCAGCCGCTGGGGAAAACTTCAACGTCTAAGGAGGAAGCCATCGAGATTGCCAACGAAATCGGATATCCGGTGTTGGTGCGTCCGAGCTACGTCCTGGGAGGGCGTGCGATGGAAATCGTTTATTCTGAAAGCGAACTGGCACATTATATGGAGTTTGCCGTAGATGCAAGTCCGGAACATCCGGTATTGGTTGACCGCTATATGGTTGGAAAAGAAATCGAAGTCGATGCCATCTGCGACGGTGAAACGGTAGTGATCCCGGGAATCATGGAGCATATCGAAAGGGCAGGGGTCCACTCCGGAGACTCGATCGCCGTATATCCTCCACAGAATATTTCGCAGAGCGAGATCGACACTTTGGTGGATTATACCCAGAGACTGGCCAAAGGCCTCAAAGTAGTCGGATTGATGAATATCCAGTACGTTCTTTTCGAAGGGAATGTGTATGTCATCGAGGTAAATCCGCGTTCATCAAGAACGGTTCCTTTCCTTTCCAAAATCACGGAAGTGCCGATGGCCAACCTGGCTACGAAGGCCATTTTAGGTCAGAAACTAGCTGATCTGGGATATAAAAACGGACTGGTTCCGAATAAGGAAGGCGTTTTCGTAAAAGTACCGGTCTTCTCTTTCTCCAAACTAACGAAAGTGGATATCTCCCTGGGCCCTGAAATGAAGTCTACCGGAGAAGTCATGGGGAAAGACACCACTCTGGAAAAAGCCCTTTACAAAGGACTGGTTGCCGCAGGAAGAAAAGTTCCGATGCACGGTTCCATCCTCTTTACCGTAGCCGATAAGCATAAGCAGGAAGCTGCAGACCTGGCGGCAAGATTCCATGAAGTAGGCTTCAGGATCTGGGCTACGGAAGGAACGGCAAAATTCTTCGGAGAGCAGGGGATTCCTTGTAAAATAGGATATAAAATCGGTGAAGATGACGTCAACCTGATCGACCTGATCCAGAAAGGAAAAGTGCAGTATGTAGTGAATACGATGACGAAAGGAAAGCAGTCTGAAAGAGACGGATTCCAGATCAGAAGGATGTCCGTAGAAAACGGCGTACCTTGCCTCACTTCCATGGATACCGTAGAAGCCATCCTGAAAGTTATTGAAAGTATGAGCTTTAAGATGGAAACGATGTAGTTTTCGGATCTTTTTAAATAAATAAAAGCGGGAGATTTTTTCTTCCGCTTTTTTTGGGTATTGCTCAGGATTTTGGGAAGTGTGGAGTACTGTATAAATCCTGAGGTATCGATTTTCTTTTTTAATTTTGTAAATGAAATGTACGGAATGATCTTCATCGGAAGTTAGGAGCAAATAGTTCTTAGCTCAAACCTAACAGGTTTCCAAAATCCGTTAGGTTTTTACGTAATACCTGAACCGTCGTACTGATCATTTTCCGCTGCAGCATCAAACTTCAGGCATCCCGTAAAATAAAATTTGATCCGGTATTCTCAACATCTTCGCTTGTCCGGTCAGAACATAAACAAGGCTTTTGTTTACATGAATTTGATTTTTAAGGAGCTTTTTCCCGCTATCCGCTGTATCTTTTTCTGCCGCCGCTCCGGGCCATTTCAGAAAAAGGATGCCGCTGCTATCGGGGCTATAAACCCCATAGGTTTCCAAAACCAAAGTATTCTGGAAATAAAAGATTGCCCTTAGTTTACAGTAATCCAGACTGTATTTAACTTATATTCAATTGTTTAATCAATTAAAAATTAAAATTAAGTTTATTTATTCAGAATTTTAAATAAGAGCACGATCAGACAATGATAAAAGATTTAGTTTGATCATCAGAACCTTTGATCCTATTTTGACAAAAGAAACTTCCGGCATCCGGCTTCCCTCTTCCAACCTGTTCATACAGGTTCTTTTTCGGGTTCACATTAGTTTATTTTAAAATAAACATCCGTAAAATATCTGCTGGGCATGATATAAACCGTCTTCCGTTCCGCGTCAAAAATCCAGTTGAACCTTTTCAGAACATCGGCGCCGAGATAGCTTGCTTTCTGGGTTTTAAGTTCTCCGGTAAAAAATCCTGCGGATACTTCTTTGAGCGCAAATTTTCCGATCTTCAGCATCGGCAGGATCCCGTTCTTGGTGGTGATGCTTTTTCCGGCTGAGTTCCTCAGTGTTTTTTTACCGGTGATTTTTAATTTTTGGTCGAGATCTTTTCCGTCGGCAAAGACGTTGCTGTAAATAATTCCGCCGGAATAGCCGGATTGCAGGAGAAAACCGGTACTTACAGGTTTCCCGGCTATAATGTTTTCTGCCTGAATAAAAAGCTGTCCGTTCCGGTACATTAATGGAATGGCCCGGTAACCTTTCAGGTCGGGCATGGTTTCATACACGACAAACCGGCTGTTATCATAATCGATTTTAAAAATTTTTCCTTTAAAGATTCCGGTCCCGATCTTCCCGTCCGCTTCATGACCGGTGAGCTCATTATCAAAAAAACGGATGTCCCGAAAGGAATGTTTTCCAATGGATACCGTATTTCCGTCACTGATTCCGTCCTTGAAAACAATATGACCGGCACTTCTTTTCCGTTCCGGGGAAATCGAAGCTTCTTCCATCGCAATCTGGAACATGAGATCTAAAGAATCTTTCCCGTTGACCTCCGCTTTAACGATGAGGTTATTGTATTTCGTCATTCTGAACGGAATGATTTCCTGCGCATCGATAACGGATAAAGAAAATAAAAACAGAAAGAGTGAGGTTATTTTGAACATCTGATGATTTTAACTGGACGTAAAAATAAAATTAGTTTTTATCCGGACCAAAAGAATAACGGAAAAGAAATTTTATATCTTTAAACACTGAAAGCTAATAACACAGGAAACTATGACGAAATATCAGCAGAGGGTCGCCGAAATCTATCATTTTTTCGACAACAAAGACACTGTTTTAGGACTTAGAAAATTGCTCGACTGTGCAATGGATACCCAAAATATGGAGATCTACCGGGAAGCGGTGGAACTCACCGACTGGAAAGAAACCCATAGCCATTCCGTGGAAGAACTCAGCGGCAGATCAAAGGACCTGCTGGATAAAATGGGTAAAATCGGGGTGGAAGAACGTGTGGAAAAAGAGGCTGTGCTCCGCGCCCGGAACATTGTAAAATCTTACGGCAGCCGCCGCTTTTCTTTAGGTCCGGTCTCTGTAGAAATCCGTAAAGGACAAGTGTATGGTCTGGTAGGAGAGAACGGTAACGGAAAGACCACTTTGCTGAGGATCCTGGCAAAAGAAATTTCTCATGACGGAGGCGAACTGCGCTATTCGTTCAATAAAAATCCGGAGAATGATTATGACCTCCGTACGAAGCTGGTCTACATTCCCCAAAGAACGGAAAAATGGTACGGAAGCCTTAAAGACAATCTTAAGTTTGTCCTTGCCAACTACGGAATTTCTTCCGAAGAAAATGAAACCCGGACCTTAATGATGATTGCCCGCCTCGGTCTCTGGAACTACAAAGACCTGAAATGGAGCGAGCTTTCCTCCGGATATAAAATGCGCTTTGAGCTGGCACGCACCCTTCTGAGGAAACCGGAAATTTTGCTTCTCGACGAACCTCTTGCCAACCTCGACGTCCTGGCACAGCAGGTAATTCTGGAAGATCTTAAATCAATAGCCAATTCGGTGAACAATCCTATCGCGCTTATCCTGAGCTCGCAGCAGCTTTACGAAGTGGAGAAGGTTTCAGATAAGGTGATTTTCCTGAAAAACGGTCAGTACAAAGACAATTCTGAGTTTTCCGACAACGGAAATGCCGGGCTGATTATTGAAATTGATACGGCGAATTCAAGGGAAGCGCTTCTCCAGGTTTTTGAAAACCTTCATCTCGAAAAACTGAATTTCAACGGCGGAATCTATATAGCTCATTTTTCGGCCGGCACGGCATTCCATGAAGTGATGTCGGCGCTGGGAAAAGCAAAAACGGAAATCGTTTACATCCGGAATATTTCATCTTCAACCCGACGATTTTTCGTAAGCTAATTTTTCTTCCAAATCTGACAAAAAATGCAAAAAATAAATAAATTCAACCAATACCTGCTGGAAAAATACCCTACAGTCTGGAATACAAAAATCGTATGGATGCTTCTGGCAGGGATTGTTATCCATATTTTATTTTTCATCATCGGCTATGTCTCTCACGCCGACCCTTCGTCTTTACAGAAACAGGAGGTCAAAGACGACTATTTCCGCGACGGGATGATCTTTATCCACCTGATCATTTCCGTGCTGATGATCGTGGGATGGCTCATTATGATGCTTAAAAACAATGCCTTTAAAAACTTTTATCCCTCCTCCAAAGAAAAACTGTTTTTACAGTTTGTACAGTATTTCGTCATCCTCTTCGTGAGTACGACGTTCTATTTTTCGTATATGGCAGGCTTTAAAATGTTTATTAAAAACAGGTATCCGGACCGGCAGATGTCGGAATATGTGGAGGTCATCAACAGGGCGAATGCTTTCCTGTCCCAGAATCCCGAGTATTACACTTTAGACAACAGGACCTTTCCTCAGTTTTATGATATTTACTGTGAAACCGATATCAATAAGATAGACCGCAGCCAAAAGTATTTTGTATACTACAACCGGGTTTACCAATACAACACCCTGTATGCGAAAACGGTTTATCAGAAAGACCGTTACGGCAATTTTCTCTTTCCGGCAAATGAAGACCGGAAGAGACTCGCTTACAGCAAAAATAATGCGAATTCATTAACCTACTATTTCAAAAAGGACGTGGTGGATCTGTCTCCCTATATCAATACCACAGGCTTTACGTATTATAATTTTTCAGTGGTTTTTTATGAAAATGATCTCCAAGAACAATTACACCTTAGTCCGGAAGAGATGTATGGTGACGATCATGATCATGTGATTGAAGAGCATTACAAAAAGAAAAAATTTGAAATCAACAGGCTGACTACGGAATTGCTGAATAGGAAAAATCCGGCGGAAATCGGGAAACTGCTGGCAAGATTTCTTGATATTTCGAAAAAATTCGGCATCAGAAATAACCTTGATGCAAAAGGCTGGCTGAAAACAGTCTATCAGCCCGATGATTTTAAGGTCCGGTATTTCATCAAAAAATACAAGCCGGAGCAGGGTGAAGAATACGACCTGAACAAGATGCCATTGGATGAAGAAGGAAATTACGTTTATACTGAAACGGTAGCCGATTCTGCCGCCGCAGTTGTTGATGGAACCGTAGTAAATGATTCCGTTCAGATCAGGAATTTTAATCCCGATATCGAAAAACAGCTTTCTCCTGAAAAATATTTTAAAAATAACATGACGGATTATTACTATTACACCGATGATCTTTCCAGTCTTTTAAAGAATGTAGACCTGATAAAATCGACGGATTTCTTTTCGGAAAATATTCATGTTTATATCTGGATTGCCTTCTTTCTGGCGACCGTCATTTTCAACTTCAGGATTACCGGACTGAAACCTCTTCTCTTCAGCATGATCAGCGCAGGGGTTCTGCTTCTGGCAGTTGTCCTGATCTCGGTACTGTTTTCGGCTTCTTTCGGAAGAAACAATCTTGAATTTTTTATCTCCTATTTTGGTCTTGCTATCGGGCTCATCATTTTGCTGGGGCCGGTTGTAATGATGAAAAGGCTGGGAAAGCTGGTAGCTTCCCTTTTTATAAATATTTCTGTGAATGCTTTTGTTCTTTTCCTGCTGCTGATCTTTTTTATCATCCATCTCCATCAGTTGGAAAGCTGTAAAAGTGTAAATGTAATGTCGTATGAATGCAAGACCATTATCACAACCCTGGAATTCAACCTGAGTTATATGATTTTGGTCGGCGGATTTGTTTTTCTGTATCTGTATACCTCCGTCCTTCAACGGTGGAAAGCAATGCCGGAATAACCGTCAATATAAATTTAAACCCAATAATTAATTTTATGAGATTTTTAGATTATACTAAATTAATTCTTAGTTTTGCACTGTAGTAATCATGTATGAAAAAATATTTATTAGCAACTCTTTTCATTTCTCTTTTATCTTGCGGGGTTTCCGATGATTTTGAAAATCAATCTGGTAATCCGTTAAATACAAAAATCAGGACACTTACTGTTCAGGATGAAGAAATTCAGAATGGAAATGCAACATTATACGAAAAATTGGATTTTAAATTTGAATACAGTCAGAACAAGCTGGTTAAAATATGGGATATTCATAATAATTATACAGAGGAGCTGTCTTACGTAAATAATTCAATAAAAAATATAAATATTAGTGGATACTTATATCCTCAGCTATCAAATCATCTGTTTTTTAAAGTGAAGAGAAATTTATTTTATGATAACAATCAAAGGATAATAAAATCTGAAGCTGTAGAGAATACCGGCAATTACAGATATACAACCTTTGAATATCCTTCTGCTGATATAATTATTGCAAAAACTTATCTTCAGAATACTTTTGATGGTAGTATTGTATGGTCACAAAAATCTGTTATTTATTTAAGTAATGGCAATGTGGAGAAAGTCGAACTATGGGAAAATACCATTCCTGCTATGAGGTCTAAGGTTACAAAATATGAATATGACCAAAAAATAAATCCTAACTTTTTGATCGATGTAAACAGAATTTTGGCTTTGCCTGAATATTCATTTAATGTTTTTGAGCTTCAGGATTATTCGCAGATTTCTAGGAACAACGTTATTAAAAAAACGAAATATACGGTAGATAACAATATAGAATCGGTATCTGAAATTGTAAATGTTCATTTTAGTTATCAGAATAATGACCTTCCTTCAAGCATTTATTTACAATATGATTATCCGGGAAATACAGGATTAAAAGTTTCAGCGATTTATGGATATTAATATTCAGGAAATTTCAGAACTTGGTAACATATAATAAAGCTTTCTTCATATAAGATCAAGCAACACTGTAAAATATATTGAAACTAAAAATATTTATCATTGGGAAGGTTATTCTTTTTTGATTTCGTAATTTTAGACAAAATTTAAAAAAGTGAAAAAAATAGTATTTGCAGCCTGCCTTGCGGCTTCGGTCTTTAGTTTTGCCCAGGATTATTCGGTACCGGCGGCCAGTCCGCGCCAGACGGTTGAACAGCAGTTTTCGATGTCTAAAATCACGATCGACTACGGAAGACCGGGCGTAAAAGGAAGAAAGATTTTCGGTGAACTGGTCCCGTACGGACAGGTGTGGAGAGCGGGAGCCAACTCCTCCACGAAAATCACCTTCGGGCAGTCGGTGAACTTCGGCGGAAAAATTGTTCAGGCCGGAACCTACGGTTTATTCATCGTTCCTACGGAAAAAGAATGGAAAGTGATTTTAAATAAAGATTTCCAGCAGTGGGGCGCCTTTACCTACGATCCGAGACAGGATGTCGTCGACATTACCGTTCCGGTAAACAAGCTGGCCGACAAACAGGAGTGGTTTGAGATTACCCTGAACCCAACCGATGAAAACTCGGCCAACCTGGTGCTGAAATGGGACTATGCCCAGGCAGAAGTGCCGTTGAAGCCTTCGAAGCCTGAGGCGGTAACAAAGATTGCCGAAAAGCTGAAAGAGATCAAGAAAATTGAATCCGACGCGGCCAAAACAAAAAGCTAAGCCATGAACTTTTCTATTCAGACGGTTTTAGAAAACGAAACATATCAGTTGATCCCCTTACAGCAAGGGGATTTTGAATCTTTATACGAAGTGGCTTCCGATCCTGAAGTGTGGATGCAGCACCCCAACAAAGACCGGTATAAAAGGGAAGTCTTCGAAACTTTTTTTCAGGGAGCCATCGAAAGTGGAGGTGCCTTTAAAATTGTAGAAAAAGCAACCGGGGATATCCTGGGAAGCACCCGTTTTTATGATTTTGATGAAGATCGAAACAGCATATTTATCGGCTACACGTTTTACGGCACCAAATCCTGGGGGAAAAAGATCAACCCACAGATCAAGAAGCTGATGCTGGATTACATTTTCCAATTTGTTGATACCGTTTATTTCCATGTCGGAAAAGACAATATGCGGTCGCGGACTGCCATGGAAAGGCTGGGTGCAGAAAATCTGGGTGAGCACGAAGTGGCTTACTTCGGCGAACCTTCCAGAATCAATATTTTATACCAGATCCAAAAATAAATTTTATGAAAAAATTTAAAATCCAACAGAGCCCGTTTATCGTCCCGACCACCGACGGAAAGCTCATTGAAGAGCATTGGGGAAATTCTACCGGAACTTCGGAAGTCTCCATTGCCCACATGATTGCCCCGGCGGGATGGAGCGAACCGCACCAGACTCCGGAATTTGATGAATTCACCTACATCATTTCAGGAAAAAAACAGTTTGAGATCGACGGTGAAACCGTAGTGCTGGAAAAGGGCCAGAGCATCAGGATCGAAAAAGGCGCCCGGATCAGGTACAGCAACCCATTTCAGGAAGAATGCGAATACCTTTCCGTCTGCCTCCCTGCCTTCTCCGTAGAATCCGTACACCGCGAAGTGGAAGGCGTAGACTGATGATATAATGTAACAGTGTAACAATTAATTTCTCCGATAATTGCTACACTGTTTTTATTCCAATATTAAGATCATATAATCATCTAATACTTTAACAGGGTAACCATTTGATGATGTAACAGGGTAACAATACAGTTCCTCAGGATTGCTGCATGGCTATACCGTTATATTATTACATTATTAAAAAGCGACATTGTTTCTTTGTTGCAAATTCCGTATGTTCGCAGAAATTTTTAAGATCAGAAAACGTAAACTATGAGAAACAAATTATCAGCAGCCCTTTTATAGGGTGTGACCTTATCTGTGACTTCATGCGCAACCATTATTACCGGAACAAAAGACAAAATCACCTTTAATTCCACTCCGGAAGGTGCTAAAGTAATCCATAAAGGGATCGAAAAATGCACCACGCCATGCACGGCAGAAATTCCAAGATCTTTAAGCAGGCAGATGGTGACTTTCGAAAAAGAAGGTTTCAACAACAAGGAGGTAAAACTTACAAAAACATTCAATCCGGTTACCCTCGTTAATATTTTATTAGGGGGAGTCATCGGTGTAGGAATTGACGCTGCGACCGGTTCCCTCACCAAATATTCTCCAAAGGAGTACAAGGTAGAACTGGAAGCAAAACCATAAAATCTAACCATCTGATAATGTAGCAGTATAACAATGCAGTTCCTCCCTATCGGTACATTGCTATACTGTTTTCATTATTACATTGCTACATTATTTCAGGATTTCCTTCAGAAACATCAGCGTATGGTTCCAGGCTCTTTTCGCCATTACGGGATTATAGTCAGGTGATTTCGGATCGGTAAACGTATGTTTGGAATGTGCATAGGTAATAATCTGCCAGTCGGCATTGCCGTCGTTCATCTCTTTGATCAGGTTGTTGTAATCTTCAGGCGTTACGCTTTGGTCGTCTGCAGGATTCTCCACCAGGATTTTTGTTGAAATGGGTCCGTTGGGCCTCGCCTGGTCCTTTCCGATGCTCCCGTGGATGGAAACCACACCGGCAACCGGCATTTTTCCCCTGGCCGATTCTAGGGCACCCGTTCCCCCGAAGCAATAGCCGATCACGGCAATCCGGTCCGGCATCGCGCCGTTTTTCTTTAGCTGTTCCAGAGCGAGCATGATTCTTTTCTGGTAAGCTTCATAGTTTTTCTTGTAATAGCCGGAAGCTTTTGCCGCGGCGGTATTATCGGCAGGAATATTCCCTTCCCCGTAAATATCAGCCACAAAAGCAACATACCCTTGTTTCTCAAGATCGGCGGCGGCGTTCTTCGCTTCATCGTCAATGCCTTTCCAGGCAGGTAAAACAAGTACGCCGGGAAGCTTCTTTCCGGCGTTGGAGGTGACAAGGCCATTCAGTTTCTGGGTTCCGTCCTGATACGCAACGGGTTTAAGGTTCTGGCTGAATACAGTCGCCGAGGTCAGCAAAGCTGCACCCAATAAGATAGATTTGGTCATAAAATTTAATTTTTTTAGGAGCTTTTTCCCGCTTTCCGTTGCAATCTTTTTTTGCAAAAAAGGATTTCCACTGCAATCGGGGCTAGGCAGTAGTCACCAATACAAAAACCGTGCTCCGGTACGAATTACCGAATATTAATTTTATGATGATAATCTGTTATCCTAAACCTTCTTTGATCCGGACAAAAATTTCAAAACCCTGTAAAAAATTAAACATACCCATCAAGCCCCAATAGCGGGGCGACTTAAAACAGAATAGGGCAAAGCCCTATCATATCATTGCAAGAGTAAACCCGAAATAAAAAAGGTACACCAACCAGGCTAAAAGACATGGCTTATACCGGCCTTAGGGGCAGCCCGATGGCAAAGGTATGGCATGGAATTTCTCTATTCGACACATTCTTTCCAGGAAAGCAGTATTTTTTTCCAGTCTTCTAATGGAATCAGTTTTTTAGCATGACCTTCCTGCCACAATTCAAAATAGGTTGGTGTTATTTCCGCAAACCAATAGCTTCCCAGCCCGCTGCTGTAATCCTGATCTTCTATGTCTGAAAAGCGTCCTGCCAGGGCAAGATTAATATCAGAGACAAAATCATCAATATCATACGGATGCCTGAAAAAGAAGATGTAATTAGCAATGGGGTCTCCGGAAATAATTCCATGAAATCTTTCAGGTGATTTTTGCATGGTCAAGCCATATTTTTCTAATATCTTATGATTCATGATTCTGGAATGTTTCAACGGTTACTCAGGCTTATAAAAGACATATTGCTCATTTTCAAAGTACGCATGAATGTGCTGCAGCCCGTTCGTCAGGACAATCTCTCCCGCACCGATAATCGAGTTATAACGGGCCGTCTGTTCAAAAGTCTTTTCCGTTAATTTGATCTGCGGCGCCTTGCATTCGATTAAAATCTTAGGCTGCGCCTTTTCGGTAACCAGGAGATCGATTCTTTTCGTGAGCCCGTTCAGGACAATCTTTTTTTCGGTAACCAGGGCGGAGACGGAGTAGGATTTTACCGTAAGATAATAATGGACCCAATGCTGCCGGACCCATTCCTCAGGCGTAAGCAAAAGATAGCTTTTGCGGATAAGATCATAAATAAAAAACTTATCTTTGTCTTTTTTGAATTTAAAATCAAAAGTTTCCTGAAAGTTCAGTTTTGGAAGTTCCATTTATAAGATGAAAGAATTAGATGTAATCCTCAAAAATATTAAAAATAAAGAAGTTTTACCGATTTATTTTTTTCACGGAGAAGAATCCTACTTTATCGATCTTGCAGTAAAAGCCCTTGAACACGACTTTTTAACGGAGGACGAAAAAGCCTTTAACCAGACCGTCGTTTACGGCAAAGACACTTCGTATCACGAAATCCTTTCGCTGGCCCGGCAGTTTCCGATGATGGGGGATAAGCAGGTTATTATAATTAAGGAGGCCCAGGACCTGAGAATGGCGGAAAGCGAAAGCAATGCTTTGGAAGCCTATATTCAGAATCCGGTACCGTCCACCGTCCTTGTCTTTGCGCACAAACATAAAAAGCTCGACAGCCGGAAAAAGGTCACCAAATCTCTGGAGAAAGCCGGGATGTTATTTTTAAGCGAATCCATCAGAGAAAATCACCTCCCCAAATGGATCGCCGACGAATGCCTCAGGTCTGGCATTAAAACGGCCCCGAACATTTCCCACCTGCTGGCGGAATATTTAGGAAACGATCTTTCGCGGATCGCCAACGAGCTGAACAAGCTTAAAATTATCCTCAAGCCCGGCGAAGTGCTTGACGGCAAAATCGTAGAGGAGCATATCGGGATCAGCAAAGAGTATAATGTCTTTGAGCTTCAGAAAGCACTGGGAACCAAAAATGCGAATGCAGCTTTTAAGATCGCGCATTTTATGGGCAAGAACCCGAAAAACAATCCGTTTGTCATGATGTTGTCGAGCCTGTACAATTACTTTTCCAACGTCATTATTTACCATACGATGGCCGGCCAGCCTCCGCAGGCAATTGCCTCCCAGATGGGCGTCAATCCGTATTTTATCAAAGATTACGCGGAATCGGCCAGGCTCTATCCGCTGAAACAGGCCACCAGGGTCATCTCCATCCTCCGGGAATTCGATATGAAAGGAAAGGGCCTCGGCGCTGTCAACATGAGCGAAGCGGAACTGATTAAAGAACTGGTCTACAAAATCATCAACGTCGACAAAATCAGGATGAAAGTGTAAGCAGGTGAATCGTAAATGGTCAATCCGCTGCGCTGGTCAATTGGAAGATTGAAAATTCGCTGTTGTTGACAAACTGCCAAAACCTTAACCGCAATTCCCCTCCTCCGGACGGGTTCAAAAATTAAGAAAGAATTTCTGACGGAATGGTTTTTAGAACGTGAGTAGTGAATGGTCAATTCATTTCGTTTGTCAATTTAAACAGTATGAAAATTCATAATTTATCATTCACAATTGACCATACATCTTTTCATCGACATTCAACATATCAGATATTGACAAGTATCATTAAAATAACTTTCAATACCTGTCAAAAATGACGAACTTAGCGGACGTAAATTTTAAAATCTTTTTCAAGAGCAGATTATGGAGCAAAACATTTTAGATTGTGTGATCGTTGGATCCGGACCTTCCGGCTTTACAGCCGCTATTTATGCGGCGAGAGCAGATTTGAAGCCTGAACTGTATACCGGTCTGGAGCCGGGCGGACAATTAACCACCACAACGGAAGTAGACAACTTCCCCGGATATCCGACGGGAATTACAGGTCCTGAAATGATGATGGATCTGCAGAAACAGGCGGAACGTTTCGAAACCAAGGTGCATTACGAGATGATCACCAAAGTCGAATTTTCCAAAGAAGTAGGAGGGATCCATAAATTATATGCCGGAACCAAGGAAATCTTCGCCAGAACCGTGATTATTTCTACCGGAGCTACCGCGAAATACCTGGGTCTTGATGACGAGAAAAAATACAACGGCGGAGGGGTTTCTGCCTGCGCAACCTGTGACGGATTTTTCTACAGAGGAAAAGACGTCGTGGTGGTCGGAGCCGGAGATACGGCAGCAGAAGAGGCGACTTACCTGGCCAAATTGGTGAACAAAGTAACCATGCTGGTAAGAAAAGATGAGTTCCGGGCTTCCAAAGCGATGATCCACCGCGTAAACAATACTCCGAATATCGAAGTGAAGTTCCACCATGAGCTGATCGGGATTGAAGGGGAAAATAACCTCGTGGAAAGAGCAGTGGTCATCAACAACCAGACGCAGGAAGTGTCGAAGATCGATGTGCACGGGATTTTCATCGCCATCGGCCATAAGCCGAACACGGAAATTTTCGTCGGGCAGGTGGATCTGGATGAAAACGGATACATTGCTACCGAAAAAGGCACTGCCAAAACAAACCTGCCGGGGGTTTTCGCAGCAGGCGACGTTCAGGATCACATCTACAGACAGGCGATCACGGCAGCGGGAAGCGGCTGTATGGCAGCCATGGATGCAGAAAAGTATCTGGCCGAACTGCGGTAACCGTACGTTAACAGGATAAAGCTTTAAAAATATAAACGTGTTTCTTACCATAAGGAACACGTTTTCTTTTTAATTTTAAAAGATGATGATGTCTTAAAAATGACATGAATCCAAGTATTTAAGTGGTTTCAGTAATTTATCAAATGAGAAAACAGGAAGATGATCAGGGATTTAAAATAGAGTTGGCACTTCACAGAGTGTAAATGGGATCATTCGATAGTTGAGACTGTTATCGATCGATTGACAAAAGAGACTTCAGGCATCCGGCTTCCCTCTCCCAGCCTTTTGATCCGGAGTATAGATTAAAAATAATATTCCTGATTTTTAGCCGATTATTACGATTTGTTAAAATTTATTTTGAAATTGTTTTGCCAAAATAGAAAAACGTTTTATATTTGCACCACTGAAAACGACGGTACAACCGGAGTTCAGGGAGAAATGGCAGAGTGGTCGATTGCGGCAGTCTTGAAAACTGTTGACTGTAACAGGTCCGGGGGTTCGAATCCCTCTTTCTCCGCCAAAGCTTTAAAAGCCTGCAATTTAAGATTGCAGGCTTTCTTTTTGGTTTTGCTTACTAATTTTTTCTCCCCGACTTTTGTTACTGATCCATTATTACTGATCTAAAAAATGAAACAATCCATCATTCATCTTTCGCTTCTGGTCAGGGACTACGATGAAGCCCTTGCTTTTTACATCCAAAAATTAGGATTTGATCTTGTGGAAGATACCCGTCTTTCTGAAACCAAACGGTGGGTACTGGTCAGGCCTCCCGGTTCATCCGGATGCTGTCTTCTGTTAGCTAAGGCAGCGAATGAGCAACAATTGGCAGCTGTTGGCAATCAAAGTGGGGGGAGGGTGTTCCTGTTCCTTGAAACGGATCACTTTGATCAGTCATATCAGTCCATGCTGGAGAAGGGGATTTTATTTGTCCGTGAGCCGGTTGCTGAATCCTACGGAACCGTGGCCGTGTTTACTGATTTATACGGTAATTTATGGGATCTGATTGAGAGAAAAGGTAATGCCGGTTAAGGATTCAGCATAGCGTTTTAATTCCTGATGGATTCATCAGATTTTTTAAGTGAATTCTTCTCCGGTATTTTTGAGTTTAAAACGTCTGACATCACAATCCTGAAAATCGATTGACCTAAAGGAGGCTCTTGAAGCCACGTAGGATGATCTGTGAAAATCTGTTCAATCTGTGGGAGAAATTATCCTTTGAGATCTTAGCTGAGTGAAACGCCTTTGCGAACTTAAAAACAATTAGTAGTCAAAGAAAACCTTTGCGGACTTTGCGTTAAATAAGCAAACACTAAATTTAACCACAAAAGTCACAAAAGTTTTTTGACACATTAGGCATATAAGATTTTAGATTAAAATATTGCGCATATTTTAGATCACATCAGATTAAAAAATCGAAGATTTTTCAGGGAATGCTATATTTTGAGAAATTCGATGGTTCGGTGGCTGATTTCTATTATCATCTCCTATACCGGGTCAGGAAATACAGGAGGGCAGCTATGGGCATCACAGTTGGCATCCAAAGTCTCACACTGCTTAGGTATACACAGCGGATGTGATCAATCCGGACCATTACCTGCAACAATTGTTTTCATATTTTTTTTGGTAAGCTTTTTTTGATGGTTTTGTCAGGTTTTTCATGAGAGGTTTGTATTGGTTTGTTCGGTATATTCAGCGATTTCCGTTTATCTGAATATATGTAAATATCTCACAGCCTGATCACTTTATTTTAACGTATCCCCATTTTCCGGATTTTTTCATGTACATAAAGCTCGACCTGGCGGTGAATTGAAGGATTTGAAAAAGGAACCGGAAGACCGCTTCAAAATAAAAACCCGTGAAAATACTTAATAAAGTTGGTATGAATCCGCTTATATTTGATTCATCTAAACCAATAACCAAAACCATTATTCCATGACAACAACCCTTCCTGACATCATCGGGATCTTAAAAGAATACCTTCCGCAGGACAACAGGCCTGACATATTGTTTGATTCCCCTTCGACAAACGAAGAATACAACGACAAAAGACAGATATTCAATACCTACTATCAGTTCCGGCCGGCGGCTATGGTGTTCTGTACCAATACCGAACAGGTGTCGGACGTGATGAAATGCATCAGACAGTATAATTATACCGGACCTTTGAGAGTCCGATCCGGCGGTCATGACCATGAGGGGGAGTGTTCGGCAACCGATGCCCTGGTCATAGACCTTTCAAAAATGACCACGGTGGATATTGAAGCAGACCTCAATTATGCAACCATCCAGCCCGGGATCATGTTCATCGACCTGATCAAACAGATGAATGCCAGGAAGGTAGGATTGCCCCACGGTACCTGCTACTCGGTGCGCATTGCGGGATTCACCTTCGGGGGAGGATGGGGACCGTGGACGCGCCAAAAAGGAATGGGATGCGAAAGCCTTGCCGGGGTAACTATTGTGCTGGGCGACGGCTCGTACCGGACGATCATTGACAACAAACTTATTCCTGAATATAAAGGCCGGGCGGTTCCGGATCTCAACGACGAGGACCGACAGATTTTGTGGGCGTTGCGCGGCGGGGGCGGGATGAGCTACGGGATTATTACCGGACTCATTTATAAAACGTTTACCCTGCCTGATTTTACAACTAAATTTACCGTGGCCTGGGAGCAGAAATTCGGCCAGGATATCCCGCCCGCCGTCGATATCCTTCAACGTTGGGAAGAGCTGATCGGGTATAATGAAAACCCTGATTTGCTCGGTACCAATCTTAAAGTAGTGGCTAAATATAAAGATGCAGAAGATACAACGCCTGTAGAGAAGTCGTTGCATGACTGCTATTTCTACGGCTATTATATGGGAAGTAAAAAGGACTTCCACACCCAGCAGGAATTTGAAGCCAGCCTGAAAAATATCATTGAAAGGCAATGGTTTCCGGAGAATGAGTTCGGACAGTACAACGTGAATTTCGAAGACAGCGTCGAGGCCGTCCTTTCCAATAATGTTTCCAACAGTTCCGGTAAGCTTACTGCCGTGCCTGATCCCAACCGCCGGGAGTGGAGCACATTTTCGGCGTGGGACCGGATTGTGAAATGGGATACCGCGCAGAATGAGCATCCGCTTCTGGAAGCATTGTATGATACGGATTTCCTGCCGCCCCATTACCAGGCGATTCCCCCTGAAATCGATAAGCCGGCCCCGCATAAAATTACGTCAAGGCTGGCTACGGTTACCGATGACGGGGAGCTTGCCCTGCATAGGAGAATTCAACTGATCGAAAGTCTGGAGTCAGACCTTTTGGTTACGGAAGGGGAGTATCAGGGAATGAATACCTATTTCACTCTGGGAGCGATCACCGGCGCCTACTACCGGGATTACGATTTTGAGGCCAACCGGTTTCCGCAGGGGAGTTCTTTTGCCTATAAAAAATGTTTTTACACCATCCAGTATCAGGCGTGGTGGGACAACGACGGCGTTGAAAACCCCAAAGTACAGCCTTATGTCAACCGTGCGCTCGACTGGCTGGAGGCCTGCCGGAATTACGACATCCCGGCCACATACGGCGCCTTCATCAGTTTCAAAGACGACAGCATCCCGACCTCCGTATATTTCCAGGAAAGTTATGAACTGCTGAAAAAAATAAAAGAAACCTATAGCCGGGATCCGGACAATCTGCTAAGCAGCAGGAAGACGATTATTTGATGTGAAGTGAAAAGGCTGGAAGATGGAGGCTGGAAGATGGAAAAGGAAGTACTTCAGTTAAGATAGTTCGACCCCTCCATTAACTTTTTCTATACTCCCTTTTAATTGCTGAGAAACGGAGGAATAGCACCTAATACGCAGTTTTACAAGACCTATAAAACAAAATCCTCAACTGAAAAGCTGAGGATTTTATTTTCATAATAAGTAATGTGATTGGTAATAAGTAATAAGCAATTAATATGCCATACATAAATTATTTTCAAAAAATCTGAAATTATTATCTACTGGTCTATTGAAATTGTAGACTTATTGCTTATCTTTGCACCCGATTCTCATGTTTAATTGAGTTTTCATGGTTATTAGTTTTTATCCTCGGCTCCGGCTGGGGATTTTTTTTTTAAATCCTGATTTCTCAATCTATTATTTAGATACCGGTCAACAGGAAATAGCTTCCATGCCAGCAGTAACCTTATCTTCTTGTATTCAACTAGCCTGAGGATCAATGGGAGATCCGGTATTAAAAATAAAATTTAAATCAGACTATCAGTAGCGGAAAAGGCCATGGAAAGGCCTTATGTACGTATAACGTGAATTCGGTTATATCAATATAATATTCAGAGATTTACTGGATTAAAAAAAATAAGGCTATTTTATCCAGGATTAATAAGAACTTCCTCTGACAGAATTACAAAATATTTAGTTCGACTATTAAGACCTGCAGACCTGTTTTTGACAGGAGAAACTGCCAGCATTCAGCTTCCCTCTTCCAGCCTGTCCACTCAGGTCCTTCTTCGGATTCACCTTACGTATAAGGTGTATGGCAAAGTAAGACATTTGTGTCACTTTATGGTATTTGATGAATCGATGGCTGGAAGGTACCTTAAGAATACATAGAAAAAATTAAATCTAATTTAACAATATACTGTTGTTTAATTTACGCACAAAACAATTAATTATTGTATATTTGTAAAGCTAGAGACCGGTAAGGGAGGTTTTTACAATCGTATAGGAGCAAATGATAAATATTTTTAAAAAAAATTATAATGCGTCATGTTTTGTCGCCATGGGGCTATAGCTTTGCCGGAGAATGATCAGGATCATATTAAATCCAAGTAATCATCTTTGGGCGGTGAAATAAAAACACTACTTTTGCAGCAATTAAAAATTAATAATAACATCATACTAAGGACATGAAAAAACTCAACATGAGCGCACTTTTCCTGTGCACAGCGCTGGGCGTGTCTGCCCAGGAATTGGTCTGGCAGAGAGATATTAAATCCTCCACGCAGGATTTCTTAAGTCAGGTCACCACCACCATCGATGGACAATATTTAATTACCGGGAGTTCCATCCACCCTTCGAGAGCCTCAGGGGCCGTACAGCAAAATAACGGTTACGACTATCATTTGGTAAAATTAAACCAGCAGGGAGAACAGGTTTGGGAAAAATACTTCTCCGGGAAAAACCATGATATGCTTAGCGCTACTGTCAATACGCAGGAGGGCGGATTCTTAATGGCCGGAACTTCTTACAGCGGAAAAGGGCTTGATAAGAAGGACGAATCCAAAGGTGGCAGCGATTTTTGGTTGATCCGCCTGAACGAATATGGCGATGAAATCTGGCAGAAAACCATTGGCAGCGTGGCGGATGAAGAAGCCCGGGCGGTGATCCAGACTACGGACTTCGGGTTTTATGTTGCCGGAAATATTCAGAATTCAGATAAAGGTTACGGCTCGAAAGATGTTCTCGTTGTAAGGCTGGACAAAAACGGAAAGGAAATCTCGCAGCTTGTTTTAGGTGGAAAAGGCCTGGATGAAGTGGAGAAGATGATTCCGACTGCTGATGGCGGAGCTTTACTGGGCATCTACTCCAGAAGCGGAGCCGTGACGGGAAGCGGAAATCAAAATACCGGAATGACACAGCAGCCTGCAAATTCATCTTCAGCCGCCAGAAGCTATCAGCCAAAAGCCAGCAGCAACTACGGTGAAGGAGATTATTTGATCGTCAAGCTTTCAAAAGACGGCAAAGTGGAATGGGAAAAGAATTATGGCGGAACGGGCGACGACCATTTAAGGACTCTGGCGATGACATCCACCGGCTACCTGATCGGAGGGGAATCCAGATCGGAAAGATCCGGGAATAAAACGGTGGGTATTGAAGAGGGAACGGACCTCTGGTTAATCTCCGTAAACGAAAGAGGCGAAGAGATCTGGCAGAAATCCTACAATTTCAAGAACCGGGATGTTTTAATGGGGATGAGCGTGTTGCATGCTTCCGATGATAAATCGACCAAAGGGATCCTTCTGGGTGGCTATACGCAAGCAGAGGGGAGGATCGAAACGGATGATGAGAAGTTCTGGATGCTGTACCTGGACCAGAACGGCAATGAGCAGTGGCGAAAGCACGTGAAAGGGGAATCGAGTAAAAGGGAAGAACGGCTTTCGGACATTAAGCTGAACAGAGATGGCTCGATCATCCTGGCCGGAACCAGCGCCGAGGAGCTCGGCAAGGAGAACTGGAAGATCGTAAAGCTTGGAGACAGGCAGATCGACCAGCTGATCGAGAAGCAGGATATTAAGATCTATCCGAACCCGGTAAGTGATTATGCGTATGTGGAGCTTGGGTTCCCTTCGACAGGCTCAGGGACCGGCTTTTCCGCAGAGATTGCGGTGTACGATATGGGCGGAAGACAGCTTCAGAGCATCAAAACAAAAAACAAAGTAACCAAGATCAACACGCAGCCGCTGGTTCAGGGGGCTTACCTGGTATCGGTGAAGACGGAGGCCGGGAAAACGGCGAGTGCTAAACTTATAAAGAAATAAAAACCATGAAGAAATTTTTTACAATAATATTTATCTTAATATATTATTTAGGAAGCTCACAAATTTATCAGGGAACCCAGAATGTATTTCCTTATGCTCCTGAAACAAGCAGTCTTTTAAAATATCAGGAAACGCCTGTTTCTAATTATACAGGAATTCCAAATATTTCCATCCCTATTTACGTCGCTAAGTCGGGAAGTGTGGAAGTTCCTATTACACTTACATATCATGCAGGAGGAGTTTTGGTTTCTGACATAGCAAGTTCCGTAGGATTGGGATGGTCTATCAGCACAGTTGCTCCGATTACAAGAAAGATTAATGGTTATACGGATGAAAACGGGGTCATGAAACATGATGATAATATTGAAAGTTTTTTAAACAGCGGAATTGATGAAAAGGAATTACGGTTAATTTCGGCAAAATATACTTTACATAATATTGCTACATCCGATTTGATGTCAGATGAGTTTAGTTTATCGCTAAATGAATTTTCAGGAAGCTTTTTTTACAATCCTAAAAATAAAAAAATTGTTACATATCCAATGTCTGATATTAAAATCGATTACTATACAAAAGTATTTGATAATTATTTAAGTAGAATTGATACAGTTAACGTAACGACTACCTCGGGATTAAAGTATACATTCGGAGGAGATGGCAAAGAAATTCTAGGGGGAAACGGATCTATGTCTTCTAGTAATATATATGGGGTCAATGCATGGAAAATAAAGAAAATAAAAGGTCTGGATAATAATGAAATTAACTTTTCATATATCCTCAATCATATGTTCCGAACAGAGCTGGCTCCACAAACAAAAGAAATACAGTATTTTGTAACTTCATACACTACTGGTTGCAATAATCCACTGCCTGCTCCGGCACCACCTCCAGTAAGTCCAGAGTTTGATGTAACATACTCTATCCAAGAAGCATTATTAGATAAAATAGAAACCAATGACGCTTTGATTACTTTTATTTATTCTAATAGACTTGATTTTAATAATCTTAAAAAACTGGACAAAATTATTATTAAAGATAAAGCTGGAAGTATTATTTCGGAGAAAAGATTTAATTATGGATATTTTGAGAATACTATAGAAGCTTCAGGAGCAAATGATCCGTCCGAAGATCCCACTAAAAGATTAAAATTAATTTCTTATCAGGAATGTGGAAGAGATAATAAGTGTATTACCACATCATTTGAATATTATGAAGATTACCAGATGAAACAAAGGCTTTCTTTTTCTACAGATCATTGGGGATACTATAACGGAGCGAATAATAATAATGCCTTTCCGAATGTTCCGGTATTGTATTTCGATACTTTTTTAAATAAAGCTGTCTGGGGTTTTACGGAGAATGCTCCTGGTGCTGGAAGCATGTATGGAATAGCAAATAAAGGAGTAAATCATCTTCTTATAAATACAAATTCTTTAAAATCGGTAACATATCCTGAAGGAGGTAAAAATGAGTTCATTTATGAACCGAATACCGCCAGTACCCTACTTTACGAGCCTAAGAATGAGCATTATTTTTTAGCAAAGAAAAAAACTCTTCAGAAGAATGACTTTTTTTTCGTAAGCGCTACTGCAATGGGTGAAACTCTCACACATTCAATTGCACCGACTGAAAGTGACAGCTATTACAAAACTTTTGTAAAGGAAATAGATCTAGCCGGTGATAAAGCACTTACTTTGAAAATGACCCTTTCTTCAACTTTCCGCGCATCCACGTTCTCGAACTCACTGAATGATAATTATCTTAATGCAGAATATAGTATTTTCTATTATGAAAATGGAGTAAAAAAATATTTGGTTAACAGCGGTTCATTGTCAGGACCTAATGAATTTACATTAAAATACAGTCATCTTAATTCCCCCGCTGCTTCTTTACAAAAAGTTTATCTTGAGATTAAGCATATTTATTGGGGAGGCTTAAACTCGACTAGTAATTTATCTAATTATATCTATGCCTATTCACAAATTGCTTTAAACTGGGAAGAACAGGATCCTGATTACATAGAACCGGTTATTCCAGCCGGTGGGATCCGTATTAAAGAAATTAAAAGATATGATAATACCGGACAATATAAATATTCTTCCAAATACTCTTATATAAAAAATGGGAACAGCCAACTCTCAAGCGGGGTACTATTTGATATTCCTATGTATACAAGAAATATCAGAAATGGTTATGTTAGATCATATAAATGTCCTTCCTCATTCGGTAGTGGTGAATCCGGTAATAGAAAAGTTATTGAGGATCTGACTGAATTATCAATGAGGCCTGTTATCGCCGGTATGCGCACTCAAGGGCGCACAATCGGTTATACAAATGTAGAAGTAATTAAAACTGATAATAGCAATAATATTAAAGGAAAGGAAATCTTTGAATATTATGTAGAGCCTCCTCTACAGACAGGGGATAATTTCTTGGCTACTACTGAAGCAACATCAGCCAGATATGAGTTTATGGAAGCCAGGGACTGGAGAAATGGCGAATTATTAAAATATACGGCCCTTAACAATACAAACGATACGATACGAACTACAAAAAGAGAATTCTATTTATTAGGGGCTCCTAACATAAGCACTACTTATTATAGCGAAAGAAATGTTAAAATGCTATTTGCAAATCTGATCTCTCCTATCGATTATCTGCCTGGAGGAAAAACTTTAAGAAATATTTATGGGGGTGCTATATTAATGTCTCCGGATGTGGAAGCACGCGGTATATTTCCTAATTATATAGGTATGAATTCTACTTTTAGCCCAGGCCCATTTCCTGTTTTCATAAAACATAATGATGCATTTTTATTACAGAAAGAGATCGCAACGGATTATTTTGGAAGTAAGAAAAGATCCAGAGCAACAGAGTATTTCTATAATGATTCGGCTTATCCTATAAGGTTAACTTCTAAAAAGGAGTCTTTTATAGGAGAAAACGTAGATCAGAATATTTCCTATAAGTATGCTAACCAAACCGGCAACCAGCTTTTGATCGCTAAAAACATGACCGGCATTCCTCTGGAAACCACTACGACGCAGACCAAAGACGGGGTCACCAAAACCCTGGGCAGATCGGAAACCCTTTATCCGACGGCCCTTCCCACGGCACAGGCCGGAACCCTGGTCCTGCCATTGTCATCGGTTTCATATGATGTTTTAAACAATGCTCCCTCCACCGAAGTGAGCTACGACAAATACGACGATAAGGGCAATCTTCTTCAGTACACGGGCAAAGACGGCATCCCGGTCGCTATTGTCTGGGGATACAACAAAACCCAGCCGATTGCCAGGGTGGAAGGGATGGCTTACGACCAGCTGATCTCAGCCGTTTCCGTTTCAGGGATCGTCACGGCCTCGGACAATGACGCGGCGGACCCGACTAAGGAAGGCCTTTTGCTGGATGCCCTGAACAGCTTTAGGAAAGAGCAGGCCCTTTCCGGGAAACTGATCTCCACCTATACCTATGACCCCCTGATCGGGGTAACGAGCATCACGCCTCCATCGGGAGTGCGGCAGGTATACACCTATGATGCGGCAGGCAGGCTGAAAGAAGGAAAGGTGAGAGGCAAAAACAGCAGCGGGAACTATACCGATAAAAAGGTTTCTGAAAACAACTACAACTATAAACCATAACACAAACATGAGAACCTACATTTTACAAAAATACAGCCTGGCCACGCTGTTGTCTGCCTTCTACCTTTTGGCTTCAGGACTCTCCTTTGCGCAGTCATCGAATGAAAATTACGTGCAGAGCAAAACCTGCCTGAACGAGGACTGCAGCAAAAAATCGGAGACCATCACCTATTTCGACGGACTGGGAAGGCCTAAGCAGATCGTGAGCGTGAAGTCTACCCCCACGGGCAAGGACCTGGTGACGGCCGTGACCTATGACGGGTTCGGAAGACCGGTCAAAGACATCCTTCCGGTTCCGGCCCCGACCCAAAACTCCTCGATCCATCCCGGGATTACCGATGAATCGGCAGCCAACAGCTATTACGGGGTTTCCAATGCCTACTCGGAAAAGCAGCTGGAAAACTCCCCGCTGGACCGGCTGCTCCAGCAGGCCGCCCCGGGGGAAGCCTGGAAAATGAGCTCCGGGAAAACGCAGAAGTTTTCTTATGACGCCAATCTGGGAAACGAGGTGAAGAAATTCGGGACCACGACCACGGCCAGTACGGTAAACAACGTTTCCACCGCGGTTTCCTCTTTATGGGTAGCCTCCGCCAATTCAGGATTCTACCCGGCATCGGCGCTGTATAAAAACACGGTCACCGATGAAGACGGGAACCCGGTTACGGAGTTTAAAAACGGCCAGGGCCAGACGGTCCTGATCCGGAGGAACGACGGCTCACAGAACGTGGATACCTACTACGTCTACAACGAATACAACCAGCTGGCCTTTGTGCTCTCTCCGAAAGCGGTTAAACAAATTGAGCTGAATAACAACGTGATCACCGATGAGATCTTAAACGAGCTCTGCTATCAGTATAAATATGATGGAAGAAACAGAGAAGTGGAGAAAAAGATCCCGGGCAAGGACTGGGAATTCATGGTCTATGACAAACAGGACCGGCTGGTGCTCTCCCAGGACGGGAAGCTGCGGACTTCAGACAATACTTTTTCAGGCCGCGGCTGGCTGTTCACCAAGTACGACGAACTGGGAAGGGTGGCCTATACCGGGTTTTACCCCAATACGGATTCCAGGACCCAGGTGCAGGGCCAGCTGAATACCCTGACCGCCTCTTCCCCGAATACCGAAACGCGCATCACCAATCCGATCGTTTTAAGCGGGACCAACCTGTATTACCGGAACCTGGCGTTCCCTTCCTCGGGCATTACGCTTCTAACGGTCAGCTATTACGATACCTATCCCTCCGAGGCGCCTGCGGTCCCGGCCACGGTACTGGGCCAGCCCACGATGTCCCAGACCCTTGGAGGCAGCGATGATGCCTCCACAAAAGGAATGGCAACAGCTTCCTACGTAAAAAACATTGAGGACAACAACTGGACGAAAGCCTACCCTTATTACGATTCGACGGGAAGACAGATCGCTGTCAAAACCACCAACCACTTAGGCGGTTACACCAACACCGAAACCGAGCTGGATTTTGCGGGGGTAACTAAGCTTTCCAAAACCTACCATAAAAGGCTCAGTGCGGATACGGAAAAAGTGATTACCGAAACCTTTGCCTACGACAGCCAGAACCGTCTTCTGGTCCATAAGCACCAGGTAGACAATAACCCGGAAGAGATCCTGGCGCAGAATACCTACAACGACCTTTCCCAGCTTACTAACAAAAAAGTAGGCGGCACGGTAGCTTCCAGTCCGCTTCAGAGCATCGATTACCTGTACAACATCCGGGGATGGATGACCAAAATCAATGATCCTTCGAATCTTAATGGGAAGCTCTTTGGATATGAGATAAAGTATAACAATCCTGAAAACGCAGGTGCTGTTCCGGGCAGGTTCAATGGGAACATCGCTGAGATAGACTGGAATAATGCTGAAGAGAATCTTTTGAAAAGATATAATTATGAGTATGATCCTCTTAACCGTTTAAAAAATGCTTTCTACAAAGAACCTACTACGGGAGTAGATACCAGTTTTGATGAATACCTGAGCTATGATGTAAACGGGAACATCATGAACCTCAAAAGATATGCGCCCCAGGTATCATCCCCGACTGCCACCAAAGTGGATGACCTGGACTATCAGTATACCGGGAACCGTTTGACCCGGATTATAGAAAATGCACTGAACAATACCGGTTATGAAGGAGGGAATAATCTGATCGATTATGATATAAACGGCAGTATGGTCAATATGAAGGACAAGGGAATCCAGTGGATCGGCTACAATTATTTAAGCCTTCCGGATCAGTTCGGAATCACCCAGAAAGATCCTTTCGGGACCGATACGAATTTTAATCTGAGCTACCTGTACCGCGCGGATGGGATCAAGGTGCGTAAAACCTACAGTACCGGCGGCGGAAGAGGACAGGCTACTTCATATAAACATACCGATTACCTGGACGGTTTCCAGTACAGTTTTTCAGAAACGGTACAGCCGTGTCTATGGTGCCGCACGAGCGTGGCCTATGAGGAGCAGGCCTTCAGGGAACCTGTATTTCCGGGTACGCTGAACCCGGCATGGATCCTGGATTTTGTAAATACTTCGGAAGGGGTTTACAGTTTCACGGAAAACCGTTATATTTACCAGTATGTGGACCACCTTGGAAACGTGAGGGTAAACTATGCAAAAGACAGCCAGGGGAATCTGGAGCTCACCAATACCAACAATTATTATGCATTTGGGATGAATCATATCGGAGGGGTGAAAAGTATGCTCGGAGGATACAAAAATTATAAGTACAACGGTAAGGAGATTCAGGAATCCGGGATGTATGATTATGGAGCCAGGTTTTACATGGCAGATGTTGGTAGATGGGGCGTGGTGGATCCTTTGGCGGAAATATACAGAAGATGGTCACCGTACAATTATGCGGTTAATAATCCTATTCGTTTTATCGATCCGGATGGAAGAGGTGTCACTGACGTTATAATTACAGGGGATTTAAAAGATAAAGCTTTTAAACAGCTACAATCTAAAACAACTAATCTTGATTTAAAAATAGATAAAAATGGCAAAGTTACAGGCTCTGTCAAAGAAGGAGCAACTGCAACAAAAGCTGAACAAAAACTTTTAGAAGCAACTAACGATAAGAGTGTTATAGTAAATTTAGAAGCAACAAGCGCAAATCAAACTGCCGATGGAAATTATATTGTAAGTGGTGCTTACGGAGGCAATAAAGTTGTTGAAGGTGAAAATGGCGAAACAATTACAGAAGGTTATCAAATTTTAAATCCGCATCAGGCAGAAAAAGTTGATAAAGCAGAAAAATCGCCGCAAGGTTCTGCAGCTCTACATGAAATTTTAGAGAGCTATATTTCTGCATCTGAAACACCTGGATCAAGTAAAGAAAATAAACAAAGCTATTTAAATGCTCATAATAAAGCCAGTGCATTAGATCCTGATAGAATTAGAAATGGAATGCCAGGTAGAGACATTAAGAAAAATCGTGATGGATCAATAACAGAAAAAATATATCTTGATATAAACGGTAAAAAATATCATCTTTATGAAAATAAAATATCTAAATAAATTAATATTTATAAATTTAATTTTTAATGTATTATCGTCTTGTTTTGCACAAAATAAGTCTAATATTCCTCTGGATAATATAATATTCAATAAGATTATAAAAACATCAAATTTTTATATTTTAGAAATAAAAGGAGAACAGAAAAGTTTTTTAATTTCTGAAAAAAAAGGAAAAGATTATATTAAATGTAATGCTTTAAAAACAGGTATCCCCTATAATTTAAAATTAAAAAGATATACTTTAAATGATGCTATTATAAGTAGTGACTATGATAATACTTTTATTTCTTTTGATAATCAAATAATATGGAAAGGAAGTATTAATCAGCAACCAATATTGTATACATCTGATCAGATAGTTAATAATTGTATACAGTAATTAATCCCATTGCTTATCTTGTTAAGATGAATTTCATAATCTTCGAAGTTGTAGCAGAAAAAAATTACGATCCGTTTAGGATGAAACATATGGACTAGCAGGAAATTCTTTATATCAAGTACAAGTATAATGGAAAAGAGTTGCAAGAGATAGGAATGTATGACTATGGGGCCAGGTTTTATATGGCGGATATCGGGAGATGGGGCGTGCACGATCCATTAAGTGAATTACAATTCACATATAGCCCTTATTCTTATGCTTTTAATAATCCAATCTATTTTACAGACCCAACAGGAATGATTGGAGAACCTGGAGAACCTAAATTAGATCCGAACGCCAAAGGTGGAGATAATAATCCTCATCAAATACAAGAAGTTATAATAAAAGGACATAAAAAATCTCAATCTGCATTTTCTAATATTGATGTAAATAAGTTAGCAACTATAATGACCCCTATGAGACCGGCAACTTTTGAAGAGTCTGCAATGATTAATACCAGATATGGAAAGTGTGGGCATAACGATATTGGCTGTGATTTTACTCGTTTATGGAAACAAATTAAAGATGTCCCAAGTGATTTAGCTGAATCACTGGAAAATTTAAAGTCTATTGGAGAAAGTGAGGATAAAGAAGAAATAGTTATTGCAACAGCCATTTTATTAGTTAATCTAAGAAAAGGAAAGATTGGGAATATGGCGAAAATGGGTAATCTTGGAGGAAAATTCTTGAAATTAGCAAAATTACTTAAATTAAATATAAATAGTCCTACTACTATAAGTATACTAGAAAATGTAGATAACACAGTACAGGAATTTATATCAACTCATAGAAAAGGTAGTATAAAAGCTGTTTTCCCTGCAGAATATTTAGATAGTACGGTAAAAGAAGCTTTACAAAGTGGTAATACAACTGTCCGAAAATTATTAACAGATAGTAGATTTTTAAAATAATGGAGAATAAAAATACTGAAATAAACGAACTACTTGTAAGACTAAAACAAGAATTACTGCAAGACTATAAAATCGTTGATTTTTGGGAAGCAGATACTACAGCAATAGGTATTCAAATAGGAACTGCTTTGATCTACATATCGACTTTTAATTATGATAAAACCCATAAATACAATATTATTATTGAAAAATATGACACAGGAGAAATAATTGAAAAAGAGAAAGAAAGTACATACAACGAACTAGTTGAAATTATTCAAAAAATACAAGAATAACACCCGACCCGATCTCGCGGATTTATAAACCCGATGACGCGGATTTATAATCCGTGAGCAACAATAAAGAACCCACCGCAAAGCGGTGGGTTTTATGTTTTATAGTAAAGCAAAACTTACTTATAAGCTTTTCTTGCATTAAAATCCCTTATGGTAAGATCAAGAAACCTTGTTACCAGAGCTTTGTCTTCTTCGCTCATCTCCTGTATGGCCCCTGCTGGCGCGAGCGTCTCGCTCGTGCCGGTTAATAAAATAAGACTCACCGCAATTGCGATGGGTCTTATTTTATTAAATTTAATGGAAATATAGATTGCTGCTAAAAACCACCAACCACTTAGGCGGTTACACCAACACGGAAACGGAGCTTGATTTTGCGGGGGTAGCCCAGAGAACCAATACCTACCATTTAAGAAGGCAGGGCGAGATCGGGGTAACGCTTCAGGAAAGATTTGTGTATGATTCCGGGAACAGGCTTCTGCAGCATTACCACCAGGTAGACAATAACCCGGAGGAATTACTGGCGGATAATACCTACAATGAGCTTTCCCAGCTTTCCAATAAAAAGGTAGGTTCTGCTTTAGGATTACCGCCGCTGCAAAGCATCGATTACACCTACAATATCCGGGGCTGGCTGACGGGGATCAACCGGGATCAGATGTCGGTTCCTGATCTGGGCGGGAAGCTGTTTTCTTACAAAATCAAGTATACTGAAAAAGAAGGCATCAGCAACCCCAACCAAACGCAGTTCCCGGGCAGGGAGGTCACGGCAAAATACAACGGCAACATTGCTGAAGTGGACTGGCGAAGCGTGGAGAATATCGGGAATAATCCTTCCGTTACCCCAAAAAGGTACGGCTATGCATATGACAGGCTGAACAGGCTGACGGCAGGTTTCTACCAGACTCCGAATAACCCGAATGTGGGAGAAAACACGGAATCTTTGGAATATGACCTGAACGGAAACATCACCAGCCTCTTCAGGACTTCGGTTTTAGAATATGGCAGCACCACACCGACAAAGATCGACGATCTTCAGTACATCTATTCAGCCCAGAATAAGGGCAATAAGCTCATTACGATCAATGACCATTCTTTCAATCCCACCGGCTATGAAGGCGGGGGCATGGAGATCAGGTATGATGTGAACGGGAATATGACCGAAATGCCGGATAAGGGGATCAATAAGATTGATTACAATTATCTGAATCTTCCGGATAAGATAAACTACAGCAGAGGGGGAACTGAATCGGCAATCATTACGACCAGATACAGCGCAGATGGTATAAAGCTTCAGAAAGAAAATAATACCACTATTTATGGTTTTAACGGCTCCACCACGACCACAAAGATTACGGATTACCTGGACGGGTTCCAGTACCTCATGACCTTGACCCCACCGCCTCCGGGTGGTTTCGAATCCCTGATAATGGCCAGCTCAGAAACGGGAAGGGCTTTGGAAAGACAGGCCTACTCATTTGACGGCAGCTCCTCATCGGAACGTAACCCGGTCATCACAAAAAACCCGAACCTTCAGTTTTTCGCTACGGCAGAAGGGTTTTACGATTATGTAAAAAATCAGTACATTTACCAGTATAAAGACCACCTGGGAAATGTGAGGATCAGTTTTGGAAGAGACAGCTCAGGTAATCTGGAACTCGTAGATGCAAATGATTATTATCCGTTTGGAATGAACCATCTGAAGAGTGGAAATTCGTTCTTCGGAGTGAGTTCGTATAAGAACTACAAGTACAACGGCAAGGAATTGCAGGAAACGGGAATGTATGACTATGGGGCGAGGATGTATATGGCAGATATTGGTAGATGGGATGTGGTGGATCCTGCCGCTGAATTGGGAAGAAGATTTTCTCCTTACAATTATGCATTTGATAATCCAATCATGTTTGTTGATCCTGATGGGATGTGGCCTTGGCCAACTTGGAGTCAAGTTAAAAACTTTGCAAGTGGATATGCCAAAGGAGCTTGGTCAACAGCGGGAAGTATGGTGAAAGGAGCTGCTACAAGTACTTATACAGGTATTACCGGAGGAGTACGAGAAGCAGGAAAAGTTTATAATGCCTATCAAAAAGGAGGTGTATCTGCTGCTGTAAATCAATATGGAAAATCTCTTTATGAAACAAGCGGAGCTAAAGCGATTGTTCAAACAGCAAAAGGTGTGGCAAAAGGAGATGCGGAATCTATAGGATCTGCAACTGTAATGGTAGCTGCCGCAGTTGTTACACGTACAGCAGCTGGAGGAATCAAAGCAGGAAAAGCGGCAATTGTTACTGAAACAACTATGAATGAATTAACAACCACTGTTAAGAATACAGCAGCAGATTTAAAAGCTTCAGGGAAAGCCCCTGCTATGGTTGTTGGAGCAGAGCTAAATGGCCAAACTGCAGTTGCTTCAAGTGGCCCACCTCCTTCGGTTGTAGCTCCACAATTAGAGCCAGTTGTAAGTAATTTAGGGGGTATAGGAACAAGAACCGAGGCAGGTAATGTTTTAGGTTGCTGTGCAGAGTTTCAAGCTGGAAATAAATTGCTATTAGATAATCCACAGGCAACTCCCTCGCAGGTTAATTTTACTGAGGCTATAAGACCTAGAACAGGACAAACAGTTCCAATGTGTGATAACTGTAAAGCAACTTTTGGAAAATAATTATGTATACAAAAATTGAACAATTAGCATTAGATATAGACTGGTTTTTTACAGATAAATTAGAAATTGGTTTTATAGCATCCGCAGGAGGAAAGTTACCGGATACGATAGCTGAATTAGGTAATGGTAATCAAATATTATCTTCTTACTTCAGAAGTCTTCCAGATATTTCTGAGGTTATAATAAATCCAAAATTAAGCGAAATATTACAAACATCTGTAAATGAGATTTATTTATTAGATTTTATAAATATGGCAAAAAAAGGATTATATTCTTTTGACAAAACAAAGCTGAATGATTTTTTAGATACTTCCTATCATCTAGTTGCAAAACCAATAAACTCATTGAGGTTAAATGACTTGCCACAAAATATATTAGAAAGTCTCTTAAAAACTAAGATTTATGATAAACTCGAACATACTCAAGAAATTAATGTAGAAGTAATAAAATAAAAAATGAAGTCATTTATACCCCCGCTACACAAAGTCTCCTAATGGAATGGAAAATGAAGATTACACTACCATTTAAAAAGGCAGGGCGAGATCGGGGTTAGTGCTTCAGGAAAGATTTGTGTATGATTCCGGGAACAGACTCCTGCAGCATTACCACCAGGTAGACAATAACCCGGAAGAGATCCTGGCGCAGAATACCTACAATGACCTTTCGTAGCTTACCAATAAGATGAAATAAACATACAAGGATGAAAAACTGTTTACAACTGCCTCAGCCGCTTCACCAATTTCTCCCTTTCCCCGCTTCCCGTCGTCGGAAACCGCAGCAGCGGAAGGCCGTAGGTTTCCAGGATCTTATTCTTCATGGCATCGCGTTCGTTCTGGCGGCTGCCTTCCCGGTGATATCCGTAGCCGTCTACTTCAATGGCCAGGACCGGATTTTTGCCCAGTTTATTATAAATGACAAAATCCAGGTGGGTGGCGTAATGCCCGGCATATTTTGCTTCTTCGGCACTGAGCTTTGAAAAATCCGGGAGCAGGTTTCTGAGCGGGAAGTGAAGGACGGCATCATATTTCGAAAATTCGTCCTGTGACAGGACTTCACGGATCAGCAGGTGCATCAGGTTTTCGCTGTCGAATATCGATTTCTGCTTCTGTCCGGATAGGAGTTCCCGCTTTTTCGCTTCATATCCTTTGTACAGGTAATCGAAAACAGACTGCAGTTCACTGTTTACAACCGTGAAATTCTGGTATTCGATGTAGCGGATCAGGTCGGAGATGTTGTTGTCTTTTTCGTTTTCATTCCCGTTCACCACCACAATCAGCTGGTCTCTGGCACGGGAGACAGCGACATTCAGGCGGTTGGGATGGTCGGTGAAGCCTGATATTTCATTGTCAACGGTGGAAAGGATGATCACCTCGTTTTCCCTTCCCTGGAACTGATCTACCGTATCCGCTTTCACGGAAGTTCCCTGAAAGGCCTGCTGTAACGCCGAAGTCTGGTTCCGGTAGGGCGTTACGATACCCAGGTCTGCGGTTTCCAGTTTCTGCTGCGGGATAATCTCCTCTGTGATCACGTCGATTTGCCGCTGGTTCATCCGGTCCCGCGCATGGTTTCCGGCAACGGTCCTGTAAACGAGCAGGGGCTCCCGGCCGGTTTGGGCTTCGGACAGAATGATCAGTTGGTTCTGGTAGAATTTCCGGTTGCAGAAATCGATGATTTGGGGATGGCACCGGTAATGTTCCCGTAAAAGGGTTTTAGGAATCCCGGGAAATAATCCGGTTACCGACGAAAGCAGGCTGTGACTGGAATACCGGTAAGCTTCATGAAGCTGGTAGGACTGGAAAATAAGATCCGTTTTCCGGGCGGTATCCTGATTTACCACGTTGGGCAGCTGCTTCAGGTCTCCCACGATCACCACTTTTCTGGCACAGGATAAGGCCAGCACACCCGTGGCCAGATCAACCTGCGAACATTCGTCGATGATCACGAAATCATAGACGGTATTTTTGTCAAGGCTTCTCCGGAGGGAGTAGGCGGTGCTGAGGATCACCGGGTAGTCCCTGATGAACTCTTCTGCGTTCAGATGCAGGTCCGCTTCCGTATATTGCGGACGCTTTTTTTTCCGGTATCTCTGATGCAACGTATGTCTGAACAGCTGCATCGAGACTTCCGTAAAGGTCTTCATTTTCTCCCCGAAGGAAAAATCCTCCAATGCCGATTCCAGCTGCGCCTTCCTCAGCGTAAGCTCCGAAATTTTTACGGTATAATATTTAGCCTGAACCGATCTGATCAGCTCCCGGTAAGACCGGTCATAAAAGGTTTTGTCCCGTACGCCATAGAGAAAAGGAAAGGTCAGTTTCCGCCACCAGTTGAATTTCTTACCGGATGCCTCATATTCTTCAATCGTGATCCAGAGGGAAAGCAGCTGACCGGAAGAGATGTTCTTTTTAAAACGCAGGTCTGACGTTACGGCCATGGCGGAGGTGAAATGCCGGTATTCGGTTTCTACATTTTCGATGTGCCGCTTCAGCAGAGCCAACTCGTTTTGCTGCTCAAGCTTTTCCGAAAGCTGCGCAAAGAGCAGGGTATTGGACTCCTGAAGGGAGTGTGCTTCTTCTGCCGTTAACTGCCAGCCGGACAGATCCGGAATCTCAGCCTGGGACTCAAGGAATTCCTTTTTCTTTTCGGAGTTTCCCAAAAGAGCGGCTATAAAAGAGAGGCCGTTGCGCTCCAGCTTATCAAAAACATTTTTGATAGCCGCATTATTGCTCGAAACCACAGCCACGCTTTGATGGTTCATTACCGCATTGGCAATAATATTGAGGATGGTCTGGGTCTTTCCGGTTCCCGGCGGGCCTTCAATGATGCTCAGCGGATGGGAGAATGCTTCCTCTACACCTTTTTTCTGGCTTAGGTTGAAGCCGAAAGGAAAAAGCCCGATAGGAGAGCCGTGCAGATCTTTCTCCGGTTGTTTCCGGTTAAGGTAGTGCGAAAGAACGGAATGTTCCGGGATAAAAGCGATTTTATCGTAATGATCAGCCAGGATATTAGTGCCTTCCTCTGTTGTAAGCCCGACCGCCTCCGCAATCTGCTTCAGGTAACTGAAAACCGATGTTGACTCCGCACTCTGTAAGGCCGACTTTACGATTTTTATCTTATTCTGATGATAAGCATACGTCTTCCCATTGTTTTTATAGGTCACCAAACATTTGTTCCCTTCGAAAGCATAGGTATCTATTTCATCAGTCCTGTCTTTGCCGTCGATATAAAGGGCTTGGGATTTTTGGATATTGGTTTTTTGCATTGCAGCAATAAAAGTAGTAAAATACTGAAGTGCTTACAAGTAAAAGTCTCTGTATCGGGGAAAATTTTCTAAGCGAATTTCTTGACAATCTACCTTTGTAAAAGAATTTTAAAATTAATAAAAATGCCAAAAAGAAAAATTACCCAGTCAGCTGTAAAAAGAATTCAGAGAGCAACAACTACATCAAACGAAGGAGTAACTCCAAAAGGAAGTTTTGCAGCAAGAGCTCAGCGTATAATCGCTAAGAAAAAAAAATAATTAATGAAAGGGTATCTTTATGATACCCTTATTAAACTTTATTACTATGATTAAGATATTTCTTAATATATTAAACCAAAATAAATATTCTTTAGAATTACCTGTTTATAGAAAATATTCTGCAATGGTTTATCAAAAAATTATTGAAGAACGCTTCAGTGAGTTTAAAGATGATTTGCCGGATACTTTTGAAGATTTTGTAGAGAAGCTCAAAAACTACTGCAATCAAGATTTTCATGGAGATCGTTCCATAAGTTTTGATGAATTTGAATCTAATAATTTATCTTGCATAGTCGAAAAGAGTGAGGATATAATGCGATTCGTTTCAAGTAATAAGGAGATTCTATCTTTATCATTTGGATTTACGATTTTATTTTATACTCATATATTCACCATTATTTCAATTAAAAAAAGAACTTTAGTTCATTCTAAAGATGAGTTACTGAAATTTTTTGATAAGAAGGTTCAATTTAGCCAGACTGCCATTGCAAAGGAGTGGGACATAAACAATGATACGCTATCCAAATGGTTTGAAATTATGTATCAAACCAATCCTTTTGCAAACCGAAAAAAAATTAATCTATCTGAATACCTTAGGATCTATAACGATTTTTTTATTCTGGAAAAAGATAAAAGACACAATGACAATGATTTTATGATTCCCGAAGATAAAATAGATTTTTATGTTTTCGCAGCTGTAAAAGGGAAAACTTATAAAAAAAGTGAAATTATTGAGTTGGGTTTCGATCTTGATGAAAAAGCGACAACCAAGCATTATACACAGGCAAGAAAGTTTCTTTTAGAAAAGTTTCCTTATTATACATTAATTGATAAATTCCCAAATTCATGGGCTTTGGAACTTATTAATGAATTAAAAACGAAATAATCGAAGTAATTTATATCATCTAACTTTTTACAATTGCTACATTACTAGTAATTAATTGTAGAAGTTACAATAAATAGATTAAACAATGCCTACATCCTTCTTGCTAAAGTACTAGCATTTGCATTTTCTATAAGTAAATTATCCAATTGCCGATTTGATAATTTTATATTGAATTGTTTTTCAATTTCAGCCTTAAGTATAAAGCATTTACAAAAGAATTTTGCATACTCAGCATCAATATTTTCTAATTTTATGAACGGTTTAAAATTATTTGGAACTTTTGATACAAAATTCTTTAGCGCTGCTACAGCTCTTGTATCATAAATAAAGAATAATTCCGGCAGGTGAAAATGCAAGTATTTTGATACTAATGAACGTTTATCAAGTTGAGTAATTTCTTTAATTGTTTTAGTCAAATAGTAATGAGTTTCTAATACATATTTTAAATTTTTGATTTCTAAAGTTTTAAAATTTTTAAGTTGAGTTAAATATGTATCAATTTCTGATTGACGAAATGTTGGCACAACTCTATTAATGTAGAAATTATCATTAATTTCATTATCTTTTGTTCTACGTCTTTCAATTGACGCAGAATATATTCTACCAATAAATAAGACTTTTGCTAAAATGCATTCGTCTTTCTTGTGTCCGAAATTTTCTTCACACATTTTGTAAAGGATTTCGTTCCCAAAATGCCAAACATTGTTTTGCATTGCTTTTTCAATCTCCTTTTTTGGTAGTGTGTTCATTTTAATTTGGTGGTAACTGTTAATTTATCATATTTGAGCGTAATGAAATGAAATTAATAAAGATTATTCTCATAGCTAAACCATATAGTGATACAAAAATAGCGTCTTACTAATAAAGAATTACTTATAATAGCCCAAAGCTTCATGATGGTATCTTATTGATTTTTTATTCCAATATTTACAATCAAGAACCGTCTCATCATTTGATTCTAAGGTAAGAACATTGATCTGATCGTATACGACAGAATTACCTATTGTATACCTGGCGACTAAACACTTTGGATTCACATTGATTTTCAATACTTACAAAGCACCAATTGACTGACATTTTAAAAAAGAATCATATATAATTTGAAAAGGATTAATATAAACCCTGTTTTCTTCGTTGCCTTTTTGATGCATATAATGAATCATATAATCTTTTTCATTTCTCCCTCCGTATTTTGGGGAATATCTGAAGTTAATTTCGCACTCATATTGCGGTAAAAAAACAATTAAATTTCCTTGATCAGAATATGAATCATATATTTCTTTTAAATCTTTATCTAGCAAAATAAATGGTAGAGCAAAATTTATTATTTCGTTAAGATCTCCTCCTACAATTCCTTTTGTATGATAATTATTATATAATATTTGTTCACCTTTTTCATATTTTATTTTTAGACGTATTAACAAATCATTTACTTCTTTTGTAGTGTCAAAAATAAGCTCAAGAAAATTAAACATAAAAATCAATGGAAATTGTGACGTATAATATGAGCGCTTAAAGAATAGATAAAATTCTTTATTTGCTAAAGTACCTGCTTTAATATTTAATAATGTACGTAAATTAATTTCTTTGCTTTTTATTAAGACTCCAAGAATGTTTTCAAGGATTATATAATAGTCAGTAGTAGATTTGTAATCGGTACCAACATAATCACTATCAATTTCAAAATTACTAATGAATTCGCGAAGGTAATTTGTAAGAAATTGATTCGTATCAAACTTGTATGGACTTATACTGTAAAACTTGTCAATGTATCCTTCAAAATCTACATCTTTTCCAAAACGATGTTTGTATATTCCTCGGATATTTTCGATATCACAGACGAAGATAATTTTATCAAAACCAAATTTATTTGATATGGCATCTTTTCCAAAATTAACGCTAAATATATTGAACAATCTAAAAATTTGTTCAGGATCAAGTCTGTCAATATCATCTATAACTAACGCAACCTCTTTATGAATTTTATCCTCATTTGATTGGTCATTAAACTGTGTAGAGTTAAACCGGATTTTTTCTAGCAACTCTGCTATCAGTATCGAGAAATAATCTCTTTCACGTGGACTGCCTTTTTTTTCGCCTTCCTTAAAAATAAATTTAAATAAATTCGCTTCTTCCGATTCATGCTCATCTTTGAATTTTTCATAACCATTAGTGACATCATCCCAAAACTCAGTAAGCTCTTTAACTTTCCCAGTCGGATCAATAATTGATAGCATTTTGAAAAATAAAGGACCGTATTTTACTTGAGAAAGATAATCAAATTGAAATTTTAAAATCGGGGAGTAATCTTCATTAACTAAATTTAATTCATTATTAAATTTGACCATTAATTGATAGATAATATCAAATTTAATTAGCTCAAAAATGTCTTCTGATGCTGCAGTGCTATATTCGACGGGATAGAGTGTCAATGTTACAAATTTTTGATCAATCTGTGAAAAATATTCAGTTAAAAATGTAGATTTACCTGTACCAAATTTGGAACTGAAAAGAATTCGATTATTTTTATCAATTCTTAAATGTTTTTCAAAATCTTCAAAAATTTTGCTAGTATCAATTTTTATTGTGGTGTTTTCTGCTGCCATTACTTTTCTTTTTAATCCAACTGGTAATTTAAAACTTGTTTAAGTATTTTGGAGTTTATATTCATCATAATTTTATCTTGAATATTTATGCAAATATAAATAGTCTTTCATTTTTGAAATCTCATACTTCAATACTTCGGGATAGATTTAGAGAAGCTAAAAGAAGAAATCAATTACTGCAATTACATGGTCAATCTTTCCAAGATATTTGATAAAGTATAAATTAAATGATTGGCAGATTCAAATTTTCTAAATTTAAGATTAGCCAATCATTTCTTTACCAGTGCTCTTTATCTCTACAATGCAATTTTATAAAGACTGATTTAGCCTATTATATTGACCATGTTATTGCCAATCAATTTCTAATAGTAATTTAAATATCCGATCACTATCCCTACATAATTTATTAGGATTTTTTTCTAAGTAAGAATAACAGTACTCAAAATCAGATTCTAAATTCCTAAATAATTCTTCAATGTCACTATATTCTGAATTAATTTCTGTTTTGAAAATGATATAATATAGAAATTTTCCAATATACCATTCTAGATGTATCCAAAGATTAGTATATTCATTTATGTAATCTCCAGAATGTACTATCTGATTTCTGTGAAGATAAATTCTTTGCAATTGAAATTCTATAGATTCTTTTGAAGAATTTATCCTTTCTAATATAGATTCTAATTTTCCTTCTAAAATTGGTTTCATGGTATATAAATATTCGTTTGCAAGTAAGCTCGAAATATCATTGAACTGTTTAAATTTATTTTGCGAATCATTTTTTAACCACTCAATCCATGTGTACATATCTGTACCTCTATTATATTTTGGAAGTGAATTAACACCTATAGTATTAAAACAACCTTGATTAACCGTATTAACAGTAAATATTCTTTTAATAAGATATTGAATATCACGAGTAAATGAGCCATAGCTAAATATTTTTCCAAAAATGTCCCTTACATTTTCAATATCAGCTTTATAACTTCGATAAGGTAAAATACTTTCAATTGATGTCCAAAGAAGCGAAAGTGAGTTCTCGATTGATTTTGAACCTAACGCTAGATTATAATAATAAAGAGCTTTCTTTAATTGATCATTTTTGATGAAATCCAACGAAGAATTTTCATTAAATAAAATAGATTTATTATCAATTAGAGATAAAAAAACAGTACCTCTTCTGGAAGTAACACTTATTGGGTCACCACTAATAATAATGTTCTTAAAGAATTTATGAGAAGAGCCTGTCTTTCTCCAATAACTATTTTTGAAAAAATTTGTAAATATATTTAAGGATTTCCTATCTTTACTTATCACTGTACTTTTCAATAAATCATCATACTGATTTCTAATAAGAGAGACTGGATCAATTGTTCTTGTTTCATAACAAATAACCTCATCTCTATGTCCAGATGACTTAGGCTTTTCAAAATCATAAGTAAAATCGATAGCTTTTCTAATATTTCCAAATCCTTTAGAATAAATTATATTCTTTATATCTTCATTATCAACCGTGTTATTCCCAATAAATACAATTAATTCATAGAAGTGTTCTGAATGACTAAAAAAATCTAAAAATTTCTCTAAACTAATATATTCTCTTGATTGTATCCAACTTCGTAAGACTTCATTTAATGTGCTAATACTATAACCTTTATGTAATAAATAAGGTATGATAATATCAACCAATTTAGAAATTAAATCAGTTATCCTTTCTATTTTTACTTTTTCTTTGAAATCAACTTCTTTTAATTCCTGGACAATATATTTAAAATAATATTTTTCTAATTGTATGGAAAACTTTTTTAAATTATGAATAAAGTTATCAATTTTATCGAGACTATCATTTTTAAATGAATCATCTTCATTAAAATTCAAGATATAGTCTTTTAGATCAGCAAAATATTTAATTATAATAATATCATTCACTATATTTTGCTTTATATATTTGGACTTTGCCTCTTTCAAAAGTACTATGAGAGTCCTTAAAGTTCTAATTCTCTTTTTACTTAATTCTGCAAGCCTTATTAATTCTTGTAATTGTGTAAATCCATTAATTGTACGATGCTTCTTAGAAATCGTTTCGTCATAATCACATCTCTGAATAATTTTTTCAATAAAAAATCTTTCTAACTTTGTTGAGTCATTATGCCAAGTTGAGTTTTTAGGTACCCACATTATATTAGTGAATTATTTAGGGTTAACATATTTAAGTAATATTTAAATCTTAAAAATACAAAATTATATTTATCAATAAGTTACGGCTTTCCGTAAATAACAAAAATAAAAACCATTAGAAAAATTTTACTCAGTATTTTCACTGAAATTTCATCAAAGATTTATCAGATATTGTTTAAGAAAAAGTTTAAGTGTACATACTCAGTGTACACTTAAAAAGAGAATATAATATCACAGGGAAACAACACACGAGTATAATGCTCGCACAGGTAGGGAATTTTCTACAAAACTGATAAGTAGTTGCAAATTTGCTCAACATGATTTTTTATTGACCATTTTTTAGGAATTCCAAGTCCTGGGTAATGACCACTTTTGTAACTTTCCTGAAAACCTATAATCCCCGTCGTTATAAAAACTTTATTTTTATTAACAAAATCATCAAGTTCTGTCAGGGCATCATTATACTTCCTTGCAATTTCACTTTGACCATCTTTATCATCTGAAACAAAATGATAAATGAAAAGTGATGAATTATTGAGAACGGTTAAATGTAGGGCTACCGAAAAAGCTGCAAAACCAGTTGTATCATTATTTCCAATGATAGTAAAATCTCCGAATCCTACAGCATTTTTTGAATGGTAATCAAAAAGATGAGTTTTAAAAATATTCTTAGGCGGATAATCAACATTTCTACTCTGTTTAAGAAATCCATCATTAACTAAAACACTATTACTATTTGATACTTGCTCAATGTAGCTAGAATTAACAAAATCAGTCAAAAAAATATTATATTCAACATTACTTAGATTCTTTAAAAGCTTTCTATCGCCAAATTCAAACCCATGAATTAAGGATTTCTTTAAAGTTGGGAATGATTGAATATAATTTGCAATCTCAAATTTCTCAGTTTCTTTTTGAATAACGTATGCTATCGAAAAATTTTTATAGTTTTTTAATGAATCATCTATAAAATGTTCTGTAATTTGATTAATATCTGGAAATCCCTTTTTACCATAATTTAGAACAAGAATAAAATATATGTCTTTTGAGATTAATTTTGTTATATTCCTTTTACAGCTTGTTATATTAGCAGGTATTATCACAGGGATGAAACTGTCATAATGTTTAACTTCTATCTCACAAAGAGCATCTAAATCATATTGCTTTGCGTTGATGAATGGAAAATACATGGTTGTAGTTTTATATTATAGTACTAATATAAATAATATTTTCCACTAATTATGTAAAATTTTTAAACTATTTATAATATTATCGCAATTCGATTTATTATATCGTTTTGTAAAGGAGATAGGCTTTAAACTTTCAGGAAGTAATGATATTAGATTGATTTGCTCATCTTTAAATTGTCTTAATCTTAGTGCCTCAATAACTAAGTTATGAGCCTCTTCTATCTCTATGCTGCAAAATAGACCATAGCAGTATGCGAAGATTTGAGTATTTGGAATTTTTGGAATGTAACCAAATTTTCTTTCAATAATATATAAATATTCAGGTTTTCTTAAGGCATAAAACAGACTCTTATGAGTTATATTACTTAGATTGCTCGTAGCTTCTCTTTCTAAAATAATTTTACATTTATCATCCAAAACATATATCCCTACAGCGAATGGGACTATTCTTTTAACTTTACTTAGATGTCTTTGTGAAATTACAACATTTAAAAATTCAAAAAAACTTTCATAATCACTCATTTGTGATTTTAATCTATCTGTAGAATCGATTTCAGATTTAATTTCATACACTGTTGATGTTCCATTAAAAACAGCGAGATCAGCTTTAGATTTGTTTACATTGAATTCCGGGATTGTTATACAATCTTTAATATGATGATTTTTAAGAATAATATCTTTTAAAACAATATTCTTGTATACATATTCATTCTTATATTTTTTTGCTAATAACTTATAAAAAGTAACATATGCCTGTGCAAGTGTAAACTCATGATAATCTATACAATACTCTTTAAATGTATTAACAATAGTATTTATTTTTTCTTCATCTTGCGATGCAAAAGAATTAAAGCTTGCAGTTGAAAAAAGCTTTGAGATTTGTATATAATCTGACTTGTTGAGTTTTGATTTTATTTTCATTTCTTACTTAGCACTCAAAGGTAAACATTAATTTGAATATTTTTAAAATAGTATTTTATGTAATATATCATAGTTTTTGGAAGTCAGTCTTAATATACAAGTATGCGAGAAATTAATCTGGAATATTGATTCCTTTAGCATTTTCAAATTCTTTAAAGAATCTTTCTAAAGAATAGCGTTCGTGTCTTAGAATATTATAAAGGGTTGACATCGGAACATCATATCCTTTTGATAATTTTAATTTTGAGATTGTAGAAGAGGTAATACCGCAAAGTTTAGCATATTTATTTTGAGAAATAATATTACCATTTTGATCGTGATATTCACGTAGAAATTTGCTCTCTATAAAATTGCATAAATGTTGATTTACTAGCGTATTTTTCTCATTCAAGTCTTCTTTGCTCTTCATTTGGTTAAAATTGCATGTCCAAATGAAAAGATTATGAATAAAATTACTGTTCGCTATAGCAAACGATTTGTATTTTTTTTTCTATATTTGCTAAACAAGTTATAGAAATGTCATTCCTGCATGGCCGGATAACACGCAAGCCTAAAAAAACAGAACAAATGAAAAAGAAAAAAACAGACCTCGAATCCCGGTTTTGGTCCGGCCGGAGCAAACTTTCACCCGTATCGCTGCTGGAAGCGTTTTTCCAGTTCCATGACCTGGGCACGGCCAAAGAACGGCTCAACCGTATTATGGCGCATGCGGTTCAGGGGAAAGTCCGGATCAGCGCAGATCCTTCCGTCATCTTTCATTTCTACCAGTCGCTGCGGTCGTTCATTCTCGCCGGATATGACCTGAGGAAGAAATCCGGGAAATGGTCGGTCTGTACACTTCCTGAGCAGGGGAGTGCGCTGGAGCTGGGTTCGCTTTCGGAGGAAGAATATTGCGATCCGGTTTTGGTTTTCCGCAAAGCCTTTCAGGATTACCGCCCGGCGCAGTTCCGGGATTTCCTGGCAGATGTGGTGTATTTCTCGCTGGGCACCTTCAACAACGTACCGGAGGGCAATATCGTGGGGCCGTACCTGCACCTCTGCAAAATGCTGGATGCCGCCCGGCTGATCGTGGAGAGAAGAGCTCAGGAAGGGAAGGGGCAATGACAGGTGATGGTTTGCCTGACTGTAAACCGGCCTGCAATTGGAACAAGTATTGCTGTTTTTGGGGAACATTAAAATGAATCACTTAAGCCATGAACGATTTTTACGACAAATTCAGGGAACGAAAAAGATTTGACGAACATGCGGAAGCCGTTTCCGTGCATCTGGATGAACGGTTTACCTCTGATGAAATCACCGTTTACCATGAAATGTTTTCGCCTGATTTTCACCTGGATGTCTATTTTGTACAATCTGAGAAATACAATTTCAATATCTTACTCACGGCCGGCATGAGCACGCTTGAAATGACCGTTCCTGCTGCCGTAGAAAACCCGCAGGAGTATCAGTTTGCGGAACTCATGCTCCTGCTTCCGAAATCCATGGCTTTCGGTGAGGTCACCGGCGACAACACCAACGACTGGCTCATCGATATGCTGAAAGAAAATGCCCGGTTCCCGCACCATTACGATACCTGGCTGACCATCGGCCATACCCTGCAGGCCACAGCCGATATGGAACCGTATGAGGAACATACGGAGTACACGGGAGTCGTGATCCTGCCGTCCGTGAACTTCGATGAAGATTTTACCACCCTGCAGGCCGGAGAAAACCGGATCAATATTTATTCTGTTTTCCCGCTGTACGCTGACGAAATGAATTATAAAATAGAAAACGGATACAACGCCCTTCTGGACCGGCTGATCGTGAAAAATGCAAAGGAGGTTTTTGATGAGGAGAGGGAAAGCTTATTGAGTTAAATGATCTGGTGATCATCCGGTCCGTATCATGTACCCATAGGAAAAATCTGCGGAATCTGCATGACCCTGTAAAATAAATGCCGTCACAACCGGCGGCATTTATTTTTCACGAAAAGAACCTCCGGCATCCGGCTTCCCTCTTCCGGCCTTTTAACCTGAGTCTTCTTCTGGTTTAGGCGATGACCTTTCAGCCGCTTATTTTCAGCGACTCAATAAGCCCGTCAGCCAACTGGAAACGGTATTTCAATACGATGGGGCTGCCCGGGAAGTTTCCTGAAGTTTTGGCGGAGAGGATGTTTTCCTTTTCGTCATAACCTACGGGTTCCATGGTGGCGCGGTATTCTTTGTTGGCCTGGTCGATCCAGCTTTCAATTTCGGTTTTGCCGTGGTGGGTTCTGCCTTCGTCGAAGACCTGTGCGTTTTCAGTAAAACACCTGGCATAGGCGGTACTGTCAAATTCATTCTGGGCTTTGACCAATGCTGAGATAATGTCGGGTAAATTCATTGTTTGAGATTTTAAATTGAATTCAGTTGTAGTAGGTTTGTATTCATGGGTTTGTTGAGGTGAAAAATAAAATAAAGGCCGGTTAGAGGTTGATTCAGAAAGCTTTCCGTCATTTCACTTAAATTTCTTAATTAAAATAAACTTGTTTATTCTTCACTTTAATCCGGGGATTTCAGTGAATGCAGTGATTGCTGCTGATAAAATAACAGATCGGTTTGTAGGACAAGATACCTTAATGGTAGAATAAAGGCGGTTATAGGCAGCATGTGAGATGAATGGATCACAATTTAAATAGAATTCACCTTGATATAATAATAAACGGTCTCATTTAATCAGCATCTCTCTGACTCTGTTTTCGACACCGGAAACATCCGGCATCCATCTTCCATCTTCCATCCATCCAACCTGATTTCTGCTCCGGGTTCACTTTATTTTAAAATCATTAAACAGTGGGCACGGTACCGCCGTCGATCACAAATTCGGTCCCCGTTAAATAACCGGCTCTCGGTGAAACGAGGAAACCCACCAGTTCAGCGACTTCTCCGGGTTCGGCAGGTCTTCCGAAAGGGATTCCGCCCAGGGCATCCATAACCCCTTGCTGCGCTTCCGCTATCGTCGTGCTGGCGTTTCTTGCAATTTCACCCATCCAGGCTTCCGATGCAGAGGTATTGATCCATCCCGGTGAAACCGTCAGTACGCGGATGCCTTTTGGTGCGACTTCATTCGATAAACTTTTGCTGTAGTTTCGCAGTGCTGCTTTGGCAGCGGCATAGGGCAGAGTGGAATCATAAAGGGGAAGTTTACCCTGGATGGAAGCGATGTGAATGATGACCCCGCTTTTCCGTTCGATCATCCGGGGCAGGAATCCACGGTCCAGACGTACCGGAGCCAGGAGGTTAGCCTGCAGGGTCGATTCCCAGTCTTCATCGTTGAGCATGGCAAATCCGCCGGCGGGGGTGGATGAGCCGCCAAGGTTGTTTACAAGAATATCCAGCCTTCCATACACCGACAGCACTTCGCCGATCAGTTTTCGGGTTCCTTCCGCTTTGCTTAGATCCGCTGCAATAAAATGGAGGTTGCCGTTTTGTTTTTCAGGGGCATTCCTCGCGGTAATGATCACCGTGGCGCCTGCCTGTACCAGCCGTTCTGCGATGGCTTTGCCGGCGCCTTTCGTTCCTCCTGTAACCAGGGCGATTTTGCCCTTAAGTTCGTTGTGGTAATTGAATAGATTTTCCATTGTCGGATTGTTTGATACAAATTTCCGGAGTATTCCTTTCCCGGGCAATAACGGAAAACCGAATCGCATAGGGATAATTTTTTCCCCTATTGTACGATCGGTTACATTGGGCTAAATTTGGATTATGCACGAAAGAAAAATACCTCTGAACCTAAACTGCGGCCTCGACCTCATCGGCGAGGTCCTCTACGGCAAATGGAAAATCCGTTTGCTGTGGTTTATCCATCAGGGACATCTGCGCCCCAGTGAACTGCAGCGTAAGATTCCGGATGCTTCAAGGCGTGTTCTCAATCTCCAGCTGAAAGAACTGGAGGAACATGAGCTGGTAACCCGGAAAATTTATGCCCAGGTACCGCCGAAAGTCGAGTATTTCCTCACCGATTTCGGCAAGACCCTGATCCCTGTAATTTCTGCTTTGGGAAACTGGGGCGATCAGCATGAAGAACGGCTCAGGAACGTAATTTTAAAAAGAATGAGGGAGAATGCGTAAATATTTTGCATCAAAAGCGATTCGTTATTGCAGGAATAAAAAGAATCTGCGGAATTTGCAGAATCTGCGTGAGTCTGCAAAATAAATGCCCTCACAACCGGCGGCATTTATTTTTCACGAAAAGAACTTCCGGCATCCGGCTTCCCTCTTCCAGCCTTTCAACCTGATTCTTCTTCGGGATTAAGCGATGACCTGTCAGCCGCTTATTTTCAGGAACTCAATAATTCCTTCACCCAATTGGAGATGCAATAACAGGAAAAATCTGCACAATCTGCACAATCTGCGTAAGCCTGCAAAATAAATGCTATCACAACTGACGGCATTTATTTTTCACGAAAAGAACTTCCGGCCTCCAGCCTCCCTCTTCCAGCCTTTTTGCCAGAGATTTCTATTGATAGTCTAAGTTGATCCTGGCTACTTTTTATCCGAAGGCTCCGCTCCGGCGACCACTTCCTCGTTATCTTCCTGCGGAATGGTCTGCGGGTTCCATTTGGCGTGCTTTGAAGGCTTAAGCCTATATCCGTTGACTTTCGTATAGACTTTGGTAAATTCGGCCCCGAAGAAGATGAGCTGGCAGGTATAGTTGATCCAGAGCAGCAGCAGGATTACGGTTCCCGCCGTCCCGAAGGACGAACTCGGGTTAAATTTATCAAAATAAAACGTCAGGATGTATTTTCCTAAAGTGAAAAGCACTGCCGTTACTGCCGCACCGACCCAAACCGATTTCCATTGCAGCTGCACATCCGGCAGGATCTTGAACATTGCGGCAAAAAGCAAGAGGGCTACCAGAAAGCCAATGACAATATTCAGAATATTGACGAGAACCAGCGTTTCAAGACCGAAATGACGGACCACCCATTCGCTGGCCAGGCCGATGAAGGAGCTTAAAAGAAGCGTCGCCAGCAGGAGGAAAGCGATCACGATAATCAGTCCCAGAGAATTGGCCCGGTCCAGAAGGTACTTTTCCCAGGCTTTTTTGGGAGTGGCCACTACGTCCCAAAGCTTGTTCAGCGTTTTCTGGAACTGGAAAAACAGGGAAGTCGCCCCGAAGATCAAGGTCAGGATCCCGACGATTTTCATCACCACGTTTTTTTTGTCGATCATACCTCCGATGACCATTTCTTCAACGCTTTTGCCGACATCCCTGCCCATCATGCTGCCGACGAATTTGGTGATTTCACCCTGTACCGCTTCCGAGCCGAAGAAAATCCCGGCGATCCAGATCACGATAATCAGCAGTCCGGGGATTGAAAATATGGCACTGTAAGCCAGGCTGGCCGCTTCGGTCCCGAGATCGCGCGCGCTCCAGTCTTTATACGTTGCTTTAAGAATGTCCCAAAAGTTGTTCAGTATTTTCATAATTTAATTTTTTCCGATTAAACAGTCTGCAAAAACTCAATACTGAAACTCTCTGTAAGTGATGGTATCACCTTCAAATTCCGTACCCAGTTGAAAAAAGAATGGAAGATGGAAGAATGGAAGACGGAAGCCGGAGACTTTTACATTTGGTCAGAGGTGAATAGTTATGCAAATCAATTTTAAATAAGGTGAATTTGATAATATTTAAATCATAATGAATTTTTTAGTTGATTTAAAAAATAAAATGTAGGCTGGTCAAACTAGAATTTCAGATAAAAACGCTCTGATAGAATGACAAAAAGAGGTAGTTTAATGATCAGGACTATTGATGATATTTTTGACAGAAGAAACTTCCCGCTTCCCGCATCCCTCTTCCAGCCTTTTAATCCGAATTCTACTCCAGGTTCACATAAAATAAATACACCGGCAGCTGCACTTCGGTCAGACTTTCCGTTTCGGTTAAGTACTTCCCCGATTCGGTTTATCCGTTTACTGCCGGTTGATGCAACTTTGTACTTATAAAATCGGAACAAATGAAAATTGTACTAACAGGTTCCTTAGGGAACATCGGAAAACCGCTCACTGAATTAATGGTCACTGCCGGACATCAGGTTACCGTAATCAGCAGCAAAGAAAAAAGGATTGCTGAAATTGAGAAATTGGGTGCCCTTGCAGCCATCGGAAACATTCAGGACGCGGAGTTTTTAACGGAAACCTTCAGAGGGGCTGATGCCGTGTATCTGATGGAAGCCTGGGAAGGCATCGGCAGCCTTTTCGATCAGGAGATCGATTTCTTGGCTGAGTTTAAGAAAATTGCCCGTCAGTACGTAAAGGCGCTTCAGGAGTCGGGGATTAAGAAAGTTATCCATTTAAGCAGCATCGGGGCACATTCAGCAGCAGGGACCGGCAGCCTCCTGGTTCACCATCATGTCGAACAGATTTTGCAGACGCTTCCGGAAGAGGTTTCCATTAAATTCATGCGTCCGGTCGGATTCTTCAGCAATATTTACCGCTGGCTGCCGATGATACAGGCACAGGGGAAAATCATCCAGAGCTACGGCGGCGGAAGGAAAGAACCGTGGGTATCGCCTTACGATATAGCACAGACCATTGCAGACGAAATGGAAAAGCCCTTCAGCGGAAGAACAGTTCGTTATATCGCCAGCGATGAGGTTTCGCCTGATGAAATCGCTGCGGCATTGGGGCAATCCATAGGCAGGGATCTGAAGTGGGAAGTGATTCCGGGGGAACAGTTGCTGGATCAGATGCTTTCTGCCGGCATCAACGAATGGATCGCCAAAGGGCTGGTGGCCATGCAGCAGGCCCAGGGAGACGGCAGCTTATATGAAGATTTTTATACACACCGGCCGGAATTCGGTAAGGTAAAATTAAAGGACTTTGCCAAAGAATTCGCACAGGTATTGAACACAACACAAAATAATTGATTATGAAAACAGCATTGATTACAGGCGCCAACAAAGGCGTCGGCTTTGAAACCGCCGGACAGCTTCTGAAAAACGGGTATTTTGTCTTCATCGGAAGCCGGAATACCGAAAACGGGGAATCCGCGGTACAGCAGCTTCAGAAGGAAGGTTTTGTAAATATAAAAGCCGTACAGCTGGACGTAACGGATCCGGATTCCGTGGAAAAGGCCAGGGCGGAAATCGCAAAACAGACGGAGGTCCTGGATGTGCTCATCAACAACGCAGGCATCAACGGCGGAATGCCGCAGGCCGCCCTGGAAGCTCCGGTGGAAGCTTTCAATAAGGTCATGGATACCAATCTGTACGGCGTCATCAGGGTAACCCAGGCATTTATAGATTTGCTCCGGAAATCAGCGGCGCCCAGGATCGTTAATGTTTCCTCGAGCGGCTGTTCCCTGACGCTGCATTCTGATCCGGACTGGAAGTATTACAGCCACAAAGCGGCCGTTTATACCGCTTCAAAAGCAGCCATGAATATGTATACCATCAACCTGGCCTATGAACTCAGGGATACCGCCTTCAGGGTGAATGCCGTCTGCCCGGGCTTCGTGGCGACGGATTTCAATAACCACCGCGGTACCGGAACGGCAGCGCAGGGAGGCGAACGGATTGCCCGGTATGCGATGATCGGGGAGGAGGGGCCTACCGGAAAATTCATCAGTGAAGAATATAATCCTGAAAACGGGGAGACACCCTGGTAATTAATTCGTTATTTTTGACAGACCAACACCCGGAATTACAACCGACTTTCCGGGTGCCGGTTTTAAAATTTAAAAGATGAAAAGCAAACCGCACAACCTGCATCAATTCCGTTCACTTTCCGAATTCCATCAAATGTTCGGATTACCGAAGCCCGGACATCCGCTGGTAAGTTTCATCCGTCTGGAAGAAATGAAAATGCCGGATGAGGTTTTACCGGATTACCTGGCACTGGACTTTTATAAGATCGCTTATAAAGATACCTTAGGAAAGGCAAAGTACGGCCAGCATCATTATGATTTCGGGGAGGGCGGACTGGTTTTTACGGCACCCGGCCAGCTTTTTGAAAAGCCCCATGCAAATAAGGTAAATGGATGTCTTATTTTACTCCATCCCGATTTTTTTCTTTCCTATCCTCTGGCAAAGAAAATCAGGCAGTACGGGTTTTTCTCCTACGCGGCGGATGAAGCTTTGCACGTATCAGAAAAGGAAAAAGCCATCTTATTTTCGGTATTCGATATTATTGATGAAGAGCTGAAAGGCAGAACCGATGATTTCAGCCAGGATGTGGTGATCTCGCAGATTGAGCTTCTCCTGAATTACAGCAGCCGCTATTACAAGCGTCAGTTTATGACTTCCAGGGCAGCCAACGACCACCTGATTGAAAAATTCGAGAAGGTGCTGGATTCTTATTTCAGTGATGACGGCCCATTGAAGAACGGGTTACCTTCCGTACAGGACGTGGCCGACCGCTTAAATGTCTCCGCCAGCTACCTGAGTGATATGCTGCGTTCATTAACCGGGCTTAATACCCAGCAGCATATTCATCACCGGCTTATCGAAACGGCAAAGGAAATATTGTCGACCACCGGTCTTTCGGTCTCGGAAATCGCCTACCGCATGGGGTTCGAATATCCGCAGTCCTTTACCCGGCTGTTCAAAAGCAAAACCGGCCGCACGCCTCTGGAATTCAGGCAGTCTTTCAACTGAATGGTGTGCGGTTTATCCGGAATCGGGAGGTGTAGAAGGCTGGAAGAGGGAAGAGGGAAGAGGGAAGAGGGAAGAGGGAAGAGGGAAGAGGGAAGAGGGAAGAGGGATGCCGGAAGTTTCTTTTGTTAAAATAAGAATAGGAGTGCTGATATTCAAAGTGAATCTTTTATTATTCTATCGAAGAGAATTTTATTTTGAATTCATTTAAACATTTCAATACGGTCGAATTCACCTTGGCTAAGGAAGAATGGTCAGATGGCCGGTTCTTGAAAAATTATCAAATATACATCCGGGAAAAATGCTGAATGATCATTACGGACAGCCGCAATAATTTTGTATGTTTGCAGCCAAATTTAATAACGATGAAATTTAAATTCTTATCCGGCCTGATGCTGGTCACTGCATTAGCAGGCTGTTCTTCTTCTGATGATAGCATGGATGAAACTCCGGTATTCAACGGTCCGAAAAACAGGATATTCATCGGTGGCATGAATAAATATTATGCGCTCGATTCCCAGAGCGGTCAGCTGAAGTGGTCTTTTCTCGTAGACAGCGGAACGTTTCAGTACAGTACTGCTTTTTATCAGGACAACGTGCTGTATGTGGGGTGTACGGATTCGTATATATACGCACTGAATGCGGAATACGGAAACCAGTTATGGAAATTTAAAACCAATGGACCCATCGAATCCAGCGTTTTCGTTTCCGGCACTACGGTTTTTGTGGGCAGTGATGATGACAGTTTTTATGCGCTGAACGCAGCCACCGGGGAACTGAAATGGAAATACGCTACCGGATTTAACGTTAGTTCGAGTCCCATTGTTTCAGGGGAAAACGTATATTTCGGCAGTGATGACGGCTATCTCTATGCCCTGGCACAAAGCACGGGAACCTTGCAATGGAAATATTACGTCGGTGATATTTTTAATTCTTCATCGCCTGCTATTGTGCAGGATAATCTGTATATCGGGAACCGGAACGGTTATGTCTACAATATCCGAAAGGATACCGGTGCGCTGATCTGGAAAAAGCTGTTGGGAAGCTCCCTGGAATTTTCGTCTCCTACGATCCTGGATGGCTATTTATATGTTTCCGATAAGTACAGCCTGTATAAAATGGAAGCGTCAGCGGGAAATTTGGTCTGGCAATCCTCTCATCCGGGGAATTATTCAAGCAGCCCTTTTGTTAATGAAAACTCCGTTTATTTCAGTTCCAGTTCAGGAAATATCGTTGCCAGCGATAAACAGTCCGGAACGGTAAAATGGCAGAAAACCATCTATTCCAACAGCGCGGAACCCGTGGCGGCAGACGCTAAAGTGTATATCGGCGGCGGCGGATCGAATTTTATTTATGCGTTCTCCGAAAAGGATGGCACCGAAATCTGGAAATACCCGGTGAATTCAACAGTGACTTCCGCGCCGGTGATCCTGAATAAAGACGGGAAATTATTTTATCCGAGCAAATCCGGAGGGAGAAATTAAATTGATGAGAACTTACACTGGATTCGGACTAGAAGGCTGGAAGAGGGGAGATGGGAGATAAAGATGGATGCGGGAAGTTTTTTTGTTGTTATTACAACCGGCAATAGTAAGTATTCAATTATTTTCTTAATTCATAATTAAAATATATCATCTGGTTTATATTAAAATAAAGTGAACCCGGAGAAAGATTTGATCTATATTAAAAGAATAACAAAAGCATTTGCCCCGGTGGGGCCTTACAATCACAGTCCCGGATTTTGCCCGGGGCTTAATAAAGGCAGACGACAGCAGCGAGCCATGAAAGAACAAACCTCTTTACAGAAATGAACAGAACATCAGTAGTCCCGCAGGCTTATCTCAATGACAAATGCGTTTAATAAGCACGCCTGCTTAGCGTTGAACTTATCCATCCATCATTCACTCTTGGCAATGTACTAAGTTATTTTCTTAAGCAAATACATTCTGTCGGATTTACATTGCTAAAAATAACTTAAATCCATCGGTTCAGGTTAATTTAAAGGCTATACGTAAGCGTCGTATAATAAAGGCCTCCGATGCCTGGCCCTCCCAAAAAAGAATAATACGGCCTGTTCAGCAGATTGGTGGCACCGATCTTCACCTTCAGCTTTTCTTTGAAAAAGTCATAATTCACCTGGGCATCGACAGTTCCGTAGGCGGCAACTTCTCCGTTGACTAAAAATGAACGCCAGTAAAAACCGCTCTGTCTTCTGTAAGTCAAATTAAATCCCAGATGGTCAAAAATATCTGTTCCGCCAAAGGAAAGGTTCGCGATCCATTCCGGGGTATTGAAGCCGTCCTCGAAACCGTCATTGTTATCGGTGCGGCTTAACTTGGCATACGATATATTGCCCGATATCTGGTAATGCCGGCCCAGAAAATAGTTGGTTCCGATGCTTCCTCCGTAATTGTAAACCACGCTGCGGGAATTCGTATACATCCGGTACCGGCTCTGCTGGCTCCTGTTGTTTAAAAAGGTCGGAATCTGCTCCTGTACGGTTGTATTGGGAACATTCATTTCAACCTGGGCGATAAAATCATTGTACCGGTTAAAATAGAAATCGGCATCCAGCTGCAGGCTTTTTTTTAAGAAAAATGCTTTGTAGCCCGCTTCAAAGGAGGTAAGGTGTTCCGGTTTCAGATAAGTATAATAATTTTTTACCAGCAGCCCTTTTTCTTTCTCTACGGCTTCCGCTACCGTCATCCCGTTATTGAAGTCCGCCGTGACGGCCGCCTGGAAACGGTCGATGGAACTTCGCAGGTATGCATTTTCAAAGATGCCGTCGGACATGATCTTCAGGCCGCCGATTCTTTTGACGCCGCCGCTGTTGACGTTGGAAAAAGCCTCAAAAATACTGGGAAACCGCGAACCGCTCTGGAAAGACATCCGCAGGCTCTGATTGTTAAATGGTGTGAGAACAGCCGTTAAACGGGGATTGTACTTTACCTCAAAATAATCGTTCTTATCGATCCTGATCGTAGCGGAAACTTTTAAAAATCCGTTAAATAAATCCTTACCCGCCTGAAGGAAGCCGCCCGTTTTGCCGTAGCTGAACGGATCACCCGTTTTACCGGCGGCCGGGTTAACGAAATAATTACCGTCCGGCCGGATGATGTAGGACTGGTAATCCATTCCGGCAAGCAGGTCCAGACCTGTCTTTTCTTTAAATCGGCTTCCCAGTAATTTGGAAAGGTCAGATTGAACCTCTGCATGAACCAGTTTGTCCCTGACCCGCAAGGCTGCCCCACGATCCCAGTTGTTGATATCGGCAAGCTCTTTCAGCGCATGGTCAAACGCAGCCGTTCCGGGCTGCAGTCTTCCCATATCGGCCATGGCACGTGCCTGATTCAGGGCATTGATTACATCGGATCCTGAAGCAGCGAAGGCATTATTAAAAGCTGTAGTGTAATCGGCATACCACTGATCATCCGTTTTGAATCTGCGGTCGAGGTTTTCGGCCGCCGATCTCAGGTTATAGGATTTGCCGGTGTTTTCACTGGTTACAAAAGCTCTGAACAGGAAAAAAGTACTTTTAACCTCTACCGCATGCTGCTGCAGAAGGTAATCTTTCAGGGCAAAACGGTTGGCCCGCTGGTATACATTATCGAGATCGGCAAAACGGTAGGTGTAAGTAATCGATGTTTCCGGATTGAACCGATAAGATAATCCGAGGTCCGCTTTAAGATTCAGGATGTCGTAATCGGTAACGTCCTGTTCACTGTATCCGGTCCGTGCCACCACATAGCGTTTGCCGTTAAGGGTCAGGGTGCGGCGGTTGGACGATTCGTTGCCGTATCCGTTCACGGGATCATAGGCAGGATTGCTGATGCCGCCGGCAATGCCCAGGGCCAGGTTGGCGTCCGGGTTCAGGTCCTCCCGGTTGTCCGCTTTCCAGTCGGTTCCTTTGGTAAAACTGCCGTTCAGTTTAAAAGCGAGCCGGTCGGACAGCTTTTCAGCCACCCGGAAGCTGTATTCCGTAAACAGGGTCGCTTTACTTCCGGATTCTCCTAGATGATTGACCCCGGTTTTCTGCTGGAATGAGATCCCGGGCTTCTTAAACGGATCTTTCGTGATGAAATTAGCCAGTCCGTTGACGGCATTCAAACCATAAAGGGCCGAAGAGGTACCGGGAATGATTTCCACGCGTTCGATGTCGAGATCGTTCGGGCCCAAAGCATTGCCGATCGGGGCACCGATATGGGGCGCCTGATTGTCGAAACCGTCTACCAGCTGGCTGAATCTCACATTGGTGGTATTGGCAAAGCCGCGGGTATTGATGATTTTAAAGCCTAAGCTCGGTGTCAGCATCTGTATGCCTTTCACGTTTTCCAGCCCGTCGAAAAACGAAGGGGCGGCGGTATTCCGCAGATAGGCCGCATTCAGCGACTCTACGGTGACCGGTGTTTTAAGAATGCTTTCGGAGGTTCTGGAAGCGGAAACCACCACTTCTTCCACGGAGTGGATCTGCAGGCTGTCACTGCTTTTGATTTTTGCTCCTGCAGGCCTGTTTTGTGCATTCACGAATATCGTTGCCGAAACGGCCGAGCAACACAGAAAGAAAGATAAAGGTTTAGCCATGATTTGAATTAAATAAAAATACCGAAATCATCAGTTGATCCTTTATTTAAGTGACGTTGGTATCCTGTCTATTTTTAAACAAGGTACGAAATAAAACAGCGTTTAAAAAATAAACCGGGCCGCAAAAAACATTGATACCTGAAGAATGGTAGGGAAACCGTTTATAATGAAGGGATTACCGGATTCGGCTGTTTTATTTGCCTTTTACCTGCAAAAGAATTCCTAAATTGTAGATGATTTAAGCTTTCAAACCCATTATCAATGCTAAATTTCACCAGACTGTCAGCCGCTTTCATGTTGTGCTCATCCCTGATCTTCTCCCAAAACTTTAAAACGTCGGTCACGGCAAAAATAGGAAAGGAATTTCCGAAAACAGATGTCGACGGAAAGTCAAAATTCAAAGTCTATTTCCCGGAGGCAAAATCCGTTACCCTTGAGGGCGGAGACGGGATGCAGAATATGGAATTCATCACCACTAAAGACAAAGAAGGCTTCTGGACTATTTCCACTTCACCGCTGGAAACCGGGTTTCACTACTATTGGTTTAACGTAGACGGGAAGCGGACCAATGATCCCAATACGGAGCTTTACTTTGGCTATGGGCAGCCGACCAGCGGGATTGAAATAAATTCCGGCGAAGATTTCTTTCTGACAAAAAATGTAAAACACGGACGGATCGTCAATGACAGCCTGTATTCAGCTGTTATCCGGGGCCGGCGGAATTTTAAAGTCTATCTTCCGCCAAACTATGGAACCGGAAAATTCCCGGTGCTTTACCTGTATCACGGAACCGGTGAAGACATTACCGGCTGGGGGAAACAGGGACATCTGGGTGCTATTCTTGATAATCTTTTTGCGGAAAAAAAAGCAGCGGAAATGATCGTGGTCATGGACTACGGCGTGGCCCTGAGCCCGGAAGAGGAAAAAAGGCCGGACGATTACCCGAGAACCGTGCTTTCTTCCCAGAATATAGACCGGATCCTGGTCCGGGAACTGATTCCCTACATTGAAAAGAAATATAAAACTACCGGCAAAAGGGCGGTTGCCGGACTTTCGAGAGGCAGTTACCAGGCTCTGCTCATCGGCAGTCGTCACCCGGAATTGTTTTCAGCCATCGGCGTGTTCAGCCCTGTGATCTACGAAGGTACGTCAGCGCAGCCGTTCAAAGAGCTTCCGGTGGGTAATCTGCTGAAAACAGAACGGAAACCGTTTGTATTCACCGGCATCGGGTCCAAAGAAAGCGGGCGGTTCCAGGATTTCAACAAGACCCTGACCAATTATCTTAACGAAAACCATTACCCGTATATCTCTTACGAATCACCGGGAACCTATCACGAATGGCTTACCTGGAGAAGGTGTCTTCATGAGTTTGCACAGAAGATTTTCCGTTAAAACAGCTTAACATGAACCCGAAAGATAAATCCGTTAACAGGCTCGAGAGAGGAACCCGGATGCCGGAAGTTTAAAGCTGGCGGATCGAAAAATGTTTGTTTTTTGTAAGCTATTGTTTCGATTTCGTTAGAGGACCTGCGGCAGACCGTGCTAATTTCGTATCATTAAAATATTTAAAATATGGATACAAAAAAAGTATGGCTGATTACAGGAGCATCCAAAGGAATGGGGCTTTCACTGGTGAAAAAACTCATCACTGACGGATATCGGGTAGCCGCAACCAGCAGAAATCTTCAAAGCTTAACGGAAGCAGCCGGAACGTTTGATGAAAAAGTGTTCCTGCCCTTGGAAGTTGATTTAACGAGTGAAAAATCAATTAATAACGCGGTAAGCAAAACGGTTGCCCGTTTCGGGAAAATTGATGTTTTGGTCAATAACGCCGGGTATGGAATCGGTGGCGCGGTGGAAGAACTGAGCCCGCAGGAAATTCAAGACAGTTTCGACATCAATGTATTTGCCGTAATCCGGACCATGCAGGCCGTGATGCCGTATTTCAGAACTCAGAAGTCGGGAAGCATCATCAACATTTCCTCTATTGCAGGATTTGCTCCTGCCACCGGCTGGGCGATGTATGCGTCCACCAAATATGCAGTGACCGGGCTTTCGGAAGTGATGGCGGAAGATGTAAAGGAGCTGGGAATAAAAGTAACGGTGGTGGCTCCGGGGGCTTTCCGTACCGAGTTCCTTGAAGACAGTTCCCTGGTTTTTGCAGAAAAGAAAATCAACGATTACCAGGCCATCCGGGCCTCGCACGGAAAATATGCAGCAATGAACGGAACGCAGCTCGGCGATCCTGAGAAGCTGGCCCAGGTTTTTATCGATCTGGCAGAAGATCCGAATCCTCCGGTACGCCTGTATCTCGGAAGCGATGCTTATTCCAGGGCTTCGGAAAAAATCAGGGTGCTTTCAGCAGAATTGGAAAGTAATAGAGATGTTTCCTTTTCTACTGATTTTAATTAAAATGTAAAAAAGAAGGTGTTGCCTGTAAATTGGGTAGCATCTTTTTTTATTTGATTTTTGTAAATTTAGCCGATGGAAAAGATGCAGTCGCTGGAAGAATTTTATCAGTCGAAATTTAACCGGGTCCCGGAGAATATCCGGAACGGGGTCGGGCATTTCAATGTGTTTACGGTAGATGAATACATCGGTAAAAGCCACCGGCCGGTGGTGTACAGCCGGAAAGATTATTTTAAGATCACCCTGATTATCGGAAGAAACCGCATTCATTATGCCGATAAGGTCATTGAGATCCGGAAGCAGGCCTTATTTTTTACCAATCCCCAGATCCCTTATAAATTCGAGTGGATCGACGATTATAAATCCGGGATTTTCTGTGTATTCACTCCTGCATTTTTTCATCATTTCGGAAACTTAAATGACTATGAAGTTTTCCAGCCGGAGGTTATTCCGGTTTTTGAGCTGACCGATCAACAGCTGGAAGAGGTAACTTCTGTGTTCAGGAAAATGCAGGCTGAAATGGTTTCCGGTTATGCACACCGGTATGACCTGCTCCGGAACCTGGTCTTCGAGTTGCTCCATTATACCTTGAAAATGCAGCCGGCTTCAAAAGCTGAAAAGCAGAAGACCAATGCTTCGCAACGGATTACCCATCTTTTTCTGGAACTTCTGGAACGCCAGTTTCCGGTGGAAGACGTCAGACAAAGGATCAGCTTCCGGTCCCCATCGGAATTTGCCGGCCAGCTTTCTGTGCATGTCAATCATCTGAACAGGGCGGTAAAGGAAGTTACAGGAAAAACAACTTCCGGGATTATTGCCGAACGAGTGCTGCAGGAAGCGAAAATTTTGCTGAAGCATACCGGTTGGAACGTATCGGAAATTGCCTATTCGCTTGGCTTCCGGGAAGCGACGCACTTCAACAATTTTTTTAAGAAAAAGGTACAGCTCACGCCGGTCCGGTTCCGCGAGACGGATTGAGATCAGATCAACCGCTTTTATTCCGATAGATCAATCCCTTTCCAATACTTTAGTATTTTAATTTTCATCAATGAGGACAGCATGAATTCAATATGGAAATCAGATGAATAAGCCGGAAGAAGGATGCCGGAGATCGGAAGTTTCTCTTGTAAAATAAGATCAGGAGTCGTGATAATCATAGAATTTTTTCATTCTGTTTAGAGGTTTGTGAGGCTATTTCATAAGGGATGCCGGCGGGAGTAAAATCCTTCAGGAGCTTCAGGATGACACAACGCTGCTAACTGAAATTGCAGTCTTTTAAAATGAGGAATCATTTTAATTCAAGCCGGGTTGCATTACGCGCCGTCAGGCTGGTTCTATTCAAAATCCTGACTGAATTAGTCTTAATTTTATTTTTAAATTAACTAAAATATTTGAATATAAGCCGGATACGGTCTGATTCACTTTAAATATACAATTTGACGGGCTCTGTTGATAGTGGTTATTACCATTGACCCTTAAAATCCATATTCCATAGGAATATCATCTGTGCAACATAAAAGATCTTTACAATCACCGGCACGCCGTGGGTGTGCTATCTCAATATCGGCTGAAAAAGATAGAACTCCTCCAGAGTTCTGTCATAACGGTTAGAACTTAGCTATATAGATATTGCTCCGCTGGAGCGAGCCCGTTTAATGGAACTTATGAATGTCGGCAATATGCTGTTTGTTGTTTTTTAGAACAAATCTCTTATGGTAATATCTCCGGCCTTTCACCATAAAATCTGCATCATCTGCAAAATCTGCGTGATTTAATTTAAATATAATGTGAACCTGATGTGGAAATCAAATGACCAGGCCGGAAGAGGAATGCTGTATGCCTGAAGTTTTTCTTATCAAAAATACGATCAAAGGTCTTGATGTCTTATTTTGTAAGTATTTAAATATCTGAATTTAAGTTAAATACAGTCAGCTTCATGTTAGGATATGGGCGGATCCCGAATTTTATCTTTAGCGCGGTTCATCCTGGCTAAGGCTGTTTTGCAGGTCGATCCAGGCACCGCCGTTATATACCTTTGTAAATCCTCTTTCCTTCAGAAGGTGTTCCGCCTTTACGCTTCTCAGCCCGTGTGAACAGACGGTGATGTAGGTTTTGGATGGGTCAAGCTCTTTATACCTTTCCCTGAGGGTACCCAGCGAAATATTTTCTGAACCGGGAATATGGCCGGTTTTGTATTCGGTTTCGGTCCTGACGTCAAGGATCACCGCTCCGTTGCTGATCAGACCGTCCAGTCCGTCATCAAGGGTCTGGTACCGGTAAATCCGGTAGGTGATGTACACGGCAAGAAGAATCCCGAAGAATATCAGTAGATTTTTCATAGTTGCCGTAAGATTTTATGGTCGATATAAAAGGTCCCGAACGGGATCATGCAGGCCAGCAGTACTTTCCAGGTTACTTCTTTAAATTTCCATCCCTGTTCCACGCCCGTACTCAGGGTGCTGAACAAAAACAGCAGGAATAAAGAGCCATGCACAGGGCCCATTATTTTCACCAGGGAAGGATTGTGAAACCCGTATTTCAATGGAACTGCAATAAAAACCAGGACTAACAGGGAAATGCCTTCAAGGATGGCGACAATTCTCAGCCTTCCGGTTTTGGTTTTGAATAATTGAATCATATTATCTTAAATAAGGTCTGTTGGCAAAAGGGGAAAAAGGCCACGGGATGGCCAGGAAGATGATGATCAGGGCAATGCCGTAATACACCAGCATCGTCCTGAACCTTTCGCGGTTATCCTTCTTCCTTTTGGTCATCGAAGATCCGGTGGTGATCAGGACAATGGCCGTCAGCATAAGCCCGATATGGATCAGCCCGAAAAAGAGGAGGTCCAAAGAGGCCTTGGCCTGATCAAAATTTTTCCAGAAATATTTGACCAGCGGACTTTGGGTGTACAAGGTAATCCCAAGCACCAGCTGGATATGTGCAATGGTTGCGGTCCAGTGCCGCAGGGAATTATCCGTACCGGAAAATTCCTTACGGGCGGAATACCCTTTCCAGGCTCTGAAAACCGAACAGAGAAGGCTGAGGAGAACCAGCCAGCGGAAAAGCGAATGCAGAAAAGTCAGTGTCTGATACATCATTAAATTTTAACAATGCAGCAAAGGTAAAATAAAAAACATACCAATTGGTATGTTTTTTAAAAAAAATTACTTCAGGCTGTCAAAATAGGATTTCAGTCCGTTCAGAAAGATCAGGTATACCTCTTTGGAATTTTCCAGTTTACCCAGGTTTCTCACGCCCCAATAGCCGGACAGGACGAAGACGGCAACCGTCCGGGCATCCGCTTCTTTCCTGATCAGGCCTTTGCTCCTGCTATTTTCGATGGCATCGATCATGGCCTGTTCCCAATCTTTCGACAGCCCATTGAGGGTCCGGGTAAATTCCGCATTCCAGGGCGCCATCTCCTGGGTGAAGTTGGAGGCGGGGCAGCCGTTGGCCACTGTCATGAAAGAATCTTCCATCAGCATTGCGTAGAGCAGACGGTAAATGCTTTCCAGTGCATCGTCCGGATTTTCCAGAGGTCTGATAAAATGAGCGGCAAATGTGGGTTTCAGAAGCTCGTTAAGAATGGCCATTCCCATTTCATCCTTTGTTTTGAAATGGTAATAAAATGCCCCTTTCGTTACTTTCGTCCGGGCAATGATCTCATCTACACTGGTGGTTTGGTAGCCTTTGCTGTAGATCAGTTCAAAGGCGCTCTGAAGAATATGGAGGCGGGTTTCCTGCGATTTTTTCATAACATACGGTCGGTCTGCCTGCAAAGTAACAAATTATCGGAGAAATTCCTGCTGAAAAGCGGTGGGTAAAAGGCAGATTGCTAGTCATACAAAAGCCTGTCTGTTTTTGAAATCCCTGTACGGATTCACAAATCTGTATTTTCCGGATGATTTTTTACTGCTTATCAAACGGGATTCGCTAAAATTACAGGAAGCCAGTTTCAACTTATCAAAAAGAGTCACAGCATTAATTTAAAGCAATTAATTGTTGTTTATTTTATAGTTTTTAAACAAGTATTTGTTGTAATTGCTTATATTTGCATACCTAGAGACCGGTTAATTAAATTTTTCCGCTTGAATAGAAGGGAGATATGATTAATTTTCCGATAAAAATAAAATACGACGCATTTTGTCGTATATGAGGATTAGTTTTGCAAACAATAGAAAATTAATAACAAAAAAACGAAACCATGAACGGCAACAGCAACCTTCCGTCCTTTACGGAAATCGATCTTCACAATTCGGCAAAGATACGGTTAACCGTATTTTCTTTAAAGAGGTGCTTCTTAATTTCATATCAAAATAATAACAATATTAAAACTCAATCAGCATGAAAAAACTCAATATGAGCGCACTTTTCCTGTGCACAGCACTGGGCATGTCTGCCCAGGAAGTGGTCTGGCAGAAAGACATCCGATCCTCGACGCAGGATTTCTTAAGCCAGGTTACGGCAAGCATTGACAATCAATATTTAATTACCGGGAGTTCCATAAAAGCGGGAAGCGGGATGATGGAAGCCGGAAGTGTCTCTTCGGGAGCCTCAGGGGCCACTCCTTCGACAGGCTCAGGGGCCACTCCTTCGACCCCTTCGAGAGCCTCAGGGGCCAAAGTAGGAACCTCAGGAGCTGCCGCTTCTGGAAACTCAGGGGCCGTACAGCAAAATAACGGTTACGACTTTCATCTGGTAAAATTGAACCAAATAGGAGAACAGGTTTGGGAAAAATACTTCTCCGGGAAAAACCATGATATGCTCAGCGCTACTGTCAATACGCAGGAGGGCGGATTCTTAATGGCCGGAACTTCTTACAGCGGAAAAGGCCTTGATAAGAAGGATGAATCCAAAGGCGGCAGTGATTTTTGGTTAGTGCGCATCTCTGAAAACGGGGATGAAATCTGGCAGAAAACCATCGGGAGTGCGGCGGATGAAGAAGCCCGGGCGGTGATCCAGACGACGGATCTCGGATTCTTTGTTGCAGGGAATGTTAACTTCGGCTCGGCTCAGTTAGCGGATAAAGGTTACGGCTCCAAAGATGTGCTGGTGGTAAGGCTGGACAAAAACGGAAAGGAAATCTCGCAGCTTGTTTTAGGCGGAAAAGGCCTGGATGAAGTGGAGAAAATGATTCCGACTGCTGATGGCGGAGCTTTATTGGGCATCTACTCCAGAAGCGGAGCTGTGACGGGAAGCAGCAATCAAAATGCCGGAATGACACAGCAGCCTGCAAATTCATCTTCAGCCGCCAGAAGCCAGCAGCCAAAAGCCAGCAGCAACTACGGCGAAGGAGACTATTGGATTATCAAGCTTTCAAAAGACGGCAAAGTCGAATGGGAAAAGAATTATGGAGGAACGGGCGACGACCATTTAAGGACCCTGGCCATGACTTCCACGGGTTACCTGATCGGCGGGGAATCCAGGTCTGAAAGATCAGGGAATAAAACCGTCGGCATCGAAGAAGGTAGTGATCTTTGGCTCATCTCCATAAACATGAAGGGCGAAGAAATCTGGCAGAAATCCTACAATTTCAAAAACCGGGATGTTTTAATGGGCATGAGTGTTCTGCATGCTTCAGATGATAAAAGTACGAAAGGAATCCTTCTGGGTGGCTACACGCAGGCAGAGGGGAGGATCGAAACGGATGATGAGAAGTTCTGGATGCTGTATTTAGACCCAAACGGCAACGAGCAGTGGCGAAAGCACGTGAAAGGGGAATCCAGCAAAAAAGAAGAAAGGCTTTCTGATATTAAATTAAACCGTGACGGATCGATCATCCTGGCCGGAACCAGTGCCGAAGAGCTCGGCAAAGAGAACTGGAAGATCGTAAAGCTTGGAGACAGGCAGATTGACCAGCTGATCGAGAAGCAGGATATTAAGATCTACCCGAACCCGGTGAGTGATTATGCGTATGTGGAGCTTGGCTTCCCTTCGAGAGCCTCAGGGAACGTCTATGACGAAGCGTTTGAAGCGGAGATTACGGTGTATGACATGGGCGGAAGACAGCTTCAGAGCATTAAGACAAAAAACAAAGTAACCAAAATTAACACGCAGCCGCTGGTCCAGGGGGCTTACCTGGTGTCGGTGAAGACGGATAACGGGAAAACGGCGGGTGCGAAACTGATTAAAAAATAAAATAATGAGAAAGAATATTTTTTTATTACAGGCTCTTTTTATGTTAGGTCTGCAGGAAGGATATGCCCAAAACAGTGTCGGAGCAGCAGCAAATAATGCAATTCCTTCACCATCCATTGCTTCCCTGTCCCGATATTCAGACGTCCCGATTAATGAAGCAACCGGTATTCCGAATATCAATATCCCTCTTCTAAGTGTTCCGATGAGTGACAACAGCTTGAATTATCCAATCAGTCTGGGGTATAATATCCAAAATTATGAAAATACGGAGCGGATCAGTGATATAGGGTATGGATGGTCGCTTATCGGAACCAGTGTCATTTATAAAAAAGCAATTGACGGGCTGGATGAGTGCTATAATAATCCTTCACTTCCTGGACATTACAACAACGAGTTCAATGATATTTATTATTATTCGGCACCGGGTATTTCCGGAAAATTCAGGATAAAACGGGATGTGGCAGCAAATACATTTTCCCTTGTGAATCTTAGCCCGAACAACGCTAAAATAGAATTCGTAAGAAACAGTAATACGGTAACATTCATAGCAGATAGTTTTACCATAACGACAGATAACGGATACAAATATTATTTTCAGGAATATGATTATTCCCAATATAGCTGTGACAACAATGATCTTTTTGCTCCGACATTTAAATCGGCGTACTACCTGACGAAAATCGTAAATCCTATCGGCGTAGAGATGGCGATACTTCAGTATGAAAAGAAAAATCAAGTACTTTCCAATGGAACAATCGTTTATCAGTATTGTAAAGTGAAATCCATAAAAACACCGAAGGGAGAAGTCACATTAGATTTTACGTACGACGGAAATTTAAAGGATACGGTGAATGATCCTTTTACTTTAAACAAAGTCTCATTAAAAAATCCTGCGGGAGAAACCTACTACAGCTATCTGATTAATAACAGCATTGTCTCGCATCCTTATGCTGATCCGTTGAAAAACAAGCGGGTACTGGCTTCGGTAAAGAAAAATGATAAGAACAACGTAAAAATAGAAGAAACATTAATCGCTTATAAAAATACGGTTGATAGTTATGGTAATGCCATCGATGGTATCTTAGAAAAAATTACCGTTCCTACAGGAGGGACAGTAAAGTATAATTTTGAGGATAACGAGCAGTATTTTGATTACAGCGATCCGGACTACAGGGCTTACCTGGAAGCTTATGATTATGATCCGGTAATACAGGAAAAAGAAAATCTCCTTACTAATTCTCTAAACACGGAAACCTCGCAAAGTTATACTTTTACCATACCGGGGGACCAAAGCAAAACAAAACGGTTTGAATTATTTATTAATCTTGATACTTTTGATTATCCCATGCCGCAAATGCCTGATCCGAATGATCCTTTTTATGACCAGCAGCCTCACCCTACTACAAACGCGAGCCTTACTTTTACCCTAAAAAAGGGTACACAGGAAATTTGGAACAGATCTTACAGCAGTACTGTTTCTCAAAACATTCTGGTATTTTCCAATAATCCAGGAAGCTACACTCTTGAAGTTTCAGCTGTGGACGGAGCAAAAGGAACAGGATCCTTCGGCGTTACAGGAACCAAGTTTTTATTGGGTCCTTTTAGAAATGCCCGGGCGGCAGAAGGGAAAAGAATAAAGAATATTGAATACTATAAAAACATATCAGACCCTTCACCGGAAAAAACAATTCATTACGGATACGATTCTTTTACCCTGAATAACAGCAGCAGTGGATACCAGTTTTTTAACGAACGTGATACTGGGTCTGACCCACAGTCTCCTTATATTCTTTATAATCATGTCAAAGTTTATGAAAACGGAAAAGGTTATATCCGGAAAACTTTCAAAATACCGAATGATTATCCAAAAGTGCAAAACGGGGGAACACAGCTTGAACCTACTTTTTTCTGGCCTTACTACAGTATCACCAAAAACGGACTCCCTTTCAGGGAAGAGGCGTATGACCAGCAAAACCACCTTCTGTCATCAAAAGAAATGAATTACGAGTTTACCAATTATGCAGATGATGAGTATCAGCTGAACATTTCCCCCACTAAACATTCCAGTAAACCGAGTTATATTGCGAAGACTACCCAGACCGAGAAGGTGTACTACCCCGGAGGAAAAGTGCTGGAAAACCAGACAGAAACCCAGATCAGCAGCCTTAATTATAAGCCTGTATATATAAAATCAGTTATCGACGGGGATCTGAAAGAAAAGTTCCTGACCTATCCGATCGGGATATCCGGCTATGCCAGCCTGGAAAATGCCTATATGAAAGGAATTCCGGTACAGACGGAAGAAAAGATGAATGGAAAAACGGTTGCTAAAACATCCACTGTCTTTGCTAACGCCTCACTGCTTCCTTCTTCCCTGGTTTCCGTGAATCTTGCGGACGGAAGCACACGTGCCAATATGACCATGGATTTATACGACGATAAAGGAAACCTTCTTCAGTTTTCTACCGCTGCAGGATTAACCACTGCCATGATTTACGGATATAACAAAACATTGCTGATTGCTAAAATAGAAGGTGCTTCCTATAGTCAGGTCTCTTCCCTTGCCAATGATATCATCAGCTTTTCCGATGCCGATAACCTCAATGGCAGCAATGAGCCTGCACTGCTTAACGCACTGGATAATTTCAGGAAAAATCCTGCGCTTTCAAATTATCAGATCACTACATATACGTATGATCCGATTGCGGGAATCACCAGTACCACTCCTCCGTCGGGGATCAGGGAAGTCTACGAATATGATACTTCGGGCAGGCTGAAAACGGTAAAAAGAATGGAAAGGGATTCGGCAGGAGCGGTATCATTCAAAACCCTGAAAGAATATCAATACAACTATAAACACTAACATAACCATGAAAAAGATTTTAAGTGTAGTGAGTATACTGTTTGCAGCTGTATCTTTTGCGCAGACCAACCTTACTTCTTCCGAAAACTACATATACAGCAAAACCTGTCTCAATGGGGGCTGCTCCAACGTCTCTGAAAATGTGCAGTATTTTGACAGCTGGGGAAAACCGGTCCAGACCATTGATATAAAGGCAACGCCTCTCGGAAGGGATATGGTAAGCTATATTGAGTATGATTCCTTCGGCAGGCAGACCAGGAGTTACCTTCCTGTGCCGCAGCAGGCCACCCAGAACGGCGCCATCTATACTTCCCCTCTGGCCAATGCTCCCGCAGTATACGGAGCGGAAAAGATCTATTCTGAAAAGATTCTGGAAAACTCACCGCTCGACCGCATACAGCAGCAGATACAGGTTGGAACCCAATGGGCTGATAAGCCGGTGAATTTTACCTATGATGCCAATGCAGATGGTGAAGTGACCAGATACACAGTTTCCACGACTTGGGCAGACGGCAGTACCCAATCGCTTCTCAGCAGTTCCGGAAACTATGCAGCCAGTACCTTGGCTAAAAATATGGTGACCAATGAAGATAATAAGGTAAGTATAGAATTTAAAAATAAAAAAGGGCAGACGGTTTTGCTTCGGAAAAAAGATAATGGACAGAATGTAGATACCTATTATATCTACAACGAGTATGGCCAATTGGCCTACGTGATCCCTCCTTTGGCGGCCTATTCCGGGCAGGTAGACCAGACTACGCTGGACAACTTCTGTTACCAGTACCGCTATGATGGATGGAACAGGTTAGTGGAGAAAAAGATTCCCGGAAAAGGTTGGGAATACATGGTCTACGACAGGGCAGACCGGCTTATCCTTTCCCAGGATGCCAATATGGGAGCTGCTAAGCAGTGGCTTTTTACCAGATACGACCGGCTTGGAAGAGTGGCTTATACCGGAATTTATACAAGTTCCCGGAATTATGGAAGTGCAGGAAGAAATGCGGAACAGAACGATGCCAACAACAGTACGGCATTAAACGAGAGCCGCAGCACAACAGGATTTGATGCCAACGGGGTAACGGCCTATTATACCCAGTCGGCTTATCCTGCTTCCTTTACTAAAATCCTCAGCGTAAACTATTACGATACTTATCCGCAGGGCAGTGTTATAAGGCCTGGTCAGATTATGGGTGAGAATACCATTGGCGATAATCCGTCAGATGCCGTGAATACCCAGGCCCTTCCTACGGTATCATTGGTGAAAAACCTGGAAGACGACGGCTGGACGAAAAGTTACATCTGGTATGATACCAGGAAAAGAGCCATCGGAACCCATGCGGTAAATTACCTCGGAGGATACACCAGAACGGAGTCTTCCTTAGATTTTGCCGGAGTAGTTCAGCAGGCAAAACTGTATCATAAAAGACTGGCCGGTGATAACGAAAAGATCATCACCCAGACGTTTGAATATGATGGCCAGGGACGCCTTAAAAAACAGTGGCACCAGGTGAACAGCCAGCCCCAGGAGCTGTTGTCCGACAATACCTATAATGAACTTTCGCAGGTCAGCAGCAACAAAGTAGGGAATAACCTGCAAAGCGTAGATTACAGCTACAATGTAAGAGGAGCGCTTACCGGAATTAATGATCCCTCAAACATGGGAACGGATCTTTTCGCCTATTCGCTTTCTTACTTTGATCCTGCTAGCACGGCCGCAGGAAAATACAGCAATAATATCTCTGAAGTGACCTGGAAAACGACTCAGGACAATATCCTGCGAAAATATGCCTACCGGTATGACAGCCTGAACAGGCTGATTACAGGCATATATTCCGAACCCAACGCCTCCGTGCCGCAGAACGATTTTTATAATGAAACGGTTGCCTATGACCGTGGGGGAAATATGACCTCATTACAGAGGACCGGGAACAGCTTTGCTTCCACCGCAGCCTTAATTGACAACCTGACCTATAGCTACACGGGGAACCGGCTTGCCACCGTCACGGATACCTCCGGAAACTATACCGGCTACCCTGATGTTTCCGGGAATCCGATCAGCTATGATGATAACGGAAACATGACCAGCCAAACCGATAAAGGAATCCTTCAGATCGGCTATAATATCCTGGATCTTCCGGACTACGTGAAGTTTAACCGGAGCTACGTACCGAGGTTTATAGGAATGGGAGTAGATTACAACGTCAACACCCGGTACCTTTACCGGGCAGACGGGACAAAGCTTAAAAAGATCTATACCTATGGAACGGGAAGGGGCAATCTGGAATCCAGTACCGTTACCGATTATCTTGACGGTTTTCAGTATGTAGAAAATAATAATGGAAGTCTGTCATCCCCGGTTTTAAAATTTGTTCCGACCTCCGAAGGCTATTATGATTTTGAAAAAAATAGCTATATTTACAGCTATACGGACCACCTGGGGAATATACGCCTGAGCTATTTT
>NZ_BJYJ01000014.1 GCF_007991455.1 Chryseobacterium hagamense | reverse complement strand
CTGTCTTACCTTGATTTTGTTCAGATAAAATCTTAATAATCTGAACTTCTGAAAATTTACTGTTTTTCATTGTCTCCCAAATTTAAAAACTATATTTTTAAATGTTCCGCTTTTTCGGGAAGATTACATACCTATTCGTCGGAAATAATTATATTCATTTTAAATATTATAAAATAATATTCTCCTATTATTAAAATGAAGGCTGCCAAAATTTTTTAGGCAGCCTTATAAAAGGTATTTCTTTACTCTTGTTATTTATAATTTATTTTTAATGCTTGTTAAAATCCATTGAGTTAATTATTTAAATGACTATTATCACTAATTTTGATAAACAACCAGAATTACACTTTAGCGGGAAAAAAGTAAAAGCTTAATCTGATATCTTTTTGTTGAATTTTTATATGTCACAAAATTATTAAGTTCTAAATATTTTTTCGATAAAACAACAGCCTTATAATTATTTGTCAAAGTATCAATTTCTTTGATAAAAAAGTAATTATTAAATATTGTACTAAACCCAATTTCTTTACTATCTAAAATATTAAAGAATCTTTAAAACGAACGCTTTTATTAAATTCTTTTTCTTTAATAATCTGAGCGCTATCATTAGTTGTATCAAATATTAATAATCTTCGTAATTTCCAATTATTTTGTTCAAGTAGTTTACTGTTTTTTGCATTCATTTTAACTCCTCCTATCATAGATAAATCATTTTTCACCGTTTCATTTTTACAACTGAAAAATAGCAAAATCAAAACTAAACTACCAATTATATTTCCCTGCAGACGTACCTTTATTTTATTATCTTCATTAATAACTTTTTTAACATTACCTTCTCTTGTTTTTCTATCATTTTTATAAATCATATCAGTTGCGTTTACCCTACTCATAAACTATAGACTTAATAATTTATTATATAATTGGTGTTAAAGTCATGTTATAATAGCTATTCTAAAAAAAGCTACCACACAAAAGACTTGTGTGTGGTAGCGATATTAACTTAATAAAGTAACGGATTAACAATAATTTCAATTTTGTATAATTTTATTTTAGATTTCGTAAATACTCAAGCCCTTCTAAATCTATATCATATCCCGAAATTATAAGGTCATCTTTAATAATTTTTATAAGAAAATCCCATTTTCTTATAAAATCAACCTTATTTATTTTTACAATATTTGAAACCTTATTTAATTCTTCAATTGTTATATTTTTTAAATTATATGGTGCAATTTCGATCCATTCTGATTTAATTTTTATATTTTCATTTTCTTTTGAAAATTCCCATACGGCTGTAAAACAGCTATCCAAAAAATTAACTGAAAAATTGTTACTTTCTATATCTAGCAATGCTTCCAACATTTCTATAATGTCATCAAATATTTGAGATAAAGTAGATCCATTCATGGGAATATAAAAACCATTCCAATTTATAAAAATCATAAATTTACCGTTCTTGTAGATTGAATATATTGCTTCTGTAATATCAAAATCATTTGAATCCAATTTTTCAATTTTAGCTTTTTCTTTGATAATGATTTCAAACATATTATTTTAATTTAGTTGCTGTTTTAGAATCAATTGGAAATCCATGCCATGTTCCGGTACCGTTATCTCTTAGACGAACTTTATCCGGTTTAGATTTAGTTCCATCAGGATTGTGAATTATGCTTGTATTTCCTTCATTAATTGGAAAATCCTTAAATTGTCCTTTTTTATATGTTCCATTTTTCTGTTTCGCTCCAGGTTCCAAAGTCTTGGCCTTTTCAGTTGCATAATCTAAATCTTCTTTACTTCCCCACTGACCTTGTGGTATTCCTGTAGCTCGTGCTTCTGCAGCACCTTCTTTCCATCCTATACCATGTTTAGAAGTACCTTCATATCCTTTCTCGGGCCTTATTCCATCAGCAAATAGTCCACTTATTTTTTCGATGGCTATTGTTGCTAATGATATTTTAATCATATTTATCTGACCTTCGTTTTGCAGTAAAATATCAAAGCCTTCTACAACTTTTTTCTCAACAGGATCAATTGGAGGAAATGGAGTATAATATTTTCCTTTTTTAAATAATGGAATAGGTATACCTGGTCGATAACCTCTGGCAGAAGGTGCTAGTGTTTGTTTCCCATTTGGATCAATATACTTAACAGGATTTTGATAGGTATATATATATGGATTTAAATTCCCCCAATTATAAACTCCACCATTGTGTTGTCCATCAGCATAAAACTCGGTTTCCATTACAGGATTATACACCGCCAAAGGATCCACCCCATACCAGGTACTTATCCTGGGATTGTAATATCTAGCGCCGTAATAGTATAGTCCTGTTTCAGAATCGAGTTCCTTCGCGTTGAATTTATACGGATTCTCATACACGCCGGTCTGCTGCTCGAGCATGGTTTCTCCAAACGGTAAATTTAAGAAAAATTGGGTTGTTTCCGAGTTATCATTGGTTACAAAACTGGCGGTTCCTAAATGATCCGTATGAAGATAATACAAGCCAGGCTGACCTCCCATTCCCGGAGGCGCTTTTGCCGTTCCCAGTTCTGATGAAACTTTACCATCCACTTCCATTTTTTCCAGATAGGTTTTGAAGTCTTTGTCGGGATCGATCTCTTTTACGTCTTTGTTCGGTGCTTTAGTTATAGATGGTATAAAGATATCATTATGCGGTTCTATGCGGCTTGCAAAACGGGTGGAGCCTTCGAAATAATTCTTTGTATACTGCCCGTCTGAAGTCACTACCACATAAGGGTTAGGATACAATTTGTAATGATCAATGTTCACACTTCCCGGATCCACCAGCACGCCGTTCTGGTAGAGCTGTGAACCGCCTGTCAGACTGTATTTGATGGTTCTTTCCCCTTTGTCATCATATACGTAATATTGGTACAGCCCGTTATCATCATCCGATAACGCTTTCAGCCGATCCTGTTCGTCCCAAGCCATTTTATGGCCCCCGTACTCATCCGCATGATAAGTGGTATTTCCATTATTATCATACTTGAATACCTGTGAATTTCCGTAATATCCATCCGCAATCTGCGCTATCTTATGGGTTCCGCCAAGATACTCATAATTATTTTCATAAGTATTGTGAGGGTTCAGGGTCTGATCGACTGCATGTGACTGGTACTTCTGCTCTATTCCACTTGATTTATTGTATTGCATCCGCAGTTTAAATCCTGAATTGCTCTGAGGATACGGGGAAGTTCCCGGAGGAATCGGGTTTCCGCCTTTGTCAACGAGCCTTGAGCTTCCTTCCGTACCGATCAGTCTGTTCAGCGTATCGTATTTATACTGGAAAACATACTGTCCGCCCATTCCGTTTGGTGAGACATCAGAATTGTTATCAAGCTTAATGATATTTCCCCGGTAATCATATCTATATATATTGGCCAAAAATCCGATCCCTGATGCATTGGCCAGCGTGGAATTGCTCAGCCTTCTATTTGTCGGCAAGTAATAAAGTCTGTTGACTACACCATTTCCATAGGTTACCTTAGTCCTTTGCTCATACAGGTCATAAGTGATTTCTTTAATATAATCCTGATAATCATTCCTGACAGATTTTAAGTTACCGCCCAGGTCATATCCGTAATATACATTTTCCCCGTCAGGATAAGTTATTTGATTTACACGGTTCCAGCTGTCATACGTAAAGAAGGTCTGGAAGTTCATGGTCGGAATATTGTAGCCAAAAACAGTCCTGTTTTCTGAGATCACTTCGCCCATTTTTCCATAGTTGTATACGGTATATCCTGTTCCGTCACTTTTGGTATACATTCTTCCCGAATTGTTGCCATACCCGCCATTCAGGTAGGCATAGTGAACATTATTCGGATTCGTAGAGCCGTCCGGAAGGTTTGGCAGCTTGATATCCGTCAGTCGGTTATGGTCATATTCATAATGTATATAATGGGTGGTAATAGTTGGATCAGATGCCAGATTGGCAGTAAACATTCTGATAAGGTTTCCTGCAGGATCATATTCATAATTCAGATTACCTTTATCAGGATGCTGCATTCCTGTTCTTCTGCCCGCCAGATCGTAATTATAACTGGTAGAAATATTTCCGGGATCCGTTACGGTAATAAGATCACCTGCTGCGTTATATTGATAGGAGGTTTTCAGCGGATCATTTCCTAAATAATCCAGTTTGTAAGCAATTTGTCCTTCCGCATTGGTAAAGGACTCTGTTTTCATCGTATCAAACTCATCAGTAGTTTTAAACACATTTCCGCTGATCTCATATTTTGTATACTTCGTTTGGTTGTCCTCATCTGTAGACTGAATTACCCTGTCTTTGCTATCATACATACTGGTAGTAGAATTGGAAGGCGTTGGAAACGATGTACTAAGATCATAGCTGCTTCCTCCAATGGGTTCATCATAAGGCTGATATTGTCTGACGGTTCTTCCAAATTTATCAAATACAGACCTTCCGGATATCGATCTGCGTTCAGCACCGTTGATTTCAACATCTTTTTTCACCTGTATTACCCGGCCTAACATATCGGCATAGGTATCTGTATCAATGGTATTATTAGGGGTTTCCGCATTATAATGGAATGTTATTGCCTTGAATATTTTCACATCATTATTGCTGCTGGGAATTCCAAAATGTTTATAGGAATAATCATACCGGATCGTAGTGTTATTTGTTCCGTATTCATTAGGGCCTTTAACCCAATATATTCTTCCGCAGCCATCATAATAATATTCCATGGCATTACCGGTCATGTCAATACTTTTCTTAATGGCGTCAAATTTGGGATAATATTCTGCTGAAGAAGTCAACCCAAAATTATTGGTAATACTGGTGACATATTTTGCCGTTGCGCCATAATCATACTGATAGCTCAGAGTATATCGTTGGGTAGCTTCGTTAGGCGGATATTGTACACTGGCTATGTTTCCATAAGAATCATAGGTATAATCTGTCTCAATATCATTCGATCCGTCAAAAACAGAAAATGTCCCGATATCCCCGGTATTTGGATTGATATTTAAGGTTTTTCTCTGTTTTAGTAAAGTAGAATTACCGGTTCCGTCATAAACACTAATACTTTTTGGTACATCAAGAATATTGTTATTTAGACCATTCCAATAATCCATTTCTGAATTATAGGTTTTCGTAGGACTGGTGTATTGGTATTTTTTTAAATTACCATCCGGATAATAAAACATTTCTCTGGAAGTCTCAATACTTCCTCCGCTCTCATAAACTATTTTATTCTTTTTACTTGGAAGTACAATAGCCATTCTTCTGCCTTCTTTACCTCCTGTATCGTATGCCGTTGGATTTAAAATGGCATTGTTAATATCAATTTCCGAAACTCCGTTTATAAATTTATACAGTTTATAGGTATTGTCCGTTTCTGAAAGCACGCTTCCGGCAATATCCAGGGTTACGCTGCTTTTTAGCAGTCCGCTAAAGAAGTAGCTGCTGTTATAATAGGTATTTATCGTCTTACGGTAAACACTATTAAAATCCAACATCTCTTCACTGGTTACCTTTTCAAAACCGAAGTTATCCCGCTCACGCCTGTCATACTTAGAGTTTTCAAAGGTGTACCTTGTTACCATATCCTTAGAAGCATCCGAGTTCGTATAGTTGGTATCGAACACATCAGGATTCAGCACTTTGACTTCCTTTACCACTAATTTTGCATGCGGATCCTGGTAGGTAGGCTGCGTAAACTGGTAATCTAGCGTATATTTCCCCTGGGTAATTCTGCTGGTTACCTGTTTCAGCTTGTTGGTTCGTCCGATTCTGGAATAATTAACCGTAAATGCATTTCCACCATCATCCATCACCAGATCGGCATATCCGTCACCATTCATATCCTTGAATATCTTTTTCACTTCTGAAACATTTATTCCGAGATTAGCATTGGCTCCTGCTCCTGCTTTAAGGTATAAAGTAAGGATCGTAAAAGCTGGAACAATAGGAATTGGACCAAAGTTAAACATCATGCTTCCTCCAAAGGATAATGATCCGTTGTAAGACTGATTTTCCTCTGTAAAATCAATTCCGGAGGCTGATTTAAGCAGAGGTCTTGCCACATCAAACTTATTTCCCAGGTTATACCTTACCGCAGTGGTTTTGTTAGTATGATCAACTTCTAAAATATCAATCATTCCATCTCCGTTGATGTCTTCGTACAAGACATCAGAAGATCCTTTTGAAGAAGATGCTCCAACACTTGCTGAAAGGCCAAATCCAAAGCTTGACAGTGTTTGTAAACTTGCAGACAATCCTCCTCCTATTGATACATTTACTCCACCGATAGGATGGGATCTGTAAGAAACCAGATTTTCAAACTTATCATTTCCCAGGAAAGTTTTCCCTACGTTTAGGTTGTACGATATTCCTGAAGTCCCTCCGTTTCTTACCCTGTCCGGTAACCCGTCTCCGTTGATATCTAAATAGTATTCTTTAGCATAATCCGTAGAATTAAAATATTTATTAATTCCTGCGCCTATCGATACTCCGGCAGACCATGACAATGACGTATCCGGCTTTGCCGAGGAGCTTGAAGTTCCGAATGCATCAATCCTTCCTCCCACCGAATAGGCATTAAAGGAGAATCCTATCGAATTCATCTCCTGCAGACTGAAAGAATCCGTTGGGTATCCGTTAGCCGGATTGCTTTCGCCGCTTCTCAGTCCCCCTGTACTGCTGGTCAGCTGCCTGGATTCTGCATAGATCATGTCAGGATATCCATCCCCGTTCATATCCATAAAATCCTGGCTTACTATGCTGCCCGGATACATAAGCTCCGTAATGGAATTGGCACTGTTGGTATTAATTAGTGAAAGAGCAACCCCGTCTGTCGTATTTCTGGAAGTGCTTCGCGTCTTCCGGTCAATCGCTTTCATGGTCGTATCAATAGAAAGCTGGGTAGAACCCATAGACTGAATTACTGCGGGAGCAGGATCCGGATTGGGATTGGTAAAATAGTCCGGCTGTGTATCGTCATCCTTGAACGTTGTCGCAGTAGTAAACTGCCCTGGTCCCACACCGATCCACATTGGAGTAAAAAGTCTTTTTACTTTAAACAGATATGGTTTCATCGGAGAAATTACTACGGCCGTTGCATTCCCGTTACTTGGATTTGATGTACTGTTGGCAATACACTCTGCCAAAAGCTGCTGCTGATTCGGATTAGGGTACTGCTGCGAGCAGCTGCTGTAAAGCGGCTGCATCGGCGGATTCTCTGACAGTGCATCAGGGTTGATCAGAGATCCATAACCGTCAACGGTTCCTTGGATCACAGGGTAGGCCTGATCCTGATTGTACAGGAATTGCCCCCAGTTGTTATACAGTTTTGTTTTTGAGCCATACATTGCAGAGTTAATAGAAGTATGGGAAGTATCGGTAATTAGAATATCATTATCATAATAGATATTAAAAGGTTTGCCGGAAAAATAATTGGAATAGCTTTTAAATAATGCATAATCTGCACCCGTATTGCAATATACCTGAATGGTAACCAGCCAGGGCTTCAGTAATCCCGATAAGCTTCCCGTATAATAAGTAGCCGGTGAGACTCCTGAAACAGGCTGATTTAAAATCAGATCCTGCTCTTCAACAGAGTTATTTGTATTATCTACAGTAACTTTTCTTTTAGCTACAATTTTGCTTCCTCTTTTAATGATATAATAGAAAGAACCAACCCCTAAGGTTGAAAAATTAGTTATATTCTTTTTGATCTGAGCTTTATAATCATGGGATCCTGAGAGACTGAGATAATTTTTAACATTGAATTTCTCAGAAAACTGCGTAATTGCATAAGACGGATACTGTGGAACCGTATTAAAATCTACAAAAGTAGTCGCCGCTGGATTTGCTGCAGTGGGAGTATTAGCTGTATACTGTACATTAATTTTGCCCTGCCAGTTACTCGCTATAGAGGCAACATGAGAATCCGATTCTACCACAAACCTTAAATATATCGGTTGGCCGGGATCTACTGAAACTGACTGAGAAATACTCTGAGTTGAAAACTGTATATCATGTTGTAGGTAGTCATAGCTATATATTTCCTGAGTTGTATTGGCATTAATATTATCCTTATAAATTTTAAATTTAAAATCACTTGTAGTATATGGAAAATCTACGGATCCCACTGAAATATTAGCTGTTGCAGGTGTTGTCGCAGTTACAGGATTGTCCAGGTAGATTGGAGCCATCTCATTATTCAGGAAAAAGTTATTTGAATAGCTTCCGTTATTTAAATAAAATTGATCCTGAGAAAGGTCCGAAGTATTCGGTATTTCATTTCCGTTAATATCGACATAAGTAATATTAGGATTAGAACGTATTTCCGCATTGTAATTCTTGTTCTTATGAAGTCTGATATATACTTTTTCTCCACTTTTCACATACAACCGGTTGCTGTTATTAATACCGAGATGGTCTACAGTATTTGGCAGCATCGACTGGATCTGGGTATAATAATCATTGTACCTTTCTATATTAATTGTTGTTGAAGAAGATCCATTTGAATCCAGTTCTGTCATATAAATTCTACCATGTTTTGTGACTCCGGTAACAATCGGGTTCAGAATTTCAACTGAATAAAGAGTCTTGAAAACAGGCTGTACTGGTCCGACGAGATATGGAGCAATACTAATTTCGTCATTGAACTTAATATAACCATCTTTAGGAGCGATCCAAACTTTTACTACATCTACTGCCGGGGTTATCGGTTCCTGCAAAGGCGGATCTGTCTTAGGATTAGAAGGAGTTTCAACTGCCTTTGCCTTAATGATCATATTTTCCGTATATTCACTGTGCTTGGTCATTTCAGGAGTATTCTGGCCTGCATTAAACCAAACTTCGCCGTTGTGGACAATATCCATCAGCCCATCCGAATTGCCATCGGTAAGGTACGTAGAAGTTGTACTGGTAGATTTGGACGTAATGACACTCTTGCTTGTGATAAAAAGTCCCCTGTCCCAGCCGGAGCTGCTCGACTTACTTTTGGTAAGCGAGAAATTGTTATTGAAGTTCAATAAAGGTTGCGGTTGTCCGAAAGATAAGGCTCCGTTGTTAAGTGATCCCTGACTGAAGTATAATCCTGAGCTGTTCTTATAGATCATATCCTGGATGCCGTCTCCATTAAAGTCAATCAGCTGCTGCATGGTTTTGGCTTCGGAGCTTGAGGAGCCGAAAGGAAGCCCGAACATGATGTGCCCATACGCATCATTGGAAGGATAAAATAAATTTAATCCTGCGGCCGCTCTGAAATTAAATCCGGTTTCCGTTGCGCTATTCCCACTAATTCTTGAAGGAGTCAATGCATTCTGAACCAAGTTTCCGAAAACGTTCATCGAATTCGTAACCGGAATGGTAACATTGCCTCCAAATATAGAGCCGTCTGCCACATCATCATAATATTGGAAATCATAATCTCCGAGCACATAATACTTTGTATCCTGCTGTCCTCCTTCCATGGATAGGCGCTTCAGCCTGGTCTTGGAGAACTGTCCCGTTTCATACTCCATTTTATAAGTACGGATCATATCTCCCTGATAGTTTACCGTAACATTTGTAAGAAGGTAAGGCTCTACCCGTTTTACGCCCTGCTTTCCATTGATGTTCAGATCTGGTCGGCTAATTCCTGTCTGGGTGTTAAAATCAACGGTATAGGCTCCGTCTTTTCCGTAAGAAATCTGCTTAATATGAAAGTAGATACCTTTATTTAAATTACTGTTGTTATTATTTGTTCCAAAATTCACCTCTGAATAATAATAGGTAAAGTTCATAGAATTCCCATGGACATCCTCAATTCTTCTTAAAGCCCAGTGTACAATCTGGTCATCAGCATTTTTAATGACAAAAGCATCACCTCCACCATAGTAACTTTTCGTCCCGTTGGTTGAAGTGACTTTCCATGAGTAATTTTTAGGATCATCCCCAATTCTTTCAATGATGGAAAAATCATGATTTTTTCTGAGATAAAACTTTTTTGTTCCATTTACTCCTGCCGTAGAATAAGAGGATCTGGGCTGCTTGTCGGTGGTAATTGTTGTGCTGGTTTCATTTACATCATTATGCCGGTGCGGAAGGTAATTATTTGGATATACCAGCATTTCACCATCCAAATTATATAATTCGGTTTCGGTTAAACCGTCAAACTGTGGCGATCCCCATCTTGTGTCGATGGTAATAGCAGATAAGCCATTAACATCCCAGCCTTCACCCATCCAGCCGTTTCCAGCGCTGCTGCTATAGCTTATGGATAAAGAGGGCTCTAAACCACCCAACCCTGAAGGAACGTTGATCGGATAATTCATATTGGCATCTCCTTTCTGGCTTGCCGTAGGAGCATCCATCAACTGGATGGCTGCCATTGGGTCTCCCGCTTTTAATCCGCTGATGCTTGTAGGCGCAAATGCATTCATCTGCGGGGATTCCGGAGTAGAAATTACTCCATTGATATAATCGGTATTGCCGTCCCCTTCTACTGTCACTGTTTTGGCCTTTGTATCCACCACCGCAGACTTATTCATTGCCCACTGCCTTTTGGCATAATCGAAATGGAAAATCTTGATTTCTTTCGGGGAGATTAATCCCAGACGTTTTTCATCATATGGGATGATAAGCTTTACTTTTTTCTTCAGTTCTCCTGAAATTACCGATATCCGGTAAGCAGCGTTATTGAGGGTTACGTTCTTTAAGCCCTGCGAAGTGGCAGGAAAATCTTTTGACCTTAATTTTAAAACTTCAAGGTAAGCTGATTCTGAAGTTTCTTTTTCAACTTTTATATTGATTCCTTCATAATCGACGCTAAATTCCTGGTCCTTGGAAACCGGAATTCCTTTGACATTAAAGTAATCTTGATTTAATGTTTTAAAAGAATTGGTTTCAGTCGGAATTTTATAAGTGTTTGTGATTCCGTTAGCCGTAACTGAAAAGCTGCCTTTGGCTTTATCATTTTCCGATAGCTGAATAAGTTTTTCGAATTCGCCCTTTTTTGCAGAAACATATTCACTGTTAACTGTAGCCCCAGGTCCATTGATATTGTTTCCTTTTACATATAATTTATTTCCGGAAAAGACTGAGCTTACTATAATGTTGTCGTCAGATTTTCTGTCTTTATCGAAAACAATTTTTAAATTTTTCACCTTATATTTTACTCCATCGGATGGCGAAGTAAATAAAATTGTATTCAGTCCGCTTTTAATAAGGTTTAAACTTACCGCTTCCCTTTGATGGCTCCATTGAGCATTGGGAATAACGATATCGCCCCCAATCGCTATATTGTTGTTAATGGACCTGGGAACCGATTCATGTGATGCCAGACCAAAAAGGTCGTATTCAAGATAAGCACTTGCATTTTCCTTATTCACAGCAGGAATATCAATTGTGAAAAAGTTGTCCGAGATGCGGTCTTCTTCTTCTTCCGAAAATGCTCCTATGGTTCCCTCTTTTTCTTTTGAAGGATAAGAAATGGCATTGGAAGAAATTTCATGATAAACTTCAGCTGGTACCAAATCAGCATTTCCTGCCTGGAAAGAGTTATATTTTGATAAAAGATCCTGAGATAGCTTTTTCTCAGTGCTTAAAGCCAGAGATTTTCTCGAAGATGACTTTTCAGGGCTTTCTTTGCCAGGGTCAGCCTGTCTTTTATCGGTAAGTCTGCCCATCAAATCTTTCTTAAATTCCCGAACCTTCTGTCTATCTTCTTTTGTAAAGCTTGCAAACACAAACATACAGGTAAAAAAGAACATTAGAAGGCAAGACTTCTTTGTAAAAGGAAGCCGTTTTCTATCTATTTTCATTGTAAAGTATTAGTCGACGATTAGTTTAAAAGTTTTTATGATTTTCCCGTTTTGGGTCAAAGTAATAAGATAAGCGCTTTGAACCGAAAGATGACCTGAATATGATCTTGCCGAATTGCTGATTTTCTCTAATTTAACCAACCTGCCTCCACCGTCATGGATGGAAATAACCAGATTTTCATTTTTAGGAAAAACAACAGTAAAATTTTGGTCTTTTTTTACAGGATTCGGATACAGGTTTATTGAGCTGACATCCAGCGATAAATCTTCTTCATTATATGGTTTAGTAAGTGATGTGTATCGTGGATCCGGTTCTGTGCTCTTAATTTCCTTAGGTCCTGTGGCAAATGTGAAATATATGGTGCTACCGTTATCAAAAGCGTCCATGAACTCAACTTTATTGAAAGTTACATACCGTTCGCTTTCCGTTCCAGGAATCTTTTTGATCTCCCCATTGTCTTTCTTAATAAGCATCCAGTAGGACAGCGGTAAAGCTCTTGGATTCAACGTCTCTTTTATAATTCTTACCTGATAATCAGTCTTAGGGATCTTATTTCCAATAAAATCAATTTGCCAATTCCTTTCCAGAACTTCCAGATTTTTATCGGTCTTCAGGGACATTGCCTTATTATCATCAGACCACATGACAAAATTGTTGTTGTCTAAAACAGTGGTATTTTCAGAGTTTGTTCTTGAAATCCCATGCATTCCGATCGCCAAAAACAGGTCTGCCTGATTGGATGACTGCTTTTGATATAATTCGTTTCCGTCATCCCTTCCCAAACCTGTTGGTCTGTACTTGAAACCTTTGTGTTTTTCAGGGTCCCAGATTATTTTGTTGTCGCTTCCGTAGTATTTTCCTTTTTCCAAAGAAATCCCATACTTAATTGAAAGATAGGAATGAATTTTATTGAGATCCATTGATTTAGCCTTTTTCAGAAGAAAAATCATTTCATAAAGATTCTGATCTTCAAATTTGATTTTTAAGCTGTCTGTCTTTTCTTTTTTCGGATCTGCTGTCCCGGTAAAAGTAAAGATGCTGGGCCTCTTTCCAATTTCTTTGACTTCTTCACCTTTATTATATACAGTATTGCCTAGAGAAACATTTTTGTCAGTGTTTTCCCAGATCATTTCATCTTCTTTCGAAGCATGAACCAAACTGAGGGTATGGCTTTTCTTTTTACTATATTTAATGTACTTTTTGAGAAGCTTGTCTTTAATCCCGCAATGAAAATTCAAGAGATTTTCATCACGACAACGTGTTGCTTCCCTTGAAGCATGACTAGCTTTTTCCCAAAGTTCTGCATCTGAACCCGCCAATTGAGAATAACCCGAGATTGAATACGATAATAGCAATATCGTGACAAACTTCGAACATCGAAGGTCTAACATAATGAATATTTATTTGTGAAAAATTGAAACGAAATACTAAGATTTCGCTATTAATAGATCTGTGAAATTTAATGTATAGGGTCTAGCTAAAACTGCACATAGAATAGTTACAATATTTCAAGAAATTTGAAAGCAGAAAATTTTTCATGGTTTTTTTAGTATGTTATTTTATTTCACAAAATTAAGAAAAATATTATTTATAAAATGCTTTTAATAATAATTATATGTAAATACAAATTTAAATTACTTTAATAATTCATAATAAAATCTAATTTTATTATGAAATTCTCATAATGTACCTTTAAACGTATTTGTAATAAAAGGTACATCCTGCATCCTTTTTCCGACTTGTCATTTGATTTTTACTTCGAGCTTATATTATGTAAAAGCTGTTTGAATTAAATTTAATGGACCGAATACAATCATACTCATTACTGGTAATAAAGAACATATAGCATATCTGTCATTTAGAGTATATCTATAAATTTCTTTCAGAATAATTGATATTTACAAATTATGAAGGATTAGAGATATTTTGCATAAAATTATTTATAAAAATTAATTCAAACAGCTTCTAAGATTTCGAAACTTTACCTTTTGTCCGCTTCGCCTTTCTGAAGTCCCACGGAGACACGGCTGTCTTATCGGCCCACAGTCCCAGCTTTTTTGCTTTGGCTTCATCCTGCAGCTTTTGGAGCTCCGTATTTTTGGAGGCTTTGAAATACCACCAGCCGAAACCGGCCTTTACGATTTCCCGGGAGAGGTATTTGTCGCTGTCATAGAACACCCCGGCCACGCTTCTTCCGTAGCGGTCGTTCCCTATTTTATAAAAGGTGACGGTTTTCCCGAAAACCTGGTCGGAGGTAAACTGTTTCGCATTCTTGCCGAAGGCCTGGCCGCTTTCCGGACAGTCGACTTCCGCGAGGCGGAGGGTCTGCTCGGTGTTACCGGAGAGCAAAACCACGACGGTATCGCCGTCTTTTATTTTAATGACCTTGCCTTTGGCCTGCGAGAACACGAAGGCGGAAACGGCGAAAAACAGGATAGCTAAAATCTTCTGCATAAATATCAAACGGAATGGGAAATGTTAAAAAACAGTTTGCAAAGCTAGTAATAATGTTGCTTCGCACGAAAACGGAAGTAAAATAACTGTGGAGTATTCAGGAAGCAAATGCCGGACGGTCTTCGGAAGCGGTGAAATTTCAGCTTTAAATTAAGGGTAAAGAAGGATTTCAGATAGTAAAATATAAACAACTGAAAACGAAAAGACTAAACACCCACATCACAAAATAAGTACCTACAGGCCACAAAAAAGACTAAAAAAATGTTTTATCGTAAAGAATTTTATATATTTGCACCATCTAACAATTAAAAAAAAATTTACTATGTCAGACATTGCATCAAGAGTAAAAGCTATCATCGCTGATAAGCTTGACGTTGAAGAAACAGAAGTAACTCCGGAGGCTAGCTTCACCAACGATTTAGGAGCAGATTCACTGGATACGGTTGAACTTATCATGGAATTTGAAAAAGAATTCAATATTCAGATCCCTGATGATCAAGCTGAAAAAATTACTACTGTAGGTCACGCTATCGCTTACATCGAAGAAGTAGTAAATAAATAATATTCTTCAACAAAAGAAATTAAACAAAGTTTATGGAATTAAAAAGAGTAGTTGTAACCGGGTTTGGAGCAATAACACCTATTGGAAAAAATGCAAAAGAATACTGGGAAAATCTTGTGAAAGGTGAGAGCGGAGCCGCTCCTATTACTCTTTTTGATGCCACAAACTTCAAGACCAAATTCGCCTGCGAAGTAAAAAATTTCGATCCGCTGCAGCATTTCGACAAGAAAGAAGCAAAAAAGATGGACCGGAATACCCAGCTGGGACTTGTAGCGGCAAGAGAAGCGGTAGAACACTCAAGGATTATCGAAGACCAGGTAGATAAAAACCGGGTCGGCGTAATCTGGGGTTCAGGGATCGGAGGCCTGGAAACTTTTGAAACCGAAGTTTTAGGATGGGCCAACACGGAGATCCCGAGATTCAATCCTTTCTTTATTCCAAAAATGATCGCCGACATCACACCGGGGCACATCTCCATCGAGTATGGCTTCCACGGACCGAACTATACCACGGTTTCCGCCTGTGCATCGTCAGCGAACGCGTTAATTGATTCCAAAATGCTGATCCAGCTCGGAAAAGCAGATGTTATTGTGTGCGGAGGCTCTGAAGCAGCCGTTACGGCAAGCGGCGTCGGCGGATTCAATGCAATGATGGCGCTTTCGACAAGAAATGATGACCCGACAACGGCTTCAAGACCTTTCGACAAAGACCGTGACGGTTTTGTACTGGGAGAAGGCGCAGGATGCATCGTCCTTGAAGAATACGAACACGCCGTAAAACGCGGGGCAACCATTTATGCAGAATTAAAGGGCGGCGGCCTGAGTGCAGATGCACACCATATGACGGCACCGCATCCTGAAGGACTGGGCGCTTACCTCGTAATGAAAAACTGCCTGGAAGACGCGGGACTTACTGCTGATGAAGTAGACCATATCAATATGCACGGTACCTCTACTCCATTAGGAGACATCGCAGAATCCAATGCCATTTCAAAGTTATTGGGCGAGCATGCTTTCGACATTCAGATTAATTCTACAAAGTCAATGACGGGCCACCTCCTGGGTGCTGCCGGCGTTATTGAAGCCATTGCTGCGTTGGGAACGATTATTCATGGTATTGTTCCTCCTACCATTAACCATTTTACCGATGACGAGAATATCGACAGCCGACTGAACTTCACGTTCAACGAAGCTGCGAAGAAAGATGTGAAAGTAGCCATGAGCAATACTTTTGGGTTTGGTGGGCATAACGCTTGCGTTCTATTTACGAAAATCTAAACTTACTGAATGGAGTTACAGAAATACTTTTCTAAATTCCTTCTCAAAAAAAGAAAAAGACAGCTTACGGAGAGAGATTACTTTCTCAGTACCGAACTGATGAAAGTGCTTGGCACTGAAGTGCAGAATATCGCCCTTTACCGGGAAGCCTTTTCTTTAAAAAATTCTTCTAAAAAAGACAGCAATTACGAAAGGCTCGAATTTTTAGGAGATTCTGTTTTGGGTACAATTATTTCCTGTCATCTGTTTCATACCTATCCTCAGGCCAATGAAGGATACCTGACACAGATGAAATCTAAAATTGTGAATAGGAAGAACCTGAACAAATTAGGCGACGACCTGAAACTTACCGACCTGCTGCAGAAGCAGAATTCCGTAGCGTTGGGGGAGAACATCTCCGGCAATTTATTGGAAGCCTTAATCGGTGCCGTTTATCTGGACTTCCAGTATGATACCTGCAAAAGGATCGTTCTGGAAAGATTGCTGACGCCGACGGAAATCAATAAGCTGGAAAACAAAATCGTCAGCTATAAAGGGCTTCTCCTGGAATGGAGCCAGAAGAAGAAACTGAATATAAAATATGAAACCTGCGAAGAGATTCAGGTAAACAAATCGGTTGTTTTCCGTTGCCATGTGTGGCTCGGAGAAGAAAAGATCGCCAATGCCACAGAAACTTCCAAGAAGAAGGCCGAAGAAAAAGCGGCACAACGGGCATTTTATATTTTAAACAAAAAAGAAAACATCCTTGGAAATCCAAAAACTCTATGACCTGGACGATACCGAATTTGAAAATATTACCATCGGACTGGTAAGATTGGCAAAGCATATCCCCGATCATGAGTTTTTCTTCAGAGTCAACCAAATCAACGGCCTTAAGTTCAGAAGGATCGAAGACTTTATCCTGAACGGGGAATTTTTCGATTACCACTTTCCGAGATTTGAAGCGTACCACAAGTTTACCAGGACGTGTTTTACTTTTATTTCCAATAAATCTTCAGAGAGTAGACAAAAGAAATTACCGACCGAACTTTTTTCGGAAGAAGATAACATTAAATTTTTATTAAATAATCAGGTAGAAGTACAATATATTTTGCACAGTTCGGAACAGTTTCCTGATTTTTCCGTAATTTTGCTCCCTGAAAATCTTGTTTTTCCGATTCAAGATTATACATTAGGTTCTGAAGAAGAACTTTATCAAATTATCCAGTATTATGAATAAGTATTTAAAGAAGACAAAAATCATCGCAACACTCGGTCCGGCTTCATCGTCGAAGGAAGTAATGTTAGGGTTAATGAAAGCAGGTGTTGACATTTTCAGAATCAATTTTTCACACGCTGACTACGACTTAGTTCGTTCAAATATCGACATTATCAGAGAACTCAACAAAGAATACGGCTTCTCCGTCGGAATTTTAGGGGATTTACAGGGCCCTAAATTACGGGTAGGGGTTGTAAAGGAAGGTTCTTACCTTAATCCGGGAGATATCCTTACTTTTACCAACGAAAAGATCGAAGGCGATTCTACAAAGGTGTACATGACGTACCAGCAGTTTCCACAGGACGTAAAAGTCGGGGAAAGAATCCTGATTGATGACGGAAAACTGGTATTGGAAGTAATGGAAACCAACCTTACCGATACCGTAAAAGCAAAAACCATCCAGGGAGGACCGCTGAGTTCTAAAAAAGGAGTTAACCTTCCGAACACCAATGTTTCCCTTCCCGCTTTAACGGAAAAGGACATCCAGGATGCCAACTTCATGCTTGATCAGGAAGTGGACTGGATCGCCCTGTCTTTCGTTCGTCACGCCCAGGATATCATCGATCTTAAAGAACTGATCTCCAAACATCCGAACGGGAAATTGAAAACCCCGATCATCGCAAAAATCGAAAAGCCGGAAGGTGTAAAAAATATCGACGAAATTCTTTTGGAATGCGACGGGCTGATGGTGGCGCGTGGAGATTTAGGTGTTGAGGTTCCGATGGAAGAAGTTCCCGCTATCCAGAAAACCTTGGTAGAAAAGGCAAGATTCTATTCCAAGCCGGTAATTATCGCGACCCAGATGATGGAAACGATGATCAACAGCTTAACACCAACGAGAGCGGAAGTAAACGACGTTGCCAACTCGGTACTGGACGGAGCGGATGCCGTTATGCTTTCCGGGGAAACTTCCGTGGGAAGGTATCCGGTGCAGGTAGTTGAAAACATGGCGAAAATCGTGAAAAATATCGAAACTACCCATTTTTACCAGCATAAGAACGAGCCGATTGAAAAAGACTTCAACTGCATCGACGAAAGGTTCATTACCAACAGGGTGTGTCTTGCAGCTGTAAGAATTGCAAAAACAACCAATGTTTCCGCAATTGTTACATTAACCAGCTCAGGATATACGGCGTTCCAGCTTTCAGCACACCGTCCGAATTCCCACATCATCGTATACAGCGGTAACAAAAGGGTCATCACCATGCTGAACCTTCTCTGGGGTGTTCACGCCTATTACTACGACATGAAGAAGTCCACTGATGAAACGATTATCCAGGTGAATATGCTCACCCACAACTACGGGTATATTGAAGCAGGAGATTTCGTAATCAATATCAATGCGACTCCATCTTACGAAGGAGGAAAAACAAATACGTTAAGACTGACAACGGTTTAATTGAACTAAACCTTTTACAAATACAAAACTCCCGGAAATCCGGGAGTTTTTATGTTTAATAATGATTCTTTAAATTAATTCCCGACGATCGTCTTTGCCGTCACAAATTCCCTCAATGCCAATAAAGAAAGCTCGGTTCCGTACCCCGAAGTCTTGGTTCCGCCAAATGGGAAACGCGGATCGGAGCTGGTCATCCTATTAATGTTTACCGTTCCGGATTCCAGGTTTTCGATAAAAAACAACTGCCGGGTTTTATCTTGGGTCCAGACGGAATTGGAAAGACCGAACGGGATATGGTTGGCCATTTGTAAAGCTTCTTCATCATCCCTGGCGATCATTATCATTCCAAGAGGGCCGAAAAGCTCTTCCTGAAGGATAGGATTGCCTTCTTTTACACGGATCAGACCGGGTTTAAATTCGTTATCGGAAATCCTTTCCAACGGAAGAATAATTTCTGCTCCATGTTCCAAAGCTTTCTCAAACTGCTTTTCCAGGTCATCCGCCAGGTCGGGCCGTGCCATTCCGGCAATTTTCGTTTCCTTATCCATCGGATCCGCCGGAACGAATTTTTTATATTCTTCGATAAATTTCGGAAGGAAGGCGTCTTCTATTTTTTCATCGATGATGAATCTTTTAGCCGCCACACAGGTTTGTCCGCAGTTCTGTAGTCGGGCCAATGCGCCTACTTTTGCAGCTTCATCCAGGTTGGCATCATCCAGCACGATGAAGGCATCACTGCCGCCGAGTTCCAATAAGGACTTTTTGATGTTCTGTCCGGCAATGGAAGCCACTTCGGCTCCGGCCTTCTCGCTTCCGGTAAGGCTTACGCCGGCAACGGCCTTATGCTCAAGCACCTCCTTTACATCCTTATGCCCGATTTCAAGATTCTGGAATACCCCTTCCGGAAAACCGGCTTCCAGAAGAACATCCTCGATCGCATTTCCGCTGCCGAAACAGATGGAAGCATGTTTCAGCACAACGGTATTCCCTGCGAGGATGGCCGGAACGGCAAACCGAAGTACCTGCCAGAATGGGAAATTCCATGGCATAACGCCCAGGATCACCCCTTTCGGAACATAATGAATTTCGGAATAAGCATATTGGGAATCGATGTGTTCAGGTTTTAAAATATTTTCCGCATCAGCGTAATAATTCATCATTAAGGCGCACTTCTCCACCTCAGCCATCGACTGGGCAATGGGTTTGTTCATTTCTTTGGTAATGATCGTACCGAATTTTTCCGCGTTGTTCTTCAGAAGTTCCGCCGCTTTGGAAATAAGTTTTTGTCTGTCTTCGAATGGTACCTTTTTCCATTCTGAAAATGCCTTATCCGCTTTGATAAGTTTATTTTCAATTGATTGTTCCATAATATAATTTCTGTTTTTAAATCCGGTCCTGCCGGATCTAATTATCGCTCCGTTAAAAGCATTTTGTAAGCAACAAACTTTGTTCCTTGGAATTGAATAAAATAGTGATTTTTTCTATCAGACTATTATTTTGCATTGGTTAAACAATAAACCATTCATTCACTAAAGTAGCAGCAAGCCTTGCCGTTCTTTCCTGAATGTCATACACAGGATTTACTTCAGCCACATCCAGCGCCAGCAGTTTTTCACTTTTCAGGATATGCCTGTAAAGATGCATAAATGCCGCATCGGCAAAGATTCCATTATAAGCCGAAGCCGAAACCCCGGGTGCGATCGAAGCATTAAAAACATCCATGCAGACCGTAAGATATACATAATCCACACTGTCCAGAAGATCGTCGATTCTCTGATAAATAGAAGGCAGATTCTCGAAGAAAAGCTCGTCGGCCAGGATGTATTTCATTTTGTAATGATGGGCAGTATCGAATAATTTCAGGGTATTGGAGTTTCGCTGGATCCCGATATGCAGGGAATTAATATCTCCTTCCTGGGCAATCTGCCAGAAACCGGTTCCCGAGCTTGCACCTACTCCGTCTTCAGGCTGCCGGTTATCAAAATGGGCATCGATGTTGATGATCCCTATTTTCTGTTCCGGAAAGGCTGTTTTCAATCCCAGATAATGGGCATACGTTACCTCATGTCCGCCACCCAGCACCACAGACCGTCCGCCTTTCAGCAGGACTTTGGAAACATTCTTTGCCAGTTCGTACTGGGTATCCTCCAGCATTCCGTTTTCACAGGTTATATTTCCGAAATCCAGCAGCGAAAAATCCGGACGGATGACCGGGAAATTAGCCATATTTTTACGGATCATATCCGGAGCGTCTTTTGCGCCCTGCCTGCCTTTATTCCTTCTGACACCTTCGTCCACGGCAAAACCATGTAAAACGAAATCCTTAGTTGAAATAAAATCATAATTGTTTTCTTCTTTTACCCGTTGGAATATCCTGTGATAAAGCAACTCTTCCCCGTCTAATCTTCCCTGCCAGATGGTATTCATATTATTTTATTTTTTTGATGTGGTTAGTCTTTATATCTGTAAATACTTATGAGAAATTTAATAAAAAAATAAATGATGGCTACTGCGCCGCCCAGCCAGATCAGTATAATTAAAACATCCCTGACTTCAGATGACGGATGACCAACTCTTTTTGTGGCAATCTGAACAATCAGCAGGATTGACAAAAAACACCGGACTATCATCAGTGCAACCATCATCATAAAATTACCGGCAATCTTTCTCATCAGATTTGTACCCCGCCAATGTAGATATGTTCGCATTTCAGGCTTCCCTGATGATAAAGGATGTTTTGAAAATTATCGGTTTTAAATGTTATATAGTCGGCTTTAAATCCGGCTTCCAGCTTTCCCCTGTTTTCAAGGCCCAGTGCAAATGCCGAACGGAAGGTGATGCCTGCCAGAACTTCAGCGGTGGTCAGTTTCTCAAAAGTTGCCAGAATCGAAGCCTGGGTAATTAAATTTCCCATCGGTGCCGAACCGGGATTCCAGTCACTGGCAATGGCAACAATGGCTCCTGCATCCAGTAATTTCCTGGCCGGTGTGAATTTTTCGCCTAAACCTAAACTTGCCCCCGGCAAAGCGGTAGCTACCGTTTCCGATTGGGCCAAGAATTCAATGTCTTCATCAATGGTTGCCTCCAGATGATCTGCAGATTTTGCGCCAACTTCCACGGCAATCCTTGAGCTTCCCGGCGTGAACTGGTCGGCATGAACCGTAATGTCAAAACCAAGGTCTTTTGCCTTCAGCAGGAAATTTTTGCTTTCTTCCGGCTGGAAGGCTGATTTCTCGATGAAGATATCCACCCTTTTGGCCAAATCTTCCTCTTTTACTTTCGGGAGAATTTCAGTTAAAATATATTGTAGGTACTCTTGATTGCTTTCTTCGAAATCTCTAGGCTTCAAATGTGCGGAAAGGCAGGTGGGAACCAGGGTTACCCTTGTGCTCTCCTGAGCTTTTTTGATAATGCGGAGCATTTTCAGCTCGTTTTCCACATCCAGTCCATAACCGCTTTTTATTTCGATTGTCGTAATGCCGAGCGCCAGTAAAAAGTCGATTCTTGCCAGCAGGGTTTTCAGCAGTTCTTCTTCCGTTGCTTTCCGGGTATGCTGTACGGAACTCCAGATCCCCCCTCCGCTTTCGGCGATTTCAAGATAGGATTTCCCGGCATTGCGCATGGCAAAATCATTGGCCCGGTTGCCGCCGAAGCAGATATGGGTATGGGAATCCACGAAAGCAGGAATTGCAACCTGCTCGCCAATTATATCTTCCGTTTCCGCTTCCGGATGTTCCGATTTTAAAGCTTTATAATTACCGACTTTCAGTATTTTATCCTGATCTGTTAAAATTCCGCCTTCAGCTATAATTTCAAGCTGATCGTCTGAAAGTTTTCCTCTTAAAGGTAGGTTGGCAAGTGTTACCACCTGCTTAAAAGGGCCTGTTAATTTCATAAATAAGATTAAGGTGAAGGTTGAGGTTTAGATTAAGCCTGCCCCTTATTTAAACTGTTCGTAATTTTATTTAAATCGTGTATTACATCATGAATCAGATTCTCTATCTCTAAACACTCGCTTTCTGAAAAATATTTAACACTGTTTCCGTATATCAAATGACTTTCGGTTTCAAAGCCAGATCCTACTGAAATATCGTAAAATCCGCTTTATCTTTTGCTGTCCTTCTCCCAAAGCCTCCTGTAATGCTCGCAGATATACTTTCGGCAGAGCTTCCTAATGGTGAAGCCGCTCACTTAAAATGAAACATCTTTCAGCAGCATCCATCGCTTGTGCCATATGGCATTCCGGTAAAATCTTTTATCATCTGTTGTTTGTTATTCTTCATCTCAAAAATACTCAAAATATCCCAATCTTGTTAACGCTAAAAAAACATCCTGCCTAATATCCACCTTTGCCTTAGCTCAGCTTCCAACCTCACCCTCAACCCCATCCCGAAATTATTCTTCATCTTAACCTCAATTTTGCTATCTTTACGGTAAATGAAATTGAATTAATGCCTGACTTTTTACATCCAGACAAAGACAATTTTTCCCGTGAAGAACTGGCACAGGAAGAGCAGATCCGTCCCCAGAGCTTCAAGGATTTTGCAGGGCAGCGGAAAACACTGGACAACCTTGAAGTGTTCGTCTCGGCGGCCAAACGGCGCGGCGGTGCACTCGACCATGTCCTGCTGCACGGGCCTCCCGGCCTGGGAAAAACGACCCTGGCCAATATTATTGCGAATGAACTCGGGGTCAACTGCAAGATCACCTCAGGCCCTGTATTGGATAAACCCGGAAGCTTAGCCGGATTGCTTACCAACCTTGAGGAAAACGACGTGCTTTTCATCGACGAGATCCACAGGCTTTCGCCGGTCGTGGAAGAGTACCTGTATTCCGCGATGGAAGATTACAAGATCGATATCATGCTGGAAACCGGGCCGAATGCCAGAAGCGTGCAGATCGGGCTGAACCCTTTTACCCTGGTGGGCGCAACGACCAGAAGCGGAATGCTGACAAAACCGATGCTGGCCCGGTTCGGGATCCAGAGCCGGCTGGAATATTATACGATTGAGCTCTTATCAATGATTATCATCCGGAGCGCCAGGGTCCTGGGTGTAGTTATCTATGAAGATGCCGCCATTGAAATTGCCCGCAGAAGCCGCGGAACCCCGAGGATTGCCAATGCATTGCTACGGAGGGTCCGGGATTTTGCCGAAATTAAAGGAAACGGCGAGATCGAGATCAATATCACCAAATATGCATTGGATTCATTGAATGTAGATGAATACGGCCTTGATGAAATGGACAACAAGATCATGCGGGTGATGATCGAAAATTTCAAAGGAAAACCGGTAGGCATTTCGGCTTTGGCGACTTCAATTGCCGAAAACCCGGAAACCCTGGAGGAAGTCTATGAACCTTTCCTCATCCAAGAAGGATTTATCATCAGGACCCCGAGGGGCCGTGAAGTAACGGAAAAAGCCTACAAGCACCTGAATATTGCCGTCCCCAGAAATCCGGGTGAGCTGTTTTAGAAAATAGGATCATGTATATACCCAAACTATATAAAAGTGAAGACCTGAACCTGATGAAAGATATTATCCGGGAAAATGCATTTGCTTTATTAATTTCCTCCGGAGAAAAAATCCGGGCCACCCATTCGATGATGATCCTGAATGAAGACGACCCGGAAAACAGGTATATCGAAACCCATATTTCCAGGGCCAATCCGCAGGCAAAACTCCTGAAAAACGGAAGTGAAGTGCTTTGTGATTTTCTGGGCGCCCATGCTTATATTTCAAGCAGCTGGTACGACCATATCAATGTTTCCACCTGGAATTATGAAGCCGTGCAGGTTTATGGAAAGGTAGAACTGATGAATCATGATGAACTGTATCATCATCTGGACAAACTTACCGCCAAATACGAAAAAAACCAGCAATGTCCGGTGATGCTGGACGATATGGGAAAAGCATTTGTGGAAAAAGAAATGAAAGGTGCTTTCGGCATGAAGATTTTCCCTACTGAAATTTTCATCGCCCAAAAGCTTTCCCAAAACAGGAAAGAAAATGATTTACGGAACATTACTGATCATCTGGAACAGGGTGGTGAAAATGCAAAGCAGATGGCTGAAAAAATGAAACATTATGAATAATCAATACATTACAGAAACTTAATATTATATGAAACTATATCCGATACAATGTGGGAAATTTAAACTGGACGGCGGTGCTATGTTCGGCGTCGTCCCGAAGAGTCTGTGGGAAAAGACCAATCCTGCAGACGAAAGAAACCTGATTGAGCTGGGAACCCGTTCCCTGCTTATAGAAGACGGAAAAAAACTGATCCTCATCGACTGTGGGCTCGGCAACAAGCAGGACGAAAAGTTCTTCGGCCACTACTCGCTGTGGGGCGATGACACTTTAGACAAAAACCTCAAAAAATACGGTTTTGTAAGGGAAGATATTACCGATGTTTTCCTGACCCACCTTCACTTTGACCATTGCGGCGGTGCCATCGAATGGAATGACGATAAAACCGGCTATCGGCCCGCCTTTAAAAATGCCCATTTCTGGACCAATGAAAACCACTGGCAATGGGCAACCGAACCCAACGCCAGGGAAAAGGCCAGCTTCCTAAAAGAAAATATCCTCCCGATCCAGGAAAGCGGACAGCTTAATTTCTTACCGCTCCCGGCAAACGGAAACTACGGTTTTGCGCCGGATCTTAAGATGGACGTCATCTTTGTTGACGGCCATACGGAGAAACAGATGCTGCCTGTTATTCAATATCAGGAAAAAACAATTGTTTTTGCAGCCGACCTCATTCCTACTGCCGGACATATTCCCCAGGTTTATGTGATGGGATATGATACCCGCCCGCTTCTTACGATGGAAGAAAAAGGAAAGTTCCTGAAGCAGTGTGTGGATAATGAATACCTGTTATTTTTCGAACATGATGCCCATAACGAGCTGGCCAGTCTTAAAATGACTGAAAAAGGCGTAAGGCTTGACGAAACTTTTAGCTTTAATGATGTTTTCGGATATTAATTGTTAGATATGGAAGAACTGCATTCAGAAACTCAGCAAGCGGAACCGGATCCGTTACCGGCGCCCAAGATCATCGGACTCACGGGAGGCATCGGCTCGGGTAAGACCACCGTTGCCCGGTTTATCGAAGAATTCGGGTTTCCCGTTTATTATTCGGATGAAAGGGCAAAAGATATTGTGAATGAGAACGGTGATCTAAGGTCAAAAATCAAAGATCTCCTGGGGAATGGGGCTTATGACGAAAAAGGGCTTTATAACCGGAAATTTGTAGCGGAAAAAATTTTTAACGATAATGATCTGCTGGAAGGTCTGAACGGGATTATTCATCCTGCCGTCCGGAACGACTTTGAAGATTGGGTAAAAGCGCAGAAAAAGTATCTGGTTTTTAAGGAAACCGCCCTGCTGTTTGAGCTTAAGCTTAACCTCCAATGCGACCGATCCGTTCTCGTTACGGCAGAAGACAACATCCGGATGAAAAGGGTGATGGACCGGGACGGCAAAACCTACCGCGAGGTACAGGCCATCATGGAACACCAGATGCCGGAGAAGGACAAGATCAAGCTGGCCGACTGTATCATCTACAACAATACCAATTTGGAAGATCTAAAGGAACATACCGAGAAAGTCATCTTCGACATTGAATAAATCAGACAAAATCCCGTTGGAATTTTCCGGCGGGATTTTTTTATGGGTTGTGAGGCAAGGCTGGAAGATAGATTACGGATGCAGGAATCTTCCTTTGTCAGAAATAGGGTCACAGGTCCTGATGATCAAAATGAATATGAATCAGATACGTCTGAATGCACATTAATTTTAGCAAACCCAAAAGCATCCAATCATCCAATAAAAAAGGCTCCCATTTCTGAGAGCCTTAAATAGATTAATAATTAAATGTTATCCGTTTATTCTTTGATAAATTTCTTCTGGGCAGAAACTGAGGTTCCGTCCTGAATGTCTATCATGTAAACTCCGTTGATCAGAGCATGGACATCAATCTTGTTATTTAAGATAATTCCGCTTGACACCAACTGTCCTGCTGCACTGTAGATCTTATAGTTCGCTTTTTTGCTGATATTTTTCACATACAGTACGGTACTTACCGGATTAGGATAGATCATAATATCCGTCTGGTTTACAGGGTTCGGTACCGGAAGTTTAGAAATCCTTACGGTATAGTCTTCTACCTCACCGTTCGGGAAGTTGGTACAGTTTACCGGAATGGCATCTTTCGACATGGCCACTCTCATCACTACATATTTGTAATCGGTTAAGCTTACAAATGCATCTGCAGGTACGGTAAATGTTCCGCTCACCGTCTGATCCGTATTCGGTCCGGAAACAAAGATTCTCTCATTGATATCAAAGTATCCGTTTCTGTTGAAATCGATCCAGACCGCAACCCCGGCATTTCCTGAAGTTTTATCGATGCTGATCTTATTATCTGCAGATCCCTGGATCAGTTCGATGAACTTGTTGGTTACCCCGGTATAATCGGTATAGTTTGATGCTAATGAAGGGTTGGTCATCACCGGTTTGCCATTTGGCGTCACGGTTACTTTTGAAATGTAGTTCGAACTGGCCGTTGTCGCCTGCATCTGGCAGTATACTACCGTTGGGGTCGTAAACAGATACGGAAGCGTATAGGCGCCCGGTGTTCCGCTACAGATGTTGGCTACCTGCATTTCATATTGCGTCAGCTCCAGCAGACCGGTTAAGGTAATGGTGTTGGTATTGGAAGTTACCGTTGTCCAGCTCGGAATCCCTACTTTTCTGTATCGCAGGATATACGTAGCACCCGGGAAGGCATCCCAAACCACTACTGCCGTTGTCGGTGTAAGATTGGTAATGGTTAATCCAGGCGGCGGCAATTCACAGGTTCTCTGTGTCGTAAACACTTTAGGATTAGACCAGGTATTTACCGTTGTCTCGCCGTTACAGATATTGGCCACCTGTACTTCGTATGTGGTGTACGGGCTTAAACCGGTAAGGGTATACGTATTTAAAGGAGCTGCCGTAACATTGATTGTCGTCCACAGGGTTGTTCCTGCAACTCTGTATCGTACGACATAAGTTGCACTTGGTACAACCGGAGCCCAGGTTACTACCGCAGAGTTTGTTGTCACATTGCTGATGGTCACTGCCGGAGGTGTAGGATCACATCTTGTAGTGAAGGTCTGGGTCGGTGTGTAAGTACCGGCAGTCGTGCCGCAGCTTGCTGCAATCTGGACTTCGTAGGTGGTTGCCGGCGTTAATCCCGTTAAAGCCAAGGGCGGATTACCGCTCAGCGTTGAAACTACAACTTCGGTCCATGTTGTTGTACCCTGAACCCTGTATCTTACGATGAAAGTCAGACCGCCTGTCGGTACTGTCCAGGTAACATTTGCGGAAGTGTGGGTAATGGTATTGAATGCGATATTCGTCGGTGCGGTTGCTGAACAAGGTCTCAGTTTCACCTGATAATCTTCCACTTCCCCGTTTACTGCATTCTGGCACATTACCGGGGCACTTGTACGTTTCAGGACAACCCTCATGGTCGTCGTTAGCGGACCGTTATAGGCATTCGCCGGTACGTTGAATAAGGCGGTTACCGGAGTCGTGGTACTTGCCGCAGAAGTCATGATTTGTTCGGAAGCTTCAAAAACCCCGTTTCTGTTGAAATCAATCCAGGCAGATACGGCATCGCTTTGTCCGCCTGCTTTAGCTACTGAAATCTTATTCCCGTTGGAACCGATTTCCAGATTGATCAGGGTAGCCGGCGTTGTATAGCTGATGTAGTTGGTCTGTACTGAAGTATTGCTCATCGGAGGAATACCCGGGTTCACGGAAGTCATGGTCACATTGGAGATGTAATCCGTTGTTCCCGTACCCGTCATATTACAATAGATGATCGGTGTTGTGGTAAACGGTACCGAAGCAGACCAAGGTCCCTGTGTTCCTCCGCAAATGGTGGACACCTGAACTTCGTAAGCCGTCTGTTCCGTAAGACCGGTCATGTTGTACGTATTGGTGGTAAGGACCGGTGAAGTTGTCCATGCCCCTACAGGGTTGGTGGTTCTCCATCTTACCTGATAGGTAGCACCGGTAGAGGAAATCCAGGATACCGTAGCCGTAGTAGCGGCAATATTGGTTACCGTAATTCCTGTAGGCGCTGCCGTTGTACATGGCTGGATATCCACAAATTTCACCTGGTAATCTTCAACTTCTCCGTTGCTGGTCAGCGGCGAGCAGGCGTTGGTTGGCGTAAGGAAATAAACGATTACCCGCATTTTCACTTTGTTCGTCCCGCTGTACGCCCAGGCAGGTATTGCAAAGGTTGCCGTAACAGGAGTTGTAGAAGAATATCCAAGGTTCATTATTCTTTCACCTGCTCCGGTACCGATCGGATTGTTATCAAATACGCCGTCTCCATTCAGATCAATCCAGGCATAGGTAGAATACGTACCTGAGAGGATGGTTCTGCCTACGGAAAGGATGTTTCCGGTAGAATTACGTGCTAACGTGATAATCTTCGTCACATCGTTGGAATAATCGGTGTAGGTACTGGCCCCTGAGTCATTCGACATCATTGGCGTATTCGGACCTGTAACGGTAATATTATTAATAAACGCGTTTGTTACACTTGTTGTAGTCGGCGTACAGTAAGTAGCTGCCGGTGTCGTAAAGTTTACGGAAGCAGACCATGCACCGGTAGTGCCGCCACAGATGGTGGCTACCTGTACCTCATACGTTGTAGAAGCATTTAAGTTCTGAATCGTATAAGGATTGGTTGCCGGAGCAATAACCGTCCAGGCACCCGTACCCGTTCTGTATCTTAAAGTATAGGTTGCTCCTGTAGCGTTGATCCAGGAAACCATTGCGGTGGCAGCAGTAATATTGGACACAACGATCGGGGAAGGCGGAGCCGTCGTACAAGGTGACAGGTCGATAATCTTCACCGCATAATCTTCAATCTCACCGTTCGCTACCGTAGCACAAGGATCGGTAATCGTAGAAGTTGAGAAGATAACCCTCATGTTAAGCGTCAGAGGTCCGCTGTAAGAAGTTGCAGGAACCGTGAACGTTGCGGTAACAGGAGTCGTGGTAGACGCTGTTGTGTTGATTACTCTTTCTGAAGTTTCAAAAATACCGTTTCTGTTAAAATCGATCCAGGCTCCTACGGCAAGCGAAGAAGTGGTAGTCGTTAACCAGGATTTAGAAACTGAAATATTATTATTGGCTGAACTACGGACAAGCGTAATCAGCTTTGTAGGATCTGAAGAATAGTTGGTATACGTATTCGCTCCTGAATTGTTACTCATGACGTAAGAGTTCGTCGGGCTAACGGTTACATTCGAGATATATCCGTTTGTGTTGGCGGTTGCCGTAATATTACAATAAGTAACTGCCGGCGTGGTAAAGGTATAAGGCGCCGTGTAAGTCCCTGTCGTTCCGGAACACACATAAGCTACCTGAACCTGATACTGGGTCTGTTCAGTTAAATTATTGATGGTATAGGCATTTGACGTCAATGGAACAGTCGTCCAGGTCGTGGATCCGAATGGTCTGTACTGCAGTACATAAGTGGCGCCGGTAGCCGGATCCCACATCACGTAAGCTGAAGTTGCCGTAATGTTGGTAACGGTAAGATTCAACGGAGCGTTGCTTGTACAGGCAATCGGCTGGATCAGTTTTACCGCATAATCCTCCACTTCCCCATCGTTGAAGCTCTGACACATCACCGGAGAAGAAGAATACCTCATGGCCACTCTCATTTTGGTCGTAGCCGGTCCGTTATAGGCCGTAGCCGGAACACTGAAAGTAGCAGAAACCGGAGTCGTGGTGCTGGAAGGAGAATCCATTACCTGTTCCGATGTTTCAAAAACGCCGTTTCTGTTGAAATCGATCCATACGCCAACGGCTTCACTCCAGACTGTGCTCGGGAAGAATTTGGTTACGGAAACGGTATTCCCTGTAGATCCGATCACCAGATTTACCAATGCGCTTGGCGTCGTGGAATAATCGGTATACGTGGACCCTGCAGAGCTGTTGCTCATTACGGCAGCACCTACCGGCGTTACCGTCACATTGGAAATATATTCCGAAGCAAAGTTGCTGGAAGTCATTGTACAGTACGTAAGCCCTAATGTCGTAAAGTTAACCGATGCGGAGAAAGGTCCCTGCACACCGCTACATACGGTAGACACCTGTACTTCATATTGGATGCCGTCATTCAGACCGATAAGGTTTACAGAATTCGCTGCCGCATTAACCGTAATCCAGGTCGTACTTCCTACCGGACGGTATCTTACAATGTAAGTTGAATTAGCAGTAGCCGTCCAGCTTACAGTAGCGGTACTTTGGGTAATGGCAGAAACAGCAATTCCTGTAGGAGCTGCTCCCGTACAGGTTAATAAAGCCGTTACATTGGCACTTCCGATAGCATAGAACACGTTTCCTATTGCACTTACCCTGATTTTCACGGTACCTCCGGCAGTAAGACCTGTTAGGTTCAGTGTCTCGTTCCCGTCATTAGGGGTAGAAGCGGAAGCTACTGTCCAGGTTACTCCGTTATCAATGGTATAATCGATTTTTACATTGGCTACATTGTAAGGCGCTGCCGTTGTATTCACCACGTCCCACGTTACGTTGGTAGGACCGTTGCTGTAAGCTGCCGTATTGGTCACCTTGAACGGTCCGTCATTTCCGACAATAATCTGCTGATTGGCAAACTGGGTCTGCTGCTGGGCAGGATCCGGGTTGTTATCCCGTACCGTTACCCTGAAGTTGGTGGTTCTAGCCAACGTGGAAACAGATTCCCAACCATTGTTTGAGTTATTTAATACCCCTGCCAGTACAGAAGATAATTTAGGGAAATATCTCGTCGGGCTTGTAGTAGGATTAAATGACCTGAAGCTGGCTCCCGTAGCCGTAGTTCCTAAGTTATTTTTATTGATGGTTGTACTTGCATTATCCACTTCTTCCCAGCAATATGTTATAGGGTCGTTTTCAGGATCCGTTGCTGAAGCCGTCAATACGAATGCCGTACCTTTTGGAATATTATAAGTAGATAAAGCTGCAATAACCGGCGGATTGTTCGTAACCGGTGTCTCTACATCACAGGTCTTACTGGCAAGGTTCGTCTGAACCTGAGTAATGCTTACCGCATGGAAATACGGATCAGAATGTGCCTGTACATCGGTATTGGCACCGGTAATCCCGGCATAGCCCATGATTGTTGATCCGGATCCCGGCTCAACATTTACGCCTGTCCCTTCAAGAGCGTGCGAGAAGGTATGGTTACCACCCAGCTGGTGCCCTATTTCGTGGGCTACATAATCGATATCAAAATTATCTCCCTGCGGAATCCCGTCTGCCGGAGAAGTATATCCTGACCCTTTTCCTTTTGGTACAGAAGTACTGGGATCAACGCAGACACATCCGATGCATCCTGCATTCCCACCACCTCCGGAAGCTCCGAACAAATGGCCGATATCGTAATTGGCATTTCCGACATTCGCTGTAAGCGTCTGCTGAAGTTCCAGATTCCAAGCTCCTCCAGCTCCCGTAGCAGCCGGCGAATAAGGATCGGTAGCGGGATTGGTATAGATAACGTTCGTATAATTCTGAAGATTAAGATGCAATGCAAAATCTTTTTCAAATACTCCGTTTACCCGGGTTAAACTCGCATTAATAGCGACCAGTGCGTTAGCAACGGTACCGCCGAAAAACTGAGTATACTCTCCTGTTACAGACATGACCAATCTCATGGTTCTGTACTTCTTGTCAGAAGATTTATTGAAAATCATCGGCTGATTGGCAAATGCCTTTCCGGTAGTGTAAAGATTTTCAATTTCTTTTTTAGACATCCTGTCTTCATTCATGGAACAAAGGAAACCTTCGTTGCTCTTGTCGGTTTTCGGATGCACACCGTAAACCGTTTTGTTCTTATCAGCAGGCTCTATAAATTCATATTTGCCTTCCTTGATGATCATCGACTGAAAATCATCGGCTGACAAACTGAATCTCAGGTATTTGCCCGGATCATCAATCCCTACACCTGCGTAAGATCCTAACTGATACTGATCTGCCAGTTCTTTTACGACCACAGGGAAGCTGTAAACGGCAAATTTTTCAATTTTTCCTTCTAAAGTCGGCAAAGAGATGATAACGGGCTTTGCATTTTTACCCGATTCCTGCGCTTTCGCCAATTGAGACTTCAGTAAAGAAATGTCGAGAGAGTAATAGTTCCTGATTTCAGAACCTACCCTCGTCTTTTCCCCCCGGAACGTTGCAGGACTCCATTGTGCACTGGTAACCGCAAACAGAAAGAGGAAAAAGAAAGAAGTAAAAATTTTCTTCATAACTTTCTCAATATATTCTATTAATTACACAAAGCTAAACATTTTTTATTATTAATTTAAAAATATATTCATTTTTTTCATGCAGATATCATAATAATTCAAATTATTTATTTAAAATGATAACAGTTATACCGTATTTTTCATCAATATTAATATCTCACTTTTTGGAATTATCCGATTCGTTTTAATGATAAAAAAAGGCCTACAGGAAAAATTGTCCTTGTTTACCTCAACAAAAAAATCCTCAGGTTGACCTGAGGATTTTATAAATACATGAAATTATATTTTACTTCTTAATGAATTTGGAATTGAATGCTTCTTTTCCCTTTTCTTCGATGGTAATAACATAACCTCCTTTGATCAGTTCAGAAACATTGATCTGACCGCCGCTGATGTTTCCTTGTTTTACCAATTGGCCGGCAGCACTGTAAATTTTATACATCGCCTTATCGGATACTTTGGTAATATTAAGAACATCAGATACCGGGTTAGGGTAAATCTGAATATCGTTTTTAGGACCGGCTACATCGTTGGTTGACAAAGCAGTTGCAGTAACCACAACATTATAGTCTTCCACTTCTCCGTCATTAAAGTTATTTCCGCAAACATATGTTGCAGGAGCATTTAATCCGGCATTCGCTGCTGCTGCGTATCCAAGTACAACCCTCATTCTTAAAATCTGCCCTTCCACAACGCCTGTCGTAGGAACTGTAAATGTTCCTGAGAATGTAGAAGTATTCGTTACAGGGAAGTTCAATACCCTTTCTGTGGATTCAAATGTTCCGTTTCTGTTGTAATCGATAAATACCATTGCAAAATCATAAGCTGCAATATTACTGTTGATTACCATAGGATAGGCAACTCCTTTTACAAGATTAACCTGAAGTGAAGGATTTGTTGTAAAGTTGGTATAAGTAGCTCCTGTGGAACTATTATTAATATTGGCTACCTGTACTCTCGAAATATAAAGATTCGCAGCTGTAGTTGAAGCGGCTGTACAATAAGGAAGTCCCGGAGTTAAGAAACCGGTTGTAGTAGAGTAAGCCCCAGGTGTTCCTGAACAAACTGCTGCTACCTGAACTTCATAATTTGTAGTATCAGCTAACGAAGCCAATGTAATGGTAGGATTCGTAGAGGTTGTCTGCTGCCATGTTGCCGTTCCAACGATACGGTAACGGATAATATAACTGGCATTTAAAACCGGAGTCCAGCTAACGGTGGCACCGTTGGAAGTAATATTACTTACCGTAACACCAGTAATAGCAGATCCGTCACAAGGAGCAAATGCCGCTACGTTTATTCTGCCGATCGCATAGAATACGTTCCCTATTGAAGAAATTCTCAATTTAATAACCTGCCCGTTCATGGAAGAAGGGAAAGTAAAATTCTCTGTTCCGTCATTAGGGGTAGAGGCAGATAATAAGGTCCAGGTTGTTCCATTATTTGTCGTATAATCAATTTTTACATTGGTTACGTTATAAGGAGCTGCAGTGGTATTGGCAACATCCCAGTTAATTGCAGTTGGAGAACCTACGTTAGCATACAGAGTAGTCACTTTGAAAGGTCCGTCATTTCCTACAATAACCTGTTGGATATTATAATCTGTTTGCTGTTGGGTAGCATTCGGATTGTTATCTCTCACAGTAACGGCAAAGTTTGTTGTTCTTGCCACCTGGGAAACAGATTCCCATGTATTATTGCTGTTATCCAGATATCCGTTCAATACAGATTCTAATTTAGGGAAGTAACGAACAGGGCTGGTTGTAGGATTGAATGATCTGAAAGAAGCACCGGTAGCTGTTGTTCCGATATTCGTTTTGTTAATCACAACATTTGCGTTATCTATTTCTTCCCAACAATAGGTCAACGGATCATTTTCAGCATCGGTTGCACTTGCTGTTAAAACGAATGCAGTTCCTTTAGGAATATTGACGGTTGGCATGTCAGCAATTACCGGCGGGTTATTGCTGATATTCGTTTCTATATCACAGGTTTTTGCAATTAAATTCTGATTTACCTGAAAATTACTTGCAAAATGGAAATAAGGATCTGAATGAGGCTGCACATCGGTAGTAGCACCGGTGATTCCGGCATACCCCATAATGGTAGAACCCGATCCCGGTTCCATATTTGTCCCTGCACTTTCCAAAGAATGGGCAAAGGTATGGTTAGCTCCCAGCTGGTGTCCCATTTCGTGAGCGACGTAATCGATATCAAAATTATCTCCTGAAGGAGGGTTTGCCGTAGAAGGATTTACACTTCCCGTAGCCGGCGAAGTGATTCCGGATCCTTTACCATAGCCTACTACCGGGTCGTAGGTGGTACCGACAGGACTCATACATACGCAACCTATACAGCCTGCATTTCCACCGCCACCTGAAGCTCCGAACAAGTGACCGATATCATAGTTCGCCTGTCCTACGTTCGTTGCCAAGACATCTCTGAGAGAAGTATTCCAGGAAGACGGAGGTTGAGAGGCGCTGGTTACCGTTGCATAAGGATCGGTAGCAGCATCAGTATAAATAAGTCCAGGATAACTTAATACATTTAAATGTAAGGCGAAGTCTTTCTCAAACACACCGTTCACTCTTGTCATTGTAGCATTAATCTGAGTCAATGCTCCTGCAACGCCTCCGAAGAAATTGGTATATTCCGCTGTGGTTGACATAGCCAGCCTCATGGTTCTATACTTTTTATCGTAGCTCTTGTTGAAAGTTGTTGTTTGATTCGCAAATGATGCACCTTTTTTCAGCAATGCATCAATTTGTTTTACAGCAGCAGGATCCTCTCCCGTAGAACATAAAAATCCATTTTCGTTCTTCTGAGATTTAGGATGAACCCCATATACTGTTTTATCAGCATTAGCCGGTTCAATAAATTCGTATTCCCCTCCCTTGATAATCATGGATTGAAAATCATTAGGGGCAACAGAAAATCTCAGGTATTTTGAAGGGTCATTGATTCCTACCCCAACATATGACCCTAATTGATATTGGTCCGCAAGGTCTTTTGCAAAAACAGGAAAACTGTAGACTGCAAATTTTTCAACCTTTCCATCTAATGTCGGTAAAGAGATTTCTACCGCTTTCGCACCTTTTCCCATTTCCTGAGCATTTGCCAGCTGGGATCTTAATGCTGAAATATCCAATGAATAGTAGGCTTTCATATTAGCCTCTTTTCTCACTTTCTCTCCTTTATATGTTGTCGGTGACCATTGTGCACTCACCGTGCCTAACACAAAAAGAGAAAAGAAAGAAGTAAAAAGTTTCTTCATAGCTTTTCAAATTAAATTTACCTGCCAAATATAACTATTTTACGCTAGAAATATTACATTCACACCTTTTTTAACAAAAAAAAATAATTTCAATAACTGCTACTATAAAAAAACAAATAATCCTCAGACAAGTCCGAGGATTATTTGTTTTTTAAAATTCAATTAAATAAATATTAATTTTTAATAAATTTAATACTTTCGGAAGTTTTACCATCCTTAATTGTAATGATATAAGTGCCTTTTACTAATTCAGCAACCCTAACCTGATTATTATTGATATTGCCAGCTTTTACCAATTGCCCTACTGCGTTGTGAATTTCAAAAGTAGCTTTACCAGAAACTTTGGTGATATTAAGTAAATCTGTTGCAGGATTAGGATATATTTGAATATCATTTTTCTTTATTCCATTTTCTTCCTGTGTACCTAATACCAATATTTTAAATGATTTGGATTGTGTAGTACCGAAATCGGTAGCTCCCTCAGAAATTATGGTATTTCCTAATGAATTCTTTACGTTATAGTATCCATAATAAAGGATTCCATCTCCTTCCGAATCATTAATTGTAAAGGTGTAGCAATCCGGAGCTAAACTCCATGTTTGGGTAACTAAAGCCGGTAAAGATTGAATTTGATTTCCAATAGCTACTCCGTCAGAATATGGTCCGCCTGAATATAAAGTGGCTCCTGCGCTATTCTTTAACGTCCATGTTGTTTCTGAACCATAAAAGTCAGGCTGAAGTGTAAACGTAACAGCTGTACTGCCTACTGGTGTAGTTGTATAGTTTCCTGCAGCTGAAAATGCGGTATTGTTACTAGCCCTTGCATCAGTAGTTCCGTTTACAGAAGTAATCTGAGCAGAAATTGTAGAATTTTCTGTAGCAATAATCGAAAAAACAGCATATCTATTTTGCGCCAAATTCCCTGTCCAGTTATATGTTTGTGAAGCACCTCCGTTTACTGTATAGGTAATTACGGCAGAAGTAAGTGCAGAGGTTCCTCTATTATAAAGACTGAAAGGAAATGAAGTGGAAGCCGTGCCACCGCAAGATGAAGAGGCACTGCAAATTTTCTCTGCTTTTAATTCTGCATCGTTAGCGAATAGCGGAATCGGTAAATCCTTCACCGAAGTTTTAAGTTCAACTCTTCTGGGAGAATTATTCATCACAGCAGTCATTCTTGCTTTCTGATCTAAAGTGAAAATATTCATGCAAGTATCATTCGTATAATCCATATAATTTTCTACCATCTCGAAAAGACCTGCTGTACAACTGGCAATAGGGGTAGTACAAGTATAGTTATCCTCGTGAGCTGGAGGTGTATCATTACAATAATCTGTAGCACACACTGTTGCATCATCATCATCTCCCCAAATATGTCTGAGGCCTAAAAAGTGCCCTACTTCATGAGTCATTGTTCTTCCTTTATCATAAGGAGCACCTAGTGTGAAATTTGTTCCATAATCCGAACTTCCAAATGTTCCATAATTAGCAACCACACCGTCGGTATTGGCAGCACCTCCCGCAGGAACGCCTACTACTCCTGAGTTTGAGGGAAATTGTGCATAACCCAGAATGTTAGAACTTGAACCTCCGAATTTAACGCTCCACATATTCATATACTGAGTAGGATTCCAGATGGTTGCCGGTTTTACATTGGCATCAACCTCAGCCGTTGTCCACTGATCCTGACACATATTTACCCGATCAATACCATTGGTAGGATTTCCATTAGGATCAACCTTAGCCAAAGCAAACTGAATCATGACATCAGCTCCTACAGGGTTTGAATTAAAACCTGGAGTTCCCGCCAATTTTCTGAAATCATTATTCATAACAGTAATCTGGGACTGTACCTGCTCGTCAGAAATATTCTGTGCAACACCATATGCCTGACCACTATGAATAACATGTACTACTACAGGAATGGTAACAATCCCGCCGGTCTGCGATTTATTAGTCTTTGAATTTTCAATTAATGGAGCGATCCATGCTTCAAACTGAGCATCTGTCATTCTGTCAGGGTATTGTTTCTGAAGCATCGCTTCATATTCTGTAGAAGCACATCTGATAACCCCGTTCATCTTCTTTAAATCATCTATCGTATATACTTTACCGAAAACCATCTGCTCTTGCCCCTGAACTTTCTTCTTTTGAGCAAAAATGGAACAGCATAATAATACAAACAATAAAAAAGGTACTTTAAAAGTAATTTTACAATTCATTTATTAGGAATATTTTATTATTTTACAAATATATTAATTTATGGCATATTTTTAATATAATATTAATATAAAAAGGCATTTTAATACAAAAATCAAAATGAAAACAAACACTATTTTTCTCTTGATATCCTGTCTATTACATATTAAATGTATTTCACAGAATAATCCTTCAGGCCTGACAAATCACATGCAATTAGGTAAATATAATACAGTAATTGAAAGAGTAGAATTGACAGAACAAACCAGAGGAATCAACAGAAAATTGACTTTTGAGCCTATGTCATCCAGTATTTCTTTAAACGGAAAAATTAATAAAACAGAATTACCACCTGCTAACTGGAAAAATATAACTGAAGAGGCATCATCAATTGATTTGTCGAAAATTTCAACATATGCTTCGCCCACAACCGGAAGATATTCTGACAGTGCCTTATCTTCTGCTATCATCATTACTTCAGGGGGAAAAACCTATGAATCCTCCTCTTTTGATGCAGGAATCCCTCCAAAAGAATTAGAGGGATTATATCGGTTGTTAAGAGGAAAATCTCAAATTATTAAAAAGAAGTAATAAAAGAAAGTTCCTAGAATTTATACGCCAGATTCCAGGCAAAGCCCATTGTAAATTTGGAGGAACTTTTTCCGAAGCCCGGGACGATCATCGGCTGGATCTCCTCCTGTTTTGTGGTGTAGACTAAGTATCGGGGCTGCATGTTGACATCGATATAAAAATTCGTGTCAAACAGCTGAACCCTCCCTCCTAATGTCCCTTCGAGCCAATAGGAAGACTGGGTGGATGATGGAAAAGAGACTGAAGAGCTGCTTCCTCCGAAACCTCTTACCGGCACCGCCATGTATTCCTGGGTATAAAAAGATCCTGCTACTTTTCCTCCTGCATAAAAACCGTTGAATGAATTCTCCGGATCTTTTGCCAGCATATAGAAAGCCCCCAGTTTCAGGAAGGGGCCATTCACTTTTGCGTCATAGCCGTTTTTCTGATAGATATTGGATTCAAAACCGGCTTCGGCAATGGCGTGGATATTTCCTTTTATCCTTGATGACACAAAACCCTGGTACAATTTTCTATCCGAAAAAAAGGAAACCCCCGTATTGAGAAGGTCTCCGCCCACCATAAAATTCGGTTCGTATTTCCATTTTTCTTTTTCAGCTGCTTGGGCCTTATTCTCCTGAGCAAAACCCAGAAAGCCGATAATGCTAAAAAAGAAGGTAAAGATTCGTCTTGTCTTCATTTTCTATAAAATTTTGTCCGGCCTGGATGCCCTTTACCGGAGTCGCCGTGGTTACCGGATCCAGGACGGCATTTAAATTTTCATAATTTATTTTGATACCGCAGCCGGGTGAAACATAACTTGCCTTGGTGGTATAATTTACCCTGACTTTGGATTCAGCACCTTTATTGGCTGTCCTGAAATAGATATCGGTATACGGGGAATTATCCACCCTTAAAGGGATAATCCGGGAAGTAATCTTTGCCTGACCGCCAAGCTGTACCTTTCCGGATCCGTAATCCACCGCAACATACAGGGAGTCCACCGTTTTTTCTTTACCGCTTTCAGCATTCAGGAAAGAGAATTTCATCCGGGGCGTTCCCTCTCCGTTTTCGCAGATGTCGTCATCGCTGCCGCACGAGAACAGCAGGCTGAGAAATCCGAGCGTTATCAGGAATTTAAAATACTTCATGAACCGTAAGATTTGGAATTCAAATTTAAATAAATTATTTCTTAATCAGCAAAGCAATATTCTCCACGTGGTGGGTCTGAGGAAACATATCAACCGGTAAAATTTTTACTACCTCGTACTGCTCCTTCATTAATGCCAGATCCCGTGCCTGCGTTGCTGAATTGCAGCTTACATACACGACTTTTTCCGGTGACAGTTTCAGGATCTGCTCCACTACTTTCTGATGCATTCCGTCTCTCGGCGGATCAGTGATAAGGACATCCGCTTTCGGGTGGCTGGCAAGGAATTCGTCATTGAAAATATCCTTCATATCTCCGCAATAGAACGTCGTGTTGGTGAGACCGTTCAGTTCAGCATGTTCAATCGCTGCGTCGATGGCTTCCTGTACGGATTCGATACCGATTACCTGCTTTGCATTCCGGGCTACGTACTGCGCAATCGTTCCGGTACCGGTATAGAGATCATACACCACTTCATCCCCTTTCAGGTCGGCAAATTCAAGCGTTTTTCTGTATAGTTCCAATGCCTGCTTATAATTGGTCTGGAAGAACGACTTAGGGCCGATCTTGAATTTCAGCCCGTCCATTTCTTCCATTAAGAAGCCTTCGCCGGAATAGACATGGATATCCAGATCGTAAATGGAATCATTCGGCTTCGGATTGATGGCATAGACCAGTGTTTTAATCTGAGGAAACGTTTCCAGCAGGAATTCAAAAAGCTTTTCCCGCTTTTCCTTTTCTTCTTTGTACAGCTGGAAAAGGACCATCCACTCCCCTTTGGAGTTCTGCCTCATCATCAACGTTCTCAGAAAACCTTCGTGATTTTTAACATCAAAAAAGTCCAGTCCGTTTTGTACGGCATATTCTTTTACCGCCAGTCTTATGGTATTGGAAGGTTCTTCCTGCAGGAAACATTCTTTAAGATCAAGGATCTTGCTCCACATTCCCGGAATATGGAATCCCAAAGCATCCCGGTTCCCGAAATTTTCCTCTGAACTGATCTCATATTGCGTGAGCCAACGGGCATTGGAAAATGAAAACTCCATTTTATTACGGTAGAAATACTGTTCTTCAGAACCCAGGATCGGAACGGTCTCGAAATTTTCGATTCCGCCTATTCTTTTGATATTGTTGTAAACTTCTTCCTGTTTAAAAGCCAACTGCTTTTCGTAGCTCATGTTCTGCCACTTGCATCCTCCGCAAACGCCGAAGTGGATGCATTTCGGATCCACCCGGTCCGGTGATTTTTCAAGCAGGTCTACTGCTTCCCCTTCATAATACTTGGATTTTGCCTTTTTTACCCTTACATTCACAAGATCCCCCGGGATGGCTCCCGAAACCAATACTGTTTTTCCTTCTTCCGTACGACCGATGGCAATCCCTTTGGCTCCCGCTGCAACAAGCCTTATGTTTTCAAGAACTATATTTTTATTCTTCTTTCTACTCATTCTGATTTCTATTTTCTGATGAGGAACATTTCTGTTCCGGTCTGCAAAAGTACAAATAAAAAAACCTTATCCGGGGATAAGGTTTCTATCTGTATTGAATTTAAATTATTTTGTCTGGGCCGGCTGTGGATTTGCCTGTTGCTGAGCAGCGGCAGCTGCCGGATCCATTCCCATACCACCCGGTTGTAGCTGAACGTTAGGATTTACCTTTGGAGCCGAAAGTCCGGTCTGCTTATCCAGTACCGTTACCAATTCAGGATCTCCTAAGTTGAAGAATGGTTTGCTGGCAATTTTACCGTCTTTATCCACAATGATAAAGCAAGGCAGTTTAAAACCGTATACCCCGTATTTCTTGGCAATATCAGAATTCAGACCGTTTTCTGCATAGACGTTAGTCCCGGTGATCCCTTTCAATAAAGAACTGCTTGTTTTCACAAACTGATCTTTGGTATCATCCACGTTTACAAAAACGAAGTTCATTTTAGACTTGTAGAAATTCACCACTTCTTTCAGCACGGGAACGGTTGCTTCTCCTATGTAAGGGTTCCATGATGCATAGAACGTTAGCAGATAAGGTTTCCCTTTGTTTTCAGAAAGATTGTATGATTTTCCGTCTGCTTTTACCAATGCTGCTTCAGGCGCTGCCTCACCGATTTTGAAACCGTTAATCGCAAACTGGATTTTCTTTAGATCTTCCTTGATGGTGTTGTCCTTGATGTCCGTATCAATAAGTTTTTTGATTTTCTCTACGGTTTTCTCAGGAGCACCAGGGTGAATATCCGACTGCGCCATTACGAAAGCCAAGAGATAATCTTTAGCCGTCTGTGAAAGGTCCTTTTGGTTTTTATTCAGATATTCTGCAAATAATTCAGAAGTCGTTACATCGGTTTTCCCGGCACTTTTTGCCTGAGCGAATTTCTGGAAATCAGGGCTCATCTTTGTAAGAAGGTATTCTCTGTATAGAGGATGCTCTTTTACAAGGACGTCTTTATTTTCTTCCAGCTTGTTGGAGAAATCCGTGAAGGCTTTTGTTACTTTAAATGAAGGGTTCCCCATTTGTTTATGACTTAGCTCATACTGGTTAAGAATAGTAAGCAAAGTACTGGAAAGGTCATTCTTCTTCCAGGTTACCACTTCGTTGTCCGGACTGAATTTTTTAGCGCTCTCATCAATATTTTTATTGATATCGGCCTGAACTTTTTCAATTCCTTTAAGGAAAGTCTTTTCGTCTTTCGACATCAGTTCATTCATATTTACCGTCTGTGCGTAAGTGGAAAGATATTTCTGAGTCGCTGTGAAGAAATCGTTATTCTTCTTGGCATCTCCGGTAATTACATATTCGGTTGGGAAAGTCATTGCATTTCCTGAAATTTCAAGCTTCTGCCCGCCTTTCAGGTAAATCAGGTTTCTTTTTCCACCATAGGAAACCATATACATTCCGCTTTTCGGAACTTCAAAGTTCCCGGCAAACGTACCGTCTTTGTTGATCCCGATATTAATTAAAGGTAAAGTGGCTACACCCGATGCTTCAATGAACTCGATTCTTTCCAGTGGGGAACCGCCGGTTACTTTTCCTTTTACTTCTACTTTTTTAGAGCAAGACATCGCAAAAACCGCGATGATAAACAATAAAAGATATTTTTTCATTTTGAATTTATAATTAGGCAAAAATAGTTTTTTCGATAAACTAAAAGCAATTTAATATTATTTTTATGAAAGATTTAACTAAAAAAAATCGCCATCCATAACGGAGACGATTTTTTCTGATATCTCTGTTAAATCTATCCTCGGTCAACGAAAGCTGTGATATACTCTCTGTTCATACGCGCAATGTTTTCAAGGGAAATTCCTTTAGGACATTCCACTTCACAGGCACCGGTATTGGAACAGTTTCCGAATCCTTCTTCGTCCATGGCTTTCACCATATTCAGTACTCTTCTTTTTGCTTCGATCCTACCTTGTGGTAAAAGTGCGTACTGTGAAACTTTTGCTCCTACGAACAGCATGGCCGATCCGTTTTTACAGGTCGCTACGCAAGCTCCGCATCCGATGCACGCCGCAGCGTCCATGGCTTTGTCGGCATCATCTTTAGGAACAGGGATCGCGTTGGCATCAAGGGTATTTCCTGATGTGTTTACCGAAATGAATCCTCCGGCGGCCATTACCCTGTCGAAAGCACTTCGGTCTACCATTAAATCTTTAATCACCGGGAAAGCGGCACTTCTCCATGGCTCGATAACAATGGTTTCACCGTCTTTGAACATTCTCATGTGAAGCTGGCAGGTCGTAATCCCTGTATCGGGACCGTGCGCTCTGCCGTTGATGTAAAGGGAACACATTCCGCAGATCCCCTCACGGCAGTCGTGGTCGAAAGCGATGGGCTCTTTTCCTTCGTTGATGATATTTTCGTTCAGAATATCCAGCATTTCAAGGAATGAAGAATCCGTAGAAACGTCTGATATTTTGTAGGTCTCAAACTGACCTTTGGTTTTGCTATTTTTTTGTCTCCAAATTTTTAGGGTAAGATGAAGGCCTTTTTTTGCACTCATAATGATGTATTTATAGGTTGGAGATTATTTGTAACTTCTTGCTTTAACTTCAATGTTTTCATAGATCAACTCTTCTTTGTGCAGAACTTCTGTTGTAATATCATCGGTCTGATATTCCCAGGCTCCTACATATTTAAAGTTAACATCATCTCTTTCTGCTTCCCCTTCAGGCGTAGCATGATCTTCTCTGAAGTGTCCTCCACAAGATTCGTTTCTATGCAAAGCATCGATTGCCATCAATTGTCCCAGCTCGATGAAATCTGCAACTCTGAATGCTTTTTCAAGTTCTGTATTCATTCCATCGGCATCACCGGGAACTTTCACATCGCTCCAGAATTCTTTTTTTACCAGAGCAATTTCAGCAATGGCTTCTTTCAAACCTTCCGGAGTTCTTGCCATTCCTACTTTATTCCACATGATGTGTCCTAATTTTTTGTGGAAATGGTCTACAGAATGGGTTCCTTTATTATTCAGGAAGAACTGTACTTTTTCTTTGATGCCCTTTTCCGCTTCTTCAAATGCAGGCGTTGCGGTAGGAATTGCACCTGTTCTGATGTCTGCAGAAAGATAATCTGCGATCGTGTAAGGAAGTACGAAATATCCGTCTGCCAGTCCCTGCATCAAAGCGGAAGCTCCCAAACGGTTGGCCCCGTGATCCGAGAAGTTGGCTTCACCGATGACAAAACATCCGGGAATGGTAGACTGTAAGTTATAGTCAACCCAAACTCCTCCCATGGTGTAGTGTACGGCAGGATAAATCTTCATCGGTGTTTTATAAGGATCATCAGCGGTGATCTTTTCGTACATAACGAACAAGTTACCGTATTTCTCCTCAATCCAGGATTTCCCTAAGTCATAGATCTGCTGATCCGTAGGATTGTGAATATGTTTTTCGATAGCGGCTTCTTTACCTTTTTTGATAATCTCTGTCGAGAAATCCAGGTAAACCCCTTCTTTGGTATCGTTGTTTTCGATTCCGTAACCGGCATCGCATCTTTCTTTACCGGCTCTCGATGCAACATCTCTAGGGACAAGGTTTCCGAAGGCCGGATATCTTCTTTCCAGATAGTAGTCCCTGTCTTCTTCTTTGATATTTTCAGGTCTCAATTTGCCTTCTCTGATGGCTACAGAATCTTCAATTTTCTTAGGAACCCAGATTCTTCCGGAGTTTCTTAAAGATTCGGACATCAGAGTAAGCTTAGACTGCTGCGTGCCGTGAACCGGAATACAGGTCGGGTGAATCTGTACATAGCAAGGGTTGGCAAAGTAAGCGCCCTTCTTGTGGATTTTCCAGGCTGCAGAAACATTGGATCCCATTGCGTTCGTAGAAAGGAAATAAACGTTTCCGTAACCGCCTGAAGCAATAACTACCGCGTGAGCCGAATGTCTTTCGATCTCACCCGTCACCAGGTTTCTGGCAATAATCCCTCTTGCTTTTCCGTCAACAATTACCAGATCCATCATTTCATGACGGTTGTACATCTTAATCCTTCCTTTACCGATCTGGCGGCTCATCGCAGAATAAGCACCCAACAACAACTGCTGTCCGGTCTGCCCTTTTGCATAAAATGTTCTTTTTACCTGAACCCCACCGAATGAACGGTTATCCAGCTGGCCTCCGTACTCACGTCCGAAAGGTACCCCCTGGGCAACACATTGGTCGATGATGTTTGCAGAAACTTCAGCCAATCGGTATACGTTGGCTTCTCTTGCGCGGTAATCACCACCTTTAATGGTATCGTAGAACAATCTGTAAGTTGAGTCACCGTCACCCTGGTAGTTTTTAGCGGCATTAATTCCCCCCTGAGCGGCGATTGAGTGCGCTCTTCGCGGTGAATCCTGATAACAGAAAGCCTTTACATTGTATCCCTGCTCTGCCAAAGTAGCTGCGGCAGAACCACCTGCCAAACCTGTTCCCACAACAATAATATCAATCTTATCTCTGTTGTTTGGTGCAACAAGGTTCATATGGTCTTTATGATTTTTCCACTTGTCCTTTAACGGACCTCCAGGAATTTTTGAATCTAATTTACTCATAATTTAGTATCTTGATATTATTGAGTTACAAAGTGAAAAATTGCGATAAAAATAAAACCTGCCGGAATAAGAATGGAATACCATTTTCCGATGGCTTTGATGACCGGTGTATACTTCGGATGTCTTGCACCGATCGACTGGAATGAAGACTGGAATCCGTGTGCCAGGTGCAATCCTAATAAAACGAACGAAATTACATACAGAGCGACTCTCCACACATCGGCGAACTTTGCGTGCAGGTCTCCCCAGAAACGGGATTCTTCAACCGGAAGCCCATTAATGTACTTGTAGTTCATTTCATGAAACCAGAAGTCATACATGTGAAGAAAAATAAAGGCCAGAATCACAGCCCCTGAAATAATCATATTTCTGGACATCCAGGTAGAGTTGTGAGAAGGATTATTTGACTCGTATTTGATGGGACGTGCCTTCTGGTTTTTAATTTCCAGGACAAATCCCATTACGAAATGGAACACCACAGCAATGATCAGAACCGGCTGCATTATAAATTGGATCAGAGGATTATACCCCATAAACTGCGAAGCATTGTTATAAGCATCCGCACCAAAAACCGACAAAAGGTTTACAGAAAGGTGCATTATCAGAAATATCAGCAAAAAAATAGCCGACAATGCCATAGCATATTTTCTACCTATCGTAGAACTCGTTAAACCTGCCATATAAGTTTAAATTTGATTTTCCACAAAATTAAGAAATGTTAAGAACATCAAAAAGTGAGAAATCTCACATAAAGCCAGTTTGTAACGTTTCTAAATAAGATCGTAAAATATTATAAATAAAAGAAAAAGAAGAAAATAGGACGGTTAATTAACTTCATAAACGATTCCGTTATACGCTGCTTTCCGGGTATTGCCTGGGAATCTTCTGATTTCCACTTTTACAATGCGTCGGGAAGAGCAGTAGGGATTGATAACATACTGCCTGATTTTCTTCTGATCCGAATCTCCGGCAATCCAGAAACAGGCCTGATTTCCCTGTTTCACGGACAGCAGTTTATGGCCGGAAAATTCATGAATTAAAATTTCCTCCTGCTGCTGCATGTACAGATTGAAACCTATTCTTACCATAAGGAACAGAATAACGGCGATAACCGCTTTCCCTGAATTCTGAACACTTAATCTTTCCACGGCAAACCTCAGAAAATAGATTATCAGAAACAGAAATCCCACTTCTACCCCATTCAGCGGGATATTTTCTAAAAACAGGGAATCGAAATCCGCAAACCAATGGATAATCCTGAGCAGCAACTGAATTATAAGATCATAAACTATAATGATCCAGTCAAAATCAAGATTAACGGCAATCAGAGCGGTCGTCAAAAAAGAAAAAATGATAATCACTTCCGAAAATGGAACGATAAAAAAATTGGCAACAACAGATATGAAAGAAAACTGATGAAAGTAAAACAGCACCAAGGGCAATGTTGCCAATTGGGCGGAAATGGAAATCGAAATGGTATTGAAGATGATTTTCTTAAACCAGGTATCCTGTATCGGAAAATGGCTTAGAATCGGCTGATTCAGCCAGTAAATTCCAAGAACGGCAAGGAAGCTGAGCTGGAATCCTACGTCAAAAATCTGCTGTGTTTCGAAGATCAGAATAATCAATGCTGATAATGACAGCGAATGCAGCAAATCCGTTTTTCGCTGCAGCATCACATAAATAAAATAAATGGTCAGCATCAGGCTTGAACGAACCACCGAACTTCCGAAACCGATAAAAGCGGTGAACAGCCAGATAAACAGCAAACTTGAAACAACAGCAAACTTTCTGAATTTCAATGGCAGTACCTTTACAAAAACAAAGTAGAAGATCCCGAAGATAACTACAATATGGGTCCCCGAAATCGCCAGGAAATGTATCAGGCCGGACCGGCTGAAATCCTGAACCGTCTGCTCATCAATTTCTGTACGGTCTGCGAGAATAATCCCTTTCAGGAATTCTCCGGACGTCGGCGACAATCCTGTTTTATCAATCTGTTGCAGTATTTCCAGTCTTCTCTGGGAACATTTTTCGCTCCAGCTTAAATCGTTCCGTCCGGAAGCAAAAACCTCATCGCTGATATAACACTGGTATTCAATATTTTTCCTTTTCAAATATTTTGAATAATCAAACTGGAAATCATACTGCGGAGTTTTAGGTTTTGAAAGATAAGCCCTGGTTTTGTAGTAATGTTTAAAATCCAATGCCTTTTCTTTCTTCGGAATATAAACCACTGCATTAAAATATTCTTTACCGGTCCGGACGACGGCTTCATACTTCCTGTTTTTCAGGTTGGAATTCAGTTTTTTGGCTATTTTAAAAACAACTTCCTCATTTTTGCCGATCTTTAGATTTTGTGCCGGAGCCGTATTGAAAAAATGCAATACTATTCCGACTGAAAAAAAAGTGACTCCCAAAAGGTATGGCCTGATTTTAAACAACATATACCTGTTGAAAAAGGCAGGGATTAAGAGCAGGAAACCTGTTCCCGAAATCCCGTAAATAACAGTTTTATCCAAATGAAAAAAGTCCTGAAAAAAGATCCCCAGGATGAAGCAGATGGCGAGAATGAGAAACGGCTGTTTATTCAATTCCAAGATTTGTGATATCCAAAAATATCCAATCGTATAAACAAAGACAAATCGAAAGGACAGAATTTTTAAAAACGGACTCTATCCTTTGTGAAAAATAAAAATTGCAGAAAAAATTTCCGCGATTTTTATTTTTGTATTTACTTTTTAAACTTGCAGTATCACTTCCGCCGCCTTATCACTTGCGCCTTTTCCGCCTAATTTTTCCCTCAGCAGCTCATAATCCCGCAAAACTTCAAACCTTTTTTCGGTAGCCAGGATCTTTTTCAGCTCTTCCACCAGGTTGTTCGTATTCAGGTCATTCTGGATCAGTTCCTTTACCACTTCACGGTCTATAATAAGGTTAACCAAAGAGATGTATTTGATATTCTTAACCAGACGTCTGGCAATGGCATAGGAAACTTTGCTTCCCCGGTAGCAGACCACTTCAGGCACATTCAGCAGAGCGGTTTCTAGGGTTGCGGTTCCGGAAGTGACGAGCGCAGCCTTGGAGCACCTCAGCAGGTCGTAGGTTTTATTGGAGACAAAGTGCACATTATCGTCGACGTAATTCTGGTAAAATTCTTTCGGAAGGCTCGGTGCCCCGGCAATTACGAACTGATATTCCTGAAAATAAGGTCTTACGGAAAGCATCATGGCAAGCATCTTTTCAACTTCCTGTTTCCGGGAGCCCGGTAACAGAGCAATGATTTCCTTTTCATTCAGTCCGTTTTCCTTTTTAAAGCTTTCAACATTAAGATCTTCCAGAGTGGAAATGGCATCCAGCAGAGGGTGGCCGACAAAATGGGAATGAACGCCATGTTTTTTATAGAAATCCTCTTCAAAAGGAAGGATCACCATCATTTCGTCCACGTATTTTTTAATGATCTCCACCCTGCCCTCTTTCCAGGCCCAAAGCTGCGGGGAGATATAATACACCACTTTAATCCCAAGCTCTTTGGCAAATTTGGCAATCCTCAGATTAAATCCCGGGTAATCTACCAGGACCAGGACGTCCGGCATGTTTTTGCGGAGGTCTTCCTTACAGAATTTAATATTGTTCAGGATCGTCCGCAGGTTCATCGCAACTTCCAGAAAGCCCATAAAAGCGAGATCGCGGTAATGTTTCACCAGTGTACCGCCCTGCCTGGCCATCAGATCGCCGCCCCAGAACCGGAATTCCGCAGCAGGGTCCTGCTGTTTCAAAGCTTTTATCAAATTGCTTCCGTGCAGGTCTCCGGAAGCCTCACCGGCGATAATATAATACTTCATTCCTCCGAAATCTTTTAAATTTTAAATCCCCTCGAAACCATCTTTGATCTCTTTGTCATGGGAGGTTTCTATCATGGGAATAGAGAACAAATAAGACATGGTAGCATCTTAATTTGTAAATTTGCCCAAAGATAATGATAAAAAATGTCAGAAGAATTTGAAATCAGGAATAAAGTTGCGGAAAGCGGACTGATCAATTTTGATCTTACCGATCTGGTTCCGAAGGGAGAGCGGAAGGGAATCGACCTGAAGGATTTTCTTTTCATGGAAATGATCCTGAAAGAAAAAGACTTCCGGGAAAAGGTAGCGGCAATCGACGTTGAAGCTTACCGGGATGCCTATGTTTACGTATACAATTCGGCGGATGCCATTGTTCCGCTCTGGGCTTATTTTTTAATTACGGCGAGACTCGCCGGTGTTACCAAAAAGATCGTTTTCGGAAACCGTGAAGACCTGGAAGTAATCCTGATGCACAATGCCATCCAGCGGCATGATTTTGAAGAAATGAGAGGCAAAAGGGTGCTGGTAAAAGGATGTACCGATAAAGAAATTCCGGAAAACGCTTATATCGAACTGGTCGAGCAGCTGCAGCCGATCGTTAAGTCACTGATGTTCGGAGAAGCCTGCTCCAATGTTCCGATTCTGAAAAACTAGGCCTGTCCATCAAATCTTATTTTTAAATTTATTCATTCAATTTTAATTAAAAAACCGTTGGGGAATATTTTTTGATAGGGTTTAATCATCACTAAAAAATAAACACAAACTATGGGTCTTATCGATTTACTTACAGGCAACACCGGAAACCAGGTTGCTGAACAGGCAGAAACGAAATTCGGAATCAGCAAGACACAGGTCATTGCTTTACTTGCCGTGGCTGCCCCACTGATTATTTCTTACCTCAGAAAAAAATCACAGGACGCCAACGAGGCTGAAGCCCTGAACAATGCTTTGGATAAAGACCACGACGGAAGTATCCTTAACGATGTTTCACAAGCCGATGCCAGACAGTCTGAAGGCAGTTCCATCTTAAACCACATTTTCGGTGAAGAAAAACCGAATGTAGAAAGCAGGCTTTCGCAGAATACCGGGATTTCGATTGATAAAATTGGACCGATCCTTTCCATGCTGGCTCCGGTTATTATGGGTTACATCGGCAAGGAAAAACAACAGAACAATGTAGGTGCCGGTGGTTTGGGCGATCTGTTGGGTGGCATTTTAGGCAATGCATCCAATGAATCCCGGCAACAGCACTCCAGCCCTTTGAATGATATTCTGGGAAGTGTCTTAGGTGGCGGAAATACGCAGTCTTCCGGAAACCCGCTCAATGATATTATCGGAAGCGTGCTCGGAGGGAATGAGCAGAAGAAACAGCAAGGCGGCGGCGGATTGGGAGATATCCTCGGAGGATTCTTCGGAAAATAATTAATTTAATTTTGTTATATATAAAAAAGACCGGCGAATGATTTTGCCGGTCTTTTGGTTTAATTTTTGGTCTTCTCTTCGGAAGCCGTTACTGATTTTGAAGCTTTTCTGGGTCTTCTTTTCCCGTAGCTTCCATTGTTGATTTTACCTCTTTTGGATTTTTTGTCTCCTTTTCCCATAAGTAATAGATTTTGTTGGTTGATTACGAATTTAGAAAATACAGCTCTAAAATCAAAAGTTCAGGCTGTTAAAATTATTATAAAATCATATCCCGCAAGACATTCCATGCAATTTTCGGTCCTTACTATTCTTTGTCAAACCTTTATTAAGATTTATTTATTTAAAAATAATTCAATAAATTTTTATCGTAAAACAATAAATTTTTATACATTTGCAATAAATAAAATTAACAACAATGAAAATTATCGGGAAAAATTCGCTTTCACAATACATCAGCTACCTTATGCTGGTGTTGTTCATCCTCTTTGCTTTGCAAGGTGTGTATCAGATTTTCGGATGGTCAGTTCTGGCTTACAATTTCAAAACAGGAAACAATATTCTTTCAGACTTGTTCATCTTAGGCACAGATGTCGGTTGGTCCAAAAATCAATGGACGCAGCCGTTATCCGGTATGATGAAATTTAAAATTTTTGTCCCATTTACGGATCAGAATCTTCTTACCGGATTATTCAACATCTTCAGCGTCATTCATTTTGCCTGCAATTCTGTTTTTGTTACCCTGTTCTGTTACACGGGCTACAAATTCCTGAAAGAAATAAGCCAGGAGAATGTCTTCAATGCCCGTGCGCTTTCATGGCTTAAAAAATTCGGCTGGATCAATATTCTGTACGCCGTGGTAAGTATAGCCACCATCCCGTTCAGTTTGAAAACGGTATTTTCCACGACATATTCCGTTATGATATTTCTGTTTTTCGGCATTTTGGTATTATTCATCGTAGAATTCTTCAGGAAAGGTCTTGAACTTCAGGAACAGGTAGATTTAACTATTTAACTTATGCCAATAATAATCAACGTAGACGTCATGCTGGCGAGAAGAAAGATGCAGTCGCAGGAACTTGCCGAGAAAATCGGTATCACCCAGGCCAACCTTTCCATCTTAAAAACCGGGAAGGCCAAAGCCGTAAAGCTTTCCACTTTGGAAGCCATCTGTAAAGCCTTGGACTGCCAGCCCGGGGATATCCTGGAATATGTGAAAGATTAAGAAATTTTATGAAAATAATTCAGAATAATCTGTTAAAATTTCGGATTTTAATACTAAAATACCATAATTCAAAAGTTCATCCTTATCAAATCTCTGTGAGATAAGCTACTTTTGTCCGCAGAAACTAATACCCGTGAAGAAGAATTATTCATCCTTCTTTATTCCCTGAGCCTGTGCTCAGCGCGAAACCACACCAAAACTACTCCGGAGCCTGACCAAAGGTTCCGGAATTTTCATGAAAAGGCGTTTTTTTGTTTTTAAAACCTTCAAAAATCTTATCTTTGCGAACGGAAAATTCAAAGTTCGGATATGAACTTTAAACCTTGAACTTTAAACAATAATTTATGTTTCGATCACACACCAACGGAGAATTGTCTCTGAAGAATCTTAATGAAGAAGTTACGCTTTCGGGATGGGTACAGACCATCCGCGACAAAGGATTTATGATTTGGATAGATCTCCGGGATCGTTACGGAATTACCCAACTGGTTTTCGACCAGGAGCGCTCTTCTGCGGAACTGATGGACAATGCCAAAAAGCTGGGACGCGAATTTGTGATTCAGGTGACGGGAAAAGTAATCGAAAGGGTAAGTAAAAATCCGAATATCCTGACCGGGGAAATTGAAATTTTAGTTGAAAAATTAACGGTTCTGAACGAATCCCAGCTTCCGCCTTTCACGATTGAAGATGAAACGGACGGCGGTGAGGAACTGAGAATGAAATACCGCTACCTGGATATCCGCAGAAATCCGGTAAAAGACAAACTGGTTTTCCGTCACAACATGGCGCAGAAAGTACGGAATTATCTGTCGGACAACGGATTTATCGAGGTGGAAACGCCGGTTCTGATCAAGTCCACTCCGGAAGGGGCAAGGGACTTCGTGGTGCCGAGCAGGATGAACCCCGGGCAGTTCTACGCATTGCCGCAGTCTCCGCAGACCTTCAAGCAATTGCTGATGGTAGGCGGAATGGATAAATATTTCCAGATCGTAAAATGTTTCCGTGACGAGGATTTAAGAGCCGACCGTCAGCCGGAATTCACCCAGATCGATTGTGAAATGGCCTTCGTGGAGCAGGAGGATGTGATGAATGTTTTCGAAGGAATGACGAAAACCTTACTGAAAGACATCACCGGACAGGAATTCGGGGATTTTCCGAGAATGACGTTTGCCGATGCGATGCAGAAATACGGAAACGACAAGCCGGATATCCGTTTCGGAATGGAGTTCGTGGAACTGAACGACCTGGTAAAAGGAAAAGACTTTAAAATATTCGATGAAGCGGAACTGGTTGTCGGAATCAATGTAGAAGGCTGTGCAGATTATACCAGAAAGCAGATTGACGAACTTGTGGATTGGGTAAAGAGACCGCAGATTGGAGCTTCCGGAATGGTTTGGGTTAAATTCCAGAACGACGGCGTGAAGACCTCTTCCGTTAATAAATTCTATAATGAAGAAGATCTATCCAGGATCATCGAAAAATTCGGGGCTAAGGAAGGCGACCTGATGCTGATCCTTTCCGGGAACGGGCATAAGGTAAGAACCCAGCTTTCTGCCTTGAGAATGGAGCTTGGAAACCGGTTAGGCCTGAGAAAAGGAAACGAATTCGCCCCGCTTTGGGTAGTCGACTTCCCGTTACTGGAGTTTGATGAAGAAAGCGGCCGTTACCATGCGATGCACCACCCTTTTACCTCTCCGAAACCGGAAGACATCCACCTGTTGGAAACCGATCCGGGAAAAGCAAGGGCCAACGCTTACGATATGGTCTTGAACGGAAACGAAATCGGCGGAGGTTCCATCAGGATTTTCGACAAAGACCTTCAGTCCAAAATGTTCGACCTGTTAGGGTTCAGCAAAGAAGAAGCGGAAGCCCAGTTCGGATTTTTAATGAATGCCTTCAAATACGGCGCACCGCCTCACGGTGGACTGGCCTTCGGTTTCGACCGTCTGGTAGCGATCCTCGACGGAAACGAGGTGATCCGGGATTACATCGCCTTCCCTAAGAACAATTCGGGACGGGATGTGATGATCGACGCACCGGCTGCCATTGCCAATGAACAGCTGGATGAACTGGAATTGCAATTGAATTTAAAATCATAAATTAGAAGCGGGGAATTTTCTCCGCTTTTTTGTTTAACAAAGAATTTCATCCTATACAATGAAAAAGGATAAACGAGAACCTTGGGAAATTCCGGTCATGATCCTTTGGTATGCCGGATTGTTCAGTTTTTATCATGGAATCGGATATTCCAGAGAAAAAAATGTTTTTGATTTTAAAGGAGGATATTTCGTCATAGGAATTCTAATCCTAGCCCCAATTTATTTATTTATCCGATCAATTAAAGAAAAGGAAAAATCTTTTCCTGTTGAAAACTTTCATAAAGATATTGTAATCAGTGATATCAAAAAATATAAAATCTGTGAAGATATTGATTTAACGGCATCTGTGATTGAAAGCTATGTTTTTGGCGTAGGGAAAGATCAGAATGATTATGTCAATATATTCTATAATAAAAATGATATTGAATTTGTAAAGACTAAAGTGACCATATCCTATTTTAATAAATCTTTACCTGATATTGCCGCTTTCACCAATATTGAAGCGGTAGCATTAAAAGAAATTTTTCAAAAATATTCCTTAACCAAAGTTTATTTTGACAAATATATTCTTACTAATTATTATCTGGATTTAGAATTCTTAATTGATTTAGATATCCAAAAGAATACTGAAAGCCAAAGAGATCTGAAAAAAGATTTCAAACCCATTTAGATACCACAGTTCTTAGAATAACAGTCCCACGGCACAGACCTTGTACGTTTTAAACAAAATAAAGTACAATGAAAGCAATCTGGAACGGCGCCATTGGCTTTGGACTGGTCAATATTCCCGTAAAAATCTATTCCGCTACCGAGACAACCAAACTTGATCTGGACATGCTCGACAAGTCTGATTTCTCCAATATCCGGTTTAAGCGCGTTAATGAAAACACCGGCAAAGAGGTGAAATGGGAAAATATTGTGAAAGGTTATCTGATGGATGACAAATACATCATTCTTGATGAAGAAGACTATGAAGCGGCAAGCCCTGAAAAGTCCAAGATCCTTTCGATCGACCAGTTTGTAAAGGAAGATGAAGTAGACTCGGTTTATTTTGAAAATCCGTATTATCTCGAGCCGCAGAAAAACGGAGAGAATGCGTATCGCCTGCTTCTGAAAGCACTCGCCAAAACCGAAATGGTGGGCGTCGGGACTTTTGTTCTCCGTGAAAGCGAGGCCATCGGCATGATCCGTCCGTACAATGATGAGGTATTGGTGTTAAACCGTCTGCGGTTTGCCCAGGAAATAAGGGATTACAGCGATCTGAAAATCCCTGCTAAAAAACCGCCGAAACCGGCCGAACTGAAAATGGCCGTCAGCCTGATCGAGCAGCTTTCCCAGGAATTTGATCCTGAAATGTACAAAGATACCTATTCCGAATCCCTGATGAAGATCATTAATCAGAAAGCGAAAGGAAAAACCGTCAAAGCCAAAAAGGCAGAACCTGCCAAAGAAGGTAAAGTGATTGACTTAATGGCTCAGTTAAAGGCCAGCTTACAGAATCCCAAATCCAAAAATGCATCCTGATGGCACTTCAAGATTATAATTCAAAACGGAAGTTCGATAAAACCAGCGAACCGGAAGGCAAAACGAAAAAAAGCAAAGACCAACTTGTTTTTGTGATCCAAAGGCATGCGGCATCCCGGCTTCATTATGATTTCCGCCTGGAAATGGACGGCGTCCTGAAAAGCTGGGCCTTACCGAAAGGCCCGTCGCTCGATCCAAAAGATAAACGGCTGGCCATGATGGTAGAAGACCACCCGTATGACTATAAAGATTTCGAAGGCAACATCCCTGAAGGTAACTACGGAGCCGGACAGGTGGAAGTATGGGACAGCGGAACCTATGAGCCTCTGGATAATGATTCAAAGCTTTCGGATGAAAAAGAACTGTTGAAAGAACTTCATAACGGCTCCCTGAAGTTTATCCTGCACGGAAAAAAACTGAAAGGTGAATTTGCTTTGGTTAAAATGAAAAATACCGAAGAAAATTCGTGGCTGCTGATCAAACATAAAGATGATTACGCAGAAAGCGGGTATGATGCCGAAGACCACACTTCGAAAAGTTCTGCAGTGACAAAATTTTTAGAGGAAAAAAAAAGCCCAAAAAGCGGCAAAAAAGCACACTAGCCGCTGAAATAAAGCCTGATTTCCAGCATTTCAATTCTCTGGCCGGCGAAAAGAAGGTGGAAAACTACATTAAGCCGATGCTCGCAAAACTCACTGATGAAGCTTTTAATGATCCCAACTGGCTTTTTGAAATCAAGTGGGACGGTTATCGCGCTGTCGCCGATCTCAGCCAGGACGAACCTCTCTTCTACTCCCGGAACGGGATTTCTTTCCTATCCAAATTTGAAAAAGTATCCCGCGACTTTGAAAACCAGGTTCACCACATGATCCTGGACGGTGAAATTGTAGCATACGATGAGAACGGAAAACCTAATTTCCAATTATTACAGCAAATCGGAGATAACCCTGATTTAGCACTGACTTATCAGGTTTTTGATATCCTGTGGCTGAACGGCCATTCTACGGAAGAACTGCCGCTGATCCAGCGGAAAGAGCTTTTAAAAGAAGCCTTGATCGAAACGGATGTCATCAAATACTGCGATCATATTCCGGAAAAAGGCATTGACTTTTTTAATCAGATGCGGAAGATGAAGCTGGAAGGCATGATTGCCAAGAAGGCGAACAGCCCGTATGTGGAAAACCACCGCACCACCGATTGGCTGAAGATTAAATTTAATACTACCGAAGAAGCCATCATCTGCGGATTTACGGAACCGCGGGGTTCGAGGGAAGGTTTCGGAGCGTTGATTTTAGGAAAATATGTTGATGGAAAGCTGATTTACTGCGGACATACCGGAACCGGATTCAACCGTGAACGGATCCATGAAATCCTGGAGAGACTGGAGAAAATTACGACTAAGAAATCACCTTTCAGCAAAGCCCCGAAAACCAACATGCCCGTTACCTGGACGAAACCTGAAATTGTCTGCGAAATCAAATATTCCGAAATTACCAATGACGGAATTTTCCGCCATCCTGTATTCATGGCCATCCGTGAAGACAAAGAGCCCGAAGAGGTTAAAAGCCCTGCTGACGAATTACAAAAGACTTCAAACATCATCCATATGAAAAGTACCGCCCCTAAAAAAACAAAACCTTCCGAAAACGAAAAAGAAATTACCCTGAACCGCCATAAAGTGAAACTCACCAATCAGGAGAAGATTTATTTTCCGAAGGATGGCATTACCAAAGGCGAGGTCATCGATTATTACCAATCGGTGGCCGGCTATATTTTACCTCACCTTAAAAACCGTCCGCTCTCCTTAAACCGCTTCCCCAACGGAATCGAAGAGCAGAATTTCTATCAGAAAGAGGCCGGCAACAACATCCCGGACTGGATCAAAACCACGCAGGTGTATTCCGAATCCAACGATAAGGATATCGATTATATTTACTGCAATGACAAAGCCACCCTGGCTTATTTAAACAATCTGGGCTGCATCGACATGAATCCGTGGAATGCTTCCCTCCCCGATCTGGAACATCCCGATTTCCTTGTTCTGGATCTTGATCCTTCCAAAAAAAATACGTTTGATGACGTCATTGAGACTGCTCTACAGGTAAATGAAGTCCTGAAATCCGTTAAGACCGAAGGCTACTGCAAAACCTCGGGCAGCACCGGAATCCATGTATACATTCCGATGGGCGGGAATTACGATTTCGATCAGGTAAAAGATTTTGCCCACATCCTGATGAAGCAGGTGCATGACACGCTTCCCGAAATCACCACGTTGGAAAGAAGCCTGCAGAAGCGGGACGACAAAAAAATCTACCTCGATTATTTGCAGAACCGAAGCGGACAGACTTTGGCAAGTGCCTACAGCATCCGTCCTAAAGAAGGCGCTTCCGTTTCCATGCCTCTGGAATGGAATGAACTTAAAAAAGGCTTAAAGCCTACCGATTTCAATATTCACAATGCACTGGAAAGAATCGAAAAGAAAGGGGATTTATTCAAGCCGGTTCTGGGTAAGGGAATTGATATGATGAAAGCTTTGGAGCTGTTAGGAGATAAAGGATAAAATTAATTCTTGAGATTTTCGATAATTTCCAGGCAACGATCAATGCTGTTTTTATCTCTCAGGTGATTGATCAGCAGATAAAGGTTGTTAACGATATCATCAAGAGATAAGGTTAAACCCTCTTTAAAACATTTTTTCTGCATCAGGTGCAATTCCAAATTAATATATAGACATTTTAAATATTCTACTCCGTTAATTTTCGAAAAACACTCGCAGAACACATAGGAAGATTCATATTTTCCTTTCATATCATAATCTGTAAAGTCTAAGAATCTCGCGATGAAATATAGGTGCTGATCCTCAGAATTAAATATTTCTTTCACAAAATCATCGTGCTGCTTTGCTGTATAATTGTCTAGGATATTTTGCAGGAAAGGGCAAAAGTCATATTCGAAATTCTCTGAAGAGCCATGAACATCAATCTCATCAATATAATTCTTTATCTGTAAAATTTCATCTTTCATTTTGAAATTTAAGGCAGTTTCGCCACCAGGCTTTCCGGCAGCAGTTTCAGAATCAGGTAAATGAGTTTCCATTTGAAGTTCGGAACAATGATAAAGGAATTTCCGGCATTAACAATAAATTTTGCCACATAATCCGGCTCCATGATCAGCGATTCATTCAATTGTAAGCCCTCGTTGATTTTGGTGCGGATGTAGCCGATGACCAAAGCGTTGACTTGGATATTTCCTGAGGCCAGTTCCTGTCTTAATCCGGCCAGGTAAGTTGTAAAGGCTGCTTTTGTACTTCCGTAAACAAAATTACTCTTCCTTCCACGAACGCCGGAAAGCGAAGACAGGCCGATGATCCTTTCCAGATTCTTATTTTCCCGGTCGCCGGCAATGATATTCAGAATGGAAACAGCTCCCATATAATTCACCATCATCATCTGCTGCGTACCTTTAAAATCTTTTAAAGCCTTTTCATTATCCACCAAAAACCCTGCGGCATAGATGACAATATGCGGCTTTGCCGGTAATCCGTCATAAAATTTCCTGTGGGAATCAAAATCTACTGCATCGAAAGCCAAAACCGTTACTTTTGAATTCAGGCTGTTTTCCGATACAAATTCATCCAATGACGCCGTATTACGGGATGCGGCTATAACGGAAAAACCCTTTTCAATATATAGTTTGATGGATTGCTTGGCCACATCGGAATTGGCACCGAGGATAAGAACGGTTTTACCTGTGTTTTGAGTCATGGGGCAAAGATAATTTAAACCACTATGAACACAAATATTTACACGAATAAACACAAATAAATTCTGGGTTAACTGATCAACAAAAACTGATACGATTGCATGATATACTGCACGGTTATGAACACAAACCGATTCGTATGGAAAATTAAGGTTCTCAACACCCTATATACTAAAAAATTTCGGCGGGATAAGCACTGCCTGTCCCGCCGAAACGAATATTTTTAATCCTGAAAATTACTTTTTCTCCAGGTCGATTTCTTTTTTCTCGGCTGTTTTTTCAGCGGCAGCTTTGGCTTTCTCTCCGAAACGGGATTCCGTAAATTCTCTGGAAACGGCAGCCTTTTCGAATTTCAGTTTACCTGATAACGTTTCGATCACAAAACCGTCATCCTGAACCTGGGCGATTCTTCCGTGAAGTCCGGAAGTAAGCACCACGCGGGTTCCTACCTTCAGGGTTTCCTGGAAGTTCTTTTCCTGCTTCTGCTTCTTCATCTGCGGTCTGATCATCAGGAAATAAAACCCGACGAACATGGCCCCCATCATGATCAGCATCATGGAATTTCCTCCTCCCGGAGCCGGCGCCTGTAAAAAGATGGATAGTAAATTCATGGTCTTATGGTTGGATGTTTGCAGTAAACGTTAATTTAACCGGCATTTTTTCTACGTTGGCGAAAACATCAGCAAATTTGCTCACATTTCCGTCGAAGTTGGTGGAATCGAAATGCAGGGTAATTTTCCCTTTTTTACCCGGCATGATCGGGTCTTTCGTAAAATCAGGTACCGTACATCCGCATCCCGGTTTTACTTCAGAAATAATCAATGGGTTGCTTCCCGTATTGGTCACCTCATAAACGTGCTGAACCTTATCCCCTTTTTTAACTTTTCCAAAATCGAAGCTGCTTTCGGAAAGGGCTATGGTAGTCAGCGGCTGTTTGGAAGCAGCAGCAGTCTGTTCAGCAGCAGGAGCTACGGCAGCAGAATCTCCCATAGGAGCCGGCGCAGCGGTAGTGGCAGAATCCATAGTGGTGGTTGCCGGCTCTGACCCTGTAGCCGTTTCTTTATTTTCCTTTTTGCAGGAAACCATACCGAAGCCAATGACAGACAAAGCGATGATTGATAATGTCTTTTTCATATTATATTAAAATATTTAAATTCTGTTTAAATCTTTACAATATTTATCAAGGATTCCGTTAACAAAAATATTGGAACGGTCGGTTGCAAATACTTTTGCAATCTCGATGTATTCATTGATAATTACTCTTGAAGGGGTAAAAGGGAAGTTGTCCAGCTCCGCGATAGCCGTCGATAAGATCACTTTATCCATCAGTGAAACCCTTTCCAGATCCCAGTTTTCGAGTCGCTCTTCCAGTTTCTTTTCGTTGTTTTCCCAGCTGTCCAAAGTATTTCTCAGCAATTTAACGGCAAACGTTTTATCCTCGTCGTCTTTAATCATTTTAATTAAAGTACGGCTTTCATCCTCTTCTTTCAGGAAACCGATGGTTTTCTGTACCATGGAATTGGCAATATGGATATCATCATACCAGGAAAGTTCCTTATCTCCGAGGTAATCATGGAAGTCATCATTTTCAGCAATATACCTTAGAAACAATTTTCCGATAAACTTCTGATCTTCCTCGAAAGAATATCCTTCCTGCTTCATAAAATCCTGATACCGCTTTCCTGCAGCCATTCTCTGGAAAGTTTTCACCAACAGATCATCGTGCAGATCCCATTTCAGCTGCTTGTGCTGTCCTGTGAAAAATAACCGTTCCGGATTTTCCTCCAATTTAATTAAAACCTTATTGTTGATGAATTTTTGGTTAGGATTAATATCGGCATCGGTTTTCAGATATTTGTTCTTTCCGATTTCGATCTGGTTTTCAGCCAGTTCTTTCAGGGAAACCAGGAAATTCAATTCATAGATATAGAGATGATAGATCTTCTCTATTCCGGCAAACATGTTTTTCTCTAACACATCAAACTTCACGGGATTCTGGTAATAAGAATACACAGTCTGTACTACTTTTTCACGGATTTGTCGTCTTCCTAACATTCAAAGAGCTTTTTTATGGGTGCAAAGATACAAAATTTAAAATTTATGAAATTCGTAGTCTGACGACATTTTCGTAAATTTGTGAAACTTTATGAAAGCGCTAAAAACATTAAACCCTTATTTCCTGAAGCACAAACTGCTGTTGTTTTGGGGAGTTTTATTTATCATTGCCAGCAACTTTTTCAACATTTATAAGGTACAGTTCGTCGGGAAATCCGTGGATGAGCTTACGAAAAACGGAAATCTGGGCTTCAACCGTCAGGTTCTCATCTATGTGGCCATTATTGTCGGCTGCTCCCTGCTGACCGGTTTTTTTACCTTCATGATGCGGCAGACCATTATCGTGGCATCCAGAAGAATAGAATACGATCTGAAAAACAGGATTTACCGGCATTACCAGGATTTATCGTTAACCGACTATAAGCAGACGACCATCGGAGACCTGATGAACCGGCTGAGTGAAGACGTAGTAGCGGTAAGGATGTATCTGGGCCCCGGCGTTATGTATGTGGCCAACCTCATCGTCCTGGTTGTGATTACTGCGATCTACATGCTGAAAACGGATGTTTCGATGACCCTCTGGACTTTGCTGCCCCTTCCGATCTTATCTTTTGCCATCTACAGGGTAAGTTCGATCATTAACAGAAAGTCGAAGATCATGCAGAAAAGCCAGTCGGGGATTTCCACTTTTGTACAGGACAGTTTCTCAGGAATCCGGGTGGTGAAATTTTTTGCCAGGGAAAATTACATTAAGAAAAACTACGGGGCAAAAGTTACCGATTACCAGAACAAGGCATTGGACCTTGCAAAAACCGAAGCCTATTTCTTTACCATTATTCTCTTTGTTATCGGTCTGCTGAATGTAGCCATCATCTGGGTCGGCGGACAGAAATATATTGCCGGGGAACTGAGCATCGGTAAAATTGCCGACTTTTTCATGTACATTAACACCCTGATCTTTCCGTTCTCAATGGTAGGCTGGGTAACTTCCGTCAATCAGCGGGCGGAAGCTTCCATGCAGCGGATCAATGAATTTATGGATAAAAAATCCGAGATCGTGAATACCAATTTTGAAAAATACGGCATTCAGGGAGATATTGAATTCAGAAACGTGTCTTATGTTTATCCTAATACCGGAATCAAAGCATTGGATAATTTAAGCTTTAAACTTAAAGCCGGGGAATCCATGGCGATTATGGGGAAAACCGGAAGCGGAAAATCGACCATCGCCCTTCTCCTTTGCAGGCTGATCGATCCTACGGAAGGCGAAATCCTTATCGACGGTAAGAACCTGAAAGATCATAACCTGGAAAACTACAGGAATTACATCGGGTATATCCCGCAGGAAAGCTACCTTTTTTCCGATTCCATAGAAAACAATATCGGCTTCGCCATCGATCATCCTTCCCATGAAAAGGTTGTGGAATATGCAAAAATTGCGGACGTTGATAAAAATATCACCGGATTCAAAGAGCAGTACAATACCATGGTCGGGGAACGCGGCGTTATGCTTTCGGGCGGACAGAAACAGAGGATATGTATCGCTAGGGCATTGATCAAAGACCCGAATATTATCATTTTCGATGATTCCCTTTCCGCACTCGATACGGAAACGGAACAGAATATTCTTGAAAATATCGACCGTAAAATCCGCAACGCTACTTCCATAATCATCACACACAGAGAGTCTAGCGCCCAGAGGGCTGATAAAATCCTTAACCTGACCGAAATTAACAATTCCATAACTGCATAGCTTATTCATTCACAAATGTTAAATAAATCATAAAAAAAATTTTGTGATTAAAAGAAAACTTTTATATTTGTTCCTAACAAGATTAAAAAATATCTAACAATGAGTGAATACAAGGAACGCCATGAAAATGAAATTTTCACAAAGGTGTTAAAAGCAGGAAGAAGAACTTATTTCTTTGATGTGCGCGAGACGAAAGCAGGAGATTATTATCTTACGATTACCGAAAGCAAAAAGAATTTCGGAGAGAATGGAGAAGCAACATTTGAGAAGCACAAAATTTATCTTTACAAAGAGGATTTTAAAAGTTTTCAGGAGATGTTTAATGAATCCACAGATTTCATCATTAACGAGAAGGGTGAGGATGTAATATCGGAAAAGCATGACAAAGACTTCAAAAGCAGATCCTACACGATCGATTCTGACGACGAAGTTTAAAAAGAATAATTCTAAAAACACAAGCATCTGGAAAAGGATGCTTTTTTTATGTCCCGGAAAAGACCGTTATCAAAAAAGGTACACCTAAAGTGCACCTTCTGTAATTATGATCGGTCAGAATTATATTAAAAATACCTTTTAATCTGTGATAAGATGGTAGGGTCCTGTATTTCATTATCTTTGGCCAGCAGCAGGACTTTGGATAATACCTCGGCAGATTTCGGGTCGTCATCGGCAAAAGGAAGGAAGAGCCTTCCCCGGCGCTGTGAATGGACGGGAAGAATGGATAGGTATTTCCCGGGGACCTGATGCACCACTGCGCTTCCCAGATGAACGCTGTATTCCGCCATCTCACCTTTTACCAGAACATGCGAGCCTTCAATCCTCACGTTATCCAGTTTAAATAACCCTGCCGTCTCTTTCATCAGGACCGCCCGCATTTCGATTGATGAATGGCTGGCTTCCGGATCTACCCCACCCACATGAGCCACGGAAACCACCAGATCGATGTCCCGCATCACTTCAGAAAACAACCGGGGGTTGATCTCTTCAAACGGGATGTTTTTGTAATCTTTCAAAGAATGAAATTCTATGGTTTCTAAGGTCGGGTTTTCAATATCAGCCGGTGAGAACCAGTCTGCCGTCGCATAGAGCTTTACCTGGAAGCCTTCTTTATGATAAACCTTCTGCAGGCCTTCCTCATAATCCACTTTCCAGCCTCTTGTTTTCAGCAGTGCCAATGCCTGCTTCGGCTGGATCTGATGCCCGGCATAACGGTGGGATACCGATTTTTCCTGCAATTCATCCGGCGTCGGAACATAGAGTTCCCGGAAAATCTGCTTGAACGGCTGAACTGTTTTTTCCTTAAAACAGTAATGCTGGAAGTCGCTCCAGACGGCGTGCTGATGAAGATCTGTACAGTGTGCGATCCTCAGGGTACTGCTTTCATCCAGTTCATGAATCTGCCCTTGGGCATCCACAAGGCTGCCCTCACGGAAGAATCCTATTTTATGATCGTTTGAAATAAACACCAGTTTTTCAAGATGCCTTATAATAACCGGATGTTCGAAGAGGTTTCTGATTTCAGCATATAGAAATTCATCCCCGCGGATCATTGCTTCTTCTAACCCTCTTCTGGAACGGCTCCATTGTTCACGCATGATCTTGCGGCTGTTGGCCAGTTCGGTGACCGCTTTTTCCTTTTTAATTTTCGGGGGGATCGTCTTTAATTGCTTATCTTCCCTGAAAACCGCCAGTTCCGCTTTTCCGTCGTCCTCGATGATCAGCCCAACAGTTACACCGTCGATGGTAACCTGGGTTTCCTTTGACAAAAGATTCTGAATCTGCCGGATTTCCATAGCCCAGGTCAGACGGATCGGATCCGGGTATCCTGCGTTTCTGGCTAAATTCTCCAGTGCCACACGAATGGCCAGGGCTTCACTCGCCTGCTTCATCGATCCGAATTCCTTACTTTCTTTTTTGAACTGCTGGAGGTATTCATACCGGTTCAAGATGTCTTTCTCCCGATTGGTCCTGCTTAAAGGAATCAATCCGTACACCCTGAGATAATCCTGGTCCCGTTTATCTTTTACTTTGGCAATGACTTGTTTTATTTTTAAATTCCCCGTCAGGGTATCGGAATACAGCCTTGCCCTGCGGTGCCCGTTTCCGTCGGAAATGTATTTTGCAGAATCATACAGCATTTCCCAGCGTGCTTTCCCCAATTCCTTATAGGCTTTTGTAAACCAGTCTTTATCTACGGCACCCTCTTTAAACTCCTGGATATCTACCGAGGAATACTTGGCCACCTCGCTTTCAAGCCCCGAGTTCTGTGCTTCATAAGCTCCTGTTTTGGTATGGGCATGCATCCACCAGATGGCAGAATCCAGACCTTTCCAGCCTAAATAACTGCTGATCAGCTTCTGCCATTGCGGCGCGTATACGGCAGCCTGAATCAGACGGAGCCCGGGAATCTCTTCTTTTTTGATCATTCCATTAAAAGACTCCTGAGTATCGGTATCCAGCGGATAGCATTTAGCCAGCAGATAAGAAAAAAGCTTTTGTTTGGTCATGCTTTCGTTTCCGTAGCTGTAGATGTAGTTGGCATATAGATTCGTTTTGCCCAAACCCTTCAGGATCTGTACAAACCGCTTCGCACCATAAATGGATTGGAATTTCTCAACAAAATGAGAAACCGGCGTACCGGCATCACCACGGATCAATTCGATATCAAGGAACTTATCCTGTATCTCTTTAACAACAGGTTTCAGGAATGGAAATTTTTCATCGTATTTTTTGCCGTGATTATAAGACGGGAGCACCGTAAGTTCCTTTATCGCATGATCTGCGGTTAAAACGCCTTCGTACAAATCATTCCTGGTAATCAGGCCTAGCTCATAGGCCTTTGCGAAAAGAGAGACATCCGGAACAGTATGCGGGATATTTTCCCTGAGTCCGTTAAACTGCATCCATCGATGGAGGTTCCATACTTTCACAAACTGTTCGTCGCTCAACTGCCGGAGTGGGATGGCCTGTAAAAATACCGTAAAAAAATGCTGCTGCTGCCAGCCGTCGCCACTGCGCCCGTAATAATATTCATTCTGTTTTGATTTATAACTGATGATTTCTTCAGGAAGACGGGCAAACAAGATACTGCAGGCACCGATCAGGAAGTCAGCTTTTTCTTCAAAAACAAATTTTTGCTGCAAAGAGTACAGTATGGTAACCAGCGGATTATTCCATGAGTACGTATTCTCCATTGGATTAGGCATGATATCTTTGTAGTAGAAGACATACTTTTCTAAAAAATCCCTGAATTTTTTCCGGTCACAGCTTTCGGCAAGGGTTAACAGGAACAAATCCCGGGGCTGTAATCCTGAATCTTTATACCACTGTTCCCATACCTCATGCAAAGGATAATTCTCTGCCAGCTGGAAACCCGTAAAACCGTCTGTATTCTTTCTGATCTGACGGAAATTGTTGCCGATCAGTTCCGTGACCATCGCTCCTTCCCAGCTTTCCGTTTCATATTCAATGTCTTTGTAGCTGAGGAACAGATCGTTTAATTCAAGCAATTCTTTCTTAATGTGATCCAGTGGCCGGGTAAATCCGTACGGATCCTTCGCCGTAGCTTTCGCATAGACGGAACCGGCTTCCACCTCCGGTAATTTATATTCCGATACTTCGGCAGGATTATAAAAACCATACCCGTTTTCTGCTGAAAGAACTTTCCTGTCTGCGGACGGACTGAGCTGATCCAGCAACCCCTGCTCCCGTTCTGAAATTTTTACCTTTTCCGAATATTGCTGAAGCCAACGGTTGATCTGTTCCGGCATCCTGCTATTTTTCCTGAGCTGAAGCATGATGTCCAATGCAGCCGTTCTCTGCTCGATATCCCCTCCGGTAAGCATTTCACTGATCAGAGGAATGAGTACCGGATTTTCCTGTCTGATCATCAGTTCGATCAGCTTCTGACGAAGGGTGCCGCCTTTCCTTTTGAAGAGGTCATAAAAAGTCATCGCTTCATCCTGATCCAGAGGATTCTGCTGGAGGACATTGATCCCCGAAGCCACTAAAGATTCTCCACGCTCCCTGATGATTTTAAAGGCAAACTCTTTCTGGAATGGAGTCACCTTTTTATCCTTCTGTTCAAAATTATATGAATACGAGTAGCAGTAAAAGTCCTTCAGAATGTTTCTGGTGAGCTGTTCCCTTAAAGTCAGATCGAACTGATCGAAATAAGACAGCACCAGATCGAGTTTTTTACCGTCTTCTCCCACCAGATAGAACATGGAGGCATACAGATCACTTTTTCTGAAGACCGCATTCTGCCATGAGAAAACCTTTCCTTCAAATTTTGTTTCTTTAGCTGCTATTTTTTGGGTCAGTTCATGAAGCTTTTCAAACAACCCCGGATAATCCGGATTGCCGATATAGAATTTCGATTTTACGTTTGCTGCCAGCAGATTGCTCATGGTGCTTCCGGCAAATGCCAGAACCTGAGGATCCCCCTGCTGTACTGCTTTATAAAAAACAGGCATCTGGATATAAGGATCTCGGGTTTCTATAGCGAATTTTACGGCCAGGCATTTTTTTTCCACATTTCCTTTATCAAGCAGTTCATGTAAATAAGGAACGGTCTGCTCCACATCCCAGACCCCTTGTACCCACAATGCCATATATACCTCATTGTTGTTCTTGCTGAGTACCGCTGCGGGAATCTCATCCGGATTTCTGAAATACCGGTTGGCCAGTGAAACCATATTCTTCACTACCGTTTCTTTTTCAGACTCCCAGCCTAAGCCCGTCCAGGTTCCGATTGCCCGTACCACCGATGAAAACCGCGTCAGTTTATTGTCCTCGATCACCTTCACCATATACTGTAATGCCTGGGTATCGGTTTCATCAAGAGCTTCCAGAATGGTCTGCCGCAGCCCTTCCTGCCTTTGTGCAGCCAGCAGGAGCTTTTCCACAAGTTCCCAGCACCTTTGCTGCTCACTGTTCAGCAGCGCACGGATGATGCCTGAGGACACTTTTCCTTCCGGATGCTTGTTGAAAATAATATCTTCCATCAGCTGATAGATTTCTTCATTTCCCGTGTCAATGGCTGCCGACCATAGGTAGAACCGGCTCCCGTTACCGGACAGCTGGCTATCGTAAATAATCTGCTCTTCCAGGGACAGGTCATAATACTGCGTACCGGAATCATAGCTGTAGAGACTGGGCGGCTCCAATAGGTTCCTTATTAAATTGATTTGATTGAGCAGCGTGAACCGCTCATTATCGGGAGCACGGAAAGAGCGGCGTTCATACCCCGTCTGGTACATTTTGTGAGGCATTCTGTTCCAGGCATATTTCGCAAGTTCTGCATGGTCACCAAAGAAATACACCAATAAACCGAAATACTCTTTATCTTCCCAGATATTGTGCGTGCTGTACTTTTTTATTTCTTCGATTTCAGGGGAACCCAGGGTAATTTCTCCGTAACTGTCCTTTTTTTTAAGAAGCCACAAGCCAAATTCCGCGATCTCTTTTTTCAGTTTGGGTTTGGAAAAGAGTTTGGATAATATTCCTTTTTCAGCCTGATCTTTCAGTCCGCTTTTTAAATTCCTGTGATAATCGACGATTTTCTTCGATTTTAATTTTTCGCTGATTTCCATAGTTTCTGTGATTTAGGGTGTGATAAATTACCAGTAGCTTCCAGCCAGGAATGTCAGTCTGATGAATGTGAAAACTGGCTGTGTACTTAGGTCGATGATTTGTTTAAGATTTTCAAGCCGGGTTTCGCCGCAAAAAACGGCAAACATTCCGTCTTCGAAAGCCTGAATGGCATTTTCCCGGGCTTTTTCCAGATCGGCTCTTTTTTCATTGTAGATGCTGCCGAACCCTGCCTTACCGGTATCGGTTAAAATATTCAGGTAATTTTCAAGCGGTGCCTGGATTTGGTCCTGATCCTCCGTTTCAAAGGATTTTGCATTGAATGCTCCGACCTGCTGCTGAACGATCAACTTTAAAAGCTGCTCTAGGGAAATTGAATTTCCATCGTAATCAATTTCGAGATGCTGTTCCGAAAGCACCGGATGCTTTCTGCCCAGTTGCTTTACCGTTACCTTTATTTCCATATATTCTGAGATTGTATTCTTAAAAATAGGAAAATATTTTTTGCTGTGGGCTCTTCTGTTTTCAATGGTTTCTAAGCATAAACGGAATTCATAGCCCCGATTGCAGTGAAAATCCTTTTTTGAAAAAAAAGATTGCAACGGAAAGCGGGAAAAAGCTCCAAAAATAAAATAAGAATAAAATCAATAAGCAGAAACAGGTGATTTGTGATTCAAGCGATTCTTTTACCAGGTCTGACAATAAAAAAAGTACACTTAAAAAAATGTACTTTTTTTTGCTGCCCGGATCATCCGGTACTTTGTTCGATTTAATTTTTAATGATTTTTTTTACCCTGCTGCCTTTATCCGTAATTACTTTAATCTGGTAGGCCGCTGCCTGAAAATCGGATATATTAATCTGAATATCTTTTTTATCAACTTTTACGGACCTCAAAACCCTTCCTGCCATATCATAGATTTCAACCGATTTTATACCGGATTTCCGATTTCTGATATTAACGACCGAATGGGCAGGATTAGGAAAAATATCCACCTCATTATCCTCTGCTTCTGTTTCTGATAGCCCAAGCTCCGGAGAAAAAGGAATAAGCGAGACATTATCAATAAAATAATAGACACCAGGACCGTTGAAATTTTGCACCTGTACATTATTTAATCCTCCGAGATACAGGTATTTTAAGTTGGGATTGTTACCGGTCGTAAATGTAAAGGTGATGGTTTCCCATGTGGTAATGGAAGAATTTCCTGTAAACGCCGGATTTGTTAAAAAAACCTGATCCGGAGTGATATAAGAAGCGGGAATGATCCCTGCTGTGGTTAAATTTAAATCGGTATCGCTGATAAATGCCTGAAATTTAATGGCATTGAACTGATAATTGTAAGCCTTTGATACATCGAAAGACAATTGATATTGGGTATTCGGAAGCAAGGCGGTTATCAGCTCGGTTTTTAGGGATTCACTGTAAATATTCTCCAGTACATTGGGTCTGTTTGCATCTATCAACATGCCGCCATAAGCATGATGCCCGGGAATTTTATCCGTTTGATAACCAAAAAGGTTGGAAGGAATAAGGACCTGCATGTTGGTAGCATCTGTATTAAAATAATCAGGAGACGGGAAATAGGCGGGCGATTGCCAACCGCATGATTTGTAGATCTGGCTGGTACCGGTAGGCGCATAGGTATGTTCTTCAAAATCGCCATTCCGCACTAAATTGGGTTGCATGCTACCGGTGCAGGTATTAAAGACATTCGCATAAATATAAGTAATATTTCCCCGTTGGCCGGTTACCTGATCAAAAGGTACATACCGTAACAAATGCACACCCGGAACATAAGACTTGAGGGTAAAAGAAGTATTGGATATTACTGAGATAACGGCATCCGGATCATAGAGATCCTGAACAAATTCAAATCTCAAATCGGATGGTGAGCCCGCTGTATAATCATTACTCAAAATTCCATTCACCGTAATATCCGTGCCTGCATTGCCCTGAAAAGTATACGCTCCGCCTGAGAAGCCATCATTTACTCCTCCGACCGGTATCCCTGCACAGCTTGCTGCCCCATAGTTTTTGTACGTGAAATTACCCGGGCTTCCAAAAGTACCCTGCAGGCTGTAGCCAATATCGCATAATACCTGCCTCTCCTCATTTGTCAGCGTTCGTTTTGCAAAAACGTTTGAAGCACGATCGCTCATCATAAAATACTGGTCATTGGAGTTTCCATTGTAGCAGGCGTCTTCAAAATGACTCAGACTGCCTCCGTATTCAAAGCAGGCCGGCGTATAGACCGGTACAGTGACACTACCTGCATATTTCATAGAAGTAGAGCAATTATATGAACCGCTGTTCCCATTATATACCGGTGGAAATGAAGTACAGCCCGGAAACAGGACAGTTCCGGTAATAGCCGGGTTATAAATAAACCGGTACATCTGTCCGGCAGTAGCAGGAACATTAATTATTAAAGGTAAATCCGAACCTGTTTTCAGGTTTTTATCATACCTGGTAAAATAATTTCCCGGATTATTATAGAAAGTACTGGTATTGTTATCTTTCATAAAGCTTACAAATCCCAGAGCATGCGTAACTTCATGAATTATTGTTGAATAAAAATCCAGCGCATTGGAAGGATAAGAAGTGGCCGCATTATATTTATTGTAATCCAAATTCCAGCTCACGGTACCTGAAAAATTGAAAGAGGCCCATCCATGATAAAAATTTCCCGTACTATTGGTGTTGATAAGAGGCAGAATGGTATTGGCATACGAATCAACTCCGGTATGGATGGTTTTCCAGATTTCGTTATCAAGGATTCCGCCAAAATCGATATTCTGATTACTCATTCCTGCTGAAAATGTCGGAAAACTGTAATAAGCACTTGCAGAACTTCCTTTGCCTGATGCCAGACCGACAGCAGCAGGACTGCGTATCCAGAACTTCACTTTGTTCCCGGTGGTCTTTAAAGGGGTATTGATAAAATCCGAAAGGTCCTGAAACGCCTGGAGGATAATGGTCCTTCTCTGATCATGCAAGGGATTTCCCACAATTTCCATTCCGCATCCGTTTTCAAAATAAAGTTCGAAAATACCGGATGTAAAAAACGGTGTATTTAATACTGTCTTACCATTTTTTGTAGAATGGGTTTTCGGTATTTCGATTTCAGACAATCGGGATATTCTACTTCCGGTATCAAAAACCTGATCAAATATCCCATTTGGAGTGTAAAAAATTTCAGAAGCCGATTCCCTGTTTTGGGCAAAAGCCAGACCACTCATCAAGATTATAAAATAAGTGAACTTACGGATTTTATAAAAATGAGCATGAAGTGATTTTTCAATGCGTAGATAATTCTTCATAAATGTTTAATGATTTTAATGGTTTTGTTTTTACAAATCTAGGGAATAATTTCAAAGGCAGAACTGGTACCTGACATTTAGATGTAAAAACTGATGCCGCACAGGGAGAAACTTTCAAACACTACCGGCGCTAAGAACAGATTATATTGCACCCGACTGTTTTCGGCCACAATGGTGTATAAGTTGGTTCAGCATGACACATTACATTCAGCAATTGATCATTGTGAATATTATCATCATCCCGAAATTATAAATTCTGGAAATGACGATATCGTTTAATGGAGCAAGATGAAAGTCGCTATTATCTTTCAAGTCAATAAAACTTTTTGCTTAGTCCCCAGCTTTGCGCGTGATCAGAAATTATCAATAATATAGAAGTTAAATAAAAGAGATCTTGAACGGTGATCACAGGATATTTCGATCTGAAACCGGAATAAAATAAAAAAGTACACTTTTGAAAAGTGTACTTTTAATTGGGTGAATGAGGGGTCTCGAACCCCCGACCTTCGGAACCACAATCCGACGCTCTAACCAACTGAGCTACAATCACCGTTTTGTGAGTGCAAATATAGGAAAGATTTTTTAATTACCAAACTATTCCGTCAAAATTTTTCAAAGCAATCAGCTTCTCAGACGTAAATCCCTCAGCATAAGTCACTCCTGAAAGTCTTCCTAAATCCTGTGCACGATAGGTGAGACTTTCAAAAAAGTCTTTTGAGGTAATCGGCGTTTGAGGTTCTTTGGAAGCGGGATCATAAAATTGGGTTTTGAAAGCCATACAGGCTGCAATTTTTTTATCCAGATGCTCCGAAATATCGATAACGAACTCAGGCTCGATATTTTTCCACTGAATATAATGAAAAATATGTTTGGGTCTCCATACTTCCTGATTTTCCCCTTCGAGAACAGTTTCTATTTTCCGTAAGCCGGCTAAAAAGCACGCATCCGATACTAATTTCGCTCCTTTTGCATGATCCGGGTGCCTGTCATCAATGGCGTTGGCCAAGACGATTTCCGGCCTGTATTTGCGGACCATTTTTACGATCCTCATCTGGTATTCTTCAGTATTTTCTAAAAATCCGTCTTTCATCCCGAGATTTTCCCTGGCTGAAACGCCAAGGATTTTGACAGAATCGTCAGCTTCAGCCTTCCGGGTTTCTTCGGTACCCCGCGTTCCGAGTTCTCCTTTTGTAAGATCCACAATCACACAGGTTTTTCCTTCCGATACCATTTTGGCAATCGTTCCGCCACATCCCAGTTCAACATCATCCGGGTGTGCCCCAAATGCAAGTATATCTGTTTTCATATTTTCAAAGATAAGATTAATAATAAAAACTTCCCAAACATTAAGGATGGGAAGTCTATTATCTCTAATTTAAAATTAAATTATTTATTGATCTCTGCATTCAGTTTTACAGCATCCTGATAAGTAGGATCCAGCTGAACTGATTTTGCAACATATTCTTTAGCCTTTGCAGGATCTGAATCTTTGTTCATGTACGCTACTGCGAAGTAAGCATATGCTAAAGTCTGCTTGTTAGCTTCCTGATCAGCCGGTTTTACCGTACTGATGAATTTTTCGTAAGCCATCTTTGCTGCATCGTTGTTTCCCGCCTGCTGGTAAGAATACCCTAAGCTGTAGTATCCAGGTGCCCAATCCGGTAGAAGGGCATTCATTTTCTGCCATGTCATGATCGCTCCGTTCCAGTTTTTAGCATCCTGGTAAGCTGTTGCCAATTTAAACAGAGAATCTGAATCCTGCGCATTGGCAGCCACTTTTTGCTTTAACCCTTCAATTACAGGATTTGTCGGACCGGCATCTACATCAGCCTGGGAAGCTCCGCCTCCTCCGGCAATTTTCACCAGTTCCATATCCCATTTCAGCGTCTCGTCCTTAGCTGCTTTTGCAATTGCCACTTTTTGCTGAGCCTCCGTCATCAAAGCTGTTTTCTTAGCTGCATCTGTCTCCGTTTTAGCCAGACCTGCAGCGATAAGTCCCTGAAGCCCCTGATCGGCCGGCTGCACTCTCGACTTTTCAGCCTGAGAAATGAAATTATCCATATTTTGCTTGGCTTCCGCATATTTTCCATCGGCATACAATTGATAAGCCCGCAGTTTAAATTTGATCGGATCATTGATCTTATCAAAAATTTTATCCAATACCTGCTTGGAGTTTGCATAATCTTCATTGGTAAAATAAAGCTTGGCAATTTCCAGCTGGGTATAAGGATCTTCATCCGCATATTTTGTATAGTTGATCAGATCCTGAGTTGCTTTTGCGTTCTGCTGGTATCTAATGTCATAGGCAGCTAATGCTTTATAAGCAGGAGCATAGCTCGGATCAGTTGCAATTGCCTTATCAATACTTGTTTTTGCCTGCTGCCATTGTTGTGCAGCCATCCAAAGCGTACCGATTCTTGTATAAACAGAAGCCTTGTTCTTTGCTAACGGAAGTGCCTTATCATAAGCAGTCATTGCATCTCCCGGCATTCTTTTCAGACGGTAAGCGTCTCCTAAAGTATAGTAATAATAGGCAGGAACCCCTTTCTTCTCTGCTCTTTCAATAGCCTTATTCAGGAATTGGATTGCAAGGTCCGGCGAGTTGTTCTTTTCAAATAAAGTCAACGCTTCAGCAGCTCTGAAAAGTACTTCAGCATCTTTTTCACGGGAATCCGATACAATTTTCTGGATCTCGGCTACTGCATTTTTATCACCTTTTCCGAGCTTTACGGTGGCAAGTCCAAGTTTATTTAAATAGCTTTTGCTGTCTGCTGCAAGGCCTTTATTAAAATTATCGGTAGCCGCTGCGTAATCAGGCTCCCCTTGTTTTAAATAGGTATTTCCTAAGTAGAAGTAATTTTCAGCCGTAGGTGCTGAAGCAATCATGTTCGTAAAATTAGTTTTTGCCTGAGCATATTTATCGCTGTCTACGCTGTTGATCCCGTCCTGTACGGTCTGCGCAAAGGCAAAGTTGGTAAAAAACACCACTGCCGCACCAAAGGCAATCTTCTTTACATTCATATTCATTATATCTTTCATTTTATAATTCTAATCTAAATTTCGATTTATATTGACACAATTTCCAGACCAAAATACTATAATTATTTTGGTTAAAGGATTAATTTAATACTTTTTAACGCATCTGTACTTCTCTTCTGTACAGGTTATAAGGCTGCAATCCTTCTTTCTGAACGATCATCTGCCCAAGCTGGGTGCAGGAATACCGGATAAAACCGTTAGCAATGTTGAAGTTGCCTTCATTTGTTAAAAAATACAAAACTCTGGTAAAGGGATAATTCATTTTCCGTAGGTTTTCATAATCCGTATCATAGAGTTTCCCATGGCTTTCAACAGGAAGAATCTTAACCTTGTTCCTAAGTTGTTCAGATTCCTTGTCATAAGGCCGGCTGAAAGTATTTAATCCGATAACCCCGATTTTGTCAGGATACTTATTTAACTCTTCAATAATATTTTTATTGCCGGGAATTACGGAAAATTTTAAATCTCTGGGCTGTTTCTTAAGCCTCTGTGCAACAAAATTAAGATTGCTGGAATTTGTTCCGTCAAAAATAAACTCTTTGTTTTCAGACTGCATCCCTTTACTTATTTCGTCCATAGAAATACTTTCTTTGGTTGAATTTTTAGGAACAATAAAAACCACGGCATCGGCAGCAAAGCGGGCCGGTAAAAAATTACGGTCAACACGCTCCTTGTAGGTTTTCATTTCTTCAGGAGACAGATCTCTCGACATGACAACAATTCTTGCCTTATCATTCAATAAATCAAGAAATCCGAGATCCTCTTTTTTTGTGGAAACTTTAATTTTTGTTTCAGGGTAATTGATCATGTATCCTTCCGCCAGAGCTTCGGTTACACTTTTGAAAGATTCATCTGTAAGAATCGTCATTTCCCCTTTATGATAAGATGGCGACTTATCTTCGTTTTTACAGCCGCTTGTTATTACACTGAGAACAAACAGCATCATCATGGTAATCCTACTCTTCATTTCCTGAACTTTTGATTCTTGTAATTGCTCTGTAGATCCTGAAAATCCCATAGAGAATAAGCAGTGCACCCAATGCATAAGCGACACCCGGTTCCAGTACGGTGAAGAAGAATTTGTAAAAAATTACAACACCTCCCAGAACGATATAAAATAACCCCGTAACGAGGGATAACCAATTGAACATCATCTAACAAAAATACCAAAAAAAATAAAAAGAGAAGCATAAGCTTCTCTTTTTTCGTATTATTTAAAAGATAGATAATATAATTATCCTTCAAAATTCATAGTCAGCGGTAATCTGAATCGGTAACGTACAGACTGTCCGTTGATTTTAGCCGGAGTCCATTTGTTTTTAATCGATTTGATTGTTCTGATCGCTTCAGAATTGAAATCGGAATTTCCTCCTGACGCCTTCACATCGGTGATACTTCCATCTCTCTCTACTACGAAAGTGATTTCTGTTTTTACTGTACCTTCATCTCCGTTCATTGCAGAACCGTCGAAGTTACTTGAAACCTTATTACGGAATGCATTGATCCCACCAGGGAATTCTGCAGTCTGCTCTACCTCCGTATACACCTGGTTTTCATTAACCTGAGGTTTAACCTCTGCAGTTGATGTTCTTGTACCGGTAGATGGCGGCGGTGGTGGCGGTGTATAAGCCGGAGCTTTCACCCCTTCCTGATTGTTCAGACCGGTCGTCGTTTCCAACTGCTTGGAAATTGGCGGCGGCGGTGTTTCAATTTTTGGAGCTTTTACAGGCTCAGGAACTACGTTCTGAATAACCTCGATTTTTTCCTCTTTTGGCGGAGGTGGCGGTGGAGGTGGTTCTTTTTCTTTCGGCTGCTCGATAATTTTATCTTCCTGCAGGACATCTACCAACTCTGCCTTTACTTCCTGTTTAGGCGGCTCGGTAAGTCTTTTGATGGTAAGATAAATGAATGGAGACAAAGCAGCCACAAGGAACAGTGCGGTTCCGATGATAAAAGATTTTGTCAGAAGTTTTGGATACTGATTTCTTAAATCATACGCGCCATATTCCTTGTTTCTATTTTCAAATACGATCTCATCTAAAGTAAGATTCGGATCGTACACATTTTCATTTGCCATAGATTTACAATTTTATGGTTTAAATTACTTTGTAGCCGGTGCTGTAGCAGCAGCCGCTCCGGAATTACCCACTTTTCTGTCGTAAATAGCTTTCTCCCAAGGTTTCAGATCGGTAACCCCGTACTGCTCACTTTTGGTGATGGCCATTTCGTCAAGAATATCCACAAAGTTTTTGTATACGGCATCGTCAGTCGGTTTGATAATCACTGTAAATTTGGATTTATCTGCCGCATTGGCTTTTGCCTGCTCAATCACCTTTCTCACCCCTTCTCTATCAAAGGTCGTTTCGTTAAGATTCTGATCGGTAAGCGAGGTATTATCCTGCTGGTGCCAGAAGATCTTATTGTCTTTTCCTAATAATAAAGAAATAGAATTTGAAAGTTTAATTTCGGTTGGAGGTGGTTTTTGTTTGTCATCTTTCGGTTTTGCCGGAAGACCCAGATCCATCACATTCGGTTTAGAGAATGTCGTGGTGAACATAAAGAAGGTAATCAAAAGAAACCCTAAGTCCACCATCGGAGTCATATCTACGCGGGTATTCTGCTTCTTGGACCTAACCTTGCCGCCTTTCCCGCCTTTTTCCTGTACTTGTACTTCTGCCATTTCTAAATGATATTATTCATTAGGTTTACCTTCTTGTGATGTAATCAACCAAAATTTAAGAAAATCGATATCTCTTAAACCCTCAAATAAGCTTTTCACTTTCGGATATTCAGTAGTCACGTCACCTTTAATGGCTAATTTATAACCAGGATTAACGGCCAGACTTTCTTTTACCCAATCTACTAATTGCTTATTTGTACTATCCATAGGAATCCCGGTAGGACTCTTGAAATTCTTCTGCGCGTCATCTGGCAAATCAAGATAGCTTTTCAGCTGGTTCATAGGAACGCCGATAGCCTGTACTTTCTGGAATGCAGCTTTTTCATTATTGTCAAAAGTAACACCGTACTTTTTACCCATATTGTCCAAAAGCTGTATTCTTTCTGATGCATTCTCTACGGGCTGGAAATAAAATTTTCCGTCCGGAGTAGCGTTGATGGTCATCAAGCTGGCATCAGGAAGTAACTTCTCTGATATTGAAGATGGCGGTTTGATCTGCTCCACGTCAGGTTTTTTAAACTGAGTGGTCAAGATAAAGAATGTAAGCAGCAGGAATGCAACGTCACACATTGCCGTCATATCCGTCACTACTCCATGTCTTTTTGGTTTGACTCTCGCCATTATTATTAATGATTTTTAATTAAACTTCTTTTTACTTAGACCAATTCTCTGCTGATTAGTTAAATTCAGCGAAAGACTGCTGGATGCTCATAGCGATCTCATCGATCTTATAAGTCAATCCGTCGATTTTAGAAGTAAAATAATTATAAAGGATAATAGCGATTGCTGAAGTACCGATACCTAAAGCCGTGTTGATCAAAGCCTCGGAAATACCTGTAGAAAGTGCAGCCGCATCCGGAGTACCACCTCCTGAACCTAATGCAAAGAAGGCCTTGATCATCCCGATTACCGTACCCAAAAGTGCTACTAACGTTGCAACCGTACCTAAAGTGGAAAGGATCATCATGTTTTTCTCAAGCATCGGCATTTCAAGCGTGGTTGCTTCTTCAATCGCTTTGTTAAGCGCTACCATTTTCTGTTCTTTGTTCAGTGTTGTATCGTGAGATAAAGCCTTGTAAGTTGTAAGACCTTCTTTCACTACATTACCTACAGAACCCTGCTGTCTGTCGCACTCTTCCAAAGCTTCATCAATTTTGTTCTGATTAAGCAAGCTTCTTACCTGGATAACGAAATTGTCTAAGTTTCCTTTTCCTGCAGCCCTTCCTAAAACCAATGCTCTTTCAATAGAGAACACGATTACGGTAAGCATGAAGGTAATAAGGATCGGTACGATAACCCCTCCTTTGTAGATAATACCTAAGAACGACTCTGGGTGAATGTCTTTTCCTTCAACATCGGAAAAAGCAACAGATCCTGCACCAAGCTTATCTGCATCTTTAAAGTTTCCTGGGCTACCCAAGACGAATAAATAAATACAAATTCCTATTGCAAAGATGATAGGAATAATAATAGCCGGGTTTAAACCTCCCGCTTTTCTAGCAATTACTTGCTCATCATTTTTTGAAACATTCATTTCCATATTTAACTAAATTATATTGTTTTAAAATTTTACAAGATGTAAATTAAAGGCAAAAATAATTAAAATGCAAGAGTCTTAAATAAACATTTGCCTTTTTTTTGATAAGGAAATTTTAATACACTTCCGATATTATAATTATATTCTTTTTTTTTGGCAATATTTTTCAATTTCTATATTTACATTGAAAATATAAAAAATTTTAGCCTTCATTTTTTTTAATTTGCCAATGTTAATTTTTTTTTAAATTACTATATTCACAATTCTGTGAGGCACCACAATGATTTTATTTGGGATTTTACCGTCGAGAATCTGTTGCATTTTTTCATCCTTCAGGACCTCATCTTCCACTTCTTTTGCCGAAAGCTGAGCAGGAAGTGAAATTTTGAACTTCATTTTACCATTGACGCTTACCGGGTATTGGATTTCATCTTCCACCAGATAATCTTCATTCAGCTCTGGAAACTTCTCAAACTCGATGGATTCATTATGACCCAGCAGGCTCCAGAGCTCTTCACAGATATGCGGGGCGTACGGAGAAATGATAACGGCAAGAGGTTCTAAAATATTGCGCTTGTTGCATTTTATTTTCTGAAGTTCATTTACCGCGATCATAAATGATGAAACAGAAGTATTGAAAGAGAAATTCTCGATGTCATAAACCACCTTCTTTATTAAGGTATGTAAAACTTTATATTCTGCTTTTGTAGGTTCGTCGTCAGAAACTTCAAAAACCTCACCATTAAAATATAAATTCCAGAATTTTTTCAAAAATCCGTATACTCCGCTTAATCCTTGCGTGTTCCAGGGCTTGGATTGTTCCAGTGGTCCAAGGAACATTTCGTATAGTCTCAGTCCGTCGGCTCCGTATTCTTCGCAGATGTCGTCCGGGTTAACAACATTGTATTTTGATTTGGACATTTTTTCCACTTCACGGCCTGTAATGTATTTTCCGTCTTCCAGAATAAATTCAGCATCCGCATAATCCGGTCTCCAGGCTTTGAAAGCTTCCGTATCCAGTTCGTCGGAGGTTCCTTTTAATAAAGAGACATCTACATGGATCTGCTGGGTCTGATATTCTTTGGCCAAATTTTTAGATACATACTGATTGGTACCATCGATCCTGTACACAAACGCACTCATCCCCAAAATCATCCCCTGGTTGATCAGCTTCTGAAAAGGCTCGCTATGACTGATATATCCTCTGTCCTTTAAGAACATGTTCCAGAAACGGGAATACAGCAAGTGGCCGGTCGCATGCTCGCTTCCGCCGATGTATAAATCCACCTGACCCCAATATTCGGTAAGTTCTTTTTTTACAAATGCTTCATCATTGTGCGGATCCATGTATCTTAAAAAATACCATGAGCTTCCCGCCCATCCCGGCATCGTGGATAACTCCAATGGGAAAACGGTGGTTTCATTTAGTAAACCAGTATCCACGACTTTCTGGCTGATTTCGTCCCAGGCAAATGCTTTCGCATTCCCCAACGGCGGATCTCCGTCTTCAGTCGGTAAATATTTTTCAACTTCCGGAAGTTCCAAAGGCAGTGCAGAAACCGGTAAAGTGTAAGGCATTCCATCCTTATAATATACGGGAACCGGTTCTCCCCAGTACCTTTGTCTGGAGAAAATCGCGTCCCGCTGTCTGTAGTTGGTGGTTCCGTGGCCGATTGCTCTTTTTTCAATAGCGGAAATAATCAGTGCTTTGGCATCATTATAATTCAGCCCGTTTAAGAAATCGGAATTCACACATACGGAATCTTTGGAATCGAAAGAAGCTTCCTGAACATCTTCGTCCGTCTCCACGACTTTCTTGATTTCAAGATTGAATTTCCTGGCGAAACGGTGATCGCGTTCGTCATGCGCAGGAACGGCCATTACCGCTCCGGTTCCATAACCCATGAGCACATAATCCGAAATGAAAACCGGCATTCTTTCATTGCTGAAAGGATTCACGGCATAACTTCCGGTAAAGGCACCTGAAACGTTTTTCACGTCCGACATCCGGTCCCTTTCGGTTTTTTTTGAAGTTTCTTCGATATAGTTTTCGATTTCCGTTTTCTGGGCTTCGGTCGTAAGGGCTTCTACCAAAGGATTTTCAGGCGCCAGCACCATGAAGGTTGCCCCGAAAATCGTATCCGGCCTTGTAGTGAAGACTTCCACCGTTTCATTCTGCCCTTCGATGCTGAACTTCACCTGTGCGCCCTGAGATTTCCCGATCCAGTATTCCTGGGAATCTTTCAGGGGCTGTGGCCAGTCCAGTGTTTTTAGTCCCTGCAACAATCTTTCGGAATAAGCAGAGATCCTCATGCTCCACTGCATCATCTTTTTCTGGAACACCGGAAACCCTCCCCTCTCGGATTTTCCGTCTTTTACCTCATCGTTTGCCAGAACCGTCCCTAATGCCGGACACCAGTTCACGGTTGTTTCCGCCCGGTAAGCCAGACGGTAGTTCAGAAGAATGTCTTCTTTATCCATATTGGAAGCAGCGTTCCACTCGTCTGCGGTGAAATCAAGCTCCTCGTTCTGGTTGGCATTCAGTCCCTGTGTTCCTTTTGTTTCAAAATGTTGAATAAGCGTCTGAATAGGTTCGGCCTTATCGGTATCCTTATTATACCATGAATGGAACAGCTCAATGAAAATCCACTGGGTCCATTTATAATAAGAAGCATCGGAAGTTCTTACTTCGCGGCTCCAGTCGAAAGAGAAACCGATTTTCCGCAGCTGCTCCTCATATCGGGTAATATTTTGCTCGGTCGTGATCGCAGGGTGCTGTCCGGTCTGGATGGCATACTGTTCAGCAGGAAGTCCGAAACTGTCATACCCTACCGGGTGAAGCACATTGAATCCCTGGTGCCTTTTGTATCTTGCATAGATATCAGATGCAATATATCCAAGCGGATGGCCTACGTGAAGCCCTGCCCCGGAAGGATAGGGAAACATATCGAGAACATAAAATTTAGGTTTGTCTGTGCTGTCGGAAGTTTTGTACGTTTGGTTATCTTCCCAGTATTTCTGCCACTTTTTTTCTATCTGCTGATGATCGTAAAACACGTTTATTATAGATGTTAGATGTTAGACTTTTGAAAACGGATTACGTTTATAATGTAATCTCTCATTCAATATTCACAAAAATAATGATTTTAAAAGAAATGGAAATTTAAATTTGAATTAAATCTCATAAAACAAAAAATCCCATCCTGAGATGAGATTCTGTATAGTGTATTGAATTATTCAGAAGCTTACTGAGGAATTCTCTTGAAAGTATAGGTTTCGGAATGGAACTTCGTAGGATCGGTTTTATCTTCAATCATGATGTTCATGGAAGTATCGCTGATGCTGATGATTTTTCCCTGGTCCGGTTGTACGATCCCCTGATATTTGATCTGGATGGCTTTGCTTTCCTTATCATAGGTATAGCTGAAAGTTCTGTCGAAAGTCGGGGTACAGGTTCCCGGTGTCGTACTGTCTCCCATATCTTTTCTTTTTCCCGCATTTCCTGAAGAGAAAGTCCATCTTGATGTTTGCTGACATGTGGTATCAAAAGAAATTCCGTCGGAAACCGGCGTTCCTACAGTAGGCACTGTGGTCACTACTTTCTTGATCGGCTGCCACACGCCTACCAGCGGAGCTTCCATCACTTCCGTGGTATCATCGTTACAGCCCGTTGCTACGAATAATGATAAACCTGCAAATAATAATGCTAATTTCTTCATGTTCAAATTTTTCAAGGGCTAAAATTATGATTTATTTATATTATTATACAATTTTTTTGAAAAAAAATTATCAAATTTTATCATTTTCTGTTTATGAGCATTATAAAATCTTTCGAATAACCTTTATTTAATAAACATTCGTCATCAGAAAGCCATTTGTATTCTGCGAAAAAAACTATTTTTGCACAAAACAGTACAAATGCAAGACCTGACGAAAAATAATTTTGATTTCATCCGTGTTCTCCTCGCTTTTATCGTTTTCGTTGGGCATCTGGGTGCCTTAAGCGCTTCTCCCGAACTTAAAATTTTTGAAAACAGCCCGGTGGAAATTGCCGTCTTCGGATTTTTTGTGGTGAGCGGTTTTCTAATTGCCAGGAGCTATGAGCGGTCTTCCGGTTTAAAAAGCTATCTCAGAAAGAGGATCCGGAGAATTCTCCCGGCTTATCTGCTGGTGGTTTTCCTCTGTGCGATTCTCTTAAGCCTGATCAGCACTTATTCCTTCAGAGAATATTTCAGCAATATGCAGGTTTACAAATACCTGTTCTGGAATTCGATTTTTTTAAATTTCAAAGCCCCGTGGCTTCCGGGTGTGTTCGGCAACCAGGCCGTCAACGGAGCCCTGTGGACCCTGAAAATAGAAATGAGCTATTACTTCTGTGTCCCGCTGCTTTTCCTGCTGTTCGGAAAGAATAACAAATACCGCAATATCAGCTTACTCATTATCTATTTCCTATCACTGGTTTATCTTAATTATTTTGAATTGCTCGGTAAAATTTCAATGGCCAAACAGCTTCCGGGAACGCTATCCTATTTCATTCCGGGAATGCTGATTTATTTTAATTTTGAATGGTTCATCAGACATAAACATACCCTTTTCATCGTTGCCATTCTTACGGTGTGGATCGATCTGATAACAAACATCCAGTTTTTTTCACCGATGATGATCGGGATTATTGTGCTGTATCTTGCCTATTCCCTCAAGTTCCTGAACAATTTCGGGAAGTACGGTGATTTTACCTACGGCATTTATATTTTTCATTTCCCGATTATCCGGACTTTTACCGCCTTAGGCCTTTTCCGAGATTATAACCCGTATCTGATGGCTGTGGCCTGCATGCTGGTGGTGATTGCCGTAGGAGTAAGTTCGTGGCACTTTTATGAAAAAAAATTCCTATAATCCATCTATGAAAGAACTGGTTTCTATTATTACGCCTTCCTATAATTCTGCAGAATTTATTGAGGAAACCATACAGTCGGTCCTGAATCAGACGTATGAAAACTGGGAATGGCTGATTTCCGACGACCGTTCTACGGATCATACCGTTGAAATCATCAGAAAATACAAGGATCCGAGAATCAAGCTTCAGGTGCTGGAACAAAACGGCGGTGCTGGAAATGCCCGGAATAAAAGCCTCGGACGGGCGGAAGGAAGATATATTGCCTTTCTGGACTCCGATGACCTCTGGTACCCGGAATACCTGGAAACCATGACCGGTTTTATGCAGGAAAACAAGGCAGAACTGGTCTATTGCAATTATTCAAGATGCGATGAGCATACGATGGAACCGATTTTAAAGGACTTTGAGGCGGATACGGTTGTTACATTTTCCAATCTTCTTAAAACCTGCAGGCTGGCCCCGGTTTCAACGATGTACGACACCCGGAGGGCCGGGAAATTTTTCTTTCCCATAAAAAGCAAGCGCGAAGACCATGTGATGTGGCTGAACCTGCTGAAAGAAATCCCCAAAGGCTATCCGCTGAATAAAACTCTGGCCAAATACAGGATGCGCGAAAACAGTGTTTCGAGAAAAAAGAAAAACATCATCAAAGACCAGTATCTTGTCTATAAAGAATTCATGGGATTCTCTACCCTTACCTCTTTATACTACACTGCGAACTGGGCCATGAACGGATTTCTGAAATATTCGAAATTTTTTAATTAAATTTAAGAATGGAATATTCAAAAGAGTTTAAAGCCGCCCTCAGCAATTTTTCTTCTACTGAAAAAGACCGGCTGATTTTCAGACTGTTGAAAAAAGACAAGCTTCTATCCAAAAAACTGTATTTTGAGCTGATTGATCCTGAAACAACGGATAATAAGCGGGATGACATGGAAGAAACGGTTCAGGAAAAGGTTCTTCAGGCTTCAAAATACATCAGCAACCAGAAATATTTCCTGTCGGTGATCCGTAAAATAAGCGCGGAAATTACGGAGCATGTAAAAATCACAACCGATAAGTTCGGAGAAGTTACCCTCAATTTATTGTTGGTGAATGAAATCCTGAAGTATAACGAAGATCTCAGCCGCCAGCGGTTCGACAATGTCTACAAACTGTACCTGTACCTGATCAATAAGACGGTCAGGGCCCTTCTGCTGATCCGGAAACTGGACGCAGATTACTGGATGGAGATCGATGAATACCTGGATCCGCTGAAAGAAAAGATTCTCCGGAACAATTACCTCTCGAAGCTTTTCATCAACAATGGTATTGATTTCAAATGGCTGACCAGCGATCAGATTCCCGTGAATTTCGATCAGGTGATCAAAGACATTAGAAGCAGAGGATTTTTAAGATAAGATTTTTCTTAAAATCAGTTCGGTAGATTCCGGTTTTTCCGATACAAAGTTTTCCGCCTTCTCAGACATCGATTGAAGCAGCTCTCCGTTATTGATCAGGAACAATACAAAATCGGCAGCAAGCCCGGTATTTTCAAAGGAACGGCCGCCATCGACGGCAATCAGCTCATCGGCTTCCGGATTTTTTTTATAATGGTTACCGAAAATAACCGGAACACCAAAAGTAGCCGCTTCCAGGATATTGTGCAGCCCGGCATCGTGAAAGCCACCGCCTACCACCGCAATATCTGCATAAGAATAAAGTTTGGAAAGCAGTCCGATGCTGTCGATGATCAAAACAGTTGAATCAGAATTTTTAACGGACCTATCAATTTCACTGTAAAGAAGAGCCTCCGGGAACATCTGCTTCAGATTCTGAACCCTTTTGAGATCATGAGGCGCAATAATCAGTTTGGCATAAGGACTTAACTGTGAAACTTCCTCCGCTATTTTTTCCTCTGCCTGCCATGAGCTTCCGAAAACCACAGCCATATCATTCCCGATGAATTCCCGTATAAAATCCACATGATTGTTGCGGTCTCTCAGCTGTTTCACCCGGTCGAACCGTGTATCGCCGGTAACGGAAGACTGGCTTAAGCCTACAGTTTTAGCCAGTGCGTAGGACATTTCAGTCTGATGGAAAATCCAGTCGATATTCATCTTCAGCTGTTCTACAAACCATTTTCCGTAGGAGGTAAAAAATGATTGCCGGTCATAGAATAAAGCGGAAATCACATAAGTCTTAACCCCTTTGCTTTTTAACACTTCCAGCAGGTTATACCAGTAATCGTATTTCACCGTAAAAAATAGTTGAACATCAAACTGATCCACAAATTCTTTTATATACGACTTTTTATCAAATGGCAGATAACAGATTACATCTGCCTTATTTTTTCTTTTAACGACATGTTCATATCCGGATGGAGAAAAGAAAGTCACCAGGATTTTATGATCGGAAAAATTTTCTTTCAGTTTTTCCAACACCGGCAATCCCTGTTCATATTCTCCGAGACTGGAAGCATGCATCCAGATCACTTTATCGGATTTTGAAAAGTTTGCCTTTACTTTCCGTAAAGATTCTTTTCTTCCTTCAACGCCCTTTTTAGTTTTATCATCAAACAAAGAAAGGACCTTCATCCCGAAGATGAGCAGATTAATGAATATATTGTATAATAAAGACATCCTTTAGCTTTTGCTTAAACCTCTGAAAAACTGAATTCCCCCGAAAATGACAGCGCCGTAAGCGATTATCCCTCCATGCCCATTACTCAGGGAAATAATGGTAACAATCAGCCCTCCTGCAAACCATAATCCTCCGTATAGTAAATCATTCTTCGCTTGTTTCTGATTCTGCTGTTGTATCTGAGCCATCCTCAGCTTTCTTAATTGTTCAAGATACAATCTTTCTTCATCGCTTTTCTCTAAAACCTGCGTATTGGCAGCAGCATATTCTGTATAATCCTTCACCCCTTTCATTTCAAAAAATTCTTTTTCCAGCTGTTTGAAAGGTTTTCCGGCATTCTCTGAAAAGCCGGAAATCAAAGATTCCATTTGGCCGTTAATAGGAACATTCCTTTTTTTCAGTTCTGCAACCGATAAAAGAACCGTGGCCTGGTCATAGTTTTTCCAATTGACCAGAACTTCAGACAAACCTATATTTTTTGTTTGGGTAATTTCAAGTAAAGTTTTATTCATGTATTATTAGATTTATTCTGTAGTTAATCAGCTATTTGATTACACTTTTAATCACTCTCAGCTTATGCGTATGCTTATTCAGTTCTTTATTAAAGATTCCGGTAGAATCCAGGGTGTCGATCCTTACTTTGCCCGAGGCATGGATGATCCGCTGGTTCTCGAGCATAATTCCTACATGAACGATCTTCCCCTCAGGATTTTCAAAGAAGGCAAGATCACCGGGCCGGCTTTCCCCGATAAAGCTCAGGGATTCCCCGACGTTTACCTGCTGGGAAGCATCCCGGGGCAATTTGATCTCATGAATTTTATAAACCAGCTGGGTAAAACCGGAACAGTCTACCGCAAAAAAGCTTTTTCCGCCCCATAGATAGGGAACATTGATAAATTCTTTTGCCGTAAGCGCTATACTTTCGCGTACATCGTGGCTTCTTCTGGAAGCTACTGCCGGAAACTCTACTTCCGAACCCATCGAAAGAAGTGTTTTTCCGTCGTTCATCATAACGGAGGAGAAATCTTCAGTAACGACGGTCACTTTACGTTTAGCCAGTATTTCATCGGCTACCGGCCGGAGCTGTTTGGTATCCATCCATCCTTCGTAGCCGTCGTAGTGCATTTTTATTTTCGTCCAGTTTTTATTCACTTCCAGAATATCTGCACTTTCACCAAACAGTATTTCCGTCACAATTTCTGCGCGGTCAGATGCTTCTGCACGGACCGGTGCTACCGTAACACTACAAATTCCTTTATCCATCGTTTATATTATGTTTAAGGTTTAGGTTAAGACTGAGAAATCATGATCTATCTCAACTTTTACCTACCAGTTCTATTTTCTTCTCAGAAAATTTACCCCGTCACGCAAAGGTAAAATAAGATTTTCAAAATCGTCATCTTTGGCGATCAAATCATTGAGTTCCCTGATCACCTGAGTGGATTTCTGCGTAGGGTTTTCCTCCAGCACTTTGCCATACCAGAGCACATTATCGAACAGCACCACCGATCCGGATTTTGTTCTCGGCTTGATTAGCCTGAAATACTCTGCATAATTTTCTTTGTCGGCATCAATAAATACCAGATCAAAGATCTCATCGGTTTCTTTTAAAAATGCTTTGGCATCCTGAAGCTTAAAATCAATCTGTCCGGAAAATTCGCTTTCTGCAAAATATTTTCTGGGAAGGTAGGCTAAATCTTCATTCACATCAAGGGTGGTAATTTTTCCGTTTTTAGCCATTCCCGCTGTAAGGCAAAGTGTGGCATATCCGGTAAAAGTCCCTATTTCCAGAATATTTTCCGGCTGCATCATCCGGGAAATGATCGTTAATAATCTTCCCTGCTGGTATCCGGAAATCATATGCGGCTGGGTCGTCTTCCGGTAGGTTTCCCGTCTCAGTTTTCTCAGGATTTCCGGTTCTGATGAAGCATGGGTTTCAAGATATCGGTCCATCTCCGGATTTTTTTCTTCAAAAAAGCTCATTGTACACGTTTTAGGCAGTTCAAATTTAATTAAATATAACAAAAGCGGCGATATAAAGGCAAAGATTCTAAAAAAACAGGCCGGTTTCTGATGCAAATTCCGTAAAAATACGGATGGTTTTGTTTCCAGATAGAACTACCTTTGCATGGCAGGGTAGAAACACATGTTTGCAGAAAAAAAACAAATTAACCACAAGAATCAAAAGACTCCGGATGCTGAAAAGACATCCGGAGTTCTCTTCAGCAAAACTAATAAACCAGAAATATCCTATTCATTTTTCAGAGAGTATTTCTTTATTTAAAAGTATTCATCTGATTAGCTAAAAAAAGAAATCCCGAATTGTTCGGGATTTCTTTTTTTATGGATTAAGGAGATCTGAAAATTATTTTTTCGGTGCGATATCCATTAATTTCATGAATTCATCAAGCTTAGGCATAATGATAATCTCCGTTCTTCTGTTTTCCGCTCTTCCGGAAACACTCATGTTAGTTGCCTTAGGATTGTATTCGGAACGTCCGCCCGCCGTAATCCTTGCCGGGTCCACACCAAACTGAGTCTGCAGTATTTTGGCGACTGAAGTCCCTCTTAAAGCAGAAAGATCCCAGTTGTCTCTTGGCAGGTTCGGTGAATTCAGGGCAGCATTATCGGTATTTCCTTCGATCAGCACAGAGTATTTATCGTAATCGTTGATTACTTTAGCTACTTTCCCCAATACTTCCTGAGCAGCAGGCAGAATGTTGTAATCTCCGGTTTTGTATAACATTTTGTCTGAAAGTGAAATCATAACCACTCCTTTCAGAACTTTCACCTGAACATCGCTGTCCGCTACGTTATCCAAAGACCGCTTCAGTTTATTAGACAGGGCCATATTCAGGCTGTCGTTTTTCGCATTGTTTGAAATCAGCTGTTTAATATAAGAGTTTGAAGAATTAATCTCCCCTACCAGCTTATCGATATTGGCAGAACTTTTTCCTGTGTTTGAAAGACACGCATCCAATGAAGACTTCAGCGCATCATGCTGGCTCTTCAGTAAATTATTTTCACTGGTAAGTGCCGAATTCTGAGACTTCAGATCCTGAATTTCCCTCTGTCTTTCTCCTACGTTTTCAATACACTGCTTGTAATTCGAGCTTAAGGCATCGTATTGCTTTTTGCTGATACAAGAAGTCATTCCCAGCGCCATTGCAGAAACTGCTAAAATTTTAAAAATTTTCATAAATAATCATTTTTAGACGGACCAAAGGTAACAAAATTCATTTTAATTATATAGGTTATCTTTGTACAAAGAAATTTCAAACTTCCATGTTGAACCTGTCAGCATTTAAAAGCCAGCTGGATAAACTGATCCATTCCCCTGAAAATCAAAGCTATCTCCTCGCCGTAAGCGGAGGTGCCGATTCTATGGTACTGGCCTTCTGTTTTAAGGAATTGGGAATCAGATTCCAGGTGGCGCATATCAATTATAAGCTCCGTGGAGAGGATTCGGAACGGGATCAGAAGACGGTGGAGAAGTTCTGCGGAGAGCATCATATTAAATTTCATTTATATTCGGTTTCCGGAAAAGACCGGAAGCCTGAGCATTCCATCCAGCTCTGGGCACGGGAACTGCGGTATGATTTCTTCAAACGGATCCAAAAAAGTGAGAACCTGGAATTCCTGGTGACGGCCCATCACCTGAACGACCAGCTGGAAACCTTTATCATCAACCTGTCAAAAGCGGCGGGCATAACCGGATTGAGCGGAATACCGGCCAACAGCAACCGGATCCTCAGGCCGCTTCTGGATTTTACAAAAGAGGAAATCTATGCTTTTGCTAAAGAAAACGGGATTGAATACCGTGAAGACCTTTCCAACAGGAAAAATGATTATTTAAGGAATAAGATCAGGAATGAGATTGTCCCAAAACTCATGGAGACCAATGACCACTTTTTAGACAATTTCAGGAAGAGTTCTCTTTACTTAAACCAGACGAAAGATTTTGTTCGGCAGCAGATCGGGGAAATAGAAAAACGCATCACGGTCTTTGATACATCCCGCAAAGTTTTATCAAAAGAACAGTTAAGCCGGGAAAGCGATTTCGTGAAATTTGAAATCTTGAAAAAGTACGGTTTTGATCAGGAAAAAGAAATTTCTAAAATTTTTAAAGCTGAAAACGGCAGCCGGTTTTTTTCCAAAGACTACCAACTGGTGGTGAACTATGATGAATTGATTTTAACCGAGAGGACTGATGACGAAGGACCGAAAAAAGATGATGAAGAGATCCTCCTGGTGGAAAAACCTGATTTTTCTGAAAACCAAATGGCGGTAAATCTCGAAAATATAATGGGCATTGAGGAAATCAATAAAAGCTTTGCCTGGGATTTTGATGCCCGTAAACTTCACTTTCCTTTGCTTTTAAGGAGACTTCAGAACGGTGATGAGTTTTACCCGTCCGGATTTTCAGGCAAAAAGAAAGTTTCCAAGTTTTTTAGGGACGAAAAATTATCTATTTTAGCGAGGCAAAAAATATGGATCCTGGCCGATGGTAAAAACTCCGTACTCGGGGTAATTCCTTTGCGGCAGGACCGGCGATATTCCGGGGATGAAAACACCGGAACTATTCTCAAAATTTTTAATAAGAAGTACAATGAAATTTAAAAACTGGTTTTTATTGGTGCTGTTGTTTCTGGCAACCGGCATCAATGCACAAATCAAAAATCCTGTAAAATTTAAATTTACCATCAACGAATTAGGCGACAATCAGTACGAAGCGGTACTGAATGCGACGATGGAAAGCGGCTGGCACATTTATTCCAAAGATCTTCCCGAAGATACCGGAATCCCGACCAGCTACAAGGTTTCCGGAAAAAATATCGAGCTGATCGGGAAGTTTACGGAAACCGGAAAAAAACATGAAGAGTTTTCCGAGGCTTTCGGAGGTAAGATTGTATTTTATTCCGATGCAGCGGGTTTTAAGCAGAAATTCAAATTGAAAGACGGTACAAAACCTGGAGATGTAGTAGCGGAGATCACTTACCAGACCTGTGACGACAGGGTGTGCCTGGCCCCGAACACCTTGGAATTCAATAAACAGGTAATGCCAAAAGGCACTGCCGAAGAAACCAAAACGGATGAAAAAGCAGCGCCGGCAAAAGATTCCGTACAGCCTGTAGTCGATACTTTAGGAGTTGTGGTTCAGAATACTGCTCCAATGGCGCAAACGGCCCAACTCGACCCTAAGCAATTGAAAATAAAATCCATTGATATTGCCCATCCTTTGACGGACTGCGGAACCGGATCGTCCAAGATCAGCGAAAACTACTGGACGTATCTTTTACTGGGATTTATCGGAGGGCTGATTGCCCTGCTGACCCCTTGCGTATTCCCGATGATTCCGCTAACGGTTTCTTTCTTTACGAAAGGGAACAAAAATCCGGCAAAAGGAAAAAGGGATGCCCTGATTTACGGGTTTTTCATTCTGTTGATCTTTGTCTTGCTAAGCGTACCTTTCCATCTGATTGACGGAATTGCCGGAAACGTATTCAATGAAATTTCGACCAATGTCTGGCTGAATATTGCTTTCTTTATCATCTTTATTTTCTTTGCAGGAAGCTTCTTCGGATATTATGATATTACACTGCCGAGTGCGGTCGCCAACAAATCTTCAAAGGCGGAAGAAGCCGGAGGGATTATCGGAATTTTCTTCATGGCACTGACGCTCGTAATCGTATCATTCTCCTGTACAGGCCCGATTCTGGGAAGTTTACTGGGAAGCGCCATTACCGGCTCGGCAAACGTTCCGATGCTTCTTACTTTCGCTTTAGGCGGTTTCGGACTGGCATGGGCCATTGTTTTCGGACTGCTGGCCTTGTTCCCGCAGGCTTTGCAGAGCCTTCCGAAATCCGGAGGATGGATGAATACCGTAAAAGTGGTTTTAGGTTTCGTAGAGCTGGCCCTGGCCCTGAAATTCCTTTCAAAAGCCGACCTGGTTTCCAAAACGTTCCTTATTAAAAGAGAACTTTTCATTGCCATCTGGATTATTGTTGCCATCGGATTAGTGATCTATTTATTCGGGCTGATCAGATTCCCGCATGATGATAAAAAGCCTAAAATTTCCATCACCAGAAAAATACTGGGTGTGTTGGGAATCGGTTTTATAATCTACCTGATCCAGGGACTGATTCCTGCCGAACGCCCGAAATTACAGCTGTTAAGCGGCATTTTGCCTCCGCTCAACGTCAGCTATTTCCACGATGAAAAAGACGGGATTTTAGGAATGCATCCCGAACATGACTTCTTTAAGGCCATTGAAATTGCCAAAAAAGAAAATAAGCCAATCCTGATCGACTTCACAGGCTACGGCTGTGAAAACTGCAGAAAAATGGAAGAGTTCGTCTGGAGCCAGGAAGATATTTTACCGATCCTTCAGAACGATGTTGTGCTGGCTTCTCTGTATGTAGATGACAAGGAAGAGCTTCCTGAAGATCAGAAGACCAAAATCGATCTCGGTGACGGGCAGATGAAAAAGGTACAGACCATCGGAGACCGCTGGAGCCTCTTCCAGACTGCGAATTTCAACAACAATTCCCAGCCGCATTATGTACTGCTGACTCCGGAAGGAAAAGTAATCAACACGCCGGTTTCAGGATATATGGAAAAGGAAAAATTCAAACAATTCCTTGAGTGCGGTGTCAATTATTACAAACAGAATAAATAAAAAATTCAAAACATTTCTAAAACTCATGCTGAAAGGCGTGAGTTTTTTTGTTTTGGCAGGTCATAAAATATTCATCAAAGGAATTCTGATTTTTATCCCGCTGACAGACAATCCATTTAACATAAAAAACAATATACTATTAATTATTTAATATCAATTTTATTTATCAGGTACGAAATTTGTATCTAACACGTTATTAAAGTAAGTATTTAACACCTTTTATTAAAAACTGTTTAACTTTTAAAAACTAATAATTATGGCAGAAGCAATTGCACAGGAAAAGCAGGGCGGAAGCAAGCAGAGAAAAAAACTGATCCGCGTAGACATGACCCCGATGGTCGATCTGGGATTTTTATTAATCACCTTCTTTATGTTTACCACGAACTTTACAAAACCTAACGTCATGGATCTCGGATTGCCGGCAAAAGGCCCCCATCAGCCGGGTAATGTAGTAGATGTAAGAAATCAGGTCACTTTTATCCTCGGTAAAGAAAACAGGGTATTTTATCATCAGCAGGCTAAAGAAGATTTAAACAGAAACAATCTGAAAGAAACGGATTTCAACGGGCTGAACATTACCAAAATTATCTCTGAAGCTTACAACAAAGCGCCTAAAAAAGAGAATTTCACGATCATTATTGAGCCGACCGACGATGCCAATTATAAAAACTTCGTTGATGTGCTGGACAATATCGCGATTTCGAAAAAGGAAAGATACGGCGTTACGGATATCAGGCCCTGGGAAAAGAAAGTTTACGAAGAATTAACCCGATAAAAGAGGAAGAGCATTTTCAGGATGCTCTTTTTTTATTTATTTTTGACTATAATTTTATTGAATGAAAAACTTTTTAACCGCAATCGCTGTTGCATCCGTACTTGTTTCATGTTCTAAAAAAGAAACCACTCCTTCCTCGGAAAAAGCAGACAGTACCAAAATAGTAGATTCCATTAATGCTGCAAGAACAAAGATCAACGACAGCATCCGGTCTAAAAATCATTTTAAAGATTTCAGCGGAACCCATCAATTCACCCATAATTCGATAAAAAATCCAGGTTCCGTACATTTTGAAAAAATAAAGGGAGAGGCCGACCATTATAACATCAAAGGAGATATAAGATCCGGTAAAAGTTATGTGCACATCAATGGTTTCATGGCAGTAGTCTCCGACAGGCATATGAATTTCACAGGGAATATTTCTGAAAGCGTAGCTGAAAGTGAAAACGGAAAACTTTATGTAAGGCAGGGAACAAAAACCTTTATGTCTAAAGACGGCGGAAAAACATACAGGCTGCAGGACATGGTAAATGGTTCGGGATTTGTTGAATATATTGACATTCACTTTTAACTGACGAACTATGCTGAACTTCGAGAAAAAAGGAAACGGAAAGGAAACCCTGGTCCTGTTGCATGGATTTATGGAAAACCTTTCAATCTGGAATGATATGGAACCTCATCTTTCCGAGGATTTTTCGTTGGTTAAAATCGATCTTCCCGGCCATGGGCAATCAGAGATCATTGCAGAAGTGCAGACGATGGAACTGATGGCGGAAGAAGTAAAAAAAGTCCTGGACGACCAGAACCTGAATAAAGTCCACCTGCTGGGCCATTCGATGGGAGGCTATGTTTCCCTGGCATTCGCTGAAAAATATCCGGACTCACTAAAGAGCCTGACTTTATTTTTCTCCACCTATTTTCCCGATGATGCTGAAAAGAAAGAACAGCGCATCAAAAGCTACCGCATCATCAAGGATGCATTTGCTCATTATGCCAGAGCCGGCGTACCGAACCTCTTTAATCCTAATGAGAAGGATATCCTGGAAGGAAAAACGGAAACCGCGCTGGAAACTGCCCTTTCCACCAATAACCTTGGGGCATTAGCCTCTGCAAAAGGGATGGTGGAAAGAACGGATAAAAGACATATCCTGGAAAACCTGGATGCCAAAATCCTGATTCTTGCCGGCAAGCATGACAACGCCGTAAAAACCGGAGTGATGATCAGGAACCTCCCTGACCGGACCAATATCAAATCCTACATCCTCGACTGCGGACACAACGGCCATTGGGAAAAACCGGCCATCTGTGCAGCCGTCATCAATACCGAACTTCTCCACAACCTGCCGAAACATCTGGTATTCTGATATGTTTGACTTCCTGTCCTCCAAAAAAAAGAAACCGGTGATCGGACTCACCCTTTCAGGGGGAGGCATGCGCGGAATCGCCCATATCGCCGTCCTGAAGGCCCTGGAGGAGTACCATCTGAGACCGGACATTATCTCAGGGACCAGTGCAGGCTCCATTGTCGGTGCATTTTATTCTTTGGGAAAAACGCCGGAAGAAATGATGGATATCGTCAAGCAGACCACATTCTTTTCCCGGTCTTACCTTAAACTTTCCAAAAACGGTATTTTCAGTTCTAAATTCATCATGAAGCTGTTTACGGATTATTTTCCTCAGGATAATTTTAATATCCTGAAAATCCCGGTCTATGTAGCGGCAACAGAAATGACCCACGGGATTGTTGATTTCTTTTCGGAAGGTGAATTGTTTGCCCCTTTACTGGCCTCTTCCAGCGTCCCGTTTATCCTGCCTCCGGTGAAAATAGGTGAAAAAATTTATGTGGATGGCGGCGTTCTGGATAATCTGCCGATCGAGCCGATTATGGACAAGTGCGATTTTCTGATCGGTTCCCATGTAAATTCCATCAGCTACGACAGCCTGGAAAAGATGAGCCTGATGAAGGAATTTGACCGGATCCTGCATCTTGCAATCGCCAAATCGGTTTATTCCAAAGCAAAGTCCTGCGATATTTTTTTAGACCCTCCCAAAATGACGAAATTCAGTCTGTTTAATAAGAAATTTCTGGATATGATGTTTCAGGAGGTGTACGAATATACCTGCAAGGAACTTGAAGAAAAAGGGTATTCAAGATTTGATAAGGATTAACAGGCTTATATTTTAATAAAATTTTCCTTAGCTTAAGGATTATTTTAATATGAATGTGAATTAGAGTACATTAAAAAATAAAATTAAGGCTAAATCAATCAGAGTTTTAAACAGAATTTCCCTCAGTTAGAATGAATAAGAGGTTTACGCTTCTGACAGGATTTTATCTTATTCTATAGTAAACCGTCCCTTTGGGATTTTAAAACAAGGTAAATCCGACTGTATCCATTTCAAATTCATTTAGTCATTGAACTAAAAATAAAAGTAAGACTATTAAATTTTGAATAGAATTACATTTAATGGATAACAAAAGACTTCGTTTTCGACGAAAGGAACTTCCGGCATACTGCTTCCCTATTCCCGCCTTTCCACTTCACTTTATTTTTCTATCTACAGATTTTCCTCCGCTTTTATTCTCTTTTTAAAGGTTTCGATGGTTCCCTGTAAAGACTCATCGGACTTTCCGCCGGCCGCATTGATGTGCCCTCCCCCGTTGAAATATTTCCTTGAGAACTGGTTCACGTCCATATCATCCTTACTTCTGAAAGAAATTTTAATAAAGTCCTCATACAGGTCCTCCATAAAGAAAGCTGCCATCTTTACACCGAGAATGCTCAGCCCGTAGTTTACGAAACCTTCGGTATCCCCTTTCTGGAAGCCATATTCTTTCAGTTCTTCTCTGGTAAGATATAAGATAGCCACTTTACCGTCTTTTACCACTTCTATTCTTCCCAGAATCAAAGCGAGAAGAAGCAGGCGGGACACCGTATTCGTATCCCAGGTATTGGATGTAATCAGGGCAGGATCGGCACCATGCTCAATTAAGTTGGCAATGATCCGGTGGGTCGCCGCACTGGTAGAACGGAACCTGAATCCGCCGGTATCCGTCATGATCCCGGTGTACAGGCACTCGGCAATATCTTTATTCACCAGTTTTTCATCATCCATCGCTTCGATGAAATGATACACCATCTGGCAGGTCGCCGGAATTACCGTATCGGAATAAACAAAATCAAACTTTTCAGGCTGCTGGTGATGATCGATCAGGATTTTCTTGCCTCTCGCATTTGTCAGCCAGTCTCCGAGGATACCGATTCTTGACGGCGCATTGAAATCCAGGCAGAAAATTACATCCGCTTCATTAATAAGGTCGAAAGCAAACTTCCTTTTGTAATCGGCAATCAACACCTTTTTAGCTTCCGGCATCCATTTCAGGAATTTCGGAAAATCATTCGGAACAATGACATCAGCAAAAATTCCTTTTGCTCTCAGATAATGTTTAAGACCAAGGCTGGAACCGATCGCATCCCCATCCGGATTGTAGTGGGTAAGGATAACGATTCTATTTTCTGGAGTAAGTAACGTATTAATTTCTAAAAGTTCTGCCGGTGTAAACATCATGATGTTTATTTTCTTTAAATTTGAGTCTCCAAAGATAGAGCTTTTATATAAATCCCGGCGATTATTTTTACCGGCGGAGAAAATCGCTTCATAACCGGGCTTTGCAAAAGGCCATTGAAAAAACAGGCGAAGATTTGTAAAAAAATATTGTGAAAATTTGCAACTTTTAAAAAATTCCATATCTTTGCAACCTGAAAATTAATAGATAATTACGATTTAAACATAAAGTAATGAGTAAAAGAACATTCCAGCCATCAGAAAGAAAGAGAAGAAACAAACACGGTTTCAGAGAAAGAATGTCTACGCCAAATGGAAGAAGAGTTTTGGCTGCGAGAAGAGCTAAAGGCAGAAAGAGTTTAACTGTAAGTGCAGCACGCGCTAAGAGATAATCTTTTTATTATCATATACAAATCATGCTTGAAAAGAACTTTTTCAGGCATTTTTTGTTGTTAAAATTTCCTAAAATTTAGGTTCTTAAGTCTTCTTTTTCCTATTTTTAAAATCTGAAAAAATATTTTAGAAAAGTACTTTTAAAACTGAATTATGCCACATACCCATATCGCCGGAGACAACATCATCAGCTTACAGCACGCGAAGATTGCCCAGAAAAACTTCACGGTGCTTTCAGATGTTAACCTGAATATAAAAAAAGGAAGATTCTGCTACCTGATCGGAAAGACGGGATCCGGAAAAAGCTCTTTATTAAAGACTTTGTATGGACACATTCCTTTAGCTTCAGGACATGGCGCAGTGGTAGGTTTTGATCTTGCCAAGCTGAGAGCTTCGGAAGTACCGAACCTGAGAAGAAAACTAGGAATCGTATTCCAGGATTTCCAGCTGCTTTCCGACAGAACGGTTGAAAAAAACCTGAGATTTGTGCTTGAGGCAACAGGATGGAACGATAAGACCAAAATAGAAGACCGCATCAATGAAGTCCTGGCCAGTGTGAACATGAAGAGCAAGAAGCATAAGATGCCGCATGAACTTTCCGGAGGTGAACAGCAGCGTATCGCCATTGCAAGGGCTTTGCTGAACCATCCGGATCTTATCTTAGCCGATGAGCCCACCGGTAACCTTGATCCTGAAACCTCCAATGAAATCATGACGCTGCTGAAGCAGGTTGCTCTTGAAAACGGTGCAGCCGTCGTCATGGCAACCCACGATTACCACATGATCCAGAACTTCCCGGGCGAAGCCATCCGTTGTGAAGACGGGAAAGTTTCCGTTTTGGATACCGCTGAATTATTTGAATAAGATATGATTATGAATGTAAGTCCAAACTCCTTAACAAACTGGAAAACAGACATTGGAAATTTCTTATGCCAAGATTAATAATCAGTTGGAATGACTGGAACAAATATTTTATTTCCTGAAAACATGAAATTCTTTAGTGAGTTCAAGATATGGGTCCGAGTATTTTCTCGGACTTTTTTCTATAATAAACTCCGATTCTGACAAGGATTGTTCAGATAATGAAAATTCAAGGATCAGCCTTTTGATATTTGCTGTTTCAATGCCTTTGATATTGATTTTCCGGATCAGAACTAATCCATGCTCTTTAGCGGTCTCAATAAATCCTTTTCCTGCTTCTGCGGGAATAATCACCGATAAAATTCCTTCTTCTGACAGGAACTTCGCTGATTTTGAAATCAGCTGCAGGAAATTCAGTTCTACCGTTTGCCGTGCAATTTTATCTTTTTCCGAATCCGATGCTTCAAAATAAGGAGGGTTGGACACAATAAGATCAAATTTTTCCGGTATATTAAAAGATTTAAAATCCTTGCAGATAGTATTAAGCCTGGATGCAAAAGGCGAGTTTTCAAAATTAAGCCGGGTTAGTTCTACTGCTTCTTCATTTATATCAATTCCCAAAAATTTTGCCTTCAAATTCCTCTGGGCCAGCATCAGGGAAATCAGTCCGGTTCCTGTACCTACTTCCAGCACTTTTGAAGCATGAGACACGGTAGCTGAAGCACCCAGCAGAACACCATCCGTGCCTACCCGGAAAACTTCCTCGGATTGCCGGATTTCAAATTGCCTGAAGATAAAAGGTTTCACTATAAATTGGTGGGTAAAGTGATCGTAAATGTAGTCCCCTTCCCTACTTCGGATTTTACGGTAATTTCACCTTTGTAGTCTTCTACCATTTTTCTTACCATCGAAAGGCCAAGCCCCATCCCGCTGTTTTTGGAGGTAAAGTTCGGCTCAAAGATTCTTTCGTAAATATTTTCCGGAATGCCTACCCCATTATCCTGAACCGAGATCATTACCCGGCGCTGATGCTGTTCGATATCTACGTTGACAATCAGTTTACGTTCTTCACTTTCTGCCTGTTTTGCATTGGTCACCAGATTGGTAATAATCCTGGACAGGTAAATCTTGTCCATGCTGATCATGATATTGCTTTTATTGGCATGCATGAAAACGCTCTCATCATTGAAAACCCGAAGGATATCTTCTACTTCAGCATTCAGATTGATGGTTTCGTTATTTTTTTCAGGAAGTTTGGCAAATTCTGAAAATGCAGAAGCAACAGTAGCAATCAGGTCGATCTGGTCTACCATGGTTTTACTCATCTGCTTTACCCGCTCGCGGACATTCGGATCTTCGGGATCAAATTTCCTTTCAAAATTCTGGATCGTCAGTTTCATCGGTGTCAGGGGATTTTTCACCTCGTGTGCCACCTGCTTGGCCATTTCCCTCCAGGCTTCTTCCGATGCCTTAAAGCGGAGCCTTTCTTTCTGATCCTGAATCTGCAGGATCATCCGGTTGTAGGCCCGTGCCAATGCGTTCAGCTCATCATTTTTATAATAGCGGATCGGGCGCATCTCATTTTCAAATAAGGTAATCCGCGTGATCATGTCTGAGAATTTGGTGATATTTTTTGCCAGGTTATTGGACATCACCCAGCTGAACCATATACTGAAAAGAATCAGCAGTACATCGATCAGTACAATATATTTCAGATAGGTATTAAGAACATCCAGGTAAGAACCTTCATCATGATACAGGGGAATATAGACGATAGCAATCGGCTCGAAGTCATTATTCCGCAGCAATAAATAGGATGAGGTAAGCACGGCATCTTTGGAAGCATCATACCCTTTTATATCCACCCTTGCCTTCGTTGCAAGAATCCTGTTAACAATATTTATAGGAATTGCTTTCCGGTAAGATGCATCTCCCTCTACACTGGAGACCAGGTAATTCCCCCTTAAGTCATACAGGACCACGGGATGCTGATTGATATCTGAAATTTCATAGATTTTATTATCCAGGAGTTCGGGAAGGTCCCGGGTTTCGGTATGCTTCATGCTTACGGCATAGTCCAGGAATCTCATGACGGCACCGGTTTTATTCTGCATATCGATTTCGCTCTGTTTTTCAGAGTTTTTCCGCAATACAAAATACGGGACCAGCGAAGAAGCTACAACACTTAAAAGGCATACAAGGAGGAAGCCGAAAAACACACGGTTCCTTAAGCTATATCCCTTATACATATTAATTGACATCCGCTACTTTTTAATTAACCTAGCAATATACTTACCAACTATATCAAATTCTAAATTAACTTTATCTCCGGCCTGTAAATGTTTCATGTTTGTAAATTCCCAGGTATAAGGAATGAGGGCTACCGAAAATTGGGTATCCCCGCTTTTTGCAACGGTGAGGCTGATGCCGTTCACGGTAATGGAACCCTGGGGAACCGTGACGAAGCTTCCGTCGTCTTCGTATTGTATAGTAACAAAATAACTTCCGTCTTTATTTTCTATGCTCACTACTTCTCCGGTCTTATCCACATGGCCCTGCACAATGTGCCCGTCTAATCTTCCGTCCATTTTCATGCAGCGCTCAAGATTGACTACCGTTCCCGTTTCCCATTTTCCCAGATTGGTTTTCTCCAGGGTTTCATTAATGGCTGTTACCACATATCGGTCTCCTTCAATCTTGACTACCGTTAGACAACAGCCGTTATGGGCCAGGCTCTGATCGATCTTTAATTCATCGGTAAAAGGGCAGGTTAAAGTAAAATCAATATTGCTTCCGTTTTCCTCGATCTTCTCAATTATCCCGACTGCTTCAATAATTCCTGTGAACATATTATTTTTTGCTAAATTTGTAGTTTATTAATCTTCAAAGATAATCAAAATGAGCCCAAAAAACCATACAGTAAGAGTAGGAATTTCAATCGGAGATTTCAACGGCATCGGTCCTGAAATTATTATGAAATCCCTTTCCGACAAAACCATCACGGATTTTTTCACGCCGGTAATTTTTGGCTCGGGAAAATTATTTACCTATCAGAAAAATATCTTCAAGCTCAACCTGAATTTCAATTACATCAACGAGGCTTCACAGGCCCTTCCTGGAAAGCTGAACATGGTAAACCTGGTGAAAGAAAATTCTACGGTGGAACTCGGAACGCCGACGGAGGAATCTACCAAAATGGCCATCGACTCCCTGGAAGCAGCAACGGAAGCTTTGCTGAAAGGTGAAATCGATGTATTGGTAACCGCTCCCATCAATAAGGATGAAATGGTGAAAATGGGCTTTAAGCATGCCGGGCATACGGGATATTTTGAAGAAAAGTTCAACAAGAAAGGACTGATGTTTCTGGTAACGGACGACCTTAAAGTAGCCGTCTCCACCCACCACATTCCCATTACCCAGGTGGCTGAAAATATTTCCAAGGACAAAATAAAGAAGCAGATCCGGATGCTGAATCAGACGCTGATCGAGGATTTTGGCGTCACCCGGCCGAAGATTGCGGTTCTGGGGCTGAATCCCCATGCCGGAGACGGAGGCGTTATCGGGCATGAAGAAATCGAGATCATTTCGCCTGCGATTAAAGAACTTTCGGATAACGGTATCCTGGCTTTCGGACCCTTCCCTGCAGACAGCTTTTTTCAGCCGGGAAAATATAAAAGTTTCGATGCGGTTTTAGCGATGTACCACGATCAGGGATTAGCCCCCTTCAAGACCCTGGCTTATGAAGAAGGCGTAAATTATACGGCCGGACTGCCTTTTATCAGGACATCCCCCGATCACGGGACAGCATATGATATTGCCGGAAAAAATATGGCGGACCCACAAAGTTTTACGGAAGCTATTTTTGCAGCTTTGAAAATTTATAAAAACCGAAGCGAGTACAACGATCTGATGAGCAACCGCATGCAGCCGAGGAAAATGGCAGTAGATAACGGGATAGACGAAGACCTGCCGGATGAAACTGAGGCCTAAATCTTTAATGAAGATTTTAAAATTAATTTGTTAGAAATTTTATTTGTTATTATAAAAAAATTGCATATTTTTGCACACTCATTTTATGGACAAGTTAAGAAACTACGACGTAAGCTTTTCCGGACTGAAAACCGGCAGGCACGAGTTCAGGTTTGAGATAGATAAAGAGTTCTTTCAATTGTTTGACACTGAACAGGAATTTACAAATCCTAAAATTGCGGTGGATGTTCTACTGGACAAGCACAGCACATTTCTGGAATTTGAGATCAAAGTAAAAGGGACGGTAGAATTGGTTTGTGATATTTCCAACGAAAATTTCGATCATCCTATTGAAAATGAAATTAAGGTACTGGTAAAATTCGGAGAGGAGTATGATGACAGCGAAGAAGATGTGATTACCATCCCTGCTGCAGACCACGCCTTCAATGTAGCCCAGCTGATTTACGAAAACGTGGCTCTTTCCATTCCGATGAAAAAGATTTCACCCAACGTAAGCGAGGAAGACCTTGCCATCCTGGATAAGTTCAGTCCGAAAGAAGATGACGAGGAAGAACATGAAAGCGACCCGAGATGGGACGCGTTAAAAAATTTGAAGAATAAAAATTAAATAGTTTAATGATGAGATGATGAATCTCATCGCTCATCAATTAAAAAAGTTATTACACAATGGCACATCCAAAGAGAAGACAATCGTCTACAAGAAGAGATAAGAGAAGAACACACTACAAAGCGGTAGTTCCTCAATTGGCTAAAGATGCAGCAACAGGAGAGCTTCACCTTTACCACAGAGCTCACTGGCATGAAGGAAAACTTTACTACAGAGGTAAAGTAGTACTGGAAAAAGAAGTAGCAACTACTGAAGAAAACTAAGAGTCCGTTTTCACCCGAAAACACTCGTTTTAATACAAAAACCGCTCAATTTTGATAAAATTTGGCGGTTTTTTGTTGTTTTTTATGTTTTTTTGGTATCTTTGATCCAAAATCAAATATCAATTTTATGGACATTAAAGACATACAAAATCTTATTAAGTTTGTATCCAAGGCAGAAGTTTCTGAAGTGAAGTACAAGACTAAAGATTTCGAAATCACCATTAAAACTCCATTAGCAGGAAGCGAGGTTGCTTATGCACAGCCTGCAGTTTACCACACGGCACCTCAGCAGATGGCTGCAGCACCTGCGCCCGCTGCTGCTCCGGCTGCAGCACCTGCACAAAATACAGAAGCTGCGTCTGATGACAGCAAGTATGTAACGATCAAGTCTCCGATGATCGGTACTTTCTACAGAAAGCCTTCTCCTGATAAAGAGGTTTTTGTAAATGTAGGTGACGAAGTTTCCAACGGTAAAGTAGTCTGCGTTATCGAAGCGATGAAGTTATTCAACCAGATCGAATCTGAAGTAAGCGGAAAAATCGTAAAGATTTTAGTGGATGACGCTACTCCGGTAGAATACGACCAACCATTATTCTTAGTAGATCCATCTTAAGGAATTCCAGATTAGAGATTATAAATTTTAGATGATGCTCTTCATTTAAAATAATTAAAATTCAAAATTTATAATTTAAAATTCCAGAAAGATGTTCAAAAAAATATTAATTGCCAATCGTGGCGAAATTGCAATGCGTATTTTACGTACTTGTAAAGAAATGGGGATCAAAACCGTTGCGGTATATTCAACGGCCGATAAAGACAGCCTTCATGTAAGGTTCGCTGATGAAGCGGTTTGCATCGGTCCTGCAATGAGCAAAGATTCTTACCTGAAAATCCCTAACATTATCGCAGCAGCGGAAATCACCAATGCAGATGCGATCCACCCGGGTTACGGATTCCTTTCCGAAAATTCCAATTTCTCCAGAATCTGCCAGAAAAACGGTATCAAATTTATCGGTGCCACGCCTGAGCAGATTGAAAAGATGGGCGACAAAGCCAACGCCAAGGCGACTATGAAAGCAGCCGGCGTTCCCTGTGTACCGGGATCCGACGGCCTGATCGAATCTTATGAGCACGCCGTGAAGATCGCTGAAGAAACAGGATATCCGGTGATGATCAAAGCGACTGCCGGAGGTGGTGGAAAAGGAATGCGGGCGGTATGGAAGGCAGAAGACCTGAAAGACCACTGGGAATCTGCCATCCAGGAAGCGGTAGCCGCTTTCGGAAACGGCGGGATGTATATGGAAAAACTGATCGAGGAGCCACGGCATATCGAAATCCAGGTTGCGGGAGACCAATATGGTAAAGCCTGCCACCTTTCTGAAAGAGACTGTTCCGTACAGCGAAGAAACCAGAAATTAACGGAAGAAACACCTTCCCCATTCATGACGGATGAACTTCGTGAAAAAATGGGTGAAGCTGCCGTAAAAGCAGCGGAATTCATCGGATACGAAGGAGTGGGAACCATCGAATTCCTCGTAGACAAGCACCGGAATTTCTATTTCATGGAAATGAATACGAGAATCCAGGTAGAACACCCGATCACCGAGCAGGTTATTGACTATGACCTGATCAGAGAACAGATCCTATTGGCTGCGGGAACACCGATCTCCGGAATCAACCATTACCCTAAGCTTCACTCGATCGAGTGCCGGATCAATGCCGAAGATCCTTATATGGATTTCAGACCGTCTCCGGGGAAAATTACAGGATTGAATATCCCGGGCGGACACGGGGTGAGAGTAGATACCCACGTTTATTCAGGATATACGATCCCTTCCAACTACGACTCTATGATTGCCAAGCTGATCACGACCGCTCAGACGCGTGAGGAAGCGATCGCCAAAATGAGAAGAGCTCTGGAGGAATTCTATATCGAAGGGGTGAAAACCACCATTCCGTTCCACAGACAGCTGATGGATCACGAGGATTACCTTGCAGGAAACTACACGACGAAATTCATGGAGGATTTTGTAATGGACAGAAAATACGATAATCATTAAGATTATTTTATAAATTTAAACCGTCTCAATAATTTGAGGCGGTTTTTTATTATCTTTCCACAAGTATGAAGAATTTATTTTTTTTTGCTGTAGTACTTTTTCAGACCACACTTTATGGTCAGAGCAATTATCAGAAATACAGTCATAAAAATATTATTGTAAAAGGAGATTTCCTGAAAAACAAATTCAGCGACCGTTATCTGCTGATTGGAGATTTTATGCCCATTGAAGAAAATTCTCAAAAGAAAGCCGCAAAAGTATTTACATCGAATGGTTGGGGATACATTGATGAGAACGGACATGAAATAATCCCGACAATATACGAATCAATCTCCGATTTTCGACATGGTTTGGTATCTGCTAAAATTAAAGTACCCCTTCCTTCTCAAGACGGCATAAAAAGACTTGAAATACGCAACGAAATTTTGAACTATTCAGGGAAAAAGCTTATCGACAACAATGGCTTTGTACAGGATTTTAGCAACAGCTACTATTACCAAAAAGATTTTTTCGTAGCATTTCAAGGCAACAATCAGGGTGTAATGACAAATTTGGGGAAAGTCTTGGTTCCTTTCAAGTACGAGCAAATAGATTGCAGCAATAATTTTTTTTTCGCATATCTGAAATCTTCAAAAGGCGACAACTACAGAACCGTGGATATTTATTCAAAAAACGGAACGCTTCTGAAAAGTCTCGTCAACTATGGAATCGGAAATTGTGACGGACACTTAACTGCCTCGGAATACTATGATAACGGGGAAAACTTTGGCAGTTTTTTTATTGATAATAAAACTTTCGAGCCTTTGGACAATCGCCGTTTCAGTACGATAAATAATGTTGAGAATTCTAATCTTTTTAAAATCACAGTCTCGTTTGAGAACAAAAAAGATGACACGTATCCCTCTTTTTATCTGGATAAAAACCTTAAAATCATAAGTCCCGATTTTCCGGATACTTATATCTGTGACGACAAATTTCTTGTACAGCCAATTCCTGTAGGAAAAAATCCCGATCATGCAACGAGCTTTGCAATAATAGATTTTAAAAACAATAAAATTGCAGAATACAGTTATGAAGATTTTATGCTTTACCAATACTTTGCATACGGAAGATTAGATGATCCTAAATTTCTTGAGAGCCAAAAAAATTACTGGAAACAGCTTCAAAAATATCAATACAGCGAGTATTTCTATGTCAATAAATGGGATTATTTTAAAAATCTGGAACGAAGAGAACATTTCTCAAAATTTTTTGAGGTTGATGCTTCCGGAAAAGAAATCAGCAGCGGCTTTGTAGATGCAACGACGGGAAGAATTTGTATAAAAAGAAATCTGGATGAAGTTGCTTATGTTGGAAATATAATCGGCACAGATTTCTTTCAGGTAAAATATAAAAATACTGTAAATGGAGACAAGTTTGATATTTATGATTCCTACGGAAAATTTGTGAGAAGCGATTTCGGCAATTATATCAATACAGATTTTGATATTCTTAATAAGCATACTCCGGATTACTACATTTTGGATAAAGGAAAAGATACGATCTTTAGCCAACGACTTAATTTTCAACAACTACTGAACAGGCAAACCATGGAGCCCGTTTTTAAAAATCAACTGATGTATTTTGCAGATCCTCATTACCTCTACAGCTATGGTGTAATGACATTTACTGACTTTAAGACAAAAAAAACAGGAATTATTGATAAGAATTATAATATCAGAATCATGGGAGATTACGATATTATAAGAAGCTTTTACACTAAAGATAATACTAACAGAGGTTACAGCATTATTTACTTAAAAACAAAATCCAATACTATTGAGATCATTAAGAATAATACTTTTGAACATTTACTAAAAATAGAATTCGAGCCCGGAATACTCAAAAATTATGGAGACAAGGATAAATATGGTAAAGAAATTACCTCCGATGCAATTATTCTTGGTCAGTATAAAAACGGTTTTTATCTCATCAATGAAGAGCAGAAAGTAATCGATCGATATGGTAATATAATCGATACGCCGGAAAACTTCAGCCTCAACGATTAATCAATTTGTTTAAAATTATTTTAAATTTTTATCGATCAAAGATATTAACCCTGCAACTTTCAATATGCATCAGCACTAATTCCCTGTCCTGCCTTTATTACTTTCAAAACACACTTTATCCAGATAAGTTTCCGGTAGATTTCTGTTTTTATTCATGTCATTTATATTGTTTAAATTTGCGGAAAACCTAAATTTATGTCAACAGCAGAAACAGCAAAAAGTTCACAATATTTTATTGACCTTGAAGACAAGCACGGTGCCCACAATTACCACCCGCTTCCTGTGGTTCTGGACCGCGGCGAAGGCGTTTTTGTGTGGGATGTGGAAGGCAGAAGGTATTATGATTTCCTCTCGGCTTATTCTGCTGTGAACCAGGGGCATTCTCATCCTAAAATTGTGGAAGCACTGGTAGCGCAGGCCAAGAAACTGGCACTGACTTCAAGAGCATTCTACAATTCGAATCTGGGCGAGTACGAACAGAAGATCACAACCCTGTTCAGCTTTGATAAAGTCTTGCCGATGAATTCAGGAGCTGAAGCCGTGGAGACTGCCGTAAAATTAGCCAGAAAATGGAGCTATGAAGTAAAAGGAATCTCTGAAAATGCTGCGAAAATCGTGGTTTGCGAGAATAACTTCCATGGAAGAACCACTACCATCGTTTCGTTCTCCAACGATCCGGATGCCAACCGGAATTATGGACCATTCACCCCGGGATTCATTAAAATCCCCTACAATGACCTTGCTGCTCTGGAGGAAGTTTTAAGCAGGGAAGCTGAACAGATCGCCGCATTTTTAGTGGAGCCCATCCAGGGAGAAGCGGGTGTTTATGTGCCGGATGCCGGTTTCCTGAAAAGTGCCTCCGAACTGTGTAAAAAATATAACGTCCTTTTTATTGCCGATGAAGTGCAGACCGGCATTGCACGGACAGGAAAACTGATTGCCTGCCATCATGAGGACGTACAGCCGGATATCCTGATTTTGGGAAAAGCCCTGTCCGGAGGAATGTACCCTGTTTCAGCTGTATTGGCCGACAACGAAATCATGAATGTCATCAAACCGGGGCAGCACGGTTCCACATTCGGAGGAAATCCCATTGCCTGTGCCGTAGCTATGGCTGCTCTGGATGTTGTTGCCGACGAAAAGCTTTCCGAAAGGGCGGAAGAATTAGGAAAATTATTCCGTTCTGAAATCGATAAACTGATTGAGAAGACAGACCTGATTACCAAAGTAAGAGGAAAAGGATTGCTGAACGCTATTCTGATCAACGATACGCCGGACAGCTCCACGGCATGGAATCTTTGTCTGCAGCTGAAAGAAAACGGATTACTGGCCAAGCCTACACACGGAAACATCATCCGTCTTGCACCACCATTGGTCATTACCGAAGAGCAGTTGATGGATTGCGTAAGGATTATTGAGAAGACGGTTTCCGAATTCAGAAAATAATGAAGATTTTAATCATACAGAAAAAATTTATGGGGGATGTGCTGGTCACAAGTACCCTCCTCCCCCTTCTAAAAAATAAATATCCGGATGCGGAAATAAGCTTCCTGCTGGAGGAAAAATACGCCCAGATATTAATCGGGAATCCTTACATCCATCAGATTATCTTTTTCAAAGACAGCCTGAAGGATACTTTAGCTGAAATAAAAGCCCAAAAATTCGACCTGGTAATCGATCTTTATTCAAAGCTTGAGACAGCGCTTATCACTTATTTTTCCGGCGCCGGAACACGCATCGGTTTTTTTAAAAAATATACTAAGTTTTTCTACAATTATCCTGTAAAAAGAGAAAATAAGGTAAAATCAAAAAACACAACCCTGGGGATTGAACACCGCCTGTTGCTGCTGGAACCTCTGGGAATCCCGTTTCAGGAAACATTCCCAAAAGTTTATCTGACGGATGAGGAGATCCGGAATGCCCATGGAGTCCTGGCAAAATACGGCCTGTCTGAAAATGATCATCTGGTGATGATCAGTACCTTCGGAAGCTCGGAGGAGAAAACTTACCCCATCGAATATATGGCGGAACTGTTGAATGATATTGCTGCCCAAAAACCTGACGCGAAAATCCTCTGCAATTATCTTCCTTCCCAAAAAAAACTTTTTGAAGAACTGCTGACGTTGATGTCCGCAGAAACCAAAGAAGCAATCATACAGGATTTTGATACTAAAGATTTGCGCGAATTTGCGGCGGTAACCAGTTTATGCAGATGCCTTATCGGAAATGAAGGCGGAGCCACGAACGTAAGCAAAGCACTGGGCATTCCTACGTTTACCATTTTCTCCCCGCACATCCGGCTGTCGGATTGGGCCTGGAGCAGCCGCCCGGATGTAGACCGTTTCCTGCATGTTGCAGATTTTGTGAAAGACTCAACAAACTATCAGGATTTTAAGCCTTCCTTTATAAAAAGTGAACTTGAAAAATTTTTAGATAAAACTTTGGTATAACTCACTGTGCAAACCTCAAAAAAACAGAAATGACAGAAAATAAAAAACTTATCCTTCTCATCACTTATGATAACTGGGGGTATAACCAATACATTGCTAACGCGCTTGAAAAAAAATCATATGAGGTAAAACATATCAATTTCCACAGTTTCCGGTATAAATATCCGAGTTTCCGGCATAAAGCCCTTAACTTCTTCACAAAAAACCTGGGGATTTCAAACCTTAAGCATATTCATTACAACGAAGTGATCTTAAATGCGATTAGGGATATTGAATCCATCGATGCTGCGGTTTATATAAAAGCTGACTTCTTATCACCGGTCACCATAAAGACCATCAACAAAAAATCACGCCGGTCTGTGTTTATCATCAGTGATTCCATCAACCGGTATCCTAAAACCAAAAAGATCCTTTCCCTTTTCGACAAAGTCTTTTCATTTGAGAAGAAAGACTGTGAAAAATACCATCTCCATTTTAAGACGAATTTTATTTATAAGACCCTGGATAAAAGTCCATCATCCTATAAATATAAAGTTTTCAACATCAGTTCCTACGACAGGCGATTTCCTGTTCTAGAAAAGATTGCGAAGGCGCTTTACAAGATGAAGATCAACAGTAAAATCATTGTTTTCAAGCCGAAGAAAAGAAGCGAGCCTTATCTTGAATTTGTCGACACTCCTCTCCCGATTTCTGAAATCAATAATTTTATGGAAGAATCCGAAATTATGCTTGATGTGAGCAGAAAAGGACAGCAGGGATTAAGTTTCAGGGTCTTCGAAAGCATGGGACTAAAAAAGAAACTGATCACGACGAATACGGACATCGTGACTTATGATTTTTACAATCCCGCAAATATTTTTGTGATTTCCGACATCAACAACATCAGGATCCCTGAATCTTTTTTCAGCACGCCCTATGTGGAGATTCCGGAAAATATCTTTAATAAATACCTGATCGATTATTGGGTGGAGGAATTGATTGAGTAATAAATTGTAATTTTGGAAATTAAATGGTATTATAGCACCGCTAAGTGATAAAATTTTCAAATTCAATGATTAAAAGCCCTTATGATCTCCTATAAAAAGACTTCCTCCATCATTATATTCTGTCCTCCGAGAAAAGTTACAGGTGGCCCGGAAGCATTGCATCAGCTGTCGGACAAGCTTTATGAGCTGAATTATGAAAACGTGTTTATGCATTATGTTCCGCAGAAGAGCAATGCCAAAGCAAAAAACTATGACGCCTATAAAACCCGGGAAATCAAAGCATTTGAAGACCGTCCGGAAAACATCCTGATTATCCCGGAATCCATGACCCACCTGATCCGCAAATATCCTCAAAGCCAGAAAATCATCTGGTGGCTGAGTGTGGATTTCTATAAGATTTTAATGGATTACCGCATCAGAAAGCAGAGCTTTTTCACAAAATTATTCTACCAGCAAAAAGACAGGGAATATTATTTTGAGCCGCTTCCGAATGTTTTTCAGTGGGCGCAGTCATTCCGGTCCGGTGTTTATCTGAGGGAACATGGAATTCCTGAAACCCGGATTGATTATGTGTGTGATTATATCAATCCGCTGTTTCTGGACAGCCGCCAGCCTGTTTCAAAAGACCTGAACAATAAAACGATCCTCTATAACCCGAAAAAGGGGAAGAAGGAAATTGCCGCACTGATCCTGGCTTCTCCTGAACTGGAATGGATCCCGATTCAGAATATGAATGCCCTTCAGATCAAAGAGCTGATGGCAAAATCCTTATTGTATGTGGATTTTGGAGAAAATCCGGGCAGGGATAAAATGCTGAGGGAATCCGTATCACAGGACTGCTGTATCATTTCCGGGAAAAACGGTTCTTCAGCCTATTATGAAGACCTCATGATCCCCGAAGACTATAAATTCGATTTCCGGAAAGAGCGGATTCCTGAAATCATCAGCAAAATAAAATCCGTCCTGGAAGATTATCCGCAACATATCCCTCATTTTAAAGTTTATAAAGAAATGGTTTTGGAAGAAGAGGCTTTGTTTGAAAAAAAATTAAGAGAAATTTTTAAAATTAATTGATATGAGTAACGATAAAGAGACATTTGGAGTAAATATGTCTGGCTTTTTTAATGCAGAAATCGGATTCGGGGAAGCCATCCGCAATAACCTGGCTGCACTTAAAAAAGTGGGCGTTCCTGCAAAACCAATTAATTTTAACCAAAATGTAAGAAACCGCCTCAATGATACTTCGGTAAGCTTTGAGGATAATATCAACAATTATCCGGTAAATATTGTCCATCTGAACATCGATGCGATCCTGAGTTTCATCCAGGAAAAATCGACCGATTATTTCCAGGGAAAATACAACATCGGGTATTGGGCATGGGAAATGGAAGAATTTCCGGATGTGTATGCCGAATATTTTAAATTTTATGACGAAATATGGACGTGCTCGAGGTATTGCCTGGATTCCATGTCGCTGAAAGCACCCATCCCCGTTGTCAATATTCCTCATCCTATTCATATTAAACAGGAAGACATTGATACGGATTTTGAAACCGGACTTTCTGAAGACTGTTATAATTTCCTGTTTGTTTTCGACTATAACAGTCTGATTGAAAGGAAAAACCCCATCGGCCTGATCGACGCTTATGAAAAGGCTTTCGGGCTCAACAACGAAAAAGTAAAACTCGTCCTGAAAACCTCGCTTTCCAACCAGCATGGAAAATCCAAGAAAAAGGTAATGGAACGAATCGGAAATAATACAGGCATCATCTATAAAGAGGAGATGCTCCGTAGGCCGGAACTGTTGGCACTGATGAACAAAGCCGACTGCTATATTTCCCTGCACCGTTCAGAGGGATTCGGTCTTACGATAGCGGAAGCCATGGCTCTGGGCAAGCCGGTGATAACCACAGGCTATTCCGGGAATTTAGATTTCACCCAGGTCAACAATTCCTTTCTGGTAAAGTATAAAATGCTTAAGCATGAGGTAGATTTAAGCGTTCTCCCGAAGAACAATTACTGGTCTGAACCGGATACTGACCATGCTGCCGAGCTGATGAAATTCGTATTTGAAAATCATGACCATGCTGCCGAGATCGGCCGGAAGGGAAAAGAGGATATTGAGACCCATTTTTCTTTAGATGCCATCGGCAACCGGATGAAGACCCGGCTTGATATCATTGAGAAAAAAATCCTTACGGAAAGAAATGATTTTGAAGCACAGAACAACCTGCTGAAAATTATGAGTGAAAACAAGATCCTGGAAAAACGGGTGAAATACCTGGAAAAGGGGTTATACAATAAAGCCAGAAAAAAGGTAAACGAAATTTTAAAGAAGATAAAAGGAAGATAATTCGGCTTCGCCAACGTTATTATATGAAAGACAAAATTGCCATAGTGGTCCAGAGATACGGACTGGAGATCAACGGGGGAGCCGAACTTCATGCGAAACTTCTGGCTGAAAAGCTTTCTTCCCTTTATGAGGTGGAAGTCCTGACGAGCTGTGCAATTGAATACGAATTCTGGGATAATTACTATCCGGAAGGAGCCGGATATATTAACGGAATAAAAGTCTGGCGTTTCAAGACCCTAAAAAAAGATCTTCAGAAATTCAATAAGCTGAGTAAGACAGTCCGGAATATCCATAAATACAGTACCCGTAAACTGACTCCGCTGAATTTTGCCTATCTTTTGTACAAGAGAAAAAAATATAATAAAGAAGGATTTAATTTTAATGATTGGCTGGAAGCGCAGGGGCCCTTTTCTGCAGACCTGATTAATTTCATTAAAAAAGAAAAAGAGAAGTACAAAGCCTTTATTTTTTTCACTTACCTATACCACCCTACCAATATGGGAATTCAGGAAGCGGCTGGAAAAAGCATCCTGATCCCGACAGCGCATGATGAGCCCCAGTTTTATCTTGAAGGTTATCAAACGCTGTTCTCCCTGCCGAAATTCATCATCTATAATACCCAAACCGAAAAGGATCTTGTGGAAAAGGTCTATCCCCAGACAAAAAGTATACATTCCGCAATCGCAGGAATCGGCTTTGACGATTATGATTCTTCTGCAGGTCCATTGCCGGAATACCTTTCTGCGGGAAAATATTTTGTTTACGTCGGAAGAATTGTAGAAGACAAAGGCTGTGTCATGATGATCGACTATTTCAGGAACTTCAAAAAAGATCATCCCGAATACCGTGATACCAAACTGGTGCTGGCCGGTAAAAATGCGCTGGATAAAAGGATCACCCAGGGGGAAGACATCATTCTCACCGGATTTGTGGATCATGATCTGAAAAACGCACTGCTAATCCATGCCGCAGCCCTGATTATGCCCTCGTTCTACGAAAGCCTCTCCTTAATCACGTTGGAAGCCATGCTGCTGAAAGTTCCGGTCATCGTCAACAGAAACTGTGAGGTTTTACACGACCATACAGAAAAAAGCAAAACCGGAAAAAGTTTTTCCGGCAGTACGGAATTTTCGGAAGCCCTTCTTTTTTACCTCACCCGTACCCCGGAGGAATCTGCAGCCGAAGGAAACAGGGCAAAAGACTATGTCTTGGAAAACTATTCCTGGGATTCGGTCATCAACACCTTCAATTCAGCTATTAAAACGTTATAAATGTCAAAAAAGATTTTATTTTTTTTCCCGGAAAACCCGTTCTCGAACAGAGCCGGAAATGTAACGCGGGCCAAAACCACCCTTACGATTTTAAAAAAACTGGGACATCGTATTGATTTGGTTGGGGTGAAAGATATTTATGATGAGCAGAAAGATTCCACGGCTGTTGATCCTGCTATTGTCGACAATTTATTCCTGATCCGCCGGCAACCCCCTAAAAATAAGACATCCCGCGATTACTGGGAACATAAGCTTTCCAAGATGTATCAGAAGCCCAATGAATATAATGCGGCACTGACTGCTTTTGCAAAAAAAGAATTCGTTAATTTATTTCTTGCCAAAAAATATGATGCTGTCATCATCAATTATGAATTCTGGACGGGGTTAATTGATCATGATGCTATGAAAAACACCCTGAAAATCATAGATACCCACGACTGGATTACTCTGAACGAATTTTATAAAAATAAAAAGCTGGACATCGGAAAAAGATTCAGTGAAGAAATCAATAATCTTTCAAAGTTTGATAAAGTCATTACCATTTCTGAAGATGAGTATATTGTCTTTAACCGGTTTTTAGAAGATAAAGTCATTAATATTCCACCTTCTTTTTTTTCTCACTTCAATACTCATTCGGAGAAAAAGTACGATTTAATCTTTGTCGGTTCTGAAAATTATTTCAATAGACAATCCATGCAGTGGTTTTTCAAAAATGTATATCCGCTGTTACCGGAAAATATCAATATCATCATTATCGGAAGAATCTGCAGGCATCTTGAAGAAATGAAAAATGTTACCTTACTGGAATTTGCAGAAAATTTGGAGCAATACTATCATCAATCCGGAATTGCCATTTGTCCGATGCTGGAAGGCACAGGCATCAAAATAAAAGTCATTGAGGCCCTTTCGTATGGGCTTCCTGTTGTCGGGACCGAAAGAGCGGTTGACGGTTTTTCTTCCAAAACAAAAAATGGATGCCTGATCGGCAATTCCCCTGAAGGATTCAGAGACCACCTATTGTCTTTACTGCAGAGCGAAGAATATTATGCGAAATTAAAACGTGAAGCGGAAGCCTATTTTATGGATCATTTTTCGGAAGAAAAGGCTGTTGAAAAATGGAAAAATATTTTAATCTGATCAAACCTCAACCGTAAGCGAACAATATTCCTGTTATTAACGGTTGTCCAGGATCTTTTTGTAGATAGCGACCTGTCTTTCCGCACTCAGTTTCCATGAAAACTTTTCAGACTGTTTTAATCCCTTTTCAGCATAATACATTCTGAGATCCTCATCCTGATATAAACGCAACATGGTCCTGTACAAAGCCTCTTCATCTTTAGGGTCCAGCATAATCCCTCCGTCCTCCACCACTTCCGGCAATGAGGACGTATTCGATGTAACGGCAGGAACACCGCACTGCATCGCTTCCAGCGGTGGTAATCCAAATCCCTCGTAAAGCGACATATAGTAGAAAGAATGAGCATTACTGTACAGACTGGCCAGATCTTCATCAGGGACTTTTCCAGTGAAAACAATCTTGTCCTTCAGTTCCTGTGCACTTTCGTATTCATCAAAAATCTTATCAAAATTCCATCCCTTTGCGCCTACCAATACCAGGCTCATGTCTGAAATTTCATGCTCCCTGACCAGTTTTAAAAAAACCCTTATGACGTGATCAACATTTTTTCTCGGTTCCAGAGTACCCAGACTTAAAAAATACTTTTCAGGAAGATGATATTTCTTTCTCATTTTTGAAAACTTTTCTTTATCCCGGCAGACATAAAAAAGTTCTTTTGAGGCTGCCAGATGATTCACAAAAACATGATCCGGATTAAGATATGGGGCATAGGTTAACAGATCCCTTTTTGTGCTTTCCGATACACATACCGCAAAACCATCGGTGCCGATGCTTTTAATGATTTCCTTTATCAGCTCTGCCGTAAAATGTAAATCAGGGAATAAGATCGGAATAAGGTCGTGAACAGTAATTACTTTCTTTAAATGCGGATATTGCTTTATATCATTGTTGATGGGATAATAAAAAGAATGAAAGATCTCAGCTCCCTCAAATAATACCTGATGATGAGTATTTTTATAATTATAAACGCCTATTTTTTTATATAAATACCTGAACAGCTTTTCTTTCCGGAAGGGAAGAAAGGTCCTTCTCTCTCTATTGTTTACCGCCTGAATCCTGATATTATTATGAATAAAAAAATCATCCAGTTCCTGAACCGATGTTTCTCCATTAAAAAGAGCTAAATGGGAATAAAAGGTTTGAATATCTTTATGTCCGCTTAATTCTTTAAACAGTTCAAAGGTAACCCTGAAAATACCGGTCCTGTTATCCTTATAGAAATCCGCAATGACGTCTGCATCCAGGATGATTTTGTTATTCATACGCTCGTTACTGAATGGTGTCATAAAATGAATTTTGCTGCTCCTGTCTTTGTATTTCCTTTATATGCAGAAGGCACATTGAAAAATCAGAAATGGGCAACGCTATTTTCTGCTGATAATTACAAAGCTTCTCATGCACCTTATTTTCCCACTTTATTCCTTGGTTTAATTTAAATATACGGTCCTGAGCATCAGGGAAATTGATATATCCGTCTTTATTGAGGCTCCAGTTCCATTTTTTTATGTGGTCCTCGGTTATTCCGTTCACGATATTGATCCGTGGAACCATAAAGACATCGTATTTCTTCTTTTTGAACAGAAAAAATTTTATTTTACGGATTAGTGATGGTTTGGGCACTTCGTCCGCATCGATCTGAAAAAGGTAATCTTTTGACGCCGTTTTGATCAGATTGTTTTTAAAAGCAGCGAAGTCACCATTAAGCTTTGCCTCTACCCGTATGATCTTATTCCCGTACCCATCGAGAATTTTGGATACATTTTCATCTTTATGCGTCGTATCCTGCAGAACGATAACTTCATCTTTTTTACTGACTAATGGCAACAAAACCTCCAGCAGCCTGGTGATTTCTTCCGCTTCATTATTAACGGTAATACCGTATGAAATGGTAGGCAATGGTAATAAATCCCTTAATATTTTCATTAAAACAGTTCTTTATAGATCAGTAATTTTTCCTTTCTCGGAGCTTCCTTGAAGAAGATGAGCGGTCTGTAAGGCTTGAATATTTTTAAGAATAACTTCTGAAAAACAGCAGGATTGATATATTTGCTTTTGCTTTCAAGAATAAGCTGGGCAATGTTTTCCATCATATTAATTGTTTTCTGATTAATGGCCTTTCCGTTAATATGGATGAGTATATCGTGCTTCTGAAGTCCGGAAATAGGTTTTATCCTTTCCCGCAAGTCATATTTGGTATTGGCCTGTTCTTTTACAATATAATCTTCAAACGGAAAATCGGTATAAATTGTATTCGCAAGATGCTCCAGCTGGTATAGACTGTGTATATTTCCGCTTTTTATGATAATCCCGATATCATATTTCACCGGTAATGTCCGCCCATTGCTTACGCCCCACTTTCTTATAAAATTTCTTTGGGAATTCAACTCAATGGCATTCGTCTTATTTTCATACTCCTCTGAAAACCTTGATGTCTTACTCACAAAATGATATACCATGGCACGATGGAGCTGGATTGTTTTCAGTCCCAATAACCTGAGCCGGATAATTAAATCGTCATCTTCACAAAACATAGGACTAAAAAGATTATCCAAACCTCCTATTTCGAGCAGCACATCCCTACGAACGCATAAGAAGAATGAAGTATGAGCCGTTTCGCCGGCAGGTTCTGCTCTTTCAGAAATATAGGTTTCTTCAAAATCGAAAAATCGCTGAAAATCAAACGAATGGATATCGCTTCCAAAATCACGGGTTTCTTTCCAGTCGCGGACGTCCCCTGTAAAAACCGGAGGTTCAATAACTTTATAGAAATTAAGGTCATTTTCAGCCATGTCTTTGGATAAATAGTCTAAGAAGAATTTGCCTAGGACCATATCATTATGAAGAAAACACACCTTATTTTTTGTAGCAATCTCTATGGCTTTATTATAGGTATCCGATAATGTTCTGGATTCTTCAGCATAAAAATATTTAAGAAAAGGATCATCCAGCTGATCCAGCCACTGATGGGTACCGTCTGTACTGCCATAGCTCACAAAAACGATTTCTACCTCAGAGTATATCTTCCTGACGTGATCATAAAAAAAGCGGGTATATTCTAAGTTATTCTTTAATCCTATTAAAAAGGAAATATCATTTTGCATAAATCCTTGTTTTATACTCGGTCATATTCGTCTTCCAGCCTTACGATATCGTCCTCTCCAAAATAAGTCCCGGTCTGTACCTCGATAAAAACAACCGGCTTATCTGAAAGATTCATCATCCGGTGCTTTGCGCCCAGCGGAATGAAAATGCTTTCGCCGTAATTCAGGCTGATTTCCTGATCATCCAGAACCACAGTGGCATGCCCTTTGATAACCGTCCACTGCTCCTGTCTTTTGTGGTGGTACTGGTAAGATAATTTCTGCTCCGGGTTTACTTCAATCCTTTTTAATTTGTAATTCGGCTCATCTGCCAAAACAAAATATTTGCCCCAGGGTCTTTCTCCGATTTCCAACATATTCTATAGTTAACACTACAAAAGTAAATTAATTTCCATAATAACCGGTGAATAAAAGGCCAGAAATGAAAAGAGGACAATTTTTCACTGCTATTAAATCCTTTAAAAAAGGATTAATCGTAATATAAATGCCTGAATTATATGAAGCGTGGAAAATAACATTTTATACGTATTGAGAATTAAGAACCTACTATTTTAAAAATGGGAGGAATATTAAATATTTTCTCCTCTTTTTTAGTGATTAACAGAGCCTTCTGCATTCACCCAAAAATAAATTCCACTGGTTCAGAATTTTTTCAGGATTAAATCCAATCATTTCAGAATGTCCGTTCTTTCCCATTTTTGATCTCAAATTTGGATCTTCCATCAATTGTTCAAGATACCGTGTTAATTCCTCCACATCGTTTGCAAGAAAGCCGCTCACATTATGCTTTATTAATTCATTGACTCCGGAACAAGCAGCAAAACCCAAAGCAGGAAGTCCAAGTGACATTCCTTCTGCTAAGGCTAAACCAAACCCTTCATATTTACTTGGGAAAATAAAGATATCGGATTCTTTAAGCTTTGAAACAGGATCATCGGTGAAACCATTCAAAAATATCTTATCCTGCAGATGGAGCTTTTTTATTGTATTGTTTAAAAAATTAAAATCTTTTCCTTCCCCCCAAAAGTGCAGTTCCCACGCAGGATATTTTTCCGAAATTGCAGCAAAAGCCTCAATCGCCATGTGCTGCTGTTTACAGTGATTGGCTAACGTGGCGACATTAATAATTTTGTACGTCTGTTTTAAGTGTTCGTGTTTTACAATTTCGTTATCATTAAATTGGGGAACCGGGTTTGAAATCACGTTTATTTTTCCCCGAAAGGTCTCCGGAAGGAAATCCCGGTAACTTTCAAACAAAATCTGAATTCCCGCAAGACTTTTGTATGCACTTTTTAATGCATCCATTTCAAAAGGGCTGCGGTATCCGAGAATATCAGAATAATCGTAATCCGGTCTTCCGTTTACCGAATTGATGATCGGAATACGATATTCGTTTTCAAAAGTAATTTCCAATACCGAGCTTACAGACATGGTGATTATAATATCCGGCTGTTGCAATTCTATATATTCTCTCCAGGCTGCTGCCCGGATCCTGAGATTATGTTTAAACAGTCCTTCAGCTCCACCTATCTTTTTCAGAATCTCCTTATTTGCTTTTTTTGCTGCCTTCTTTCTGATTTTATATTTAATCCATTCCAAAGGATTGGAACCCTTATAATTGAAAAGAGGTTTCAGTCTGGTCTGAGGAATATTTTCAGAAAAAATATTGGTTACTTTTATTCCGGCATTTAAAGGAAAAACAGGCCTGCCTTCAATATCCTGGCATGTTGCAATTTCTACCTCATGCCCGAACCGATCAAAGCCATTGGCTAAAAAAGTACAGATCTTTTCTGTGCCGCCGGATCCGTTAAGAAAGTTAAGATGCTGAATCAGGAGAATTTTCATTAGGGATACTTGATGTTTATTTCTTTCCGTAGATCACGACGCAGTTTACCGACAGGAATAAGCTTTGCAAAAAAAAGCCTGGTCTTTTTATTAAACCTTTTGTTTTTCAGATATTTCCTGAGTTTTTCATCAAATTCAGAAGATTGGCCTGACTGGATAAAATAAATAAACGGAAGGCTCAATTTTGAATAATCCTTTTTTCCGAGATAAGGAATTACATGTTCATCAGCAAAATTTCTGATTATTTTAAACAACCGTTCTTTCTGCTCTTTGGTAAAGGGCGTATTAAGATACCTGAGCCCGAAAGGTTCGTGCTCAACAAACAAAGCTAAATGCAGAGCATGGGTTTTATATAAATCGTACTTGGTATAGAATGCTTTTAAAATTTCAAACCAGTCGGGAATCTGCCGGATAATTTTTTCAGTATTTTCATTAATTTTCAGACTGTTCTGATTTTCATGGGACCTGTAATGATAGATACCACAACGATTGGTACCCATGTTATCGGTAAGGGCAATCAACCGATGCGAGAACAACCCGTCTTCACAGGGCTGAATATCTTCAGGAAAACGAACATCCTTATACTGCTGCAAAAATTCCATGCGCAAGAATTGCGCACAGGTAGGCAAAGCTGAGACATCCGGCAACATCCGGCAATAGTGGTCTCCCACAATGGTAAAGTCGCTATTCTGTTCTTTTGCGCTTTTATACGATGTTTCAATAAATTGTTTGTTGATGGTATCATCGGAATCCATAAAAAATACATATTCCCCCGTTGCGTGGGAAAGCCCAGAATTCCTTGCTACGGAAACCCCTGAATTGTGCTGGGAAAAATAGCGGATCCGGCTGTCTTTTTTTTGGTATGCTCTGCATATCTCAGGAGAACCATCCGTACTTCCGTCATTGATTAAAATAAGCTCAAAATCGGTTAAAGTCTGATCAAGAACACTTTCGATGGTTTCTGAAAGAAATTTCTCGACATTATACACCGGTATAATAACAGATACAAGAACTTTATTTTTCTCAGGGCTCATTACATTTCTATTTGGAAAGACAATCGTCTATTTTCTGCTTACTTAACTGGAATTCCCTGTATTTAAAAACTCCGGTTTTATAGGCAATAACAGCACCGAAATTAATAGCATTACTGGTGGTAGTCATCGGAAAAACACAGGATCTGTAGGTATCATGTTCCACCAGAGGCTTAGGCAATACCTTGAAGTTTTCTCCATCTTTAGAGAATGCCAGGTAAAGGGTATCTGCAGTACATTTTTTAACATCGCCGGCAGCGATGCATAAAAAATAGTATCCATCTACATAAGTTGCCTGGATATGCCATGGAGCAAACACCGGGTTTACCTGAACCCAGGGCTTATTGATAAAATTTACAACTTTGCTTTGCTTAAAATTTGAAAAATCCAGTCCGTTGGCAGATGTTCTTTTAATAACATATGAAGGGTCATTCCCAGGGAAATTCGGACTGATATTATTTTCTACTTCATAGCTTACATAGCCGCTTCCGTTATAGACAAAACTTGGGGAAATGATATGATTGTCCTTAGGAGAATACGGCAGGTTGCTGGTATAGGCTATCTCAAGACGTTCCCAATGTACTCCGTCTGCAGAAGTTTGTCTTACAATCGTTCGCTGGGCATTTTTATCTCCTTTACGTACATTATTCTGGCTTTTAGCCCCTCTGCTCTTAAAAGCCATTGCTTTGATAAAACTTCCTCGGTAATACAGAGAAAACCGGCCGTTTTCAAAAGTCCAGTCTACATCTGACCAAAATCCCTGTTTGGGTTCGTCTTTCTTTTCTGAAAGACTTTCGTTGACTGATGGGGTCCTTTGAAGCGGCCCCTGAGCTGAAGTAGCCGGGCTCCAGTTTAAACCGTCATTAGAAACCACAATGGTAGGATTCTCATATCTTTTGGAATCCTGGGTGGTTCCCACGGTACCGAAATACGGTGTAAAGACCATCCAGTACCTGTATCCGTTGAATCCGTTGGGAAAATACTGGACATCCGGATGGCAGTATCCGAAATTGGGTGCATTGATATTTTTAATAAAAGACTGGTCATTTCTTCCGGGATGATTTCCATTGGCCATAACATTGATGTTAATGGTACCGATATCGGTAAGGTAATCTACAGGGCCTGTATAAGTATGATCATTTGAAACAGGCTCTACATTTTCAGCATACAAACCCTCCTCCTCTCTTGAGCAGGAAAACGAAAAAATCAGAAGCAGAATAATCAGGATATTCTGTTTTTTGGTATAAGCGGCCATCTTTAGTGTGTAGTTATTTATTGACGGTCATATTCGTCCTCCAGCCTTACGATATCGTCCTCTCCAAAATAAGTCCCGGTCTGTACCTCGATAAAAACGACAGGCTTATCTGAAAGATTCATCATCCGGTGCTTTGCCCCCAGAGGAATGAAGATACTTTCTCCATAGTTCAGGCTGATTTCCTGATCATCCAGAACTACGGTGGCATGCCCTTCGATAACCGTCCACTGCTCCTGTCTTTTGTGGTGGTACTGGTAAGACAATTTCTGCCCCGGGTTTACTTCAATCCTTTTTAATTTATAATTCGGCTCATCTGCCAAAACAAAATATTTGCCCCAGGGCCTTTCTCCGATTTCTAACATATTTTTAATGTTTAAGGTTACAAAAGTAAATTAATTTTCAAAATAACAGATGAACAAAAAAACTATTTCATCTATTGAAAATTAAAATAACAATTTTATAAACAAAAATGAAGTTTCCTTGGGAAACTTCATTTTAATTAAATATATGTTGCGAATCAATTAGCAGGATAAGCATAAAAAGCAATTCCTTGATTATCTTCTTATTTCCTGCAAAGGGTGGATAATCTATGTACACAACCCTTTTCAAATATTTGATTATATTTAAATAACTTCTATCCTGCACATTCCAGCCAGATCAGCTTTCAGAATACAAATTAATTTTCAAAAATAATTGCGGCTTCAAAAAAAAAGTGGGATTTTTGCTTTTTACTAATATGACTAAATGAAAATCAGCGCGTTCAGCTACGTCAGAAATGGCTTTACTTATGGAGTTCCTTTCATAGAATCAATCCGATCCGTCCTTCCTTTATGCAGTGAATTTGTAATTGCCGTAGGAGATTCCACAGACGGGACCAGGGAAGCGATTGAAAATATTGGAGATCCTAAAATAAAAATCATCGATACCGTTTGGGACGACTCACTGACGCGTGGCGGTAAAATATTTGCCCAGCAGTGCAACATTGCCTTTACCCATGTATCTCCGTCTTCGGATTGGGTCATTCACATTCAGGCGGATGAGGTTTTACATGAAAAAGATTATCCTCTGATCCTGGACAAGATGAAGGAAGCCGATCAATATAAGGAAGTGGAAGGGCTGCTTCAGCCATTCATCCATTTCTGGGGCGATTACAACCATATCCGGAACAGCAGACGGGTCCATAAGAACGAGATCAGAATTTTCAAATACAATCCTTATATAAGAGCATATATCGATTCCCAGGGATTCAGGAAATTCAATTCCATCGAGAATTATGAGAACGGTTCCGAAAAAGGCGAAAAGCTGAAAGTACTGGCCTTAAATGCTCCTGTATACCATTACAGTTCCGTAAAATCCAAAAGAACCATGTCTTTAAAGGCCAATAATTTTGTCTATTATTACGGCCATACCGATAAAAAGCTGGAAGAGGCGCCGAAAGACGAGTTCAACTACAATACGGTAGACCGGGTAACAAAATTCAAAGGAACCCATCCCCGGGTGATGGCAGAAGCGATTGCCGCCTATGATTTTGTTTTTAACCATGACCAATCCCAGGCGGTCTGGAAAAAGAAAGACAAATACCTTCAGCCGATCGAAGACCTTCTGAAAATCCGTTTCGGGGAATATAAAAACTATATCCTTCTTAAAAATCCAAAATAGAATTTCTCTTTTTCACGGAAAGTCCCTTAACTTTGCACCAAAATAAAATTAAAATGGACAAAGTAAGAGTACGTTTTGCTCCGAGTCCTACGGGACCTCTACATTTAGGCGGCGTAAGAACGGCATTATATGATTATCTTTTTGCTAAAAACCAGGGCGGTGAATTTGTATTGAGAATAGAAGATACAGACACGGCAAGATATGTGGAAGGAGCTGAAGAATATATTGAGGAAGCCCTTGAATGGTGTGGAATCATTGCCGATGAAAGTCCTAAGAAAGGAGGAAAATTTGCTCCGTACAGACAATCCGAAAGAAGAGACATCTACGACCGGTATACGGAGCAGATCTTAAAAACAGATTATGCCTACATCGCTTTTGATACAGCCGAAGAACTGGATGCGATCCGTGCCGAATATGAAGCAAGAGGCGATGTTTTCTCCTACGACAATAAGACAAGAAATAAGCTCAGAAACAGTCTGACGCTTTCTGAAAAGGAGGTTCAGCAGCTGCTGGATGAAAAAACGCCCTATGTAGTACGCTTTAGGATGCCGGTAGACCGTACGTTGAACCTTGAAGATATCATCCGTGGAAAATTCTCCGTTAATACCAATACGTTAGACGACAAGGTTCTGGTAAAAAACGACGGGATGCCTACCTATCATTTTGCCAACATCATCGATGATCACGAAATGGAAATTTCCCATGTGATCCGCGGTGAAGAATGGCTGCCTTCTTTAGGGCTGCATACCTTATTATATGAAGCCATGAACTGGCAGGCGCCTCAGTTTGCCCACCTTTCCCTGATCCTAAAGCCGGAAGGCAAAGGAAAACTGAGCAAAAGGGACGGTGATAAATTCGGATTCCCGGTATTTCCGCTGAACTTTACGGATCCTGCCACAGGAAATGTTTCCAAAGGATACCGTGAAAGCGGTTACCTTCCGGAAGCGTTCATCAACATGGTAGCACTATTGGGCTGGTCGCCTGCAGACGATAAGGAAATTTTATCGCTGGACGAAATGGCTAAAGAATTTGATTTGAATAAAGTTCATAAAGCAGGTGCCCGCTTCAGCAAGGAAAAAGCGGAATGGTTCAACCATCAATATATGCAGCAGAAACCGGACGGGGACTTGCTTCAGATACTAAAAAGCTCAGACTTAAACCTGACGCTTCCCGATGATAAATTACTGAAGGTGATCCAACTGATGAAAGAAAGGGCTACTTTCCCGAAAGACATTTATGAAAACGGGAAATTCTTTTTTGAAGCACCGGTATCTTACGATGAAAAAGCTGCCAAAAAAGCATGGAACGAAGAAACTTCCGGAATTTTACAGGAGCTTGCCCGACAACTGGAGACCGTGGAGTTCAGTGCTGAAAATCTGAAGCAGGCCATTCATGATTTTGCGGAAAACAAAGGACTGGGAATGGGCAAGGTCATGATGCCGCTACGGTTATCGTTAGTAGGAGAACTGAAAGGGCCGGACGTTCCGGACATTATGGAACTTCTTGGAAAAGAGGAAACTACCGCCCGGATAAACAATGCTGTGAATAATTTTAAATAGATTTTGATAATTTTTCATACATTTGAAAGATTTAATTTACTTCAAGAATGGAATATTTAAGTTTCGAACTTCCTATAAAAGAATTAATGGACCAATACCAAACCTGTTCTTTAGTAGGAGAAGAAAGTGGTGTTGATGTAAAATTAGCATGTAGCCAGATCGAGGATAAAATCATAGAAAAGAAAAAGGAAATCTATGGAAATCTTACCCCGTGGCAGAGAGTACAGCTTTCCCGCCATCCGGACCGTCCTTATACCCTGGATTATATTAACGGAATGGTGGACAAAGGAAGTTTCCTGGAACTTCACGGCGACCGTAATTTTGCGGATGATCCGGCTATGATCGGTGGTCTGGCCACCCTTGACGGCCAGAAAGTAATGATCATCGGTACCCAGAAAGGGAGAACTACCAAAGAAAGACAGCACCGCAGATTCGGAATGCCGAATCCTGAAGGATACCGGAAAGCATTGCGTCTGATGAAGCTTGCTGAAAAATTCAGAGTTCCTGTGGTAACCTTAGTGGATACGCCGGGAGCTTATCCGGGACTTGAAGCAGAAGAAAGAGGACAGGGTGAAGCCATTGCCAGAAACATCTTTGAAATGACCATGCTGAAAACGCCTATCTTCACCTACATCATCGGTGAAGGGGCCAGCGGCGGAGCATTGGGCATTGGTGTCGGAAACAAGGTATACATGCTGGAGAACACCTGGTATACGGTAATAGCACCGGAAAGCTGCTCTTCTATCCTCTGGAGAAACTGGGATCACAAGGAAGATGCAGCCAACGCACTGAATCTTACCCCGAAAGATGCCCTGAGAGAAAAATTCATCGACGGCATCGTGGAAGAACCGCTGGGCGGAGCACATTACGATCCCCAGACCACTTACCTCAACCTGAAAAGCTCGATCTTACAAAACATCAAAGCCTTTTCAAAATTCACCGGAAAAGAACTGGAAACCCAGAGACAGGACAAATTTATTGCCATGGGGCAGTTTAAAGGATAATAAAAAAACCGGTTAAAAAATTCTTAACCGGTTTTTTATTTCTATTCTATTTTTCTACTCACTCAGATTCAGCTCGATCTCAATATCCTTATTGATCTTCTTGACAGAAGAATACTTGGCATCACAGACCATCGTCGTCAGAACATATTCCCCTTTTTCCACCAGCAGGAAATTCTGTCCGTTGGCCGGAACATCCAGGTTATAATATTTTTTTCCGTTGATTTTTACAATCAGCCGGCATTTTGACCGGTTCTTGATGTTGATGTAGGCCTCCTTATCCATCGGATCGTTGTTGAAAAGATGGGTAAGCATCGCCGCGGTCTTTTTATTCTGCTCGCTGGCTCCGGAAGATTTTTTGCTTGTCCCTGCAACACCGGCGTAATTTACGGTCCGTTCCGTTTTTTCAGAACCTGTACCGGCGGCAGCTATGGTCTTTGCATTATTCAGTTTATTGTTGTCCAGCACCATCTGCCGGATCTTATCTTCACTCACCGGTTTAATCGTCGGCTTGGCCTCCGGGGAATTATTGGCCATAATCATCTGGATGAGCTTCTTTTTAAAATAATCGGTTTTGACATGCCCGGGATTCTGTTTCAGGAAGCCGGCAACCACCCGGGCCTCTGCCGTTGTTTCCGCATCATTTTCCGTATAAATGATGGCTGTTTCCTTTTCGACGATGGCTTTGGATTTCGTTTTTTTCTTTTTTTGAGAAAAACCGAGGGTGAAAATGCATAAAAATATGAGGAGAAATATTTTTTTCATTAAGTAAACATTTAAAAATTTATTAAATATACAAATAACGCAAAAAGTCATTTTTTAGTTTATCATTAAAATCATTATCTTTGCATCGCTTTAAAATTAAGCTAAAAATTAATACTAAATCTTAAATAAAAAAATAATAGATATTATGTCTTATACACCAGCTGCTGCAGACGTAGCAAAATTGAGAAACCAAACAGGTGCAGGTATGATGGACTGCAAGAAAGCTTTAGTGGAAGCTGAAGGAGATTTCGAAAAAGCAGTAGATATCCTTAGAAAAAAAGGACAGAAGGTTGCAGCTAACAGAGCGGACAGAGAGTCTTCTGAAGGAGCAGTAATCGCAAGAGTAAACGAAGACAACACTTTAGGGGTTGTGATCTCTCTAAACTGTGAAACCGATTTCGTTGCTAAAAACGAAGCGTTCATCGAGTTGGCTTACGAACTGGCTGAAATGGCTATTTTCGCTGCAACAAAAGAAGAATTACTGGCTACTGATTTCCACGGGCTTACGGTTGCTGAAAAATTAATCGAGCAGACCGGAGTTATCGGTGAGAAAATTGAGATCGGTGCATTCGAAAGAATTGAAGGACCTTTCCTTGGAGCTTACATCCACGCAGGAAACAAAATCGCTTCTATCACTGCCCTTTCTGCAAACGTAGAAGGAGCCAGCGAAGCTGCCAAAGCCGTTTCCATGCAGGTAGCTGCCATGAATCCGATCGCTCTTGATGAGAACGCTGTTTCTCAGGCAACGATCGATAAAGAACTGGAAATCGAAAGACATAAACTGACAGAAGAAGGAAAACCTGCCAACATTATCGATAACATCCTTAAAGGTAAAATGCAGAGATTCTACAAAGACAACACTTTGGTACACCAGGATTTCATCAAAGACAGCAGCATGTCTGTTGCCGACTATGTAAAATCCGTAAACGGAGACCTTAAAGTAACAGGATTTGTAAGAGTTAGCTTATAATCTTTTTCAGATTGAAAATATTTAATCCCGATGATTTTATCATCGGGATTTTTTTACCCCTGGATTAAAGTGGATTTTAGATAAAGCTGCCCTTTGATACCACAGTAAATATTTCCGTTTGATGGCGGTCCCATTAATCGTTATGTTGACTAGATAAATTTCCATCCCGGCTTCTCTCTTTCAAACCATTGCAGAACTGCAATTCAGAGTTTATACTAAATTATCAGATCAGTGGAATATTAACTGATTATTAAATATTTAGCAATTTCACGAATTAACATGTTTGGAAGGAAAATTTAAACTAAAACCCCACTAATAATGCTTAAATTTGCAGCCCTTTATTATTAGACATGAAAAAATTTCTACTAATCTTTTGCACTTTTTTTTATTTAATCTTTAATGCACAATTGGATATAGAACATTGGTTTGCCCCGATGTCTGCCAGTTCTCTTCAGGGAACCCCGGAATGTTATCTGTATCTTTCCACCAACGAAACGGTTCCCTTTCCGGTACAGATCTCCAACAACAATTCGGTTTTCTCCACCGTGCAGGTAAGCAAAGGCAATCCCGTTCAGGTAACCGTTCCCAGCAGTTACATGATTGCTTCTACTCTATCGAACCTTTTCACCCAGCGGAACATGGGACTGCACGTAAAAGCCAACAAAAAGTTCTTTGCTAATTTCCGGTTTGCGGTTCCCAATCAGGCAGAGATTATTACCTCCAAAGGACTGGCCGGCATCGGTAAAAACTTTTTTGTAGGCGTTGCCCCCAACACAACCGCAAAGCCATACGTAAATTCAACCATCGGCGTAATTGCCACGGAAGATAATACCACCGTTACTTTGTCGGGCTATAATCCGGGAGTCGTTTTTTCCGATGGTATTTCAGCTACGTCCAGGACTTTTACCCTGAACAGAGGAAAATCATATATCATTGAAGCCCGGAGCGACCTGTCCACCAATAACCTGGCAGGACTGGTCGGTGCAAAAATTACAGCCAACAAGCCCATTTCGGTAACCAACGGAAATTTCAACAGCATCTATACCAATCAAAATAACAGCAACGTGGATGTCCTGATGGACCAGGCAGTTCCTGTAGAAAGGCTGGGGAAAAACTTCGTGATGGTAAAAGGGAACGGCCCCGTCGGTTCCGGAATGGAAGCTGCATTGGTGATTGCTACCGAAAACAACACCAAGATTACCGTCAACGGCAGCCTTCTGGGAAATGTCACATTAAATGCCGGCCAATATTATATTGTACAGGGCATCAATTATATCAATCAGGGAAACAATCATTACAACATGAGTATTTCCGCCAATAATAACGTGTATGTTTACCAGCTTCTTGCAGGGACCTCGGGAAGCACCGTTTATGCTACCGGCGGAATGAACTTTATTCCGCCATTGAGCTGTTTCCTGCCGAAAGAGATCAATGAAATCGGATTCATCAATAAAATCGGCAGCGATTCTTTTGACACCAAGCTTAATATCATCACCCAGACCGGCGCAAACGTTACCTTCAACGGAAGTGCAATCGGTTCGGTGAGCGGACCATATCCCGTTACCGGAAATCCGGGTTGGGTAACCTATTCGCTTCAGGGGGTTACCGGGAATGTCACCGTTAATTCAACACTGCCGGTAACTGCGGGAATTGCTGCCGGGAACGGAGCAGTGGGCTACGGTGGCTATTTCGCAGGATTCTCTTCCGTACCGGCCATTACCAAAACCGGCGACTGCTATGCAGGCATTCTTTTACAGGTAGACAACAATTACGACAGTTACCAGTGGTTTTTAAACGGCAACCCTATTGCAGGAGCCACAGCCTTTTCCATTAATCCCGAACTGTACGGCGCAGGAGATTATACCTGTCTGGTTACAAAAAATAATTGTGAAACCCGGCTAACCAGCGTCTATAATTATACTTTATGCCCTCCGATTTCTACAACCGCCTATACCATCGGCTCCTGTAATACCAAGGTTATCACGCCTGCCTTTACCAATTCCACCCAAGCAATTGTTCCTTCCCTCACCGGTATCATTTCACCGCCGGCATCAGGAACTGCAACGGTAAATCCAACGACAGGGCAGATTACTTACACGCCGAATCCCGCTACCATAAGTAATACCGATTCGTTTATCTACTATGTTCAGGGCAACGGCAATCCTTTCGATTTTGAATATTTTAAAATCATCATCAATACCCATGTTTTGCAGGTAAACAACGGTACACTGGCTTCATGTGCAGGTACCAGTGGAAACGGAACCTAC
>NZ_BJYJ01000013.1 GCF_007991455.1 Chryseobacterium hagamense | reverse complement strand
AATAAAAAACAAATAAGATGAAAATTCTTATCGTACTGATTTTCCTTTGTACATTTTCGAAGGCACAGATGCTTACTTCCGTCTATTTCGATTACAACAGTGCTGAACTCAACCGGGCTTCACAGATGAAGCTCGACAGCCTGAGCCATTTGAATACCAGGCTGAAATTCAGGATCTATGGGAACTGTGATATTTCCGGAACTCCGGATTACAATAAGAAGCTATCGGAGAAGCGGGCCGGTGCGGTAGGTGCTTATCTGCAGAAAAAGATCAGCGGTCCCATTGAACTCCAGAGTGTAACGGGTCTGGGAAAGGAAAAACAGATCAACGATAACAGTACGGAAGAACTGCGGAAGAAAAACAGGAGGGTAGATATTTTTATTGACCGGATCATGGCCCCGGGAGAAATCAGGGCCGGAAAATCATACGCAAGTTTTTTCAGCAAAAAAATTTCTGAAATGAAAGTGAAAGATACTTTCTCGCTGCCGGACGTCAATTTTGCAGGAGGCCGCCACATCTGGCTTCCCAAAGGAAATAAAGTCCTGGCTCAGCTGGCCGGTCTTTTAAAAAGCAACCCTTCCCTTGAAGTTGAGCTGCAGGGCCACATCTGCTGCGACTATGATAATTTTGACGGTCAGGATCTGGACCTTAAAACCTTCAACCTTTCCTTTACAAGAGCCAACGCTATCAAAGAATACCTGGAACTGCAGGGAATTCATTCTTTCAGGATCAAAGCGACCGGCCGGGGACACCTCAATCCTGTGGTTTATCCCGAACGTACGGAAGAAGATTTCAGTAAAAACAGGCGGGTTGAAATTGTTCTGCTTAAAAAGTAAGTACAAATGAGATGAACAGGCTGGGAGACGGAAGCTGATGCTGGAAGTTTTTTTACGTCAGGATCACTAATGGCCTGCAGTAATTCAAACGTAGATCTTCGGTGCACCTCTCTGGTACTATGCTGAAATCCCCTGCGGGGATGACAAATGAAGTATTGAACTTTCAGATCCATATCTCGGTATCTTTGCTATTGACTGTATGGAATCTTCGATTTCTGCTGGGAATCAGGTCATGGATCTTCCATGTTGTCTGATGTTGCAACTGAAGTCCTCAATGGAACGTTGAAATTTTATACACTCTGAAAATCAATGACAAACCGGTGGCTGAAGTTACGCGAAGTCCTTCCTGTGATCCGTCAAAAATCCGTGTAATCCTCGGGAGATTCTTTTTACGGTTTGATCGGTGTTTCCGGTTTTGCCGTTTCCTTAAGTTTTCTCCTCTGTTTGCTGAAGGAAATCATCAGGTAAAAGAGGAAAGGAAGAATGAAGGTTGAGCCAAGCATCAGGGCCCATCCCAGAGCGGTAATGGTCTTTGGAGCGGCTACATGTTCCAGCAGGGAAAGGTGTTGGCCGTTTCCGAAAAGAATGATGTTTGGGTTATGCTGGTATGTGGCTGCTACCAGAATCATGATCACCTGGAATCCGGCAAGGGCGCGTACGGAAAGCAGTTTTCCGGTATGCATGGCTCTCAGGATCAGAAACAGGCAGATGGTTGCGAAAGTAGTAGCCATAATACCCAGGGGTTTTGAAAATACCCACATTACCAGAGGAATTCCTGAAATTGAAGCCGTTACAAAAACCAGGATTCCGGTAATGACAACAAAAACCATGGTCTGCTTTGATTTCTTGATCATTAGTTTCAGCTCGATACGGTCGCAGGCTTCCCTTAACGCAAAGACGGATGCGAGGTAAGCACAGATCGATATCGTAAACAATCCGACGGCAATGCCGAACCAGTTGAGCCAGCTGAAAATATAAAGATCGGCAAAACTGCCGGCTTCAGGATGAATGGACCGCGAAATTGTGGCGGCGGCAATCAGTCCAAGGAAAAACGGAGTCAGTAGACTTGAAAAATAAAAGATCTGGGTGTATACTTTCTGCCACTCGTCTTTCACGGCATCGTAGTGACGGAAGGTAAAAGAGGTTCCCCGCGCGATAATCCCCACCAGCATCAGAACCAGCGGAATGTGAAGGTAAGTGGAAAGAGTAGTGTAGACTTCAGGAAAGCCGACGAATAAAATAACAACCGCAATAATCAGCCACATGTGGTTGGCTTCCCATACCGGCGCAATGGATTCGTACATGATCACCTGTGTTTTGGGGCGGTTCTTCTTCCTGGTCATCAGCTCCACGATTCCCGCACCGAAATCGGCACCGCCCAGAATAACGTACAGGCAGATGGACAGCCAGAGAAAACCTATAACTACGTAAATCATGATGCTTTGTTTTTAGGGTTGAACTGAGGATCGGTAGGATCATATAATTTCGGAACCATCCTGATCTGGCGGCTCAGCAGGAAGGCCATCAGAACAGAAAGAGAAGCGAAAACCGCTGTAAAGAAATAAAACGAATACTGGATACCCGGCATCGGCGTTACGGCATCAGCAGTACGCATGATCCCGTAAATGATCCATGGCTGCCGTCCGACTTCGGTTACCGTCCATCCTGCTTCCAGGGCGATATATCCGAAAGGGGTAGCGATTAAAAATGTTTTCAGCAGCCATCTTTTGGTAAGCCATTCTTTTTTGAAAAAGGCGGCAAACAGATAAACGGATCCGATGATGATCATGATAACTCCGAAAAAGATCATGGTCTGAAAGGCGTAATGCACTACCGCTACCGGCGGCCATTCGTCTCTCGGGAAATCTTTCAGGCCTTTCACTTCACTGCTGAAATCGCTGCTTACGAGGAAGCTCAGGAGCTTCGGGATTTTAATGGCATATTTTATTTCTTCTTTTTTTTCGTCAGGAATACCGCCGATAACAAACGCTGCCCCTTTTTCCGTTTCGAAATGCGCTTCCATAGCTGCCAGCTTGATGGGCTGCCGTTCAGCTACCGATTTCGCGGCCGTATCACCGGTCAAAGGTGCTCCGAAGGCACCGATGAGGGCAAAACCTGCAGCAATTTTAAAAGCTTTTGTATGGAATTCAATATTCTTCTTTCTTAAAATAAGGAAAGCATGGACCCCTGCCACGGCAAACCCGGTGGCACAGAAAGCCGCAACCGTCATGTGCAGGGCCTGTGAAAACCATGCATCATTAAACATGGCTTTAATCGGATCGATATTTAAATATTCCCCATTGATATAATCAAATCCGGCAGGTGAATTCATCCAGGCATTGGCCGCAACAACGAGGATTCCTGAAGCGAGCCCGCTTAAACCGACCAGAAACCCACAGAACCAGTGGAACCATTTGTTGAAACGGTCCCATCCGTAAAGGAAAAAACCAATGGCAATGGCTTCGATGAAGAAGGCCGTCCCTTCAAGGGAAAACGGCATTCCGAAAATCGGTCCGGCATGTTTCATAAACTGCGGCCAGAGAAGCCCAAGCTCGAAAGACAGCATGGTGCCGGAAACGGCCCCCGTGGCAAAAAGGATCGCTACTCCTTTGCTCCAGGCTTTCGTTAAGCCTTTATAGACTTCATCTTTTGTTTTGAGATATTTCCAGTGGGCAAAAGCCATCAGGAAGGGCATCACCATACCGACACAGGAAAAAATGATGTGAAATCCCAGCGACATTGCCATCTGGGCACGGGCTGCAAGAAAGTCGTCCATGAATTCAATTTTTTGGGTAATTAAAGGTACGCATAAATTAGAAAGGCGCCGTATGATTTACGACAGCAATCCTTTGAGAAATAGGTTTTAACTTTGGTATCTTTTAAATGGAATGACCCCTTTTTCCTACTGAAAAAGGCTGAGTTTTTTGATATATTTTAACTTTCATAACTCGAAAAAAATCACGATATTTGTAGGTCTCTGCATGCAGCAGAATTTTTTAATATTTATATGAGTCAGAAACAATATACAGCGAGTAGTATTCAGGCATTGGAAGGAATGGAACACGTACGTATGCGTCCTTCAATGTACATTGGTGATGTGGGAGTAAGAGGTCTCCATCATTTGGTTTATGAAGTAGTAGATAACTCTATAGACGAGGCGTTGGCAGGATACTGCGACACCATTTTCGTCAGCATTAAGGAAGGGAACGGAGTCGAGGTTACCGATAACGGTAGAGGGATCCCCGTAGACTTCCACGAAAAAGAACAAAAATCCGCGCTTGAAGTGGTAATGACCAAGATCGGAGCCGGAGGTAAATTCGATAAAGATTCCTATAAAGTTTCCGGAGGTCTTCACGGAGTCGGGGTGTCGTGTGTGAACGCACTCTCCAACCAGATGGTGACTACCGTTTACAGGGACGGAAACATATATCAGCAGATCTATTCCAAAGGAAAAGCACAGACCGAGGTTGAAGAAATCGGGCACAGTGACAGCAGGGGAACCAAACAGTTTTTCCAGCCGGATGATACCATCTTCACCGAGCTTGTGTACAACTACGATACCCTGGCCAGCCGTTTAAGAGAACTTTCATATTTAAATAAAGGCATTACCATTACCCTGACCGACGAAAGGGAAAAACTGGAAGACGGATCTTTCAGAACGGAAGTCTTCCATTCCGAAGGAGGATTGAAGGAATTTGTTGCCTATATCGACGGAAACCGTGAGTCCATCATGGAAAATGTGATCTTCATGGAAGGGGAGAGGGACGACATTCCGGTGGAAGTAGCCATGCGTTATAACACGTCATTCACTGAAAATCTGCACTCTTACGTGAACAACATTAATACCCATGAAGGAGGAACCCACCTGGCCGGTTTCAGACGTGCTCTGACAAGGACTTTGAAGAAATATGCCGATGAATTAGGGCTTCCGGCCAAAGAAAAAGTTGAAATTACAGGGGATGATTTCCGTGAAGGATTAACGGCTGTCATCTCCGTAAAAGTGATGGAACCTCAGTTTGAAGGGCAAACGAAAACAAAATTGGGGAACTCCGAAGTTTCCGGTGCGGTAGATAAAATCGTAGGGGAAATGCTGACGAACTTCCTGGAAGAAAACCCTAACGAAGCCAAGATTATTGTACAGAAAGTGGTTCTGGCAGCAAAAGCCAGACAGGCCGCGAAAAAAGCCCGTGAAATGGTGCAGCGGAAATCGCCGATGGGAGGTTCCGGACTGCCGGGTAAACTTTCAGACTGTTCTTCAAAGGATCCTGCTGAGTCTGAAATCTTCCTGGTAGAGGGAGATTCCGCAGGGGGGACGGCAAAACAGGGCCGCGACCGGTTCTTCCAGGCTATCCTTCCGCTGAGAGGTAAAATCCTGAACGTTGAGAAATCCATGCTTCATAAAGTATACGACAACGAAGAGATTAAAAATATTTACACCGCTTTGGGGGTTTCCGTAGGAACGGAAGAAGACAGCAAAGCATTGAATATGGCCAAACTAAGGTATCATAAGATCGTTATCATGACCGATGCCGATATCGACGGTTCCCATATTTCAACCCTGATCCTGACGTTCTTCTTCAGATATATGAAGGAACTGATTGAAAACGGATACATTTATATTGCTCAGCCGCCTTTATATCTGTTGAAGCGCGGAAACAAAAAACAGTATGCCTACAATGAAAAAGAGCGTGAAGAATTCACCCTGGAAATGTCTCCGGACGGCAAAGGAGTGGAAGTTCAGCGTTACAAAGGTCTTGGAGAAATGAATCCTGAGCAGCTTTGGGAAACGACCCTAAACCCGGAACACCGGATCCTGAAGCAGGTAACCATCGATAACGCCGTGGAAGCCGATAACGTTTTCTCCATGCTGATGGGTGATGAGGTTCCGCCAAGAAGGGAATTTATCGAGAAAAATGCCAAGTACGCTAAAATCGATGCGTAATTGTAATGGATATACATAAAAAAAGACTTCAGCAATGAAGTCTTTTTTTATGTCAGATATAAATTATCGGCAATACCTTAAAAAAGTATTTCATCCCTTACCGGATTTTCTTATTTTTGCTGTAATTTTTAATAACCATGATGAAAATCCTTTGTATCGGAGCCCTTTCTATAGCTTCTTTCTACCACACCCAGAACTTTCCCGTTTCTGCTATTCCTGAGAATCTGAAGAAAAATGCCAGTGTAATTATCAGAAAAGAAAATAATACTGTTGAAATCAATAAGATCAACGATATTACCTATAAAAAATTATCTGTTATTACCGTTCTTAACAAAGATGCAATCCCATATTCTCTGCCGCGCATTGCTTACGAAAAAGGAAATAGTATATCCAACGTTAAGGTAATTGTTTACGATGAAAAAGGCAACAAAATAAAAAGTTATTCCAAGAGTGATTTTACCGATATTGCTGCAAATCCTCAGGGAACTTTTTATTCAGATAACAGAATGCTTATTCTTCCTTTCACAGCATCAAGTTTTCCTTATACTGTAGAATTTAGTTATGAATTAAATGATGAAAATACTGTGTTTATCCCGGATTTCATTCCATTTTACGAATATAATATTTCTTTGGAAGAAAGTAATTTTAATATCATTAATAAGTCCGGAATCAACCTCCGATCAAAAGTTTATGAGTCACCATTTAATTATACATCTGTTGCTATTACATCAAATGGAGAAAACAGAGCTTACTCCTACAAGAATGTTCCGGCGATAGATAATGGACAGTTGGTTCCGGCTCCGCAAAAAGTTCTTCCTAAAGTAAGTTTTTCCCTTGACAGATTCAATCTTAAGGGAAAGCAGGGTAGTATAGCATCGTGGAAAGACTTCGGAACCTGGTATTACCAAAATTTACTCACACCTGTTTCGGTTTCCACGCCACAGATTAAAGCTGAAATTGCTTCTTTAAATCTATCCGGGACTACGGAGGAGAAAGTAAAAACGATCTATCAGTATATGCAGAATAAAACGAGATATATTTTTGTCGCATTAGGCATTGGAGGATGGCAACCCATGTTTCCGGATGAGGTGCAGAAAAAAGGATATGGAGACTGCAAAGGGCTCACAAATTACATGAAGACACTTTTGGATGAAGCCGGAATCAAATCCTTTTATTGTATTATTAATTCCAATTCCTCTGAAGTAAGTTTTGACAAAGATTTTCCAAAAATGGCAGGTAACCATGTTATCTTGACAGTACCGACAGATAAAGAAAATATCTGGTTGGAAAATACCTCGCAACAAATTGCTTTTAACCATTTGAGTTTTAACACGACCGATAGAAATGTACTGATGGTAAAATCTGATGGAATCGATATTATACAGACTCCAAGTTCTACAGCTGAAGATAATAACGAAAAACAGACATTATATGTCCAATTAAATTCAGATAGATCAATTACCGGAAAAGGAAACTTTATCTATCACGGTGCTCAGTATGATTATAATTTAATGCATTTATTAATTCCTGAAAAAGATAAAACGGAATTATTGAAAAAAGTATATTCTACATTGGATTTTGAAAATATTGAAGTGAAAGATTTTAATAATAATAAGAATTCTGCTGCAATAACTTTCGATCTGAATTTTAAAGCTTTAAATTACTCAAAATCAATAGGTAATGGCTATGTTTTCAGGGCAGTACCCATTTATAAAGAGAGTACCCATTTTGAAGATTCTATCCGGGATTTGCCTTTCGAAAGTAAACTCGCTTATAAGGATGAATCTGAAATTATTTATGAGCTTCCGCAGGGTTACTTCATAGAAGAAATCCCGAAGAGCATAAATATTGATTGTGAATTCGGTTCTTACAATATAGCTTTTGAAAAGCATGAAAATAAACTTATTGTAAAACGGATGATCAAGATGAATAAGGGAGTATATCCTAAAGAAAAATTTAGCGATTTTATCAATTTCAAAAAGAGAATTTTAAATTCAGATAATTCTAAAATTTTAATGTCTAAAAAAGCTTAAAACAACATATGATAAAAAGATTATTACTGTTTTCAGTTTTCATATCAAATTTTATTTTTTCGCAAGAACATAAGTTTCTTGATTATCCTAAATTTGATGAAGCTGATTTGAAAAAAACAAACTCTCAAATTGAGAAAAATGCGCCTGCAGAGATTCTTTATAATAGTATTAGCTATAATGTTGCACCATCAGGATGGTATCAGGTGACTAAAAAATTCTTTTCCAAAATCAAAATCTATGATAAAAAAAGGTCGGAAGATTGGTTGAATATTGAAATTCCTGTAAGCGACAATGAAAGTCTCACTGACTTTCAACTTACGGTGTATAATTTTTTAAATGGAAAGATTGAAAAAAATATTATTACTAAAAAAGATCAATTAAAGGAAAATCTAGTAAAAGGAATAAAGATCTATAAATTGGCAATTCCCAATATATTAGACGGTTCAGTATTTGAGTATAATTATAAATTGGAAACCAATAATATATTTAATCTGACCTATTATCTCCAATACAATATTCCTGTTGTATATCAGGAATATAATTTTGAATATGGAAGTTCAATGAATTATGCTTTTAACAGCACTGGCAAAGTTATGAAGCCGAAATATAATTTTCAGGGAGTTACCAACCATTTGAATGAAGGTTTTGAAGTTTATAGATTCGGCTATGAAAATGTAACATCTCTTCCCAATGAGTTATTTCTAAAGGATGATAATAGATACAGAGCGAGAATTAAACCGGAATTAACAAAATACTCTACCAAATATTTTTCATACAGTATGGCGGAAAACTGGAATAAAGTTGCTGAGAGACTTTATAATAATGATGATTTTGGAGGATATCTAAAAAGTAATGCGGTTAAAGATTTGTTACCGCAAGATATTAAAACCTTTTATGATCCTTTGTTAAGAGCAAATAAAATTTTTGACTTTATTAAACATAATTATAAATGGAATAAGAAAGATGGGATTATTGCAAGCCAAAATTTAAAGCAAATGCTCAAATTAAAGTCCGGAAATGCGGCGGACATAAACCTTTTACTGATCGCTGTTTTAAAGAATTCAGGTTTAGAAGCGAATCCATTATTAATTTCTACGGTGAATAACGGTATTCTAAATATCTTATCACCAAATCCGAGTAACTTGAACGTAGTTTTAGCATCTGTAAAAATAAACAACCAGCTGTATGTTTATGATGCCACTTCTTTTGCCTCTAAAGTGAATATGCTGCCAGAAAGAGATTGGAATGATTTCGGTATTTTGCTTGAAGATGGTAAAGCCACAGATCTTTCATTTTCAAACACGAACATTAGTAAAAAAGAATTGTTTGTACAAGCAGATATAGATTTGCAAAACTCAGAAATAAAAGGAAGTTTGAATAAAAGAGAAAGTGGTCTCTATGCTATAGAAGCTTACGATAATTTTGATGATAACCATGATAAATATAATCAGGTTTTCAAAACTGATTTCACAATTAATATTAAGGATGTTGAATCGAAATTATTGCCTGATGGAGATTTTGAATCTAAGATGAAATTTTCTAGTAGTAATTTGATGGACCTTGTAGGTGATAAGATAATTTTAAACCCTATATTATTTCTAAACACCGGTAATGAAAGTTTTGATCAGAAAGAAGAAAGAAAAAACCAAATAGATTTTATTTCTGCTTTTACAAAAGAAAAGAAAGTTGAACTAACTATTCCAGATGGGTATAAAGTAATAGATTTTCCGAAACCAAAGAAGATTGTTACAGATGATAAAGAAATTTCTTATACTTATAAGATAGAAATTTTAAATAATAAGATTTTAGTCAGTTCAAAAGTTGACGTTTTAAGTCAAAATTATCCGAAAGAGTATTATGCATTCTTTAAGCAAATATGGAAAATTATGAACGAAAGTGAGAATCAGGTTATCAGTTTAATTAAGAATTAACTATAAAGACTTCAGCAATGAAGTCTTTTTTTATATCAGATATAAATTATCGGCAATACCCTAAAAAAGTATTTCATCCCTTACCGGATTTTCTTATTTTTGCCGTAATTTTTAATAACCATGATGAAAATCCTTTGTATCGGAGCCCTTTCTATCGCTTCTTTCTACCACACCCAGAACTTTCCCGTTTCTGCTATTCCTGAGAATCTGAAGAAAAATGCGGACGCTGTTGTCCGGAAAGATTTCACCACGGTGCAGATCAATAAAATAGATGATATCAGGTACCAGTTTTATACGGTAACCACCGTGCTTACCAAAGATGGAGATGACAAGGCCCTGGCTTTTATTCCTTACGATAAGGGAAACAGCATTTCGGATATCAGGGTTACGATTTACGATGAATCCGGTAAGAAGATCAAATCCTTTTCCAAATCGGACTTCGGGGATTTTGCCAACAACAACCAGGGTACTTTCTATTCGGACAACCGGGTAATGGCTTTGTCTTATACACCGACCCAATATCCTTACACCGTCGAGTTTTCCTATCAGATGAGTGACCGTAATACGGTCTTTATGCCTGATTTTATTCCGTTCAGATCCAACAATATATCCCTGGAGGAAGCACAGTTGAAAATCATCAATAAATCGGGAATCGAGCTTAAAACAAAAATTTATCCGTCTGCATACAATTACACATCGGTTTCCGAAAGCGACAGTGCGGGTGAAAAATTATATACCTATAAAAATGTTCCGGCCATCGAAAACGCTTTTCTATCGCCCCAGCCAATAAAAATTTTACCAAAAGTAAGCTTTGCCCTCACGAAATTCAATCTGGAAGGCAAGCAGGGGAGCATCAGCAATTGGAGTGATTTCGGTTCATGGTATTACAACAGCATCTTGCAGCCGGTTTCATTATCAACCCCTGCCATCAAAGCCGAAGTGGCTGCACTGGATCTCCGGGGAACAACGGAGGAGAAAGTAAAAAAGCTTTACCAGTACATGCAGGCCAAAACGCGGTATATCTTTGTTGCGCTGGGAATCGGAGGATGGCAGCCGATGCTTCCGGATGAAGTGCAGAAAAAAGGCTATGGCGATTGCAAAGGCCTGACCAATTACATGAAGACCCTGCTGGATGAAGCCGGTATCACGTCGTATTATTCAGTGATCAATTCCAGTTCTTCCCCGGTTTCCTTTGATAAGGATTTTCCTAAAATGGGCGGGAATCATGTCATCCTGATGGTGCCGACGGAAAAAGGAAACATCTGGCTCGAAAATACTTCACAGCAGGTGGCATTCAATCATTTAAGCTACAATACGACCGACCGGAATGTGCTTTCCATCCGTAAAAACGGGATTGAGCTGATCGATACTCCTGTATATACGGCCGACCAGAGCAGGGAGAAGCAGCTTCTGAAAATAAAACTGAACGAAGACAACAGCATTTCCGGTGAAGGAAGCTTTGCCTATACGGGAATCCAGTACGATAACAATCTGGCTTTGGCTACGATGTCATCCAAAGACCGTAATGAAGCAGTAAAGAATCTTCTCGACGTCCTGAATTTCGAAAAAATCGAGCTTAAGAATTTTCTGAATGATAAAGACAACGCCGTTGCCAGATTCGATCTTGATTTTAAAGCAAACAATTATTCCAAGAATGCGGGAAGCAGCATCATCTTCAGGGCGGTACCGATTTATTCCGATAATATCTATAAAGCGGATGAAAAAAGGGCATTGCCGTTTGAGCTGAGACAGTCTTTTGAAGATGAGTATGAGATCAGCTTTGCCGTTCCCAAAAACTATAAAATCGAGGAAGTGCCTGAAAATGTAACATTAAATTCGGAATTCGGGACCTATAAGCTCAGCTTTGTGAAAAACGGGGACGAACTGAAAGTGAACCGGACCATCAGAATCAACAAAGGCCTGTACCCGAAGGAGAAATACAATGATTACGTCAGTTTCAGAAAAAAAACAATTAACATTGACAATTCAAAAATTTTAATTTCTAAAATTTAACATGAGAAAATTATTTCTAATTGCTGTCTGCTCCATCAACTTTGTGTTGGTGGATGCGCAAAAACATGCATTTCTTGAATATCCCAAATTCAGCGAAGCGGATTTATCCAGACAAAGATCTGCATTGGATGAAAACGCCCCGGCGGAAATTTTATATAAGTCCCTGCATTTCAGTATCGACAACAACACCGGAAATCTTATCAAGCAGGCTTTTTACCGGGTTAAAATCTATGACAAAGACAAAGCGGAAGACTGGCTGAATCTTGAAATTCCCTTATATCAGAACGGGAGCGAACAGGAAACCCTTTCCAAAATAAAAGCATTTACCTATAACCTTGAAAACGGAGTTTCCGTTACGACAAAAGTCGACAAAAGCTCAAAGTATAAAAGCAAGGAAAGCAAGTACGTTGCCATTACCAAATTTGCCTTTCCGAACGTGAAAAACGGCTCCGTGATTGAGTATCAGTACGAAGTTACCTCGCCATTTCTTTTTATCGTTCCTGAAATTATGATCGAGACCGATACCCCTTCGCTTTATACGGAATACGTACTGGACAGCCCTTCCAATATTTCCTATAACGTCAATTACACCGGATTTCTGAATCCGAAGTTCAGGGAAGTAGAAGAAAGGACAATGTACGGAACAAATTACCGTACCTACCGCTTCGGATATGAAAATGTAAAAGGTTTCAAAACTGAAAAATTCGTAAGCAACGACCGGAATTACAGGACGAAAATCAGTGCCGAACTGCATTCTACCAATTTCAGGGAGCTGAAGCTTTACTCTTCTTCCTGGGAGCAGATCAAGGAGAGGCTGTATGATAATGAAGACTTCGGCGGTGAGCTGAAAAAAACGAAATTAGCGAAAGAAAACATGCCGGCGGGAATCTCGGGGATTTCCAATGAAACCGAACGGGCCAATGCCATTTTTACCTACGTTAAAAATACCTTTACCTGGAACAAAGATCAAGGGCTTTATGCAGAAGACGGGATCCGGAAAATGCTTGAAACCAAAACCGGCAATGCGGCGGAAATCAATCTTTTCCTGGTAATGCTGCTCCGTGAAGCGGGAATTAAAGCAGATCCGCTTACCATTTCAACCGTCAGCCATGGTCTTATCAATATCGCATCGCCCAATGTTTCCAACATGAACTTTGTCATTGCGGCAATCCAGACCAAGGATGGGTTTCACCTTTATGACGCTACCTCAAAGCAATCTTCGATGGATCTCCTGCCGCCGAGGGACTGGAATCAGTTCGGGATCCTGATTTCAAAAGATAAAGTTCAGCAGCTCTCTATGGTAAATGCGAAAACCAGCTATACCTATCTTACGGTAGAGGCTAAAATCAATGCCGACAGAAGCATTTCAGGGACCTACTCAGATAAGGATACCGGCACTTATGCCATGTTTGCCAAAGAGAGTTATGATGATAATGCGGAAAAATATAAGAAGCAGTACAAGGAAAATTTCGCTATCGATTTTACAGATATTGAATCCAAAGTGTTGGAAAACGGCGACTTTGAAAGCACCATGAAGTTTTCTTCCGAGAATTTAATTGACCGGATCGGGAAAAAAATGATCATTAATCCGATGCTGTTTCTGAATAAAAATTCAAATGAATTTGATCAGACGGAAGCGCGGAAGTATCTGATCGATTTTATCTCTCCTTTTACCAAAGTGAAAAAAATTGTATTTGAAATTCCTGAAGGATATGTTGTTGAGGAAATGCCGAAGAATAAAAAAATCGTTACGGATGATAAGGAAATCGAGTACAGCTACATCGCAGAGCAGAAAGGAAATACAATTGAAGTGATTTCCACTACCAAAATACTGAGCCCGAATTATCCCAAAGAATACTATCCTGCCTTTAAGCAGATCTGGGGGGTGGCGTCCAAACAGGAAAACCAGGTCATCAGTCTGATAAAAAAATCCTGAAGCCGTTAAATTCCAAAATAAATACAAAACCATTCATTTTTTGAATGGTTTTTGCATGTTAGAAGGAAAATTAAGAATATGAAAAACACCATGGCCGTTCTGGCTGTTTCTTCCTTACTGGCCGTATCAGCCTGTAAGAAAACGGAAAACAATAACACCGCTGCCGCTGCTCCGGAAAAGGAAAGATTTACTGTAGATTCGGTAAAAATCGACGATTCCATCAAAATCAACGACTCCCTTACGGTAAAATATTCATCCAGGATGCTGGTTTTTCCTACCCTTAAAAATAAAACGTTACTTGACAGTATCTATTTTACTGAGAAAAACATCGGCGATTTTTCGAAAAACGGTCTGAGAAACTATCTCCAGAAAAGCAAAAACGAATATTTCAACCAGATCCGGAAAGATGCCAAAGAATGGGGTTCCGATCTTACGTTTGCCCAGGAATGGTATTTCGATACAGGAATGAAGGTTAAATCCAACATGAACGGATATCTGCATGTTGAGTACATCTGGGGATCTTATTCCGGCGGCGCCCATGACAATTACGGGTTTTCGGAAAGGGTTTTCGACCTGGAAAATAATAAGAAAGTAGAACTTAAAGACATTACTTCGATGCCTGCCGGCCAGCTTGAGGCATTGCTGATGAAAAACATCAACAAGATCAACAGCGGGACAACCGACAATACCGGGCAGGTAAACAATTCAGAAATGCTGCTGGTGGATAAGATTCCGGCCACGGGAAATTTTTATTTTGACGAAAAAAATCTTTATTTCCATTACAGCCCTTATGAAATTACCGCTTTTGCGGCAGGCGACATTACAATTCCCGTTTCATGGGCCAACCTGAAAGGAACTTTAAATCCTGAATTTGCGAAAAGAATGAAAATTAACTAATATTAATGCTTCCGGATCAGGAAGCATTTTTTATTTTTGCACCAATGGAAAAAACTGCTTTCATCATCAATCCTTTTTCGGCGAAAAAAAATTATACGCCCTTTCTCAATGAACTGAAATCGAAGGTGAAAGATCCTCTTTATTTTATTTCGGATTCTATTGCAGGAACCGATGAATTTATCCGGAATCATTTTGAGACCGTTGATCTGTTTGTCGCAATCGGGGGAGACGGAACCATTTCCACGGTGGCAAAAAACCTGATCGGTACCGAAAAGATCCTTGCCATTTTTCCGGCAGGTTCGGGAAACGGTTTTTCCAACGAAACACAGTTCAGCAAAAACCTGGATGAATTGCTTAAGAAAATCGATGCAGGAAAATCTAGGAAAATCGATACCTTCACGGTGAACGGCCGGCTTTCCATCAATGTTTCAGGCACAGGATTCGATGGGAAAGTAGTTAAAGAATTTGAAAAAACCACCCGGGGATTCAAAAACTATATTAAAGTTTCACTCCGGACTTTTTTCAGCTACAAACCGATCAAGCTGAAATTCTTTGATGAAGGGTATAAGCAGTACAACGGAAAATATTTGATGGTCAATATTGCCAATACTCGGCAATTCGGCAACAACGCGTATATTGCGCCGCATGCCAGCAAAAGCGACGGGCTGGTGGATATGGTTCTGGTGAAAAAGTTTCCGCTAAGTTATTCCCCTCTCTTTGCTTTCAGGATGTTTACCAAAAAACTGAAGGAAGACGATTACATTACTTATCTGCCTGTGTCGGACATCGGGTTCAGGGTCAATACGAAAAACTGGCACCTGGATGGAGAGTTCAACAAAATAAAGTCTCCGATTCATGTAAAAGTGCAGCCCGCGAGCCTGAATATATTGATATAAATTTCTTCTGCAGCATAGAATTTTGATATGTGGAGTTTTATAATGGTCTGATTATCCCATAGGAATCCAAATGCAAATTTTTTCCATCCAATAGTCATTAAAGTCTTATTTACCATTCGCTGATACTATATTGAGATTCCCTGCGGGAATAACAGAGAGAATGTAAAATATTGAGTTATATATTTAATATCTTGTTTTCCGGCATCCGGCACCCTATTCCAGCCTATTAAGTACACATTAAATAATTAGACATCCAATTTTTTTTCCACTTCTCCCGGATGGTCAAGGCAATACTGCAGCTGTTCTTTATCGAGTTGTTTTTCCCAGTTTGCGACAACTACCGTGGCTACGGAATTACCGATGACGTTTGTCAGGGCACGGCATTCACTCATGAACTTATCGATCCCCAGGATCAGCGTCATTCCGGCGATCGGAATTTCGGGAACAACCGCTAAAGTGGCGGCTAAAGTAACGAATCCGGCACCCGTAACGCCTGCTGCTCCTTTGGAACTCAGCATCGCTACCAGAAGCAAGATGATCTGTTTCTCAATCGGAAGATGTATATTCAGGGCCTGGGCTATGAATAGAGAAGCCAGGGTCATGTAGATGTTGGTACCGTCCAGGTTGAAAGAATAACCGGTGGGAACTACCAATCCGACGATGGCTCTTGAGCACCCTGCCTTTTCCAGCTTTTCCATCATCCCCGGCAGAGCTGATTCCGAAGAGCTGGTTCCCAGCACCAGCAGCAATTCCTCTTTCAGATAATACATCAGCTTGAAGATGCTGAAACCGTTGTACCACGCAACTGCGCCAAGCACCAGAACCACGAAAAGGGCAGAGGTGATATAAAAGGTGCCGACTAAAAAGATCAGGTTTATAACAGAGTGGAGTCCGTATTTCCCGATGGTAAAGGCCATAGCCCCGAAAGCTCCGATGGGTGCCAGCTTCATCAGCAGGTGAACGATTTTAAATACCGGAGCGGAAAGATCCTGAAGGAACTCCGTCACTTTACGGCTTTTTTCCTGAGTCAGTACAAGAGCAACTCCTGTTAAAATAGCAACCAGCAGCACCTGCAAGATATTTTCCCCGACCAGCGGGCTGAAGAGCGTTTCCGGAATAATATTCATGATAAAACCTGTCAGGGTAGAGTCGTGCGCTTTTTTCTGGTATTGCGAAACATCGCCCGAGAGGGTGGAAGGGTCTATATTTAAACCGTGGCCCGGCTGCAGGAGATTCCCCACGATTAATCCGATGACCAGTGCCAGCGTAGAAAACGTGATAAAGTAGATCATGGCTTTTACCGCGATCCGGCCTACTTTTTTAAGGTCGGTCATGTGGGCAATACCCAGCGTAAGGGTAATGAAGATGACCGGTGCAATAATCATTTTTACCAGTTTGATGAATCCGTCGCCCAGCGGTTTCATCTTTTCGCCCAGTTCAGGATAAAACCTGCCGAGAAGGATACCGGCCACAATGGCCGCAATTACCTGAAAATAGAGCTGCTGATAAAACTTTTTTGCTTTCAATGAATCTGAATTTAATCCCGAAAAATAAGAAAATTTACGGGACTTATGATAAAAGGCATGAAATATTTGAGCCTGTAACAAGGTATAATCTCAGCAAGAAGAAATTAAAACCACTTTATCTGTCCCCCCTCTCATGATTAAAAGTTCAAAAATTATTGATTTTACTACGGAAGCTGAATTTAATAAAATTACATAACATTTGCCGGAGATAAGATCAGCAGCAGTTATTCCACCGCTACCGAATCATCACCGCGGCCGTCTGCTACGGCATGGATGTTTCCGGTATCATCGATCAGGATCATTTCCGTTCTGCCGATCTGGTTCCATCGTTCGGCTTTGTAACCCAGTTTTTCCAGTTCAGAAATCGTAGCTTCGGGGAAATTCTTTTCAAAAGCAACGCTTTCCGGAAGCCACTGGTGATGGAATTTCGGGGAATTAACGGAAGTGTTGGCATTCAGTTTAAAATCAATCACATCCACAATAGACTGATACACAGAAGTAGGAATAGTTGTTCCGCCGGGGGTTCCGACCACCATATACGGTTTTCCGTTTTTAAGGACGATGGTTGGCGTCATGGACGACAGCATCCGTTTATTCGGCTGAATGGAATTGGCTTCGCCGCCCACTGCCCCGAACATATTGGGAACGCCGGGCTTTATGGAGAAATCATCCATTTCATTGTTCAGGAAAAAACCGGCGCCGGAAACCACCACTTTGCTCCCGTACAAACCATTCAGGGTAGTGGTTACCGCTGCGGCGTTCCCTTCCCTGTCAATCACGGAAATATGAGTGGTTTCCGTAGATTCTTTCGGCTGGGTCATTATTTTCCCGACTTCAGAACTGGGAGTAGCTCTGGCAAAGCTGAAGCTTTTCCACCGGTTTCTCAGATATTCGTCGGAGATTAAATATTGGGTTTTATCCTTTATAAAATCCGGGTCGCCCATATATTCTGCCCGGTCGGCAAAAGCCCTTCTTTCGGCTTCCACCATAATCTGTACGGCTGTAGCTGTATTCTGCTGGTAATTTTCCAGATTTTCATAACCTGCCATTTTCAGCATCTGGGCGAGAAGGATCCCGCCGCTGGAAGGAAGGGGCATCGAAACGATACGGCTGCCTTTATAATCGAACTCAAGCGCCTTCCGTTCAGCAACCTTATAGCTTTTCAGGTCCTCCGGAGTAATGATGCCGTTGCCTCTTTTCATTTCAGCGGTCAGGGATGCGGCCGTTTTTCCTTCGTAAAAGCCTTTTAAACCATCTTTCTGAATCAATCTTAACGTAGCAGCCAACTCCTTCTGGACCAGGATATCACCTGCTTTCCATGGGGTCTCTTTAACAAAAGCGTTGGAAGCCTGATTATACTTACGAAAAGTTTCTTTATGAGCATTCAGGAGACCGGCCTCCTGTTCGGTAACGGCAAATCCTTTTTCAGCAAGGTCGATCGCGGGCTGAATCAGCTGACTCATCGGAAGTTTTCCGTACTTTAAAGTAGCAAAGAACCCGGCAACACTTCCGGGAACCCCTACAGCCAGTCTGCCGTTCTGGGAAAGATCCGTATCGGCTTTTCCGTTTTTGTCTACATACATATCATGCGCGGCTTTGCGCGGAGCCGTTTCCCGGTAATCAATGGTGAATGTTTCACCGTTGTTTTTTACACCGACCAAAAATCCGCCGCCGCCGATATTTCCGGCTTGGGGATAGACCACCGCCAAAGCACACTGCGTAGCGACAATCGCATCGTAAGCATTGCCTCCGGATTTCAGGATTTTTGCACCGGCGTCACTGGCCAGGGGATGCGCCGAAACGACGACGCCTTTGTTTTTTACCTTAATTTCCTTTACAATGCTGATGTCTGTATATTGTGCTGATAATGTGCAGGTAAACAGAATAAGCGAAAAGACGATCTTTTTCATTTGCAGATTTTGTAACCTAAATTACAATTTTGTTTTAAGATAGGGCTTAAAATATCTATTTTTGTTTTCGATCAACTTAATATAATTAAAATGGAATCCCACACGGAAAGAATATTGATTACAGGTGCTTTAGGACAGATTGGCACCGAGCTTACCAACCGACTCGTTGAAATCCACGGAGCAGACAATGTAGTTGCTTCAGGGCTGGACCGATGGCAGAAGGGAATTACCGCTGCCGGCCATTACGAAAGAATGGATGTTACCAATACCCAGCTGGTACGGCAGATTGTAAAAGATTATGAAATTACTACGGTCTATCACCTGGCTTCATTGTTGTCCGGTACCTCAGAAAAGCAGCCGGTTTTTGCCTGGAAACTGAATCTTGAACCTCTGCTTCATTTTTGTGAAATGGCTAAAGAAGGGCTGATCCAAAAGATTTTCTGGCCAAGTTCCATCGCGGTATTCGGAAAGGGGATCCCAAAGGAGCATGTAGGCCAGGATGTCGTGCTTAATCCTACCACTGTTTACGGGATCTCTAAAATGGCAGGGGAGAAATGGTGCGAGTATTATTTTGATAAGCATGGAGTAGATGTAAGAAGTATCCGTTATCCGGGACTGATTTCATGGAAGACGCCGGCCGGAGGCGGAACCACCGACTATGCCGTGGAAATTTTCTATGAAGCGATCGAAGAAGGCAAATATACCAGCTTTATTTCTGAAAACACCGGAATGCCGATGCTGTATATGGATGATGCCATTGATGCCACGTTACAGTTAATGGACGCACCGAAAGAAAACCTGACTGTCCATTCGTCTTACAATTTAGGTGGCATGTCTTTCACTCCAAAACAGCTTGCAGAAGAAATCAGGAAAGAAATTCCGGAATTTGAAATTGATTACAAACCGGATTTCAGACAGGCGATTGCCGATTCATGGCCGGCGTCCATTGATGATTCCGTAGCGAAAAAAGACTGGGGCCTGAATTATAAGTTCGGGATCAGTGAAATGACCGGAGACATGATTAAAAATCTTAAAGCGAAATTAGGGAAAGCTTAATTTTACTTTAAATGAAAGGTGCTTTAACATCTGGTTTCTAAATCAGTATAAAATTTATCTAAAATTTAATTGAAATGGTATTGTTTACTTTCAACATTGTGGATGTAGAAGCTGAGGCTAAAAAAGGGGCCTCAATAACAGTTGAAGAAAGACTTGCAGTTACAGAAAACAATTCCAGGGCCATTCTCAGAATTTTGGATATCCATGATGTAAAAGCCAGTTTTTTTATTGAAGTTTCGATTGCAGAAAAACTGCCGCATCTCATAAAAGCAATTTCATCCAAAGGGCATGAAATTGCTTTTTACCATACGGATTCCAGCCTTCAGAAAATTGAGGAAACTAAAAAATGGATCGAGGATGTATTGGAAAAACAGATTAAAGGAATCCGCCAGAAGGATCACAAACTTCCGCACGAAGAACTGAAGATGCTGGGCTTCGGCTATGTTTCAAACATCGATCATGCCGATATTCTTTTTCCCTTCAAACGTCTCAAAAGAGATACCGAAATCGTTGAGGAAAACGGACTGAGCATTGTCCCTGAAAGCATTTCTCCGTACAGTCAGCTGCCGTATAATGATTTCGTATTTCAGGTAGTACCGATGAAGTATTACAAGAATATGGTCTTTGAAACGCTGAAGAAAGATGACTTCGTTTTGATCTATCTCAGTTCCTGGCAGTTCACCGACTTCAGCAAATACCGGTTCGATGTTCCTTTTTACCGGAAGTGGAATTCAGGAAAAAAAATCGAAGACAAACTCGACAAGCTTCTCTGCTGGATCAACGATAATGAAATGGCTACGGCAAGAATGAAAGATTATATTTTTTAAAAATGAAACCTACTTTAGAATTACCTCAAACGATAAGATTAGCAGACCGGGAGGAAATTCCCAATAATCCTGAAGTTTTAAAAAGATGGACAGAAAGCCAATCTGCTAATATTGTTCAGGGATATACCTTTCAATCAAATGAAAATAGTCCCGAAAATAAGTCGATCGGTTTTAATTTCTATTCTGAAATCAATATTGATAACTCAAACCTTTGGAATCTGGCTGTAGCCTTATCGGAAACATTACCTGATGTGGCAGCTGTATTATTCGGCCACATTGATTCTGATCTTAATTATGGCAATTACGGAGGAAAAGAAGAGGTGTTGGAATTTATCAGTCAGTATAAAAAAGAAATAACGCAGGATGCTTTCATCAGTTTCGGATTGATTTATCAAGATGATGAAAATCTCATTGAAATATTTGTCGACGAAAGTAAATATCTGAAATACTGGGGCGTGAGCGAAACCTGTTTCAGAAAGATCATGAAAGGTTTTAATCTGGAAGAAATTGAAAATCTTGAGTTTATTGATGAATATCCCAAGGTCCGGGAAGTTTTGACAGGATTTGAAAAAGATGCGGTTGATTCAGAAGCTCTTATTGAAATATTCAGTAAGCAGTATCTCTGAACGAACCGCATTTATCAGTTAAGCTAGTTCGAACAGCGTAATTTCCGGCAGGACACCCACTCTTCCGGGATAGCCGAGAACGCCGAAGCCTCTGTTCACGTACAGCATTTTTCCTTCGCTTTCATACAGGTCTGCCCATTTCGGGTACTTATACTGCACCGGCGACCATTTTACATTTTTCAGATCCAGGCCGAATTGCATCCCATGCGTATGTCCGGAAAGTGTCAGGTGAACGTTCGCAGGGTGTTTTTTCACGACATAATCAAAATGGGTAGGGTCATGGCTCATCAGGATTTTAACCGCCGATTCCGGCACGCCTTTTAAAGCATCATCCAGTCTTCCGAATTGCGGAAAAGGTTTCAGTCCCCAGTTTTCAACGCCGAGGATGTATATTTGCTCGCCGTTTTTCTCGATCACGCGGTGTTCGTTTCGGAGCATATCGAATCCGGCCTGCCTTTCATAACTGATCAGCGTTTCCAGGTTTTTCTTTTTGGCGTCCGGGGAATCCCAGGTCACATAATCTGCATAATCGTGGTTTCCCAACACGGCAAGTTTCCCGTCTTTCGCTTTGATCTTTGAAAACAATGGGATAAAAGGCCTGAATTCATCCGCCACATTGTTCACCATGTCTCCGGTAAACAGGACAAGATCAGGATTCTGTTCGTTGATCAGGTGGATGGCATGTTCCAGTTTACCCGGATCAGAGAAGCTTCCGCTGTGCACGTCTGAAATCTGGACGATTTTGTAGCCTTTAAAGCTTTTCGGCAGATTGGCAAAATTGATTCTGACCCTTCTCACTTTATGCCGGTATTTCCCGAAGGTAATGCCGTCGATAAAAAGCGCGGAAAGAACACCGCCCAGCCCAAGTCCCATCAGGCTTAAAAACTTTCTTCTTTCAGGGAAGAAGTTTTCGGAAGAACGCGTCATTCCGATCAGGTAGCTTCCGGTCCTGAAGAGGTCATCGATCAGTAAAAACAGGACAATGAAAATTTTAGGAAGGATAAAAACCAAAAAGACGGAGATCATGATCTGTGCGCGCACCATGCTTCTTTCCCCTTTGCTGAAATGCGCCATTTCGTAGGCAAAGAATCCGTAGATGGCTAATGAAACGGCCGCATATCCGATTTTGATCCAGGAATTATCGGTTAAAGTTCTTATAGCCTGGTAAATATAGACCTCCAACAGGAGGAAGAGCGCTGCAATAATTAAAAAATTTCTCTGCATAATCAGGTTTAAAAAAAGCACAAAGAATAATTCCCTGTGCTTTTTATATTTTAGTGTAAATATTTTTAAGGAAATCTGTAAACGATAGCATTGATGTTCATTCCGGCACCAACCGAAGTCATCACAATGTTACCTTTTTCTTTAAACGATTGACCCTCCATTTTTCCTTTAATTATTAAATCGAACATGGTAGGAATTGTGGCTACGGATGAGTTTCCGAAATCCTGTATCGTCATCGGGGAGATGGCGTGGTCGTAATCTTTCACGTTGTATAACTTGTGAAGTCTTTCGATCATCGCATAATCCATTTTGGCATTGGCCTGGTGGATCAGGATCTTGTTGATGTCTTCAAGGGAAAGCCCGGCGTCCTCGATGGTTTCTTTAATCGCCGCAGGAACGTTTTTCAGAGCGTACTCGTAGATTTTTCTTCCCTGCATCCTTACAAACAGACGGGTCTGGTCGGATTCTTTATTGATGGACGGTCCGTTGGCCAGGTAATCCAGCTCGATTCCGTTATCACAGATGGTATTATGGGCAATGATCCCTACATTTTCTTCATCGGTGGCTTTTACGACTACCGCTCCGGCTCCGTCTGCAAAGATCATCCGGTTCCGGTCGTACGGATCGGTTACCCGGCTTAAGGTTTCGGCCCCGATGACCAGGATGGTTCTGGCTACTCCGGCTTTAATCAGGTTGTCGGCAAGAATCATGGCTTCCACCCATCCCGGACATCCGAAAAGCATATCGTAAGTAACGCATTTCCTGTTTCTGATGCCCAGTTTATTTTTTACCCTTGCGGCCATCGTCGGCATAAAGTCGGCGTATCCGTTTACGGTAACTTCACCGAAATTGCTGGCATAAATGATATAATCCAGTTCTTCCTGATCGATGCCGGCATCTGCAATGGCCAGTTTTGAAGCTTCATAGCCGATCTGTGAGTTGGAAAGGTCGTCCTCAATAAATCTCCTGTTTTCAATTTCCGTGATTTCTACAAATTTTGCAATGGTTTCTTCAGCTGGTTTGTCGATTTTTACCCCGTCTTCAGTATAAAACTCTGAATCCAGAAAAAAATCCCTCCCGATAACTCTGCTGGGAAGATAAGATCCTGAACCAATGATGATCGTATTCGGCATTCGTTTAAATGATTTTTAAAGATGCAAAGTTAATAATTAATATTAATAACAGAGAATTAAAAATATTATTAAATTTGCAGAAATTGTACTTTACCATCCTATGAAAAACAATCCGTCCTTAAAAGGCTTACTTATTGCAGTTGTGGCGTTTATCGTTGCCTTTGGGATCTACTTCCTGTTTTTGGCCAAAAAGAACTATTATGTGGTAGACAATCCTACGCCTGATACTTTTTATTATAAAATAAACAACGGGTCCGAGGGGGTGATTGCCGGCGGGCAGACGGTTCCCGTAGATCTGGATAAAGGGAAAAATTCAATAAAAGTTTTCGACCGGAATAAAAAACTGCTTTTCGATTCCGCTTTTGAAGTAAATAAAGTCCGGGGGCTAATCAATATCGCCCATCAGGATTATTATATTAATGATCAGTACTACGGATACAACCTGAAGAAAGATTCCTTACTTTTGGCACTGGATAAAACCATCATTGACGGAAAACCGTATTACGGAGGTGCAAGACGCTTCAGTAAACTGTACACGGATGATTTTTATTACAATGTAAATGAAGATTATGATAAACTGATCAAGAACATCCAGCAGGTGGAGTCCAGATCCAAGATCTTCAGAAAGCAGGATTACCTCAATTATTATAAAGAATATTACAAGTTTTAAGTTTTGACAAAAGATATTACCAAAATTACACCCTACAATTCCGACGCTACGAAGAAGAGTCAGGTAGAGGATATGTTCGACAATATTGCACCGAAATACGATGTTCTGAATCGTGTGCTTTCCCTGAAAATTGATGTTTTATGGAGAAACACCCTGGTGAAGTGGATGAAAAAGGATCAGCCGCAGGAAGTGCTGGATGTGGCTACCGGAACGGGAGATCTGGCCATCGCCATCGAAAAGGGAACTGGTTCCCGGGTGATTGGTTTGGATTTATCGCAACAAATGTTAAATGTTGGCGTTATTAAAATAAAAAAACTTAAATTAGACGGCAAAATTTCCATGCAAAAAGGCGATGCAGAGAATTTACCTTATGAGGACAATAGATTCGATGCCGTATCCGTTGCATTTGGAGTAAGGAATTTCGAAAACCTTACCAAAGGTTTGGCAGAGTTGAGAAGAGTAGTTAAAGATAACAAGAGTGTTTATATACTGGAGTTTTCAAAAGTTGAAGGGGTTATGGGGCCATTGTATATGTTTTATTTCAAAAACATTCTACCTGCCATCGGCAGACTGGTTTCCAAAGATAACAGGGCATATACATACCTTCCGGATTCTGTAAACGCTTTTCCTTTCGGGGAAAAGATGAGACAAATTCTTTTAGATACAGGATTTAAAAAAGTTGAATATAAAAAACTAAGTTTAGGTATAGCCACAATTTATAAAGCAACAAAGTAACCCTATGAATAAATTTTTATTAAGAGCACTGGTTTTAGCGTCAGTAAACGTTGCCGTTTTAGCGAACGCGCAATTCAGAACCCGTAACAGAATGGATAAGCTGGAAGATTTCGACGAGCAGAAATTCAGCTGGGGTTTTTATCTGAACGGTAACAGGCTGGACTACCGTATCGTTCTGAATCCGAGATACGGCATGAACAATAATCAGAACCTGGTGTCATCCAAGGAGAGTTACAGTTTCGGAGCCGGTCTTATCGCGAAATGGAGACTGAACGATTATCTGGATGTACGGTTGGAACCGGGGTTACAGTTCGGCCAGAGACAGTTGACTTTTAATACACAGTCCAACGACCAGTATGCAGCGGGTACTTTAACGAACGATCCTTTCATTCCGATCCCTTTACAGGAAAAAGACAGGGTGAGGGATATCAAAAGTACGCTGGTAGATGTTCCGGTATTACTGGAGCTTCACGGCCAGCGATGGTACAATTCCAGGCCTTATATTGCGGCAGGGGTAAACTATATCGTGAACCTTCAGTCCAACTCCAGCTCTACGGATGACAACCTTCAGCAGGTGTTCCGTTCTACCACGCATAATTTTGCATGGTCTGCCGAAATGGGGATTCAGTTTTACTTCAACAAGTTTAAGCTGACGCCGGCGGTAAGAGGAACCTTCATCATGAATAACGAAATCGTAGCGGACAATGCAACAACGCCTCCGTACTGGACGTCTGCCATGTCCACTTTACAGACAAGAGCCATCTTCTTCGTTCTGAAATTCGAATAAGAATAAGCTTTAAAACAGAGAAAGGAGGTGCGGTTTGCATCTCCTTTTTTGTTTTGCGTCAAAATATAGACCGTTTTATTTTTGTTAGTATTAATATTTTGTTATTTTTGCTAACAGTTAGAATATACGAAAACCTGAAATGCTTCAAGATTTAGAAAACCATTTTTCAGAATTAGAGAAAAAGATTTTACAATTACAGAAAAGTTATAAAAATCTTACTGAAGAATTTTCTGAACTGAATGTTGAGCATGAAGCACTGAAGAAGAAATATGATGAGGAAAGAAGAAAAAATCAGGTATTAGCAGAAGAACAAAAAAATATAAAATTGTATTCGGCAATATCCGGAAATCCTGAACATAACCGGCTGATGAAAAACCACATCAACCGATTGGTAAAAGAAATAGATTTCTGTATTGCCCAGCTTCAAAACAGTGGATTATAATGGAGGTAAGAAGAATAACCATTAACATCGCCGGAAGGGTATATCCGCTGAATGTACCGGCAGCAGAAGAAGAAACGCTGCGTAAAGTCGGGAAGCAGATTGAAAATATGATTAAGGATTTTGAACAGAATTTCGATGTGAGAGACAAGCAGGATGCTTTGGCCATGTGTGCCCTGAAACTGGGAACCAATGCCGAAGTGGTGTCTTTGAACTACGATAAAACGATACAATCTACCAACGAAAGATTGGCAAAAATCAATCAATCGTTGAATGAAACAGGGAAATAGATTTTTTTTCCCGGCCAACTGCCTACAATGATTCTAACACATTAAAGGTAAACTCAACGCTAAACAATTACCGAACAAATGTCCATCGAATGGCGTGCCGGTTCTCCGGATTACAGACAGTGGAAATCAGTTCAAATCGTGTTGATTAGGAGTTTACTCTCAATCTTTGAATTGTTGTAGGCTTTTTTATGCAAAATTGAGGACAATTAAAACTTATATATAGATATGACAACAGCCATTATAGTCGGCGTAATTTGTTTGGTCATCGGTGCAGCGGCAGGAATGCTTTTTTCCAAAAGTTCACTGAATACCAAGGCAAAATTTATTATAGATGATGCAAAGAAAAATGCTGAGAACCTAATAGAGAAAGCCAACGTACAAGCCGAATCCATAAAGAAAGAAAAAAACATCCAGGCCAAGGAAAAATTCCTTGAGCTGAAATCCCAGCATGATGCAGACATCCAGTCCCGCGAAAAGAAAATGCAGGAAGTGGAAAAAAGAATCAAAGACAAGGAACACAAGCTGAACGACGAGCTCAGCAAAGTAGGGAAACTTGAAAAAGATCTTGACAAGCAGATCGGCGATTACGCGAAAAAAACGGAGATTCTGGAAAGAAAACAGCAGGAGCTTGACGTTGCCACAGCTAGGAAAGTTGAAATCCTGGAAAAAATATCCAATTACTCTGCGGAAGAAGCAAAAGCAGAACTGGTAGAATCGTTGAAAGCGGAAGCAAAGACCAGAGCACAGGCGCATGTTCAGAGCATCATGGAGGAAGCCCAGCTTAACGCGAAAGGCGAAGCGAGAAAAATCGTTATTCAGACGATCCAGAGAATCGGAACGGAACAGGCGATCGAAAACTCGGTTTCGGTATTCAACATCGAGTCCGACGAGGTGAAAGGTAGAATTATCGGCAGGGAAGGTAGAAACATCCGTGCGCTGGAAGCCGTTACCGGTGTAGAGATTATCGTTGACGATACCCCTGAAGCCATCCTTCTTTCATGTTTCGATCCGGTAAGGAGAGAGATCGCCAGATTATCGCTTCACCGCCTGGTAACGGACGGAAGAATCCACCCGGCAAGAATCGAGGAAGTCGTTGAGAAAACAAGAAAGCAGATCGAAGAGGAAATCATTGAGGTAGGAAAGAGAACGATCATCGATCTCGGAATCCACGGATTACATCCTGAACTGATCAAAATCGTAGGTCGGATGAAATACCGTTCTTCTTACGGACAAAACTTGCTGCAGCACTCCAGAGAAGTTGCCAACATTGCGGCAACCATGGCCGCTGAATTGGGATTGAACGTGAAATTAGCGAAGAGAGCAGGTCTTTTACACGATATCGGTAAGGTTCCTGAGCAGGAATCCGAACTTCCTCACGCTTTACTGGGAATGCAGTGGGCTGAGAAATACGGTGAAAATGCGGAAGTTATCAATGCCATCGGAGCCCACCACGACGAAGTGGAAATGACTTCATTGTTATCACCGATCATTCAGGTGGCCGATGCGATTTCCGGAGCAAGACCGGGTGCCAGAAGACAGGTACTGGAGTCTTACATCCAGAGGCTGAAAGATCTTGAATCTGCCGCCTTAAGCTTCGACGGCGTATCTTCAGCTTATGCGATCCAGGCCGGTAGAGAACTCAGAGTAATGGTAGAAAGCGGAAAAGTAAATGACGAAGTTGCTTCCCAGCTATCCTATGACATTTCTGAAAAGATCCAGAATGAACTGACCTATCCGGGACAGGTAAAAGTAACCGTTATCCGGGAAACCAGGGCGGTAAACATTGCAAGATAAAGGACCCTCAGAATATTGAAAAAACCTCTCAAGAAATTGGGAGGTTTTTTGTTTATTAAAACGAAGCATATTACCGTAATTTTTAATGCCAGCCTTTATCCTTTTGATAAGTTTAACGTGAGCTCGACGAAGGGTCTGGATTAATAGGCCTGAAGCAGGAAGCCGGATGTCGGAAGTTTCTCTTGTCAGACATAGAGTCAAAGATCTTGATCAGCAAGCTGATTATATTATTGTTCGATCTATCCAAAGAATTCTTATTTAATCCTGAATCATCGGGCCTGGTTATTTTATTTAGATCGTTTTAAAATCCTGAAGGGATGGCTTAGTACAGGATAGGATGAAGTCCTGTCAGAACCGTGAACCGTTTATTTGTTCCGGCAAGATGAGAGTTATTAAACTCCGAAGCTATTGATATTCGTTTCAATGGATTGATTATAAACTGATTTAATCATTTGTTTTCGGATTAAAATCATAGCATAAAAAAAGCATTCCGGTAGGATGCTTTTTTTATTTCTTGCTGTCAGTAAACTCAAATCCTTGTCAATATATTTTAAGGATAGTGGATGGCATAAGACAATTCTATTGGATTATTATTTTTCTTAAGGTATTGCTGCTCGGTTTTCGTCAGCTCTTTATAATCCGGGACGAATTTTTTTCCGTTGGCGTCCTGCCAGAGCACTTTTACATTTCCTGATTTCATTTCACGGTACGGGTCATTGTAATAGTCTTGCTGAACTTTTATCCACTGCTTTTGGGTAATATCTAAAGGTTTGGTGGAAAAATAAGACACCTGGATATTTTCTTCTTTCCGGATGGCGGTGAGAGAAAACTGATAATTGTTTTTTGAATCTTTCATGGAAATGATTAACCCCGGAAGACCGTCAAACACATAAGGGCCGTTCTGCAAAGCGACGTCGGTGGTAAACCAGGCTTCCCAGAGGCGGCCTGAATAGGTGAGTACTGCTTTCTGACAGGTATAGTCCCCGATTTTTTTGACGTCTCTGGTAATTTCCCATTTAAACGGCGGGCTTTTTTCTGTGATCCGGTAAAGATCCCTGAGCAGAACGGTAAACCGGTACATCTTTTTTTGCCGGTTGTCTTTGATGACCATCCACTGATAATCGTATTTTTTCCGGACCTCTTCTCCTGCTTTTTCTTTTTCAATGATCAAGGAATCGTTCAGGTACTGATCCCGGGAACAGAACCTGGATTCTTTCCCTTTAATCAGCAGCACCATATCCTTTGTCTGCATTTCTTCAGACAGGGAATCGGTTCTGTAATTCATCCGGTAGTTAATTTTATAGCTCTGTGCATCTATCGTATTCGAAAACAGAACCGTAAAGAGGATGATTTTAAATCTATTTATCCATTTCATAATATTGAATTGCTTTTTGTTTTAAAGGGTGGGTGCTCCATTCTTCCCATTCGCCGGTGTAAGGGTCATAGCCGCATTTCAAGGGCTTTGAAAGATCAAGGCCTGCTTCATCCGTATGCGTCTGTTCCGTATATGCCCTGCAATCGGTGCAGACATACCGGAATTCACAATCTTTACAGCCTTCAATATCATCTTTGGTCATATTCCAGTACCGTTTGAAATCTTGATGGCGGAGGCCCGCTTCCAGGGTTGTATCTGCGATATTTCCAAAGCTCTGCTTCATGGAAGGGCAATTCTTGATGTTTCCCGAAGCGTCAATCGAAAGCTTGCAGTTGAGGCAGGAGTTATGATGCATCGATTCCGAAATGATATCCAGGTTTATCGCATCAATATTCCCCTGTATGGTTCCGCAGCTTTCCGGTCCTTTTACGGATTTTTCCAGGTAGTGAATCTTGCCGGATTCTATCGGGTTCTTTAATAATTTCCGGCTTAAAGTATAAACGGTTACCGTACTGACAATGGGCAGCCTGGCAATTTGTATGAGGTCAGCGCCTGTTTTCTGCGGATGGGATTTTTCCGGCAGGCTGATTTCAAGCTGGATATCACACAGCCGGTTAAGGGGATCATCATTCAGGGAAATCATATATTTCTTAAGCTCCCTTAATCTTTCTTCTGAAAAACAGCGGAACAGGACTGCTTCCAAACCCAGTTTTCCGAACTCCCCACTGATTGTTGATAATAAATCGAAAGACGTTTCAGAACCAATATCAATGATCATATTGGTAATGCTGCCTGGTTTATGCCAGTCCATCTGTATTGACGGGAAGGCATGGATTTCGTCATGAAGAATTTCGAAAATGAGATCATTGTCCTGTAGAAACTTTTTATATTCCTTCAATGTTTTACGGTCCTGAGGATAGCGTTCGGACAGGTTTTGAAAATCGATCTCTTTGACAAGAATCCCGTACAGCTCATTGGGAATATACCAATATCTGTTTTTTGTCATATCAAACAGGATCGAACGGGAGTATCCTTTAACAGGGATAATGTCCGCGTACAGTTTATAGATGGTATCGGATGACATCAAAACTTGGCTATTTTTTTATAAAATTTTTTACTCAGGTAAATTCGGGATCCGTTCTGCAGAGAAGACTTTATATTGCAGTCCCGGTAATCCGGAAGTTTTTCATTGGGGCTGAACAGCCTGTTCAGATCTCTTACGATATAGGATCCCCTGTTCTTTTTAATAATCTTCTTTAAATAATCAGGCATACGTTCTCTGTTGGATTAAAAATTCGGCAACTTCTTTTTCCAGATGGTAATTGCAAGGCAGGGAAACCATCCCGAATTGCCCTACAGGGTTGATTTCTAAAAAGACATATCTTCCGTCCATATCCTTAATCATATCGATGGATCCCGAGGAAAGATTCAGATCGTCCATCAGATAGATCAGGCTTTCTCTGATCGTCTGTGGCAGTTCATAAGGCACACACCGGTTCGGATTGAAAATATCGTAATTCCTGAAATCCGTCCGGGTCTGGCTGTTTTTGGATGAAAAAATGGCCATTGCGTAGAATTTACGGTTCAGACAGAATATTCTCAGCTCAAACCTTTTCCTGATGTTTTCCTGGAATAAAGAGGGCGTGAATTCTTTGATGTTACCGTCTTTTACAATTTGGGTGTGGGTACCATACATTCCTTTAGTATCGGCAAAGGTAATGCCCTCGAAAATAGGCTTTGTAATCAGGTTTTTATTCAGATCGGTAACTTTACGCAAAGATTCCCTGCTGTTGGCAATATAGGTTTCAGGAATCGTCAGCCCATACTTCTCAGCCAGTCCCAGAACTTCGATTTTGTCGATTTTAAGTGAATCTTTGTAGTAGTCGAACCACTTCCATTCCGGATAAAAATCATAGAGGATCCTTAAGAACCGGTTTCGCTCTGCGGCATGAAACTTGGCAAACTTAAGTACGTTTTCATCAATTTCATTTTCCTTTCGGATTACCTGATCGTACACCAGATCGATGAACCTTCTGCACCAGACAACCTTTATCTTTTCAAGATCGATTTTCTTATGATTTATCTTATCAAAAATCTCCAGCTTGTGTGTATTGACATGAATAAAAACGTCATAACAGGCAGGATCGGAGATCTGATCCACATTCAGTCTTATAAAAGGAACTCCGTAATGGTTCAGCCAGTCGCATACGCTGTTGGTAGTGAGTTCCAGGTCCGCTTTTGAGATAATTAAAATTTCAGTCATAATTCCAATCCTTCCATTTCCTGAGACATATGGCGTTCATAAATCGCAGGCTCATCCTTATAAAATCTTTTATATTCTCCAATGAAGAGATAGTTCGCATTACCGGAAGTAAAATACCTTTTATAGATTTTTTTCCTTCCCTGTCCGGCATTTTCGCTGAAGCTGATGATTTTCTTATGGTAAAGTTTCACCGTTACCGTATCATTTTTCCGCAGAATGTCATCCGGGATCTTTTTTACGATAAACAGACTGTAATACACATCGTTTCCTTTTTCCTTTTTAATTTGCCTTAACCGGTCATAATAGGTAAAGACCAGCTTTCCATATTTTCTGTAAAATACCCTGTGGACCAGATGCCGTCCGCCATAGCTGTGAAATTTAACATCATGATCGTTACTGGTAAACAAATAACGGTAACTGTCATTCTCCCCATGCCAATCGGAGGCCGTTGCATGATAACCGGAGCATGAGACCAGCAGGACCAAAGAAACGAAAGCCAATAAAAATTGGCTTTCTGCTTTTTTCAGGATCGTCATACTTATAAATCTGAACCGGAAGCCCAGTCTGAATCATCTGTTGATCCGTCATCCGAGGTATGCCCGTTGCTGTTGGTAAGAACCATGGTTTTGGTCGGCTCAAGAGCCTTTTTTCCTCCTTTCACGGAAATCATGTCATTGGAATTCAATTTCTTGCCTTGTAAAGACTTTAGCTGTTTTTTCATTTTGTAATGTTTTATAATTAATATCAGATCGGAGTTTAGGCACATCAGATCCTTATGGGTGCTGCCTGCAGGCGTATTTATTCATTTTTCGGCTGCATTACGTACTACAGCATACTCCATGTTTAAATATTTTATTTCCTAGCTGATCATATTCCGAATGATGATCGCAGAGATTTGACTATTGTTCTCTGTATTTTGAAAACAATAATTTGTTTAATTTTTTACAATGTTAAATATATTTTTTGATTTAAAAAAACGATTTTTGAATTCTTTTAAAGATTTCCGGGCAGCATTAACTTTATCGAAGAAAGGGTAGAAGAAAGACACAAAATATTGATTTAAAAATTAAAAATATCAACGGATCATTGTTTTTAAATTAAATTCATTTAATCATGAATTAAAGTGCCGGACGATTGAAATTAATTTTTATTTTTAGCAAAATTTAAAGTACCATGCAGGAACCCGCCCTGTCTTCAAAAATGAAGTACATTTTTTCGATTCCCGTGATCATTTCCGCTCTGGGATATTTTGTAGATATTTACGACCTGCTGCTGTTCGGCATTGTCAGGATTCCGAGTCTGAAAGCGCTGGGCCTCAATCCGGATACCGATGGAACCTTTATCCTGAACGCCCAGATGATCGGTCTGCTGATCGGCGGAATTTTCTGGGGGATCTTCGGGGATAAAAAGGGGCGGCTTTCCGTACTGTTCGGGTCGATCCTTGTGTATTCCCTCGCCAATATTGCCTGCGGTTTCCTGCCCTATTTTCCGAGAGAGCATCTGGTCTACCAATATGCAGGCTTACGGTTTATTGCCGGGATCGGTCTTGCCGGAGAGCTCGGGGCCGGAATCACACTGGTTTCCGAAAGCCTTCCAAAAAATTTAAGGGCCATCGGCACCTCCGTGGTAGCCGGTTTCGGCCTGATGGGAGCCGTGGTTGCCCAGCTGACGGTAGAACTGGCCGGCGGATGGAATATATCGTATATGATCGGGGGCGTCCTGGGGATCATGCTGCTTTTCCTCAGGATCAGCGTTTCCGAATCCGGGATTTACAAAAATATAGAGCATCAATCGGTCTCCAAAGGGAATTTTCTTTCATTTTTTACCGATAGAAACCGTCTGACCCGGTACCTGAAATGTATTGCGGTCGGCCTCCCCACCTGGTACTGCATCGGGATTTTAGCGGTATTGGCCAACCAGTTTGCTCCGGAAATGGGCATTGCCGGTCTTAATCCCGGCAAAGCGATTATGTGGGCTTATATAGGGATTTCCGTCGGCGATTTAGCCAGCGGGTTTATTTCACACTTTCTGAAGTCCCGGAAAATGGCGATTTTCTATATGCTTGTTTTCACCATTATCGGCGTAGTGATTATGCTGTTCGGGAATACGGATTCGGAAACAAAATACTATATGTTCTGTGTATGGCTGGGGCTGGGAACAGGCTATTGGGCAATGTTTGTAACGCTGGCTGCGGAACAGTTCGGTACAAATATCAGGAATACCGCAACCACTACAGTTCCGAATATGGTCCGGGGACTGGTTCCGGTAATGATCTTTGGTTTCGACTTTTTCAAAAAGGATTTTCCGGTAATTACCAGCGCTGCTCTGGTAGGGGTTATCGTATTCGGACTGGCCTTCTATTCCGCCCTGACCTTATCGGAAACCCATGATAAAGATCTGGAATTTACAGAATAATTTCATCTGTTTAAGAAATATTTCAGATACCTTTTACGTTATACCAACAATAACTGAAACAAAATAAACAAATTATCAAATTTCATATTAAATTATGCTTTGAATAATGAATATTTGTTTAACTTTGAACATCGTAAAATGTTAACCAAAACCAAATCACAATGCAAAATTTTCTAAAAAACGCTAAAAAACTAAAAAAAGCAGACCTTAGAGACATTACAGGAGGCGTAAGCGGGACACCGGATCTGTCAAAATGCGGATGCAGTTGTTCAGGCTCTGTTACAGGACCCCTTTACTGTGTACAGTATATCGCCTGTCCGCAGGTGTATACCTGCAAAGATGTTTATTAAACCTATTTCAATCAGAAAGAAACATTTCCACATTTAATACGCAAAAGCCTCTTGGATCTTCCGGGAGGTTTTTGTCATTTTTGAAATGGGCTTTTTATGATCACGAAGCTCTGAGAGCTTTCGAAATAATACTGTTTAAAGGTTCACAAAGCCGCCTGCGCTTAAACCTCCGTAGGAGCGACCTATTAATAGCTATGAATCAACGGATTTAATAAGCCCCGTAGGGGCGACCTATCCAACCCGGCGGCCGGAAAAGGGGATTGACGAAAAACTTTTACCAGACCACCTTTTTAGGTGTACAAAACCGCCTGCGCTTGTACGACCGTTGTGTAAACTGATGTTAAGTTTAATCCTGTTATCATTACCTACTCCCATCACTCATAGATCCTTAAAGCTCTTATCCACAAGATGCTCAAACCTTCTGTTTTTGGCTTCCCCGATTTTCTGTTTTATATAAATGCTGTTGTTGCCGGAGAACAGGTAAGAGACAACACAGGCAATGGCCACATAGACTCCGCAATCGGCTCCGAACAGTTCGATGCCCATCAGGGTGCAGGCCAACGGCGTATTGGTGGCTCCTGCAAAAACGGCTACGAATCCCATCCCTGCAAGCAGCCCGTACGGAAGCGGAATAAACAGGGATAAAGCACTTCCCAGGGAAGCTCCGATAAAGAAAAGCGGAGTGACTTCACCGCCTTTAAAACCTGCCGAAAGCGTAACAATCGTAAAAATCATTTTTAAGGCAAAATCGTAAAAGGGAAGGGGGTGGGTAAAGGATTCCAGGATGGTGGGAATTCCAAGTCCGGCATATCGGGGGGTTCCCATGGCAAAAACGGCAGCTGCCACGAGGATTCCGCCGATAACCGGACGGAGCGGCGGATATTTTATTGTGGATTTAAAGAGCATACCGGTTTTATGGAGCAGTTTACTGAATAAAGCGGCACAGATTCCAAAGGCAATCCCTGCCAGGATGCTGTAGATTACCGGAATAAATTCAGGTTTCGGAATAAAATCAATATGGTAATGGGTATGTTTTGCCTTCCAGAAGTTGGTAACGGCGTCGGCTAAAATTGCGGAGGCAAAAGCCGGAAAAATAGCATGGTAGCGGATCTTTCCGATCAGGAACACTTCCAGTCCGAAAACAGCTCCCGCCAGAGGGGTTCCGAAAACCGAACCGAATCCTGCAGCCATTGCTGAAATAAGCAAAACTTTCCGGTCAGCTTTATCAAGCCTGAAGGGTTTGGCCAGCTGGTCGGCAATCGCTCCGGCCATCTGCAGCGCGGTACCTTCACGGCCTGCCGATCCTCCAAAAAAGTGGGTAACGATGGTTCCTAAGTAAACGAAGGGCGCCATTTTCAGGGGAATGGTCTCCTTCGGCTCATGGATGCTTTCAAGAAGAAGGTTATTGCCCGCTTCAACGTCTTTACCGAAATAATGATACAAAGCCCCGACCAGAAATCCGGCGACCGGCAAAAAAATGATGATCCATACATGGCTTTCCCTGAAATCCGTCGCCCATTGCAGAGAGGTGAGAAACCCTGCAGAAACGGTTCCGACCAGGCTGCCGATAATGAGGCTGATGAAAAGCCATTTGATGATATAAGGGAACGAAGGGTATTTCCTGAAAAATAATTGCAGATGCAGTATAAAAGCTGTACTTAAAGTCCGATGAATTTTAGACATGATATTCCTGATCAAATTATGGTTGATAATCTATTAATCAGGCGTCATCAGCCCGTTTGGAACGAGGCGGTTGGGGAAGGAAGAACACCATTTCCTTTTGTAGGGCAAAGATAAAAATAATTTTTAATTTTTATAATGCATCGCCTTGTCGATTTCAACCGGATTATTGTATTTTTTGATAACCTCCTGCATGTTTTTAACCTGGGCATTCAGTTCATCAATGGTAGAAATTTCTATTCCGTTGATATTGATGTGCAAAGTGTCATTTTTGGTGAAGTTTGTTCTTTCAAATGAAAAAGGATCGTTAAAAAATTCGGTTAAAAGCTTTTGCTTCTGTTTCTCAGTAATGGAGATGGCTTTATTGCCGAAATTGGATTCCAGAAAGTCTTCTGTAGAAAATTGGACCTGCAGCTCCTCACTTTTAAGAAGGGTATAGATGAAATTTTTTCTGGTATCGTAAATTTCGAAAATCAGACCCGGAAGTCCTGAAAATTTAAAAGGTCCCTCATTGAAGGGAATCTCCTTGCTGAACCAGGCTATCCAGTTTCTTCCTCCAAACCCGGCCGTTGCCTTCTGCAGCGTATACTGCTGGACTTTTTTGGTTTCGCCGGAAATATGCCAGTTGATTTTATCGGTTGTTTTAAATGAATAATATCCAAATTTAATATTGATAAAATTTTCATTTTCACCGGTATTCGTTTTTCTCTTCACCACCTGTCCGGTCATATCGATATGCCTGTTATCCAGATTTCCAAACTTTTTATTAAGGGAATCGGCAGTCAGGAGGTTTCTTCCGTAAAATTTCACTTCCTTGGGGTTGATATCCAGAATCATATTGTATTTCTGATAACCGGTGTCGGTAGAATCCATTTTTAACTGCAGTTCATATATAAACCGGTGCGTTTGTGCATGTAGGACAATAATAAACAACAGGCAAAAAAAGGACGGCATTTTTTTCATGATTTATTTTTGCTTGGTTCTTATCTAAAGTAAGCATGTTCAAGAATATACTTTTTACTTATCATGATACTTTCAAACATATCCTTATCGCTTGCGTCCTGCTCCAAAAACCAATAATCCAGTCCTGCTTTTTCGCGGGCTTCAAAAATTTTCTTAAAGTCGATGGTTCCGTTTCCGATTTCGGCAAAATCTTTTGAGCCGGCTTTCATGTCTTTCACGTGCCACAGCGGAAAACGTTTCGGATGCTGTTCAAAATAAACCAAAGGATCGATTCCTGCTTTGGCCATCCAGTACAGGTCCAGCTCCATTTTTATCAGTTCAGGGGAAGAATGCTTTAAAATAAAATCATAGACATTGCCTGACTCATCAAACTTTTCAAACTCAAAATCATGGTTGTGGTAAGCAAACTGGATTCCGGCTTTACGGGTTGCTTCCCCCGATTGATCCAGCAGCTCGGGAAGTTTTCTGTAATTTTCCCCGGTTCTCTCTTCAGGAAAAAGATAGGAGCAGACCATATAGCCCGCGCCGATCGAATGCAGGTCTTCCACCGACTGTTCCCAGCCGTTCAGCAAAGTTCCGCGTTCGTTGTGAAGGATTCCGGTGGTGTGGTGGGAACTGATGACTTTCAGTCCGGTATTTTTAAGGATGGCCTGAAATTCATTCCGGGTTTTCCCGAAAAACGTTCCGTTGTAGCCGTAGATTTCAAGTTTTGTGAAGCCTAAGCCGGCCAGCCGTTCGAATGTTTTTTCCAGGTCTGCGGAAATGGCGTCCCGGACGGTGTATAGTTGAATGCCCAATGTCTCTGTTTTGCTTTTAGAATGAGAAATCCCACAGGAATACAGACCCAGGAATCCCAGGGATGAAAGCAGGATAAAATCTTTTCGCTGCATGTTATAAAAAAGGTTTCATTTCGTCTTCGATCTGGGTCCGGAGCTGCATCAGGCGGATGGCATACTGCTCCTGCTGCTTTTCCTCTTCCGTTTCCGGGATCCATTTGGGAACCGGAAGCTTTTTACCGTTTTCATCCACCGCCACAAAAACGATGATGCAGTGGGTTTTCTTATCGAATTTCGGCTGTTTCAGGTTTCTTGAAGATACGTTGATGGAAATATGCATGCTCGATGAACCCGTATAAATGACCTGCGCTTCCACTTTGACTACTTCCCCGATCTTGATCGGCTCATAAAAACGGATCCCGCCCACATAGACGGTCACGGAATAATTTCCGCTCCAGGTCGTAGCGCAGGCGTAGCCTGCCTGATCGATCCATTTCATTACACTTCCGCCATGTACATTTCCCCCGTAGTTCACATCCGAAGGTTCTGAAATAAACTGAAAGGTAACCGGTTTGTTCTCCATCCTTTTAAAAATTTGAATAAAGGTATCCATAATTTTTAAAAGTTTGGATTAAATCTTACTTTTGAAAACCGAAATGTAAATAAACGGCTGAAAATAATAATGAAAAAAGTATTCTACCTGAAAACCTGCGACACCTGCCGGAAAATTCTTGTGCAATTCGACCTTACCGGCTGGGAGATCCGGGAAATCAAGAAAGAGCCGGTCACCGGAAATGAACTTGCCGAAATGTATGGGAAAACAAATTCTTATGAAGCCCTGTTCAGCAAAAAATCCACCCAGATCAGGCAGAGAGGATTGGATGCAAAATCCCTGACAGAGAATGATTTTAAAGATTTATTGCTTGATCACTATTCCTTTCTGAAACGTCCGGTTTTTATGACGGATGACCGGATTTTTATTGGGAATGAGAAAAAGAATCTGGAAGAATTAAAGGAATTCATGAATAATAACCAAATTTCATAGGGTTCAGAAAACCTGTGAAATTTTTATGTGATGAAAACACTGGGTTTTTTAAGCTGGCTGACCGTGATTTTAAACGGCTGCATTGTCATTGGTGCGGGACACGGGATCGGCATCTTGTTCATTTATGAAATTCTCGGCTTTAAATTTATATGGGATGAGGATGTGAATCTCTTAGGATCCTATGATGATAGATTGTTGCCCGTCGCTCTTGTTTCATTCTTTTGCCAGATATTGCTCTTAATAAGTTTACAGGTTAAAATCTGGAAAATGAAGAAAATGCTTATTACGGTTTTCTCTCTGATCCTGTTGCTGGCATTTCTTTTTCTGGTCCGGGATTTTCCGGATTCCGGGCTTGATACATTTTCACTAATAGGAGGGATTCCGTTTTTCATATCAGCCGTGATCTTATTAATCAGAGTAAATTTTGTGATAAAAGAACGATAAAACTCATAGGTTTTCAAAACCTATGAGGTTTTTGAGAGCTGCGATTGTCCTGTTAATCAGAGGGAATTTTTTAATGGGAAACGACAAACCTGACTGGTTTTCGAAACCCTTTAAGTTTTGCTGCAGGTAAGAAGTACATTCAAAAGACCGGAAGTTCGGAAAAGGAGGTCATCCTGGCCCGGAAAGGGACGGCATCCTTTTTTGTTTTTTACCGAACCTTGATTATTAAAGCCCGAAGGTCGTAAGAACAAAAAAGATACAGTACTTTGACAGGCTCAGCATAAATTCCAAACCGGATAAAGCTCCTGAAAAAATAAAACCTGCAGCGAGGCAGGTTTTTAGGGTGTTCTAAACGCTTACACTTCGTCAAAGATTCTGAACTTTGACAATGTAAGGGTAAATGTTTATACGAAAGGTGCTTTTACTACTTTGGCAGGAATGTTTTTGTTTCTTACCTGGATGAAGATTTCAGAACCCAGCTTGAAGTGAGGCTTGTCTACATACGCAAGACCCAGACCTACTTTTTTCATCGGCGACTGGGTACCGGAAGTTACTTTTCCGATTACGTTGCCTTCGGCATCCACCACAGGGTAGTCGTGTCTCGGTACACCTTTATCCATCAGTTCGAAACCAACCAGCTTTCTGGTCACGCCTTCTTCTTTCTGCGTAGCGAAGGTTTCTTTGGAAACAAAATCCTTATCGAATTTTGTAATCCATCCCAACCCAGCCTCAATCGGGGAAGTGGTATCGTCGATATCGTTTCCGTACAGGCAAAATCCTTTCTCAAGACGCAGGGTATCTCTCGCCGCCAGTCCGCAAGGGATGATTCCTTCTTCAGCACCGGCCTCGATGATGGCATCCCAGAGTTGTACGGCATTTTCATTGTTGAAATAAATTTCAAAACCTCCGCTTCCGGTGTAGCCGGTGTTGGAAATAATCACATCATTCACTCCAGCCACAGAACCTACGGTGAAGTGGTAGTAAGGAATTTCGGAAAGGTTGGTTTCCGTCAGTTTCTGAAGGATTTCTGTTGCTTTCGGACCCTGAACAGCCAGTAAGGACATGTCGTCTGAAGCATTCGTCATTTTTGCCCCGAAGGTATTGTATTTGGAAATATGGTTCCAGTCTTTATCGATGTTTGAAGCATTAACGACCACGAAGTATTTGTCGTCTTCCATTCTGTAGACGATCAGGTCGTCCACGATCCCTCCGTTTTCATTCGGAAGACAAGAATATTGTGCTTTTCCGTTTTCAAGGGCATCCACATTGTTTGTGGTCACGTACTGCAGAAGTTCTCTTGAGCCCGGTCCTTCGATGAAAAACTGTCCCATGTGGGAAACATCAAAGAGGCCTGCCTTTTCCCTTACGGCAAAATGTTCTTCGGTAACCCCGGAATACTGTACAGGCATTTCAAATCCTGCAAAAGGTACGATTTTAGCGCCTAGAGAGGCATGCTTGTCGTACAATGCTGTTTTCTTCATTTTTAATTTTTATTTCTTTATTTTAAAACTGTCAAAAGCTTCGTTGAAAAGCTTCGCATAATTTCCGTTCCAGTATTTCTGCCCGCAGTTGACGGTGACGAGAAACAGGTCTTTATCCTTCTGAAGAACTTTGGTGATCCAGAACAGCTTCTGCTTTTCATCAAAATGTTCGTACCGGTATTCGGTGTAGCCTTTCTTTCCGCTTCTGGATCTGATCTTGCTTTCGTCATCGGAGGAATGATAAAGGGCCAGGATGAACTTTTTGGTTTCCGTTTTCGGAAGGTTCAGGCCGTGGTATTCCGAGATGGTGACGGCGCCGACTTCGTTGCCTGGGAAAATATTGATGATGTTGCTGTCATCCGTTACTTTCCAGCCTTCCGGAAGCGTGATGGAATAGTTCTCATTTTCATAGACTTTTGTAGGAACCGACTGGGAAAACACCAGCGATCCGGTAAAAAGAAATCCGGCTGCAATTAATTTTTTCATCGGGTTGCAAAATAATGTTTGTATTCTTCCAGGATGATTTTGAACCATTCTGTAAAATGGTCAGGCTGCCCGGTCATTTCTTGATCGAGGTCTTCCATGGAAATGTAGCGTACTTCTTCTACTTCGTCGATATTCAGGTGGAATTCATCTTCAAAAACCCCGGTGAAAACATGGTCAAGTTCATGTTCCCAGAGTCCGTTGCCGACATCGGCTTTATAGATAAAATTAAATTTATGAGTCAGTTCCGCATCGATGCCCAGTTCTTCCTTGAGCCTTCTTCTGGCGCCTTCCAGATAAGTTTCTTCCATTCTGGGATGCGAGCAGACGGCGTTGGTCCATTTCAGAGGGGAGTGGTATTTGCCGGAAGCCCTTTTCTGGAGCAGCATTTCGCCGTTCCGGTTGAAGAGAAAAACGGAGAAAGCACGGTGTAACAGGCCGTTGACATGAGCCTGCTGCTTTTCCATAAGGCCAAGAACTTCATCTTCGGGATTCACTAAAACTACGAATTCTTCCATTTCTACAAATGTAAGTGTAATAAATGTATTTTGGAAATTTTTGGTGAAACATCATGGTTTTTTGAATGGCCGTAGCCCTGTCGTTTGCTGAAGCCAGCTGTTGCTGATCAATCCTGTTCGTTTCAATAAAAAAGCCGTTTCCCGAAAGGCAAACCGCATGTTGTGAGTGGTTGAAAATCACCTTACGTCTTTCCAGATATTCCGGTGAAGGGTTTTGATCGTATTTCCTTTGATAACGAACCGGTCAGGTCCCATGATGTAGCCTGTTTCTCCATGGCTGTAGGTCATTAAATTATAATCAACCGTTACGGTATCTCCTTTTTGCCTGAAAGCCAGTGACCGGAAATCCGAGAAATCGGAAGAAGAATTCGGTGCTTGGTAAAAATCCTGTTTAATTAACTGTTCTGCTGCGGCATCTTTCCGAAACCATTTTCTCACCAGATTCTTTTGTGCCTGGGAACCTTGTTTTCCGAGACCTAAAGCAGCAGTAAGCCCGCAACTGTCTTCTTCGCAGCCGGAACCTCCCAAGCCGCTGTATAAGGCCGCAATGGCTTTTAATGGTTCAGTGAGTTTGGCAATATCATCTGCATTAATTTTTCCGGGAGTATCCTGGGATCCGGTGATTAAGCGGTAGGTTTCCGTTTTTGCGAGCTCTTCAGTTTCTTCGACCGGAGTATGATCTTTTTCAGGCGGGGTCATGGTGATGCTGTCAGAATAATGGGAAACTGCTTTTTCCGGTCTGTCTTTTTTACTGCATAAAAAAATCATTACGATACAGATTGCAAAGGTCAGCAATTGAAATCTCATAGTTGATTTCATATTTTAGAATTCTCAAAAATACCATATTAAAAGGTTAAAAAGTTCTTATACCTTTAAAAAGAGAAATTAGAAGTATCATCGTCAGAAAACGGAGGGGTTGCAAATATTATTCTTAAAACAAATATTTTCTGAGTAAAAATTTAATATAAAGTAAGTTTAACCCATCTCTTTACGGCAAAAACCCTAACTTTGTGATTCAAATTTTTATGATGGAATTAGAATACATAGATCACTTGAGTCCGATTCTGAAGGACGGCGTAAAAAATTATTTAATTGATATCGACGGAACCATTACCGAAGACGTTCCGAATGAAGAACCGGAAAGAATGGTGACCTGTGAACCTTTCCCGGATGCCCTGGAAACCATCAACAAATGGTATGACGAAGGCCACCAGATCTGTTTCTTCACTTCAAGAACCGAAAACCTGAAGCAGATTACCATCGACTGGCTGGATAAGCACGGTTTCAAATACCACAGCGTGTTATGCGGAAAACCGAGGGGAGGGAACTACCACTGGATCGATAACCATCTGGTAAGGGCTACACGGTACAAAGGGAGGTTTACCGATCTTGTGGAAAAGCAGGTAACGATTGAGGTATTCAAAGAAGAGGAAGAATAAAAAATTTACCGGTAAGATTAAACGATTAAATGTTGCGGAAGCAGGGTTGATCTTTAGTTTTTTTAATAATTAAATCAATAAAAAGTTTTATGAAAGTTTTAGCAAACGACGGCCTGGACCAGTCCGGGATTGATGCATTGACGGAGAAAGGTTTTGAAGTAATCACCACCAAAGTTCCGCAGGAGCAATTGGTTGATTATATCAATGAACATAAGATCCGTACGGTTTTGGTGCGCAGCGCCACGCAGATCCGTAAAGACCTTATTGATCAGTGCCCTTCAATCGAGATCATCGGGAGAGGCGGGGTAGGAATGGATAATATTGATGTAGACTACGCCAGAGGAAAAGGCATCCATGTGATTAATACGCCTTCGGCTTCTTCAGAATCTGTGGCTGAGCTGGTTTTTGCCCACCTGTTTTCAGGAGCAAGATTCTTACAGGACTCCAACAGGAAAATGCCGGTGGTTGGCGATACCGAGTTTGCCGGTCTTAAGAAGGCGTATTCTGCCGGAATTGAACTGAAAGAAAAAACGATCGGAATCGTAGGAATGGGACGGATCGGACAGGAGGTTGCCAAGATCGCCTTAGGCCTGGGAATGCGAGTGATCGCGGCCGACAGCAATGTCGGGAACGCCAGTATTAAAGTAAAATTCTATAACAACCAGTTCATCAATGTGGACATCGAAACGGAACCACTTCAGGATGTGCTGAAACATTCGGACTTTATCACCCTTCACGTTCCGGCCCAGAAAGACGGCTACATGATCGGGAGAAATGAATTTAAGATGATGAAGGATGGCGTGGCAATCGTCAACTGCTCCAGAGGAGGCGTTATCGATGAAGCAGCCCTGATTGAAGCGCTGGATTCGGGAAAAGTGAAGTTTGCAGGGCTTGATGTATTCATCAACGAACCTACACCTTCCAAAGACATCCTTACCCATCCGAAAATATCCATGACTCCGCACACGGGAGCCGCTACCCTGGAAGCCCAGGACCGGATCGGACTTTCACTGGCCGAACAGATCTCCAGCATTTTACAGATTCAGTAAGAAATTCAATATTGAAACAGATAACAAAGCACTTCGGATGAAGTGCTTTGTTATTTAACCTGAATTTTATACTCTTTATTTTAAACAGTCGGTGAAAGAAAACAGAGGTTACTGAAAAAAACGTCCAGCCAGCTTTCCTCTTACAATCTTTTAATCCGGTTTTTACTTCGGGTTCAGCATATTATAAACTGCTTTTGCTTTTCAGCAGGTCCCTGATTTCAGCCAGAAGCTTCTGGTCTTCAGTTGGTCCGGCAGGAACTACCGGTACAGGTTCCGGCTTTCTGTTCAGTTTATTGATCGCCGTAATCAGAAGAAACAGGACCAGGGCTACAATGAAAAAGCTGATTACTGCCGACAGGAAACTTCCGTATTTGACGCCGTTCCATGATAGCTCGGCAATATTCTTCACATGGGCTTTCTCCAGAGCCGGGTTTAAAAGCAGAGGCGTAATGATGTCATCGACAAATGATTTTACGATCGCACTGAACGCTGCACCGATGATCACCCCTACGGCAAGGTCAAGGACATTCCCCTTGAAGGCAAATTGTTTAAATTCTTTTACAAATCCCATAACGTATTTTTTTTGGTTTATTATTCAGAAAAATAAAGGATTAAGGTACAAAAAAAAATGAATTCTTTAGTTCCGGATTACAATTTTAGCGGATAATTCGAAAAAAGTAGTTTTATTCATGTCATAGGACAATTTTTTTTAGCATTAGTTTTCGTAAATTGCTGGGGAAACACTAATAGCATTCAGATATGAAAATCTTTACAGCAGAGCAAATTCAAAGGGGAGACCGGTATACCATTGAACATGAGCCCGTGCTTTCCATACAGCTTATGGAAAGGGCTGCAGAATCCTGCGTCAACTGGATTTCCGAAAACTGTAAGAACCACCGGAATTTTGCCATTTTCTGCGGGAACGGAAATAATGGCGGCGATGGCTTCGCTATTGCCAGGATGTTGTATCAGAAAGGTTTTGATATCGATGTTTTTACCAATTCAAAAGCTAAATTTTCTCCCGATGCCCAAAACAACTTCAGGGAGCTGAAGGAAATTTCCGGGATTTCGGTAAGGGAATTCAGGGAAGCGAAAGACTACCGTTTCGACAGCAGGACGGTGATTATCGATGCGCTTTTCGGTACCGGATTATCAAGACCTCTGGAGGGAGAATTCAAAGACCTGGTCGAATTATTAAACAGGACCGCCAATATCAAAATCTCCATCGATCTGCCGTCCGGACTTTTTGCCGATTCGGTTTCTCCGGAAGGGAACTCTGTCTTTAAAGCCGATTATACCCTCAGCTTCCAGTTCTGGAAAAAGACGTTTCTCCACCCCGAAACCGGTAAATATGCCGGAAAAGTACGGATTCTGGATATTCAGATCAGTGAGGATTACATTGCCGAAACGGAAACGGAAAATTTTGTGATCAACGATAAAGCGGTGAAGCAGATCTTTAAGCCGAGACAGGAATTTTCCCATAAAGGCACCTATGGAAAAGTAGTGATTATCGGAGGAAGCTATGGTAAAATGGGAGCAGCAGTTTTGTCAACAAAAGCAGCCCTGAAAACCGGGGCCGGCCTTACATTCACCCTTGCTCCGAAATGCGGTTACGAGATTTTACAGACCTCCAATCCTGAAGCGATGTTCCTTGAAGGCGGGACGGAGTTTATTAATCATATTGAAGCAGATGACCAGGCTGTTTACGGGGCAGGGCCCGGGCTCGGAACCCATGAAGAAACGGTAAAAACTTTCCTCAGCTTTTTAAAAGCACACGCAAAACCTTTGATTCTGGACGCCGATGCGCTCAACATGATTTCACAGGAACCTGAAAATATAAAGCTGATCCCTGAAGGATCCGTCATCACGCCTCATCCCAAAGAATTCGAAAGGCTGTTCGGAGCTACGGGGAATTCTTTTGAACGGGTTGAGCTCGCAAAAACCAAGGCCAGAGAACATCATCTTTATATTGTTTTGAAAGACCACCGGACCCAGGTGGTAACGCCTGAAGGAAAGGTCTATTACAACGTTACGGGAAATTCCGGACTGGCCAAAGGAGGGAGCGGGGATATCCTGACGGGAATCATCACCTCATTTTCGGCACAGAACTATACCCAGGAAGAAGCCGCTATTTTAGGTGTCTGGTTCCATGGCCGGGCCGCAGAATTCGCTTCCGAAAAGTATTCGAAAGAATCGATGCTTCCAACCGATGTCATCCATGAATTCGGAAGGGTGTTTACTGAACTGAATGAATTGGTGGTGAGAGCGTTGTAACGATCGTTATAACGCTGAAATATTAATAGAACGAGGGCTCAGCCGATTTTACTGATTATTAATCCTAAGATGAATTCGAAAGTATATGGCTTATATTCGGTTGTTTAATTGATTTAAAATAAAGTTAAAATTATTCCGCCAGGATTTTATATAGATTCCTCTTGGCAGAATGGATAAATGATTCACGCTGCGGATAGGATTTTATCACACTCTATAGAAAGCCGTCCTTTCGGGACTTTAAGACAACATTATAGATCATATTCAACCTGTTAATCCGGATTCTTCTTTTACTTAAGACTATTGTAAATAAAAAAGCAAGCCTGCATCATACAGACTTGCCTTTTTTTATTTTGAATCAATTTTTACTCAGGCTTTTCGTTTTCTGCCTGGGTAATTCTGAATTTTTTAGAAATTATCATAATAATAACACCGGCGATCATGAAAGGAATGGAGAGGACCTGGCCGGTATTCAGTCCGCCGAACTGGATGAATTCGTCGCCCTGAGGCTCTTTCAGGAATTCCACAAAGAACCGGATGGCCCAAAGAATGATGAAGAATAATCCGAACAGCCATCCCTGCTGGTATTTTTTATTGGTTTTTCTGTACAGGATCCATAGCAGCACAAAAAGGCAGACGTAGCCGAAAGCTTCAAAGAGCTGTGACGGATAACGCGGAACCGTTACGCCGTATTCGCTGCTCTGCTGCGGGAAAAGCAAGGCAAAGGGGGAGTTGGGATCAGCTGGCTTGCCAATGATCTCCGAATTGAAGAAGTTTCCTAACCGTACAAAAGCGCCGCCCAGGGAAACCACGATTCCCAAACGGTCATACACCCAGAACGGATTCTTTTTGATGATTTTAAATGAATAATATAAAGTGGTAAGGATCAGGGCAATGGTAGCCCCATGGCTGGCCAGTCCGGAAAATCCGGTGAATTTCAATCCGTTCTTGGTGCTGATGGGCAGGAACACACTCCAGAAATCTTCTTTGAAAAGTTCGGGCTGGTAGAAAATAACGTGCCCCATTCTTGCTCCGAGGATGGTTCCGATCAGGGTCCATGTGAAAAGCGGCTCCAGGTATTTCTGGTTCACATTATCGATCTTGAAGATCCTGTTCATCAGCAGATAACCGAAACCGAAAGCAAAAATGAACATCAGGCTGTAAAAATGAAGGGTCACCGGGCCAAGTTCGATGCCTTTTGAAGGGTTCCAGATTTTGAAAGGCGTATCCAGGCTCACCTGGTCGGCTTCTGTGATCGGCTTCCGGATTTTTACGGCATATCTGAAAGTTCCCACATTGTCATTGGTTGCCGGCGTGTCGATCAGTCTGAAGTTTTTATCCAGAAACTGATAATGAACCATTTTATATTTGGCTAAAGTTGCCGTACTGTAATTGACATAAGCCGGTTCAAAGTTGGTTTCGTTGAGAATAACCAATACATTTTCTTTAATCGGTTTATCTGCAAATTCATTGAGGTCCTGAACTTCTGTTGTGGAATAGATTTTAACGGGAACGTTCGTGGAATTAACGTGCAGGGTTCCGTCGGACAGGCCATCGGAATAGTTCTGTGCAAAAAGACACTGGGTAATCAGCGCAAAAATGACGAGATACATTCTGAAAAAAATATTGCTCATTGCTATTTTTTTAATAGTTTGTTTGTTTAAATATTACTTCTTTGGCGGTACCGGATCATATCCGCTTCCGCCCCACGGATGGCATCTTGAAATTCTTCTTACACCGAGCCACAATCCTTTGAAAATCCCGTGAACCTGCAGCGCCTGTATCATGTAATGGGAGCATGTAGGCTGATAACGGCAGTTTTTGGGAAGCAGCGGCGAAATAAACCATTGGTAAAACCGGATAAAGATTACCAAAGGGAAAGTGATTATTTTGTTGAATGTAAGTTTCAAAACAATGCAAAAATAGGGTAAAAAATTGAAAATTAGTTTAAATTTGTTAGAACTTTAAGTGCATTGAAGGGCTGTTTACCGGAGAAATTCTGGCGTTTGCAGATTTATTTATCCTACCGGATAAATCCGGAAAATCTTTATTGGTTTGAACGTTGCTCTTAATTTAATTATACTTAAATCTTAAAATTTTGAATCAAAATATTCCATTAGCTGAAAAACTGAGACCTAAAATGCTGGACGATGTGCTCGGACAGGAGCATCTGACGGGCGAGAGAGGGACCATCAGGAAAATGATGCAGAACAATTCCCTGAACTCCATGATATTCTGGGGACCGCCGGGCACCGGAAAAACAACGCTGGCCGAGATCATCTCGGAGAACTCGGGACGGAAGTTTTACAAGCTTTCGGCGGTTTCATCAGGTGTAAAAGATGTCCGTGACGTAATTGAAGATGCGAAGAAGCAAAACCTGTTTTCCGGGAAATCACCGATCCTGTTTATTGATGAAATTCACCGGTTCAATAAATCCCAGCAGGATTCCCTGCTCCATGCGGTGGAAAAAGGCTGGATCGTCCTGATCGGGGCCACAACGGAAAACCCCAGCTTTGAAGTGGTTTCGGCATTGCTGTCCAGGAGCCAGGTGTATGTTTTAAAAGCACTGACTTACGAAAAGCTGGAAGAACTGATCGATACTGCTTCCGGAAGATACAACCTGGATGAGCACACTTCTTTTAAAATTACCGAAAAAGAGGCCTTTATCCAGTATTCAGGCGGCGATGCAAGGAAGCTGATCAATTCTGTGGAGCTGGTGCTGAACCAGTTTAAGAATTCGGGGAAAACTGAGATCATTAATGAAGATGTCCTGGAAGTGCTTCAGGAAAACATGGCGCTGTATGATAAGAACGGGGAACAGCACTATGATATTATTTCGGCATTCATTAAATCCATGCGGGGGAGCGATCCCAACGGTGCCGTGTACTGGCTCGCGAGAATGCTGGCCGGCGGGGAAGATATTAAGTTTATCGCCAGAAGAATGCTGATCCTGGCATCGGAGGATATCGGTCTGGCCAATCCGAATGCACTTGTCATTGCGAACAACTGTTTCCAGGCGGTGAATGTTATCGGGAATCCCGAAGCGCGAATCATCCTGAGTGAAACGGCGGTGTATCTGGCTGTTTCACCCAAAAGCAATTCTACCTATATGGCGATCAACGAAGCGTTGGCTTTGGTAAAGAAAACGGGGAATCTGCCGGTACCGCTGCATCTCAGAAATGCACCGACCAAGCTGATGAAAGATCTCGATTATGGCAAAGAATACAAATATGCCCATTCTTATGACGGTAATTTTGTAGATCAGACGTTCCTGCCGGAAGAAATCAAGGATGCCCGGCTTTATGAACCCGGAAACAATGCCACCGAAAAGAAAATCTACGACGAGCTGAAAAAGAAATGGAACAATAAATATTAAAAGGATACTCTGCGGAGTATCCTTTGCTTTACGTATGACTGTAAGAATTATTTTTTTGTAGTAATGGACACGGCCTTGCTTCCTTTGTTATCGACTACCTGAACATCGATCAGCAGGTCTCCGAAAACTTTCATGTCCGTATCGGCAAATTCGTATCCGTCAATCAGGACAGGCGTATTTTTTTCAAGATTGTATTGTGCGTTAAGATCCGACAGCGGCAACCGGTCCAGAGCACCCAATCCCGGTTTCAGCTTGTATTCTACCAATCCGTTTCCCGCGATGGCATTGAACTTTTTCAGGTTTTGAGGAAGTTCTGCCGCAGATTTGAAAGTACGTGAACTCTGTACAAAACCTTTAAGATTTGTACTGTTGAACATATCCACCGTTCCGACCACATCATTGGCAACGGCAAACCGGGTTGATGCATTCTTCTGTGCAAACAGCGTTGCCGAAGACAAAAGTAAAAAAGAGTAGAATAATTTTTTCATAATGGTTTAGGAATAAGCAATGATTAAAACGTGATAAATATAGTTATTTTTTGGAAAACGGGAATGAAATTTATGATAATATAGAAATCAGAGAAATACGTTTTAAGGAAATGTATTTCCGGGATCCGTATTTTCTTCTTTTCTCTCCACCATATTCCGGATGATTTTTTTTACCCTCTGAAAAAGGAATGAACTTAACAGCAGGATAATTCCGAGCATGATGAATGCGATAATTCTTGAGACATTATCCATTTCCCAGACGTCATAAGCATAAAGCTTGAAGATCATTAGGGAGATAAGCACAAAGCCGGCTTTATTATATTCCGCTGTTCCGCTTTTCAGTCCTTTGTAAAGGAAGAGGCTGGCAAGCACGGCCCATATAATAGGAAGGTAAAGCAGGCTGAAATGTTTCGTCAGCGGAGCCATATCAGAAAAGTGACCGGCACGGGACATTATATATATATGGTATAGCTCACCACTCACTGCAACGGTGAAAGTAAGTAAGACGGCCCAATAAGAAAGTTTGATTTTAAAAAAATCGGATTTGGCTAAAAGGGATGCCATGATCACAGCAAACGGGATCCAGTACAGCAGGTAAGCAGGATAATAGGCGAAAGGCAGTTTTCCCGATAAACAATCTGAAATGATCCCGGAACCGGAAATTAACGTATTGATGATTATCAATACAAAAAATATATACAGGAGAATTACTTCCAGAATTTTGTTAAGTTCCAGCTTTCTCCTGAATAGCAGGATAATAAAAATAAAGAACAGGCTGTACAGCATGGCCGTACTGAAGATCACGATCCATGGCTTTTCTGAAAGGTGGTAAACAATTTCCAGCAGAAGCGCTATGTAAATGACCCCGTAGCTCACTACCGCAAACATATTCTTGAAGAGACCGGTTTTCTCATCCTTGAAATCCTCCAGTTTTCTCAGTAAGATTAGATTCACGAAAGTGGCAGTTACCGTAACGGCACTGGTCAGGAATACCGGATTGAAAACAACGGCCAGGTTTTTAGTATCAATATATCCGGTCCAGGTAATCAGTTGGGCCATGATGACCAGGGGAAACAGGATATAAAAACAGCGTTTAAAGATATTCAGTTGAGTCCTTTTCCAGATGAACAGCATCAGTGTTGATTCGATTGCCCAGAGACTTGTTATCAGATGCGTCTTAAACTGCAAGGCAACGGCTGCGGTAAAAAGACTTACTGCAATCCCTGCAAAAACGGAATAGGGAATTTCGAATTTCCTGCGGGCGTATTCCCGGTACAGCAGGCTGAGGTTCACCAGCGCAAAAATAACAGGGAAAATAACCACCGGCTCGTACCTCAGGGTCTCAAAGAGGTAAACCAGTCCGGTAATACTCGTAAAGTTAATCAGTACCAGCATCAAAATATCATACGGAAGCAGGAGGTTATTTTTATTATAATCCCGTAGGGCAAACAGATAAAAAACAAGGTAAGTGATGATATAAAAATATACACTTCGCATTTCCGCGTGTTCCGCGGTCCAGTAAGCCAGATAAACGGTTGTAAACAGAAAAGAGATCCAACCGGCACGCTTCCAGTTCTTAAGGAAAGCAATGGCCAGCATTCCTATATTCAGGATGGTAAGATATGAAAAGAGAAAAAGGTAATTGTTTTCTCCGGAACTGATCATCAGGGGAGCGAGAAAACCTCCGGACAATGAAAAAACATTCAGGGTTTCACTGTTGTAAAAGGATGAAATCAGGATACAGATCAGCGTTATAAAACAGATGATCCCGAAGGCAGACATCTGAGAAAACAGGTGGTATTCCCGGAAGGCGATGGTAATCGTGAAATACAGGACGGCAATACCTCCTCCGGTAATGATGGAAGCAAATACAGCATAATTTTTTCTCAGGAAATGTCCCAGACCTATAATTCCTGTACCTGCCAGAACACCGATTCCCACGCGTGATGTTTCACCAATCCAGTTTTTGTCCAGGGCATATTTTACAAAATAACCGATGCCCAGCACCAGCGTAAAAATTCCGATGATGGTTAAAGCATTCTGTTTCAGGAATTCAAATGCCGGTGAGAGCCGGTCTTCGTCCTGTTTAGGATGCTGTTTATCATCCGCGGGCCCGGGCGAACTGGATACCGGAGTTTCCTGTATTGCGGTAGTCTCAGCAGTTTCAGGGGGTTGCCGAACGGTGTCCGGACGCTTATAAAAAACATCCTCGTTTATTTTCCGCTTCAGTTCGGCAATTTCCCGTTCCAGTCTTCTGATCCTTCCGTTGTAATTGGTAAAGATAAAGAGGGCCAGCAGGGTGATAATGATAATTGCATACGTCATTTCAGATCATTGGTCTACCAAATATAGTCAAATGTTTACATCGGTAAAAAATTAATCCACTATACCTGGTATAGTGGATTAAAATTAAGATATAGTGATTAACACGGTTAGTAAATAGATTGTATAAGATTTATTTTAATAAGATAATTTTAGTTAGATACTTTATAAATATAGAAGGAACTTGTACTGGTACCCAGGATATTTCCGTCCAGTAATGATGATCCTGTAAGTCCGAAGGAAATCTTATCCCCTGCTTGTAAAGGGTAGAGGGAATTCACGCTGGATTCCGAAATCGTCAGGCTGAGAAGTCCTAAATTCGCTCCGCTGAATGATCTGCTGTCGATCAGTGTGGATACTCCGTTCCTGGTTCTTACAATCCCTACTCCCGGAGCATTCGCTAATAAAGCTGCCTGAATTCCAGTGCCGTAACGGAAAGAAAATCCCATAGCATAAATGCCTGTACTCGGTACATTGTAAGTGTTGTCAGTATCTGTAAAAACTGCAGAAGCTCCTACTGTTCTTTCTGCGTTTATGAAATTTACAGACTGAAAACCCGTTGGGAAAACAGTAGCGGATACCAGAGTGACCCCAGATGTTTTTCTGGCAGCATACACCGAAGCGGCAACGCCTGTTGTTCCTCCGGAAGTCGCAAGGTCCGCAATAAGCTGCGGATTCAATCGTGATACTTCAAAATCACCGCCCGTATTCTGGTTGATGGCCAGGATCTGGTATCCTGTAGTGGACGCAGCGGTAGGAGCCTGCCTGATTTTTAAATTTCCGTTTATGTCCAGGGTTGCCTGCGGAGTGGTGGTATTAATACCTACTGCACCACTCTGGGCCGCAAAAGGAAGTGCCATTAGTGCTAAAACGGCACTGCAAATTTTAGTTTTCATGTTCATAAAATTTAATTTAGTTAGAGGTTTATTCTCAGATAGTTTTTCACAAATATAGCATCAAATACCATGCAGAAGGCTAATTTAAATTAAATTTTTTTTGTTTTTTTAACGTTATTAGTGAAAATATTATTTAAATATTGTGTTTATATTGAATTATTTTCAAAAAATATAATTTGTCAATAATTAGAGAAATATAAAAAGAGAAGGTTCTTCTTTTGCCTGTTTATGGGATGGTGAAAGGATTCAGCAATTCCAGCAGATTATACTTAAAAATTTGAATTATCTGGATTTGATACTGAATCAGCAGGGATTAATAAATTAATGGTACATAATTCTGTCAGCTTTTCAGAAGAAATTCTTTATAATTTCCTAAAAAACCGGTATGGGTACCCAAAGCTGCCAATTCTTCCAGGGCGTGGTAGTGCATGGCAGATTCCCAACGGCCAACGACATTAATGAAAAAGAAATAATTTCCAAGCCCCGTTTTCAGGGTTCTTGATTCTATTTTACTGAGATTCATTTTCCGCCAGGCAAAAACCGAAAGTACCTGGTGGAGCCCTCCGGCGTGGTCTTCGGGAAGGGTAATCAGCAATCCCGATTTTTCGCCCAGAACTTCGAGATCGTCATTCGTATATTCTTCCTGCTGTTTAGAGATAATAATAAATCGGGTATGATTCTGCTCAATATCCTGGATATCCCGGTGAATGATCTTCAGATCGTACAGATTTGCGGCAAATTGGTTGGCTACTGCCGCCAGGCTTCTTTCCGGGTTTTCGGAAACGTGTTTTGCCGCCGCCGCCGTGGAGGAATATTCCTGTTTCGGAATCCCTTTAAACCGGGAATCCAGAAAATGAAAGCTTTGCGCCAGTGCCTGCGGATGGGAATAAATTTTCTCTATATTATCAATGTCACAGTCCGGATGAACCATCAGATGGTGGGCAATGGGCATTACTGCTTCCGCTTCGATTCTGATATCCCTGGTTTTATAGAGGTAGTCCAAAGTCAGGGAAACTGTGCCTTCAATGGAATTTTCCAGCGGAACGACGGCTTTGTCGGCTTCTCCCTGTTCAACGGCTTTGAAGCAGTCCAGGATGTTGGCCTGCGGCAAAAGTTCTCCGACAGGAAAAAGCTGGCTGGCGGCTAATTGGGTAAAACTGGCGTACGGGCCTAAAAATGCAATCTTCATAATCTTTCTTTTAAATTCATATGCTGAAAAGAATGCAAGGTAAGTATATTCTTTCTTTTCAGTGTTTTCTAACGGCTAAAATTCCGGCATCAGCCTCTCTTTTCCGGCTTTTGTACTGTTCTCTGCTTCGGGCTCAAATTACTTATTCCAGTGGGCCTCAATAAGCTTCATCAGGTAGTCTGGGCATTTTACCACTTTATTGGTCCGGGCATCCAGGAAAAAGAGGGTAGTGGAGGCTTCCGTAATTTTTATATTCTGCTCATTGAAAATTTCATATTCAAATTCGATCCTTACGCCCGGAATTTTTTTTACATAGGTATGGATTTCCAATTTTTCATCATAAAAAGCAGGTCTCAGGTACTTGATTTTATACTCTGAAACAGGCAGCCAAATTCCTTGATTTTCAATCTCATTATACGACATTCCGATGCTGCGGAAAAGTTCTACCCTGCCGATTTCGAGATACTCTGCATAGTTGCCGTAATAAACGTATTTCATTGGGTCTGTTTCTCCGTAACGTACTCGTAATGAGTGTTTTGTGTGTATCATTTTTAAGGCCTATTTATACATACAAATATATTTTTAAATAATCAATAAGTGCAAAATTTTTTTTTGAAATAAAAATTATGGACCTTTGTCCTCCTTCTAAATAGAGTACTAACAAAGAATTAATCGGGGCATAGTTTATGGATGAAAATTTAATGATGATATGGCAGAGGTGCCTTCAGTTTATGCGCGATAATCTCAACGCAGCTGAAGATAGTTCTGACCTGAAAAAACTTGAAAAATCTTTCGATCTTTTGTTCGATAAGGTGCGGCCGCTTTCTTTGGTGGACAACAACCTTACCCTGATCGTTCCGAGTGATTTTTACAAGGAATATATAGAGGATAATTACCTGTCCCTCCTTTCGGCTGCCCTGAAAAAAAATATCGGAAAAGGAGTGAAATTATGGTATTCCGTAATCGAAAACAAACCTGCGGGTCTGGATAAGCCGATTACCATGAATATGAAAGGCAAAAGCACGCCTACACCGAAAGTGCAGGAGACGATGCCTCAAGGCTTTTCATCCAATATCGTAAATCCTTTCGTCGTTCCGGGAATCAAGAAGGTCAATATTAATTCCAACCTGAAAGCAGATTTTTCTTTTGACAATTATATAGAAGGGGAAAGCAATAAATTTGCAGCTACCGTAGCAAGATCGATTGCCAAAAGACCCGGAGCCACGGCTTTCAATCCTTTATTTTTATACGGAGGATACGGAGTCGGGAAAACCCACCTTGGCCAGGCCGTAGGTCTGGAAGTAAAAAGCCAGTTCCCGGATAAGATCGTTCTTTATCTTTCTTCAGAAAAGTTTATCCAGCAGTTTATTTCTGCTGCAAAGGCTCATAAACAGACCGAATTTGCGAATTTCTACCAGATGGTGGATGTACTGATTATCGATGATATCCAGTTCCTTTCCGGAAAATCGGCAACCCAGGACAGTTTCTTCCATATTTTCGACCACCTGCACCAGAACGGAAAACAGATCATTTTGACTTCCGATAAGGCGCCGGCTGATATTATGGACATCCAGGACCGGATCGTTTCCCGCTTCAAATGGGGGCTTTCTGCAGAGATCAAATCACCGGACATTTCTACCCGTAAGAAAATCATTATCGATAAACTGAGCAGGGACGGAATCGTTCTTCCTGATGATATGCTCGATTTTCTGGCAGCAGAAGCAAAAACCAACGTAAGGGAGCTGATCGGGATTATTAATTCAGTGATTGCTTATTCTACCGTGTATAAAACGGATCTTAGCCTTGAGTTACTGAAGGAGACCATCAGCAAAATTGCCGCTACCCAGAAAAAGGTGATCAATATTCCTTATATCCAGGAGGTGGTATGCGATTATTTCGGGATTAAAAAAGAGCAGCTTTTATCCAAAACCAGAAAACGGGAAATTGCACTTCCGAGACAGTTGGCGATGTATTTCTCCAAAGAACTTACCAATTCCACCTTTACCAAAATCGGTGCTGAAATGGGAGGGAAGGACCACTCAACGGTTATGTATGCCTGCGATACGATTAAAGATGTTTCAAAGATCGATAAGGAGATCAAGAAATATGTGAAAGAACTGGGCGAAAGAATCAGACAGTAAGAATACCTGTTATCAATATAGAAATGGAGAATAATTTTATTCTCCATTTTTTATTTAGCTTTGTAGCTTAATTAATTTGAACAATGAACATATTAATGGTATGCCTCGGAAACATCTGCCGGAGTCCGCTGGCCGAAGGGATTATGAAGACAAAGGTTCCTGATGGCTTTCTGATCGATTCTGCCGGAACGATTTCTATGCACGAGGGCAAACATCCCGATAAAAGAGCTGTTGAAACGGCTGCAAAACACGGAATCGATATCTCAAAGCAGAGATCCAGGCCAATTACAGCCGGGGATTTTGAAAAGTTCGATAAAATTTACTGTATGGATATCGATGTGATGGCGGACGTGGTGTCAAAAGCCCGTACCGAAAAGCAGAGACAGAAAGTTTCGCTTTTCCTGGAAGTTCTTGGAGATCATGAAAATGCCGAGGTTCCGGATCCCTACTGGGGCGGAGCAGACGAATTTGAAAATGTTTTTCAGCTTTTGGAAGGAGGCTGCAACAAAATTGCCGGACAGATCTTATCTTAACAATCCATCCATTCTATTTCAAATAAAAATTATATCAAAATGCTTTTTTTACTTCCTGCTTATCTCTCGGAAAACACCTCCATCACCCACTTTGCGCCTGTTATTAAAGATTACCTCATGCAGACGGACTACTTCTTCGTTGAAAATGAAAAAACGGCCCGAAAGGTGGTTAAGTTTTTCGCACCTGATAAAAAACAATCTGATCTGAAACTCTTTCTCCTTGATAAATACACGGAAAACGCCGATATTAACGAAGCGCAGGAGCTGATGCTGAAAGGTCAGGATTTCGGGCTGCTTTCTGAAGCGGGGCTGCCGTGTATTGCCGATCCCGGTAACCTGATGGTAAAGTGGTGTCATGAAAAAAACATCCGTGTCGTACCGATTTCCGGTCCGTCATCCATCATTCTGGCTTTGATCTCCAGCGGTTTCAACGGGCAGGAGTTTACCTTCAACGGCTATCTTCCGATTGAGAAAGGGGAAAAGAAAAAACAGATCCTGCAACTGGAAAGCCTGGTGCAGAAAACAGGCTACTCCCAGATCTTTATGGAAACCCCTTACCGCAACAATGCACTTTTCGAAGACCTCACGAAGTTTCTTTCACCGAATACCAAACTCTGTATCGCCGCAAACATCAACGATCCCGAACACGAATTTATCAAAACGAAAACCATTAAGGAATGGCAGAAACAAAAACCGGAACTGCATAAGATTCCGGCGGTGTTTGTACTGGGGAAATAGTTTTCAAATAGTCCCACACCGATTTTGCAGATGGCGTAATTTTTTTTTAAGGAATTTTTCGACATAAAAATGAAGGTCTCATCCCGCTGGTTTTAGGCGGTTAAGGAAAATAAATTTGCTGAGCGAAGCGAATCCGTACGCTTTAGCAATCAGCTTGCTGATTTCTTATTTACTACCTTTGAATATGCATCCGAAAAGTAAAGACTTTGCGTTAAATAAATCTCAAGCCGATTTACAGCGTATCTTGTTAAAGTGTTGATTTTTATTTTAATAGAGAGCTTATTCTGTTGAAATTAATCTGCAAAATCTGCGAGAAAAACTTCCGGCACCCTGCATCCCTCTTCCAGCCGTTCTGTAAATTACTTTTTTCTATTTCTCCATTTTCTCCACAGAAACACGATTACCGGAACCAGCAGAAGAAACGGCCATAACGAAATAATGCCTAAAAGGAATTCGACAAAGCTGTTCCAGCCTTCCTTTAAGGAATCGCCGAACCGGCTTCCGAAACCGATTCGTGATGTCGCTGAGCTTCTTACTTTTTCCTTGTACAGGCTCAGGTTGAGGGTGCTGTAGTTTACGCGGTCGTCGATAAAACGGAGCCGCCCTTCCGATACGTCGATCTCATCTTCCAAATCGCGGATATTTTCCTGGATTTCCAGCATATCCTTTGTTGTTTTGGCGCTTTTCAGCATTTCCCTGTATTTTTCAAGGTAGATCTTCTTATTGGCAAGCTTGATTGAAACATCGGTGTACTCCTCCGTGACATCATCAGACGATATGTTTTTGGAAAGAACGGAGCCGATGCCGTTTGAAAATGAATTGATCAGGGAATCAAAATTTTGGTACGGAACCCGGATGGTCAGATCCAGGTTTTCATCAACATCCGTATTTTGAAATTCTTCTTTCTGTATATATGCCTTGTTATTTTTCAGGAGGATGCTGATCTGGCTCTGAATCTTATTGATATCCGCAACCTGAATTTTCATATTCCCGTTTTTAATGACTTTCTTTGAAATGGTAGTTGTCTTTTCACGTATCGTCTTTTCTGATGAAAATTTGATGGATGCATCTACTTTATCGTGCTGAAGAATATTTACGGAATTGGCATTTAGGGACTGGGGTTCATTTTTCTTACAATAGATAAGAACCAAGCAGCATAAGGCTAAAAATAATTTTTTCATGAATAAAAGTTTTTATCAGTAATATCAAAAATTGTGTTTGAACAACTCTTTCCAAATAAACTTTTAAAGAGGATAAATATTGTATCAGCATAAAGTTATAATAATTTTATATTTTTAAAACATGAAAAAATGTCTTCTAGCCTTTGTGTTTTCTCCGTTTCTGATGTTCGCTCAGGAAATTCCCAAACTTACCGACGAGATGGCGGTAAAGCTTTCTGAGAAACCGTTGCACTGCATCACTCAGGAATATCCGAATAAAACGGCACATATCATCAATACGGCCAGTGAAGTTCCGCTGAGTCCGAAAGACCTGCATCCCAGCTTTTACGGATGTTTCGACTGGCACAGTTCGGTTCACGGGCACTGGATGCTCGTGCGACTGCTGAAGACCAAACCCGATTTGTCCGTGGCGAAAGACATCGAAGCGATCCTTGATAATTCCTTTAAAAAAGAAAATCTGCAGACCGAGGCTGATTATTTCATCAAGTATCAGTTAACCGGGACTTTTGAAAGGACCTACGGGTGGGCGTGGCTCTTAAAGCTCGATGAGGAACTGGCAACCTGGAACCATCCGAAAGCCAAAATCTGGCATCAGAACCTGAAGCCGCTGACCGACAAGATCCTGAGTTCCTGGAAAGCTTTTCTACCGAAACAGACGTATCCCAACCGGACGGGCGTTCATCCGAACACGGCGTTTGCCATGGTTTTCGCGCTGGACTGGGCCAGAGCCACCGGTGATAAAGAGTTTGAAAAACAGCTTATAGAAAAGGCCCGATATTTTTATCTGAACAATACCAAAACCCCGGCTTACCTGGAACCGGACGGATCGGATTTCTTTTCGCCAAGCCTGGAAATTGCCGACCTGATGCGCAGGGTATTGCCGCAGAAAGAATTTGTTTCCTGGCTGAATAAATTTTATGAGAAAAAAAGCCTTGAAAATATTGAAAAAATTCCGGTCGTGAGCGATCTTTCAGATTACCAGACGGTTCACCTGGTCGGTCTGTCTTTTACCCGGGCGTGGTGCATGAAAGGAATTGCCGAATCACTTCCCACAAACCATCGGTTGAAAAGCGAATTTGAGAAAACAGCTGCAAAGTTCTTAAATAATGGGCTGCCTTTGCTTTTCCAGGGGAATTACGGGGGTGACCACTGGCTGGCCAGTTTTGCCGTTTACGCTTTGGAAGACTGATAGGACAGGAGACGGGAAATATTTCTAAAACTCACGGTTTAAAAGTTATGATAAAACCTTATTTTCTGATATTCAGTATTTAACCTCCAGCATCCGGCACCCATCTTCCGGCTTTAATACCTGATCCCCAGTTTCTTCAGAATAAAGCTCAGCAGCCAGATCGGTCCTACCAGCAGGAACTGCAGGTCTTTCAGGAAAGAGGGCTTCTTCCCTTCGATCTTGTGACCGAAAAACTGCAAAATCCAGGTGGCAATGAATATGGAAAGATAGACCATCCAGGAATCCCCTTTGAAACGGATGTTGATTCCGTAGGCAAAACTTTCCATCAGGATCATTACCAGAAACATGATCACGCTGATTAAAACGGAAAGCCGCATGTAAAACAGGGTAACCAGTCCGATGGCAATAAAGCTTACATAGCTGATTTCCCCGATATACCGGAAACCGATGGACTTGGACGGGATCATGGAAATAAAGCCCAGGATGGTCCAGAAAATTAACGGGACACAGATCCAGTGGATCAGCTTATTGGTAGCATTCCTGTGGCTTTCGGCATATTCTGCAAACAGTAAATCGATCTTTCTCATATCGGTCATTTGGAAACCGCTAAAATAATAAAATTTTGCAATCGCTGAAGAGATTGCTTACATTTGTCTTATGTCTGTCCTGGAAAAATTCGGCGTTGAGATTTTTACGCAACACAATATTTTCGAACGTATTGCGGTCGATAAGCCGTTCCGTCCTGATAATCCGGCTTTTATTTTTGTAAAGACCGGTACCATTAAGCTCAAGCAGCATTTCCGGGATCTTGAGCTTTCTGCCAATATGTTTATGGTCACCGATCCGCAGACGGTCTATGAAATGATTTCTGTCAGCGAAGATTTCCAGTCGCGGATGGTTTCCTACAAAAGAGAATTCATCTCGGCTTTATCACTGAAGTTCAACCGTCTCATTACCTATCGATATTTCAGGCAGCAGATGAACATCGGGGTCCCTTTTGAGCCTGCTGAAATGGAAGTCGTCTGGAAAAGTGTGAATTTCCTGAAATACATCCTGAATTCGGAGACTGAAATGACCTATAAAAAAGAAATCGTAGAGCATCTGTTTTCCGTATTCTGCTACCAGATGGCCGGCGTTATTTCCAGGGAAGACAATAATTCCATGAGCCAGATGTCGAGACAGGAGGAAATTGTTTTCGTTTTCCTGAATGATATTGCCAGATATCACCATACCGAGCGCAGCCTGGATTTCTATTCCCAACGGCAATCCATGACAAGCAGACATCTTTCGGCGGTCGTGAAGGAGATTACCGGGAAGCCGGCGAGCCAGATCCTTGCCCTGATCATCATGAATGAGGCAAAAGTACTGCTGAATTCCTCTACAAAGCCTGTTTCCGAGATTTCTTCCATGCTCGGTTTCAGCGATCAGTACTCATTTTCCCATTTTTTCAAAAAACATCTGGGCGAAAGTCCTTCACAGTACAGGAATCAGTTCGAAAGCTGAAATCTTACATCTGAACATCTTTTTCCAATTCTTAAACATTTGTTTGAGCTTTTTACCGCCCTACCTTTGTATCTGTAAAACAAGGTAAAATGGTTAAGAACATAAAAACAGCGCTATCCCTCGTGATAGCCCTATTACCTGCGCTGTTTTTTGCACAGGAAATAAAACAGATGACCGCCGGTGAGGCAGCCGAACTTGCCGTACAGAATCATCAGCAACTGAAAGTTTCGGCACGGAACATCGACATTGCAAGACAGAATAAAAACATTGTCAAACTACAGAAGCTTCCTGCGATCACCGCTTCGACCAGCCAGTTTTATCTGGGTGATGCCGTAGCCATCGACAAAGATTTCTCCAATTCCACCAATATTCCGATGCCGCATTACGGAAGCTCCTATGCGGTTCAGGCTACCCAACTGATCTTTAAAGGCGGATTGGTCAACCGAACCATAGAAATGGCCGGGCTTCGTGAACAGCTTTCGGAACTGGATCTGGAAAAGAACCAACAGGAAGTGAAATTTTTGGTGATTTCCAACTATCTGGATGTGTATAAAATGATCAATCAGCAGAAAGTTTTCGAAAACAATAAAAAACTGGCACAGGAACGGCTGGAAAATATCCGGAAATTTTATCAGCAGGGAATGGTGACACGGAATGAAGTCATCCGTAGCGAGTTGGCGATCAAGAATCTGGATCAGGGAATTTTAACATTGGTCAATAACAGAAAGATCCTCAATTACAATTTGAATCTGGCTCTGGGATTACCGGAAGATACCGAAATCGTTCCCGTGGAAAGCCTGGACATCAAAGAGGCAGGAATCGGAATGCCGTATTATATGAACCTCGCTCATGAAAGCAACCCGTTGTTAAAATCGGCAAAAACCAATATTGACGTCGCCGATAAGAACATCGATATTATTAAAACAGATAAAATGCCTACCATCGCAGGTTTTGGGGGATATTCGGTCCAACGCCCCATCACGACAAGAAATCCGGTTCTGGATATGTATTCCGGAGGGTGGCAGACCGGGATTTCCATCAGTTACAATATTGATAATCTGTACAAAACGAAAGAAAGGGTAAAACTCGGAGAAATCCAGAAGAACCAGGCCGGTGATGCCCTGACGCTGACGCAGCAAAATGTGGATATGGCCGTAAATGCAGCTTATGTAAAATACCAGGAGTCGATACAGCAGGCTGAAATTCTGGATGATGCTAAAAGACTGGCGGAAGAAAACTATAAGATTACCGAAGCCAAATACCTCAACCAGCTGGCCGTACAGGCGGAAATGACCGATGCCCAGAACCAGAAACTGCAGTCGGAGCTGGATTATGCCAATGCTGAAATCAACGTGCTTTACCAGTACTATAATCTTCTGAAATCTACCGGAACCCTATAATTTAAAACTCAAAATAATGGAAAACAAGGAACAGAATATCCAACCCACACCACAGGCTCCCGCTAAAACCGGAGGCGCAGCCAACAAAAAAGAAAGAAAGAAAAATAAAATAAAAGCAGTTGTTTCCAACATCGTCGTTTTTGCCGTGATCGGTTTCGGCCTGTACTGGCTGATTGCCCGGTACTTCCACATCGGCGATAAAACTTATACGGAAGCTGCGCAGGTAGAGGAGTTCATCAATCCGATCAATACCCGGGTCTCCGCTTATATTAAAGAAATTAAATTCATCGAGCATCAGAAAGTAAAAAAAGGCGATACGCTGATGATCCTCGACGACCGCGAGATTCTGACGCAGATCGGACAGGCGGAAGCGGCGTATCAGAACGCCCTGGCCCAACGTGCGGCAACCAGATCATCCGTAAATACCGTTTCCAACAACGTGAATGTCATGGAATCCAACATGGCCGGTGCCAAAGCCCGCCTTTGGAATGCCGAACAGAATTTAAGCCGTTACAAAAACCTGCTGGCTTCCGAAGCCGTAACCCGGCAGCAGTACGACCAGGTGAAAACCGAATATGATGCACAGAAAGCGGCTTATGAAACTTTAGTCAGCCAAAAAAGATCGGCCAGCCTTTCCACCACGGAGGTGAAGAGTAAATTCGGGATCATCGATGCGGAGATTAAGAGAACAAAGTCCGCTTTGGATATGGTAAAAATCAATCTTTCATATACGGTCATTACTGCTCCTTACGATGGGGTGATGGGAAGAAGAACCATTTCCGAAGGACAGCTGATCCAGCCGGGACAGCAGGTGGCGACCATTGTACTGAACGGACAGAAATGGGTGACGGCCAATTTCCTGGAAAGCCAGATGCCGAATGTGAAGATCGGTGAGAAAATGATGATGACCGCCGATGCTTTAGGCGGAAAACAGTTTGAAGGAGTGGTAACCGCGATTTCTGCCGCTACCGGCTCGCGGTATTCCAGTGTTCCTACGGACAATTCTACCGGAAACTTCATTAAAGTCCAGCAGCGGATCCCGGTGCGCATCGAATTTACCGCGGCCAATAAAAAAGAAGACATCGGTAAGCTGAGCGCCGGGATGAACATTAATGTAAATATTAAAAAATAGTCAATTGTCAATGGTAAATGGTCAATTTTAAATTCACAATTGACCATTCACCATTCACAACAAAAATAGTATGTACAACAAAGGATTATACCACGATTGGGTACCAAAACCCGTCCAGCTTTTCCTGATCGTCCTGATTATGGCGGTGGTCATGCCGCTGGGCGGGGTGTATACGGGAAACATCAGCTATATGGTTGGTGGAACCGGTGCGCTTTCAGAATATTATATTTGGGCCAATTACGCTTCGACCATCGGGATGGGAGCCGCCATGCCGATTGTTTTAAGGCTGAAAATGCGGTTTAAGATCCGGGATAAAATCACTTTTGTCCTGATGCTTCTGGGAATTCTGAATTACATCAATGCCACGACCTCAGAACCGGCGGTAATCATCGGAAGTTCCGTGCTGATCGGATTCTGTAAAATGATCGTTTCCATCGAACTGTTTTTACCCGTTATGGCGATGATCGGAAACCGGGGGATGTTTTATGGGGTGTTTTATGCTTTTGTGCTGGTGCTGAATCAATTGGCTGGGTATTGGGCAGTTGAGGTTTCTGTGCTGTACAACTGGCAGCAGTTTTTCATCATCGTCTCCGTACTGTGTTTCGTACTGGCCTTAATCCAGTGGATTTTTATGCATAACCAATATTTTGCCCTGAAGGTTCCGCTGCATTACATCGACTGGCTGAGCATTCTGCTTTTTGTGTCGACCTTTATGTTTTCGGCCTATGTTTTTGCTTTCGGAAAACAGCAGGACTGGCTGAATTCAACAAAGATTATCAATGCGGGTATTGCTGCTTTCGTAAGCTTTGCCCTGTTGGTGACCCGGCAGACCCATCTGAAAAGACCGTATTTGTCTTTTAAGATCTTTTCAAGAAATAATGTCATGCACGGACTGTTCATGCTGCTTTGTCTCGGAATGTTCATGGCGACAGCCTCTATTCAGAATATTTTTGCGGTGGGTGTTCTCGGGTACGATCAGCTGACCAATGCCCGGCTGAACCTGATGATGATTCCCGGGATTCTGCTGGCCGGAACCATTGCCGTCTTCTGGTTTAAAAAAGAGAAACCTCTAAAAATGTATATCTTTTCCGGATTTGCAGCAATGCTGAGCTATTCGGTCATCATGTATTTTTCCATGGTGCTGGAATTCAGTTATGATAACTGGTACCTGCCGTTGTTTCTGAAAGGATTCGGAATGACTGCCCTGTTTATCTCGGTCTGGTTCTATACCCTGGATAAGCTGGAGATGGATGATATGCTGGCAGCCATCGGGCTTGCCCTGGTCTGGAGGACTTTCCTTACGGTAGGCTTATTCTCAGCCTTGTTCTCATGGTTCCAGTATCAGTTCCAGATTGAAAGTTTAGGAAATCTTGCGGTCTACATGGACGGCATGACGGTCACTTCCCAGAATGTAGCCGCCAACCTGAAAACCATTCAGCTGAATGCGATTATTGCAGCCAATAAAAAGATTTTCGGCTACATCGTTGTCGCAGGCTTCGGAATTCTGGTGTACGTTCTTACCCATCATTTCGGAAGGGAACGTATTACTGCGAGGTTTGTACGGCTGCTCAGCGGAAAATCGGTGATCGCCCGGAGAAGGCTCCGCGAAAGAAAAAGATTATCGGAAGAAATAAAAGACGCAGCCGGAACTGCATTTTAAAGAAACCTTGTTTTTCATTTACTCCGAAGCCTCATTTTATTATTGAAATGGGGCTTCTTTTTAGTAACAAATTTTACTCTTACTGATCGTAATGCCAGGGATTGTAAGTTTTGAAGTCTTTTCATTTAAAACGTTTAATTTTGCAGACTGATTATTTATGTTTATTGCTTAAAATGATATTTTTAAACGATTTAGGAAAAAAGATTTGTATCATCGGGCCGAGTTCGGTCGGAAAGTCCACGCTGGCAAAAGCCCTGGCTGAAAAACTACAGGTCAGCATCTGTCACCTGGATCAGATTGCCCATGTACCGGGAACTAACTGGCAACCAAGGGATGAAGAGCTATTCAGAAAAGATCATGACCGGTTTATCGCAGAAAACAGCGGGTGGATCATCGAAGGGAATTACAGTTTTTTGATGAAGGAAAGATTTTTGAATGCCACGGCAGTGATCTGGCTGGATTTTAATGTTCGGGGTTCCGTTCTCCGGTATCTGCTGAGAACATGGAAGGGGTCAGCTTCCCGTCCGGGAAATCTTCCGGGCGCTACCGGGCAGTTTAGCTGGAGCCTGGTAAAATACATTATTTTTAAAGCACCCAAAAACAGGGTAAAATACCGTGAATTTATTGCTGAAACGAAAGTTCCTTTACTGTATCTGTCATCTTTTAATGAGCTGAAAAAATATTTTCGGTTCTGGCAGTTGGAAAGGGAAAACTGAGCGATGTGAACGGTAACTGAATGCAATTCAATAGACAGATGGAAAAAGAAGATATAAATTTAATGTGGGAAACAGTATCTTTGCACCCATAAATAAAAAGTATGAAAGACTTAATGGGCAAAGCCATCCGGGATTATTACCACAATGAAAATCCGGAAGACCTGCAGACCGAAACTTCCATTTCCGAACAGGATGAGCTACCGGTAAACTATCTGTTCCGTGATTTTGATCAGATGAATAAGATTGAGCAGAAAGCTTTGAAGCTTGCTCAGGGGAAAGTCCTCGACATCGGGGCAGGAGCAGGCTCCCATTCATTGTATCTTCAGGAGAAAAGAAACCTGGATGTTACGGCTTTGGATATTTCGCCGGAATCCATCGAAGTCTGTAAACTGAGAGGCGTTAAGAAAGCGGTCGCCGAAAATATGCTGCATTATTCGGGCGAAACTTTCGACACCATTCTTTTATTGATGAATGGAACTGGGATTTTTCAGAGCCTCCATGTGATCGACATTTACCTGAAAAAGCTTTACGGTTTACTCAATGCCAAAGGACAGATTTTAATCGACAGCACCGATATCCTGTATATGTTTGATGCGGACGAAGACGGCGGCGTTTACATTCCGGCGGAAGGCTATTACGGCGAGCTGGATTACATCGTCCACTATAAAGGCGAATCCGAAGATCCGATCAAATGGCTGTACCTGGATTTCAATACCCTGAAAAATGCAGCGGAAAACAACGGTTTCAAGATTGAGAAAGTCTTGCAGGAAGAGGATTCTTATCTGGCTAAAATGACGAAGAGATAAGACGGGGAGTATCCGTAATAATTCATGTAGCTCAAAAAAGCGGATAACGATCCGATGATCATCGGGACCATTAATGAATTCTTGCGGTAAGGGAGCTTTTTTATGGTTTCTATCCATAGAAAATAAAGCAGTAAAAATCCCGTAACGGCAAACAACAATTCAGGACTCCGGTTGAAAACCGTGGTTTTTCCAGAGGTTCCTGTCTCATACATTAATGGGATTCCAAAATACTGGATGATAGAATACGCAATACCAAGAAAAATAATACCGGTACCTTCCTTGTACTTTTTCAGTTTAAAGAGGTTCAGGCTCAGAAGAATCGCACCGGAAATAAACCCCAGACAAAGGCCGAAAAGCATAATCAGTTCTCTGGAGTGCAGACGGACAGCTTCAGGATCCTCAGTAATGTGATCTTTCTGCAGTTCTTCCTGTTCCAGTCTTTTACGCTCCTCGTCTTCATTTTTTTTCCTGATAAGCTTCCGGATACGGAATTTTTCATCATCCGTAAAAATCCGGCCTCTTTCTTCAAGAATTTCAGCGGCCAGCTTCATTGCCTCCGGCGTGAACCGGCTGTCTTCCCGTAAGTACCGCTCGAGTTCCGGATCGGTAAGCTTCTGTAACACTTTTTTCTGTACCATGGCAGATAAAAAAATGGGCATAGATTGCCCATTTTTATAATATAATTATTGAAAAATTACCCGATCTCGATACCGTTTTCTACATTGTTGTCATCCGGCGTTACAAAAGACAATTTTCCATCGGGTTTTGTGGTCAGCAACAGCATTCCCTGGGATTCGATGCCTCTGATCTTTCTCGGTGCAAGGTTTAATAAAATCATCACCTGCTTTCCGATCACTTCTTCCGGCGTAAAGCTTTCCGCGATTCCGGAAACCACCGTTCTTACATCCACCCCTGTATCAACGGTCAGCTTCAGCAGCTTATCAGCTTTTTCCACTTTTTCAGCTTCTAAAATAGTTGCGGTTCTCAGGTCGATTTTCGTAAAATCATCAAAAGTGATCTCGTCTTTCATAGGGTTGGCGTTAGGGTTGGTTTTTTTATTGTTTTGCTTGGTTTGTTCTAGTTTTTCTATTTGGGCATCAATTACTTGGTCATCAATTTTAGAATAAATAAGGGGTGCCTTTTCAACGATTTTATGACCCGCTTCAATTAAAACTTTTGAATTTTCAATTGTCGTCCAGTCTAATTGAGTAACATTGAAAATTTCATAAATTTTCTCAGCTGTGAAAGGAAGGAAAGGTTCTGCTAAATTTCCTAGTGCAACAGCAATTTGAGCTCCGATAAATAATGTGTTTTTTGTTTTTTCAACATCATTTTCGAAAGTTTTCCATGGCTCTTCGTTTTGCAGATATCCATTTCCAAATCTTGCTAAGTTCATGAATGCTGTCAAGGCATTTCTGAATTCATAATTATCCAGATAATTTCTTATCTCAATTGCACTTTTGCTGATTTGTTCAAGTTCTGGAGCGTTGATGTTTCCTTCAGGAACTTTGCCTTCAAAATATTTATTAATTAAAACAGCAACACGATTAATGAAGTTTCCAAAAATATTTACCAATTCAGAATTGTTCTTCGTCTGGAAGTCTTTCCATGTAAAATTATTATCCTTGGTTTCCGGAGCGGAGGACAGAAGCGCGTACCGCAGTACATCCTGCTGTCCAGGGAAATCTTCTACATATTCATGTGCCCAGACCGCCCAGTTTCGGGAAGTTGAAATCTTGTCATTTTCCAGGTTCAGGAATTCAAAGGCAGGAACGTTCTTCGGCATGATGTAATCGCCGTGAGCTTTCATCATCGAAGGGAAGATAATACAGTGGAACACGATATTGTCTTTTCCGATGAAGTGGACCAGGTCGGATTCTTCGCTCTGCCAGTAATCTTTCCAGTCTTTGCCGTTTTTCTCCGCCCATTCTTTAGTAAACGAAATATAACCGATCGGGGCATCGAACCATACGTACAATACTTTTCCTTCGGCACCCGGCAACGGAACCGGAACGCCCCAGTTCAGGTCTCTGGTCATGGCACGAGGTTTCAGCCCGTCATTCAGCCATGATTTTACCTGTCCGTATACGTTGGTCTTCCAGTCGTCCTTATGGCCTTCGATGATCCATTCGTTCAGGAAATCTTCATATTCGTTTAAAGGCAGGTACCAGTTTTTTGTTTCTTTTAAAATAGGAACGTTTCCGCTCAGCATTGATTTGGGATTGATCAGCTCGGACGGCGATAGGGTAGAACCGCATTTTTCACACTGGTCGCCGTAAGCATTTTCGTTGCCGCAGTTGGGGCAGGTTCCTACAATGTAACGGTCGGCAAGGAATTCTCCTGCCTGCTCATCAAAATACTGTTCAGACATTTCTTCGGTGAATTTGCCTTTTTCATAAAGCACCTTAAAAAAATCCTGACTGGTTTCATAATGCTTTTCAGACGTTGTCCTGGAATATTCATCAAAGGAAATCCCCAGATCCGAAAAGGATTTTTTAATGATCTCATGGTACTTATCAACAATATCCTGAGGCGTTACGCCTTCTTTTTTAGCTCTTATGGTAATGGGAATTCCGTGCTCATCCGAACCACAGATAAACGCGACCTCTTTCCCTGATCTTCTCTGAAATCTTGCATATACATCCGCAGGAATATAAACCCCTGCCAAATGCCCAATATGAACCGGTCCGTTTGCGTAAGGCAAAGCTGCCGTAATCATCTTTCTGTTTGACATTTATAGTAAAGTTTTTTGAACTGCAAAGATAAGGATAATCATCGAAAGTAGAGAAGATAACAAGATTGAGGCTTTCGGAGAGTGCCAAATTGATGAAAAGGGTATATTTAGTTAAACGATTGTTTAACTTTTTGTTAAAATTATATTAATATTATGTTTTGCATATTTTAATCTAAAATATTGGTTATTAATGTACTAAATAAATGTGCGCTTTTAATTTACATAAATTTATGTAATTTTTAATTAAAATTAAGTTAATTATAATTTTTTTATAAATTGCATCAGGCCTTTCGGCTAAAAGATAAGTACGAAGAAACTATATAAAAATAATATTGTGAAAAACTTTACAACGGTATTAAAAATTGCGCCTGCCTTCCTGTTGGCCAGCGCAATGGTCCATGCACAGACGGACTCTACAACCAAGGAGAAAAAAATTGATGAGGTGGTACTCGTCGGTTACGGCAGGCAGAAAAAATCTGACCTAACCGGTTCCATTACTGCGGTCTCGGAAAAAGAATTCAACAGAGGGGCGATTGTTTCTGCAGATCAGCTGATTACGGGGAAAGCCCCGGGGGTAAGGATCACCAACTCCGGAGGTTCGCCCGATGCCACCCCGAATATCAGAATCAGAGGCGGATCCTCTTTTACGGCCAACAATAACCCATTGATCGTTATTGACGGAGTTCCGCTTGATACCAGCAACCCGGCGGGGGTAGCCAATCCGCTGAACCTGATCAACCCGAACGATATCGAATCTTTTTCCATATTGAAAGATGCATCTGCCACCGCTATTTACGGGAACAGGGGATCCAACGGGGTAATCATCATCAAGACCAAAAGAGGCGGCGGAAAGCTCAGGGTAAACCTGAATACCTATGTTTCCGTAGGCACGGTAAGCAGGTATATCGACGTCATGGACGCCGGCGAATTTACCCGTTTTATCAATCAGAACTATCCGGATTTCAATTATCTCTTAGGAGTCGGAGGGGACGTAAATAATAAAACGGTACCGGGAAAAATATATAATACGGATTGGCAGAAAGTCATTTACCGGAATTCCGTTTCTTCGGATAACAACCTGAGTGTTTCGGGAAGCTTATTCAATAAGGTGCCTACCCGGCTGTCATTAGGCTACAACAGGACGGAAGGAGTGATCAGGACCAGTGATTACGAAAGGTTTTCTGCAGGGTTAAATATTACGCCTACGTTCTTTGACAACCATCTGAAAATCGATTTCAGCTTGAAGGGACTGTTTTCCAAGCTCAATGCCATTGATGACGGAGCGGCAATCGGCGGTGCACTGAATATGAATCCTACTTTACCCGTTTATGTATCCGAAACCGGTTTAACGGGCGAGCCTTATGACAGGTTCGGAGGGTATTACCAGAACGTTGTGCCGAAAGGAAACCAATATCTTATCCAGGGGCAGAGCAACCCGTTGGCAGTTCTTCTCCAGCGGCAGTCTCCTCAAAAAGTAACCAAGTTTTTAGGAAATGCCGAAATCAATTATAAATTTCATTTCCTACCCGATTTACGGGCTATTGTAAACCTGGGACTGGAAGCTTCCAAGTCTGATCTGAAAACGGTTTTCAGCAACAACGCCGTTGCTACCTATAGGAACCCGCAGAATGCTCTGATTCCTAATGACTATGTATTCAGTCCGGGAGTGGATTATGCCGAAAATCAGACCATTGTGAATCAGACCATGGACGCTTATCTCGTCTATGAAAAAAGATATTCAGGTTTTCTTTCGCATTTTCTGGTTCAGGGAGGGTATTCCTATCAGAATTTCAAAAAAGACGGGTATAAGGACCAATACCGGTACGATGACGCCAGCGGTCTGAGGGTTCCGAATCCGGGAACCCCTTTGAACCCTAACAACCGATACTACAATGTACTCAATCTGCAGTCGTTCCTGGGAAGGGCCAATATTGATTTTTACGATAAATATTTATTCACCCTGAATTTCAGGGCGGATGCTTCCTCACTGTTTCAGAAAGGTGAACGATGGGGCTACTTCCCGGGAGTTGGTTTTGCCTGGAAGGTAAATAAAGACTTTTTAAAGGAATCTGCAAACGTAAACGATCTTAAACTCAGGCTGGGATGGGGTAGGACCGGTAATGCCGATATCACGAACGTAGCAGGATATTATCCTTCCAGTGCATATTTTTCAATCGGAGGAACCAATTCACAGTATTTTCCGGGAGTGGGTACTTATAGTGCATTACCGTTTAATCCGGGCTTAAGCTGGGAAACTGCAGAAACATGGAACGGGGGAATTGATTTCTCATTTTTCAGACAGGAAAGAATATCAGGTAGCGTTGATGTTTATCAAAGAAAAACAACCAATCTTTTAGCAAAAGTAACTTTGCCGCCGGGACAGGGTCTTACCAATGAGTTTACGAAAAACGTCGGTTCCCTGGAAAATAAAGGGGTCGAGCTTAATCTAACCGTCATTCCCGTAAAAAATGAAACTACCAGCTGGTCTGTATCCGGAAACTTCGGGTATAACGATTCCAAAATTTTAGACCTGGGAGATGTTAAAAACATCCAGGTTCTGGAAAGCACATTACCGGTAGGAACGGGGGTAAAGCTGGCCACCAATGTGGTGGGCGGGCAGCCTTATTCTGCATGGGTACTGCAACAGGTTTATGACGCAAACGGAAAGCCTCTTGATAATGTATACGTTGACCGGAATAATGACGGGGTCATCAATGACGACGATAAATACTTTAAAGCGATCAGGCCGCGGTGGACTTACGGGTTCAGCACAACAGTCAACTATAAAAACTGGGACCTTAATGCAGCGTTCCGCGGACAGATCGGCGGGCTTATGTACAACACGAGAAGGATTGCCCAGGGCCTGAAAAGCGCTACCATTCCTTCAAATTCATTAAACCTGAACAATACGCTGGCTTCTACCGCAGATTCGCCGTTTACCATTTCGGATAACCTGTATTTATCGGATTATTTCCTTGAAGATGCTTCTTTCCTGAAACTGGACAATGTGACAGTGGGCTATTTATTTAAAAATGTATTTAAAAGTACCAATGTGCGAGTATATGCCTCTGTAAATAACGTGTATACATGGACTGATTATTCGGGCCAGGATCCTGAAAATTTTTCGGGCATTGATAACAATTTTTATCCGAGACCGAGAATCTATACCGTCGGATTTAACTTTAATTTTTAAAAAATACCAAAATGAAAAATACCAAATATAAAGTACTGGCCCTTTTAACATTCCTTGCTGTAAATACGGCCTGTATAAATGACCTGGATACACAGCCGAAGGTAGAGCAGACTTTGGCAAACCTCCTGGCAGCAGATCCGAACGCCGTAGAAGGTCTTCTTTCGAGGCTATATGCCAGTTTTGCGCTTTCCAGTGTGGAGGGCCCCGATAAATCCGATATCTCGGGAGCCGATCCGGGAGAATCGCCGTTCGTAAGAGGATTGGTGAACCTGCAGGATTTTACTGCTGACGACATGAAGAACAGATGGGGAGACAACGGGTTGGATCAGTTGACCACCACTTCAAACTGGACTTCAAACAATAAGTTTTTTAAATACGTATACGACCGGATTTACTATACGGTTCCGCAGGCTACCAACCTGATCCTTATCATGAAAAGCGACCAGGTGAATTATGCCAACAAGAACCAGGTAGTTGACGAATTGAGGTTCCTGAGGTCTTTGTCCTATTATTATCTGATCGACCTGTTTGGAAAAGGAGTATTGGTGAATGACCAGAATTTCAACACTGCCGCACCGTTGCCCGAATCTTCAAGAAAGGATCTTTTCAACTATGTGGAAAGCGAGCTTTTGGCCATTGAAGCAACGTTACCGGTAACCAACTCTTACGGAAGGGCAAATAAAGCCTGCGCAAGGATGCTGCTGGCTAAACTATATCTTAACGCCGAAGTCTACACCGGAACAGCAAGATATAATGATGCAGCCACCTACCTCAATAAAATCATAAATGAAGGAGGTTATCAGCTGGAATCCAATATAAGAAAGAATTTTTCATCAGATAACAACACTTCCAAAGAAATCATATTTCCGCTGATCGCAGATGCGGTATCCAGCCAGAGTTTCGGAAATACGACGTATCTGGTTAACGGAAGCATTAGTACGGACACCATGGTTCCTGCTGATTTCGGTGCCAAACAAGGCTGGGCCGGGCACAGGGCTACAAAAGCATGGTATGGTTTATTCGGAAACAGTATTGCCGATCTTCAGGCCAGTCCTGATAAAAGAGCAAAACTGTTCTGGACACAAGGCCATAATTGGGAAATGAACGACTATAAAGCATGGACGGACGGATTGCCTTCAGATAAATTCTGGAATAAGGATTCTAACGGTACTGGTGGAGCAACAGACTATTCCTCAACGGATTTCCCATTATTCAGATTGGCAGATGTCTATCTGATGTATGCTGAATGCGCACTAAGAGGCGCTTCCGGAACTACGGTTGCCCAGGGTCTTACTTATGTAAATCAGGTAAGGGCCAGATCTTCTGCATTACCATTAGGTACACTTACTCTTGATAATCTTTTGGATGAAAGAGCAAGAGAACTGAACTTTGAAGGAATGAGAAGACAGGATTTGATCAGATTCGGAAAATTTACGGGAGGATCCTATCTCTGGCCATGGAAAGGAGGCGTGAAAAACGGAGTTTCCATTTCGGATAATTACAAAGTATTCCCGATACCGAGTTCGGCACTTCAGTCGAATCCTAATTTGACCCAAAATCCTGGTTTCTAATTTTTAAATCAATCTAGAAAATGAAAAATACACTAAAAATTATATGGTCTTCCATGCTGTTTATGCTCATGTTTTCCTGTACGGGAGAAGATGATCAGGTAGTTATGAATGAAGCGGTTAAAGGAACACTATCTGCGGATAATAGCGTGCTGGTTCTCAATAATTCAACGCCTGCTGCAGAAGCTGTGAAATTTACCTATTCCCCACCTGTATTTGATCAGGCCGTAGCTATCCCTCAATATTTTATTGAAATCGATCTGAAAGGACATAATTTCAGTAAATCCCAGCAGGTAAGTGCGCCTAAGTCAGATAAAACCCTTGCGATTACCCATAAAGTACTTAATGATTTCCTGATTGCTTCAGGAGCCAAAGCCGGGGAAGCAACGGATGTTGAGGTAAGACTTAAATCCTCTTTCAGTTCGAATACCAATTATTACTCGAATGTGGTTACTATGAAAGTCACGCCTTTCGTCAGTCTGAAAAATCTGTATCTGGTAGGAAATGCTACAGAAGCGGACTGGAACAACAATAATAACAACAAGGCCCTTTTCCGGGATCCGGATAACGTGAATAAATTTTATTTCAGAGGTTATTTCTCGGCAGGGGCGTTCAAATTACTTGAAAAGCTTGGAGTCTGGCATCCTCAGTGGGGCCTGAACGGCAGTCTGGTAGCGGCCAGTAATGAAGACGGATCGAACGAACCCGGCTCTTTCAATATTACAACGGCGGGATACTATACTTTTCAGATCGATATCAATGCAAAGACTTACTCCCTGACACCGTCTTCAGCGTCAGGGGCTGTTTATCCTACCATCGGAATCATCGGATCGTCTACACCGGACGGGTGGAACAGCGATCAGGATATGACGGCCTCTGCAGCAAATCCTCACCTCTGGAAAATTTCAAATGTTGCATTAACCGTCGGAGAAGCAAAATTCAGGGCCAATAATGACTGGGGAACCAATTGGGGAAATACCACGCCTTTTTCCGGTATCGGACAGTTAGGCGGAGGGAATATCCCTATTAATGAAGCGGGGAATTACGATGTTTATTTTAACGATCTGGATGGCAGATATATTTTCATCAAGAAATAAGCGCATATATATTTTTTAAAAGTGTTGCTCGCAAGCAGCACTTTTTTTATTTTTAAACTTAGAATAGTCATTATGAAGAAAATTACGATGGGGGCGGTCTTGTTCTCAATGATGTTTGCAGGAGTGAACGCACAGACTTTACAGTCGCCGGACGGAAAATTCCGGATGGATTTCCAATTGAAGCAGGGCGTACCCTATTACAACCTGAAATACAACGGCGCCGTGGTCGTGGAAGACTCGAAACTGGGGCTGAGGTTATTCAAGGATACGGCCATTAAATTTGCGTCGGAAATCGCCAAGCCGGAAGATGCGAAATTCGATCTCAACAACGGCTTTTCCAAAAAAACGGAAACCAGGGATTCTAAAAACGAAACCTGGCAGCCGGTACTGGGCGAAAAGAAAAATTATATCAATAACTACAACGAGCTGGCGGTAACCCTGCATCAGGATGCCACCGACCGGGATATCGTCGTTAAATTCAGGCTGTTTAACGACGGGCTTGGATTCCGTTACGAATTTCCGCAGCAGAAAAACCTGAACTATTTTGTCATCCGCGAAGAAGATTCCGAAATCGATTTCCCGACCGATATGAAAGCCTGGTGGATTGCTGCCGACTACGATTCGCAGGAATACCAGCCGCAGACCACGAAGATTTCTGAAATCCCGGCCAGATGGCCGAGTTCATTCGACAGCAATGCTTCCCAGCAGATGGTGCCGAATGCGGTACAGTCGCCGCTGATGCTGAAGAGAGAAGGAAAAGAGCCTTTATACGTAAACCTTGGAGAAGCGGCCGTACTGGACTATCCGGCTTCCAACCTCGAAGTGGACGCCGTGAATTTCAAATTCAAAACGCATCTGACTCCGGACCGTCAGGGTGCGAAAGGCTATATCCAGACGTCCTCCGTATCTCCGTGGAGAACCATCATCGTTTCTCCGAAAGCGGAAGAAGTATTAGGTTCCAAAATGATGTTCAACCTCAACGAACCGACCAAATATACCGACACCTCATATATTCACCCGACCAAATACATGGGCGTATGGTGGGAAATGATCATCGGGAAATCCCAGTGGGCGTATTCTACTGCGGAAAACGTGCACATCGGTGTAACGGATTTCTCAAAGTTGACCCCAAATGGAAAACATGCCGCGAATACGACAAAAGTAAAAGAATACATCGATTTCGCTGCAGAGAACGGCTTCAAAGGCCTGTTGATTGAAGGCTGGAACGTGGGCTGGGAAGACTGGTTCGGACATTCCAAGGAATTTGTCTTTGATTTCATTACACCGTACCCGGATTTCGATATCAAAGCTTTGAACGACTATGCCCACTCCAAAGGCATGAAGCTCATCATGCACCATGAGACCTCCGGTTCCGCCACCAATTACGAAAGATGGGCGGATAAAGCCTTCAAGCTGATGAATGATTACGGCTATGACGCGGTAAAAACCGGTTATGTCGGCGATATTATTCCGAGAGGCGAGCACCATTATTCCCAATGGACCATCAACCATTTCTACAGGATTGCCCAAAAAGCCAACGAGTATAAAATCATGGTCAACTCCCATGAATCCGTTCGTCCGGGCGGGGAAAGCAGGACCTACCCGAACTGGATTTCCGCCGAAGCCGCAAGGGGAACCGAGTTTGAAGCCTTTGCCGGAAACAACCCCGATCACCAGACCATTCTTCCGTTTACCCGATGGATGGGCGGACCGATGGACTACACACCGGGAATTTTCCAGACCAAACTGGATTACTATTTCCCGGGCGACAAACGTTTCGTAAAAACCACCCTGGCCAAACAGCTGGCCCTGTATGTCGTGATGTACATGCCGCTGCAGATGGCCGCCGACTTGCCGGAAAACTACAAACGCCACATGGATGCTTTCCAGTTCATTAAAGACGTTGCCGCCGACTGGGACGATACCAGGATCTTATCTGCCGAGCCGGGAGACTACATCATCACGGCCCGGAAAGCCAAAGGTACCGAAGACTGGTTCGTAGGTGGAATTACCGATGAAAACAAGCGCGAATACACCGTGGATTTCTCGTTCCTCGACAAAGGCCGTAAATATGAAGTAACGGTATATGAAGACGGAAAGGATGCGGATTATGTCAACAATCCTCAAAGCTACAACATCTACAAAAAGACGGTTACCAGCAAATCTAAGATCAGGGTCAACATGGTAAGAAGCGGTGGTTTTGCCATCTCTGCGAAGCCGGTGAAATAAGAGAAGCCTCCTGAAGACCATTGTTTTTCAGGAGCTTTTTCCCGCTCTCCGCTCATACTCCTCGCGCCGCCGCATGGCCGTCCCCGCTGTGGGGTAACCGCTGCGATCGGGGCTATGGGCGGAGAGTTTTTTAAGAAACCCTCGTGAAAATACATCCGGATCAATTCAGGAGTACGGAAATAAAAAATCAGCAGTATTTTCAAAACAACACTGATTCAACTATAGTAAAATATGAAAAAAATATACCTCACCTTTGCCGTTTCCATGGCGTCTCTGGCATTTTCCCAGAAAGCGCTGGACCGCGTAGAACCGGCATTCTGGTGGAAAGGAATGAAAAACCCGGAGCTTCAGATCCTGGTTTACGGGAAAAATATTGCCAATAATGAAATCGAACTTTCTGACGGCATTCAGGCCAAAGAGATCCGCAAAGTAGAAAACCCGAATTACGTTTTTGTAACCGTGAACACCAACGAGATCAACGTTCCGAAATTCAATATTACCATCAAAAACGGCAGGAAAAAAGTAGGTTCCTATACGTATGAACTGAAAGAGAGACACCCAAACTCTGCCAACCGGGAATCGTTCACCTCAAAAGACGTCATGTACCTCATCATGCCCGACCGCTTTGCCAACGGTGATGAAAAAAATGATTCCAGGCCCGATCTTACGGAAAAAGCCAACCGCAGCCTTCCCAACGGACGACACGGCGGAGACCTCAGGGGAATCATCAACAATCTCGATTACATTCAGAACTTAGGCGCCACCTCAGTCTGGCTCACCCCGGTGAATGAAGACAACGAGAAAGTTTATTCCTACCATGGCTATGCCCAGACCGACCTCTACAAAATTGACGGCCGCTATGGTACCAACGAAGAGTACCGGGAACTCTCCCAAAAGCTCAACCAACGGAAAATGATGCTGGTAATGGACTATGTGACCAACCACTGGGGAATTTCCCATTGGCTCATCAAAGACCTCCCGACCAAAGACTGGATCCATACCTTTAGCGATGAAGAGAAAGGCTTTAAACGGTCCAACTACAAAACGACCACCCAGTTCGATACCAATGCTTCGGAAATTGATAAGCAGACCGCTTTGGACGGATGGTTTGACACAACAATGCCGGACATCAACCAAAGCAATCCGCTGGTATTAAAATACCTTACCCAAAACGCCATCTGGTGGATCGAATATGCCGAGCTCGGCGGGTTCCGTGTAGATACCTATCCGTATAACGACAAAGAAGCCATGGCCCAATGGGCCAAAGCCATCACCGATGAATATCCGAAGTTCAACATTGTAGGGGAAACCTGGCTCAGCAGTCCGGCCTATATTTCCGCCTGGCAGAAGGATTCCAAAACCGGGGAAGCTGCCCATTACAATTCCCATCTTCCGTCCGTGATGGATTTTATGCTGTACGGCGATCTGCCTAAAGCCATCAGAGAAAAGGACGGCTGGGACAGCGGGATGAGCCGGATTTACAACAGTCTGGCCAGCGATTTCCTGTATCCGGACATCAACAACGTCATGGTCTTTTTTGAAAACCACGATACCGAACGGTGGAACGAAATCTTCAATGCCGACCCGAAAGCTTACAAGCTGGGACTAACCGTGATTTCTACCGTCCGTGGAATTCCCCAGATCTATTACGGTTCCGAAGTAGGAATGCGCGGCGATAAAAACAAAGGTGGTGATGCCGACATCAGAAGGGATTTTCCCGGCGGATGGAAAACCGATCAGCAAAATGCCTTTAATCCTTCATCCCAGACCGCGGACCAGAAAGAATTTTACCAATTCACGCAGAAACTGCTGAACTGGAGAAAGGGGAAGGATGTCATCCATACAGGGAAAACCAAAAACTTCGTTCCCCGGGATAATGTTTTTGTCTATTTCAGGTATAACGACAGAGAAAGCGTCATGGTGGTTCTCAATAACAATGACCAGGAAAAAACCGTTGACATTAAACATTTTGCAGAATCGCTTAACCAGTTTACAACAGGAAAAGATATCATTTCAGGAAAAGAATTCTCCGTCAAAACTGATTTCGTCGTTCCTGCTAAAACATCGATGATTATTGAATTGAAATAATAGATCTCTATCATTAAACCTCTTCAAACCTCATAGGTTTTCAAAACCTATGAGGTTTAAACAACAACTACAACCCAACATGAAAAAAACAACCATACTTTTTACTTTTCTGCTGATGATGCTCAGCTTTTCAGCCGTTTCAGCCCAGACAAAATCCGAAAATGAAAAAACGGCCATCGGGACCATGCTTGACAGTTTCAACGTTGCCGCTGCAAAAGCCGATTTCGATACCTACTTCAATTATTTTGCAGACGAATCCGCCTTCATCGGGACCGACGCCACTGAAGTCTGGGACAAAAAAGCTTTTAAAGCTTGGGCAAAACCGTATTTTGATAAAAAATCCACCTGGAACTTTACCTCACTGAAAAGAAACATCTATTTCAGCAAAGACGGTAAGCTTGCCTGGTTTGATGAGCTGCTCGATACGCAGATGAAAATCTGCCGCGGTTCGGGAGTGGTGGAAAAAATTAACGGGCAGTGGAAAATCAGGCAGTACGTCCTTTCCATGACCGTTCCGAACGAAGTCGTGGATAAAGTCGTTGCCGAAAAAGCCCCGATTGAAGAAGCATTAATTCAAAAACTGAAAAAATAATGACAGAAATGGTAGGAAAACACGATTCCGGTATATCCGGGAAAGTAAAAAAGCCCGATTTATCCATGCTTCAGATCATCAACATGAGCATGGGATTTCTGGGAATCCAGATGGCCTTCGGGCTGCAGAACGGAAACGCCAGCCGGATCCTGGCCAATTTCGGTGCTGATGTGCATGAACTGTCCTGGTTCTGGCTGGTAGCTCCCGTCACAGGACTGATCGTTCAGCCCATCATCGGCCATATGGGCGACAATACCTGGAGCCCGCTCGGAAGAAGAAAACCGTATTTCCTGATCGGCGCCATCCTGTGTGCTGTCGGTCTGGTCATGTTACCAAATGCGGCGTCGGCAACCCAGATGATGGCGGCCAATGTATTGCTGCTGGCCGTCATTTTCCTGGCGATGATGGATGCTTCCATCAATGTGGCCATGGAACCGTTCCGTGCATTGGTAGGCGATATGCTGCCGAAACATCAGGGCACCATCGGTTTTTCCGTACAGACCATCCTGATCGGGATTGGGGCGGTGATCGGTTCTTATCTTCCGGACTGGCTTACCCAGCTCGGCATTTCAAATGAAGCTGCCGCAGGTTTTGTAGCCGATAATGTCATCTATTCGTTTTATGTAGGAGCAGGATTTCTACTTCTGACCATTATTTATACCATTGTCACCACCAAAGAATATTCTCCGGCAGAATTTGCTGCTTTCGAAGGAGGAAAAGATATTGCGCCGCCTTCAAAATTTAAGGATATCTTCAAAGATTTTTCCAATATTCCGCCCCAGATGAAAAGGCTTGGGATCGTGCAGTTCTTTTCCTGGTTTGCCCTGTTTACCATGTGGGTATTTACCACCAGCGCGTTAGCTACCCATCATTTCGGACTGTCACCGGAAGATACCCATTCCAAAGCATTTAATGATGCGGGAGACCTTACCGGTAAACTCTTCGGGATGTACAACCTGTGGGCCATTCCCTTTGCCTTCATTTTGACGCCGCTGGCGAAATGGATCGGGAAAAAGCAGACCCACGCCCTGGCCCTGGCTTTCGGGGGAACCGGCCTCATCCTGATGTATTTCATTAAAGACACCGGCCTGCTCTGGATTTCCATGATCGGGCTTGGATTTGCCTGGGCCAGTATCCTCGCGATGCCTTATGCCATGCTGATCGAAGTGATCCCGCAGAAAAAAATGGGCGTGTATATGGGGATTTTCAACTTCTTTATCGTGATCCCGCAAATTATCAATGGTGTATTCGGCGGACCGATCGTCAGCGGTGTATTCGGAAAGATGGCCATCGATTATGTAGTCGTGGGAGGCATCTGCATGCTGTTGGGTGCCATCCTCACCCTGATTTTCATCAAATCCGAAGACGAAACTCCGAAAGAGATTGAGGAGGAGATCCGGCAGGTGCATTTTTAATACCATATTAACATAAACTTAAAGTAAAAATCAGATGAATAGGCTGGAAGAAGGGAGCTTGATGATGGAAGTTTCTTTTATCTCTAAATCAAAAATCAAATAGGATCGGTCTGCATTGATGAGTTATGATGATTCATTTGATTTTAATCTCTATTCTAAAAAAAAACTGCTTAAGCTATTTGCTGAAGCAGTTTTTTTTCAGTGATATTTCAAATAAAAGAACAAACCATCTGGTATCAATAGGAATGGGCTAAAGCCCATTCGCAAAAAAAATAATTTCCATCCGGCTTTAGCCAAAATCTGAAAACATCCGGCATAATGGCGTGGCTTCGGCTCCGCTCAGACACCGGTTAGCCATTTAGTTGACTTATAGTATAAATTTGGATTTCGCCCATTTATGTCATCCCCGCAGGGGATCTCAGCGTAGTATCAGAGAATAATATACACATTTGTCTTTAAATCTCTGTCAGCAATTCTTTATTCAAAATAATTGATGATCAATAAAGTGAGTTTGACCGTAGTGGCATCATATTCACTTAATTATTTAATTCAAAAATTAAATGAGGCTGATTCAGTTGGGAGTTTGGATACTACTCACCTCGCCGGAACAAACAAACGGTTCACAGTTCTGACAGGACTTCATCCCATCCTGTATTAAGCCGTCCCTCCGGGACTGTAAAATAATATAAATCAGTCCTCCCTGATTGAAAAAAACTAAGGCTGGCTATTCAGGATTTAATAAGAACCTCTCTGATAAAGCCATAACATATTCAATTTAAAAATCAATGTCTTTGATCCTGTGTCTGACAAGAGAAACTTCCGGCATTCGGCTTCCTGCTTCCAGCCTCTTAATCCAGATCTTTCGTCGAGTTCACGTTAAATAATGTTAATGGCTGTCATATTCCAATGAAAATCTCTGATTTTCTTTCTCATGTGTTCTAAAATATGTGCAAAGAAAGAAATTAAAATCTGATGTGACTCATGTGTTAAAATTGTCCTTCATGATTTAGGATAAACATCTTTTGCCTTTTTTGCAGTTAAAATATAATGATGGTTCATACAAAACCATCCCTCCCTGTTTGGTTCCCGATTTGCATCATTTATCGGATTTTAAGCTTATTTTAAGCTGAAGGAGGCTTATAATCACTAACTTTAAGTAAAACAAACAGGAATATGTACGACATCATCATTATAGGAAGCGGGGCAGGAGGTGCTACCATGGCTTACCAACTGGCCGACAGCGGCAAAAAAATACTGGTTGTGGAACGCGGAGATTACGTTCCGGTGGAAAAAGAAAACTGGGATTCGGTGGAAGTTTTTCAGAAAAACAGATACACAACAACTGACGAGTGGCTGGATAAGCACAACAAACCCTTCCGTCCCGGAATGCATTACAATGTGGGCGGAAATACCAAATTTTACGGGGCAGCCCTGTTCCGGTTAAGGGAAGAGGATTTTAAAGAAATACAGCATTACGGCGGAACGTCACCGGCATGGCCTATTCAGTATGACGACCTGAAAGAATATTACCTTCAGGCGGAAAAGCTTTTTTATGTTCATGGAAAAAGAGGATCGGATCCTACCGAACCTTTCGATGAAGAGCCTTATCCGTATGCCGCTCTGCCGCACGAACCGAGAATCCAGGAGGTGGTGGACGAACTGTCCGGCTATGGCTGGCATCCTTTTGAACTGCCGGTTGGGGTGAATTTTAAACCTCACAAAGCAGCCAACGCCCCTTATACTTTAGACCGGTTTGACGGATTTCCCGATGCTGCGGAAAGAAAAGGGGATGCCCATTTATGTTCACTTTCAAAAGCACTGGAGCATCCCAATGTGGAACTGATGACCAATACCAAAGTCTTAAGGCTGAATACCAATGAGGAAGGAGATACAGTTACGGAAATTAGGGTAGAACAGGACGGCGAAACCAAAACCCTGACGGCAGGACTGGTCATTCTTTCTGCCGGAGCCATCAATTCCGCGGCCGTTCTTCTGGAAAGTAAAAGTGAAAAGTTTCCAAACGGCCTGGCCAATTCATCGGATCAGGTAGGACGGAACTATATGTTCCATCAGAATTCCGCTCTGGTAGCACTTTATACTGAACCGAACCCGACCAAATTCGGGAAAACCTTCGGGGTAAATGATTTTTACCATGCTAATAAAGGTTACGAATTTCCGCTCGGACACATCCAGATGCTGGGAAAATCAGATGAACACCAGATTAAGGCAGACAGCCCCGTGCCGGCACCCGGCTTTACTTTTGAACTGATGGCCAGACACGCCGTAGATTTCTGGCTCACGTCCGAAGACCTTCCGGATCCGGAAAACAGGGTGACCGTCGAAAACGGGCAGATCAAGATCAGCTACACCCCGAACAACCAGCAGGGACACAGCTATTTAAAAGAGGAGCTGATCAAAGCCCTCAAAGCTTCCGGGAAATTCGATTCTTTCCTGTTCAAAGGCATCTATTTCAGCAAAGGAATGGACATTGCGTCTCCGGCTCACCAGAACGGAACAACCCGGATGGGAACCGATCCATCCGCTTCAGTAGTGGATACTTACTGCAAAGCCCACGACCTGACTAATCTCTATATCGTAGACGGAGGCTTTTTCGTATCCAGCGGAGCGGTTAATCCGGCCCTGACGATCATTGCAATGGCCCTGAGGGTAGGGGAACACCTGAAAAATAACGTTCTGAAATCATGAATTCCCGAATAGCCAGAATGACGGTGATTTACCTGCTGGCATTTTTTACGGGTCTTAATTTTGTTATTTTTCCGGCATTGAGCAGCGTGTTTACTGATAGCGCCCTTTTCGCACTTTCACCGGCACAGTTCGGGAATCTCTTCATTCCACAAGTGATCTGCATTATCGCTTCCTGTCTTGCAGCGCCTTTCCTGGTCAATAAAACAGGACCTAAAATTATCTTGGGGACAGGATTGGTTCTGATGATGGCGGCTACCGCAGGTTTGTGGAGCCTCCGGTTTTTCATGAATGAAAAGCAGATGCTTTTTCCGGCACTGATGGTGCTGGTCGCCTGCACGGGAACCGGTTTCGGACTGTCTATTACCACCCTGAATCCGCTGGCAGCTAGCCTGTCTGAAAACAGTAAATCCTCATCCATTCTCATCCTTCAGTTCCTGGTCGGCCTGGGAACTTCGGCATCGCCGCTGATGATCAATGCCGTCGGCAGCCTGCAGAACTGGATGGATGTTCCCGGAATCGTTTTTATATTGGTAGCGGTCATCTTCATTCTTTTCCTGTGTCTGCAACTTGAAAAAGGGCCGCTTTTCCAACTTCCGGCCCATTTTAAGATCCCTTCCCGGCTCTGGCTTTTTTTTGCAGCCATTGTTTTGTACGGGTTTATCGAAGGTGCCTTCGGAAGTTTCGGCGCGGTGATCCTTAAAAATCAGGGACTCAACAGTTCACAGGCAAGTCTCGGACTTTCCCTGTTTTGGGGCGGAATTGCATTTAACCGCCTTCTTTTCGGAATTTTTTCTAAAAAATTCAACCTGTCGTATGGATTTCTGGGATCGCCTTTGGCAGTTGCCGTATTGTTAAGTGCACTCTGGATCTATCCCGATGCCGGACTGCTTCTCCCGATGATGTTTCTGACCGGTTTTTTTATGGGCACTTTGTTTCCGGGTTCCATCGGTTGGGGAACCGTCGAATTTCCGTCTCTGTCTGTACTGGTATCCGGGTTTTTAATGGCTGCCAACCAGACGGGAACCGGCATCATCACCAACACGCTGGGCCATTTTTCAGACCGGACCACCCTTATCCTTCAGTTTCTTACCGGTTGCGTGATCCTGATCTTCATCCTCCTGATGATCCTCCGGAAAAACTCAAAGATCGAAGAAGCCTTTTAGCGGAAGATGGATGGTGAATGGTGAATTTTGCTGCGCAAGTGAATGGTGAATTACAGCTAACAGAGAAATTACATCTATAAAATCCATAAGAAATAGAATTTTAAAACCCTCTCGGATCCGCAAGGGTGTCGAAAATTCAAAGAATTTTTGACGGGGTGGCTGAGTATGTGAATTGTAAATTGTGAATTTTGTTTCGCAGGTGAATTTTGAGAGATGATCAAGAATTTGAATTGACGATTATAAAATGTAAAACTTATGTAGCGGAGGAAATTTAGCCCCGATAAAAAATTCCCTCTTTCGGAGGGGTGGCAAAATTTTAAAAAAATTTTGACGGGGTGGTTTAAAACGATCTGCAACTTCAAATCCTTTACTTTACTTTTAAAGAAGCCATTACAGAAACTTATCCTTCGCAATAAACCACCCCGTCAGAAATTCTGGGAATTTCTGCCACTCCTCCATGGGAGGGGAATTTCCGTACTTCCCATACTCAGCCCGTCTTCCTTTCTTACCTTACATCAACAGATTTCCCGCATGGCCGCCGTACATTTGTACTATAAATAATCACGATATGAAAACAGTATATCACAAAGCAGACACCAGAGGACATGCCAACCACGGATGGCTGAACAGCTACCATACCTTCAGTTTCGCCGGATACCAGAATCAGGACCGGATGAACTTTGGGGTGTTAAGAGTATTGAACGACGACACCGTTACTCAGGGAATGGGTTTCGGGACCCATCCGCACCGCGATATGGAAATCATTTCCATTCCGCTGGAAGGGGACCTGGAGCATAAAGATTCTATGGGAACCACCGCAGTCATCAGAAAAGGCGAGATCCAGGTGATGAGTGCCGGAACCGGAGTAATGCATAGCGAGTACAACAAGAACAAAGACCAGGCGGTAAAATTCCTGCAGATCTGGGTATTTCCGAGAGAAGTGGGTGTGGAGCCGAGATATGACCAGAAAAGTATTAAAGAAGGAGAAAAGATCAATGGGTTTCAACAGATCCTGTCGCCAAATAAAAATGATGACGGCGTATGGATCCATCAGGATGCCTGGTTCAGCCTGGCAAATTTTACCAAAGGAAACGGCAAAAACTATATGCTGAATAAAAAAGGAAACGGGGTGTATGCCTTTGTTCTCAGAGGAAGTGCAAAAGTAGGAGACCGCATTCTGAATGAAAGGGACGGCCTGGGAATCTGGGATACCCAAAGTTTCAACATCGAGGCGGTGGAAGATGCCGAAATCCTGCTGATGGAAGTTCCGATGGAATTGCCGGCCTATTTAAAATAATAAGCTAACATGAAACTGAACCGGAATCTTCATTAAAAGACCTGAAGAAGGTGCCGGATCACGGAAGAACTTTTGGTTAAGAGCCTGTTTAAAATTTTAATTCATCAAACTTTCCGTCATTTCTCTTAATTTTCTGAATTAAATAAACTTTGTTTATTCTTCACTTTAATACGATGATTTCAATTGACTTAATTGAATATTGCCGGGCAACCGACATATTGATTTTTTAAGCTAAAATGCCTTAAATTCTTAATGTTAAAATATAAAAGGTAAATTTAAACAGGCTCTAAGATACTAAGCATTTTAAATGTTAAAATATTTTTCGCATTAAACTTCTGTTGGTTCTGAATGACAATATCATGTATTGTGAATAATGATCCAAAGCACAGAGTTCTTTTCTGGACAGAATGCCTTGCGAACCTATACACAATTAATAATAGTAAAAGGCTTTGTATCAAATGAATATCAAAACATCTATAAGAAATTTAATAATAATCTATAGTTAAAACGGTTCACATCCCAAAAATCTTCCGATCTTTGCGGCATTAAAAAACAAACAAACTTATTCAACAGATAAACAATGAAAATATTAGCTATTGCAGGAAGCAATTCCGATACGTCCATCAATAAACTTTTAGTAACTTATGCTGCTTCGTTGATCCCGGATGCTGAGGTGGAAACCGTAGACATGAACGACTTCGAAATGCCGATTTACAAGCATCAGCGCGAAGTGGAAAGCGGGGTTCCGCAGCAGGCAGTTGATTTCGCGGCTAAAATCGATGCGGCAGATATTCTTTTGGTATCGCTTTCCGAGCACAACGGAACTTATTCTACGGCGTTTAAGAACGTATTCGACTGGACTTCCCGGATCAAAAACAGAGCCGTATGGAATGAAAAGCCGATGCTGCTGATGGCTACTGCTCCCGGAGGCAGAGGAGGATTGGGAGTTCTGGAAGCTGCCGAAAAGCGTTTCCCTTTGCATGGCGGAAATATCATCGATACCTTTACGCTTCCGTTTTTCAATGATAATTTCGACAAGTCGGCTCAGCAGATTTCCAATGAAGAGAAAAACAACGAGCTGAAACAAAAATTAGAAAAGATTTCAAAGCTGGAATCGATCCTTGAAAAATAGATTTGAAAATTAATATAAAATTAATATCTTTGCAAAAAGAAAAAAAGATGAATATTCAGACCACTTTTAAAGAATGTTTCTCCGAAAAAGGGAATATTGTGGGCTCTGAAATTCTCAGATAATACAACGGCCGATAATCTACCAAGATTGTCGGCTTTTTTGTTTTTAAAATTTGAAATAAAAGACAATATAATGTGCCGGTTTATCAATGTTACCTGTTGAAAGCATTGTTACACTGTTAAACTGAAGCATTGCTAGATTATTTAAAAATATTATGAGCAACACATACAAATCAGCAGGCGTAGACAAAGAAGAAGGATATAAAACCGTTGACAAGATCAAAAAAGCGGTGGGTGAAACCCATAACTCCAATGTACTGAATCATCTGGGGAGTTTCGGGGCATTCTATGAAATCGGAGGATACAGAAATCCGGTACTTGTTTCCGGAACCGACGGGGTAGGAACGAAGCTGAAAGTAGCTTTAGATTCCAAACAATACGATTCCATCGGGGTAGACTGTTTTGCCATGTGTGCCAACGATATCCTTTGCCATGGAGCAAAACCTTTATTCTTCCTCGATTACCTGGCCTGCGGAAAACTGGATTCCGAAATTGCTGCCGAAATCGTTCTGGGAATGGTAAATGCCTGTAAAGACAACAACTGTGCCCTGATCGGTGGTGAAACGGCGGAAATGCCGGGGATGTACCAGCCGGGAGATTATGATGTTGCCGGATTCTGCGTAGGGATTGTTGAGAAAGATGAAATCATCGACGGTTCACAGATCAAGGCCGGAGACAAGATTATTGCTTTGCCAAGTTCAGGATTCCATTCCAACGGATTCTCGCTGGTAAGGAAAGTATTCCCGGATTTTAACGAAGAATTCGAAGGCAAACCTCTGTACGAAACCCTTTTGGTACCTACCAAATTATATTATAAAGACATTCACAAAATCCTTGAGGAAGTGAAAGTGGCTGGGATTGCCCACATCACCGGAGGCGGTTTGTATGAAAATATCCCGAGAATCATTGCTGATGGTTTATGTGCTTCCATCGATGCTTCAACAATTAAAATTCCAAGCATTATGCTGGAGCTTGAAAAAAGAGGCGGGATCGCACGCGAGGAAATGTTCGGAACCTTCAATATGGGTGTGGGAATGATCGTTGTGGTAGATGCGGAACATGCGGAAAAAATTCTTCATCTTCTGGATGATGCCTATGAAATCGGGGAAATTACCGAAGGAAATGAAAAGATCAATCTCTCAATATAAATGTAGCAATTTACCATTGTAGCAATTTACCAATCTTAAACATTGTTACACTGGTATACTGATACATTGTTACATTATAATTATGAAAAACATCGTTGTGCTCGTTTCAGGTTCAGGAACCAACCTTCAGCGGATCATGGATACCATCGACAGCGGGGAGATCCCGGATGCCAAAGTATCTTTGGTGGTAGCCGACCGGGAGTGTTTCGGACTGGAAAGGGCAAAAAAACATAACATCGAAAACGTTCTTATTCCGAGAGGGAAAAATTTCGGCAGTGAGCTGGGAAAAATAATCCCCGAAAATACGGATCTCATCGTATTGGCCGGATTCTTGTCCATCCTGAAGCCTGAATTCTGTGAAAACTGGACCGGAAAGATCATCAACATCCATCCGGCACTGCTTCCGAAATTCGGAGGAAAAGGAATGTGGGGACACCATGTGCATCAGGCGGTGATCGAAGCCAGGGAAAAAGAGAGCGGCGCCACCGTGCATTTTGTAACACCGGGAATTGATGAAGGGGAAGCTATCCTTCAGAAATCATTTCCGGTAACGGAAGAAGATACCGCGGAAACCATTGCTCAGAAAGTTCATGAGGTGGAATATGAAATCTTCCCGGAAGCCATCAACAAAGTATTGGGCAACGGGTAATAAAGAAAATTCCCTCCCCTGGAGGGATGGCAAAAATTCACAAAGAATTTTTGACGGGGTGGTTAGTAAGTGATCCAGGCAGCAGCATTGAATAAAGTGTTCAAATAAAGAAAAATCTAAGTAAAAATAAAGACCGGAGGTGAAAGAACCGGTCTACAGTTTGAAATAGCTGTAAAAAGTAAAAAATCGAAAGTAAAATGAGTAAAAAGAGAGTTTTAATCAGTGTTTCTGACAAAAGCGGATTGATCGGATTCGCTCAGTTTCTGGAAGCCCGCAACTATGAACTGATTTCTACAGGAGGGACGTTCAAACATTTGAAAGACGCTGGTTTAAATCCCATTCAGATTGATGAGGTAACCGATTTTCCCGAAATGCTGGACGGAAGAGTGAAGACGCTTCACCCGAAAGTACACGGCGGACTTTTGGCGGTGCGTTCCAATGAGGAACACATGAACACCGTTCAGGAACATGGGATCGGGCTGATCGACATGGTGATCGTGAATCTTTACCCGTTCTTTGAAAACGTAAACAAAGAGATTTCCCTTCACGAAAAGGTAGAATTCATCGACATCGGAGGTCCTTCGATGCTTCGTTCTGCTGCCAAAAACTTTGACTCGGTGACGGTAATTACCGATGCGGAAGATTATGCATCCGTACAGGCAGAAATGGAACAGAACGGCGATACTTACATCGAAACCCGTAAAAAGCTGGCCGGAAAAGTATTCAACCTTACCTCGGCTTATGACGCAGCCATCTCAAGAATGCTTCTTGATGAAGACTATCCTGCTTATCTGAATGCATCCTACAAAAAAGTTTCCGATCTGAGATACGGTGAAAACCCTCACCAGACGGCAGCATACTATGTTTCTACTTTCGAGAACGGCGCCATGAAGGATTTTGAACAGTTGGGCGGTAAAGAATTGTCTTTTAATAATTTAAGAGATATGGACCTTTGCTGGAAAGTCGTTACTGAGTTTAAGGAAGAAATGGCCTGTTGTGCCGTAAAACATTCTACCCCTTGTGGAGTGGCCATCGGAACTTCAGCCCTTGAAACCTATCAGAAAACATTCGAATGCGACCCGGTTTCCATCTTTGGCGGAATTGTTGCAATGAACTACAAAATCGATGCGGCAACGGCGGAAGAACTGAACAAAACGTTTCTTGAAATCGTAATGGCTCCTGAATTTGATGAGGAAGCCCTGGAAGTTTTAAGAAAGAAAAAGAATCTGAGAATCATTAAAATCGTTAACCCTGTTTCCGATAAACAGACCTGGGTGAAGATTGACGGCGGAATCCTGGTTCAGGACAACGACAGTATTTTTTCAGATGATATTAAGGTGGTAACTGAAACCCAGCCTACCGAAGAGCAGAGAAAAGCATTGCTGTTCTCCCAAAGGGTGGTAAAATATGTAAAATCCAACGCGATCGTAGTGTCCAACGGAATTCAGGCTTTCGGGATCGGCGGCGGTCAGGTCAACCGGATCTGGGCAACCCAACAGGCGATCGAAAGAGCAAAAGAAAAATTCTCAGGAACGCTGGTTCTTGCTTCCGACGCGTTTTTCCCTTTCCGCGATGTAGTGGATTTCTGCGCGCAGGAAGGCATCACCGCGATCATCCAGCCGGGTGGAAGCGTAAAAGACCAGGACAGCATCGATGCAGCCAATGAGCACAACATTCCGATGATGTTCACCGGGATCAGACACTTTTTGCACTAATTAAAATAGAATTAAAAAAATAATCCGGATTGTATTTATACCATCCAAAATGATATATTTGTAAATTATAGACTAGTTAATTAAATACAGTATGAGAATATTAATCATAGGTGAAGGGGGAAGGGAATCTGCTTTGGCAGTAAAGCTTCAGAATGACCCGAGAATTTCAAAAATGTTTTTTGCCAACGGGAATGCGACAACAGATGTAATAGGACAGAATGTGAACGTACCCGATATTAAAGATCTCAGGGATTTTGCCATCAAGGAAAAAGTGGACCTTACCATCGTAGGTCCTGAAGCTCCTCTGGTAGAAGGGATCAGAGATGAATTCAAAAAGCACGACCTTAAGGTGTTCGGCCCTAACCAGAAAGTGGCCAGCCTTGAAGGAAGTAAGGCATTTTCCAAGAAATTCATGCAGACCTATGGTATCAAAACGGCAACTGCCAAAGTATTTGATTCATACAACGATGCTATTTCCTACGTTCAGGATCACGAATATCCGTTGGTGGTAAAAGCCAGCGGCCTTGCCGGAGGGAAAGGCGTGGTCATCTGTGATACCCGTGAAGAGGCGGAAGCAACCATCCACGATTTCATGATCAAAAGAATCTTCGGGGATGCCGGAATCAGACTGGTGATCGAGGAATTCCTTGACGGTTTTGAAGCTTCCATCATCGCTTTCTCCAACGGAAACAAATTGTTCCCGTGTATCGCTGCCAAAGATTATAAAAAAGCAGGAAACGGAGATACCGGACACAACACCGGCGGAATGGGATGCGTGGCGCCAAGCCCTGAATTTACCCCGGAACACTACGCGGATTTCGAGAAGAATATTCTGGAAACTACCGTGAACGGACTGAAAGCGGAAGGTTTTAACTTCAAAGGGATCATCTTCTTCGGACTGATGGTAACCAAAAAAGGAACTTATCTTCTGGAATACAACATGAGATTCGGAGATCCTGAAACCCAGGTGCTGATGGCTTTGATGGAAAACAATCTCTTGGATGTGATCCAGGACTGTATGGAAGGAAAAGACATCGAACTGAAATTTAAGGACGAAAAAGCCGTTTGTCTGGTGATGTGTTCAGGAGGTTATCCGAGAAACATCGAGACCGGTTTCGAAATTGTAGGGGAAGACCGCGTGAAGCACAGTACGCTTTTATACGCAGGTGCCATCCGCAAGGGAGACAAAGTGGTTTCCAACGGTGGAAGGGTGCTGAACATTGTAGCAACCGGAGCCACCTATGAAGATGCCCGCAAGAAAGTATACGAAGACGCAGGCCACGTACATTTCGATTACGGCTTCTACAGAGAAGACATCGGAAAGTTTTAAAAATAATGCCCTGATTTTTCGGGGCTTTTTTTTAAGGAGCCGGGAACCTGCTGTCCGCTCATACTCCTCGCGCCCCGGCCTTGCCGGCCCGCTGTGGGGTAACCGCTCCTATCAGGGCTAGGGCAGTGGTCTTATAGGAAACGGCAGTCTTTTAGCAAAGATTATCAGTAAGACCGGGCTTTAATCCGGTCAAATATCAATTATCAATCATTATTCATCAGTTATAAAATGAACAACGGTATTATCATCTTGGATTTCGGATCCCAGTACAACCAGCTTATCGGACGCAGAATCCGTGAGATGGGCGTATACTCCGAAATTCTACCATTCAACACCCCCTTGGAAACCATCCTTGAAAAACAGCCGAAAGGAATCATCCTGTCCGGAGGTCCGAGTTCCGTCAATGCGGAAAATGCACACCTTGTAAAGAAAGAATTATACGAACAGGGGATCCCGGTATTGGGAATCTGCTACGGCATGCAGCTTACCGCACACCTGATGGGCGGAAAAGTACACAAAGGCGTAAAAGGGGAATATGGCAAAGCCCACCTGGAAATTGTAAAGGAATCTTCTTTATTAAAAGGCGTGACCAACAATTCTGTGGTTTGGATGAGCCATTTCGATGAGGTAGGAGAGCTTCCTGCAGGATTTGAACTGAATGCAAAATCCGGAGTGATTGCGTCAATCGCCAACGAAGAAAAGAAAATTTACTGCGTCCAGTTCCACCCGGAAGTTTCCCACACCGAAGAAGGCGGCAAAATGCTGGAAAATTTCGTATTCGGGATCTGCGAAGCGGAGAGAAACTGGAAACTGACGAACTATATCGAGAAAACCGTAAACGAAATCCGTGAAAAAGTAGGGGATCAGAAGGTAATCCTCGGCCTTTCCGGCGGAGTGGATTCTTCCGTAGCGGCAGTACTGATCCACAAAGCCATCGGCGATCAGCTGACCTGTATCTTTGTAGATACCGGATTGCTGAGAAAAGATGAAGATAAAAAAGTGATGGACAATTACGGGGAGCATTTCCACATGAACATCAAACTGGTGGATGCCAAAGAACGGTTTTTATCAAAACTGGCAGGCGTTGATGATCCTGAAGCCAAGAGAAAGATCATCGGAAACGAATTCATCCACGTCTTCGACGAAGAATCCCATAAAATCGAAGGCGCGAAATTCCTGGCCCAGGGAACCATTTACCCGGATGTGATCGAAAGCCAGTCGGTAAACGGACCGTCTGCCGTGATCAAGTCCCACCACAACGTCGGCGGACTTCCGGAAGAAATGGAATTCGAACTGTTGGAACCTTTAAGAGAACTCTTCAAGGATGAAGTAAGAAAAGTGGGGGAAGAATTGGGTATTCCTCATCATCTGGTACACCGCCACCCTTTCCCCGGACCCGGATTGGGAATCAGGATACTGGGTGCCGTAGATGCTGAGAAAGTAAAAATCCTGCAGGAAGCTGACGATATTTTTATTGAAGAACTCTATAAAAACGACCTGTACGAAAAAGTTTCCCAGGCTTTCGTGGTATTGCTTCCTGTAAAATCCGTGGGGGTAATGGGTGACGAAAGAACCTATGAATATACGGCAGTAGTACGTTCGGCAAATACCATCGATTTCATGACCGCGACGTGGAGCAGGCTTCCTTACGAATTCCTGGATACCGTTTCCGGCAGAATCATTAATGAAGTAAGAGGAATCAACAGAGTTGCGTACGATATTTCAAGCAAACCGCCTGCAACCATCGAGTGGGAATAATTTTAACGAAATTGATTCTACGCATAACAAAATAAATTTCTTCGGAATACCTTTGTACTTCGAAATAATTTTTTTTCATCATTTGTGTTTTTTTGGCCTCCCGGAAGGGAGGTTTTTTTATTCATATCACTCCCAGCCTTACGGGTTCCAAAAATCCGTCAGGTTTAATTCAGCACCATAAATTCTCACTGATGCTCAAGATCATTACTTCTTAAACGCAAAATCTGATCGTCATTAATATCTTAAAGAACAGAGGAAAAGCGGCATTATTACTAATAAAACATATTGATGATGCATACGCTTCATCAGGTCATTTACCTGATCCTTTCTTTGCCAGCTTACGTTATACAGTATGAAAAATAATCTCTGCGTTTAAAAATAAAAGCAGGTTTAAAAAATACCTGTTCGTATAATATCATACATAATATTTTTGATTTGCACGTGATTGTATTCGATTATAAAACTTCCAGCTTGCGGCATCCATCTTCCAGCCTGTTATATTTAATTAAATTTTAATTCCCTATCCCCAACTTCACAGCTGATTATTTTATATTTTTGATATTAATTACCTCATGAAAATAATCGGAACGTGGACCACCGGAAATGACTTATTGCTGATCATCATTTCCGTCATCATCGGCCTTTTGATCGGCGCCGAGCGGGAATACCGGAATAAATCCGCCGGATTAAGGACTTTCATCCTGATCAGTTTCGGATCCTGTCTTTTTACCATCCTTTCCCTGAAGATCGGGATCTCGAATCCGGACCGGCTCGCGGCCAATATCGTTACCGGGATCGGGTTTCTCGGGGCCGGCGTAATCTTTAAGGATGACAATAAAATCGGCGGCATCACGACGGCCACCACCATCTGGGCCACCGCTTCTCTGGGAATGTGCATCGGCTCCGGACATATCTATCTGGCATTGTTGGGGGTAGCATTGGTCCTGCTAATCCTTACTTTGCTTTCCTATCTGCAGGAATTTATCGACAACCGCCATAAAATCAGGGAATATTCCATCACGACTTTGGATCAAAAGGATCTGGAATACTGCGAAACACTTTTTAACCGCTATGGACTGAAATACTCCCTGGTCCGCCAACGTTATGATGCCAACGGTTGTAATACGACCTGGAAAATCACCGGAAATATCGGCAGCCACCAGACGCTTATCCGTCAGATGATGAACGATACCCGGATCCATGCATACCAATTTTAACATATATCCAATGAATGCCAAACAAAAAGCCGCCGGATACAGCAACATCTGGCTTCCCGAGCCGGAAACCCATGATTTTCCCGCCGCTCAGGATTACCTCGAACTGATTTTTGAACCCGATGCAGCTGCGGCATTTGTAGAGAAACTGCAGCAGGCAAAACCGTCCGTAAAAAGTCGAAGGATATTTTCCGCGCCAGCAGCCTGCCTCTGCTTCCGAAAGACAACATTCACGTCAGGGAAAACCTTAAAAAAGTAAAGAACAGCAAAAAACTGTCACCCATTCTCCTGGTACGGGGCAACCAGGAAAAACTCATTATCGCAGACGGCTATCACCGGTTGTGCTGCAGCTATTACCTCACGGAAGACCTCGAAGTCCCATGCCGCCTGGTTTAATTGAACATGAACTCGAATTGGAAATTGGATGATCTGGATGGAATACGGAGACCGGATCCCGGTAGTTTTTCTTATCAGCAGGATGATCAGATATGAATTAAAAATTTTGCTGCTTGCTGAACGTGAACCCGAAGGAGAACCTGGATTAAGCGGCTGGAAGAAGGGTGCCGGATGCCGGAAGTTTCTCCTGTCAAATACAGCAGAAAATGAAGTCCTGGAAAGGACAGTTTAAATTAAATCCCGATGCCGTCCGGTGGCAGGAGGATCGCCATATTCAAAATATTAAGGATTAATTGTAGCTCAGTTTCCTTTGAAAACAGAAAATGGAGTCACGAAGGGATGTATAAAATCAACATTGGGTGTAACGGTATTTTCATCCCGTTAAAAACGATAAACAGCCCGGCTCTTCGTGAAAACTTTGCTTCCACACAATAGTTTTTTCTTATATTTTCCCTAAATTTAAACAAAATTACATCAGATGCAAATAGAAACAAGAGCGCTCACCGTAGCCGATTATCCGGAACTGGTAGAGACCATGAAGAGGGCCTACCCGCAGATGTCGGAATACGTCTGGTCAAAGAAAAGCATTGAAAAGCTGACCACCATTTTTCCAAAGGGGCAGATCTGCATTACGGTAGACGGGAAACTCGCTGCCGTAGCCTTATCGATTATCGTTAATTACGAGGAATTCGGTGACGACCATACCTACAGCGATATTACGGGAAATTATACGTTCAATACCCATATTTCCACGGGAAACGTCCTGTATGGAATCGAAGTGTTTGTGGATCCTGAATTCAGGGAACTCCGGCTGGGAAGAAGGCTGTATGATGCCCGGAAAGAACTCTGCGAACTGCTGAACCTGCGGTCTATTATCCTGGGAGGCAGAATCCCGAATTACTACAAACACACCGACCTCTCCCCGAGGGAATACATCCGGAAAGTCCGGGATAAAGAAATTTATGATCCCGTACTGTCATTCCAGCTTTCCAATAACTTCCTGCCGATCAAGGTACTGAAAGGCTATCTTCCGGAAGACGAATCTTCCGGTGAAAATGCGGTATTGCTGCAATGGAACAACATTTACTACAGCAAGAAAAACACAACGATGCAGGACAGCATCATCCGGTTGGGGCTGGTGCAGTGGCAGATGCGCCATTTCAAGGACATCGATGCCTTTTACGAGCAGGTGGAATTCTTCGTGAATGTTATGGGCGATTACAAAGCGGATTTCGTCCTCTTTCCCGAATTGTTCAACACCCCTTTGCTGGCGCCGTTCAATAAGCTTTCGGAGCGGGACAGCATGATTGAGCTGGCCAAACTCACGGAAGAAATCAGGATGAGAATCTCCGATCTGGCCATCAGCTATAATGTGAATATCATTTCCGGAAGCATGCCTGTGTTCGAAAACAACGATCTGTATAATGTCAGCTACCTTCTTCACCGCGATGGTAGGGTAGATGAATACCGCAAGATCCACATCACCCCGAATGAAAGAAAATATTACGGAATGAAAGGGGGGAACGAGATCCGGGTCTTTGATACCGACTGCGGGAAAATAGGACTGGTGATCTGTTATGATGTGGAGTTCCCGGAACTGCCGAGAATCCTGGCAGATCAGGGAATGAAAATTCTTTTTGTGCCATATCTTACCGATACGCAGAATGCATACATGCGTGTTCGCCACTGTGCGGCAGCGAGGGCCATTGAAAATGAGTGTTATGTAGCCATTGCGGGCTGTGTCGGGAATCTTCCGGGAGTGAATAATATGGACATCCAGTTCGGGCAGGCGGCCGTATTCACCCCGTCGGATTTTGCCTTTCCGTCGAATGCCGTCAAAGGGGAGGCCACTCCGAATACGGAGATGACCCTGATCGTTGACGTCGATCTGAATCTGCTTAAAGACCTGCACCATCATGGGTCCGTTCAGGTGATGAAAGACCGCCGGCAGGATCTGTACGAAACTTACCTGAAATAATCAATACCGATTTTAAAAACCTGTAATGGGTTGGTACACAAAGGGCTGTCTGAAAAATTCGGACAGCCTTTAATTTTACCTGTGTTGCAGCGCTTATAATACCTGCGGACAAACCACTGCAGGGCAAATCAGTCTTGGACATCTTGGTCTTCCGTCATCCGGACAGCATTTATTCGAGCAGTTTGTAATAATTCCGCCTCCTGAAATACTTTTCATTTCTGATCTTGATACTTTCTTTAAATTTTTCATTTTAATAATTTTATAGGTTAGTTTCACTGTTTGGTGAATGTAAAGTTAAAAAAAATCATCATATAAACTCAATTTGGGAAAATAATTACATTTTATTTAACATTTGCTATAAAAATTTAAGTTCTGCCAGGAATAATTTTTGAATTAAATTGCACTTACATTTCAGGGATATGTTTGATAAGCAGCAAAGAAAATTAAAGAGATCCGCCAGACTGATTTCCGTGTTGAGCAAATACGGCTTTAAAGATATGCTGGCCCGCATGAACGGCGGAAATAAAGCGGAAGCTCCGGAGAATACCGATGAAGCGGTTTCCAGAGGCACGGTCTACGAAAGGATACGGCTGGTGCTGGAAGAACTTGGGCCTACCTTTGTGAAACTGGGCCAGACCTTCAGCAACCGGGAAGACCTGCTGCCGCCTGAGCTGATCCGGGAGCTGCAGAAGCTTCAGGACAAAGTGGAAACGGTGGAAATGAATGTGGAGGAGATCCTGGAAAATGAATTCAATATTTCTGTCAGAGATTACTTTGCCGATATTCATAAACAACCATTGGCCACAGCTTCCATTGCACAGGTTTACAAAGCCGTGCTGATTGATGGAACCGACGTTATTCTGAAAATTAAGAAGCCTGACGTACAGACATTGATTGAAGATGATCTGCTGCTCATCAAAGATCTGGAAAAGCTGGTGTCTTCCTATTCCGAAATCGGTGAAAAGCTGAACCTGAAGCAGGCCATTTCCACTTTTGAAAAATCTTTGCTGGAGGAAGTGTCCTTAATCAATGAAAAAGAAAACATCCTTCAATTCAGAAGGAATTTCAAAAACAGCAAAGAAACCTATGTACCGAAAGTATATGAGGAACTTTGTAACAACAATATCCTGTGCATGGAGTTTATCGACGGGATCAAGATAACGGATACCGCCACGCTTCTGAAATATCATCTTGACCCCATCCCTGTTTCCGAAGCGGGCTTAAGGCTTTTCGTTTCGCAGATCCTGGACTACGGATTTTTCCATGCCGATCCGCATGCCGGGAATATCCTGGTGAAAAAGGATGGAAAAGTAGTCTTCATCGATTTCGGCGCAGTCGGGAAAATTCCGCCCAATGATAAGGAAATTCTCGAGAATCTCATCGTCAGTTTCGTTGCTAAGAACCCGCATAAAATCGTCCGTCACCTTAAAAAAATGGCCGTCAGCTACCAGATCCCCGATGAAAAAAGGTTCGAAGCCGATGTGGAGGACATCCTGAACTTTGTCCACAGCACCTCATTAAAGGAAATTAACCCCCAGGCGATCATCAACAAGATGAAAGATGTCTTAAAGGACAACCGCCTGTATATGCCGGATTATTTTTATCTTCTGTTTAAAGGAATCGGACTGATTGAAGGCGTCGGAAGAACCATTAATCCGGATCTTGATGTGGTGAAGAGCCTGCATCCGTACACCCGAAAAATATTTGCCAGGAAAATAAGTCCCAAAAACCTGATGAAAACAGGAATGGACCGGATGATGATGTTCACGGATAATGTGGATGAGATCCCGAAAGAACTGCGCTCCGTCCTGCAGAAGCTGGATGAAAATAAATTTACGGTTTCCAGTGAGATCAAAAATATCGAAAAAACCAACCAGCTGATCAAATCCAGCATCGTCAGCCTGATATTGGCTATGGTTCTCGGTGCCAACATCATTGCTACCGCCATCGTTTTTGTCTCGGAAACAGGACCGAGGATCGGCGAACTGTCTTTGGCAGCGGTATTGGGTTTTATTTTTTCCGTGTTTTTAATCATTGTGATTCTGCTGAGAATTACGAGGAAATAAATTGCGGACTGGTTTATTTGTGTGTATTGGTTAAAGTCAGTGGTAACCATCATTCTCAAATTCTTTTTCCATAGGAATATTAACTGTGTAGCCACAATAAAGGTTAAATAAGGCACGCCACAGGTATGCTATCTGAACGTTGGCTATAAAAAGATAGAACTCCGCTGGAGTTGTGCTATAACGGCTTGAACTTTAACTACACAGATGTTGCGCCTCCGGAGCCAACCCGTTTTAATGGCAACTATGAATGCCGGAAAATGTGTTATTGCTTATCTTTAGAAGAATAGATTAGTGATGATATTCTTAATCCTTCAAGATGAAATCTGCGTAATATGCAAGATCTTTAGGATAAATTTTTAGATTTAAAGTTTAGATCCAATGTAAGATCAACCCTCACAATCCTTATTCCGTAGGAATATCATCTGTGTAGCAATTATAAGGGAAGGATGAGAAGCACGCCGTAAGTGTACCATCTGATAAATCAAAGGGAAGTTTCTGTTGCATCTTTCAACTTTAACTGATGCATTGTTGAGATCATGAACTAGGGTTAAATAAATCTACACAGTCTCTGCATTTTAGATTTTTAAACATTAAAAAATTAATTGCCTATCTTTGCAAAATGGAACAACTCACTTTTGCAGATTTTGACCTTCCGGTTAAAATTCTTGATGTTTTAGCAGACCTGAATTTATTTGAGCCCACTCCGATTCAGGAGAAAAGTATCGGGCCGATTCTTTCCGGACGCGATGTTATGGGGATTGCACAAACCGGGACCGGTAAAACACTGGCTTATCTTTTACCGGTATTGAAAACCTGGAAATACAACAAATCCGGGAATCCAACCGTCCTGGTGCTGGTTCCTACAAGGGAGCTCGTGGTTCAGGTAACGGAAATCGTAGAAAAACTGACGGAAAATATTACTGCAAGAGTGATCGGAATTTACGGAGGTAAAAACATCAATACCCAGAAGCTGCTTTTCGATAACGGATGCGATATCCTGATCGGAACGCCGGGAAGGGTAATGGATCTCGCCATCGACAATGCCATTTCCCTGAAAGAGGTCCAGAAGCTGATTATTGATGAGTTTGACGAAATGCTGAACCTTGGTTTCAGACCGCAGCTGACCCACATCTTTGAAATGATGAAGGACAAAAGGCAGAATATTCTTTTTTCCGCGACCATGACCGATGCAGTAGACGAAATGCTGGATACGTATTTTGCAGGCCCCATTGAAATCTCCCTCGCCAAATCGGGAACGCCGCTTGAGAAAATCGAGCAGACGGCCTATAAAGTCGAGAATTTCAATACCAAGATCAATTTACTGGAACATCTGCTGAAAACCGATGCCGATATGTCCAAGGTATTGATCTTTACCAATAACAAGAAAAATGCAGATCTCCTGTTTACAAAAATCGATGAACTTTTCCCTGAGCAGTTCGATGTGATCCACTCCAATAAATCCCAGAACTACAGGCTGAAAGCGATGAAACGTTTTGAGCAGGAAGAAATCAAGGGACTGATCACAACGGATGTTATGGCCAGAGGTCTGGATATTTCGGATATTACCCACGTCATCAATTTTGAAACGCCTGATATCCCTGAGCAGTATATCCACCGGATCGGTAGAACGGGTAGGGCAGACAAGGACGGTAAGGCAGTGACTTTCGTTACGAAAAAAGAGGAGACTTTAGCACTGGATATCGAATTGCTGATGGATAAGGAACTCAGATACATTGATTTCCCTGAGGAAGTGAAGATCAATCCGAAGAAGATTGCTTCCGAAGAAGATCAGATTGTCATGAAAAATCCTGCGATGGTAAAAATCGGTGACGGTGGCGGCGCCTTTCATGAGAAAAAAGCAAAGAATACCAAAGAAAACTGGGGCGGACCATCCAAGAGGAAAGCGCCGAAAAAGTTCGGAGCCAACCGGGCACAGCAGAAAGCGATATCAAAATCCAAGAAAAAGAAATAAAAAACAAACACCCGGAAATTTCCGGGTGTTTCTGTTATCTTGCGAATACAAGAATAATTTTGTCATCTACACCATCACCGTTTACATCGTCATAGTCGCTTACGAAATGAAGCTCCTTCTGGTTGAGCAGGACCACTTCGCTAACGTCACCATCAACCGTCAGCTGCATTTTTGCGGCATCATAAGAATAAGAATAGGTTTCAGTTCCGTAATTTTCGCAGTTTCCGCCTGAATTTTCATCATAGAGCGTACTGGATACGGTATTGTCCGGCTTGAAATTAATGGTGCTTTTTTTATAGCAGGAAGAATGAGGATCGTTGTAAAGCGTGCTTCCGTTTTTTCCGGAGATGGCTTTTTCGCTTACCGGCCGCCAGTTACCTACGATGGAGTTGGAATCTACGTCATCATCGCTACTGCATGAAGTAAAAATGAAACCTGCCGATACGGCGAGAAATAATAGCTTTTTCATGGTTGATATTAATTTTAGGATGCAAAGAAAAGGAAAAAAACAGCTTCTTCAAAATTAATCTTTAAGACCGGCTGAAAAGTAAAAAGGCTGCTTCATTACTTATGAAACAGCCTTTTTTATTTTATTTATCCCTCATTATCTTCATCAAGAAAATTGAGTTCGTCGTCACGTTGAATGTAATCGGGTGTAATCCCCGGCGGATTGAAAAGTCCCCAGTCGTCCACAATAAAATGTTTCGGATTGAATCCTGCTACCCAATCGACAAACAAGATCCTGAATTCTTCAATGAGGTTCCGGATCAGCTTATAATATTTGGCATCTGCAAAACCGAACATTTCAAGATTATTGCCGCTGACCATAATATCCCTTGCCGCTTTACGGATAATTGCGGCATTTTCCATTTTAATATCATAAAGCTTTACAGCTTCGGCACCGGAAATTTTAGCCTGAATTATCATGCTGTCTTCAAGAATCTGCATTTTGATGCTTTGGAGATATTGGTTGTCTTCAGGAAACAGATCCGTGATAATCTTTACCGTTTTGAATATTTCCTGAGCCTTTTTGTAAATAGGCAGTTCTTTAGCAGGCCGTTCCATCTTATTTCATGTAAGGTTTCATAACCGACGTCCATAATCGGTAGCCTTCCGGGGTCATATGGAGCATATCTTCCACAAAAAGCTCTTGTCGTACGTTTCCGTTCTTATCCTGCATAACTTTGGTAATGTCAATAAATTTTGACCGCGGCTGTTTTTTCATAAAGGCGGCGATTTTCTTATTGGCTTCCCTCATCTGCGGCCAGAGATTTTCGCGGCTTGGAGAATACTTGATGGAAATATAATCCACTTCAATAGCCGGAAATTTAGTCCTGACTTTTTTATAGAACGTTTTAAACCGGTCAACCACAACATCCGCTTTCAGCAGGGCATTGTCTGCAAAATCGTTTTCACCGCAGTAGATGATGATCTGTTTGGGCTGATAAGAATTCAGGAGATCATTCGCATAAAAGTTGAGGTCCGTCAGCCTGGATCCTCCGAAGCCTCTGTTGATAATGGTTTTATCCGGGAAATAGCTGGCGACATCCGTCCATTTCGTAAATGAGGAACTGCCCAGTAAAAGGATGGCATTTTTTGCCGGAGGGTTTTCCTGATCCAGTTTCTTAAAATGCTGGATGTCCTGCCAGAACATTGGTTTTTCCTGTGAAAAGAACAGGGAAAAGGTCAGCAGTAAAAATGCTGATAACATCTTCTTCATTGTTTAATAATTTTAGAGTATATTAAATTTTCTTGTTCATTTTATTAAAAAACTCCCGATTGTTTCGGGAGTCTGCTTTTATCTTTTGTAGGTAATGTATTCTGCATCAACTATCGTATCTCCGTTCTGATCGATATTACCGGACATCTGTTTGATCCTCATTTCAGAACTGGTTAGCACCACGATCCGGTAACTTACCGCACTGTTGTTCTTATAGGTAACCACCAGGTCTTTTGTTTCAGAATTGTAGGTATAGGTTCCTTCAAGCTTTGAAGCCACCTGGCAGTTGGTTCCCGTTCCGCCGTAAGTGGTAAATGAAGTATAATAATCGGTCCTGAATTCTAAATTATCACTGACGCTGCATCCGGTAGGAACTTCGGTGCTCAGTGCGGTTTTATCGTCTTTTCCGGATATTACTTCTTTTTTACTAATCTTCCAATCGCCTTTCATCATATCCATTTCATAAGCTTGGATATCATCATCTTTACAGGAAATAAGCGCTAGCGCTGAGAAGGCAAATAAAAGTAACGGTTTTTTCATTTTTACAAATTTAGAATATGCTAAAATATAAATAAATTTGAAATATATATAATGAAATTGAGGTTTTCTAAACAAATGTTTGCAGAAAAAGTAAATGAGAGGGAAGCAGGATGCCGTTTGCCGGAAGTTCATATACGGAATTTACCATTTAAAGCATAAATTAACAGGATGAAAGACTGACGCTGAACATATTTGTCTTCCGATCTTCCGTCATTTCATTCAAACTTCCTGCCTCCGTCATCCCGCTTCCAGCCTTTAGTAACTCATCTCTACAATCTTATAAGCATCCTGAGGCGTCAGTTTTTTATACTCTCCGAGGCCCAGCCAGTTTCTTTCGGTAAATGCTTTCTCTACACGCTCTGCCGTACCTTGGTAATCCTCGGTATAGTCTGAAAGTCGGGTCTGGATATTCAGGCTGTGGAAAAATTCTTCCATCTTTCTGATGCCGGCTTCCGCTTTTTCTTCTGTGCTTCCGTCTTTAATGCCCCAGACTCTTTCCGCATACTGTGCCAGTTTGCCCTTTTTGGTCTCAAAATTATACCGGTAATGGGATGGTGCGATTACGGCTAAGGTTCTTGCATGATCGATTCCAAAGTAAGCGGTCAGTTCATGCCCCATGGCATGCACAGCCCAGTCGGTGATTACCCCTTTCTGGATCAGTCCGTTTAAGGCCATGGTACAGCACCACATAAAATTGGCGGCGGCATCATAATCAAAATCACCGGCCAGGACTTTCGGGGCTGTCTCCTGTAAGCTGATGAGAATGCTTTCCGCAATCCTTTCCTGTAAATCGGCAGATGAAGGAGCCGTCATGTACTGTTCCAGGACATGGGTGTAAGCATCCGTTAATCCGTTAACAATCTGTCTTGGCGGAATGGACCGTACCACTTCAGGATCCAGTACGGAAAACTGAGGGAACAGCCCGGGCCCTCCGGTGGATAATTTTTCATTGGTTTCCCTTCTGGAAATTACGTAGCCGGAATTCATTTCCGAACCTGTTGCCGGCAATGTTAATACCGTTCCGAAAGGCATCCCTTCCCCTTCAAAGGTCCTAACGGGCTTAGTCAGGATTTGCCACGGGTCGCCGTCATAATTTGCCGCTGCCGAAAGGAATTTCGTTCCGTCGATCACGGAGCCGCCGCCTACTGCCAGAAGAAAGGTGATGTTCTTTTCTTTGATCAGGTTCAGGGCATTAATTAAAACGGCATATTCCGGATTCGCCGGTACGCCACCGAATTCATACACCTGATGGCCGTTCAAAGCTTCTTTTACCTGGTCGTAAACGCCGTTGTTCCTGATGCTTCCGCCGCCGTAGATTATTAAGACATTGGCCTCTGCCGGAATCTCTTTGGAAATTTTTGTGATTTCTCCTTTTCCGAAAAGTATTTTGGTTGGATTTTTAAACTCGAAATTAAGCATTGTTCTTAAATTTAATGTAGCCCAAATTTACGCATTGTCCGAAGAAAATTCAGTTAAAGAAGTTTTAAAATTCTTATGACAGGATTTTATGAAAACTATGGGAATATGTCTGGAAAAGGACGCGGAATGCTGGAAGTTGAAAAAAATAAACGTAGAAATGCGGTTTGAACCATTAAGAGTATGAAGGGTTTAAAGATGATTAAGAAAATCAAAGATTTTTATTTAGCAGTACGCTTCAGGCTAAGCGAATCTTCATTTTTCTGAATACCTTATTAAATCTTAATGGTTTCCTTGAGATTAATAAAGTACTTCCGGATCTTATATGGTCTGGCAGTACATCCAGCCTCCAGCTTCCCTCCTCCAGCCTTTATTCATCACTATTTCCCAATCTTCGTCGCTTCCAGTTTTCCCGTCTTCCGGTTGATCTTAATGAAAAAAGATTCTTTCGACTGTAAGTCGTTTTTCGATTTTACGAGGTAAAGCGAGATCTGATGGGCTTCCATTTTATAGGAGCCTTCCGGACTGCTGCTATCGACCATATACCCATAAGTATTCGCTAATAAAACCGCTTCCGGAAGATTGTCTACAAATCCGATAAAATTGCGTAGCTGCTGTTCGTCTGAAAAATAGGTGGATTTCCCGTTCTCACAGGCTAAAATGTAGGAAAAGCAATCTTCACCAAGGCATTTCTGGAAAAAACCTTTTTCCGGGGCGGGATCGTTCAGGGTCATACGGTCAGGCGTCTGGCTTTCGTAGATGACTGCTTGATCGGGATCAGGATTGTTGCGGAGTACCGACCAATAGCCATATTTTTTATCCGGGATCACAAAAGGGTAGAGGAGTTCCGGATTATCGAGGATTTCCGGGATTTTTCTGAAATCGGCAGGCACACTTTTCTGCCCAAAAAATAAACCTGATATCAGGACCAAAGCCAAAGCCGGAAATAGTATTTTCATTCTGTACGTTTTGTAAATGCTGCAGGCTAAAACTTACTGAAATATAATTTTGTAGTAGCCGTTTTCGTCTTTCACATCAATTCCTACGCCAGTAAACGTTAATTTGTTGATCTGGTATCCGTCACATCCGCCTTTAAACTCCGACGACTGTATCGTGAAAGTGAAATTTCTGACATTAGAAGTAAAGGTATAGTTTTTTGTACCGTTGTAAGCACCTACATTTTCCAGGATCAGGAGGTTTTCATCGGTTTTGGTAAGCTGGATGGTCTTCTGGTTCTCCTCTTTCACGGAATAATTCGTCAGTGTCCCGTTGGTGATCAGGTTTTCATCATTGGTATTCACAAACTTGAAAGCGATCGGCTGCGGCGCATTGTAGCAGTCTTCCCCACAGGCGGCGAAAAGGAAAATTATGATGAAAAAAAAGAATAGTTTTTTCATGGGATTTAGATTAAATTTTTTTATTTAGGATCATCATTAATTAAGTCTAGTTAAAAAAAATATTCTACTTAATCATGAACTAATTTGTTTCATCTAACTGTCTGGTTTGTTTAATTAATTGACCCTTTAAGTTTTTTATTCTATTTTCTAATTTTAATAATTTAATATCTTTTAGATCTACTGTATTAACTCTGGTTAAAACTATTCTAGCCTCTATAGTATAATCCTCAAAGTAACTCAGCAACAAATCTAATGAGCGATCAATTTGTTCTATCGCTTTAACTAAATCTGACCCTTTCAATTCTATGAAAAAAACTTTCTTTTTAGTACAGTTAATTAAAATGTAATCGCATTTTGAGCCATTATCATTAATAATACAGCCATCAATTCTATATTTTGATAATTCATCTTTTTTATTATTTTTATAAATATATTTAGTAGATGATTTTTTATCTCTAAAAGATACAATAGAATGTTTTTCTTTAACAAATTCAAAACAAGTTTCAAAAGGCTTACAAGACATATTATTGCTGATTTAATTGAAAAAGTGCATCAAATTCACTATTGATTTCTCTAGAGATCATATCTACGTAATCTTGCTCAATAATGTTAAACTCTGAATCAATAATCTCACTAACTTTTCCAGATTGAACTTTTGCCGCAAAGATTTTATTTCTATCTATCCATAAGTGTTTATTTATAATATTATTTACAAGTTTAGAATTTTTATTACCAGCTTTTTTTGCTAGAATCAGGTTGTTTAACGAGGCAATTATATAAGGGCTATGTGTTGTTATAATAACTTGTGAATTTCTTATATTAGACATCAATGCAATTAAATTTAAAATTTCTTTTTGAGCTTCAGGAAAGAGATGAGCTTCTGGCTCTTCAATTACAATAAAAACATTTTGTTTTTCTAATATAATTATAAATAATAGTAATAAAATCCACAACGATTCTTGTTGACCTGAAGATGAAAAATTTAATTTTACATAACTATTGGCATCATAATAAATTTTTTCACCATCTTTATCAAACTGATATTTTCCTTTTAAAATTTTTGTAATAATATTTTCTGCTAATGTAGTTTTCGAGTAGTCTATTTCAAGCTGTGTTAATAATTTTCTTTCTTTAATAATATCATTTAATGATTTATTAAATAAAGGCCTAACGATATTAATTTTATCTAAGAAAGTTCTCATTAAAAAATCTAAACTTCTAGGATTTACATATTGAAGTTGGTCAGATAAAGTAGCTAATAAACTTCTACCAGCTGGAATGAAAATTAATTCCCTATCCTCTTTAAAAATTAAATTACATTTTTCTTTTATATTTGAAATAAATTCTCTCTTTTCAATATCCTTCTGTAATAAATCCTTACTAGTAAGTAGAGATATACTTCTGCTATTATGTGATGAATGAAATTTCAAAGATTCGTTTACCAATTTTTTTATTGAATCCAATAATGTTTTACTAAAATTAGCTGTAATATAATTATGATTTGTTTCTAAAGTTATAGTAATCCAGATATCTTTAGTATAATAAAATTTTAAATACAGATTATTTAAATGCGTACTAGGTCCAAAATAATCTAAGTATTTTTGTCTAATTATTTTTCCATAAGAGTTAATTGGTTTCTCGAAATCCCCACTTTCAAACGAATTGATGAAATATTTTACTAAATCGTCGTTTAATGATTTAAAAAAAAAAATAGTTTTGGCAATTGTACTTTTACCACTAGCTTGAGGACCTATTAAGACAGAAAAATCTTTTAATTGAAGAATTAGGTTTTGTATAGGGCCAAAGTTTCTGATTTCTATTTTTTGCATACAATAAATGTTTGAATGACAAATTTAATTAAATTTTTTTTAAAATATTTTTCATATAATTAAAACCAAAATCCCCTACATTTGTTATCATGAGACACAACCAACGCGCAGAAAAATTCAGGCAGATTGTGGAAAATAAGTTCCAGATCTATAATTCATTGTTTATGAGCCTGCCTTATGATAAAATGACGAACATCGGGATGCTGCTTCCGTTTCTTTGTGAAGAAAGCAAAACCGGCTACGAAGCCGGAAAGACCCCCGAAGAAATCGTTGAGGAATTCTTTAAAAACCACACCGATCTGAAGACCGAAGAGCAGAAGCTTGAGCTGCTTTTCAAGATCATCCAGTATATTGAAAGACAGGTGGTTTTGTTCGACAGTATTGAGGATGCCGCCTTCCCGAGCCTTCATTCCGAAAGTGATACCGGAACGGTAACCAATATGTACGAACGTTCCTATCAGGATCATAAGCTCGAGCAGATCCGTGATAAGCTGAAGGACTTTGCCGTAAAAATTGTCTTCACTGCGCACCCGACCCAGTTTTACCCGAATTCGGTACAGCGGATCCTGCATGATCTGAGAAATGCGATCACCACGGATTCCATTACCAATATCGACATGCTGTTGCAGCAGTTGGGGAAAACACCGTTCGTAAACAAAGAAAAACCGACTCCGATCGATGAGGCATTAAGCATCATTTATTACCTGCGGTACGTCTATTACGATTCTATCGGTGAACTGTTTAACAAAATTAAAACCACTTTTGGGAACGATCATTTCCATCTGCATGAAGATTTGATTCAGCTGGGATTCTGGCCGGGCGGCGACCGCGACGGAAATCCGTTTGTAACGGCGGAAGTAACCAAAAGGGTAGCGGAGGAATTGCGGACTGCGATTTTAAAAGCCCATTACAACCATTTGAAATCCGTGAGGAGAAGACTGAGTTTCCGAGGCGTTTCTGAAGTCCTGGGACAGTTGAGCAACGAACTGTATACCGCGATTTTCAGGAGTGAGCAACTTGAGGCTGAAGACATCATCAAAAGGCTGGATGAAGCTGAAAAAATCCTTGTGGAACAGCACGATTCCCTGTTCATTGATGAACTGGTGAATTTCCGCGACCGGGTGAAAATTTTCGGGACCCATTTTGCCACTTTAGACGTCCGCCAGGACAGCCGCATTCATCAGAAAGTCATTGATGAGGTATTTGCCAAAATATCCGGGAAAGCGGAAGCGACAAATGAAGAAAAATTCAATACGTTAATTGAAACAGAAGATAAAATAAACGCCGAAGATTTCGGGGATATCGTAAAAGATACGCTGCTTACCGTTTCACAGGTTGCGGAAATCCAGCAGCGTAACGGTCTGAGGGGGATGAACCGCTATATTATTTCCAACTCCGATGCCGTAAAGGATGTAATGAACGTATATGCCTTTTTCAAAATATGCGGTTACAGGGAAGAAGAAATCAAGATGGATATCGTTCCGCTTTTCGAAACCATGGAAGGGCTGGCCAATGCTGAAAAGGTGATGGAGGAACTGTACCGCAATCCGGTGTATCAGAAACACCTGCAGCGACGGGGAAACCAGCAGACGATCATGCTCGGCTTCTCGGACGGAACCAAAGATGGCGGTTACCTGAAAGCCAACTGGGAAATCTACAAAGCCAAGGAAGTGCTTACCCAACTTTCCGAACAGAACGGGATCAAGGTCGTATTCTTCGATGGAAGAGGCGGCCCGCCGGCAAGAGGCGGGGGAAAAACCCACGATTTCTATGCTTCCCAGGGAAAAACCATTGCCAATAACAAGATTGAGCTGACGATCCAGGGACAGACCATCACCAGTATTTTCGGGAATAAGGAACAGGCTAGATACAACTTCGAACAGCTTCTGACAGCAGGAGTGGAAAACGACGTCTTCAAAAGTTCAAAGAAAGAGCTTTCGGAAAAAGAAAGAGCACTGATCTCCGAACTGGCCGAAATCAGCTATCAGAAATATTCCGATCTGAAGGCACATCCGATGTTTGTGCCTTATCTTCAGGAAATGAGCACGCTGGAATATTACGGGAAAACCAATATCGGCAGCCGTCCGTCGAAGAGAGGTGCCGGAAACGAGCTGAAGTTCGAAGACCTGCGGGCGATTCCGTTTGTGGGATCCTGGGCGCAGCTGAAGCAGAATGTTCCCGGGTTCTTCGGTTTCGGATTTGCCATGCAGCAGCTGAAAGAGCAGGGCCGGTTTGAAGAAGTCATCGAATTGTATAAAGGTTCCGATTTCTTTAAAACATTGGTGCTCAACTCCATGATGAGCATGAATAAAACCTATTTCCCGCTAACGTATTACATTAAGAACAACCCGAAATTCGGCGCCTTCTGGAATATCCTGTTTGACGAGTACAACCTTTCCAAAAATATCATGCTGGAACTTACCGGCTTTACCATGCTGCAGCAGGAAGACCCGCTGTCCCGCAAGTCGGTGAAGATCCGGGAGAGAATCGTGTTGCCGCTGCTGAGCATCCAGCAGTATGCGCTGATGAAGATCCAGAAAGGAGAAGGCAACACGGTAGCTTACGGGAAACTGGTGACGCGTTCGCTGTTCGGGAACATTAATGCCAGCAGAAACTCGGCTTAATTTTTATGAAGGAGCTTCTTCTTGCGATTTCGATTTTATCAATACAATCGGGCGATGCATGGGAAAATGCGTCGAAATTCCAGATTGAAAATCAATGGCTGGGTTTTGAGCCTGCAAATACTGAAGATGTACGTGAAGCTGAGAGAAGATTACATGTAAACCTGCCTGAAGATTATAAAACATTTTTACAAATTACCAACGGTTTTTCAGCTCCGAATACAGTTGAGCCAACTTTTATGAAAGTTGATGAAATTGATTATTTAAATACTATCGATCCTGATCTTGTCAAAATATGGGACGTAAGCAATAATGAAACTGGAAATGATTTAAAGAAAAGCCTACTGATTGCCGGAAAGGGCCAGGAGCAGTATTTTTTACTGGTCCCTGTTGATATTGCCAAAGGAAAATGGAAATATTGGAAATTTGCCAACTGGCACCCTGGCGAACAGGAATATAAAGGCCTTAAAGATTATTTTAAAGATGTTTTGAAATTTTGTGAACAAGAAAGTTTGAATAATAGCAAGTAAAGATTGATCAGAAGAAACCCTTCCGGCCGGAAGGGTTTCTTTTTTATTCTTTAATAAATTTCTCATAATACACTTTATCCGTCGTCAGTATTTTCAGGTAATACACCCCTTTGGAAAAATCCTCTACTTTTACAGAATGCATGTTATCATTATTTTTTGTGATCAGCCTTCCAAGGTTGTCGTACACTTCCAATGAGAGAATTTCACTTTCCGAGGCGACGTTCAGGATAGTTTTTACCGGATTCGGGAAAATGGCAACTGTATTTTTCCTGACAAGATCTGAAGTGTTTAACACAGTATTATAAAAACTTCCGAAATTCAGGATTCCGAATCCCATCTGGTCGGTGTGGTTCGGATAGAGGGAAGCGGTCTGCCGCAGCCGGTTTCTCATCAGATCACGGTTCATGTTTGGAAATGCCTGGATGAGGCAGGCCACTCCTCCGGCAGCAATCGGTGTGGCAATGGAAGTTCCGTTCACTGAAATGGTGGTATTGCCTGTATTGGAAACACTGGTAGCTCCTGTGCCTCTGGCAGCAGCATCAGGTTTGGTTACTCCGGCAGCATTAGGGCCATAAGAGGAAAAGGAAGAAGATGTTCCTGCCGAATCCACGCTGCCGATGGTGAAAACTTTTGCATTATCAGCCGGCGTTACAATGTAATGCCACGGCTGCGCTCCTGAATTTCCGGCAGCAATTAAAGTGAAAATTCCTTTATTTACCGCTATTTCTGCTGCTCTCGCAATAAAAGAGGTAGTCCCGTTCATCTGAGCATACGTATAGTTGTACCTGGGATCATCAAAAGTAGCATAGCCCAGTGAAGTGGTGATCATATCCACTCCTTTCCGGTCGGCCTCTTCAGCCGCTTCGATCCAGTAGAGCTCTTCTTCCGGAATTTCTACCGCTGCATTTTCGCTGCGGTACAGGTAAAAGTCGGCATCCGGTGCCGATCCTACAAAGGTATCCTGGATATAACCGCCGATCGCACCCAAAACAGCTGTACCATGGGAATTAAGCGAGGCATTGTAAATATCGGGTGTTTTGGTAACGAAATCAAAGCCGCCCTTAATGTGACCGTTGGTCCACAGCCTGGAATAAGCAGCAGCCGTATTCACATTCGGGAATCCGGCATCAATAACGGCAATCGTTACGCCCGTACCGGTAAAACCGGCCAGATGAAGCGGGCGGAGATTGATCTGGTCAATCTGTGCGGAGCCGGAGCCGTAATCAAAAACCGTCAGGTTCTTACCGGCCGGATCAGTGGGATTTTCCCATTTGCCCGGATGGGCAAGCTTTGTTCCGCCGGAAGCATTTCTGGCAAAACTCTCTACTGACAGGACGTAGCTCTGCGACTGAAGCGTATTAATCTGCGCCGGCGTCGCATTCACCGCAACCCCGTTCAGCCATTTGGAATAATCCGTTACGGTAAATCCCAGGCTTTGGATATTGTTGATGTAGGTCTGCTCGACAGGCGCATCCTGGTCGTTCAGTGCAATGCCCATGGAAGCCCTGCGATTGAGGGATTTCTGGGACAGTTCCGATAATGGATTGGCATAGAAAGCAGCCTTGTTGGGTTTATCCTTAAAAAATACAAAAACAAGCGATGTCTGTGCAAAACTTAGCGAATAACCTGCTAAAAGACAAAAGAGTAAAGTTTTTTTCATGTACTTATTTTCTATAAAGATAAAACAAAATCAATAAAATTTTTGACGGGATTTTAAATTCCTTATTTTTACAGAAATATTTATTTATGAAAAAGATCCAAATGGTTGACTTGCAAAGTCAGTATTACAAGATAAAGAATGATGTAGATAATGCAGTATTGAATGTAATGGATTCGGCGGCTTTCATCAACGGCCCTGAAGTAAAGTCATTCCAGAACGAATTGGAGTCTTATTTGGATGTAAAGCACGTGATTCCGTGCGGAAACGGGACCGATGCCCTTCAGATTGCCTTGATGGCGCTGGATTTAAAAGAAGGGGATGAGATCATTACCGCAGATTTTACCTTTGCCGCAACCGTAGAAGTTATTCATCTGCTTAAACTTAAATCGGTTCTGGTGGATGTGGATTATGATACTTTTACCATTTCTACGGAAGCCATCAAAAAAGCCATTACGCCAAAAACAAAAGCGATTATTCCGGTACATATTTTCGGGCAATGTGCGAATATGGAAGAAATCCTGAAAATTGCTGAAGAGCATAATCTTTATGTTATCGAAGACAATGCACAGGCCATCGGTTCGGAATTCACTTTTTGCGACGGAATGGTGAAAAAAGGCGGAACCATGTCGACGGTAGGAACCACTTCGTTCTTCCCTTCCAAAAATTTAGGCTGCTACGGCGACGGTGGAGCGATTTTCACAAACAATGACGAACTGGCCCACAGGTTAAGAGGGATCGTCAACCATGGGATGTATGAAAGATACTACCATGATGAAGTCGGGGTGAATTCCAGGCTGGACAGTGTTCAGGCAGCGATTTTAAGAAAGAAACTTCCGCACCTTGATAATTACAACGAATCAAGAGGAAAAGCAGCCGATTATTACGACGAAGCTTTTGCCGGAAACGAACATATTTTAACACCGAAAAGAGCGGATTACTCTACACACGTTTTTCATCAGTATACCCTGAGGATTCTCAACGGTAAACGAAATGAATTACAGAAGTTCCTGACCGAAAAAGATATTCCTGCGATGATTTATTATCCTGTAGCCCTGAGAAAGCAGAAGGCCTATTTCCAAGAGAGTAACGACGCCGATTTCGTCAATACGGATAAACTTCTGGATCAGGTGATTTCCCTTCCGATGCATACGGAACTGGACGAAGAGCAGCTGAAATATATCACGGATGCGGTGTTGGAGTTTATGAGTAAATAATAGATGAAGAGGAAAGTTTTTAGATATAAAGCCGTTTACTGGTTTACTATTATACTGAGTTTCGTTCTAATGCTTGCTTTTGGATTTGCGGTTTATAACAGATGGATAACAAATTCTTTTAATAACGTAGAAGAAATTTTATTTTCTATAACCACATTTTCCATAGCTGCTGTATCGACGCTTTCCTTTTTTTCATTAATATTGAAAAAGAAATATTCAATTGTTTTATTATCCTGTTTGTTGATTTTATTAATGATCACGATTTCATTAGGTATCCTCAGAACTATTTTCATCCTGAAAAGTTTTGGGGATGATAAGATCGATTATTTTCTTGCATCTGGCCTTTATTTAGTTTTATTCGTAATTTTATATATCGTCCGAAGGTTTAAAGCGGTACAATATGAAAATATAGATTATATTGGACAATAGAATGGATGCCAGTAGACTGCTTTGTTTAAATTGAAAATCTTTGACAAAATTTTAAAATAAAAAACACAAACAATGAAAAGTAAAATATTTAAACACAAGAGCATGACAAGAGCGGTTTATTTTTTCGGCTTTTTTATGCTTTTAATTTTAGGTTTTGCTACGGGGGATACATACACTCTTTTCAAAAGCGATTCGGAAGGCGTTACTGCTGGCGAGTATTTTACATCTGCTTTTTTAAGCTTTTTGTTTATGTTGTGTTTTATAAGCCTGGTATGCCTGCTGATAAAATCAAAGAAAACCATTCCGGTCTTAAATCTCTTTTACGGTTCTCTTTTCATCCTGCTTTTCGGAGTGGAAATCATCAATGTGTTTTCCGCCGAAAGAGTTGCTGTAAATGACCAGGGCATCATCATAGGAGTCTGCTGTATCCTTCTCGTTTTACTTTATTTGATTAATAAGTTTAGATACGGAGAAATAAAATATGAAAATATAGATTCAATTGGGCTTGAAGAATAAATGAGTACACTGTTTGTCAAGTCAAAAATCTCTTGCAAAGTCTAAGTAAAACACAAAAAACACAAACATGAAAATCAGAGAAAGCCATTTGGAAAGCGGCTGTTTTTACCCTATTTTCAACAGGGGAGTAAACTCAAAGATGGTCTTTTTAAGTGATGAAAACTGCAGCTTTTTTCTTCGGAAAGTAAAATTATACCTGATTCCTTATTTTGACATCTACGCGTATTGCCTGATGCCAAATCATTTTCATCTTCTTCTTAAAGTGAAATCCGGGATCGAGGAGGTGTCTTCTTTTAAAGACCGTGGCCTTCATTCGGAAGAATGCTTTTTCAGCAAACAGATCGGAAGGCTAATCAGCAGCTATACCCAGGCTTTTAATAAAGTCTATCGGCGAAGCGGGCCTGTTTTTGAATCACCATTCAAAAGAATCCGTATCGATTCTGAAGAATATCTGAGAAATTTAGTTATTTACATCCATCAAAATCCTGAAAATTTTCAGAATTATAAATTTTCATCTTATCTTGCGGTGCTTTCTGAAACCCGGACGCTCCTTCTGCGAAATGAGGTAATGGAATGGTTCGGGGATCGAGAAAATTTTATAGCGTGTCACCGAAAGGAGTTTAACGGACATTTTGTAAGAGATATTGAACTGTGATAAGGTGCAGGGAGTTTGGATTGATGATTTTTATTTTGGCTTGCCTGCATCATATTCAGTGGAATGAAGCGCCTGAATGGTTGGAATAGCGTGAAATTTTTTTGGATGTCGCAGAAAAACGGTAACAGAAACTTTGTCAAAGATATTGAACTTTGACAAAATGGGGTGACTTAAAATAATAAAACGAAACTTTGTCAAAGATTTTTAACTTTGACAAAGTCATAAAAACATAAAAAATGGCAATACTGGTAACGGGAGGTCTTGGATACATTGGTTCCCACACGGTGGTGGAACTTTTAAACAGCAATTACGAAGTGGTGATTGTGGACGATTTATCCAATTCCGAAAAATTTATTTTAAAAAATATTGAGGAGATTACAGGCAAAAAGCCCGTATTTTATCCTTTTGACCTGAAAAGGAGAGAACTTCTGACCCAGGTTTTTGATGCGCACACGATTGACGGGTGCATCAATTTTGCGGCTTCCAAAGCCGTAGGGGAAAGCCAGCTGAAACCGGTGGATTATTATGAAAACAACCTGTTTACCCTGATCAATATTCTTCAGGAATTTAAGGAGAGGGGGATTTCCAACTTTATTTTCAGTTCATCATGCACGGTGTACGGTCAGGCTGACCAGATGCCCATCGACGAAAACACACCGCTGAAAATGCCGGAAAGTGTGTACGGTAAAACAAAACAGATGGGAGAAGAGATCCTGATTGACTTTGCCAAGGCCTACCACAGGAAGATCGCATTACTGAGGTATTTCAATCCGATAGGGGCACACCCCTCAGCAAAAATCGGAGAATTACCGATTGGAATTCCAAATAATTTAGTACCTTACGTAATGCAAACGGCCGCAGGAGTACGGGAAAAGCTGAGCATCTGGGGAGATGATTACCCTACAGAGGACGGAACGGCAGTCCGTGACTATATTTATGTAGTCGACCTGGCGAAGGCCCACGTAGCGGCCTTAAGGAAATTAATGGAAGACGAATCCAACGTGGCTACAATTGACATCTTTAATCTCGGTACAGGAAAAGGATCTTCGGTCTTGGAAGTAGTAAAAGCTTTCGAAACGGCTAATGATGTAAAAGTGCCTTACCAGATCTGTGACAGGAGGGAAGGCGATATTACCATAGCGTATGCCAATGCAGATAAGGCGCAGAGAGAACTTCAGTGGAAATCTGAAACTTCTTTGGAGGAAGCATTAAGAACGGTATGGGAATGGCAGAAGTATTTAGGAAACAGAAACGCTTAAAAATTTTTGATATAAAAAATATTGATATGAAAACAGAAAGAATTGGGATTACCTTTTCGTCTTTTGATTTGCTTCACGCAGGGCACATCAAAATGTTGGAAGAAGCTAAAACAGTTTGTGATTACCTGATTGTCGGATTGCAGATTGATCCGTCACACGATCGTCCGACCAAGAATAAACCGACACAGACCATTGTTGAAAGGTACATTCAGCTGAAGGCCGTAGATGCAGTGGATGAAATTATCCCTTATTATACCGAAGAAGATCTTCTGGATATTCTGAAATCGTTCGTGATCGACGTGAGAATCATCGGGGATGATTATCTCGACAGGGACTTTACCGGAAAGAAATACTGTGAAGAAAAAGGAATTGAAATCTTTTATAACAAAAGAGACCACCGGTTTTCTTCCAGCGATCTGAGAAAAAGAATCTACGAAGCCGAACTGGCCAAGCTGGCTAAGTTGGAAGCTGCAGAACCTGAACAATAAAAAAATCCCGAAAGCAATTTCGGGATTTTTTGTGATTTATATTTCTTTTACATCGGACCCTGTTGGTCGTCTCCTGCTGCGTTGGAGTTGATGTCTTTCTTACGTTTCGGCTGCTCAATTTTTTCTCCCTGCTTAAACCGGTACGTAAAGGATAGTGCAAATTGTCTTGGCTGCCATTGCATATAGGATTCCCTTTCAAATTCAGCGGTTTTGGTAACACTTCTCATCGCCCTTGTATTAAAGATATCCTGAATATTGAAGCTGATGGTTCCGTTTCCGTTAAGAACGGTTTTTGAGGCTCCAAAACTAACTGCATACATATCCTTCCGGTCCTGGCTGAGTGTTTTCTGAGCCCCGCGGTAGAAGCCCTGTAACTGGAAACTGAATGTTTTATCTACTTTAAACGTAGTTGTCAACCTGGCTATTGAAGAAAATCCTGAACCTTCAAAAGGCATCGGCTTCGTCACTTCCGGGCCGGTATATGTTCCGGTGGTTTTATAGCCGAACAGGTTTACGTTTCCCAGTAACTTCAGCCATTTTGTAGCATCCCAGTTAAAATTAAGATCCATTCCGTAACGGTCATCATTTCCTAAATTAATGGGTTTGGTATGGAAAGCTCCGCCAGCATCACTGTAGACCAGCATTTTTACATCGTCAGCAGTATGCCTGAAATATAAGGTAGGATTTACGGTAAACTTATTTTTGGAGATACTGTATCCGAATTCGTAAGAATCCACATAAGAAGGATTCAGATCGATATTTCCGTCAAAAATATTCTGGTTATCCGTGTAGCTCGGGTTCGGGATCAGGAAGAAAGATCGCGGCCGGTCAATTCTTCTTGAGTAATTCATAAGGAACTGATTATCTTTTGCAATTTCATAACTTAAGAAAATACTTGGAAACAGATTGTTGTAACTTTTCTTTTTATCAATAAAATCAGCATTTGGAACCAGATTCTGATACTTGATGTCAACCTCTGAATATTCATTTCTTAAACCTAATTGATAGCCCAGTTTGCCGATTTTACTTTTAAACTGAACATATCCTGCATTAAAGGTCTCCTTGTACAAAGCATTATACGTAAAGGTTGGCAGGTAGAAATAGTCTGCAGAAAGTGAATACCTCTGAGAGACATCATTATCATAAATATTTTTATTGATATCCAGACGGTATCCGGCTTCAAGCTTTGAATTTTCGCCAATTGGAAGTTCATAATCAGCCTTACCGATTAATGTTTTGTTAAGTGTTGTCTGGTTGATCTGGTTTTGTAAAGTAAATGCATCATTTTCAGTTTGCTTAACATCCGTATCATTATACGAACGGTTTCGCTGTAAGCTTAAGGACAGGGATAAGTTGTGTCCTTTATCATTGAACTTATGATCCAGGCCGAAATCGCCTTGCAAGGCCAGGTTGTTGTTGGAACCTACATTATCCCTTCTTGCGGAAGACAGGCTTCCGTCGGTATAACGGTACCCGTACCATACGTTTCCGATATTGTCACTGTCAAAAGTCCTTACGGTTCCGGAAGCATTTATTGAGGTTTTTTCAGACAGGTCGTATACAAAACCGGTAGAAGCATTATAATTGTCGTTCTTATTTTTTGTTATGGATTCCTGGTCTGCATTGGTTGTATTATCAGCTCTCGGAATGAGGTAAATTGCATTATTCCTGTTCGTATTCTTGGATTCTCTGTAACCGCCGCCGCCATTCAGAAACCAGGTAAGATTACCTTTTCTCCAGCTTAAATTCGTATTGAGATTGGTTTGCGGTAAATAACCCAATGTTCCGGTAATACTTCCGTTAAAACCGGTTTTCTTGCTTTTCTTTAAAATAATATTTAAAATACCGGCCGTTCCGCTTGCTTCAAATTTGGAAGAAGGGTTGGTAATGACTTCAATTTTTTCAATCTGGTCTGCCGGAATGCTCTGTAAAGCATTGGCTCCGTCATCAATTCCCAGAAGCGCAGAAGGCTTTCCGTTAATCAGGAACTTTACATTGGAGCTTCCCCTCATGGAAACGGTTCCGTCTGTCTCTACGGAAACCGAAGGTACATTGGAGAGTACATCCTGAAGACTTCCTCCTTTGCTCACAATATCCTGGGAAGGATCATAGGTTCTTTTATCAAGCTCCACTTTATAGGGCTTGGTAGAAGGTGCCGTAATCACAACGCCCTGGATATCCCCTGTTTTCAGGTTGGTGGAACTTTTTTCAGGATCTATTGAAAAGGCGCCGATGTTTCCGGCTGCGGTAATCTGCTTATTAATGACATTTTTCTGGTAATCGATGGCCTCGATGGTGATGTCATAATTTCCGGGAGCAAGCTCAAGCTTATACTGTCCTTTCTCGTCAGTGAGCGTCGCATCACTGAATGATTTATTGGCTTTGTTACTGAATGTAACCGAAGCATAAGGAACGGGCTGGTTGCTCTTGCTGACCACCGATCCTGAAATACCGACCTTCTCCTGTGCAAAAGCGAATGCTGCTGCCGAAAGTACAAAAGTAAGCCCTAGGGTTTTCTTTGTAAAAATGTTAATGATTTCCGTCTGATTCATAAGGGTATTTTTTGTGTAAAATCGTGAAAGATTTCCCTTTCTATTGAGAAATTATCAATGCTGGTAATCTCACAATATCAAGTATAATTTATTATTTATAATGAATAGGTCGCTGAAAACAACGAAATGTTAATTGCTGAATTGTTAAAAAAAAGTTAATATGGTTTTATTTTATATTTTTTGAATTCAGCCAGTCCTGATACGCCTTTGCATTAATCGCATGCTGTTCGGCACTGGCCGTAAATTTGTGGTAACCGAATTTTGCCGGATCGGCACACATAAAAATATAATCATTCTTTTCAGCATTGAGTACCGCATCAACGGAATTTTTATCCACCACACAGATCGGTCCCGGAGGTATGCCTTTGTTGGCATAGGTATTATAAGGCGAGGGGGTAGACAAGTGTTTATAGAAAACCCTTTTAATCTGCTCTTTAAAATTCGTCTGCTTATTGATGGCATAAATAACAGTAGGGTCAGACTGCAGCTTCATCCCTTTGCGGTACCGGTTCAGGTATAATCCGGCAATCGTCCGCATCTCGTCTTTCTTTCCACCCGATTCTTTATAGACAATGGATGCCAGGGCATAGATCTGGTCTCTCGTCAGCCCGGATTGCTGCTCTTGTGCTGTCCGCTCGCTGTTCCAGAATTCCTGGTACTGAGTGTCGAATTTTTTAAAGAACTCCTGCGGCGTTACCGTCCAGAAAAAATTATAGGTATCGATAAAAAAATATTTTTTCAGGTCTTCTGCATTGCGGTAACCTTTTTCTGATGCAATTTCATTAAGACCGTTTACAAACTGAAGAGAATCCAGCTCCGTTTTTTTGGTTACCTTACCGACCATCTGGTAAACATCGCCGAAATCTCCGATCCTGAAACTATTGTCAGCCTGGTTGCCTGCTTTGATCATATTTACCAGACGCGTATTTCCCAGTCCTTTCTGGAAATGGTAGCGCCCGGGTTTGAAGTTATCTGCCAATCCTTTCTCCTGGGCCACCGCTGCAAATGATTCTTTATTGCCGATGTACTTCGACGCTGAATCCAGGATCTGTTTAAAGCTCGCATGATGAGGGATCAGCACATAGCCGTCCTTTTCAATGTTGTTACCGTAATATTTTTTGTAAAATCTAAATCCAAAAAATCCGCCTGCCGCCAAAACGAGCAGGATGATAATGAGAATAGCTTTTTTCATGTACTGTCGATTAATAAAAGTTTTGTTTAAATAAGGGCTGTTTTTCCTTTAAATACCTGTTTGGCAGGACCTTCAAGCCATATATTCCGGAAGGAGCTGCCGGTTTTTTCAGCATATACCTTCAAATTTCCCCCCAAAGTCTTAACTTTTACAGAAATTAGATCATTATTCTGCAGAAAAGTTAAAGCTGACGCCGTAACACCGGTGCCACAGCTGTACGTTTCATCCTCAACGCCCCTTTCATAGGTTCTCACAAAAATCTCGTCATCCGTTATTTTTTCTACAAAGTTGACATTGATGCCTTTTTCTTTATATTTTTCGGAGTTACGGATGCCGCTTCCGTTTGCAAAAACATCGTAGTTGACCAGATCTTCTACATATTTTATATAATGGGGCGAACCGGTATCAGCTACCTGATCCTTTCCGTCACTTGAAATCGTTTCCACATTCCCCATTTTCAGTTTGACGATCCCGTTATGGATTTCCGCTTCATGCTCGCCATCAATGGCCATAAACCGGCATTTTCCTTCAAACAAGTCGAGGAAGAAAGCAAATGCTACCGAACAGCGGGCGCCGTTTCCGCAGAAACTTTTCGATCCGTCGGAGTTGTAATAGTCTACTTCAAAATCATAGCCTTCAGCCATGTTGATCTTGATCAGTCCGTCGGCACCGATCCCGAAACGCCGGTGGCAGAGTTGCCGGATCTGTTCAACGGAAAGATGGTCCCACTCCCCGGAACGGTTGTCAATCATGACAAAGTCGTTTCCCGTACCCTGATATTTATAAAATTCCATAGTTTATTTCGTATTATACTGTAGTTGAGATTGCTGTTTCAAGAAATTAAAAATCAGTTCCCACCTTTGAATTCACGGGTTTAAGCTGACTTTTACGGTTTCTTGTCCTTTAAAAATTAACCGTGCAAAATTACTATAATAAAAGGAAAAACGAACAGTGTTAACTGTCCGTTTCATTATTTGTAGCTGTTTTTATCTGAATCCGCCGCTATTGCTGTTGCTGCTCCGCTGTGGTTGCGGTGAAGACTGCTGAGGCTGAGGCGAGCTGTTTCTGAAACCTCCGCTGTTCGAATTGTTGGAATTATTGTTATTATAATTATTTGTATTCGTACTGTTCCTGAAACCTCCGTTGCTGTTGTTCTGAGGTCTGGTTGTGGTCGTCTGCTGATTTCTGAAACCGTTGTTTTGTCTCTGGCCGCTGTTCTGTCTTACGCTGCTGTTATAGGTAGGGCCGTCGTTTACGTTACCTCTGAAACCGTTATTCGGTCTGGCGGATGTTGTTCCGTTGGATCCCGATCTTCTCTCTACATAGACCTTCCTTCTGGAATTGTTGTAATTCTGGTAGTAGTATGGCATGCCGTTATCGTAATAATAATTGTAATTGTTACGGTAGTAATATCCGTCATCCCCGTAATACCCGCCGTTTCCATAGTAGCCTTGCGGTGCATAATAGGCCCCGTTATCATAATAAGGATCGCCGTACGCACTGGTGTATGGATCCGAATAAATGGAGCAGGATGCTAAACTTGAAAGTGTAATGACACTGAATGCTATTTTTAATAAATTTTTCATGACTTTAAAAACTTTTTTTCTTATAACTTTTTTTCCAAACGGCGTATCCCTGGACCGCCATTATGGTAAATACCAAATATTGAACCGAAGTGATTCCTAGCTCCTTATAAATCATCATCGGGATACAGATCATATCGCCGACGATCCAGAAAATCCAGTTTTCAATACGCCTTTTGGCCATAAACCACATCCCGACCAGAAAGAGGGAAGTGGTGAAAACATCCAGCCAGTTGCCCCAATCCAGATGGTAAAGGCCTAGATTTGCGCCTTGCATTGAAAACTGATTGTCGATATAAGGTTTGTAATAATACACTCCTGTTACTAAGATTAAACTTAAGGCAAAAAGTAAAATCCCATACTGCCATTCTTTTTTTGAAGCCCAGCTTACTTCTACATGAATGTGGTCTTTGGAGTGCTGTCCCCAGAGGATCCAGCCGTAAATGCTCATCACGGTATAGTAGACATTGATCATGCAGTCTCCCAGCAGTCCGAAGTTGAAAAGAATATACACATAGATAAGCGTGGAAATAATTCCGGTGGGATAGACCCAGATGTTTTTTCTGATGGAGAAATAGACACTCAGAATACCGAAGACGGTAGCGGAAGACTCCAGCACGATCTGTGCGGTACTGTAGGTTTCGTAGGGTTTTACGAAGAGATCATATAGATTCATGCATTCAAAATTAGACAAAATATCGGATAATAAGAAATGGCGCAAACGGGATGGAAATCAGAAATTTAAATTACAAAAATTTAAAATTAACGTCGAAAGTTTACTAATAAACGTTAATGTTTATAAATTTTTTATATTTTCGTAAATCTTTAATAAATAATAAAATATGTCTAAAATTTGGACCAAGAAACCGATGAGTGCTTTCGAGAATGATATGAAAAGCAGTCAGCTCAAAAGAGTACTCGGTAAATGGAGTCTTACAGCTATCGGAATCGGGGCTATTATCGGAGGGGGAATTTTCGTGCTTACAGGTACCGGAGCGTATTACCATGCAGGACCTGCGTTGGCCCTTTCTTTCGTTATTGCAGGAATTGCCTGTGTATTTGCAGCATTATGTTATTCTGAATTTGCATCCATCCTTCCGGTAGAAGGTTCGGCTTATGCGTATGCCTACGGAACGGTAGGTGAGATCTTCGCCTGGATCATAGGCTGGGGGCTCATCCTCGAATATGCCATGGGATCCATGACGGTAGCCGTTTCCTGGTCGGGATATTTTAATAAATTGCTGAAAATGTTCGGCCTTCATCTTCCCGAGTACCTCACGTCGGATCCGGCCAGCTATACGGGAGAAGGATTTTCTATGAACTTACCGGCTTTCCTGATCGTCCTTTTTGTAATTTCTATTCTTATTAAAGGAACCAAAGAAGCGGCAAAAGCAAACAACATGATCGTAATCATGAAGGTTTCAGCCGTTCTTTTCGTGATTATTGCTGGGGTATTCTTCATCAATGCAGACAACTGGAATCCTTTTATTCCTGCTGCAAAAATGGTGCAGGAAGGGGAAAATATGAAGGAGGCTTACGGTATCCAGGGGATTATTTCCGGAGCGGCAGCAATTTTTTTCGCGTATGTAGGTTTCGATGCCGTTTCCACACAGGCGGGGGAAGCCATCAATCCTAAAAAAGATGTTCCGTTTGCGATCATCGTTTCACTTTTGGTATGTACCGGTTTATACATCTTAGTATCACTGGTTCTTACAGGAATGATGAACTATCAGGATTTTGATCCGCATGGAAAATATCCGGATGCCATTAAAGCACCGGTAGCGTATGCTTTTGAAATTGCAGGACAGGGCTGGGCCGGTTACATTATTACGATTGCAGCAACCGTAGGTCTGGTATCCGTATTAATGGTAATGATCATGGGGCAGTCCAGGATTTTCCTCGGAATGTCCAAAGACGGTCTTATCCCTAAAATGTTCAGCGATGTGCATCCTGTAAGAAAAACGCCGGCGAAAAGCTTGATGCTTTTGGGATTGGCTATTGCTACGGTAGCAGCCTTTACACCGATCAGCAAACTGGCCGACATGACAAGCTTCGGTACTTTATTCGCTTTCACCATGGTTTGCGTTGCAGTATGGATCTTAAGAAAGAAGGAACCGAATATGCCGAGAACATTTAAAGTTCCTGCATTGCCGGTGATTGCCACCTTAGGAATCTGCATCAATGTTTATCTGATCTGGAACCTGAGCCACGAGGCCAAATACCTTTCCATGGCATGGCTGGTTATCGGGGTGATTATTTATTTTACCTACAGTCTCAGAAACAGCAAGCTTCATAAAGTAGGCTATGGCGAAACCTTCAAAGCGGAGCAGGAGCCTCTTGAAAAGCATGATTTAGATTAAAAAATAAATTACTATAAATAAAATCCACAGAATTCTGTGGATTTTTTATTTTTGTGGATATGAAAAAAATCTTTCCCCTGATGTTTGCCTTCTTCGGAATGGCTGCATCCGCCCAGCAGGTTCAGAGCATGAAGACGATATTTAATGATAAGATCAGCATCCGGGCACTCGGACTGTATGATCACAAAGTATGGTACAGCGGGACGGATTCCAAATTCGGCTTTGTGGATTTACAAAATCCTGATTATAAAAATCAGATTAGATTATCGGATGAATCGCTTCAATTCAGAACATTAGCGCAGGATAAAGATTTTTTCTATGCTGCCAATATTGAAAGCCCGGCTATTTTTTTTAAAATTGATAAAAAGGATCTTACTCATCAAATTGTATTTACAGATGTGAGCAAAGCAGCATTTTATGACGCTTTTCATTTTGTTAATCCTCATTTGGCATTTGCTTTTAGCGATACTGATGATGCAAGATTGAAATTGACGATATATAAAAATGGAAAATGGAGCTTCTTTAAAAATAATATCAAACTTAATCAGGGAGAGGCCGCATTTGCAGCGAGTAATACGAATATTGCCTCGACAACAAAATTTATGTGGGTTGCAACCGGTGGAAAATCTTCGAGAATTTTAAGGTTGAATTTTAAGAATGATCAAATTAATGTTTTCAATACCCCCATAATCCAGGGAGAATCTTCCCAGGGAATCTATTCCATCGATTTCCTGAACAATACCTTCGGAATTGCTGCCGGCGGGGATTATACCAGACCGGAAGCCAATATAAACAACATCGCAACCACAAACGACGGCGGGAAAACCTGGCATGTTCAGGCTTCGGGAAAAAATGCGGGCTATACGACCTGCGTGAAAATAAAACCGGGTTCCAAAGGAAAAGAAATCATTTCAGTAGGGGATAGGCACATCAGCTATTCTTCGGATTTCGGGAAGACCTGGAAAAAGATTTCCGATGAAAAGAACCTCTACGTCTGCGAATGGGTGGATGAACATACCGTTGTTTTTGCCGGAAAGGATAAAATTTCAGTCATGAAACTAGGTAATCAGAAATAAAACGGAAAATCTCGCGGATATTGGAGGCCTTTTGAAGCCGTCTATTGCACAATCTCGTATTTCGGGTGACCCGAACATAAAGCATCCCATTGTTTATCAGCAATCAATTTGCAAATAGCAATCCTGCTTACCGTAATAAATCATCTTAAAATGCGGAGTCCGGTAACCGGGCTCCGCTGTTTGTTTTAACTGTTCATTATAAAAATTCCTGCATCCGGCATCCCCCTTCCAACCTTTTAATCCGGATTCGATTTCGAATTCACATTAATAAATGGGCACCGTGCAGCTGGAGCATTAATGGATAATTATCTCTTTTTTTGTAACATTCTGTTAATATAAAATTAATCTATAATTCCTCCGGAATTGTGTAGTTATTTTTAATTTTGCTTAAAACAAACACAATGATGAAAATGAAACACAACATCCTTTTCTCCCTGATACATTTCTGATTTCATTTTTAAAATGATATTTATTACGGTAGATTTTATGATTTGCCGCTCTGTTCCGTGCCTTTATATTCATAATTTTAAATACATATTTATGCGGTATCTTACGATCGTTACCTTTTTGTGTTCCGGCTGTTTCTTTGGCCAGGACACCCTCGAAAAACGGGATCCTTATTTTCCGATGGATGACAGACTGCTTGAGAAAAAAACAGAAGCTGAACCCGTTCAGGACAGTCTGCTGTTGCATAACTTCAGCAACATTCCTTTTTATAAAGCCAGTTATACGGAAAAAGATTTGCCCTATGCCGGTAAGGAACATTTCTATATTTCGGCAGACCATCTGCCGGAAATCTATGCTTCCCTGATCAGTCTGCATCCGGCTTATATTCCGGATATTTATTCCAATACCCAGAAAGTCGTCTACAACCGGAAAAATGATCTCCTGGAACTTACTATGAAAAACCGTCATGGCCTGGTTGCAGGCGACTTTGTAATGATTGAAAATAAAGACGGGATCAAATTTGAATCCAGGGTTGAGGAAATACCCAATGAATTTACCTTCGCGGTGAAGAACAATCTTCCCAAAGCATATTCCTATTTTGTACGCGGCAAAAAAATAAACGATCTGAAGCAGATAGACCGTGATGAGCTGTTACTGGTCGAAGTTAGGGTCAACCAGCTTCTCTACAGGAAAGTATGCGCTTTGGAAAGCGAAACGGATTTTATGAAAAATAAAACGGTACTTCTGGAAAAGCAGATTCAGGAACTGAAGCATGCCGTTCATCAATTAAAAAACAAAAGATAATGCGTTACTTTTTATTTACGGCCTTTTCAGTTTTGATGGTCTCATCGGTTATGGGGCAAAGTACGAAAAATGAAATCGGCTTCACAGCCTTCTATGACCGTGTCAATCACAGCTACATTAAGTTCAAAGGTCTTACCAAAGAACACCTGCTTTATAAAAATGCCTTTTCTTTTCAGGCAGTTTATGGCTGTCATATCAGCAATACAGTGTCCCTGCTATCCGGTGCAGGATACAGCAGACGTGGATTTCGGAACGAGAATACTGACTATTCAGCGGATTATATTCAGTTTAGTGAATACGTTGGGATTGAAATAATCGATAATAAAATGCTCATGGTTTCCCCTTATACGGGTATTTACCTGGGACTTCCGGTGCATACCGGCATAACGATTAAAAACAATGATCTTCCGGATGAAGCAGGCCGTGGAAAAGCGGATCTTGGCCTGGAAGGCGGGATCAGAATGGGAATCAAATTAGATGACCGGTATGATATTCATATCATCCCAAGATTCCAGTTCGGACTGTCTGAAGTATACCGGAAGTATGATTTCGAATCCCGTAGAAACCTTGCTTTTTCTATGGGTGTAGGAATTACAAGAAAATTTTAACCCTTTAAACCTGAATAATGAAACCATTAAAAATAGATAGAATCATTTTTTTACTGATGATCTTTATGACCATAGCAGCATGCAACCGCGATGAAGATTCCGTTCTGCTGAAATTTCTCGGAACCTATCAGGTCAATGACTCCTGCGGATATACCAATACGGCATACAGTATGGAAATCAGCGTAAAAAATGAAAATACCAAAGAAATCTACCTTAAAAATTTCGGCGGTTACGGAAGTACGGTGAGTGCAAGGGTGAGTGATGACAATCCTGATCACATTATTATCAATACCAATGCGGATAATCTGCACATCACGGGCGAAGGGGTGATCAATAATGAAAGGACCCGGATCGTGTTTACTTATGAGACCAGTAATAACGGAGTTTCTGTAAGCTGTAGCAGTGAAGCCAATAAATAAATGAATTTTGTTTATGAAAATAAAAAAATCTTTACGGCCCATTTTAACAGGCGCTATCGGATTGCATTTCTGTTCGATATCTGTATCCGGGCAGCAGACCTACCGGGTTGAAGAGATACAGAATATAGCTGAAAATTTTGAAATCAATACCTACGCGCTTTATCCGGTGGTATCGCAGGCAGCTGGCTTATCCGCTACGGTGTACCCAAATCCCGTGGATCACCTCCTGAATGTAAAAATGAACGGCAATACAGGGAAAAACCTTAATTACCGGTTGGTAGATGCCAGCGGAAAATCCGTGGCAGTACGGAACGGCCTGCCCGCCCATTTTATCATCAACATGATGGGAATGCCAACCGGCATTTATATCCTGATCCTGGAAGACGATGGCTTACGTAAATCATATAAGATTATTAAAAAATAAAAACAACCTAAAAACACTTTAAATGAATAAATTATATACTTCGGCTTTTTCCCTTGCGTTTGCCTTTATGATACAGGCTGTGAAAGCGCAGGAAAAGCCCTTCGGAAGCATGGTTTTCCGTTCGCAGATCTTTGATGCCGGCCATCAGGCGGTTAAAAGCAAGGCACTGACGATTGAGGCCGAATTGTTTACCAAAGATAAAATCTGGTATTCTGAAAATCAGCAGATCAATACCAATGACGAAGGCTTTGTATTCTTACAGGTGGGTAAAGGAAGCGCTACTTACGGAAACTTTAGCCAGGTTCCTTTCAGTACCGAGGAAATCAGCCTCCGTATCCGATACAAAATTTCAAATCCCAATGATCCGGCAGGAGGGTCTTTTACAGAACTCCAGGCTACACAGCTGTATGCAGTCCCTTATGCTTTCCATGCTTTGACGGCAGGCTCTCTGAGCGGTATCTCCGCAGGGACTGTTCCCGGGACACAGGGCAGTACCGTCCCCGGAACGGATCCCGATACCGGACTGGCATCTAAAGGAAATACCTGGTCGCTGTACGGCAACCGTTATGTGTCCATGAGAAACGGTTTTTTAGGCACGGCAGATGAAGCTCCCCTGAATTTCAAAACCAATAATAAGCTGCGGATGAGCATTACGGCAGACGGGAAAATCAATTTCCTGGGCGATGTCGTGTTGGGAAATACGAATACATTAACGGTCAGCAATCTTGTGGCCAACAGCATTACGTCTCTTAATTCCCATACCGATCATCTGAATGCCGGGACTGCTGAAATAACTTCTGATCTGCAGTCATTAAGCCCGGATACCGGAGCCCTTACGGTCAAAGGCGGAGCCGGAATCCGGAAAAACCTGAATGTGGGTGAAAACCTTTCCGTTAAAAACAATACCGATCTCTCGGGAAACCTTCACGTAGCAGGAATTTCTGATTTTTCGGAAAAAGTGAATTTCAGTAAGCCGGTAAGCAGCAGTGACCTTACAGAATCCAATGCACTGAATGAAGGATCTGCCGTTTTTTCAGGAGGAATATCCGTGGCAAAAAATATCAACACCGGAGGAAATCTTACAGCCGCTAAGAATCTTGTCGGTCATCAGGATTTGCTGATCGATAAAAATGCGAGAATAAAAGGAACTGACAATGCCACCAACAAAGATCATGGGGCTATGATAATAGAGTCGGGAGGATTAGGCGTGGAACAGGATATCGTAAGTGGGGGCAGTATCAGAACCAATTCCAACGCTATCGTGGATAAGGATCTTGAAGTTGCTCACCTTTCCAGCCTGAATACGGTGAATATTAGCGGAACAACTTCTGCTGAAGGCCCGGTATCGATTAATAATAACACATTTTCTTCGACCCCGGTTCAGGGA
>NZ_BJYJ01000012.1 GCF_007991455.1 Chryseobacterium hagamense | reverse complement strand
TTTTCCCCTACTTTCGGAGCAGGGTTTCCCGAAATCTTTGAAACTCCTTTTTTAGACATGGAAGGTGTTTTTTGATTTAATATGCGTCAATTTCGCTTTCCAAAACGGTTTCCTTATAGTCCTGCATTTTTACCAGAGGGTTGATATGCTGAACCGTTTTATTATCTGCATTTTTCACATTTTTCCTGCTCATTTCCCCTCGCTGCCCATGATCTTTGATGGTGATTTTCCCCCCGACCGTGCATTGCAGTTCCGAAAGCTCGGTAACGATCTTTTTGCCCATGATCTGTACTTTATCATAGGTTTTCTGCCATTTTCCGGCTGGTGCATAGGTACAGGGAAGATAGCCGCTGCTGCTGGGCTTCAGCTTACACCGCCCAAAACTTGGGCCCGGGGGATTGAACTGGAGATCGTCTTCCGTAACGCCGAGGAAATCGGCATTGCCATCGGAGTCATTCCAGAAATGTTTCTGATGGGAACTTACTTTATACTGGGGGAACTGATCGCCCTGGTTACACTGGGCTTTGCCTTTTTGTACAACAAAATATTTGCCGTCATGAGGTGATGATTGCTGTGACATATCGATGCGATTTGGGTAATGTCAAAGATAAAAATTTTTAGATTAAAAAATAAAAAAAAGCAGAAAATAAATTTCTGCTTTTCCGGGTAATATGTTCTTAATGCCCTGTATATTCCGGTGCCTCTACCGGCATCATGGTCGGCATAAAATATTCATTCAGCCAGTAAAAGGTCTGCCCGTTCTGCTGGATTTTAACCGCCGGGTCATTCCGGTGGGAAAGCATTCGGTCGGCCAGGTTTTTATAGTTCCGGAAATAATTCCTTACGGTCTCATTGGTCACGATTTTGGATTTTTTCCATCCTTTCAGCATGTATTTGGACATCAGTTCTTCTTCGGAATTATCAAAACCGGTACTTATACCCACTGCATAAGACATCGGCTGTTTATATAATTCGCTCTTATCCAGAAACTGAAACGAAGGATTATATTTCTTCAGAAGCTTCACATATTCGTTAATGGCTCTGGACTGTTTGAAATCCGTTCTTTCAGCACCGGTATTCCGGTATACTTCCGTGTAGAACTGCTTTAAGTTATCAAACTCTTTTTCAGAGATCAGTACGCCTTTCTCAAGACCAGGTTTAAAATCCTTCAGCTCTTTCGGGATATAGCCTTTTACGAGGAATGGATTGCCATAATTGATCAGCTGGGCAGCAATACCTGCCGGCACCGGATTGGTGAGTCCCGGATACAGATATTTATATCGTACATCAACATCCGTTTTTCCTGCGCCTACCGAAGAATGGAAATAATCGTTCAGGGATTTATCAAGGTTGGTGTTGTCCAGCGTAACCTGCGCAATCAGGCTGTCTACGGATTTTTTAAGATAGCCCGGTGTGGCAATATCCCCTTTTTTAGGGAAAATCACAAATCCCTGGGCCATACTCTGCTTAGGGTAGTCCAGTGAGAAGAACCCTTCATCACTTTCCACCAGGCTGAAATTATTTTTGGTTAAAACATCATTCTGATTGATGATTTTCTGTTTCTTAAGCTCTGCAATATTTTTGGCGGTATTGGTCACCACATTTTCAGACATCAGGACAAAGTCATTGTAGGTATCCGAAGACCTTGCGCTGGTCTGGAACATGATCAGTCTGGCCTGTGCCTGGGTAAGGGAATTGATTACCCCGTACATATTCCCGCTTTGGCTGGCGGAAGTTCCCACCGTGATCACCACATTGGTTTCATCCGGAACATTGGACAGCAGGTTTCCGGCAGCCATCAGCCCTTCTCCGACCGGCTGGTAACCGCTGTTGCTTGCACAGTTCATTTCATTGCTCTTCTGATCGATGAACGTTGTAATTTTACTGTAATCGGTATTTAAGCCCGAAACAGCCACATTATCTCCGCATGAATTGTTTTTATACAAAACCACTCCATATTTTACCTGATTGAAATAAGAAGGCTTTTCGAATCTCAGCTGGAGATCCTGCAGCAATGATTTTACAATCGGGGCATAAGGCGCATTCGGCGCACTGATGTCCAGGGCAAAAACAATATTTATTTTTTTATTTTTCTCCGTAATCTCCCGGTAACGGTCAAAACGGATCGGTTCTCCAAGAACATTGAATACATAATTATTGCTGTAGTCCAGGATATTTGTAAAATATTTGGTCTTCGAATCCGGGGTCGGCGGATCGTGCAGCGGTAAGGTTACCGGAAAAATATTTTCCAGCGGCGTCCTTCTGTTGACATCGGTGAGCAGAACGGCTGCTTGGTCTTCCGCACTGTTTTTGCCGGGTGCCCCTTCATGAATTCCAAGACTGGTTTCGGTAATGCCCGTGGTATTCTTCATCTTTACGGCAGAACGTTCTCCCCAGGCTGAAATAACATTGGAGCTTACCCAACCGTACAACCCGGTGCTGATGCTGTCCAGATCCACGGAAGGCTTCTTCCCGACCAGGAATCTTTTGTTATTTTCCGCCTGCTTGTAAACGTATACGATCTGTCCGTTCGGGATTTTCACATCGGCCTGTTCAATCAGGCTCGGTGAATTGAATACCATAATCGAATCATTTTTGTAATACCTTTCCGAATTGCGGATCACTTCGCTGTTGCTCGGCACCACGGCCACCCTTACCGGGAAGCCTGTCTTTTCGCTTTTCAGAGAGTTGCTCCACAATAAAAGATCGGATTCCGGGATCCAGCCATAGGTTTTGATCTGTTTGGAAGAGACTTTCTTCATTAAGGCATCCGGGATATATTCAGCGACTTTTACCATGCCGTCCCTGTTTTTCAGTACCATCAGGGGTTCCAGAAATTTTACCTCCTTGTATGATTTTTCGTCATTTTTATCTAAATAGGCCGTGTTTCTGGAACGGTCTGAGATGGCAATCCAGGGAACCGATTTTTTAGGAAACCCGTTAATCACCGGGGCATTGTCTATCTGCCCGTAATGTACCGGCTCCGGTGTCTTTTTGGATGGAAGCTTTACCTGGCAACTTACCAGTAAAACTGAAATGCCTACGTAATATGCTGCGAGAGGAAATTTATTTTTCATCTTGATTTATTTAAATGATGGGTGTGTTGTCCGAAAAGTTCCGGGACAGGAATTATTTACTTTGGTTGATATCGACTTTCGTTACACAGTTCTGTGCGTCATCGAAGTTTACTTTGACGGTTTGGATGACATTGTTTTTATCAAACTGCAATCCGGCACAATACATGTAAAAATTATTCACTTTGCTGTCGTTTACTTTCACTACCGTATTTTCATTGTTGCAGAGATAAGTTCTCAACAGGTAATTATAGTGCATGTTGAAACTGTTTCCGTTGGCAATCTGCTGAAGGTGGTATTTGAAATCATTGTCGATTTTTGCATAGGCATCTTCTACGCTTACTTCTTCCTGTAAAGCATCATAAGCCGGAAGGATTTTGATCTGGTGCAGAATTGGCTCGGCACTTTCGTCCGTATAGAGTGTTACGACGTAATCCCCGGGTTTTTTGTAGGAATAAATGGCCATTTTATCCTTGGAATCGATATTTCCGGTTTCGCCGAATTTCCAGGTAAACTGCTTGGCATCCGAGATGGCCCGGAACTGTACGTTTTCAAACTGCATGGCCTGGGTCTGCGCATCGATTACCGTTCGTATTTTGGTGGAGTCCGCCGGTCTCGGGATGGTTCTGGCGGAGACCATTACAGGGAATGATTTGGAATATTTGTTGTCGATAATTAAGGTGACCTGGTAATATCCCGGCTTATTGTAGAAATGGATCCCGCTGCTTTTATCGCTTGACGTCCCGTCGCCGAAATTCCACATTTTGGTTTTTGCAAACTGGGTCTTGTCCTCGAATAACAGGGTATCTCCTACTTTAAGCGTAGAAGGATAAACGACCCCGACAATATCGTCGGCGGAGTGTATCACTTTCTTCTGGAGCCACAATGCTACGAGGGCCGCAATAAGCAGCGTCGCAATAACACCGATGATAATGTTTTTCTTGTTTTTCTGAAAGTAATTCATAGTTCGTGATTGTGATGTGTTTTATTTTGTAAATGAAGTTTCCCGGTATCAGGTTTGGGGTTATTGGGATCTTGCCTTCAGTGCGGTTTCCCTCTGGAAAAGCTGGCTCTTCTTTTCTTTAAAGCCTATGGAGCATTCTTCAAACTGTTTTGTGAAATTTTTGATGTTTTCCGTTTTACTGGAAATCACTTTCTTATCATTAAAATACATTTTGTAGAATTTGGCAATCTGCGGATAGGCATCTTTCCGGATATCCGAAATATTATCTCCGTTTTCGAAATACCCGGCCACATCATTGATTCCATACATGATGTTGGCTTCCTCAAAAGGTTGCGGTGCTTCATCCGTCAGCCGGTTGATCATTGCAAAGGTGCTGTCCATGGTTTTAAATGAAAACTTCTGCTTCTGGTCGAATTTCGCTTTTTCATCGAGATTCTGTACGGAAACCATATCTTCATCCGAAAATGGCGATTCAAACCCTTTCAGGAAAATGATCCCTAAAAAAACAAGTGCGGCGAAAAGCATGAGAATTAAGTATAAAAATTGGTAATGCCTTTCTTTTTTCGATAGTGTGATTTGTCCCTGCATAATATTTTATCTTCTTCTTCTGCTTCCTGAAAATTTCCGGGTAGGGTCTACCCTGAGCTCATGGTTGACGATGCCTACCTTTCCCCGGCATTCGCTGAGGTCCCGCAGCGCATTCTGCTCTTTATATGACACATTGACGATATCATTTTTAAGCGCGAGCATCGGGGCAATCTGTTTCATCAGAATGGAATAATGCTTGAAATTATCGGCACTGTCTTTTCCCATGATGTTTTTGGCATCCCGGACATTATCGATGATGTAGTTGCGGAGAAAGATGTCGTTATCCACCTTATTGATGTCAAGCTGATCCATGCGGTACATGATGCTGTCTACATGAATCCTGAGAAGATCGCTCCGGGTGAGCAGTTCACGGTAGTCGTCTGCCTGTTTTTTGATTCCTTGCCGCTGGATATCATAGCTTTTGAAAAAGAAAAAGACGCAGATGAAGGAAACACCCGACAGAATAATGAATGACAGGACAAACTTCCAAATGCCCATCCTGACGTCCGATTTATTTAATTTTTTCTCCCTATTCGAAGACATATGTTTGTGATTTGTTTGGAATGTGAAATTATAAAAAAATAATGTATATACAAAATTAAGTATTCGTTTCTGCAAAGCAGTTTCAGAATTTAATGACCAGACAGGAAGATAACGTCTTTTAAGGTAAACGATTACAACATTACGAACTGGTAAAAATTACACCGCCATCATCCATTTTTACAGCTGAATGCTTCAAAGTTACAGGATTTATCTTTGATAAAATTAATTTCCGGGTTCGGGTTATTTTCCTAATTTAGTAATCTGAATTTAATTATCATTCACCAAATCGATCGTAAAGTGAGCAAAATATTGAGTAATACTGTGCGATTTTCCATAGCCGACAGCGATTTTTATTTTAAAAAGATCCTGATCAAAACGCTTACGGAAAATCCGTTTTACATCCTGCTTAACGACTGCAACAACGGCCATGAGCTCATCAGCAGGAATTACAGAAGACAGGAAGATGTATTCATCATCGAGCTTTTCATGCCGGTACTCAGCGGACTGGAAGCCATTAAATACATCCGTAGAATGAATACCGAAACGCCGATTATTACTTATTCCGGAACCTATCAGGAAGATATGGCAGATCTCCTGTCCAAAATCCCGAATATCTACTACTGCGAGAAAAAAAGCGGCCTCATCAAAGACCTCATCAAAGGAAAGATCGCTTCAGACAGCTTTGATTATGAAGCCTATACCCTGGCCTGGCAGCAGCAGCCATTAGCCGTTATGGAATATATGGACCGCCAGAAGAAGAGCCAGGAAGAACTTTCCCCAACCGAGATCCAGCTTATGAAATTCTGTTATGAAGGCTTCAGCAATAAGGAAATCGGAGAAAAACTCAACCTCAGCACACGCACCATCGATACGTATATCAACCGCCTGACGGAAAAGCTCGGACTGAAGACAAAACTCCACCTCATCCGCTTCTGTGTGGAGAACGGATACTACAACTCCAGCATGTAAAGGAGAGTTAATCATACTTTAACACCGAGTAAATATTAAGTTTTCAACCTCTTAAAGAAAAATATTTTGCCACTAATTTGTTAATATTCAATTTTTTTAACTAAATTTGCACACCTAAAATTTAAAATTAAAATAAGGAAATGACAAAGGCAGAATTGGTAAACACCATCTCAAATAAGTTGGGCACCGAAAAGAATGAAACACAGAAAGTTGTAGAGGCTTTTATGCAGGAAATCAGGACTTCTATGTATAATGGAGACAATGTTTATCTAAGAGGTTTTGGATCTTTCATTATTAAAACAAGAGCAGCAAAAACGGGAAGAAACATCTCCAAGAACACTGCTATTGAAATTCCTGCCCATAACATTCCTGCTTTCAAACCATCAAAATCTTTTGTGGAGAAAGTAAAAACCAAAGTTACCGTAAAATAGAACATTAACTGAATATTAACTAGTTACTAAAAAATTATAATTATGCCAAGCGGAAAGAAAAGAAAAAGACACAAGGTTGCAACCCACAAGAGAAAGAAAAGAAGAAGAGCAAACAGACACAAGAAGAAATAATCTCCTTTTCTCGAGATCTATGATATAAAAAATATAGTTGGTGATTTTAAATTTTAAAGCCTCACCGACTATATTTTGTTTTGCAACGATAAGATGATACGGAAAAGATGTTTTTGGGATTTATCAGAAAAATTACATTCATTCAAATGGGAATGCTTACCTTAAGCATAAAATTTATATGATGAAAAAACAGCCTTTTCCTGCCGTCTTAACAATTTTTATCTTACATTAAAATGAAGAAAGAACTAATAGTTTCGCATGAGGATGATCTTACGAAGATTGTCCTGCTGGAAGACGGAAGACTATGTGAACTTCATGAGCAAGAGGACAAAAACGGTTTTATAGTTGGAGATGTGTTTATCGGGAAAGTAAAGAAGCTGGCCCCCAACCTGAATGCCGCATTCGTGAACATCGGATACGAAAAGGATGCTTTCCTGCATTACCAGGACCTGGGACCGCAGTACCTTACTTACAAAAAATTCGTAAAGGATACGATTTCCAAAAAACAGAACATTTCAAGCTTAAAGAATTTCGAGATACAACCCGAAATAGACAAAAACGGAACGGTAGACAAAGTTATCGCCAAAGATGATATTGTTCTGCTTCAGATCACCAAAGAACCCATCTCTACCAAAGGGCCCAGGATTTCTACCCAGGTTTCCCTTACAGGGCGTTTTCTGGTTCTGATCCCTTTCGACAACAAAGTTTCCATCTCCAAAAAAGTAAGGAGCAATGAAGAAAAAGAAAGGCTCAGAACACTGATCGAGAGTATAAAACCTGAGGGTTTCGGTGTCATCATCCGCACCGTCGCCGAAGGAAAAAAAGTAGCCGATCTCCACAATGACATGAATCAGCTGATTCAGAAGTGGGAGACAACTTTTAAAAATATACAGAAAAACAAGGTTCCGTCCAGGGTTTTAAGCGAAGATGACAAAGCTTCAGCTATTTTAAGGGATAACTTCAACCAGGATTTCGTAAGCATCACCTGCGACGACGAACAGATGGTCGAGGAAATGAAAAATTACGTGGAAGTAATTGCCCCGGAAAGAAAAAATATTGTCCATTTTCACAATTCCCATATTCCGCTCCTGGAATATTACAATGTTGAAAAACAGCTCAAGCAAAGCTTCGGGAAACACGTCAATATCCCAAGCTCAAAAGGTGCTTACCTGGTGATCGAACACACGGAAGCCCTGCACGTAGTCGACGTAAACTCCGGCAACAACATCACCACCGGGGCTGCCGTAAACAAAGAACATGCCCTAAGGGTAAACAAAATGGCAGCTACTGAGATCGCACGACAGCTACGTCTCCGTGATATGGGGGGCATCATCGTCATTGACTTTATCGACATGACGAACCCCGAACACCGAAGAGATCTGTTTGAACATCTGAAGGAAGAAATGAAGCGCGATAAAGCCCGCCATAAGATCCTTCCGCCGAGTAAATTCGGACTGATTCAGATTACCAGACAAAGAAACCGTCCGGAAAAACAGATCGAAACCAAAGAAGAAAACCCGAATAAAGACGGAGAAATCGTAGCTCCGATCGTTATCGTGGAAAGAATGGGCGAAGCCCTGAGAACGATTATGCAGAAGGAGAAAGGAAAACTCTACCTCCATGTCCACCCGTTTGTGGAAGCTTACCTTACCAAAGGACTCAACAGCATCCAGACGAAATGGTTCATCAAATACAAAAAATGGGTAACGGTAATCCCGAGAGACTCCTTCAAATACCTGGAATACCGGATTTACAATTCAAAAAAAGAAGAATTGACAGGATATTCCAATTGATACAAAATTTAAATGCTCTGCTTCAGGCGGGGCATTTTGTTTTCAGACATCCTGATCTGTTCAGAACAATCACACATTTTCCTCCGGAGCATATTATCTTTTGATCTGTCTGATTAAACACGTATCAGGAGAAGAACCTGGATTAAAAGCCTGGAAGAGGTCAGCCGGATACCGGAAGTTTATGTTGTCAAAATCAGGATCAAAGGTATTGATGACCCCAATGAAATTATTTGTCACTTCATCAGAGAAACTTTACCAAAAGCTTGTTCAGAAACCTGACTTTTACTTCTGTTCCGATACCTGCTGAATACCATTACACGATCTAAAAAATGCTTAATGACTGATTTATTTTGAGACCTATTACAGCATCAAAAGTTTATAAGAACCATCAGAAATAAAACAGCCGGTTTTAAACATCACCTTAAAAGAATCTGATCCTTCCGTCGGGATTATCATTTTTGTTGATTTTTCAAATATCCCCGGACTGTTACTTAAATAAAAACCGAATAATCTGAAGCACACTTCCAACACCCTTCATTACTGATTATTACTCAATATAACTCTAAAATTTAAGACTAAAAATCAATTCTGGGGGATTTATTTATTAAAAAAACATAAAAAATCAAATAATATTAATTATAATTTTAAATAAATAGAGTATTTTTAAATTATATATATTAAAATGTAAATATTTTTTCTTAATTTTATATTTACAAACTAATTATAATGAGGCCAAGTTTAACAATCTTTGATGAGCCTTTGTTGTATACCGAAGGGCTCTCAAAACTTCTCGAGCAAAGTGGAATCTTTTCCAGCATTAATCTCTGCAATTGCCAGGAGGCATTAAGAATACTTTTGAAAGAGAATCCTCCCGAATTCCTGATGATCAGTTCCAATATACTTATATTCACGGATCTTTATAAATCGGTAGAAAAAATCACCACTGAGAATAAGCGGATCAAAATCATCATTATAGGCAACGATTACGACGTTATCGATATCCGCAAATTATTTAATAAAGGAATTAAAAGTTATCTCGACAAGAACAGCAGTTATGATGAATTCATCAAGTCAGTTAAAGCGCTGCTTCATAATGAAATCTACATCTGTAACCATGCCAAAGACCGGATGATTCATTTTATCAGCAATGAACAGGAAAATAAAAGCCATACCGGAGATCCTTTAACGAGGAGAGAGTTGGAAATTTTAAAACTGATCTGTGACGGACTCAGCAGTAAAGATATTTCGGAAAAGCTCTTCATCAGTATAAACACGGTGGAAACCCACAGGAAAAGAATTCTTTTAAAACTGAATGTAAAAAATTCAGTCGGGGTGGTAAAGTATGCATTGGAAAATCACATCATCGACTGAGCGCATTCCACTATCCTGTACATAAAATAAGACTGCTCTGAAATCCCGGCAGTCTTTTTTAATTTATACTGTAACGTGAATTCGAGATGCAAACCATAATATAAAGACTGGAAGAGGAAAGCTGGATGCCGGAAGTTTCTCTTGTCAGACACAGGACCAAAGATCCTGATTATCAAACAGAATAAGTTATCGCTTTATCAGAGAAGTTTTGATTCAATACTGAATAACCGCCTTTTTTTGCAATCAGGGACAGATTTTCTCGTGTTTTAAAGTCCTGAAAGGACGGCTTAGTACAGGATAGGTTAAAATCCTGGCAGAAGCATAAAGCGTGTATTTGTTCCGGCAAGATGAGTATTATTTAAAAATCCCGACTGCATCAGTCTCATTTTTATTTTTGAATTAAATAATCGATTGAATATGATGTTGATACGGTCGAATTCACGTTATTTTAGAGGCGTTAAGATTAAAAATAATGTTGAGAAATATAAAAAGCTGTCTTTTGGGACAGCTTTCTAAATATCATGAAAAATCAAAAGGAATTATGGGAAATTAAATGCTACCGGTATTACCGGCAGCCGGGTTTTTCAAAATTCGGATTTCGGCAATCATTCATAGTCCGGCATTTCAGCATTACTGAAAAGAACAGACCTGGTGAAATCCGCCATCGCAGTGTTCAGGTCAATGACCATAACATTCCGCTGGGAAATATTATCATTGGAGGTATTCATAAAAATGACCTGGGCATTATTTGGGGAAAACCTTGGATCAAGATCATTGGTTCCTAACGGCTTATCGCTTTCCGCCGACAGATCATAATGGGTATCCGTTGCCAGGTTGTACATAAAAATATGGGAATCAAGCTGCCGGTAGTTTCCCGAGGCATCCTGATTGCCAGAGACATCCCTTGCATACAGCAGCATCTGCCCGTCTACAGAAAAATTCAATCCGCCACATGCGCCGGAAAGCCCCGTAATCACAGTCTTAAGGACATTTCCTAGAAGGTCGATAACATAGATTTTAACATTATAGCCATTATAATCATTGGTTTTCAGGGCAATTTTATTGCCGTCATAGTTCCAGTCGCATTCGGAGATCATGCTTCCGTCAGGAGTCGTATATATGAGATTCAGGCCGCTCCCGTCTTTATTGATCCGGTATAATTTATTAAAATTCGCATACAGCAGTTCCTGCCCGTTGGTGCTCCAGGAAAAATCGAGTTCATCATTTCTGAAACCGGCTGCAGGAACAGTAGTTACCTTAAAAGGATTTGATCCATCCGGATTGGCTGTATAGATATGGCTGCTTCCTCCTTCTGTCCTCAGGAAAGCGATCAGTCCTGAATTGTTGTTTTTGCGCGGACGCCAGCTGTTGAAGGATGGATTGGTAAACTGAAAATTCGTTCCTGAAGCATCGCTGGACATGATTATAAAATTCCCATTCTGTTTCAGGACATAATGATATCTGTTCGCAGGCACGGTGTTGGTCGTAAATTTTCCAATAGCACTCAGGACCGGTGTATGGATCCCGTCTGAAACCGAAACCTGCCAGAAATAACTTACGCCGTAATTAAGGCCGGAAAGGGTATAATGGTTCGCTGAAAGATTATTAACCTGAACAACGTTTGTATTTACATTATTTTTTACGGTAAGGTTGTAAGTAAGTACATCTTTGGTATCCGGATCCGTTGCATTCCAGGTAAGTTCCACACTCAGTGGCTGGTTTACCGCATTATCCACCGGACTTAGCAGGACCGGGGCTGCAGGCGGAGAATTCAGCGATTTATCATCATCCATTTCAAAAACCATACTTACCGCCTGGTCATTGGCCTGAATATTCAAGGCCTGGTAATTGGTGACATATCCCGTAAGCTCTGCTTTCACCGAGTAATTCCCCAAGGGCATTTTGGCAATTTCAAAAGCGCCGTCTGTGCCTGAGAACACCGTCTGTGTACTTGGAGAAGTGAAAATCTTCACATTCGCCAGGGGTACATTGGTCCCTCTTTTTACCACAATTCCTTTAAGCGTTCCGGTCTGAGCCTGATTCACAAGGTCTTCCGTACAGGAAAATGCAGATAAGACAAGCATCAGCATGCTGAATATTTTAATCATCGTTTTCATAATTCAAGTTTCTATGGATTGCCGATATAAAAATTAAGTCCTAAAGCAAAACGTAAGGCCTGATCTTTCCTTTTGCCGTTAATCAGCCCTTCCCAATCATCCTTCAACCCCAGATCGTATTGGGAAGAAGCTCTTAAACCGATCTTTTTCGCAATGATATATTCCAGGCCACCGCCTATCTGGGCCTTATACGCAGGTTTTGCCTGTGAATACATAACCCCTGCCCCGCCATACAGGTACGGAGAGAATTTATATTTCGGGAAAAGAAGGTATTCGATATTCACTTCCGGAACAAAGAAGGTACGTTTCACGATATTTTCGTTTTCCAGGGTGAAAATATCTGAACTGATCTCCAGATTGAAAGCAGGGCTGATGAAATATTTGAATCCCAGCTTCCCTCCGAAATTCATTTTGGGGTTTACATAATCATCCCGTATCTTCTGGGCCTCTGCATTTCCGAAAACAGCCATCTTTCTTCTGTAATCTCCCGGAAATCGATTGCCGATGGTACGGGTGGCATTATTCCTCTGCTCCCTGCCATATTCATCCAGAATCGACTGATAGTCTGATATCTTCTCAACGGATTTTCCCCAGATACCATCTTTTATGCCCTCAACCACCAATCCTTTTACGGCTTTTTCTATAGCTTCGGTCACGGCAAGCTGTACCGGCTCATTCTGCGTCAGACCGACCTCGGCTTCAAGCAACCTTTCAGTATCGATATACCTGAAGAAACTTCCGTTGACGCTTGTGGAAATAATTGTTTTGGAAGTGTAGACGGTTTTCAGAATTTCGCCGTTGGATGTGGACACGGCACGCAGATAAATGGTAATCCTGTCCTGTCTGTACTGGGTGGATGCTCCGATTCCGAAATACCTGGCTCCCAATCCTCCGGTAAGGATATTGCTGTCATAGGAAATCACGCCGCCTTCCAGCAGGATCCCTGCGTACAGGAGCGGAGGTAACGCCTGGCTGTTTTTATCGGCATCTTTCAGATACTCCTGCCTTGTAGACCGGATGATCTGTCTTTCATTTAAAAGGTTGGCTATATTTTCCCTTTCTATAGGAATAAACCACCTGCTGTCTTCCAATGCCTTGATCAGGATGGTTGTAATACCCTGGGGGACTGCCGTACTCCAGTTATTCCCGTTTTCTGCAGGTTTATACTGCCCCGTCTGATCGCGAAACTTATAAACTCCGACCACAATTTTTTCTTTGGGCAGCGGCAGGTTTTTCAGCTCTGTGGTGTACAGGGTATTTTCGCCCAGGGTAGATCTTTCCGGGCTGGAAGGCAATCCCAATAAAGAACTGCAGGCCTGCAGAATACAGAGTACGACACAGGACGGAATGCTGAGATAGCTTCTGGATTTCATGGTACAATTATTTTTCGGTAATTTTCTTTATTTGGGAATAATAATCTCAGACTGATCTCCTGTGGTGGTATCCAGAATATTGATCAGCAAACCCTGGGCGGTGGCCGTAATCTGCAGGTACATCGAGCCGAAAAGATAATTGCCGGGCTGAATGCTGCCATCCCCGAACTGGTCTTCAAACAGCTTCCTGGACAATTCACTCAATACCTGCCGGTTGAGGCTTTTACTGAAACTATCCAGGGAATTTAAATTGTCCAGTAAGCTGTTATAATCTTTTTTATTATCGAATTGATTCTGGGCATTGGCCGAATTCAGCAGCCATTGGTAATTGAAGGTGTCCCCACCGAACGCCGGATTGAGAGGCTTGTAGACGAGCTGCTGGGATGGGCATGAGAACATCCCGCCGATGATGCCGAGGAAAATAATAAAAGTTTTCATGGCGTTTATTTTTAATAGGTGAATTCATTTCTGATGAGGTTTTTCTTTGCATTAAATTCTTTGATGCTTTTTAAAGCCGCGGCCAGCTGTTCTTTCAGATAATCTTCACCGGGATTGGTGATAAAGCTGTAGACCACCTTATCTTCCACCTCAATATTGATCTGACCGTTGTTTCCCCGGGCCGGAAGCTCGGAAATTTTTACGGCTGCATGAAGTTTATCCGGGAGCACGCTGTAATTCATATAGAACAGGTCATAAAAGTCTTTTCCTATCTTGCTTTTGGTTTCATCGATGGTGAGGCCGCTCAGTTCAGAAAAAACGCGTTCTTCCGCTTTCGCTGTTTTAGACCTGAAAAGTTCCCCGTTAAGTTCCAAACTGTCCTTGGCTATCAGGCGTTGCGTCTCTTCATCTTTCAGGTAAAGAAAAGCTTTAAGGGCCCCTTGTTTGTAAAGACTGATATTAACTTCGGATAAAACCTTCATTTCGCCGGGATTAACGGAAAATTTCCCACTCTGCCTGTTGCTGGAAAGATTTCCCTGATCGCCTTTTCTTATCGAAATCAGTAAATAATTGAGTTCTCTGTAAACCTGTGTGTTATTAACGGCGGTTGCTTTCAGCAAAAGCATTCCTTCTGTTGCCGTATATTCTATTCTGGCCGTTACTTTTCTATCCTCCTGGCCGGGAATGACGACCGGCAGGAAGATAAAAAAAGTACACAAAGTAAAAGAGAGGAAATATTTCATCACAAGACGGTTAATAATTTCTTATAAAAACGGTTCTGTTATCTCCTTTGATATGAATCTGCAGACCTTCAGACAGGCTGTTGGCTCCTGTAATATCAATTATATTATTGTTCCCCTGGGCAGTGACTGCAGTTTTGGTTTCCGTGTCTGAAAATGAATTCACAAAATACAGTACATTGTCATCGCCATATTGCTTTACTGCAATATCTGTTTTTGCATTAATGGAAAATGCCGCCAGGTTTCCGTTCCCGATCTGCATGACTACGGAAGATGATTCTTCAGAATCCTTATTTTGAACGGCTGTCAGATTCAGGGCAGTCATGCTGTTGATGTTGTCCCAGTCTGTCTGTTGTGATTTTGCAGGCAGATAAAAGAGGGATATAATCAAAATACATCTAAGCGTTAGCATGGTATTTAATTTTTATTAAAGGTAGGCCGGGATCCCGTTACAGGAAACACGAAGATCAGGTAATTCTGAAAAATCACTATTTTCCGGTAAAACGGAAGAAAAAAAAGGAGAGGTAAAAACCCCTCCCCGGCTTCTGTGAAAGAAGTTCTAATTGGATTGATTAACCATCAAAGAATTGTTGTTTCCGATCTGACTTCCTACGTGGATATGATTATCCCCACTCTGGTTTACCGATGCCATATTCCCATCTCCGGTCTGGATATCCAGAGCAATATTCCCGTTTCCGGATTGCAGCTGCACCAGCAGGTTACCGTCTCCGGTCTGTGTTCCCATGGCCATATTGTCGTTTCCGATCTGGTAAGCGGCGGCAATATTATTATCGCCCGACTGCAGGTTGGCAGCACTGTTATCATTGCCCTGCTGATATTGCCCCACAAGATTGTTATCTCCTGCCTGAATGGAGGAAGCTTCATTTCTTCTTCCCAGCTGTACCTGCATAGCCTGGTTACCATCTCCCCACTGGAAGGAGGTGGCCTGGTTCCTTACCCCGTCCTGATACTGGAGGGCGGTGTTCATACTGCCCCATTGGGTGGAAGAAACTTCATTCCGGTTTCCGAGCTGGGTCTGTTCTGTAGAGTTCAGCATCCCCACCTGCCAGGTATCGGCCATGTTTTGGTTTCCCGTCTGGCTCGTTACGTTCCCGTTTCCGATACCGCTCTGCTGCACATCTACAGAATTCCGGTTTCCGATACTCTGCACTTCACTGGAATTTAAAATTCCGACCTGATCAATATCCGCAGTGTTCCGGTTACCGTTCTGGTTCAATTGATTTACGTTGAGAAGACCGGTCTGGTCTACAGTAGCAACGTTTAAATTTCCGTTCTGGGTACTCATATCCATATTTGCCTGTGCAAAAGAGAACCCCATGGCCCATAGTGTAAATACACCTGTAATTAAATTTTTCATAGCAGTAAAAAATTAATTGGTTAATAGTAATCCAAAGGTAGCACCTGTACCCTCTGCACAAAACACAACAAAACGGTAAATTCTCAAAATCACGGTTTACCGTCTGAACGGGTCACGGTTTACCGGTTTTAAGACATCACGGATTCCGATTAAGGAAAAATACGGTATTTAAATACTGAATTAAATGGTCCTGTTCAAATATAAACCATCGAAAATCCATGTTTTCTGTCAACACCCAGTTATAATGCCTCCGATAAAAAGGCTGATCCGACAGGACTTTCATACTTGATAATAATGATGTAAATCATCTCTATATTTAATTCATATTCAGTTTATTATCATTGAATTATAACTAAAGTTCAAGTTTCTGGATAAGGATTTATTCAAACCCTATAGTCCGTATTCTGCTTCTGGTTTATGTTAAATAAGTTCATCGATAAATCACATTACCAATTAAAAATATAAATAATTAATAATCAATTTTTTATAAAAATTAAAGAAAGCTCATCCTACAAAATGAGGGAGAAGGCTGTGCGTTAAAACTCTGTATTTTACCATTAATTAACTCTATCCCCCTTCCTTTCTTCAAAAGAAATCATTAAATTTGAGAATGAGTTTTGGAAAAGATTTACTACGGAAAATAAAAACGGCGGAATTGCCGGGAATCCATGCCCATGGTGTTTTTTCTCCTCCCTCACGGCCTGTTTTTACGTATGAGGAAGTTTTGGAGCGGAATCCCAAATTTGCAGCCGTCAACATTGTGTTGTACCTGAAAAACGATGAGTGGCACTTTCCTCTGATTCAGAGGACCATTAATGAGCACGACCGCCACAGCGGACAGATCTCCCTGCCCGGCGGAAAACGGGAAGAAACGGACCGGGACTTTGCAGAAACGGCCGTCCGGGAAACCTCTGAAGAAATCGGTATCGAAAAACATTATGTAAGGATGATCCGGGAAATGTCGCCGATTTACATTCCGCCCAGCAATTTTTATGTGTACCCTTACATTTCCTATACCAAAAAGAACCCTGAATTCATCCTGCAGCAATCCGAAGCAGTGGAAGTTATCGAATTTCCTGTAACCAGCTTCCTGAGTCTCCCCGACAGCCCTGAAATTATGGCCCTGCCGGGTGCCGGCGGGAATGAAGTGCCCGTGATCAACTTCAACGGATACATCATCTGGGGCGCTACGGCCATGATTCTGAGCGAATTCAGCCAGTTGCTGAAAAAAATGTAACTTTGCACCACCCTGTAAATTGAGAGATGGCGAAAAAAAATATTTTTACCGACGCGTTCGGAACTCCCTATTTTTTAAAAAGACTGATTATCCTGATCCTGGGGTTTGTTTCCTACAGGAGGTTTAACGGCTTTAACAAACTGAAAATTTCAGGTACCGAGCACCTGGTGGATCTTCCCGATTCCAATGTCCTGTTCGTTTCCAACCATCAGACCTATTTTGCGGATGTAGCCGCCATGTACCATGCCTTCTGTTCTGTAAACAACGGATATCTGAATACCATTAAAAACCCGATTTACCTGCTGAACCCGAAAATCGATTTTTATTACGTAGCCGCGGAAGAAACCATGAACAAAGGGATCCTCCCGAAGATCTTTAAAATCGCCGGTGCCGTGACGGTAAAGCGGACCTGGAGGGCCGAAGGTAAAAACGTAAACCGGATCGTGGACATGAGCGAAGTAGACAACATCATGAAAGCCCTGGATAACGGATGGGTAGCCACTTTCCCGCAGGGAACGACCTCCGCATTTGCCCAGGGAAGAAGGGGGACGGCCAAACTGGTGAAAAACCAGCGCCCGATCGTAATTCCTATCAAAATCAACGGATTCAGAAGGGCATTCGATAAAAAGGGCCTCCGGGTAAAAGTTACCGGTGTAAAACCGACCATGGAATTCAAGGCGCCACTGGACATCGATTACGATAAAGAAAATGCCCAGCAGATTTTACTGAAGATCATGACGGCTATTGAACAGACCGAGGATTTCAACCTTCTGCATCAATACGATGAAGAACTGAAAGCCAAAAAGTTAGAACAAAAGAAATCAGATAATTAAAAGCAGGATATTATGAAAAGGATATCAGGAATCTTATTTACACTCATGCTGTTGGTATCATGTAACAGCCAGAAAGTATATTCGGATTTTGACATCAGCTATTCCAAAAGCGGAGGATTTGCTCCTATTTACGAAAATCTTCTGATCAAAGGAAACACAGCCCACTATTCTTTTGAAGGGCAGGGCAAAAAATACAAACAGGACTTTGATGTTTCTGATCAGGAGCTGAACGATCTTCAGACAACCCTTTTCCAGAACAATTTCAAAAGGATACAGGAAGACCATAAAAAGATCTACGATCATATAGCCATCTCCATCAACGTAAAGAAAGGACCCAATGAAGGCAGCAGAACGGATGCGAGCGATGTGATGCCTAATTACAGGACCAACTGGATCAACATCACGAATGCTTTTCAGAAGATCATCAATACCCACGTAAAAAAACCGTAACAGATTGAAGACCCATTTCATCGCCGTCGGCGGAAGTGCCATGCACAATCTTGCCATTGCATTAAAAGATAAAGGATACCGGGTAACCGGTTCCGATGATGCCATTTTCGAACCCTCCAGGACCCGGCTGGAAAACAAAGGGATCCTGCCTGCAGAAACAGGCTGGTTCCCCGAAAAAATCACTGCCGACATGGATGCCGTCATTTTAGGCATGCATGCCCATCAGGACAATCCGGAACTGGCCAGAGCCAAAGAACTGGGACTGAAGATTTACTCCTATCCCGAATTCCTGTACGAGCAGTCGAAAGATAAAACCAGAGTGGTTATTGCAGGTTCCCATGGAAAGACCACCATTACCTCAATGATTCTTCATGTATTGAACTTTCATCAGAAAGAAGTGGATTTCATGGTGGGTGCCCAGCTTGAAGGCTTCGACTGTATGGTAAAGCTGACTCCGGACAACGATTTTATAGTGCTGGAAGGGGATGAATACCTCTCCTCTCCCATCGACCTGCGTTCCAAATTCTTACTTTACCAGCCGAATATCGCTTTGCTGAGCGGAATCGCCTGGGACCACATCAATGTATTTAAAACGTTCGACGATTATATCGAACAGTTCAGGAAGTTTGTGGCCAGCATCACTGCCGGCGGCGTCCTCGTTTACAATGAAGAAGATGCCGAAGTGGTGAAAGTCGTGGAGGAAGCGGAAAATTACTTCCGGAAAATTCCATACCGGACTCCTGAATATGAAATCGTAAACGGAAAAGTTCACCTAAAAACGGAAATAGGCGATGTTCCGCTTTCGGTATTCGGCGCCCATAACCTGCTGAATATGGAAGGAGCACGGCATATCTGCCATACCCTGGGGATTATGGATGAGGATTTCTACGAAGCCATCATGAGTTTTACGGGAGCCTCAAAACGCCTGGAGAAAGTAAACCGGGAGGATCAGGGAATCCTTTACAAAGATTTTGCCCATGCACCAAGCAAGGTAAAGGCCACGGTAAAAGCTTTCGGCGAACAGTTTAAAAAAGATAAGAAATACGGTTTCCTGGAGCTTCACACCTATTCGAGCCTGAACCCGGTTTTCCTGGAGCAGTATGACCATGCGATGGACGGTTTGGATGAAGCGGTGGTCTTCTACTCGGAAGATGCCCTGAAGATCAAAAGAATGGAACCCATTTCCCCGGAGCTGATCCGTGAGAAATTCAAAAATGCAGACCTGAAAATCTTCACCAATGCGGACGATCTTCATGCCTACTGGAACACGCTGGATAAAACGCAGGGCGTTTACCTGATGATGAGTTCCGGAAACTTCGGCGGACTGGATCTAACAAAATAATTTAATTATCATATTACTAAAAACTCCTTTCAATCGAAAGGAGTTTTTAGTTTACCATAATTCCAATGATATTTATTCGATTTCTAATCATTGATTATGCAGTACATTACCTGGATTCTGCTTCGGTGCCATTCCGGAAATTGAATTTTCCAAAAAAGATAAGAACCGTAGCGGAAACTGATGGATTCTATGATAAGGTTAAAAAAATGGAACTCCTACCGAATTCTGATGACCATACCTATCAATGCACTACTAGACAGATATTGCTCTTCCGGAGCAAAGTCAGCTTAATATAAAAATTAAGGGCATCCATCTGATTTTGAACTATCTCAGACAAAGTCTTCTGATAGGAACCTGAAAAACATCCGGCTTCCCGCATCCAGCCCCGTTAGGCAGAGTTTTTGGGTTTATATCAGTTTAATTAATTCTTTTGTAAAAGCGTCTGAGTACATCATTGGTTCCGTCGCCATCAAAATCCTGCATCCGGTCCTCGATCACCATACCGGTCTGGCTCAGCTGGGTAATTAAATACGGATCATTTTCCTCACCTTCAAACCAGAATTTCCCGTCTCCTTTATTAAAAGTATATTTTCTTGTGAAAGCATCCGTCTTTTCGCAGGTATGGTTTATTTCGGCATACGAAATGGAAATAAGATGGGTAGAAGTAAATTCCTGGGTACCCGTTTTCTGGCAGTCGGTCGGGTAAAAAGTCTGGATCTGCTGGTTTAAGGAACGGTAAATTTCCGATTTTTCAACAGACCATTTTCCTATAACAGAGGCCTTATTGCCGGATTCCCGGTCTTCATCACCGCTGCCACATGAAATAGCGGAAAAAAGGATCAGTGGTAAAATGATTTTCTTCATGGTATTACTATTTTAAGTCTGCAAAAATAGAACTTATCTTTTGGTTTCAGGCCGTAGCAATAAAATTACTTACCAATCCATTCTGTTATGCTGAAACTTAAAGCATCATTTACCTTCATTCGGGATTTTGACCCAGTTTGCTGCATCAGCAACCGTATCCAGACTGTACACCTGCATTACTCCCTGCGTTGCGGCAGCCTGACTCAGAATATTCTGCTGGTTTTGTGCACTGAATGCATTTTCAAACAATATACCCGTAGCGTGTGCCATTGACTGGTAAATACTCCCCAAGGCCACTGCCGGAGCTTCTCCTGTTATTTTGACATTAGACTGGGTTACCGCATCCGTAATCTGTTGATTGACATTATTATTTTCCATGGCTCATTTTTTAATTTTCCTAAAGATAGCATTTATTTCGAAACGAAAATAAAAACTCCTTCCAATACAGAAGGAGTCATTTTTTACGCTTGCAGGTTTACAATCTAAATCAACCGGATTAAAAGCCAAAAATTTTAGAGCCTGTTTAAAATTTTAATTCATCAAACTTTCCGTCATTTCTCTTAATTTTCTGAATTAAATAAACTTTGTTTATTCTTCACTTTAATACGATGATTTCAATTGACTTAATTGAATATTGCCGGGCAACCGACATATTGATTTTTTAAGCTAAAATGCCTTAAATTCTTAATGTTAAAATATAAAAGGTAAATTTAAACAGGCTCTTAAACTTTTGTATGCTTTTGCGATAAATAAAGTGTAAAGAAGCTTTAGACTAAATATCCGCTACGGCTTTCAGCATTTTCTGTTCCCACTCCGGATCTTTAGGGTCGAAGAACAGTCTTTTTCCGGTATCCAGAGAACGGACTGTATTCATTTCATCTTCCGTCAGTTCAAAATCAAACACCTTGAAATTTTCCTCGATTCTTGAAGGGGTTACCGACTTCGGAATGACACAGAAACCTTCCTGAAGATGCCATCTTAAAATCACCTGGGCAACTGTTTTCCCGTATTTTTCACCAATGGATTGCAATTCTTCGTTCTGCAGCAGTCCTGTGTTTCCGTTTCCAAGCGGGCTCCACGGCTGGGTAATGATGTTATTTTCCCTGTTATACTTCTGAAGCTCCTTTTGCTGGAAAATCGGGTGCAGCTCGATCTGGTTGATCACCGGAAGAACGGTTGCAGCTGCTTTCAGTTCCTCCATCTTATCCTCCGGGAAATTGCAGACTCCGATCGCTCTGATCTTTCCTTCCTGATACAATTCTTCCATGGCTTTCCACGCGCCGGTAAAATCGGCATAAGGCCAGTGGATCAGATACATATCGAGATAATCCAATTGTAACCGGTCCAATGTCCGCTGAAAAGCACCTTTTGCCTTTTCATAAGAGGTATCCTGAACCCAGAGCTTGGACGTAATGAACAGTTCTTCCCGGTCCGTTCCGCTGTTCCTGATGGCATTTCCTACCGCCGTTTCATTCTGGTAAATCGAAGCCGTATCGATCATCCGGTAACCGGTTTCGATGGCTTTGATTACCGCATTTTCACATTCCTGCAGGTTTTCCATCTGCCATACCCCGAAACCCAAAGCCGGGATATCCACGCCGTTATTTAAGGTAATGACAGGTTGTCCTGTATACGTTTTCTGTTGCATAGTATTTATTTGTTATTTGTTATTTGTTATTTGTTATTTGTTATTTGTTATTGGTTATTGGTTATTGGTTATTGGTTATTGGTTATTGGTTATTGGTT
>NZ_BJYJ01000011.1 GCF_007991455.1 Chryseobacterium hagamense | reverse complement strand
TTTGTTATTTGTTATTGGTTATTGGTTATTGGTTATTGGTTATTGGTTATTGGTTATTGGTTATTGGTTATTGGTTATTGGTTATTGGTTATTTGATAATAAACAAAGTTCGATATTATTCCGTGATTTTCTGCTAACTGTTTTTACGGTCAGCCGGTTAATTTTTTCAACGCAAAAAATCATTTGACAGTCAAACCTATGAAAGCATAATAATTCAAGACTTCCAGCTTTCTCCATCCTACTTTTACTCCGATTCCCGCTGCTTAGCATTTAATTTCTAAATTTTATCTTTGTATAAATTCAGAATATGGAACATCAGATCAGACCCGCCACTTCAGAAGATTACCCGGGAATTATGGAAATCTGGGAATCTGCCGTAAAAGCGACCCATGACTTTCTTACTGAAGAAGATTTTAATTATTTTAAAGAAGCCATTCCCAATGAGTACCTGCCGAATCTAACCGTGTATCTTATCATCGAAAATGAACAACCCAAAGGTTTTGCTTCCGTTGCAGAAGGAAACCTGGAAATGCTTTTTATTCATCAGGATGTACGGGGAAAGGGATTGGGTAAAACACTATTCCGGTTTATGAAAGAAACTACACCACTTACAAAAGTGGATGTGAACGAGCAGAATCCACAGGCGATCGGTTTTTATGAAAAAATGGGTTTCAGAAAAACGGGAAGATCCGAAAAAGACGGTTCCGGAAAGCCTTATCCGATTATCCATATGAGCCTGTAAAAAACTGCGATCGATAATCCTCATCCGTAAAGATGCCCTGGTCTGATAACAAAATCATTTCGGCACTCATGATTCTTAAAAGTCTCTTAATTCAAGATACTTCCAGCCTCCATCTCCTATCTCCCAGCCCTTTAATCCTGTTTCTATTTCAAATTCACGTTAAATCATTTCTTTCCCCATCACTTCCCGGAACAGTCCTTTGATATGACCAATCTCCTGCGGGTAATCCGTTTTTTTCCGGCAACCGAAATATAAAGTATTCTCCAGTTTTTTTTCACCTTCCCAGATCAGCTTGATCTCTCCGTCTTCAATTTCTTTTTTGCAGAGGAAATCGGGTACGACTGCTACGCCGGATCCTCCTTTCAGGCAGCGGACAATGGAATTGAGGTTGGGAACGATATAGTTAGGACGGAAATCCGGTTTGTGTCCGAAATTCAGGATCCAGAACTGGAAAAGGTGTTCCATATCCCCGGCAGTCCCGTACCATTTCTCATTTCTGAGCCATTCTTCTGCATATTCGGTTCCTTTGCCATGTAAAGCATTTTCAAATCCCTGTACATCAACATTCCTGCCGCCGACCAGAATAATCTGCTCCGATGAAAATGCTTCATGCTGAATATTCGGCGAAATGCCCTTTTTCGGGGTTATAATTAAATCTAAAATTCCTTTATCCAGCTGATCGAGCATCTCCCGGTATTGCCCGAAACTGATGATCAGGTTGAACGGCAGGCTTGAAACATACTGCTCCAAGGTGGTCTGGAAAGTTTCAAAGCACATTCCGACGCTGATGGTCGGCGTCAGCTTTTCAGTGGATTTCTGAAAATTCTTTTCTACCTCTTCCAGCTTGGTCAACGGCTCTGAGATGGCATTGAACAACACCTTTCCCCTTTCCGTAGGGATCATTTTCCTTCCCGTCCGGTCAAACAATTTATAGCCGACATAAGCTTCAAGGGAACTGAGATGCAAACTGACCCCCGGCTGGGAAATAAATAGGGTATCCGCAGCTTCCGTTAACGTACCGGTTCTGTAGATCGCCTTAAAGGTCCGGTACCATTCCAGATTAACCATAGGTATTATTTTTATGATGCAAATTTAATTAAATAATCACAACATTACTATTCAAGAGAATAAATAAAGCAATTTAAGCTGACTAAATTACAATTAAATAATTGAATTTTAATTAATTAATCATTAAATTATTTAAATAATACTTAAGTATAAATTATATTATTTTTCTGATGGTACTTAAGTAAATATCTTTGTCCTGCAAAATTTAAACCATCATCAAGCAATGAAAAAAGTATTGATTATCAATGGAGGACAGAACTTCGGGCACTCCGGAGGAAAATATAACGAAACGATTACGAAAAATACCCTGGAAGTATTAAAAGGCTTTGGAAATATAGAAACACAGATTACCCATGTCGATCAGGGCTATGACAGACATGAAGAAGTAAAGAAATTTGTGTGGGCAGATTATATCATCTATCATACGCCGATCTGGTGGTTCCAGCTGCCGAACGGATTAAAGAAATACATCGATGAAGTTTTCACTGCAGGCCATGCCAAAGGCATCTACCTGAGCGACGGCAGAAGTTCTGAAAACCCTGAAATCAATTACGGAACCGGCGGAATGCTGGGCGGAAGAAAGTATATGGTAACCACGAGCTGGAATGCCCCGGAAACGGCCTTTACCCTTCCGGGAGAATTCTTTAATGAAACCAGTGTGGATGACGGCCCGCTGTTCGGATTTCACCGGATGAACGCTTTTGTCTCCCTGGAAAAACTGGAAAGTTTCCATTTTCACGACGTGGAAAAAAACGCCGATGTGGATCGCGATATGAAACGGTACCGCGAGCACCTTACCGCCGTGTTGGAAAAAGAACTGAAACCGTATTTTGCCTGAAACAGGATGAAAAAGATACTGATTACCGGAATTACCGGATACATCGGCGGAACCATCGCCCAAAAGCTCCTGGATAAAAATTATACCGTAACCGGACTGGTCCGTAACGAGGCTCACACCAAAGAACTGCACACGATCGGAATTAAAACCGTTACAGGAAGCATTCATGATGAAGCGGTTTTGCAGGCGGCTGTCTCCGATGCGGATGCCGTTATCCACAATGCCGATTCCGCAGATGACGCTTATGCGGCAGACAGCATCATCCGTGCATTGGAAGGAACGGGCAAGACTTTTATCTTCACGTCCGGTTCAGCGATTTTCGGAGGAAAGGAAAACGGAGAAAGAAATGATTTCGTGTTTACGGAAGATTTCCCGCTGCAGCCGAGACTGGAAATGGCTTCCCGGGTTCTTATCAATCAGCATATCCTACGGTCTGCCCAAAAGAACGTCAGAAGCATCGTTATTGTGCCCACGATGGTCTATGGAGAAGGTCTGGGCCTGAAAAAAGACAGCATTCAGCTTCCTGCACTCGTCAGCTTCTCGAAAAAGAAAGGATTCGGGGCTTATTTCGGGAAAGGGGAAAACATCTGGTCGAATATACACATTGAAGACCTGGCCGATCTGTACGTTCTTGCTCTGGAACAGGCCAAAGCCGGATCTCTGTATTATGCAGAAAACGGTGCTTCAACGATAAAAAACCTGGCAGAAAAAATAAGTGAGCGTTACAATCTTCAGCCTGCCCGGTCGGTCACCGTTCAGGAAGCGGTCGATACCTTCGGACCTGCCGGAGGCTATTTCGGTTTTGCTTCCAACAGCCTGTGCCGCTCGGATAAGGCCCGGACGGAACTGCACTGGAAACCGCAACATCAATCGATCGAACAATATATTTAAATTATGAAAGTTTACCTTACCGCCATTATTAGGGCCAAAGAAGAACACCGTGAAGAAGTTTTGGAAACGCTTCGGAACATGGTCAGAGAAACCATACAGGAGGAAGCCAATGAAGGGTATACGCTCCATCAGGGAATTGAAGACCGCAACGCGTTTGTATTCTATGAAATCTGGAAAAGCGAGGAAGGGCTGGCCCGTCACAATGAACAACCCTACATCAAAGCTTTCGGCGAGCTGGCTGCCGAAAAGCTGCAGGAAAAACCACAGATTTATATTACGCAGGCCATTTAATAGGTTGAACTCCTGAAAACAGGAAACCGAAAGCATCATCAGGATCTTTGGTGCGGAAATTTCATATTTTTATTAAACTATCTGAATATGAAGCTTTTGAAAAACATGCTCACCGTTTTGATTTTTGTATTGATAAATGCTGTTAATGCACAACAGAAAGACCGGTGCCGTTACCTCAAAACCCCGACCGGCTACCTGATGGTGCTCCGCCAGGGGGATGATGTGCTGGCTCATATCGGAGATCTGGCCAAAAAGGAAAACATTCCTTCGGCCGGTTTTACCGGAATCGGTTTTGCTTCGGAAGTGACTTTCGGGTTTTATGATTTTCAGGCTAAAAAATTTAATCCGAAAACCTTCAGCAAAGTGGAAATGGGAAGCCTGACCGGATCTGTTGCATGGAATGAAAAAGGGCCATCCATCCATCTACACGGCATAGCTACCGACGATCAGTTCAATGCCTACGGAGGCCATATCCTTTCGCTTTATGTCGGCACCGGCTCGATGGAAATTTATATAACCGTCAACGACCAAAAGCTGGAACGGAAAATAGAACAGCCGCTGAACGCCAACGTCCTTCAGCTCAGCTGCCCAAAATAACAAAAGCGCTTCTCTTACCGGGAAGCGCTTTTAAAATTAAAAAATACACTACAGTCCGCTCTTATCGATATAATAATCTGTGAAGATCTTGCAATCTGCAGGAAATTATCCTGCAACCGCCATGTGCGTGGAAATCGCAATCCGGTTCCACATATTGATCGCGACTGCCGCCATGATGATATCTGCAATCTGGGTTTCGTTGAAAATCTGTTTTGCTTTTTGATAGGTTTCCTCAGTAAGCCCCTTGTGGCTGATCAGGGTAACCTCCTCGGCAACAGCTAAAATGACCTGCTCTTCTTCAGTATATAATTCCCGGGCATCCTTCCAGGCATTCAGAAGGAAAATCCGCTGTGGCGTCTCGCTATACTTCAGGGCATCTTTGGTATGCATATCGAGGCAGAAAGCACAGCCATTGATCTGCGAAGCCCTGATCTTGATCAGTTCTTTTTGGATCGGGGTCAAAAAACTGTTCTGAAGGGCTTTTTCCATTCCTGCTCCGGCCTGGTAAGCGGCGGGATGTACCTCATCCATGTTGAATCTTGTACTCATTTTTATTTGTTTAAAAGTTCTGAGGCAAAGTTCCCATTTCCGGATGGCAAAAATCTTAAACGGGTTTAAGAAATGAGATTTTTGGATACTGATGAAGTTGGAATACGCAAAGGCGCAAATCAAAGGGATAAGCATAATGTTTTAGGGCGCAAAGAATTTGACGATGTCAAATTTTAATACCGCTGAATTCCGGATTCGATCTGTGTCATCTGCAAAATCGGCGAGTGATGATGTTTCCGGTTATAGGAAAACGATCCTACGTAATCCATAATTTTATCAGAGATAAAATCCTTAAGACTTAAAAAAATGAAGCATCCAAAACCTCTTATGGCTTCACGTTTCCCAACCCTTTACCTTACAACCGCAGTTTTGCCCGGATTTCACTTAAATATTCCGGGGTGAATCCCAGGAAGGAAGCCACCAGATACTGCGGGATCCGCTGAATAAACCACGGATACAAGGTGCTGAACTGAATATAGGATTCTTCTTTGGACAATTCGTATAGGTACCGGATTCTACGTTCCGCAGCAGCCGAAGACCGCTGATAAACCATTCTGAAATACCGCTCCATTACGGGATGTTTTTCCAGCAGCTTTTCCCGGTCCTGGAAATCAATCGCCAGAACCACAGACCGCTCCACAGCCTGAATCCCGAAATCCGTTTTCGACTGCCTTTCGTAAGCGAAAGTATCGGTGATCCACCAGTTTTCAATGGCAAATTCCGTAGTCTGCTCAATGCCCTTTTCATTGATGAAAAACTTTCTCAGACAGCCTTTTACCACAAAAAATACCGAACGGCAGACTTCCCCTTCACACAGCAGATTTTCTTTTTTCTTCACTTCCAGCACCCGGAAGTAAGAAAGGACAGAACCCAATTCTTCCTCACTGATATGGATGAACTTTTCCAGATGCGCCCTGAATGCTTCCATGACTAAAATTATATCACCAAACTTACTTAATTTTACTACGCACAGGAAATAAAAATCAAAGATTTTTTAAAACTTTTACGGACTTATAAGCATAAATAATTAACTTTAATATCCAGCATTCTCATCTTTTGCGCCTTTTGCAGTTAATATAAATAAGCAAGTTAAAAGTAAACGATAAATTCATGGAAATCATAGCCAAAATCCTGACCGCCGCCGTTGCGCTCGAACACCTTTATATCCTGTGGATGGAAATGTTTGCCTGGGAAACCAAAGGAAAAGAAGTTTTCAGAAATGCCCTTCCGGCCGATCTGTTTAAACCCACAAAAGGCCTGGCCGCCAACCAGGGACTGTACAACGGGTTCCTCGCAGCCGGACTGATCTGGTCCCTGCTCATCAAAGATCCGGAATGGCAGACGAATGTGGCCCTTTTCTTCCTTGGATGTGTAGCCGTGGCCGGAATTTACGGAGGCATTTCCGCCACGAAGAAAATCCTTTTTGTGCAGGCATTACCGGCTATTCTGGCAATGGTGGCGGTGTTTCTGAAGTAAGAATCAGGGGTTCTGAAGGGCTAGTCAAAATTTGTAATAAGTTTCGGCTAAAGCCGACTTAAATGACGTTAGATTAGAACGGGTTAAAACCCGTTCCTATTGATAATTACCTTTACCTTTATGTTTATAACGATTCAATTAAACGCAAAGATTAATTAAGGCAACGGTTATTTTAAGAAGGCAATGGCAGATAAATTTGCTGCGCGAAGCGAACGTACAGCTTCTTCAATCAGCCTGCTGATTCACTCTTTGCTCCCTTAAATTACGCATTAGGAAAATAAAAACTTTGCGTTAAAAAATGAGACATTAGGATTTCCTTTTGTTCTGATTTTTAAATTTCTTTTGAAGATCGTCAATTTCTTTTTCGATCTCCTGAAGTTCTTTGTTGTCAAGCTTTTTGAATAGGACTAATAAATCAATCTCCAGGAAATTGCAGAGTTTGGAAATGATCCCAATAGTTGGATTAGTCTTGCCTCTTTCCATCCTGCCAATGTGATTGCTGGATAAATCAAGCTCATTTCCGATTTGGAATTGTGAAAGACCTTTTCTCAGTCTGTGTAATTGAAAAAGTTTACCGATCTGATATGTTAACTGCTCTAATTCCCATTTATGCATTCCGTAAATTTTAGGCTTTCTGAAGTTTTTCACCAACACATATATGTTATTTTAATAATTTTTTTTACATTTGATAATACTACCAGGTTAGCCGAATGCAGCCATTTGTAGAAAAACACAGCCAGAAACAGATAAAACGATTTGGCAATGTAACTTCAACTAAAAAAAAAATAAAAAACACAAAAACCTTCTTCCTATGAAAAAGAAAAAAAGAGACTTCGAATCCCGGTTCTGGTCCGGCACCCGGAAACATACCGCAATGGGATTGCTGGAAACGTTCTTCCAGTTTAACGATCTGGCCCCTGTAAAAGAAGCACTCACCGTTATGATGCAGTGTTCGGTACAGAAGAAAATGCGGATTACCGATCATCCTGCCGAAGTTTTCCAGTTGCACCAGTCGTTGCGTTCGCTGGTCCGTGCCGGTCATTTAATTTCAACCAAAGCAAAGAAATTGATGGCCAATGCTCCTTCGGAATCCCGATTTTCAAAATTCACAGGTTTGCTTTCAAATGAAGAATATCAGAATCCGGTTCTTGTATTCCAAAAAGCTTTTGAGGTCTGCAGCCTGAATGAATTTGAATATTTCCTCGCCTCTGCCGTTTACTTTTCACTCGGAAAGGCCCGGTGCGGGCAGGAAAAGAAGATCATCCTTCCCTACATCCAGCTTATGAAAATGTTAGAAGCAGCTTATCTTATGACAGAGCACACACTGAAAAAGACCAGAACGGGTTAAAACACGTTCCAATTGATAATCGTTTTGCGCTTAGACTCATTTTAAGGTATTGATAACTTAATTAAACGCAAAGATTAATTAAGTCCGCGTTTATTTCAAGAAGGCAAAAGCAGATAAATTTACTTCGCGAAGCAGCTGTTTTTAATACACCTTCATAAAAGCGTTAAGATAAAACATCCGCTTCATCAATCAGCTTACTGATTCATTCTTTGCTCCCTTAAATTATGCATCAGGAAATAAAATCTTTACGTTAAAAAACACAATATGCCTTCCGGAATAAAATTATAAGCTCCATAAAGTTAAAAGCTCATACTGATTTAGTAACATCAAAAGCCATACTATTTTACAACCTTAATTTATTGTCATTCAGACAACAATTCACCCGTTTCGTAAAGCACTACAATTCAATTATTTACATTTAATAAAATCCATTTAATTTAAATTCCGTAAATTTGCAGAGCCAATAATCTATAAAGCAATGCTTTTTATTGGCGTGCGTTTTGTCAAAATGTAGAAAATTCCAGTTGTATAGTCCGCCTATCTGATCGTTATTCTAAGGATAATGATCATCTGTTTAAAAAGAAATTTTTCTTTTCTGATCTTCTTTAAGAAGTAAAATCTGCAACTTTATATAAGCATCACGTTTTATATTTTTATTTGCATCAAGGTTCAGTCACCTTTCAAAGGATATTATTCAACGGTTAAACCTGAATACAGATTAAACGTTTAACTTATTTCGTCTAAATCTATACTGCATACAAAACATCTGATATGAATACAATTGAAAATAAAAAGAAAGTAAAACTTAAAGTCGAGGATCTCACGATTATCTTCGGCAAAAACAGAGAGAAAGCCCTCGAACTTCTCGACGAAGGCTTTTCGAAAAAAGAAATCCTTGAGAAAACCGGCTGCACGGTCGGAATCAACAGAGCGAATTTTGAGATTTATGAAGGGGAATTCTTCGTGATCATGGGTTTGTCGGGAAGCGGAAAATCCACGCTGTTGCGCTGCCTGAACCGGCTGAATGAGCCGACTTCGGGAAAAGTCTATATCAATGACGATAATATCACCGGTAAAAACAACAAAGACCTGCTGGAAGTACGGCGGACGGAAATGAGTATGGTGTTCCAGAAATTCGGTCTCCTGCCCCATCATACGGTGCTGAGCAATGCTGCCTTTGGACTGGAAATCCGCGGTGAAGATAAAGCTTCCCGTGAGGAAAAAGCACAGAAGGCTTTGGATATTGTCGGTCTGAACGGTTTTGAAAACCAACATCCGTCACAACTGTCCGGAGGGATGCAGCAGCGGGTCGGCCTGGCAAGAGCATTGGCCAACGACCCTGAAGTCCTGCTGATGGATGAGGCTTTCTCAGCTTTGGACCCGCTCATTAAATCGGAAATGCAGGACCAGATGCTGGAACTCCAGGAGACACTTCAGAAAACCATTGTCTTCATTACCCATGACCTCGACGAAGCCATCAAGATCGGCGACCGCATCGTGATTATGAAAGACGGGGTGATCGAGCAGATCGGGACCGCCGAAGATATCCTGACCAATCCGGCCAGCGATTATGTGAAAGCCTTTGTGGAAAAAGTAGACCGTAAAAGCATCATCACCGCAAGATCTCTGATGTTCGACAAACCTACCGTAGTCCGCTTCAGAAAAGACGGTCCGGAAGGCGCGCTCCGTAAAATGCGGACAACCGGGCTGGAAAACTTACCCGTAGTGGATTTCCAGAATACCTTCCTGGGATTTGTAAAGCTGGATAACATCCTGCAGATCGCCAAAAAGAAAGAGCCCACCGTAGAATCGGTAATTAACAGCAATGTCCCGTCGGTATTTCCGGAAGCTACCGTGGAAGAAATGCTGCCGCTGATTTCGGGAAGCAAATCCTCGATTGCCGTGGTAGACGGAAGCAACAAATTTCTGGGGCTGGTGACGCAGCTGTCGCTGGTGATCGAAGCCACAAGGTTCAACAAAGAAGAAATCATCGAACTAAAAGAAATCGCCAACAATCAATAACATCCTATGCATAAAATCATAAATATAGGGCAATACGTGGAAACAGCCGTCAACTGGCTCACCGACAATGCCAAACCTTTTTTTGATATCATTAAACATATCGGCAACGCTTCCATTCTCGGAATCGAATGGCTGCTGACCAACACGCCGTTTTACCTCATCATCCTTCTTTTCACCCTGCTTGCCTGGTGGAAGTCCGGAAAAGGAACCGCCCTGATGACCGCCGGTGGATTAACGATGATTTTCCTGATGGGATTCTGGAAAGAAACGATGGAAACCCTCGCGCTCATTTTCGTAGCCACGCTTACGGCGCTGCTTCTTTCGGTGCCACTGGGAATCTGGGCGGCGAAAAACAAACTGGCGGCAAAGGTGATCCGTCCCATGCTCGACCTGATGCAGACCATGCCCGCTTTCGTCTATCTCATTCCGGCCGTGTTGTTTTTCAGCATCGGTAAGGTACCGGGTGCTTTTGCCACCATCATCTTCGCTATGCCGCCCGCGGTCCGGTTAACGACACTGGGAATCGATTCGGTTCCGAAGGATATTGTGGAAGCGGCACGGGCTTTCGGAGCCACCAACCGCCAGATTTTATTCAAGGTCGAACTTCCTTTGGCCATGCAGACCATCCTGGCAGGAGTGAACCAGACCATTTTATTATCGCTTTCCATGGTGGTGATTGCCGGAATGATAGCCGCCGGCGGACTGGGTGAAAAAGTACTGGAAGGCATCAACAACCTGGATATCGGACTGGGATTTGAAAGCGGACTGTCCGTGGTGATTTTGGCCATCATCCTCGACCGCATAACCCAGGGATTTGTAAAGAAAAAAAAGTAAAATGAAACATTTAAAATATATCATACCCGTTTTTTTAACCGTTATTGCAGGTATGCTGATTTCCTGCAAGCAGTTGAAAAACTCCAAATACATCACCATCGGCATGGTAGACGGCTGGGCGGAGGATGTTGCGATGACGCACGTTGCCAAAGCCATCCTTGATGAACAGGGCTATCATGTCATCATCCAGAAAGCCTCTACGGATATGATCCTGGCCTCGATGAACAATGAAGACACCGACCTTTTCATGGGCGTCTGGCTGCCTTATACCCACGCCTCAAAAGTCAACCGGTTCCCCGATCTGAAAGTTCTCGGAACGAATTACGATGCCGGCCGCATCGGTCTGGTGGTTCCGGAGTATGTTCCGGTAAACTCTGTCGCAGATTTGAACCGGTACAAAGACCGGTTCAACCACCGGATCATCGGGATCGAAAAAGGAGCCGGACTCACGACTGCTGCCGACAAAGCGATCAGGGACTATCAGTTGGACTACAGCCAGGTAAATTCTTCCACCATTGCCATGATTACGGAGCTTCAGAATGCGATCCGGCAAAAACAATGGATGGTGGTAACGGGTTGGCAGCCGCACTGGATGTTCGGAAAAATGAAACTGAAATTCCTGAAAGACCCGGAAAAAACATTCGGCGACGCAGAGCAGATCAAGACCTACAGCCGGAAAAGCTTTGCCAAAGACCATCCGGAACTGGCAACATTCTTTTCCAATATGTACTATACCGATGCAGACATGACGGATCTTTTAACCAGGATGGAATACAGCAAAGACAAGGAAAGAACAGCCAAATTATGGGTGAAGAATCATCCTCATCTCATCAGCTCATGGCTGAAGAAAGATTAATTACCGCAAAGCCAGACGAAGGTTTCTGAACATTATGCTGCTTATTTTAAGCTAAACAGGCGCTTTGCCTATCAGGGAAATATAAAGTAAGAAATCTTGTATTATTTGGCTAAGTGAAATCGGAGATTCGACGGAGTCAAATGCTTTTGTTAAACTTTACAGGTATTCAAATGGATTTATTATTTGTTTAGCCCTGCGATAAATTAAAATCTGTGCAATCAGCCCAATCTGCGGGAAAGGATAAACGTCTTAAAAATCCGGAATTTCCAACAGCTTTTTCTTCAGTTCTTCAGGAAGAAAAATTCCTTCATGGTATTCGATGAGATCCTGATTTTTATCTAAAATGATCCACAGCGGATAGACCGGCCGGCTTTTGTTCCTTGATAATGCCAAAGCCAGTTCATGAATCCCGGAATTGCCGTTTGAAAAATAACGAAAGGTTTTACCCTGAAGCCTGATTGTTTCCATTGTTTTCTCTGCTTCGAACGGGATGAAATAAAAATGATCATTAATGAATTCCAAAAGCGGTTGATCTTTGTCCAGTTTAAATTGTTCAACCTTACAGACCGAACACCATTCCGTATAAAGATGAATAATAGTTGGCTTCGGGTTTCGATGCTGCCAAATTTCCCAATCTGAGAAACCAACAGTCCTAAGCTGGCAGAAACAGAAAAACGGAATTGTCATTAAAAAAAGGCTCATTAATTTCATAAAATATTTTTTGACTTTGTAAAGATTGAAACCGGATGACGGGTTGAAAGTGGCTTCAGTTCCGCTCAGCCACAGTACCGAATTGAAAATCTTTGATTTTCTTCTTATGTGCTCTAAAATTTGCGCAACGCAAGCAACTAAAATCTAATGTGACTCATGTGTTAAAGAGCTTTTGTGGCTTTTGTGGATAATATTCTTCGGTTAAAGTTTAATTCATCTGCTTCAAAGTATACTTTACGCCCAGGAATCCCCGGATTCTCTGCATCGGCGCATAACCGTAGGTTGTATCGAACGTATAGCCGTTCGGGTTGGTTACCGGATCATTCACAGTCCGGTCGAACGGATCGAAAGGACGCATCAGCGGATCTTTAGGGGTAAAATTGAAAAGGTTCTTGACACCGCAGTAGACTTCAAATCCGGACCTGAAACTTTTGGAAACCTGGATATTGGCCAGGGAATACCAGGGAGAATATTCCGGGCGGTAATCGTCGGGCAATACCGGGAGCCGCATCGGGCCGTAAAACTGGCCGGTAAAATCAATGGCCAGATCATTCGGAAACCGGTAAGTCAGGTTGTAGGTTCCGCTCCATTTCGGGGCATGCAGCTGCTGCGATTTTTCCCTTTCATCATCAAATTTCTGGTAAACATCAAGATAGGTTACGCCTGCATTCATGCTCAGCGGAAAACTGAAACTGTAATCCACATTTAACGAAGCCCCCCTCGAAATTCCGTATCCGCGAAGGTTGTCGTAAATGATCTTTCCCGGATCGGTATCGAAATCCCCGACAATTTTATTGCTGAAATAAGTATAGAAAGCCGAAGCGTCCAGATTGATCAGCCGGTCACCCGCCGGAATCTTCCAGATATAGTTCAGGTTTCCATTGACCGATCGTTCCGGCTTCAGTTCAGATTGGATCACCACTTCCCGGGAACCCGTCAGAGCAGCATGGTCTTCCGTAAACAGGTTGACCACCCGGAAGCCCGTTCCGAAATTGAACCGCAGCGTATGATAAGGATTCGGGGAAAACTTCCAGGCAAAACGCGGCGAATGAATGGCATGATGGATTTTATCATAATCCAGACGGTATCCGAGTAACAACGTATTTTTTTCATTGACTTCCCACTGATCCTGGACAAAAGCCCCGAAAATCGGCGACTTCATCGGTTCGTTCTGGAAACCGTCGGCAGATAAGGTGCCGGGAGTGTTATCATCATAGAAGGTTCTTTTGATGGTGACTCCTAAAATAAGATCGTGCTTACCCAGCTTTTTATCCCAATACGTCTGTGCAAAGGCCACTTTCTGGATGGCCAGAAAATGATGGTCTCCGTAAAAAGAATTCTGGTCATGGAAATTATAGGAAAACTGGGTCATGATATTCTCTTTCAACGGCCACTCATACATCCCGAACGCTTCTACCCTGTTGGTGTAAATACTTTCGCCGTAGACCTGATCACTCCCGCGGCAGGACCGGTTCCATTGCATTTCCCCGCCGAAACGGTCTTCATACAGGTACCGAAGGGCAAAGCCGGCCTGCCGGTTTTCTTTCCGTTTGAAATTCCATTTGTTGAATATTGACATCCGGTTCTGTAAGGCACCATCTGTAAAATTGTCATGGTTTTCATCGAATCTCTGGGTAGCATTAAAATAGTTGAGGCTTACTAGCGATGCTGCTTTTTTGCCCAGATTAAATTTTGCTGAAAGATCCACATTATTTTCGTTCCAGGTCGTAGTCATCAGGTCGACGCTGAATTTCGGAGCGGTCAGGGTATTTCTGGTAATGATGTTGATGACGCCGCCCATGGCTTCAGAACCGTAGATCGAAGAAGCCGGGCCTTTTACGACTTCAATCCTTTCGACGAGGCTGTTCGGGATTCCGCTTAATCCATAGACGGTGGAAAGTGAACTCACAATAGGCATCCCGTCGATCAGGATCATGGTGTAAGGCCCTTCCAGCCCGTTGATGTGGATGTCGCCCGTGTTGCACACCGAACAGTTGAGCTGAGGTTTTACGCCGTTTACCATGGCAATGGATTCAAAAATACTGGGCGTCGGGTTTTTCCGGAAGAATTTCTGGCTGTAGATTTCCACTGCTACGGGACTTTTGGAACAGCTGACCGGCTTTAGGGATCCGGTGATGACGACATCGTCAATATCCTTTATTTTAATTTCTTTTTTCTTCTGACTTCCCGACGAATCTGCTTTTAAAGATTGGTTTGTATTCAGACTGTCCGGTTCCTGAGAGGAACAGAAAGTGGAAAACAAAACAACCAAAAGTAATATTTGTTTCATGAAATTAAAATTGTTAGACAAAGCTAACAATTATTTTTTAAAGGAAAAACTTTAATTTGAAATTTATTTAAAATGCTGATTGATTACCTCTAACATGATGTACGCAAGGATCTTTCCTTAAAAATTACACATAAATCAGGTTGCAAAAGCAGATGGTAAATCGTTAATTTTTAATAGTAACCCTGCCTTTGATGTAAATTTTATCAAAGAATTATCTACATATTCCATTAGGGATAACCATCTGTGCAGCAACAAGTGTAGTGCATAGAATTGAACTCCGGCGGAGTTCTATCTCTTTCCAGCATACCAGTTGATATAATAGCACACCTACGGCGTGCCGACCGACTAAAAATCTTTCTTTTCTACACAGATATTGCTCCTCCGGAGCAAATTTATACAGGCTGAATTTTTAATTAAAAAGCTGATTATTTATTTTAATATGATGCATACAAGGATTTTTCCTTTACAATACGCAGAATTTGGTCGCAAGACAAAAGGTTAATTTTTAATGGTGAACCTATCTCTACTACAAATTTTGTCAAAAATCATCTAAATATTCCGTAGGAATACTATCTGTGTAGCAAGACAAGAACAGCAAATAGAATTGAACTCCGGCGGAGTTCTATCTCTTTCCGCAGCCTATCAGCTTGGTATAATAGCACCCCTACGGCGTGCCTATTGACTGAAAATCTTTCTTATCTCACAGATATTGCTCCTCCGGAGCAAATTTATGCTCTGATTATTCTTTATTTATATCCAACTTCCGCCTTACAGTCAAAAAATTTAACCGATTCTGATTTCAATTTATTTTAGCAAGCTTTCCCCCTTAAAATATATTCAGTATTTACCTTTCATTTCAATAAACCATTCCGGCCTTTGCGGTTAAACAAATCATCTTTCCGTTTCATTAAAAATTATTACATTTGAGAATCCACATATACAAGTAAAATGAGATATCATCAGTCGGGAAATATCCCACCAAAAAGGCATACGGTTTTCAAGTCTCCGGAAGATAAATTCTATTATGAACAGCTTTTCGGGACGGAAGGATTCCACGGAATTTCTTCTTTGCTGTACCACATCCACCGCCCTACCCAGATCAAATCCATCGGAGTGCCGAAAGATGTGTCACCTAAGATTGCCGTTGATAAAAACGTTACTCCGAGAATGTTCAAGGGGATGAATGTAACCCCGGAAGACGATGTGCTGGACAGCCGCAAATTCCTGATGGTGAACAACGACCTGAAAATGGGACTGTCCAAACCACGGAAATCCATGGACTATTTTTACAAGAATGCGGAATGCGACGAGCTTCTGTTTGTCCACAACGGAAACGGGATCCTGAAAACATTTGTCGGGGACCTGGAGTTTGCTGTCGGCGACTACCTCATCATTCCGAGAGGGACGATTTACCAGATCGAGCTGCATTCTGAAGATACGGTTTTCTTCATCGTGGAAAGCCACTCTCCGATCTATACGCCGAAACGGTATCGGAATGAGTTCGGCCAGCTGCTGGAGCATTCGCCGTTCTGCGAAAGGGATATTGTAGCACCGGCTTACAAAGCACCGAAAGATGAGAGGGGAGAATTTGTAGTCAAGGTAAAAAAGGAAAACCAGATTACGGATTTCGTCTATGCTACCCATCCGTTTGATGTCGTTGGATGGGACGGGTATTTTTATCCTTATAAATTCAACATCAAGAATTTCGAACCGATTACGGGAAGGATCCATCAACCGCCGCCGGTTCACCAGACTTTTGAGGCCCATAATTTTGTGGTGTGTTCCTTCTGTGCAAGAATGTACGATTACCATCCGCAGGCAATTCCGGCACCTTACAACCATTCGAACATCGACTCTGATGAAGTACTGTTTTATACCGAAGGGGATTTCATGAGCCGTAACCATATCGACCTGATGGACTTCACCCTGCATCCGGGAGGAATCGTGCACGGCCCACACCCGGGAGCGATGGAACGCAGCATCGGAAAAAAATTTACGGAGGAATATGCCGTAATGGTCGATCCGTTCCGTCCGCTGAAAATTACGGAAGAAGCCTTGAAAGTGGAAGATCCTTCTTACAAGACTTCATGGCTGGATGAAGAAGATCCTACCATGAAAGACCGTCTGCAGGAATAAGTATAAGCCCGTAAACCTCATAGGTGGTTGAAAACTCATGAGGTTTATTTTATATAAATACAGCCATAATATTTTGAAATATAACCCTTTGAAAAATATTTTGTAACTTTGAAAAAGTATGAATAAAGAAATTAAAAAGGAAACGGTCATAAAATCAATATCAAAAATGATATCTGATAAAGAAGCGGTATGCTCATACATCAAAGGAAAAACTTCAATCCAAACACTAACCAAAAAGAGGATTAAGTTTGCAAAGCCATTATAATTATGTTTTCGATTCTATTACAAATACTTATAACTTCGCTACGAAAAACAATATCCTTTATAGAGTTGCATTTGTTGTTGTTGAAATATTCTCTACAATTTCAGGTGAGGAAATTCCAAACATATATCAGTTAATTATAGAAAAAGCGACAGATGAATTAGAACCATTTGATACAAAAGTTTCTAAAACTATTGAACATATTATTGAGAGATTTTTTCAGAAGACAGAAAATGCATTGATTTATGTTTGTTCTGACGAAGATGAGAGAGCCAGAATAAGACATGAAATTTTTGACATGTGGTACAGGAATTCAGATTACAAGAATTGGATTGTTAAGATTGATAATATTATGAAATTTAATATCAAAAATGAAATTCAAAAGCTTTATACTTCTTTTTTGTTTCACAAGCAGAATTTGAACTATGAGAAACTTATTCAAATTTATACTCAAATTGAAAATGTTCTGAATGAAGAAAAGTAAACGGAAAATTCATAAATTAAAGAAGACTGAAAGCAATGCATTCAGTCTTTTTTATTTAAATATTCAGTTAAAACATGACAAAAATCTGTGCCCGTTTTCTCCGGATCCAAACAATATGAACTATCTTTAAGAAAAGAAAACCTCTGTAATCCAAACCCAATCTAATATGGATCAATACATCAGCGCAGAAGAAGCCATCTATACCATCAAAAGCGGCAACCGTGTTTTTTTTCACGGAAGTGCCTGTACCCCCAATTATTTAATTGACGAACTGGCAAGACAGGCCCACCGCCTGGACAACGTAGAAATGGTTTCCATTACCCAGCAGGGAAATGTGGAAATCGCCAAACCGGAATATGCCGGAAAGTTTTTTGTCAACTCATTATTTGTTTCCTCGCCGGTGCGGGATGCCGTCAATTCCGAGCGGGGGGATTTTGTACCGGTTTTCCTGAGTGAGATCCCGATTTTATTCAGAAAGAATATCCTGCCGCTGGACGTTGCCCTGATTACCGTTTCCCCTCCGGATAAGCACGGATTCTGCACTTTGGGAACTTCCGTAGATGTTGCCCGGGCCGCTGTGGATACGGCAAAGATCATTGTAGCCATCGTTAATCCGCTGATGCCGAGAACGCACGGTGACGGGATGATCCATATCAGCAAGATCAATAAACTGGTATGGCATGAAGAAGAGCTGCCGACCGTAGATTACGGATCCAAAGTAGGTCCTGAAGAAATGGAAGTGGGCAAAAACGTAGCGGAACTGATCGACGACAGATCTACTCTTCAAATGGGAATCGGAACCATTCCGGATGCGGTACTGAAATGCCTGCACAACCACAAAGATCTCGGAATCCATACGGAGATGCTGAGTGACGGCGTGATCGATCTGATCCGGAATGACGTGATCAACAACAAATACAAAGGCTACAACGACAATAAAACCATCACCAGCTTCTGCTTCGGTACAAGAAGGCTGTACGATTATGTGGATGACAATACTGTGTTTGCCTTCAAGGATGTCAGCGACGTAAATTTTCCGATCAACATCATGCGGAACAAAAAGATGGTGGCCATCAATTCGGCCATTGAAATCGACCTCACCGGACAGGTCTGCGCCGACTCTATCGGAACAATGCAGTACAGCGGGATCGGCGGACAGATGGACTTCATGCGGGGAGCAGCCCTGAGCGAAGACGGAAAGCCTATTATCGCCATCACCTCAAGAACAAAAAAAGGTGTTTCCAGGATTGTTCCTTTCCTGAAACAGGGAGCGGGAGTTGTAACTACCAGAGGACATATCCACTGGGTGGTAACTGAGTACGGAACTGCTTACTTATATGGAAAAAACCTGAAGCAAAGAGCCCAGGAACTGATCAGTATCGCCCATCCGGCCGACCGGGAAATGCTGGAGAAAGCAGCTTACGAACGGTTTAAGATATAATTGTAGCCGATCTCACACAGGTAATACGGATTCGTGCAGAAATTTTTAACACATAAGAAACATGAAAGAAGTTTCCGGCTTTGAAAATATTTAAGATCACATGAGATAAAAATCAAAGATTTTTAAGAGCTTTTGATTGCTTATTCAACATCTGGCTATTAAACTTTATTATGCAGGGTAATAGGCTTTTGTTGCTTTTGTGGTAAATTTTTAAAGTTAAATGTAATACTGATGCATAGGTTCTGCTCCGCTTAGCCACATGAAGTACAACTCCATTGAAAATCTTTGATTTTCTTCTTCTGTGATCTGAAATATGCGCAGGCTTTCAAATCTGAATCTTATGCTTCTTATGTGTTAAAGTCTAACCTTGTCCGTTCCTCCGTTCTTTTCATAATTCATCTTTCGTAACTGGAAGACCTTCCGACTACCGAATCTCAGCGTGATGAAGCATCTTGAACGGTTGCCTAACGTTTGTTTGTATATATTTTCCGTATTAGGGATAAATTCGTAATTTGCAACCCTAATTATAAAAAGTAAAAATAGAATATGTCAACACTTACATTTGCCGAAAAGATTGCTCAGGCAGAGAATTTTTTGCCGATCAACGGTACCGATTATATTGAGTTTTATGTAGGGAATGCCAAGCAGGCCGCGCATTATTACAAGACCGCTTTCGGATTTCAGTCTGTAGCGTATGCAGGACCTGAAACAGGCGTGAGAGACCGTGCATCGTATGTTCTTCAGCAGGGAAAAATCAGATTGGTGCTTACTACCGGGCTTAAATCCGATTCCCCGATTAATGAGCACGTAAAGAAACACGGCGACGGGGTAAAAATCCTGGCGCTTTGGGTAGATGATGCCTATTCCGCTTTTGAGGAAACCACGAAAAGAGGCGGAAAACCTTATCTGGAGCCGGTTACCTTAACGGATGAGCATGGTGAAGTAAGAATGTCCGGAATCTATACCTATGGCGAAACGGTACACATGTTTGTGGAGAGAAAAAATTACAACGGTGCCTTCATGCCGGGTTACGAAAAGTGGGAAAGCAAGTACCAGCCTGAAGAGGCCGGGCTTCTGTATGTTGACCACTGCGTAGGAAACGTAGACTGGGACCGCATGATCCCTACCGTGGAATGGTACGAAAAAGTAATGGGGTTTGTAAACATCCTTTCTTTTGACGATAAGCAGATCAATACCGAATATTCTGCCTTAATGTCCAAAGTAATGTCCAACGGAAACGGATTTGCCAAATTCCCGATCAATGAACCGGCCGAAGGTAAAAAGAAATCCCAGGTGGAAGAATACCTTGATTTCTACGAAGGGGAAGGCGTACAGCACATTGCCGTGGCTACCAAAGACATCATCCATACCGTAACCGAACTGAAGAAACGTGGTGTGGAATTCCTTTCCGCTCCGCCGGAAGCGTATTACGATATGGTTCCTGAAAGAGTGGGACCTATTGATGAAGATCTTAAAAAACTGCAGGACCTTGGAATCCTGATCGATCATGATGAAGAAGGGTATCTGTTACAGATCTTTACAAAACCGGTAGAAGACCGTCCTACCCTGTTCTTCGAAATTATTGAGAGACACGGGGCCCAGAGCTTCGGGGCAGGAAACTTCAAAGCGTTATTTGAAGCCCTGGAAAGAGAGCAGGAAAAAAGAGGAAATCTTTAATTTAAACAATCATACAGAGTTTTGTCAGGATAAACCGTCCTGGCAAAACTTTTTATACAAACACAGCAGTATGAAAAAATTAATCATCGGAATGTTATTCTTAGGAACTGCTTTTGCCGCAAAAGCACAATACGGTTCAATAAACAGCATTCTTAACAGGCTTGAAGAAAGGAAAGGTCTCAACCAAAACCTGGAAACAGTAAATATCGACAACAAAAAATTTGTTTTCATTAAGGATGAAGCCGACCATACCGAACGGGATTTCATCGTCATCAAAGGAAATAAAGCCACTTACGTAGAAGTTTTCGATGACAAAGCTACGGGAGAGAGCAATTCCAATGTCTTTTCAGGAGATATCGTCAGAAACAAAAAAAATATCATTTCCCTGCGAGCCGATATGCTGGAAAACAAGAAAGTGCCGGTCCCGGTAGCCAAAACCCTGCTGCTTACAAAGCAGGATAATATTCTTTACCTGATCGACATCAATACCCGCGACCGATGGATCGATGAAGAATCTTTCTCAAAAGCAAAATCCAATAAATAACTGTTGTCTATTCCCTTGAGTTACCGTTTTATCAGGAAGTTTTTGAATTTTCTTTCCGGTATTCTTAAGGAAACACAACGGTCTTAAATATTTCACAAACCGCAATGGCTGCCGTGCATTTACGGCGGAAATTATGTAATTTATGTCAGTATCAACTCAAAACACCTTACTGTAAACCAAATTAAAATTATAAGCTTATGAAATCATTTGTAGAATACGCAGCAGATTCAGATTTTTCCATACACAACATTCCTTTCGGGGTAGCCGTGTTCAACAAAGAATTTATCGCCTGCTGTACAAGAATCGGGGATCAGGTGATCGACCTGGCCACTTTATACGACTTAGCCTATTTTGAAGATATCGAAGGTCTTGAAGATAACATCTTCGAAGCTTATACTTTGAATGAATTTATTGAACTTGGAAAGCCGGTAACCAATGCGGTGCGGGCAAAAATCCAGGAACTTCTTCAGGAAGGTTCCATCCTCTCGAAAGATGAAAAAACCATTGAAGAAGCCTTCTATGACCTGGACCAGGTAAAAATGATGATGCCGGTACATATTCCGAACTATACGGATTTCTACAGCAGCATCGAGCATGCCACCAATGTAGGGAAAATGTTCAGGGATCCGGCCAACGCTTTACTGCCAAACTGGAAACACCTGCCGGTAGGATATCACGGCAGAGCTTCTTCGATCGTGGTTTCCGGTACGGAAATCAACCGTCCGAAAGGCCAGATGAAACCTGCCGATGCCGATCAGCCGGTATTCGGGCCATGCAAGCAACTGGATTTCGAACTGGAGATGGCTTTTATCATCAATAAAAACACCGAGATGGGAGAAAGCATTCCTACGCAGGAAGCGGAAGATGCCATCTTCGGAATGTTGGTCTTCAATGACTGGTCGGCAAGAGACATCCAGTCCTGGGAATATGTTCCGCTAGGGCCGTTCCTTGCAAAAAATTTCGGTTCGTCGGTTTCTCCGTGGGTGGTTACCCTGGAAGCGCTGGAGCCTTTCAGAACCGCTTCCCCGAAACAGGATCCTGAAGTACTGGACTACCTTAAATTCGAAGGCGATAAGAATTATGACATTAATCTTGAGGTATACATTCAGCCTGAAAACGGTGAACACAACCTGATCTCCGAAAGCAATTACAAACATATGTACTGGAACATGACGCAGCAGCTTGCCCACCATACGGTAAACGGCTGTAACGTGGAAGTCGGTGATATGTATGCCAGCGGAACCATCTCCGGAAGCGACCCGAAATCGTTCGGTTCGATGCTTGAGCTCACGTGGAGAGGCCAGAACCCGATCCAACTGAGCAACGGGGAAGAAAGAAAATTCATCAACGACAACGATACCGTCACCATGAAAGCCTGGGCGGAAAAAGACGGGATAAGAGTGGGCTTCGGTGAAGTTTCAGGTAAGATTATCCCTTCAAAATAATCAAAGATCAAAAAACATTAAACACGTAAGTCACAAAGAGATTTTATTTTAAATACATTAGAAAAAGAACACATTAGACTGAAAATCTGAGATTTTCATTTTTTAATACACAAACAGATGAGAAAGCTTACAAAAAGGTATGTTAATGAACTTACCTATAAAATTATCGGTGCATGTATAGAAGTTCATAAAGTTGCAGGCCCGGGTCTTTATGAAAATGCGTACCATAAATGTCTCGAAGGAGAATTCCAGGTATTTGGTATGAAATATAAAAGTGAACTTGAGATTCCTCTTATTTATAAAGATGTGAAGATTGACTGTACGGTAAAATGTAATTTTTTAATAGAAAATACTATTGTTCTGGAAATAAAATCTGTTGCAGAAATGAACAAGATTCACAAAGCACAGGTCATTAATTACATGAATTTATTAAAAGTTCCAAAGTCTATATTGGTAAACTTTAATGTATATAATCTCTATAGTGAAGGGACGGAGACATTTGTAAGCAAAATTTTCGAAACACTGGAATAATGAAAATCTCTGATTTTCGATCTGATGTGTTCTTAAATATTTCAAGGTATAAGATCTTAAATCTAATGTGACTTATGTGTTAAAAGAATTAATGTAAATATGAAGACACTCATTCCATCCGAAATAACCGCTGTACAGCTGCAGACGGTGATGCAGACGGCCATTTCGCCAAGACCGATTGCTCTGGCTTCCACGGTTGATAAAGACGGGAACAGCAACCTGTCGCCGTTCAGCTTTTTCAATATGTTCAGTACGGTACCGCCCATCTTAATCTTCTCACCATCGAGGAGGGTGCGGGACAATACGACGAAACATACCCTGGAAAACGTGCTCGAAGTGCCGGAAGTGGTAATCGGGACCGTGAATTTCCCGATCGTGCAGCAGATTTCGCTGGCTTCCACCGAATACGGAGACGGCGTGAACGAATTTATTAAATCCGGACTGACCATGAAAGAAGCGGATCTGGTACAGCCAAAACTGATTGAAGAATGCCCGGTCAACTTTGAATGCAAAGTATTGGAAGTAAAATCACTGGGTAATCAGGGCGGCGCCGGAAACCTGGTGATCTGTGAAGTACAGAAAATCCATATCCGCGAAGAATACCTGGATGAAAACGGCAACCTGGACCAGGCCAAGCTGGATATGGTGGCCCGTCTCGGCAGCAACTGGTATTCAAGGAATAATGAAAACAATCTCTTTGAAGTTCCGAAACCGCTGGTTACCAAAGGCATCGGTTTCGACCAATTGCCGGAAGCCATCAGATACAGCCGCATTTTTACCGGAAATGACCTGGGGATGCTGGCCAATGTGGAAGTACTTCCCGAAGGAGACTGTCATTCCGATGAAGAGATCCATCGTCAGGCTCAGGGATTGTTGGTGGAGAGTAAAATTGATGAGGCCTGGAAGTTGCTCATTAAGTAACGTGAATTCTAAGTACAAACCGTAATATAAATGCTGGAAGAGGGAAGCTGGATGCCGGAAGTTTCTCCTGTCAGGCATAGGATCAAAGGTCCTGATCATTAAACTGAATAAGTTATCGCTTTACCAGAGGAATTCTTATTCAATCCTGAATAACCGGCCTTTTTTTTATCAGGGAGGGATTTCTCTTGTTTTAAAGTCCTGAAAGGACGGCTTAGTACAGGATAGGATAAAATCCTATCAGAAGCATAAACTGTGTATTTGTTCTTGCACGATGAGTATTAATCAAAATTCCGACTGAATCACCTTCATTTTTATTTTTGAATAAAATAACTACTGAATATGATTCCACTACGGTCGAACTCACGTTAAATAACAAGAAACCATATACAAAGTAAAGGAGTGAAAATATTCACTCCTTTTTTATTTATTCTAAAGCTTAGTAGCAGCACTGCCAGCGGCCGTTGGCATTCTTTACTTCTGTCCCCAGATTGGGAGGTGCACATGGCGGTACCACGCAGTTCCCCTGGCCGTCACTTATGTAATCGTTATAGCATCCACTTGCCGAACATACCAAAACTTTGTCGCCTCCCGTAATCTGCTTCTGTGCTTCACGATTCAGCTTCCGGGCATTTTTTAAATTTGAATTTTTCATAGCAAAAGATTTTTGATTTAATTTAGTTTAGCCGATCAGTACCGGGAACAGTCAGATCATTCAGATTGATTGTTGCATGATTCCGGTTTATGGCAAAGTGTAATTACAATGTACAAATCAGCCGTTCCCGCAGTAGAACGGCTGATTTTATTTATGTTTAAAAGCAACACTGTGTCCGGCCGTCGATCACGACTTCACTTCCCGTTAATTCGTTACATGGCGGAGCTTTACAGTTTCCCTGGCCATCACTGAAGTAATATTTCACACAGCCTGACTGGCAAATCAGTTGTTTGTCGCCTCCCGAAATATGTTTCTGGGATTCCCGGCTCAGTTTCTGAGCATTTTTTAAATTTGAATTTTTCATAGTAATCTGGATAGATCGTTTTATTTTAAATTAAGTCTGTTACAATATTTACGGCCTGTAATTTCAGAAACAACATTTACGGGTTCCGTTGACGGTTTGCATATAACCATATACCGAACGGCAGGAAAGGATGTAGCACCGGTCATTGCTGTTATTAATGGCATTGTCATAACATCCGGTCGGCGGGCAGGAAGAAGATGCCGGCCCCCTTCCCGTAATGCTTTTCTGAGCCGCTCTGCTTAATTTCTGAGCTTGATGTAAATTTTTCATAATAATCTGGATTTTAGGTTAATAATATTTATCACCAAGATAGGATTTTTTTACTGATGGCAAATCTCTTTTAACAAAAAATACCCTATTTCCATGAATTTATATTTTTTCTTTAATGAAACGGATACATTTTTCAGTTACCCGATTCAGGTTTTCAGGAAGCTGACCACTTTCCCAGGGTTCTTTTGCTCCGAAAGTATGATCCGCATTTTCAATCAGATATAATTCGGAATTCGGGTGCAGCAAATGAAGATGCTCAGCATGCTTTACCGGTACGCTCTCATCATTGGTCCCGTGGATAATTAAAAAATGAGCTTTTGCCATTTCGGTAGCCCGTTCTACATCAAAACGGTGGACATCTTTTTCATAATCTTCATAGAATGGGTAATAATGCGGCATTTCCTGTTTTGTACGTCCATTCGTTACATAGTATACTCCTTCTTTCTTCCAGTTTTCAAAGGCTTCATTTTTCGGAAAACGGTCCAGGGTATCGACGCTGGCCAGGGTAATCAGCCCATGAATACGCTCATCTTCATAGGTTTTAATAATGGAAATCCCTCCTCCTCTGCTGTGGCCTACCAGGACGATTTTATCCTGATCTACGGCCTTGTCCGCAGTAAAATAATCAATGACGGCTCCCAGATCGGAAAGTTCCTTGGAGTAATTGTTATTGCCAAAAGCTTCGAGATCACCGAAATTCAGCGGATCGCCGACCGTCGTTCCGTTGTGCGAAAAATTAAATTTAACAAAGAAAAAACCGGCCTCTGCAAACTTCTCCGCCATCAGGTTCCAGGCACCCCAGTCTTTATAGCCTTTATAGCCGTGAACAAAAATGACCAGCGGCAGCCCGATTCCGTTTTCAGGATAAAAGGCATCGGCCAAAAAGTCCCTGGTTTCCGGATTTGAAATAACGATATTCTTCTTTTTTGTAATTTCCATAATTTATTTTTTATTCAATTTTAAATATGAGCAGACACTGTTACCGATTAATTTAACTTCAACCAGACAGAGCATTGGCCTACCTGCTTAGGTTTTGCACCCAATTCCCTCTTAAAAATATTAAAAATAGAAACAAACACAAAGGAAAACCTTATTTTTGCTGCATGTTGGACTTAAGAACGGTAACAGTCATGCGTTACATCCTGCCGCTTCGTGAGGGAGGTTCACTCCCTGCATTGGCAGAAGCTGATGACGATTTTAAATATGTGCTCAAATTCCGCGGTGCGGGGCATGGCGTGAAAATGCTGATTTCCGAACTGTTGGGCGGAAAAATCACGGAGGCGTTGGGGCTGAAAATCCCCGAATTGGTTTTTGTAAACCTGGATGTGGATTTCGGAAGAACGGAAGCCGATGAGGAAATCCAGGACCTGCTGAAGAATTCGGAAGGACTGAATCTCGGACTGCATTATCTTTCGGAATCGATTACGTACGACCCCGGCATTTCCGTAGATCCGCTGCTGGCCTCGAAAATCGTATGGCTGGATGCCTTTATCACCAATATCGACCGTACCTTCAAAAATACCAATATGCTGATGTGGCATAAAGAATTGTGGATCATCGATAACGGCGCTTCCTTTTACTTCCACCATTCCTGGCAGAATTTCGATACAGCGGCAAAAACCCCTTTCAAATATGTGAAAGACCATGTTTTGCTTCCTCAGGCGGCAAAGCTCGATGAAGCCGATCAGCTGGCAAAGGAAGTTCTGAATGATGCCGTTTTCAGGGAAATTGTCGATCTGATCCCGCAGGACTGGCTGCACTGGGAAGATGCCGAAGAAAGCCCGGACGAAATCCGTGATGTCTATTTCAAATTCCTGAAGACAAGACTGGAACATTCTGAAATCTTTTTAAACGAAGCCAAAAATGCAAGAGGATAAAATTTACGAATATGCCGTGATCCGTTTGGTTCCGAAGGTTGAAAGAGAAGAGTTTTTCAACATCGGACTGGTGATGTTTTCCAAAAGAGAGAAATTCATTAAGGTAGACTTCTACCTGTGTCCCGATAAGTTCCGTCTGATGAGAAGCAAACTGGACTATGAAGATGTACACCAGAATCTCGAAAGCTTCAAAAAGATTGCCGAAGGGAAAAAAGACGGCGGCCCGATTGCCCTGCTCGATATCCCGGACAGGTTCCGGTGGCTTACCGCGGTAAGAAGTGCCTCGGTACAGACTTCGAGACCTCATCCCGGAAAATCAAAAGACCTGGAAAAAACGTTTGAAAAGTTGTTTCAGGAACTGATTTTATAAACAATGACCAATCCTTTTTGAAACTGGGAAAATAATAATTGGTAAGACTTTTGATAACCTTTTCTGCAGAGAAAAATCAGATCTTCTCCGCATCGTATTTTATGAAACAATTTCACCAAAGTATATTGTACAGGTTTTCTTTAAACCTGTTTTTTATTTTCCTTTTAACCTCTTTCACAGCAGGATTTTCTCAGGAGCTTCCCGAACAGAAGTTCCCTCCCAGTACCCTCCTTCCTGAAAGAACGGTCATGACCAAAGAGATCGTTTACAAAACCAATTCCTTGGGAACACCGGTTTCCCTGGATCTCTACCGGCCTAAAAATCAGCCGACGGAAAAACTTCCGGTGGTTATTTACGTTCATGGCGGTGCCTGGGCCAAAGGTGATCAGGTCGTAAGGGCGGATAATTACATCGAACGTTTTATTTTAAAGCTCGTCGAAAAGAATTATGCCGTCATCAGCATCGATTACACCCTGGTCAGTGAAACGGTACACTTCCCGGTACCTATTGAAGATACGAAAGATGCCGTAAGATGGGTACGTAAAAATGCAGAGCAATATCACTTCGATCCTGACAATATCGGCTATTTCGGAGCCTCATCAGGAGCACATATGTCTCTTCTTGCGGCATATACACCGGACAATGAATATAAGGGAAGTTCTGAGCTCTCGCCTTATTCCGCAAAAGTAAATTACGTCGTAGACAATTTCGGACCTACGGACCTGAATAAGCTTTTACATACCAGATTGGGTAAAGTTCCCGTTACCATTGTAGGATGGTTTTTTAAACCGATTGTCGAAATCAGGGAAAAACTGGTGTACGGAATTTCAGGATACGACATCAACACAGAAAAAAGAAAAGCCATCGACTATCTGGAAACCGTATCCCCCATCAATGATACCGAAAACGGAATCCCTACTTTCATCCTTCACGGCGATAAAGATAAAGTAGCTCCCCTAAAGCATTCGAAAAAGCTGGTCAGAAAGCTGAAAAAGCAAAACGTTGAATCGACTCTGGTCGTGGTAAAAGACGGTATCCACGGTTTTGGAAAAACGGACCGGACTTATATGGACCAACTTACCGATGAAATGGTTCAGTTTATCGTTACTCACAAAAAATAAATTTTCCGCATCCCAGAATATCAATCCGGCTTATGGGTATTGAGGGTGGCCGGACGGTAAACCGGGCTATCAGCTTCCGCAGACCCTAATTCAGTTCAATGGAAATTTAATTCCGGATGCACCGATATGTTCTGCGCCACCGGCAAAATGATCAGAAAATCTATGTGGTTCCCGGCAAAAGGCTCGTTATCATCCGGATGAGCGATGTGGCAGATAATGTTAACCCTGCCCTTGGGATTTTGATGATGTACTCTGGCAGAAAATAAGTGCCGTAATCAATTAATTGATATATGCATGAATTCATAGCATCATTAATATCAGTGAACTATAGCTGAACAGTGCGCTAATTTGCTAAATTGATATACATCCTGTTATTTTATATGCTTAAAATAATTAACTTGGCTTTTGTTTAAATTATTCAAAAAAAAATTAATTGTTAATTCATTTATTCATAAAAAAAATACACGATATGGATTCATTAAATAATATCAATGCCTTAACCATCGTCTTTGTTTCCGTACTTGTTTTTGCCATCGCCTACCGTTTTTACGGGATCTTCATGGCCAATAAAGTATTGAAGCTGAATGATCAGAATACCACACCGGCTGTAGAATTTGCCGATGGTAAAGACTACGTGGCGACCAATAAAAACGTCCTTTTCGGACATCATTTTGCTGCCATTGCTGCTGCCGGACCTCTGGTAGGACCTGTTCTCGCCGCACAATTCGGATACCTCCCAGGTGCGTTATGGATCCTTGTCGGCTGTGTGCTCGGGGGCGGAGTCCATGATATGGTGGTTCTGTTTGCTTCCGTACGCCATAAAGGTCAAAGTCTCGCAACGATTGCCTCCAAAGAAATCGGCAAGACCACGGGAACGGTAGCCGGCTTTGCGATTTTATTCATTCTGATCCTCACGCTGGCCGGGCTATCTTTAGCCTGTATCAATGCCATGCATGAAGCTTCCTGGTCGCTGTTCACCGTCATCATTACCATGCCGATTGCCATCCTCATGGGACTGATCATGCGGTACAGAAAAAACTCGGTGACTTTTGCCAGTATTTTAGGTGGTATTCTTCTGATTGCCGGAATCGTCGGAGGGCATAACCTGATGCAGAATGAAACGATGAACAACCTGTTTTCATGGGATATCACAACCATTTCCATTGCTATACCGTTATACGGGTTTCTGGCCTCGGTGCTGCCGGTCTGGCTGCTTTTGGTTCCAAGAGATTATCTTTCGACCTACCTGAAAATCGGAACCATCATTATGCTGGCCATCGGTGTGATCGTTATTCATCCTACGGTACAGATGCCGGCGCTTACGCAATTCGTTAACGGCGGCGGACCCGTAATTGGCGGCCCGGTACTGCCGTTCATCTTCATCGTCATTGCCTGCGGCGCAATTTCCGGATTTCATGCCGTAATCGCAACCGGAACAACCCCCAAAATGCTGAACCGTGAAAGGGAAATCCTTTTCGTAGGCTACGGCGCCATGCTGGTAGAGGGTTTTGTAGCTTTAATGGCTCTTATTGCAGCCTGTACCTTAATGCCCGGTGACTATTTTGCGATTAATACCCCGAAAGAATCTTACGATGCTTTCCTGGCTGCACATCCTGCCCTTCATGGGGTCGATATCGACTATTTTTCTCAGAGAATCGGTCTTGATCTTCACGGAAGAACGGGAGGTGCCGTGTCGCTGGCGGTCGGTATGGCCCATATTTTCAACAAGATCCCGTATATGGACCAACTGATGGCGTACTGGTATAATTTTGCCATTATGTTCGAGGCGGTATTTATCCTTACGGCTATTGATGCAGGAACAAGGGTCGGCCGTTTCTTTCTACAGGAAATGCTGGGCTCCGTTATTCCCAGATTCAATGATAAAAACTGGACGCCAGGGATTATCATCAGCAGCCTGGTCTTCACCTTTGCCTGGGGTTATCTGGTCTTCACCGGAAACGTAAGCAGCATCTGGCCGCTGTTCGGGATCAGCAACCAACTGCTGGCTGCCTGCGGACTAATCGTATGTACCACCATGCTCATCCGTCTGAACCGTGGAAAGTATGCCTTATGCTCCGCCATTCCCGGCGTTTTCATGGCCGTGATTACATTTTGGGCAGGCTACATCCAGGTTACCTCCATTTATATTCCCAAAGGGCAGTACCTCCTGGCTTCCTTGGCAGTGATCGCAATGCTTCTTATGCTGGTGGTGTTCATCGGAGCCTTCCGGAAATGGTATCGGTTGCTGAAAATCAATAAAGCAGAAACCGATTTTTACGGAGAACAGGTAAAGGAACTGGTAGAGCGGTAAATGTGAATGGTGAATGGTGAATTCGCTGCGCTTGTCAATTTATACAGGGGCTAAATTCACCATTCATTTTCCAATCAAAAATGACAGTGGATTCAAGGATCAATAGTGAATCGTCAATCCGCTGCGCTTGTCAATTTTTCAAATCCTAAAAAATTCCCCATTCACTTGCGAAGCAAAATTCCCCATTCACCCTTAAGCATTCAACTTAACGATCGGGTTCTTCATACAGCTGGCTTCCCCAGAACTGGATGTCCCTTTCGGGCAGTTTGGAATGGTAGAACACTTCTTTTACTTCTTCTATAATCCTGGCCACGGCATCAGGATCGGTTGTTCTGATCCTGGTCTCATGGTTATCCCGCATTCCGCTTTTAGTAAAGTTGAGCGAGCCGATATAGGCAATTTCGTCGTCGATGATATAAATTTTGCTGTGAACGAATGTTTTGTTTGTGGAATTTCCACTGTTGGGAGAAACAAAAACCTTAAACGGGAAAAGCTGCTTATAGGTATAATGATATACTTTCGTTCTTTTTATTTTCTTAACCACAGCATCCCGTACAAAAAACATCAGAACCACAGCGATAAAGCCATACGCCAGTTTAAAATTGTTTAGGAGATACATTAGGGGCAATAAAACCATACCCAGCCCAATCATGGCAAGCAGAAGGGTTCCCGACAAACTCAAAAGGTTATCCCTTTTCTGCCTTGCTTCCTCGTCAACATGCTTATGCTGGATAATGAGCTTGTGGATATTTTTATCATATCCGTAAAAGTCTTCAATTTCATCGCTGGTAATCAGCCTGATCCGGATCCCCCTTGAATGGAGATCGATAAGTTCCTTAATGAGAACAGGCGAAAGGTAGGGGGAAACGATTTTCACGTTTTTACGGGCACTCCTGATGTCCTGCATTACCTTTACCCCCGCACTTTTTCCTATATAGATGTCGCAAACCGCATTGTTATAAAAAATTCCCATACCCATATATTTTAATTCACCTGACAAAGAATAAAAAAGCTTTGCAAAAATAAATTCTGCAAAGCCCGTATTTACTCTTTTGCGGAAATTTTATTTTTTTAATTTCTCAATCCTTTTGATTTCATTGATTAAAAGCGGAAACGCAGGCTGTGCCATTCCGCCGTGATCGAACCCCTGTAATTCGTATAAGGTGGTTTCTTTATGCCCTTTCAGCTTCATCATCCGGGCCATATAGGCATTTTCCTCGTATCTTCCCAGCAGTTCTTTTTCGCGGTCTCCTGTAATCAGCAGTAACGGCGGTGCATCGGCCCTGATAAAATGCAACGGTGCATAATCGTCGATCCTGGCATCCAGTTCGCCGATTCCTTTTTCCTGCCGGGTGGTAAAGTGGGAAATCATCTGTCCGCTGAACGGAATGATTCCTGCCAATTGATTGGCATCAATTCCGTATTTGTTCAGGTACATTTTGTTTAAACCTACCATAACGGCCAGATATCCTCCGGCTGAATGCCCTGAAATAAAGACAAGATCTTCCCTTCCGCCATAATTCCTGATATTTTTAAAGATCCATGCGGTGGCAGCAGCGGCATCTTCGATGTATTTCGGGGCATTTATTTTGGGCGAAAGCCGGTAATTCACTCCGATCACGGCGATCCCTTTATTTTTTAACCCTTCGGGAATTTCTTTCTGTCCGCCTGTCAGGCCTCCGCCATGAAACCAGATCACGGTCGGGAAATTCTTTATATTTTTCGGAATATAAATATCCAGTACACATCTTTCATTGATGTAGGCATCGGATCGGTTTGTTTTATCATCGTAATAATGGATATTCTGTATCGTGTTATACTCCTGTGAAAATAATGGTGCCGAACATAAAGTCAGGGCTAAAAATAAGAGAATCCTTTTCATTGTAGAACTTTTAAGGCTTAAAGATACGAATCGATACGGTCTCATTCTGATGATTGCCTATGAAATTTGCTGTAGGGCGTGCAGGTTTATAATGTATAACTGGATTGACATGAATTTTATCTCCTACGGGCTGTAAGGATTTTCACGGATGATTGCAGGTACTTTTAAAGATTATACTTTGGCTGAAGTGGATTACCGTGAGATTTATTTCCCATCGATTACACAGGTGATTGCGTGTGGCATCGAATCCGCTCACCCACCGTAAAGGAATCGTTTAAATAGCATTATAGATCCGGGTTTCAACAAAATATTTTAGAAGTATTGACCATAAAAACTCCCGGTATCCGGCATCCCTCTTCCAGCCTTTTACTGTCATTATTTCAGCTAAATCCGGCTTCCGCAAAAATCATGAATTAACGATTTGTCAACCGAACGGATTTAAAACAGTTGATATCTGTAAAATCCGTTCGGCGGTTGGAAGTTTTAAATCTTCGTCAGTTTGGCGTATTTTAGGATCAGGTTCTTTTCGCCTTCATGCTGGAAGACCACTTTGGCTTTGATGTTCTGCGGATCAGTGCCGTCCAGGAAAGTCACTTCCCCGACTCCGAAACGGTCATGCCTTACCTTGTCGCCCACTTCAATATCCTGTGAAGAAGCACCGCTCGGGTTAACGATTTTTGCGGTACTTACCGGCCTCAGCTTTTTCGGTTCTGCAACCGGCTTCGAGCTGTCCGATCTTTCAATGCTTTTCTTTTCCACTTTTTTGAAGCTCCTCATTTCGGAAGGATGCTCATCAAAGATATTGGACCGGACCCCGGAATTGTTGATAAACCGTTTTTCAATCGCCGGATTTACAAATTCAATGTATTCGTCATCGATTTCACTTAAAAACCTTGACGGCTCCGCATCAGTAATTTTTCCCCATTGGAAACGGGACACTGCATAGGAGAAAAAGGCCTGCTTTTCGGCTCTGGTTAGAGCCACGTAGAACAAACGTCTTTCTTCCTCCAGGTCTTCCCTGGTGGCCGAACTCATGAAGCTAGGGAAAAGGTTTTCTTCCAAACCTACCAGGTGGACTACCGGGAATTCCAATCCTTTGGAGAGGTGAATGGTCATTAAGGAAACCATGTCTTCATCGTTGTTCTTATCCTGTGTATCGGCAGAAAGGGCAATATTTTCCAGAAAGTTCGGCAAGCTCGGGTCGCCGTCTTCCAGCTGCATCTGTTCCTCAATGAATCCCTGCATCGAGTTCATCAGTTCCTGAACGTTTTCCACCCTGGAAATGCCTTCCGGCGTCTGGTCGTCTTTCAGGAATTTAATCAGGCCGCTCCGTTTGGCGACTTCCATGGCTACATTGTAGGCCGTTTCCGTTTTCAGCAGTACCTGAAAGGCTTTGATCATGGACCAGAAATCGTTCAGCTTATTTAAAATCCCATTATTCAGACCTAATTGCGGGGCATACATCGGCAGGTTGGCCAATACTTTTGATACGGAAATATTCTGCGCATCTGCAAAAACCACCAGTTTGTTCTGCGTTGTTTCACCGATTCCCCTTACCGGATAATTGATGATCCGCATCAAGGCTTCGGAATCGTTTTCATTTACCAGAAGCCTGAGATAAGCAATCAGATCCTTTACTTCCTTCCTCTGGTAAAAGGATAAACCTCCGTATACTTTGTACGGGATATTCTTACGCCTCAGCGCATCTTCAAAAGCACGCGTCTGGGAGTTGGTCCGGTATAAAATGGCAAAATCGCTGTATTTCCGCTGATCGCGGTTCCGGGATTCCCAGATGTTTCCGGCTACGAAGTTGGCCTCATCCGCATCTGAAAGCGAACGGTAGACTTTAATTTTTTCTCCTTCTTCGTTTTCGCTGAATACATTTTTCTTGAACTGCTGAAGGTTTTTGGCGATTACGACATTGGCCGCATTCACAATATTCTGTGTCGAGCGGTAATTCTGCTCCAGAGCCACCGTTATGGCGTCCGGATAATCTTTTTTAAAGTTTAAGATGTTGTAGATATTGGCTCCGCGGAAAGAGTAAATCGACTGGGCATCATCCCCTACCACGCAGATGTTTTCAAATTTTGAGGCCAGTGCTTTTACGATCAGGTACTGGGAATGGTTGGTATCCTGGTACTCATCCACCAGGATGTACCTGAAACGGTCCTGGTATTTCGCCAGCACTTCCGGAAAGCGGGTCAGCAATTCATTGGTTTTAAGCAGTAAATCATCGAAATCCATCGATCCGTTTTTGTAGCACTGCTCTACATACCGCTGGTAAATCTGCCCGATAAATTTCATGTTGGCCTTTTCATCCGCTTCCAGCAATTCCGGGTTGTTGAAATAGGCTTTTACGGTAATCAGGTTATTTTTATAGGTGGAAATTCTCGACTGTACCTTTTTGGGCTTATATAAATCGGCATCGATATTCATATCTTTCAGGACTTTCTTAATAACATTAAGCGCATCCTGCTGGTCGTAAATTGTAAAATTGGAAGGATATCCCAGGTAGTGCGCCTCACCTCTCAGAATCCTTGCAAATACGGAGTGGAAAGTTCCCATCCACAAACTTCTTGCGTTACTCTGCCCCACCACTTTGGCAATACGCTCTTTCATTTCCTTTGCGGCTTTATTGGTAAAGGTCAATGCCAGAATATTGAAGGGGTCTACACCATTGGTAATCAGATGGGCAATACGCATGGTAAGAACCCGCGTCTTCCCGGAACCTGCCCCTGCAAGAACCATCAATGGTCCTTCAAGTGAGGTAACGGCATCAAATTGTGATTCATTCAGTCCTTTCAAATAATCCTCCATACTGCAAAAAAATTAGGAATACAAAATTAGTGTATTATAAGGAGAATTCAAATTCCGATCCATAAACATCCATGCATTGGCCCGGTTCCGGGTTTTAATGCCGGATTTCTATTTTTAAATCATGAGAAAGCTTCAGAGTTTTGAAAACCCTGATGCTTTAATTTTATAAAAAAGAAGGTAAAATATTTAAATCTCTTTGATGTAAGTTCTCACCCGGGTAATCATATCCCCCATATCAAATGGCTTGGCAATGAAATCGTTGGCTCCGGCATCCAGGGCAGACTGTTCCAGACCACGGCTGGCCGACATGATGAGTACAGGGATATCACACAGGTTTTCATCGGCCCTTATGGTGCGGCAGATGTCCCGTCCGTCCTCACCGGAAAGCCACATGTCCATTAAAATCACATCAGGTTTAGGCTGAGCATTCAATGCATTGAGCATATCTGACCCTTTATAGAACTTGGCAACGCTTAATCCTTCCAGCTCCATCATCATTTCAATGGAATCAACAATTGCAGGACTGTCATCCAAGACTAAAATTTGTGTAGAAGTAGACATGTTTTATATTTTAATTTTAGGTATCTCGAAGCAAAAATCAGACCCCTTTCCTTCAACGGAGTGAACATAAATCCTGCCGCCCGTTCTTTTGATAATTTCGGATGAAATATATAAGCCCAGGCCCAAGCCCGGGAAGGTATGCTCTTTGGTTCCGCTTACCCGGTAATACTGTTCGAAAACCTTTTGCTGCTTATCTTCCGGGATACCGATTCCAAAATCTTTTACGCTGAATCTGATCGCATCGCGGCTTAATTCCGTAGATACAATAATTTCGTCGGCATCGGGAGAATATTTAATGGCATTGCTGATAAGGTTGCTCATGACCTGCGAGATCCGGTGCCGGTCTGCTGTTACTTTTCCGATTTCATTTTTATGAAAAATAATTTTATGCCGTGCCGTCATCTGCTGTTCAACAATCACATCTTCTGCCAGCCGGTCAAAATCGAATTCGGATTCATTCAGCTGGATTTTGCCGTTCTGGATTTTGGTAACGTCCAGCAGATCATTTACCAGTTCGGTAAGCGTATCGATCTGGCTGTTCATTCTTTTAGCTACCTCGGCATTTTTAAGATCTCCCTGTTTGCTGAGGCTGGTTTCAATAAACTGGGTGTATAATTTAAGGCTGGTCAGCGGTGTTTTCAGTTCATGGCTGGCAATTCCCAGGAAATTGTCTTTCTGGGCCTGCAGCTGTTTGAAATCATCAATATCCGTAAAAGTACCGGTCCACTGGCTGATTTCTCCGTCCTGACCGAAATTGGCCACTGCCCTTCCCAGGAACCAACGGTAGACCTCGGGATTCTTGGGATCGGCAAACTCATATTCCATCTCAAAGGGCTTCCCCGTTTTCAGGCTTTCTTCCCAGATTTTTACAATCCCGGGATAAACTTCCGGCCTGACCACTTTCCTTATCGCTTCGTTGGGATCCTCGTCCTTATGAAAACCCATATGCCTGTACCAGCTATCGTTCATGTAATTAATCCGGCCATGCTTGTCGCTGGTCCATACGAATTGCGGCATGGAATCGGCAAGATCCCGGTATTTCCTTTCTCTTTCCTGGACTTCTTTCCGGGTAATTACCAAATCGGTAACGTTAACGGCCACATTATAAATGGCATAAACTTCACCCGCAGAATTCTTCAGGGGCTTGTATGAAAAATTATAATAAAAAGTCTGAAGCTTACCATCTACCACCAGGTCTGCCGAATCTTCCGTCGCCATATAGGATTTCCCGGTCCTGAATATATCTTTCAGGATACCGATAAAGGGCTGACCTTCCAGCTCCGGAAGTGCATCTTCCAGCTTCATTCCGATAACCGAAGCATCCTTTCCCCATGTTTTCAGCATCGGCTCATTGGCCAGCTCAATGTAAAGATCTTCGGTACGGTAAATCGCAATACAATAGTCCGATTTTTTAATAAGATCTTCAAAACGGTACTCGCTGTCGATCAGCTTCCGTTCGGAGATGACCTGGTCGGTAACCTCAGTGGCAGCTACACTGATCCCCGTAATCTGTTTATCATCATTATAAACCGGGGAATAGATAAAATCGAAAAAATGCTCTTCGTAATTTCCGTATTTATTTAAAAAAACCGGCCATTTGTTTCCCTTGAACACTTCTCCTTTACGGTAGACATTGTTCAGGATTTCGTCAAATCCCTGGGTTTTTATCTCGGGAATAGCCTCGAATATGGATTTTCCGATTACCGAAGCCTCTCTCCCCCAAAGGCTCAGCATCTGCTCATTGGCATTACTGATGATAAAATCATCGCCCATCAGCAGAGACATGGCTACCGGAGCCTGGCTGAATAAAGTGACCAGTGAGTCATGAGAAATTTTCAGGTTGGAAATGTTTTTCATTATAACAGCGGTTTCTTATTTACAAAAGTAATTTTTATTCTAATCTCTACTCATAAATTTAATACCACTTTTTGGAATTTTTATGATTTATATAAAGAAATCTTTTCCGACGGAATTTTTATTTTGATAATGTAACAATTAGTGTAATTTTGGGACTCATTGACAAAACAATTTCTACTTTATGAAAAAGCGACTTCTTTCTGTTGCTGCAGCGGCTTTCTTCGGAATGGCCCTGAATGCACAACAAATTAAATTCGAAGAATATGACCTGCCAAACGGCCTTCACGTGATTCTTCATCAGGATAATTCTGCTCCGGTAGTTACAACAAGTGTAATGTACCACGTAGGTGCCAAAGATGAAGTAAAAGGAAGAACCGGCTTCGCTCACTTTTTCGAGCATCTGTTATTTGAAGGAACTCCCAATATCAAAAGAGGCGACTGGTTCAAGATCGTTTCTTCAAACGGAGGGCAAAACAATGCCAATACCACAAACGACAGAACGTATTACTATGAAACTTTCCCATCCAACAACGAGCAGCTAGGCCTGTGGATGGAAGCAGAAAGAATGCGTCACGCGGTTATCAACCAGGTTGGCGTTGATACGCAAAGAGAAGTTGTAAAAGAAGAGAAAAGGCTTAGAATGGATAACCAGCCGTACGGAAACCTTTTCACAACCATCCAGAAAAATTTATTTACCAACCACCCGTACAACTGGCCGACGATCGGTTCTATGGAAGATCTTAACTCTGCAAAGCTTGAAGAGTTCCAGGCGTTCTACAAAAAGTTCTACGTTCCGAACAATGCCACGCTGGTGGTAGCAGGAGATATTAAGCCTGAACAGACTAAAAAGTGGATCCAGGAGTATTACGGAGGAATTCCGAAAGGAACCCTTTACCCTAAGAATTACGCGAAAGACGCACCAATCACCCAGGAGAAGGAAGTAACCGCAACGGATCCGAACATCCAGCTTCCTGCTTATGTATTTGCTTACAGAACCCCGGCCAACAAAGAAAAAGATGCTTATGTATTAGATATGCTTTCATCTTATTTAAGCAACGGTAAATCTTCCGTTCTGTATAAAAAACTGGTTGACCAGGATAAGAAAGCTTTACAGGTACAGGCTTTCAACCAGGGTCTTGAAGACTACGGGATTTTTGCTTTCTTCGCAATCCCGATGGGACAGACCACGAAAGCGACATTACAGGCAGATATCGATACGGAAATCAAAAAACTGCAGACGACGCTGATCTCTGAAGAAGATTACCAGAAACTGCAGAACCAGTTTGAAAACCAGTTTGTAAACGCGAACTCCAGCATTCAGGGAATTGCTGCTTCACTGGCCACCAACCACGTTCTGATGGGCAATACCAATCTGATTAATAAAGAAATCGATATTTACCGGTCAATCACCAGACAGGATCTTCAGAATGCGGCTAAAAAGTATCTTAACTCCAACCAGAGAGTAATCATCAACTATGTTCCTGAGAAAAAATAATCCATAGGGATTTCAGGTTTAAATGATTATTAAAAATTAAATTTTACAAATGAAAAAGCAATTGACATATATAGCTGCAGCATTTTTCTTCGCAGGAATGGTTTCAGCACAGAAAATAGATCTTAATGCCATGCCGAAGCCGGGACCTACCCCAGCCATCAACATTGCAAAACCGAAGACGTTCCAGATGAGCAACGGACTTACCGTAATGGTCGTGGAAAACAACAAGCTTCCGAGGGTAAGCGCCAGCCTGTCGATGGACCGGCCTCCTTATTACGAAGGAAATGTAGTGGGTGCAAGCGAAATCATGGCGGAACAGTTCGAAAACGGAACGATGAACATGAGTAAGGATGCCTTCAACAAAAAAGTGGATTACCTTGGAGCCAACCTGAATTTCTCTTCCAACGGTGCTTCTGCAAACTCGCTTTCCAAATATTTCCCTGAAGTTTTAGGCCTGATGGCCGATGCCATCGTTAATCCTAAATTTTCGGCTGAAGAGATCCAGGATTCTAAAGACAGGGCTATTGAAGGACTGAAATCCGAAGAAAAAAATGCTTCTGCCATTGCTTCAAGGGTTTCCAATGCGTTGATGTACGGAAAAAACACCTCAAGAGGCGAATTTGAAACAGTAGAAACCATCAACAGGATCCAGCTGGCTGACGTACAGAATATCTATAAAAAATACTATACTCCGGACAATGCTTATCTGGTCATCGTAGGAGACGTTAAATTCGATAAGGTAAAGCCGATGGTTGAAAAGGCTTTCAGCGGATGGAAAAAGGCCAATACGCCGATCACTCCGGTAGAACCTGCTGCCAATGTGGCTAAAACGGAAATCGATGTGGTAGATGTTCCTTCTGCCGTACAGTCCGTGGTTTCGGTGAATAACCTGAATACCTTGAAAATGAAAGATCCCAACTATTTCCCGGCAACAATCGCAAACTATATCCTTGGCGGCGGCGGTGAAGCAAGGCTTTTCATGAACCTTCGTGAGAAGAACGGTTTTACTTACGGAGCCTATTCCAACATGAGTTCAAGCAAATACTCTCCACAGTTCTCCGCAAGTGCCAGCGTAAGGAATGAGGTAACGGATAAGGCAGTGAAGGAATTCATGAACGAGCTTAATTCAATCTCTAACGTAAAACCGGAGGAACTGGCCAATGCCAAAGCCAAGCTTAAAGGGTCTTTCATCCTGGCGCTTGAGCAGCCGGCCACCATTGCAAGATTTGCCCTGAACCAGAAAATCCAGGATCTTCCGGATGATTTCTATACCAATTACCTGAAGTCTATCGACAAAGTAACGGCTGCTGATGTTTCGAATGCGGTAAATTCGACCATTATGCCGAACCAAAGCAGGATTTTTATCGCCGGTAAAGCTTCCGATATTTCCGAAGGGCTGGAGAAATTGGGTTATCCTGTAAAGTATTACGACACGCAGGCCAATCCTGTGGCAAAACCATCTGCTAAAAAAGCTGATGCAAGCGTAACGGTAGCGTCGGTAGCCGATAAATATATCGATGCCATCGGAGGAAAAGCGAACGTTTCAAAAATTTCTTCCTATACCGTAAACGCTTCGATGACGATGCAGGGCCAGAACATCGACCTGAAAATGGTAAAGGCGCAGGGCGGAAAAGAAATGACACAGGTAACAGCCATGGGCCAGGTAGTTCAGAAGCAGGTATTCGACGGAAAGACCGGATATTCCGAGCAGATGGGCCAGAAAGTTCCTATGAAGCCGGAACAGATTGCTGAAAAACAGAAAAACACCGAACTTTTCGAAGAAATGGCATTTGCCAAATCCCCTGAATACAAACTGATGGGAATCGAGAAAATCGGCGGTGAAGATTCTTATGCTATCAAAGGTCCTGAAACAACTTATTATTACAGCGTTAAATCCGGACTGAAGACCGGAGAAACCAGAACGGTAAAAGCTCAGGGGCAACAGATCAGCGTTCCTACCGTATTCTCGGATTACAAAGATGTAGCGGGTGTTAAAATGCCTTATTCCATTACGGTAAACCAGATGGGGATGGACATGACGATGAACGTAAAGTCTTACGATATCAATCAGGCTAAAGATGCTGATTTCAAATAAAACTTTCTGATTTACAGAAAAACGGCAGCTCCGGCTGCCGTTTTTTATTTTTGGAATATTTAAAGGATTGTTTCTTTGCTATTCCGTAAAAAAAGATTAAATTTGCCCATTCAAAAAGATATCAAATTAATGGATTCTATATTTATACTATTGATGGTTCTTATTATGATCGCCAGCATCTTACTGGTTATCATCGTTATGGCTCAAAATCCAAAAGGAGGAGGCCTTTCCAGTACTTTCGGAGGTGCATCTTCGGCGCAGTTCGGGGTACAGAGGACCAACGACTTTATGGAAAAAGCAACCTGGACGCTGGGCGGAACAATTATCGTTCTTATCCTGCTAAGCGTTGTTATTACAGGTAAACCATCAGCGGCAACACCGGTACAGGTTCCTGCTAAAAAGGAAGCTCCGGCTAACCAGAAGGCAGCTCCTGCCTCTACAACCGCTCCGGCTCAGACCCCTGCACCGGCGAAATAAGCAAATAATTTTTTACATAGAAAAAGCAACTCTGTATGGAGTTGCTTTTTTGTTTTAAGCTAAATCCCACTGTATTCAGCTTGGCTTAATTGAAAAATAAAATAAGGCTGTTTCATCAGAATCTCAGATAGAATTCTTTTTAACGGAATGATGAGCGGATTTCTTTTGATCTTCATTCCCTTTGACTGTATTTATGACGGAAGGGTATTCAGGTATCCGACATCCCTCTTCCAGCCCGCCAATATAACGTGAGTTCGACCGTAGTGACATCATATCTTTAATTCAAAAATAAAAATGAGACTGATTCAGCCAGGAGTTTGGATACTACTCACTTTGCCGGAACAAATAAACGGTTCGCAGTTCTGACAGGGCTTCGTCCTATCCTGTATTAAGCCGTCCCTCCGGGACTTTAAAATAATATAAATCCGTTCCCCCTGATTGAAAAAAAACTAATGCTGGCTGTTCAGGATTTGATAAGAACCCCTCTGATAAAGCGATAAGATATTCAATTTAATAATCAATGTCTTTGATCTTATGCCTGGTAAGAGCAACTTCCGGCATCCCGCTTCCTGCTCCCAGCCTCTTGATCCAGATCCTTCATCGAGTTCACGATAATGTAATTTCCCGCTATTTCAATTTGATCTTCTCAATCTGATGTCTGAGGTTGAGCCCTGCTTTTAAAAAAGAATACTGCACCGGCTTAGCGGTTCTGTAATATTTATTAATAAAAATGTGCATGGCGCCGTAAAAACGTTCCAGATAGACTTCGTCTTTTACCGTACTTTCGCCCTTATGATGAAGAATGGAAGCTTTGCCGTAATAAAAGTTTTTAAAACCTTTCTTCAGCAAGGTGTAGCAGAGGTCGATATCTTCCCCATACATGAAGTAAGATTCATCCAGCCCCCCTACTTCCTGATAGACTTCTCTTTTTACCAAAAGGAACGCTCCGGTAACAATGTCTACTTCTGCCACTACCTGTTCATCGATATCACAGCGGTAATACGACTTGGAATTGTTCTTTTTAAAATTCGTAAAAAGCTTTTCAAAGGAATTAAACATATCCGGAACCGAACGTTTGCTTTCAGGTAAAAAACGGCCTTCCGCATCATGCATCCTCACGCCGAGGCATCCGAAATTGTTCCGGGCATCTGCAAAATCAAGGATCTCTTTCATGTAAAACCCTTCCAGTTCCGTATCCGGATTCAGGAGCAGTAGATACTCCCCTTTTGCAGTGCTTATGGCTTTGTTGTTCCCCTTGGCAAAACCGTCATTGGTTTCGGAAGGAATAAAGCGGACTTCCGGAAACTCCGGGACCAGTTTTTTCCAGGAGGGATCGGTAGAGGCATTATCCACGACAATCGTTTCGTAGTCTGTTTCCCGGAGATATTTCCGTAACGATACAAGACAGTTCCGAAGCAATGGAGTGACATTATAGTTGACGATAATGACGGACAACCTCATAAGAATCTCCTTTGGTTATTTATTTAAATGGTAATAATAGGTTCTGGTCAGCAAAAGTAAGTATTTCGCTTTATAAAATGCCTTCAATGCAAGATATTGAATAAAATTAATATTTTTCAAATCATACATTTCTTTCAGATTCCGCTGAAATCCTTTCTCCATTGCGGAAAGATTGCCCGAAAGTCCGGAAACCCCGAAGGTCCTTTTTCCTCCACCGGCAATCAGCAGGCTTTCATCGAGAATAAACATGCGGTTGTTGTTTGAAATCTTCATCCAGTAATTCAGATCTTCCGCATACCGCTGGTCTTCATTGAAAAAGCCTGTATTTTCGAGTACTTTTCTCTTAAACATAACGGTTGACGGCTGTGCTTCATTGCGGAGCAGTAATTTGCCAAAAGTTATTTCCGCCAGATTATTCTTCACCCGGTAAGGGGGCAGGATTTTACTGTTGTTGCGACGGGTGGCAATAAAGTCGATATCCGGATTTTTATCCGTAAGAAGCTTCAGCTGTTTTTCCGTTTTTTCCGGGAGCCATTTGTCATCAGCATCCAGTAAGGCGATAAACTCACCGGTTGCTGCCTGTAACCCTTTATTCCTGGCCATAGAGACCCCGCCGTTTTCCTGTTCGAAATACAGGATACCCAATCCGGGATTTTCCTGGATAAACGAATCTACTTCTTTCTTACTTCCGTCCGTAGAACCATCGTTGATGATAATAATTTCAAACATGCGGCTGTCTACTGTCTGCGCCTTTATGGAATCAAGAGCAGTCCGGATGGTTTTTTCAGCATTGTACATGGGAATGATAACGGAAATCATCTTGAATCGTAATTAAGGATTTCCTTCGCTGTAGGGAAGCCTGTTCATAATCGACCTTCCGAGTGAAATCTCATCGGCATATTCCAGCTCGTCCCCTACCGAGATTCCCCTGGCAATGCTTGAAAAATTCACTTCTGTATTTTTGAACTTTTTATAGATATAGTACGCCGTGGTATCCCCTTCCATAGTGGCACTGAGTGCAAAGATAAATTCCCTGACTTTTCCTTCGTTCAGCTTTTTTTCAATACTCGGGATATTCAGCTGGCTGGGGCCTACGCCTTCTATCGGAGAAATCTTTCCGCCAAGGATCAGGTATTTCCCGGTATATTTTCCTGTATTTTCAATAGCGATGACATCGCGCACGTCTTCCACGATGCAGATCAGTTCGTCGGATCGCTTATCATTGCTGCAGATCTCACAAATATCGAAATCCGAAAAATTATGGCATTCTTTGCAGTATTTAATGTCATTCACAAGGCTGATAAGGGAATTTCCGAGGCTCACCGCTCTGGAATTAGGCTGCTTTAATAAATGTAATGCCAGCCGCAAAGCAGTTTTCCTTCCGATTCCGGGAAGTCCGGAGATTTCATCCACCGCTTTGGCCAGTACTTTACTTGGATAGTCCATAATACAAAAATAGTGATTATTGTTGAGAGTTATCATGGATGACCATCAGTTTTTCATCTTAAACAGCCGCTGAAAAAGCAGATCTGATCCTGTCTCAGAAACCTGAAACTTCCGGCTTCCGGACTTTCCGTTTCCCCTGTTCAATTAAAAATCTTATCTTTGATCTACTTAATATTAACTGAAAAAAATAAACCAAATGGTACTTAACAACTTAAATTATCCGCTGGATTTTAAATTTAAGATTACAACGCTTGCAAGCGATTTCAACATCACCGACAGGAACGGGAACTATGTCGCTTATGTTCGTCAGAAAATGTTCAAGCTGAAAGAAGACGTCATCATTTTTAATGACGAAAGCAAATCCAAAGAACTTTTCAGAATCAAAGCCAACCAATGGATCGATTTTAACGCTTCTTATTCTTTAAGCGAAATTGCGACCGGCAGAAGCTTCGGAAGACTGGCCAGAAAAGGGATGCGCTCCATCTGGAAAGCAAGCTACGACATTCTGGATGCCAACGATCAGCCGAAATTCAAAATCCAGGAAGATAACGGATGGGTAAAGGTGTTTGATAATATGGTAGGAGAAATCCCTGTGATCGGGATGTTTACCGGCTACTTCCTGAATCCTTCGTATACGGTGACGGGCATGGATGGAAAAGCCTATTTCAGGCTGAAAAAAATGCCGTCTTTCTTCGGAAGGAGATTCCAGCTCGACCGTGTGATCGATATCGATGATGAAGAAGAAAGCCTGGTGATTCTCTCTTTGTTAATGATGACCCTGCTGGAAAGAGCAAGAGGATAACACCGGATTCCGCAGTTTCTTATCAATGAAAATATCATTTGATTTAGATGATACGATGATCTCCACCAGATTTCATTTGGAGAAAAGACCGTTTTTTGCTAAAATGGTCGGAACGGAAAAACTCAGGTCTGGGACAATTGCGTTATTTAAAACATTAAAAGCTCAAAAACATAAAATTTATATCTATACAACTTCTTACAGGAGTGTGTATAAAATTAAACTTATGTTTTTAGCTCATGGCATTCCGGTTGATTTTGTTATCAATCAGCAGATGCACGAAAAAAGGATCCGTAATAAGGGAAAGAGTATTTCAAAATTCCCTCCTGAATTCAGTATTGACGTTCATATTGATGATTCAGCCGGAGTAGAGACCGAAGGGAAAAAATTTGGATTCAAAACAATTATAGTGTCAGTCAGTGATAAAGACTGGGTAAATACGGTTCTGAAAAAAATGGATGAATTCTAATGTCAGAATTAAGATTAATTAAATACTATTACGATGAAATATTTAATCATTTTCATGTCAGCTTTTCTGTTGGTGTCCTGTAAAAAGGAACAACAGACGGTTTCGGGCCATAAACCTTCCGATTCTGCACAGGTGGTTCAGGATACGGTAAAGGCTGAAGCATCTTCAGATAAAATTGCCGTGGGAACCTTTGCCTTTCCGAAAGAAATTAAAGAATGCTCCTGCTACTTTGCCAGGAACAAAGCTGACTTTGAAAACGAAAAGTACATTTACGCCGACGATGCCGGAAAAACCGCTTATATGAAGCTTGACGGGAAAAGACAGGCGATGAACCTGATCTCTTCCAGCGATATGGAAGTGGATGAGCAGCTGAACAAAGAGATCGAAAGCGGTGATTATAAAATTTCCGTACAGGGAAAAAAGATCAGAGGCGAAGAAGCCCTGCTGTTTGAAGGCACCATCAGGATTGAAAAACCGGACGGAACCGTTGTTACGCTGCCGATCTACGGAGAGTGCGGATGTTAATGGCTGATGGCTGATGGCTGATGGCTGATGCAAAAAATATAGCTTCTGTTTTTACGGAAGCTTTTTTTTATTTTGTAATTTTGAGAAAAATAAATTCAATGGAACTATCGAATATAGAACCGCAGATCATCTGGAAGAATTTTTCCAGATTAAATGCAGTTCCGAGACCGTCAAAAAAAGAAGAAAGGGTAATTGCCTTCATTCAGGAATTCGGGGAAAACCTGGGACTTGAAACTACCGTGGATGGCGTAGGAAACGTGATCATCAGAAAACCGGCAACCCCGGGAATGGAAGACCGCAAACCGGTAGTCCTGCAGTCTCACCTGGATATGGTCTGCCAGAAAAACAACGATGTAAATTTCGATTTTGAGACGGAAGGCATTCGGATGGAAGTAGACGGCGACTGGGTACGGGCAAAAGGAACAACCCTGGGGGCCGATAATGGCCTGGGAGTAGCCACGATCATGTCGATCCTGGAAAGTTCGGATATTCGGCATCCTGCGCTGGAAGCCCTGTTTACCATCGACGAAGAAACCGGGATGACGGGAGCCTTAGGCCTGAAACCGGGACAACTGACCGGCGATATCCTACTAAACCTGGATACGGAAGAAGACGATGAAATCGATATCGGCTGTGCCGGAGGAATCGATGTAACCATTTCCCGGGATTATGAAACCGGTTCACCGGAAGGCCAGATGATCCGATTTGAAGTGAAAGGCCTTCAGGGCGGACATTCGGGAATGGATATTCACAAAGGTTTCGGGAATGCCAACATTATTCTCGGACGGCTCTTATACAAAGCCCTGGAAAAAGAAAACATTCAACTGATTTCCATTGACGGCGGCGGATTGCGGAATGCCATCCCCAGAGAAGCTACAGCAATAGCTTCCGTAAGAAATGCCCAGGAATTTATAGATGAGCTGACCAACGGCCTTAAAAATGAAATTTTAGAGGAGTTCGCAGGCCTTGAAGCAGGATTGCAGATCAATATTGAACATGCAACCAGCTCGGATCAAGCCATTTCCGAAGCCGATTCAAAAAAAATCATTCTGGTATTGAAATCCCTGCACAATGGGGTATACCGGATGAGCCCCGATGTGAAAGATCTGGTGGAATCTTCCAACAACGTAGCAAGAGTTGAGTTGAAAGAAGGGGCTTTAAAAATTTTAAACCTTTCGAGGTCATCGGTAGAATCTTCAAAGAACTCGGTGGCGGAACAGTTGAAATCCGTAGCGGATCTGGCCGGAATGAATACCGTCTTCAGTGGATCGTATCCGGGATGGAAGCCGAAGCCGGGTTCTGAAATCGTTCAGCTTATGGAGAAGATCTATACGGAAAAATTCAGCGAGAAACCTCATGTCGTAGCCTGCCACGCCGGACTGGAATGCGGGATCATCGGAGCGAATTATCCCGAAATGGAGATGGTAAGCTTCGGTCCGACCATCCGCGGAGCCCACTCTCCGGATGAAAAGGCCAATATTCCTTCTACCCAGAAATTCTGGAGTTTCCTGAAAGATATTTTAGCAAATATTCCACAAAAATAAAATTGTAAAATTGCTATACTGAAATATCCAAAGTCGTCTGATTTTGGATATTTTTGTTTTTTAAATAATTTGATTACATCATGAAAAGCATCACCGTATTCTGCGGATCGAGTTTCGGTTCGGACGATATTTATAAAGAACAGGCAGCCTTATTGGGACAGGCCCTGGCAAAACAAGGTATCCAGCTGGTCTATGGCGGCGCAGATGTCGGTCTGATGGGTGCAGTGGCAGACGGAGCCCTGAATGCCGGCGGAAAGGCCATTGGCGTCCTTCCCCACTTTTTACAATCCAAAGAAATCGCTCACCAACAGCTGACCGAACTGGTTCTGGTGGAAACCATGCACGAAAGAAAAACCAAAATGAATGATCTGTGTGACGGAGTGATCGTTCTTCCCGGCGGCTATGGAACCCTGGAGGAATTCTTTGAAATGATCACCTGGGCACAGCTGGGCCTTCATCAGAAACCAATCGGGCTTTTGAATATTGACGGCTTTTACGATGACCTGATCCGGATGGTTCAGACCATGGTAGAAAAGGGCTTTTTAAAACAGGTCAACCGGGATATGCTGCTGATCAGCGAAAGTATTGAGGAATTGCTTGAAATGATGAGGAATTATAAGGCGCCGACGGTCGGGAAGTGGATTTCGAAGGATGACGTTTAATAAACTTCTTTTTATATTGTTTTTTCAAATCCAAATTACGGTAATTTTTTATTTTAGCGTAAAACTTGCAGATTCATACACAATTCAATTCATTAAAAATTTATCCATTCAAAACACGAGTTTACCCATATGGCTGACGAATACCTGAATAAAATTCTGGCAGAATATAAAGAATGTCATTCCCTATATTCCGATTTAGGCTCCAAAGTGGAACAGCTGTTAAGAAGATCATGCAGGAAAATTCCGATCCATCAGATCAACAGCAGAGTAAAGAGCAAAGCAAGCCTTGCTCAGAAAATCATTAAAAAAGACAAATACAAAAGCCTTGATGAGATTACCGACATTCTAGGGTTACGGGTGATTACTTATTTTGAGGATGATATTTCTAAAATTGAAGAGATCCTGAACCGCGAATTTACGGTGGACTGGAGCAATTCCGTGGATAAAGGGCACATCGAGATTGATAAATTCGGATACAAGAGCATCCATTTTATCCTGCAGATCAATGAGGAGAAAGCAAAGACGAAAGCATATGCAGACTACCAAAATATCAGGTTTGAGATTCAGATCAGGAGCATTCTCCAGCATTCCTGGGCGGAAATCGAGCACGATCTGGGTTATAAATCGGTAACCGATATTCCTGAAAAGGCCCAACGTACTTTCTACCGGGTTGCAGCCCTTCTGGAGCAGGCAGATATTGAATTCACCAAACTTAAAAAAGAAATCCATGAGTTTGAAAATTCAGTAAGCAAAAACCTGAAGAACAAAAGGGAACTGATCAACATCAATGAATCAACGATTATTGCGTTTGTAAAAAAAAATACCTTGCTTCGTGAAATTGAGAGCAAAGTGAGAAAGGCACTCAGAACGCCCGGACAATCAAGATTCGATACGGCGTATATTTCGGCCAATCATTTCCCGGCACAGCTTAAAGACCTGGGCATCCTGAACCTCATACAGCTGGAAGACCAGCTCCTGCAGCATAAAGAAGAAATTATTACCAGCGAAATCAGCTATCTGAAGTCGATCAATAAAAACCTGACCGACCGGAGCATTAAATTTGCCATTCCGCAGGGTGCTCCCATCCTCTGGCTGATTCATTACTTTCAGAGCAAGCACAATACAAGATAATAAAAAACCTCCCGAAGAAAATATTCAGGAGGTTTATTTATATTCAAGTTAAAATACATTAAGGATAAGGGGCGATCTCTACTTCCAGCCCTTCCATTTCAGAGACGATGTGCAGCTGGCAGCCCAGTCTGCTGTTAGCTTCTACATGGAACGCCTCGCCCAGCATGGCATCTTCTTCATCACCCATCGGTTCAAGCCCGGGATCATTGATCACATACACCTGGCACGACGCACACATGGCCATTCCTCCGCAAACTCCGATAGTTCCTTCTTCAGCCAATTCGTACGAACGGATAATTTCCATCAGGTTCATGGACATGTCCGTTGGTGCCACAACCTCATGGGTTACTCCTTCCCGGTCGGTGATTTTTATATTGATATCGCTCATTCTTTATTGATTCTTACTGTTGATTTCTGCTGACGGGCGCTTTCTTTTTCAGTGACATCCGGCAGCGGCAACAAATTTAGTCAATTTTTTTCACAACGGCTTTCTCAGCTTCTTTCCGGCTTCCGTCAAAACCGTCTACCCCACTTACCGTAGTGTATTTCAGGACGAATTTTTTACCTGGGTTCAACCGGTTGTATACGCTCTGGCACATTAAGGTAGCTTCATGGAATCCGCAAAGGATCAGCTTTAATTTGCCGGGATAGGTATTGATATCTCCGATGGCATAAATTCCGTCGATATTGGTCTGGTAATCCAGAGCATTGTTTACGACGATGGCATTTTTTTCGATATTCAGGCCCCAGTTTCCGATTTCTCCCAATTTTGGGGTCAGTCCGAATAACGGGATGAAATAATCCGTTTCCATATCGTAAGGATCCTGTCCGTCCGGTGCTACGGTAATCGCTTCTACCTTTCCGTCCCCTTTAATGGCCGTTACTTCTGCAGGGGTAATCAGCTTGATTTTTCCCTGATTTTTAAGATCCTGGACTTTTTCTACGGAATCCAAAGCGCCGCGGAATTCATTTCTCCTGTGGATCAGGGTCACTTCGCTGGCCACATTCGAAAGGAAGATGCTCCAGTCCAGTGCGGAATCTCCTCCACCGGCAATCACAACTTTTTTGTTTCTGAAATGCTCAGGTTCTTTTACGAAATATTCAAGGCCTTTTTCCTCGTAGTCCGCAATATTTTCAAGCGCCGGTTTTCTCGGTTCGAATGTTCCCAATCCTCCTGCAATGGCAATGGCCTTTGCTCTGTGAACGGTGCCTTTGTTGGTAATCACTTCAAACCATTCGTCGTCTGCTTTGGTATAGGAAACTGCGGTTTCACCGAGGGTAAAGCCCGGCTGGAACTGCTTGATCTGCTCCATCAGATTATCAACCAGCTCACCCGCATTCACGGAAGGATAACCCGGAATATCGAAAATAGGCTTTTTAGGATACAGCTCTGCCAATTGTCCTCCCGGTTGCGGAAGTGCATCAATGATATGGCACTTCATTTTCAGTAATCCTGCTTCAAATACAGCGAAAAGTCCAGTCGGGCCGGCTCCTATGATCAATATATCGGTCGTTATCATAATTATAAGATAAATTAATTATACTTGTGACTGCAAATTTACTAATTTTAATGCGAAGCTTATTTAATCAGTCTAAATAAAAAACTGAGATTTATCAAACCTTTGCCCTTTTTTTCAATCTAAATGTTGGCAACCTTTTTGTAAAATTGTAGTTATGAAGAAATTTTTTAATAGTATTTTCCTTTTTTTATTTATTTCGGGATTCGGCCAGATTACCGATATCAATGATGGCGAATCCATTACCCTGAGAATCCATTATGGATTTCTAAATGCGGGGTACGCTAACCTTACGGCACAGAAAACCAATTACAGAGGGGTTCCCCATCTTCATGTGAGAGGGACCGGGCAGACTTCCGGTGCTGTAAAGGCATTTTTCAAAGTGGATGATTTCTACGAAAGTTATATCAATATGCAGACGGAACTTCCGAGCTTTTACGTAAGAAACGTAAAAGAAGGCACCTACAGGCAACACCTGGAAACGGTTTTCAACCACAGCAACAATACACTGGTTTTGACCGACAGGAAAACCCCGGCCAACGGATCCAAAGTAATAAAGTCAGTGAAAGGAGTACAGGATATGCTTTCCTGTTTTTATTACCTCCGCAGTAAAAGTCCTGCAGAGCTCAGAGTAGGCAGTGTGATCAATATGAATGTCTGGATTGACGATGAAATGTTTCCTTTCCAGCTTAAAGTAACGGGAACGGAAAATCTGGATACCAAATTCGGGACCATCAACTGTCTGAAGATCATCCCTTCGGTAAAGAGCGGAAGGGTCTTCAAGGAAAAAGAAGGCGTAACCATGTGGGTTTCCAACGATGCGAACCATGTCCCGATTCTTTTGAAAGCAGATATTGCCGTAGGATCCCTTAAAGCCAGTATCGACGATTTTAAAAATGTAAAATACCCTTTAAAATTTACAAAATAAGCAACAGCTTAATGAATACCTGCGGTAATCTGCAGGTATTATTATGCTTAATGGGAACAGCGCTTCCTGGCCGCCTGACGCAAAACCCCGATACAATAATTATTAATCCAACCCATGCCCCTAATGACATTTGTTCCGGGTCATTAATTCAAAAAAAATAAGCCTCCGGAATATTCCGGAGGCTTGATTTTCATTAAATGTGTTTTTTTGACCGCCTTCATCTATTACCCTCAGGAGCATCTGCAGCTAAGCAGATACAAAATCATTTGTGTTTTTAAATCCGGTTCCTCTCTAAGGATCATCATTTGTATACGGAACCGGGCACCACTTAAATATCAGTTATTATCGCTTATTATTGTTATACAAAAATACCATCCCCGGAGGAAATTATTGCTATCAATCCTTTAGATATATATCGCCGTCAATGTAGATATTTATCTACAAACTTCATGAAAAGCCTATTTCTGAAAGGAAATTAAGTTACCGGGAAACTGCATAACGCAGAGTCCTTTTTCAGAGTGAATAAAGAAAGATATGATACTCAGTAGTGATTTTTATACAGCTCAATAAGCTCCACCAGATTATCTATTTTAAGTTTATCGAAAATCCTTCTTTTAAGGGTACTTACAGTGTTCTGTTTTATATCCAGCCTGTTCGCAATCTCAAGATTCCCTAACCCTTCCCTGTACATTCCTGCAATCTGAAACTCCCGTTCCGTAAGGGAAAGAAAAGGATTCACCAGATTTGGGTTTTTAATTGAGTTCAACAGCAAAACCTGAGTTTTTGAAGAAATATATTCACCATGGGCAATTATTTTCCGGATGGCTTCTTTTATTTCGTCTTCCTCATTCAGCTTGCTGAGAAATCCATTCACGCCTGCGTTGATGAATTTAAGGGCATGCACCTCTTCATCGATTCCCGTAAAAATCAGAATGCGGATTCGTGGTTGAAGCTTTTTTATTTCAGGTATGATGGAAAGGCTGTTGCCGTCAGGAAAATGAGCGTCGATGATGGCAATATCGATCGCCTGGGTATTGATGAGTTCCATCGTTTTCTGCAGATTGGAAGCATGGAATACCTCATGTTCAAATTCCAGATCTTCCAGAACAAAAACAAGCCCCTGTCTGATCAGGCTGTGGTCGTCTGCCAGTAAAAACCGGATTCCTTTATGATCTGTTCTGTTCATGGATAAGATTTAAATTAACCGTAAAAGTAACGATAGTCCCTTTACCCGCTTCACTTTCGACGGCGATGTGCCCGGAATACAGTTCGATGAGTTCCTTACAGAGGCTCAGCCCGAGCCCTGCGCCAAGGTTTTCCACATCTTCCGACAATACCCCCTGATAATAAGGCTCAAAGATTTTTTTAAGATCTTTCTCTGAAATTCCGGTACCGGTATCGGATATTTTCGTCACCATGGAAATTGTATTTTCATTAAGTGATTCCGTCTGTACCTCAACGGTAATTCGGCCGTTTTCCGTGAATTTATTGGCATTGCCCAGAATATTCATAAAAACCTGGTTAATCTTTTTATTGTCGGAATACACTTCAAGGTCAGGATTTATATTTTCACGGATGATCAGGGCATTGTTTCTTGTTTCGATATAAGGCTCAATGGAAGTCAGGATCGAGTCGATCTCACGTTTAAGATTAAACGGCACCGGAAGCAGCTTGTTCTCTACCGCCTGGTTTTTGGTATACTCCAGGATCTGGCTGGCCTGCATCAGCAGGCTGTCATTGGTAAAGCTGATGGATTTAAGATATTCCTTGATCTGACGGTCGTCCGTCTTTTTATTGATCCTGCTGATGAAAAGCCCGATAATTTTCAGCGGCGATCTCAGCTCATGGCTCAGCATTCCCAAAATCCGGTTTTTGAAATTCAGGTTTTCCCTGATCTGCCTGTTGGCCGCATTAAGGCGTTTCTCATAAATAAAAGCAATGCGGGTGAGGAACATAATCAGGACGGATACCATGAACATAAGGAACATAGCTGCGAAAACAAGCCGGGTTCTGATCCTGTTGCTCTCAGAAGTCTGTTGGTCGTACTCTTTCTGAAGATCCTCTTTGGAACCTTTAATGGCACCCTCGTAAATATTCATCAGGCCGTTGCTGTAAAGCAGGAGCTTGCTGAAAATCCTGTAGAATTTCTCGTCATTGTTCTGCTTCTCGTTAACCGTAATTTCCATTTTCCTGATCTGTCCGGTATAATGATTCGTTACCTGATTCATGATGCTGTCCACTTCCGCTTTTATTTCCGCAGAAACGGGGACTTTCCCTTGCTTTACCGTAACGACGATGCTGTCCTTCCGCACATTTTCTTTTCCGGAAATGGCATCTCCCAAACGTCCGAAAAAGCCTTTTTTCTTTACGGTATCCGAAAAGGTTTTTGTTTCGATATTAAACCGGTCAAAGTTGTAATCTGCGCTGTACTTCTGCAGCCTGGGAAAACCGTTTTGGGCTCTTACACTGGACTGTGCCGAATATTCATATGTGGAATCGATCAGAGACCGCAGTTTCTTAATCTCTAGCGAATCGGTTTTCTGTACCTTTAAACTGTTTTTCAGTCTTGGATACCGGGAGCGGTAGCGGTTGATGCTTTCCAGATCTTCTCCCAGTTTATGCAGTGAGGCAAAATAATCATTCAGGTATTTCCTGTCTTTATAAATAATGTAATTCTGGAAACAATTCTGTGCGTTCAGCAGTTCTTTGCGGGAATTATCCGTCAGGTGGGAAAGCCCGTCCACTTCTTTGAGCTGTTTTTCAAAGAAAACCAGATGTTTACGGGTAACAAATTCATTGTAGAAAAAAGCGGCAATAAGAAGCTGTATCAGCAGAATACAGACAATAAGTGAATAATGAATGATCTTCCTCGATCTGAAACTAAATAATTTTTCGAACATTTTTGTGTGATTTTCAGTAAAAATAAAAAAAAATCCTGTAAAAAAAATGTTTACAGGATTTGTATGTCTGAAGTCTGAGCAATATTACAGAGTTTTAAACTGCTCGAGCGTTCTGATGTCGTTTTCAAAGAACATCCTGATGTCGCTCATCTGGTAAAGCAGCATCACGATTCTTTCAATTCCCATTCCGAATGCATAGCCGGAATATTTCTCAGGATCGATATTTACATTTTTAAGTACGGCAGGGTCCACCATTCCGCAGCCCATAATTTCCAGCCAGCCGGTTCCTTTGGTGATCCTGTAATCCGTTTCGGAATTCAGGCCCCAATAGACGTCGATTTCCGCACTAGGTTCCGTAAAAGGGAAATAGGAAGGACGCAACCTGATTTTCGATTTCCCGAAAAGTTCGGTGGTAAAGAACTGGATAGTCTGCTTCAGATCGGCAAAGCTCACATTTTCATCGATGTATAAACCTTCGATCTGATGAAAGATACAGTGCGAACGTGAAGACACCGCTTCATTACGGAATACCCTTCCCGGGGATAAAATCCTGATCGGGGGCTGATGCTCTTCCATGTACCGGATCTGTACCGAGGAAGTATGGGTTCTTAATAAAATATCCGGGTCCTGCTCGATGAAAAAGGTATCCTGCATGTCTCTGGCCGGATGGTATTCCGGAAGGTTCAGTGCTGTAAAATTGTGCCAGTCGTCTTCAATTTCCGGTCCGTCTGCCACGGCAAAACCAATGGATTTAAAGATCTCGATGATTCTGTTTTTCACCAGGTTGATCGGGTGTCTGGAACCCAGTTCCAGAGGAAAGGCCGGTCTTGTAAGGTCTTCTTTTTCCAGGATGACAGAAGATGCTGAAGCATTTTTCAAATCCTCCAATTTTACGTTAACAGCCTGCTTCAAAGTATTGATCTTCTGTCCGAAATCCTTTTTCCGGTCATTAGGAACTTCTTTTAATGCTTCGTAAAAATCATTCAAGATACCTTTTTTACCGTTGTATCTGATCCGGAAGTTTTCGATCTCCTCCTTTGATGTCGCATGGAAGCTATTTACCTCAACCAGTAAATCTTCTATCTTTTCTATCATTGTTTTACCCTTTCAAAATGTTTTGCAAAAATACGGTTTTTCAGCCGAATAAGTTTCTTAAAAATGTTAAAAAAATCTGCCTCTTTACGGGAGGCAGACTTCAATCACTTATTTCACTTAAATAAAAAAATTATTTCTTTTCCAAAGCTTTTACGTTGATCTGAAGCGTTACCTCATCTTTGATTACGCCATTGGCAGCAGGTGCCTTAAAGGTGATGCCGAATTCTTCCCTCATCACATCCTTCGGCTCGGTAGCGATACTGGCCACTCCGTTTTTCACGGAAACATTGGCCCTGAACTGAACCGGCTTGGTAATTCCCTTGATCGTCAGGTTTCCGTCCAGAAGGGTATTGTAATCGCCTTCAGAAGAAGAGGCCACTTTGGTAATTTCAAAGGAAGCCGTCGGGAACTTTTCCACATCAAAGAAATCTTTGCTTTTCAGGTGCCCGTTCAGCTTGTTTAAATTTCCGGGATCGCCTTTCAGGTCTTCGGAAGTGAGGGAAGCCATATCGGCAACAAATTTCCCGCTTTCCAGTTTTCCGTCTTTTACAGTAACGTCGCCGCTTTCAAACTTAATGGTTCCGAAGTGGCTGGTGCTTTCCGATTTCAAAATTTTATAACCTTTCCACTCTACCCTGCTGTTCAGGGTATCCACTACATACTGAGCTCCCTCTTTAGCTGTTGCCACTTCATTGCTCTCGCTGGTAAGCGGTTTTTCCTTTTTACAGGAAACCACTGCAGCCAGGGCAAAAAATGCGGGAATGACTAACGAAAACAGCTTTTTCTTCATGATTTATAAATTTTTATTACTTCCGCTAAAATAATAAAAAAAATTGTTCTTTCCTAGAAACATTTCAAATCCTTACTTTTGTAATATGCTATTAGAAATAAACCATTTAAACTTCTCCTATTCCAAAGAAAAATCGCTGTTTCAGGATCTGAGCCTTACGCTGGAGGCAGGGAAAATCATTGCACTGGCCGGAGAGAGCGGATGCGGGAAATCCACCCTGCTGAGCCTGATCTACGGACTGCTGGACTGGGAAAGCGGAGAGATCATTTTCGACGGGGAAAAGCTGATGGGGCCTAAAGGAAACCTGGTTCCGGGGGAAGAGCGCATGAAATTCGTAGCCCAGAACTTCGACCTGATGCCCTATGCTACCGTAGCTGAAAATGTGGGAAAGTTTATTTCCAATATTAATTTAAAGAAAAAGAAGGAAACCGTAGCGGAACTTCTTGAAGTCGTTGGCCTGGAAGATTTTGCCGATGTCCTGCCGAAATACCTGAGCGGCGGCCAGCAGCAGCGGGTGGCCATTGCAAGGGCCCTTTCCGTGCTTCCGAAGCTCCTGATTCTTGATGAGCCTTTCAGCAACCTGGATTTTCCGCGAAAAGCCGAGCTCCGGGAAAAGTTATTCCGGTACGTAAGACAGAACAACCTCTCCCTGCTTATTTCCACCCATGAGCTTCAGGACATTATCCCGTGGCTGGACCGGATTATTGTATTGGAGAAAGGGAAACTGATCCAGGACGGCAGCCCTGCAGATACCTACAAAAAGCCCAACAATGCGTATGTTGCGAAACTTTTCGGAGAAGTGAATATTTTCAGCGAAACGGAAAGGGCGGAATTCCGGTTGCCCAGGCTTTCCTATTATCCTCATGAGATCCGCATTGCAGCAACCGGCCCGGAAGCCGAAGTCCTGGAAAGCCGGTTTGCAGGAAGCCATTACCGGACCAAAATAAAAATGCGGAATAAAGAACTGGTGATCTACACGGATCATCAAGAGGAAGGGATAATCGGTATTTCATTCGACTGACAGAGATTTCTTTTTTTGAAGATGCCTGAAAGGAACGGCTGCCTCTAGCCCCGATTGCCGTGGAAATCCTTTTTTGAAAAAAAAGATTGCAACAGAAAGCGGGAAAAAGCTCCTGAAAAAACTGACTAACCCTCACGTTTCTATTAATTTACCGGCAAAAAAAATACAAATATAAGAACGGTTTGAAAAAACTTTTCTTACATTTGTATATATACACCGTATAAGGAAATTTTTGGTTAATGCTCTTTCTGCCTCCTGAGACAAATATCAGCGATCCTGCGATAGCGTCTTCTGAAAGATTACCCTGTCCAATTCTTTCCTTTTTTTATGCCTTTTTCACAAATTCGGATTTCAGGGCCATGGCTCCGAAACCGTCAATCTTACAGTCGATGTTATGATCGCTGTCCGGCCGTAAACGGATATTTTTCACTTTTGTTCCGGCTTTTACAGGCTTCGGTGCGCCCTTTACCGGAAGATCCTTTACCACCACCACAGAATCCCCGTCCTGAAGCTCATTTCCGTTCGAATCCAGGATTTTACCTGAAGCGGATGTTTCAGCAGATGTTTCTTCCGGGTTCCATTCGTAGAAACACTGGGAACACACCATCATATTATCGCTCGGGTACGTAAACTCGGAGCTGCATTTCGGACAAAGTATTGTATCACTCATATTCTTTTTTTTTGCAAAGGTAGAGTTTTAAAGTTTCCGGTTAAAACTTTATGGTATGAGATATTTCGCTTACCGGGCTATTGTTTTGTCCGTGATTTATGCTAAGGAAAAGTTTTTGTATCCGGACCGTAGAATTTCAAACGCCCTTTACCCAAGGCAAAAATCCGGTTCTGAAAATGTCAACTTAAATTCGTATTTTTGCAGATTCAAAATAGCAGAACCCAATTTTATGGAATTGATACACCGAAACCTGGCCATCGGAATCCACGATGCATTGCAGGAAACGTTTTTCGAGAAAAATAAATATGCCGATAAAGTAATCGAAAGGCTGCTGAAGGCAAACAGAAAATGGGGAAGCCAGGACCGAGCGGTTGTTTCCGAGATTTTCTACAACATCATCCGCTGGAAGAAACGCCTGGAATATTACATGGGAGAAGGCGTAAAGCCGAACAATATTTATAAATTAATCATCGCTTACCTGCTCTGGAGTAAGACCAACTATAAAAAATTTGAGGAATTTGACGGTATTAAAATCGCCGATATCCTCACCAAGCTTAAAAAAGGCACCGTTCCGACCAAAGCCATCGAATACTCTATTCCGGAGTGGCTGGCGGAAACCCTGGAAAAAGAACTGGGTCCGAAGTGGGAAAAGGAAATGAAGGCCCTGAACGAGCAGGCACCGACCGTTTTAAGAGCAAATTCTTTACGAACGACTCCGAGAGAGCTGATTTCCGATCTTTCCGATGAAAATATTGTTTCCCATCCCGTTAAAAATTACCCTGACGCCGTGCAGCTGGAAGAAAAGAAGAACGTTTTCCTTACCACAGCGTTCAAAGAAGGCCTGTTTGAAGTTCAGGATGCCTCTTCACAGAAAATCGCTTATTTCCTGGATGTAAAGGAAGGCCAGCGGGTGGTGGACGCATGTGCCGGAGCGGGCGGAAAAACCCTTCACCTGGCAGCCCTGATGGGAAATAAAGGACAGATTATCGCCCTGGACATTTTCGAATGGAAACTGGCGGAACTGAAACGCCGCGCCAAAAGAGCCGGAGCCCATAACATCGAAACCCGTATGATCACCGATAACAAAGTCATCAAAAGGCTTCATGACAAGGCAGACCGCCTGCTGATCGATGCGCCGTGTTCCGGATTGGGCGTTTTAAAGAGAAACCCAGACAGCAAGTGGAAGATCGACCAGGATTTTATTGACCGGATTAAAGGGGAACAGCAGCAGATTATCCAGGATTATTCCAAAATGCTTAAAGTAGGAGGAAAAATGGTCTATGCCACCTGTTCTATCTTACCTTCTGAAAATAATGGCCAGGTAGAAGATTTCATTAAAAACAACCCGAATTTCAGAATGATCAAAGATGAAAAAGTGATGCCTAGCGAAGGCTACGACGGTTTCTATATGGCTTTGATTGAGAGAGTTTCTTAAAAAGAAATACATATCATATACCAAATGAACTACTCTGCTTTGCGGAGTAGTTTTTTTTTGAATAACCATAAATAAATCTGATCCCGCAAAATAATGATTCCGGTTTATTTGTTTAAAATCTATCTTTGTAAAAATGAATTTTTCATATGCATCAAAGAATTTTACTGAGTATTTTCACCTTTTTATGTTTTTTTTCTTCTGCACAGACTTATGAAGTGCAGTACATCAGCTCTTCCAACGGGAAAGTTTCTGCCGACCAGTCTCCTACGCTGGTATTCGCCAATGCAAAAGAAAACCTGATCCTGAACCAGAAAATCAAAGAAAAAAAAGCCGACTTTCCTTATGAAATCACAAAAATAGAAAAGCCATCCAACACTGTTTTTGCCTATGCCTTTCTGAAAACCGGTGAAGTTGTGTCAGCCTCCGACAAAGAATCAATCGGGAAACAGACTTTTGAATTCACTGGTGAAACCAGGAAAATCCTTGGGTATCATTGTAAAAAAGCCGTTACAAAAATCAACTCCAACACCATCGAAGTCTGGTATACCAACGATCTGAAGATCCAGGGCGGACCTTCCACCATAGGGCAGAACCTGGGATTCGTGCTGGAAATTGAAAGGAATAAAACATCTGCCATTACCGCCACTGTACTGAAAAAGGTAAAGGATAACGGCATTGATGATCTCATTAAAGGCCAGGTTACGGCAACAGATCAGCTGGGCTACCGGGATCTGTTGTGGAAAAGCAGATTTACTACTTTAAAAGTCTTTGACAATGAAACCATCAACTTTTCCGATCAGTCGAAATCGGATGAACAGGTTAAGAGATTTGCGAACGGAACCATTCTTCTGAAGAAAATTAAGTTTCCGAAAATTACGGAAGGCGAAACTATTTTCGTGGAACTGAAGCAGCAGTCGAACGGAGATGCTTATGACCGGACAGGAACGGTATTCTTCATTCCTCAGGACAGATCACAGTCGTTCCTTAACGGCCTTGAAAACGGGGTAAAAACCCTTCCCCTTTATGAAAACGGAAACGGGAAACAATATTACGGGATCATGACTACTGAAAACTATTATCCCCCTGTTGAAATGATGCGCTTTTTTACCGCTTTCGGGATCAATAAATTCAACAATCTCCAACTGAAAGATAAAACCTGGCAGACTGTCAGTCCGTACAGGGAAGACATTACCGACCTGAAACCTTCTTTAAGCGAAAAAGAGGTCTGGATCGGGGCCTTCATAGGGAATTATGACAAGGGCGGCCATCAAGTAAGCCTTGAAATCACCATTCACAAAAGCGATCAGAATATTTACAGAAACAACGCGGTTATCCCTTTATTCAACACCCTGAATATTATGGAAATGGCCGGACAGGAATATTCGACCATGTTTGATAAAGACCAGGGCCTTCTGGTAGAGTTCACTTTAAAGAAAGATCTTAAGAATGCTCAGCTGAAATATACGGCTACAGGCCATGGCGGCTGGGAAAACGGTGATGAGTTCATCCCGAAAACCAATTCCATATTCCTGGACGGAAAAATGGCTTTTTCATTCGTCCCGTGGAGAACGGACTGCGGATCGTACCGCCTGTACAACCCCGCTTCGGGAAATTTCCCGGACGGGCTTTCTTCTTCCGACCTTAGCAGGTCCAACTGGTGCCCGGGCACGGTAACCAATCCCAACTTCATTCCGCTGGGTGATCTGAAAGCAGGAAAACACAGCATCCAGGTAAAAATTCCGCAGGGTCCAAGAGAAGGATCAAGTTTCAGTGCCTGGAATATTTCCGGTACCTTGTTGGGTACAGAATAAAAAAAAACCTTCTCGCAAACTGAATTACAAGAAGGTAAAAACACAAATGATGAAAAAAAATTATTTCGAGTCACAAAGTAAGCAGGAAAATTTATCAAATAAATTATCATAGATTAAGAAATATATCATAATTATTTCGTATGTAATGAATACCTACTACTGTCAAGTGAAAAAATTTAACTTTAATCCTGTTTTACGCTTTATATAATTAATTTTTTACTTAAAAATAAACAAATTAATTAAAATTTTAAATCAAATAAAATTTTTTGTTGTTTTTTTTAAACCACACCAATACATTTGTTTTAAATTAAATGATAAAATAATGTGTGGAATAGTATGTTTGTTTGATGCCAAACAAAAAACCGAACTCCTGAGACCCCAGGTTCTCGAAATGTCTAAAAAAATACGTCACCGCGGCCCGGACTGGAGCGGCGTATTCCAGAACGATAAAGTGGTTTTCTCCCATGAAAGGCTGGCCATTGTAGATCCGACTTCCGGAAAACAGCCTCTGTTTACCAAAGACGGAAAAGTCGTACTGGCGGTAAACGGTGAAATCTATAACCATAGGGAATTGAAAGAAGAATTTTCCGACTATGAATTCCTGACCCAATCGGATTGTGAAGTGATTTTAGCGCTTTACGGGAAATACGGAAAAGATTTTATTGAAAAGCTGAACGGCATTTTTGCCTTTTCTTTATACGATACGGAAAATGATGTTTATCTGATCGCCCGTGATCATATGGGCATCTGCCCGCTCTATCACGGCTGGGATAAAAACGGAAACTATTATGTGGCTTCCGAACTGAAGGCACTGGAAGGAGTCTGCAAAACCATTGAAACCTTTTTACCGGGACATCTGGTATACAGCAAAGACGGCAACGACCTTCAGCAGTGGTATAAAAGAGACTGGGAAAAATTTGATGCCGTAAAAGACAACCCAACCGATATCGATACTTTGCGGAAAGGACTGGAAGATGCCGTCCACCGCCAGCTGATGAGCGATGTGCCCTACGGGGTTCTGCTTTCCGGCGGACTGGATTCCTCCGTGATTTCGGCCATCACCGCAAAATTTGCCCGACAGAGGATTGAAAGCGGTGATACCCAGGAAGCCTGGTACCCGAGATTGCACAGTTTTGCCGTGGGGCTGGCCGGATCTCCGGATCTTATTGCCGCACAGAAAGCAGCAGATCATATCGGCTCGGTACACCATGAAGTTAATTTTACCGTTCAGGAAGGCCTGGATGCGGTAAGGGACGTAATTTATCATCTGGAGACTTATGATGTGACCACCGTAAGGGCTTCTACACCCATGTATCTTCTGGCAAGGGTTATTAAATCCATGGGAATTAAAATGGTACTGTCGGGAGAAGGTTCCGATGAGCTGTTCGGCGGATACCTCTATTTCCATAAAGCACCGAATCCCAGAGAATTCCATGATGAAACGGTAAGAAAACTCGGAAAATTACACTTGTATGATTGCCTGAGAGCCAACAAAGCCTTAATGAGCTGGGGAATCGAAGGGCGGGTCCCGTTCCTTGACAAAGAATTTATGGATATTGCCATGACCCTGAATCCAAAAGATAAAATGGTGAACGCCGCCGAAGGAAAAATTGAAAAATGGGTATTGAGGAAAGCCTTTGAAGACCTTCTCCCTGAATCGATTGCCTGGAGACAGAAGGAGCAGTTTTCCGATGGAGTCGGCTATTCCTGGATCGACACTCTGAAAGCGGTTGCCGAAAAAGAAGTGAGTGATGAAATGATGGCCAGCGCCCGGTTCCGGTTTCCGGTGAATACCCCTCAGAACAAAGAAGAATACCGCTACCGCACGATCTTTGAGGAACATTTCCCGAGTGAAACGGCTGCCGCAACCGTGCCTTCGGTACCTTCCGTAGCCTGCTCTACTCCGATCGCCCTGGAATGGGATGAAGCCTTTAAAAACATGAACGATCCGAGCGGAAGAGCGGTAAAGGTACATGAAACGTCTTACGGCGAATCATAGAGGTGAATGGTGAATTTTGCTCTGCAAGTGAATAGTGAATTTTTTTAAATAAACTTAAATTCACAAGCACAGCGGGTTGACCCGAAGGAATTGACTATTCACAGTTCATGAATGGTGAATTTTATGGATGAAGTTTAATCAGAGCAGAACAGGCAAAACCTTAATCGCAATTCCACTCCTCCGGAGGGGTGGCGAAAATTCTGAAAGAATTTTTGACGGGGTGGTTTCCCACAGTTGAAAAGTAAACCGCCGATGAAGAATAATAAAATTGGTCATCACCTTAAAGGAATAACAATTGATAAGAAATGAATGATGAATTTTTCAGATAAAAGACCTTTTGCCCTGTTATAATTAGCCATTTATTGATCATCAGTTCGGTCTTCTCCGGAAGACAGAATTTTAAAATTTATTAATCCTGTAGCGATACAGGATTTTTTTTTGAATTAACGGTAACAATATTGTCAGAATTTAACCGTTAATCAAAAATATTATCTAATAAATAATTATATTTGGAAAACGAAAATATCAATTATAAAAAATGAGAAGAAACATTACTATCTTATTTGCCTTATTAGCCATGACTTTTGCTTTCGGACAGGGAAAATACGGGAAATATCTTAGCTCCAAGAAGCTGGCCATGACGTATAAAAGCGTGAAAGATGGCGATAAAGACGACTTTTACCAACAATATTACTGGCTGGTAAAAGCAGAGCAGCTGAAAACGTATCCTCACCTGAAAGATATAAAGCCGAAGGTTTTATATGAATTCGTAAAAAAAGTTAACCCTCAGAATCCTTCGAAAAAGCTGGATGCCAGAGGAAAAGAGCTGAGAGCGACGGCAGAATTGTCTTTAAACCAGTATTTCAAGAATAAAAACCTGGACAACAATTCAGTTCTGATGTACAATCTTGAAACCTATGTAGACCCTTCCAAAGGACAGTATTACACAAAAGTTGATGCTGAAAAGATCAAGGAACTGGTACCGAAAGAGCTGTATGCCTTTAACTCCAACAACAGAAATACAGGCGAGGATAAAACCTATTATCTGTGGATCAATAAAGAAAAAGACGATTTCAATATCGTAGACATTATTCCGGAAGAGAAGGAAAACAAAGCGTTTTACGCCAGAGTGAAGCAGTATCTTCCAAGCTATAAATTCTCTAAATACGTTCCGTCCGTGAAAAAAGGAACGAAGACGGACAGAACCGATGCCGATTATTACTACATCATGCCGTTTGAACAGAATACGGATAACATCGAATACAAAACCAAGGATTTCAAAACCTTCGAATTAAGCCAGTACAGAAAAGCCGGTGACGAATGGAAAGGAGTTGAAAAGCCTAGAAAATAAAAACCGGAGGGTCCTGCGAATTTCGCGGGACTTTTTTATTTAATATGAGTTCGACCGTATTTAAATCCTATTCAGCGGATTATTTAATTCAACAATAAAAATGAGGCTGATTCAGTCAGGATTTTAAATAGAATTTCTTTTGACAGAACAAATAAATGATTCATGCTTCTGATAGGATTTTATCCTATCCTGTATTAAACCGTCCCTTCGGGACTACAAATATAAATTCGACCTTGGCTGAAAAATAAAACTAACAATATTTATTGAGGATTAAATAAAAGCTCTTCCGATAGAATAATAAAATATTCAGTCTGATCATCAGGACCTCTGACCCTATTTTCGACAATAGAAACTTCCGGCGTCCAGCTTCCTTTATCCCGCCTTTTAATCCGGCTTCTTCTTTGGGTAACTTTATTCAGTTTACATTAAACCATACCCTGAATTATATCTGGATCCGTATTTAAGGAACGGATATTGCTTTCATAAAACATTCTTTAATTTTTTTGAACCAATAAATCCGGAAAATCATTTCCGGTGAATTACTTATGTCAGAAGAACTACCGCAACCGGCCGTATCCATAAAAAAAATCCTTCCGTTGATTCTTGCAACCGCGATTTTCATGCAGATGCTGGATTCCACGATCCTCAACACTTCTCTTCCTTCCATCGCGAGGGACCTGCAGGAATCACCGCTCAATATGCAGAATGCCATCATCAGTTATGTGTTGACCCTTGCCGTTTTTATGCCCGCCAGCGGATTCCTGGCAGACCGATTCGGAACGAAAAAGATATTCATATTTTCCCTGATCCTTTTCAGCATCGGATCGCTGTTCTGTGCCTTATCCCAAAACCTTACGCATCTGGTCATTTCCCGTGTGGTACAGGGGGTCGGCGGCAGCCTGATGACGCCGGTCGGAAAGCTGGCCCTGATCAGGACATTTGATAAAAACGAACTTCTGAAAGCCATGAACTTTGCCATTGTTCCGGCGCTGATCGGTCCGGTACTGGGCCCTTTGGTAGGAGGCTATATGGTAGATTATCTTTCCTGGCACTGGATTTTTTTAATCAACATCCCGATCGGGATCCTTGGAATTACTTTAGGACTTAAATTTATGCCCGACTACAAATCCAAAGGTGTGGATTTCGATCTGAAAGGCTTTTTGATATTTGCTGCGGCTTCGCTCCTGCTTTCCATCGCTCTTGAGCTTTTCGGAAATATTCAGAATATCACGCCGGTTCTGGTAATTTTCATTCTCGGATTTCTCTGCCTGTATTATTATTACCGGCATGCCAAAAAGGACGAAAGCCCTATTTTTCCTCTGAATTTGTTTCAGGTCAGAACCTTCAGGGTCGGAATTGTAGGAAATCTCGCTACAAGGCTAGGGATCAGCTCCGTTCCGCTGTTATTGCCTTTAATGATCCAGATCGCCTACAAGCAATCTGCTGTAACTTCCGGCTGGATCATCGCACCGATGGCCCTTACAGCAATTTTCGGAAAATCTTATGTGATTAAGATATTAGATAAATTCGGATACCGCCAAACGCTGATGACGAATACGTTTATCATCGGGACTTTAATCTGTCTTCTGGCCATCCCAGACATCAACACCTCACTATACTGGTTTGTGCCGGTTATCGCTATTCTCGGATTTTTCAACTCGATCCAGTTTACTTCCATGAATACCATTTCCATTGCCGATCTGCGGAATTTCCAGACCAGCAGCGGAAATTCCCTTTTATCCGTTAATCAGCAGTTGGCTGTCGGATTTGGGATCGCCTTCGGACTTATTGTTTTAAAGATTTTTGAAAATACCGACCTCATCCACGGCGAAATCCACAATGCATTCCGCTGGACTTTTCTTACCGTCGGCATCCTCACTATTATTTCCGGTTTTGTTTTCCGAAGGCTTCACCTTTCGGATGGTAAAAATATGCAGTCGAAGGAAGATTGAAAGTGAATGGTGAACAGGTCAATGGTTGATTTTACTTTGCGCATGAATAGCGATTGTCAATTTTATCGTGAGTATAAGTGTTTGAAAATACCAGGGCGCAAAATATTTTGAAGCTTATGTGGAAAAAGAAGCAAAGATTTTATCGTTGATAAAATGGTGTGCCGCTGATTAATTTCGAGAACAGAATTTGTACTGATAATTCAACTGCATTAAAATTTGACGGCGTCAAATTCTTTGTGTCTTTAAACGCTGTTTTTTCTGTATTGTTTGCGTCTTTGTGTATTTCAACAACCGCAGGAAGCATCAATTAAAATTCACAAGCCTGGCGCATTCAACCACAGGAATTCACTATTGACAATTGTGGATTTACAATTTCAGACCTACGCCGTAAAGCTCATAGGTTTTGGAAACCTATGAGCTTTGAGTGCCATTTGAAACTTATTACCACAGATCAATGCAACCTTACCGCATATACCATAATTTTGCTCACAGAATAAGGAAATAGTAAACGGATGGAATTTTTTACAGATAAACAGGTCAGTCCGATTATTCTTTTTCCTATTTTTATCATTGAGCTTAAAAAAAGAAAGCTCAGAAAAGATTAAAATTAAAAACCACAGCATATGTCAAACATCGGATTGATCATTGAAGAAAAATCGGCGGATATCGGAAATTTTTTAGTGGGAAGATTACTGCCCTTCCGTGAGAAAAGAGCGGTCGGCCCTTTTGTTTTTATCGACCACATGGGTCCGGCAGATTTGAAGGATTACCAGAACCTGGATGTCCCGCCGCATCCGCATATCGGGCTTTCGACCCTTACTTACCTTTTGGAAGGATCTATTTTCCACCGCGACAGCCTTGGAAGTGCAATTGAGATCCGGCCGGGAGCGGTAAACTGGATGACTGCCGGAAAAGGCGTAGTCCATTCCGAAAGAACCCCGGAGTACCTGAGACATTCGGATAAACGGCTTCACGGATTCCAGATCTGGGTAGGCCTGCCGAAGTACCTGGAACAGTCGGAGCCAGGTTTCCATCATACAGAAGCGGCCGATCTACCGGTTTGGGAAGAAAACGGGATCCAATATAAACTGATTGCCGGAGAAGCTTTCGGAAGAAAATCGCCGGTTCCCGTACACAGCAAATTATTTTTTATCGAAATCAAAACCAAAGAAGCTCAAAAGATCAGCATCGGAAAAGATCTCTATGGGGAGGCCGCAATGTACGTACTGGACGGAACTGTTTCCACCGACGGAAATTCTTACGGCTCCAAGCAGCTTCTGATTGCCAAAAATACCCAGCTCTGCGAATTCGAGATGAGCGAAAATGGTACAGTTTACCTGTTCGGCGGTGAGCCCTTCGATGAAGAGCGCTTTATCTTCTGGAATTTTGTGAATTCCGATAAAGAACTGATCGAGCAGGCAAAAGTAAACTGGAGCGACCAGAACCACGAAGCATTCCCACTGGTTCCCGGTGATGAGGAAGACTATGTACCGCTTCCAAAAGCAATTTTAAACAGAAAACTATAGGTTTAATCCATGAAAATAGTAGCATTTGCAGGAAGTACCTCTTCCACCTCCATCAATAAAGAGCTTGTGAAATTTGCCCTGAAAGATTTTAAGGATGATGAAATCAACCTGATCGACCTGAACGATTTCGATATGCCCGTATTTTCCGTCGACCGTGAAAAGAAAGGTTTTCCGGATGAAGCCCATTACTTTTTGAAGGTAATGGAAGACTGTGACGTGATCATCTGCTCGCTGGCCGAACACAACCGGTCGTACAGTGCTGCATTCAAAAACGTTTTCGACTGGGCTTCGAGAATCAACGTTAAAGTGTTCCAGAACAAACCGATGTTCCTGATGTCTACTTCTCCCGGCGGATACGGTGGCGGCAATGTGATGAATACAGCAAAAACCTTTTTTCCGAATTTCGGAGCCGATATTAAAGATACCTTTTCTCTCCCGAAATTTTATGAAAATTTTGATCTTGAAAGCGGTATCATCAACCCTGAGATGCTCAAAGAACTTAAAGACAAAATTGAAAATTTTAAACATCAGATCAAAAACTGACCGTTAAATTTTTCAGAACAATTATTATAAATACAGGACTATGGCAGTGACCGTAAAAGCAAGTTTAGGCAAAGAAAAGTATTACACCGAAGTAATTGCCGGGGAAAATACCCTGATCACCGATGAGCCGGCAGATAAAGGCGGCGGCAACAAAGGTTTTAATCCTTTTGAAATTCTGGCAACGTCACTCGCAAGCTGCACGGCAGCTACCCTACGGATGTACATCGACCGGAAAGAGTGGGAAGTGGAAAAAATCAATGTGGAAGTAGAACTGGAGAACTTTCCGCTGACCAAAAGAGCCATCTTTAAAAGAAATATCAGCTTTGAAGGCACGCATCTTGATGAAGAACAGAGGAAAAGGCTGCACGCGATTGCCGATGCCTGCCCGGTTCATAAAATGTTGACCAACGATATCGAAATATTAACCCAATTTTCATAACATGATTGAAGTAAAACACACCAACGACGAGAAACGCGGAAGTTTTGAAGCCTTTATGGACGGAACCCACGCCGGTTTAATGACTTATACCTGGGCCGGAGAAGACCGGTTTATCATCGACCACACGGAAGTGGACGACGCTTACAACGGAAAAGGCGTAGGAAAAGAAATGCTGCATGCCGCAGTGGATTTTGCGAGAAAAAACGGCAAATCGATCATTCCGCTCTGCCCTTTTGCCAAGGCTACTTTCCAGAAGGAAGAAGCAATCCAGGATGTATTGGTGAACAAGGTGTAGGCTGAGAATAAGGTTGAGGTAAAGACTTAGCGTGCGAAGATTACAAAGCTGAACCGCTTTGTTACCTTTACCTTTACCTTTACCTTTACCTTTACCAGCCTTTCAGTACCGGAAGGTTTTTTCTTTTCAGGCAGAAGAGAAAAAAACTATATTTGCTAAAATTTAAATTAAAGCATGAATCCCGGAACTACTCTCCTGCTGTTTGTTTTTATCTATTTTATCGGGTTGTTGGTTATTTCCTATTTTACGAGCCGAAATTCTGATAACCAGTCGTTTTTTATCGGTAACAAAAAAAGTAAATGGTGGCTGGTGGCTTTCGGGATGATCGGGACCAGCCTGAGCGGGGTGACTTTTATTTCCGTTCCCGGGACCGTAGGTAAAATGACGGGAAGCGAATACATCTACGGCGGCTTCGAATATTATATGATGGTGATCGGTTTCTTCATCGGCTATTTCATTGTTGCAGCGATCCTTTTACCGCTCTATTACAAGATGAACCTCACCTCGATTTATACCTATCTGGGAAAACGGTTCAATGTGGAAGCGCATAAAATCGGTTCTATCTTTTTTATTATTTCCAGGGCGATCGGAGCAACGGCAAGATTGTATCTGGTAGTGAATGTGCTTCAGATCTTTTTACTGGAAGGCCTGGGTGTACCGTTTTGGGTAACGGCACTGGTTCTTCTGCTGATGGTTCTTTTATATACGTTTGAAGGCGGTGTAAAGACGATTGTGATTACCGATACCCTACAGACTTCTTTCATGATCATCAGCCTGGTGGCCTGCATCGTTTATATTTTATCGAATTTAAATCTGTCTGCAGGTGAAGCCTACTCGATTTTAGAACAGAAAAATTATACGCATTTTATTAATTTCGATCCGAATTCCAAAACCTTTTTCCTGAAAACCATTATCGGGGGAATTTTCATTACCATTGCCATGACGGGCCTGGACCAGGAAATGATGCAGAAAAACATCTCGGTGGACAATCTGAAAAACTCGAAAAAGAATATGCTTACGTTTGCAGGAACCCTGCTTTTCGTTAATCTGGCCTTTCTTTTCCTGGGCGGGCTCCTCTACCTTTTTGCTTTGCGGCACGGGGCTGAATACGGACAGATCAACGGGGAAACGGTAACCAACCTTTTCGGGTTTAAAGATGCCGGCGGTAACATTAAAAATATCATGGGCGACGACCTCTTTCCGGCTCTATCCCTTCAGGGGCATTTCCCGATGATCATTTCGGTGATCTTCATTATCGGTCTGATTTCAGCCTTGTTCCCTTCTGCAGACGGTGCACTGACCGCAGTTACCAGTTCGTACTGTGTCGATCTTCTCAACCTCAACGAAGACCGGAACAAAACCGAAAAGGAGAAAAAACGGCTCCGGATGAAAGTTCATTTAACATTTACCATTATTTTCTTTATTCTAATCATGATTTTTAAAGCACTGAACGACAAATCCATCGTTTACCTTATCATGGAAATTGCAGGTTATACTTATGGGCCGCTTCTCGGGCTTTTCGCTTTCGGGATCTTCACCAAATTCCGGATCTCGAAAAAATATTCCATCCTGGCCGTGACGATCCTGGCTCCGGTGGCTACCTATCTCATCAATTACCTGATCACGGCATACACCGATTACAGGATCGGTGTGGAACTGATTGTCCTGAACGGGCTGCTTACCTTTACCGGGCTGTGGCTGGTGCGGCAGAAATCATATCTGAAAATGGTTTAATATCATCAATTCCATGATTACATATCATCTGAACCTGATAAAACTCTAAATAAATTATCGTAAAAACTAAAGCCCGGACCTGAAATCCGGGCTTTTACATTTCTTTAAGCCGGTAAAATATCGTAAATTCGCTTACATATAAATCTTACACAATGAGTAAAAGTATCGAAGAGTTAAAATCTCTTACTACGCAAATCAGAAGAGACATTTTAAGAATGGTTCATGCGGTGAATTCCGGCCACCCGGGAGGAAGTTTAGGCTGTACTGAATTTTTTACGGCCCTTTACGGAAAAGTAATGAACTATCAGCTTCCGTTCACGATGGAAGGTAAAGACCAGGACCATTTCTATCTTTCGAACGGACATATCTCTCCGGTATTCTATTCTACGTTGGCCCGGTTCGGATTTTTTCCGGTAGAGGAACTGAAGACCTTCAGAAAGCTGGATTCCAGACTTCAGGGTCACCCGACTACCCATGAAGGGCTGCCGGGCATCAGAGTGGCTTCCGGATCCTTAGGACAAGGGCTTTCGGTAGCACTGGGCGTTGCACAGGCAAAGAAACTGGATGGGGAAAACTCTTTGGTCTATACTTTACAGGGAGACGGGGAACTGCAGGAAGGCCAGAACTGGGAAGCTTTTATGTATGCTGCCGGTAAAAAGGTTGATAATATTATTTCTACGATTGATTATAACGGCCAGCAGATCGACGGAAGTACGGATCAGGTACTGAATCTCGGCGATCTTCACGCCAAGCTTGAAGCTTTCGGGTGGACGGTTCTCGAAGAGAAAAACGGGAACGATCTGGAGGCGGTGATTGCCATTCTTGAGAAAGCAAAAACGGAAACCGGAAAAGAAAAACCGGTAGCAATCATTCTTCACACGCAGATGGGTAACGGAGTGGATTTCATGATGGGATCCCACGCATGGCATGGAAAAGCACCTAGCGATGAACAGCTGGAGACCGCTATCAAGCAACTGTACCTGGAAGCTCCGTGCGATTATTAATAATCAATCATTAATAGTCAGTTTTTTTAATCAATAATTTAGAACAAAATGAAATTTACATATACAGAAAAAAAGGATACGCGTTCGGGATTCGGTGCCGGACTGGCAGAACTTGCGGATAAAAACCCTAATGTAGTTGCCTTGTGTGCAGACCTTATCGGGTCGTTGAAGATGGAGAAATTCATAGAGAAAGCGCCGGAAAGATTCTTCCAGGTGGGTATCGCGGAAGCCAATATGATGGGCCTTGCTGCCGGAATGAGCATTACGGGAAAAATTCCTTTTACGGGAACTTTCGCCAACTTCTCCACTTCCAGGGTATACGACCAGATCCGTCAGTCGATTGCCTACTCTAATAAGAATGTGAAAATCTGTGCATCCCATGCAGGTCTTACGTTAGGAGAAGACGGGGCTACCCATCAGGTTCTTGAAGACATCGGAATGATGAAAATGCTTCCGGGAATGACGGTCATCAACCCTTGCGATTACAACCAGACGAAGGCTGCTACGTTAGCGATTGCAGATTATGAAGGTCCGGTATACCTGAGATTCGGAAGACCGGTGGTTCCGGTTTTTATTCCTGAAGATATGCCTTTCGAGATCGGAAAAGGAATTATGCTCCAGGAAGGAACGGATGTAACAATTGTTGCTACCGGCCACCTGGTCTGGGAATCCCTGATCGCGGCGGACGAGCTTGAAAAAGAGGGTATTTCATGTGAAGTGATCAACATCCACACCATCAAGCCTCTTGACGAAGAAATCATCCTGAAATCGGTTGAAAAAACCGGTAAGATCGTAACGGCTGAAGAACACAACTACCTTGGAGGTCTGGGCGAATCCATTGCCGGAATGCTTGCCAGAAAAAGACCAACCCGCCAGGAATTCGTAGCGGTGAACGATACCTTCGGGGAATCTGCCACGCCTGCCGAGCTGATGAAGAAGTACAAGATCGATTCTGCTGCGGTAAAAGAAGCGGTGAAGAGAATTTTAGACAAGTAATTTCTTTTTTTAATATAAATGAAAAGCATCCTTCTCCGGATGCTTTCTTTTTATATGAGTTTTCTGTCCTCCTCTTTTATCGGCAAATCATTTATGCTGGCAAACCTCTTTTTCATCAGGCCATTTTCGTCAAATTCCCAGTTTTCGTTTCCATAAGCTCGAAACCAGTTCCCCTCCTTATTCTGATATTCATATTCAAAACGGACAGCGATACGGTTGTCTGTATGGGCCCAGTACTCTTTTTTCAGTTTATAGTTCAGCTCCCTTTCCCATTTCTTTGAAAGGAATTTCACGATTTCTTCCCTGCCGTTGACGAACTGATCTCTGTTTCTCCATTCGCTGTCGGTCGTATAGGCTTTAGAAATCCTTTCAGGATCCCGGCTGTTCCAGGCATCTTCTGCCAATTGGATTTTTTCCAGGGCTGTTTCGAATGTAAAAGGCGGAAGCGGATGTTTTTGTTCCATAATTTTATTTGATTATTTGAATGACTATTTTTTTCGATTTTTCGATCAGTTCATCCGACCTGAAAAGCTGGCTTTCGATGATGCTGCTTTCAAACAACAGATAGATATGATCCGACAGATCCTGATCTTCCACTAATTCTGAAAAATACTTTCTCAGATCTGCTTTATGATCCTGGATGACGCTCAAAATCTTAACATTATCCATAGGAATTTCAGATAGAATATTCAGGAAACTGCAGCCTCTGAAATCTTCTTTCTGATTCATATAGATGAGAAAATCAAATGAGGAAGCAACAGTTGATTTCGCATCCCGATCTTTCGGAATAAACTGATGCAGTTCCTTAAACCAATAGTCGTGTCTTACTTTTAAAAATTCAACACACAGGTCCTCTTTAGACTTAAAATACTGGTAAAAGCTGGCCCGGGCCACATTCGCTTCGGAAATAATCTGATTAATCCCTGTTGAATTATAACCTTGCTTGGCAAAAAGTTCAAATGTCGTGGCGAGAATTCTTTCCTTTGGTGATGGCATGCTCATGTATTTAACAGAGCAAATGTACAAGAAATTTCTAAAACAGACAGGTCAGTCTGTCTATTAATGTGGTAAAAGTTTATCTATAATAATTTAAAGTGAATTTGACAATATTAAATTATACAGCCAGCATTCACTTAATTTTAGATTATTCTTAAAGTTAAATCAGCCAGGATTTTAAATGGAATTATTTAGGTAAAATGAATAAACGTTTCATACTCCTGATAGGATTTTATCTTATCCTGTATTGAACCGTCCTTTCGGGACTTTAAAATAAATCAAATCGGACCTATCCAATCATTTGATTGTTTAAATTAAAAAGGCTAGTCATTAAGATTATAAACAAATACGCTTAAGATAGAATGGTAAATAATTGAGTTTGATCATTAAGGCTTTTGACCCTATCTTTAACAGGAGAAACATCCAGTATCCCACCTTTTTCTTTCAGCTATTCATCCAAGTTTTTCTTCGGATTCATTTTAGAGCCTGTTTAAATTTACCTTTTATATTTTAACATTAAGAATTTAAGGCATTTTAGCTTAAAAAATCAATATGTCGGTTGCCCGGCAATATTCAATTAAGTCAATTGAAATCATCGTATTAAAGTGAAGAATAAACAAAGTTTATTTAATTCAGAAAATTAAGAGAAATGACGGAAAGTTTGATGAATTAAAATTTTAAACAGGCTCTTAATTTGTATTAATCTTATTTGCCTACATCTCTAAAAAAAACGGACTAAAAGCCCGTTTCTATTGTTTCAGAGATCATGCAATCCCTGACTGCTATTTTTAAATGCTTTCGATTTAATGAAAAATCATCTGAAAAACTTCCATTTGGGAATAATGGCCAGCATCCCGAATCCTGTAAAAAGAAAGAGGTTGGTCACATCCGTATACAGGAAAGTCGACAGGTAATAGCTGTGCATAAAGAAATGCATGATTAAAAGAGCGGGAAAAGAAAAGATCCCGATTTTCCTGTAGAAAAACATCAGCACCAGGCTGATCACCATCAGAGCATCGATGCCGAAGATGACAAAGAAGTACCACCTTGGAATATTCAGGTATTCATGCTGCAGATATTCGTCCAGATCGATCCCGAATCCCATCACCGTAAACAGCAGCAGTGCTGCAAATGCCAGAATAAATCCCCATCCTTTTTTCGGATCTTCGTCAAAGTAGCTGTATTCTTCCATAGGTACAAAAATAAAGAACTTATGAGAGATTTCATAAGTTCTTTGGTATAATTCGTTTAAATTTTTTAGACTGAAATCGCGTTGATCAATCTGTTTTTGTCGCTCAGATACTCTTCCATTGAAATCATACTCTCCGTTCTCATGACATCCTGGATATCATCGATCTGGTAGATAATTCTTTTGGCGTCTTCCGTATTTTTTGCTCTTACTTTGCAGAAAATATTGTATTTCCCTGAAATAACGCTGGCTTCAATTACGTTAGGAATACTTGTCAACTCCTTCAAAACTTCCTGCGTACGGTTTGATTTCGTTAATAAAATTCCGATAAAAGCTGTGAAATGGTAGTCCAGCTTTCCGTAATCGATGTTAAGAGATGATCCCAAAATAATACCTGCATCCTCCATCTTTTTCACTCTTACGTGAATTGTACCTGCAGAGACATCCATCTGCTTTGCAATTTCAGTAAAAGGCATTCTTGTGTTCTCTACTAAGAAATCAAGAATTTTCTTGTCTATTTCGTCCAGTTGATAGTTCATATTAGTTAAATTACAATTTCTTTAAAAAAACAATGTATTTTTTGCAAATTTATAAAAAATAATTTAACTAAAAAAATTATCTTAAACATTAACAATAATTAACACAGATGATAAAAATCATTAAAAAATTAGAATTATTTACCGTCTGATTTTATAGAATCTGTTTTTATTTCTTTTTGCTGACCCTGAATTTTTTTATCTTTTTTCTTCTTTTTAAAGAAAGAATTAAAGCTCTTGGTCCATACGATACCGCCGCCGTAAGCCTGATTGGCTGTACCATTTGATCCTGCTCCGTTTACAAGGCCGATATTGGAAGGTTTGGAATATCCGCGCAACACCAGGCTTCCGTCATTTTTCTTTGAAATATCATATTCAATGGTTCCTTCGCCGGACAAATAATTGGTATCCGTATTTTCAGTCTTTGTTAACGGAATTCCCAACCCTGTCTTTACCTTGATTCTTGGGGAAAGGGCAAAAGTTACTCCCGCATTGGCACGGTCTCCCACATTGGAATACTGGTCTCCTTTTACATAGTTGAGATCGATCTGAAACTCGTTACTCATGGCATTAAGTACCGATCCCAGCTGTTTTAAAAGAATATTGTATCCCTGGTTCTGTGCGACATCGCCTACATTGACATCTACCCCGCCCGTACTGGAAACGTTAAAGCTGTTCAGCAACAATACCGAGCCGAACTGCAGCACTTTTTCCCCTTCCTGGCTCATTTTGGCAGCCAAAGTCTCCTTTACCTGGCTGGAAACATCCAGCGCCGTTACGTTCAGATCGATTTTAGGATCTATCAGGGACTGGGTGATATTGGCCTGGAGCAGGATACTGATCGGCTGAAGGCTTCCCATATTCAGGTATTCCCCTGCATTGGAAACCATCCTTACATAATTGGCCGTAATATCCAATGCCGGTTTCACAGCGTCACCATCCCAGACAATGCTGCTTCCTTTCTCAATCTGGAAGGTCTTGTTCAGAATCGCCTTGGAGACAAAGGTACCGCTGTCTACCCGGTATGCTCCGTTCATTGCAATATTCCCCTGCCGGCTCATCTGGAAGTGCAGCTTCTCAGCAGATCCTTTCACCATGATGTTTCCGACATCATCCCCGATCAGTACGTTTACGGTGGTTCCTTTATCTACATCCAGCGCAAAATCGATATTCATATTGGCTCCGGATTTCTTTTTCTCATCAAGAGTAACGAGTCCGTTTTTTCCTTCTTTCAGGAACCGCAGCATCTTAAATTCTTCTACATTGGACGTTGATCCGGAATTAAACGTAAAGGTACTCCCGTTCAGTGCCTTCATGTTCGGAGTTGTAATGCTCAGTCCGGAAACCGGTCCGTCCACATACAGATCGCCCTGGCCGTATACCCTTCCCCAGAAAAGATCGTAATCCTTCTGTGTCGTATTCAGCACCAACAGGTTATCAGCCCTCATCACGAGATTGACGCCCATTGAGGAGAGGGTCTCGAACTGGATGGCCCCCGAAATATTTCCTTTGGAATTCGTTCTTCCGTCGTGAACTTCAATATTGTTGAGAATGGCCAGGCCTTTGGTCAGCGGAATCACCGTATCGTCAAAAGAATAGTCTACTCCTGTAAACAGAAGTTTCAGTCCGAAACCTTTCAGGGCAATATCCCCGCTGTAATCCAGATTGCTGAAGGTACCGGCAATTTTCAGATCTCCGGTGGCTTTTCCTCTTAAATTCCCGAAGACCGTTGTTACGAACTGCTGGGCAAAAGCGACATCGAAGTCCCTCATTTCCGCCGTAAGGTCAATCGTCGGTGAAGCATTATTATTATTGACGGTTCCGGTAACATGAAGGCTGTTGTTTCCGATGACCCCTGCTGAATTTACTTTGATATCGACGTCATAAACATTCAACGAATAACTATTGGTCGCAGAAATTGTAATATCGCCCATATCGTTCCCGTTCATCATGATGTCATCGATCGTCATATCCACCAATGGCTGAAGGGTGTTTTTATCCATCCTGATCTTCACGCTTCCGTTGGCCAGCCCTTTAATGTTCATGGTATTTCCTCCGGCCTGCATTTCCAGCAGTTTTTCGATGGAGAAATTATCCACTTCGGCATCTACGTAGAAATCTTTGGCAGATTTAAACTGGGCATCTTTTATAAACAGCGCACTATTCTCCGAATAAATCCTCAGGTTCTGGATATCAAAATCCCCTTCCTTTTTACGGTAGGTAATGGAATGGTTCAGTTCCGGGCTGGTATCGATGGCCCACGTTACATTGTTGAACTTCACTTCCGTCGGCTCGAATCTGAATACGAAATCCCCGCCTGCGTTAGTCGACTGATTAACATTGATGGCGTAGTCTTTCAGATTATCATCCATTTCGTCTTCCGGGCTTCCGTGCCTGAATTTTGCCGCGAGATGCAGAATCGTATTGTTCTCATTTCTCCCGCTCAGGGTAATATCTTTTAGTACATTTTTGTTATATAACACCCGGCTTATCTTTGCATAGATCTGTTCGTCGAGATTTGACGTATTGATCCGAACCATCACACTGTCGACCATCGCACTGTCGCGGGTTACATTGTTCCGGCCATTCATCTGATAATCGGGATTTGCAGCAGCCAGCGCCTTGTCAGCCTCGGTAATGTCCTGGGTTTTGGTCATCACATATTTCAGGGAAGCGGCATCGAGATTCAGGATCAGGTTGTTTGAGTTTCCGTCATACTGGCCTTCTACCCTGGCTCCCTGGGGGATTTTAAGGTCCGGCAGAAAATAACTCACCAACCCCTGCTGCACATCGAAATCCATGGTGAAATTCTGGCCTCTGTACACTTTTCTCGGTGCGGGACCTACCAGAATTTTATTCAGTCCGTTTTCCACCATTCCGGCCAGATCACCCAGGTTATATCTTCCTGAAATCTTTCCGTTGACGGCACCCGGCGCGTCTACATCGATCAGACGGCCGCCGTTTTCGATAAAGGTCTTTATTTTCGCGCTTGGAATCAAATATTTCTGGGTAGCGGTTGCAAAACTAATGCTGTTGGCTTCTACATCCAGGGTAAGGTCATTAATGGAAGACATGGCCATTTTACCGTTTACTTTTCCGCTGACGATCTGTTTTCCAGGTTTGCCGGTAAAATAATTCATGTTCAGATAACCGACATCCGCATTTACATTCATTGAGACGCGGGAAGTACTGAAATCGATCAGTCCTTTGACGGTGGCTTTCGCCTGCTCATCGTTGACGGTAATCAGTCCGTTGTATTTTTTATGATCGAGCAATCCGTCCAGATAAAGATTGTTGATTTCTTTATTCATGATCTCAATGCTGGAAATCTGGGATTTTGTCGTCAGCCTCATTGTATTGACATCAAAACTCTGCCCGTTGATATTGAATTTTCCTGAAATCAGCCCGACGGTTTTATTTTTGGTAATTACCGATGTGTTTAAATCTTTCACGTCGGCAATTCCTGCATATTTCGGTAAAGGGGAACTGTAATCCGTTAAAGAGAAATTCGTAATCCTGGCGTGCCCGATTCCCGTCATCAGATTTCCGTTTGAAACATAAACACGGTTTGGGTTGACACTTGCCGTTCCATTGTATTTCAGTTTTCCGAAATCATCAGCAAAGTTTTTCATTTTCGCTGAGATAAATGTCGGCATCATCGCTTTCAGATCTTTATAGGTAAAATCTGCAGAAAGGTCGTTGGTTTCAATTAAAAAATTACCTTTCAAAAGCCTGTTGACCTTCATGGTTCTCGTGGCAATATTCACATCGGGATTCCGGATCAGGAAATTATCCAGCTTAAAATTGTTCAGCGGTCCCGTCATTTTCCCGGAAATGTTGAAGGGCTTGAAATTATCCCAATTTGTTACAAAATAGCTGATGTCGTATCCGCTCAGCTGGCTGCCCAGCTTCAGGTTCATATCCCATTTTACTTTATCCGCAAAATCGGACCACGAACCGTCATCATGAAGATTGAATTTGATATCGCCCTGCAAAAGGGAATGATCGGTATTTAAGGTAAGGCCCTTCAGAAAAAGGTACTCCGGCGTCATGGAAAGCTCCGTAGAAAAAGTATCTACAAAATGCGGTTTTCCCCACCGTGTCGTCGTGAAGGTCATGTTATTGATCTGTCCTGTAATATTCCTTCCATTGACTTTTACATTCGGAGCGATCAGATTGAAATTGGTAGCCGTCAGCCACTTTCCTTTCTCTCCGGGAGAATTTAGATTAACAATAGAAACCCTGGAATCCAGGATCTGTAGCCTCGAATCCAACTGGAAAGGCGGCTTATTGGGATCTTTTTTCTTCCCGCTGTCGAATAACTGAGTGAACCGGATAAAGTTGGAGATGCTGTCGCCTTTATAGGTAATGACTTTTACATCGGCATTTTTCAGGGTCAGGGAATTAAAGAGGATGGAATTGTTTTTGGTGATGTTCGAAGCCAGGGAAAACCAGTTGGAATTGGCAATAAATTCTTTAGATTGGATAAAATCGTAGCCTTTGTAATCCTTGATCTTCAGGCCTTTGATTTTTACATTTCCGAAGAAATTTACCTCCACACTTTCGGTAGACATCTGTGCCTTGAAATCCCGGTTTACAACCTGTAATGCCTGGTCGGCCGCCCATTGTTTGGTAGCCGGAAGATTAATCGCAATGAAAATGGCCGCTACCAGCCCAAGTCCCAGCCAGAAGAGAATCAGGAGAAGCCTCGCCCACCATGAATAACTGGTAACATCTTTTACAGCCTGCTTTCCGAATTCCTCAGCCGTTTTCACAGGATGTTTTATGGCATCCGAAGCCAGCTCCGACGCTTCCTTCACCGTTTCTTTTACTGCGCCTCCTGCATTTTCAACGGCCTTCTGTACCTGATCCCCTAAGTTTCCAGCTACCGATTTTTTGTTCTCATTCTCGTTATTATTCTCTAACTTTGCCATTATTATGAGCGACTCTATAATTTTAGGTATTGAATCGTCCTGTGACGACACCTCAGCAGCTATCATCAAGGGAAATTCTATTCTGTCGAATATCGCGGCCAATCAGGCAATTCACAAGGAATACGGTGGTGTTGTCCCCGAACTGGCCTCGCGTGCACATCAGCAAAATATCATTCCCGTTGTTGAAAAATCTTTATCTAAAGCAAATATACAACAAAATGCAATCTCTGCGATAGGATTTACACGCGGACCCGGACTTTTGGGCTCTCTTCTTGTCGGAACTTCTTTCGCTAAGTCTTTGGCAATGAGTCTGGATGTTCCGCTAATTGAAGTAAACCACCTCCAGGCGCATATTTTAGCGCATTTCATCGAGGATGCAAATCCTGTGCCGCCAAAATTCCCTTTCCTGTGTCTTACGGTAAGCGGAGGGCATACCATGATCGTCCTGGTAAAAGATTATTTCGATATGGAAATTATCGGAAAAACCATCGACGATGCTGCAGGAGAAGCTTTTGATAAAATCGGGAAAATTTTCGATCTGGATTATCCGGCCGGCCCTATTATCGACCGGCTTGCCAGGGAAGGGAACCCGGATACCTTTCAGTTCAGCAAACCGAGAATGGAGCAATACGATTACTCCTTCAGCGGCATCAAGACTTCCGTGCTCTATTTCATCCAGAAAGAAGTGCGGAAAGATCCGGATTTTGTGAAGAACAACATCCATGACCTGTGTGCTTCCGTCCAGAAAACCATTATTGAAATCCTGATGAATAAGCTGGAAAAAGCAGCTAAGGATCTGGAAATTACAGAGGTTGCCATTGCCGGCGGTGTTTCTGCCAATTCCGCTCTGAGAAAAGCCATGCAGGATAACCATGAAAAGCTGGGCTGGAATATTTATATCCCTAAATTTGAGTATACAACCGACAACGCTGCCATGATCGCCATGGTAGCCCAGCTGAAATTTGAAAGGGGCGAATTTACCGATCTGAGAACCACGGCAACTGCAAAATACGATTTATGAAAATACTATTAGAAGAAAAAGTCCTGGGTACCCATTCCAAGAAAAACTCAAAATATTATTGGGTACTGGAAACGGTTACCGGAAAAAATGAAGTGACTGAGAAATCCGATAATGAAGATTACCTAATGATAAGTTCGGAAACCGGCTATGTTCAGAATATAAAAGAAGAAATCGTAGAAAAAATCAATTCGGAAAATGTCTTCAGTTTCACCTACGAACCTAAAGAAGGCGATTATTTATCCATCAAAAATAATCTAAGAAAAAATGAATACTTAAATCTGATCTTTATGAACAATAAGTGGGTGGAAGAAATCTACGCCTGTTCGTACCGGGATTGTGAAGGAGATATTTATACCACGATAAAAACAGGGGTTGCCTTTCTGAGCGAGAATGAGATCAGCTTTTAAAAACCAAGACTTTTATGAAACTTTTTTACGGCGAAATCAAAGGAAATCAGGTATTGATCAACGATGAAGAACAGCAGCACATCGTAAGGGTGCTCCGGATGAAGGACGGTGAAGAAATTCACGTTACCGACGGAAAGGGTAACCTGGCTTCCGGAACTTTAATCATCGAAGGCAAAAAAGCCAACATGGCCGTGACGGGAATCAAAAAGCAGCTTCCGGCTTTCAGCCCAAAACTCCATATCGCCATTGCTCCTACCAAAAATATCGACCGGATTGAGTTTTTCATCGAAAAAGCCGTTGAAATGGGCATTTCCGAAATCACCCTGTTGCAGACCGAAAAAACGGAGCGTAAAAATGTGAACATCGATAAACTCAGAAAGCAGGCAGTCTCTGCGTCCAAGCAAAGCCTGCGGTTTCATTTTCCGGTCATTAACGACCTCGTGAAAATTCAGGATTTCCTGAAAGATACGGACCATGGAACCACTTTCGTTGCCCACTGCCATGAAAACCTGGAAAGGATGGATCTGAACCAGATTCCGGCATCGGAAAACATCACTTTCCTGATCGGTCCGGAAGGGGATTTCTCGGAAAAGGAAATTTTATTCTTATCCGACAAAAACATCAGGGCAGTCTCTCTGGGCCATCAAAGGCTAAGAACGGAAACCGCAGGAATTTTTGTAGCGGCCTGGAATTATTCGGTAATGATCGATTAGTTTCCCAAACCAACGGGAATCTTATCGGGTATTTTTCAATACAGGCTTTACTTTTTCAGAAGATTACTATAGAAAAGAGCATCACTGAAGGAAAAATTTTCATCAATTAAAAAACAAGACTGTTATCCTGCAGATATTTATTGAAAATCTGCTGCCCGCTCCTGATGGAATTTACGGCCCAGCGGATTTTCATTTTCAGGAGTTTTTCTTCCTCCAACTTATATTCGATATCTGACCGGATCAGCTTCTGCTTCAGTTCATACATACAGATGGATGCGGCCACGGATACGTTGAAGCTTCTGGTAAAGCCGTACATGGGGATCGCGAGGGTTTCATCGGCAAAGTCCAGGATTTCCTTCGAAACGCCTTCCATTTCGGTCCCGAATACCAAAGCTACAGGCTCCGTGATTTCATAATCCGGAAGCATCGTTGCATTATTCTCCAGCGATACGGCCAGGATCTTATAACCACGGTTTCTGATTTCCTGGAAAGATTCCATATTCCGGGGAAGTTTTTCCACCTCTACCCAGGTGTCGGCGCCTTTGGTCACGCGCAGGTTCGGTTCGAAGCTGTATTCTTCCTGTAAGGCCACCACTTTATGGAAACCGCAGGCTTCGACGGAACGTACAATGGCCGCCGCATTCCGGAACTGGTAAATATCTTCCACCACGGGCAGCACAAAGTCTGAGCTTTCCTGAGAAAAATGTTCAATTTTGGACAGCCTTTCTTCCGTTAAAAACTGTTTTAAATATTCAAAGGTCTGTACTAAATCTTTCATCCGTTTTCAAATCTTTGCAAATTAACGTAATTTTGAGGAATCCTTCCGAAGAAGGATGAAAATTCTAATAAAGTTCCTGTATGAAACGAAAAGTCCTGTTGATATATACCGGTGGAACCATCGGTATGGAGAAAGATTATGAAACCGGCAGCCTCCGCGCCTTTGATTTCGGAAATATTTTTGAGAAAATGCCCGAAATGAAGCTGATGGAATGCGAAGTTTTTGTACATCCTTTTGAAAAGCCGCTGGACTCTTCCGATATGGGCCCGGAAGAATGGAAGGTAATTGCCCACTACATCCGTAAAAACTATGATGAATTCGACGGGTTCCTGATTCTTCACGGAACGGATACCATGTCATACACGGCTTCAGCCCTGAGTTTCATGCTTAAAGGACTGACCAAACCGGTGATTTTAACCGGATCCCAACTGCCGATCGGTGACCTGCGGACCGATGCCAAGGAAAACCTGCTCACCAGCCTGTACTATGCCAGCCTGTATGAAAACGACAAAGCCGTGATCCGGGAAGTGGCGATTTATTTTGAATACAAATTGCTGAGAGGAAACCGTACGCTCAAATATTCAGCAGAGTATTTTGACGCCTACGCCAGTCCGAACTACCCTATTCTCGGTCAATCAGGCGTTCATTTAAATATTATTAAAGAGAATCTTTACCGGCCGGATCCTGAGATTGAGTTTCATGTGGACGACCATATTTCGGAGGATATTATTTTCTGGAGGATTTTCCCCGGAATGAACCTGAACCATTTTAAGGAAATTCCGGAAATGAAAGTGCTTATTCTTCAGGTTTTCGGCTCGGGAACCATTTTCAGCAGCGAGAAAACAATGGAAACCCTGCAGCAGATCCGTAACAACGGGACTGAGATCGTAGTGGTAAGCCAGTGTATTTCAGGAGGCATCTCCTTCGGCAAGTATGAAAACAGCAATATTTTTTCACGGATCGGTGCCATCAGCGGAAAAGACATGACCGCCGAAAGTGCCATTACCAAAGCGATGCACCTTATCGGTAATCCCAACTATCCCGGAAGCTTTGCAGAGAACTTCTCCCGCAACCTTTGCGGAGAAATTTCATAATAATTTCAGTTTCTGTTTGCATATTAAAATAATTATCGTATTTTTGCAATCTCAAACATAGAGAGGTGTCCGAGTGGTTGAAGGAGCTACCCTGGAAAGGTAGTATACGGGTAACTGTATCGAGGGTTCGAATCCCTTCCTCTCTGCAAATCAAAGTCTTAGGTTTTTAATCTAAGGCTTTTTTGTTTTGAATTATATTTATGGATTTCCGTAAAAATAGAAGTATGAAGATTTATATATTTGCTAAAACTCTTTCATGAAAAAAATTATTTTCTTTATACTAGTATTATCAAATTTAATTTTTGCTCAAGAAACGAAGAATATCAAAGCTATAGATAGCATAATAACTTTAAAAAAGATAAAATTTGATAGCTTAAATTTAAAATCATCTGAAGTAGAAACTCAGTTAATAAAAATTGATTATTGCAAAATATTTTTTAATAAGATAATCTTAAATGACAACTATAAAAATAAAAAGCGATTATCTGAAATAATTCATGAATTTCAACTTTATCTACCTGATCAATACTCTTATATAAAACTTTACAATAATAAGAATGATATATTAACTTTAAGAAATGCTATACTATTCTCAGAAAAATATTCACTTTTAAAAATGTACCGTAAGTTTATAAATGGATGGTATGAAAATGAAATTACTAAAGAAGAAAATAAAATTAATAATATAGAAAATAGGATTTCATATCTTTTATTTAAAGGAAATATAAATATAGAAGACTACAATAAATTATCAAAAGAAGATCAAAATAAGCTTCTAATTGAATTAGAAGAAAAATATTAACCAGTAAAAATCCCGGTTCAAAAAGAAACGGGATAAGGTTTGAAAAGAGTACCAACTAATTTTCAAACTATTGAGCTATATGATGAATGTGAATGTCGGGTGGAAAATCAGTTGCACATCGTCAGGAACTGATGGCTCATCTGAACCCTGAATCTGGCTTCCGACTTCAGTCTGAAGTACAGCATGCTTTCAAAAGCACGGACCTCTTTGAGTTTATGGTCGATAAATTCTGCAATCTGAACGATGGAGAACAGGAAGTCCCTGTATACGGCAATATTTACCGTCTGTCCATGTACCGGAAGGTAGGCTTTCAGAAAAGGAAGAGTCGACTGATGCCTGTTGTAATCCACGCAGTAGCCGGCGCCTTCACGGGAAGTGATGATGTCGCGTTGGTTGATGAAATCCAGGATATTTCCGGATTCTTTCAGATTGTTTTTAGCCAGGTACCGATTAATTTTATCCAGGATGTGCTGGGCATATTCCATCATGGTAACGGTTTTCCATTCAAACTGATGACTGATCGTTTTCGTATTTTTAGCAGATTTGCCTTTTCCGCAGGTTACCGTACAGAATGAAATCCCGATTTTGTCATAATACGGAAAAAAGCAGTCTTTGATCTGCATCGAAGCATCGGCCTGCAGCCTGTCGTTATTGAAATTATAGTACAAGTAAGGGCTGTATAGAGCCGAAAGAGATTTCAGATAATCGGTTTCACTGGCGTTGCGATATTCTTCAAACCACTTTTCCAGATTGTCGTAATAGGATTTTTCAAATTCATTAAAGCTTAAATATAAGGGCAGTTCCATAACTCTGTTTTTTGATGAAACAAAGCTATACCGCTAATGCGTCAAAACTTGACGTATTATTTTTTATTTTGAATTTATTTTTAAGATTCCCTGTAAAAGCCTGAAATACTGAGGCTACTCAGCACATCTGATGACATTGTAACTTAAAATAGTAAGAGCTTAAAAAAGACAGAACTTCTCCGGAGTTCCGATGTTAGAAAATCAGCTGCATAAAACAAGAAAGCTGAATGAATTAAGACTTCACACAGCGTTTTTCTCAGAAACTGGAAAATCACTTTTTGATATTTAAGCCGGTTGACTGTACGATTGACAAAGAAAAACTTCCGGCATACAGACGCCCTTTTCCAGCCTATTCCTGATCATAATTCCGCATGATGTACTCAAAATAATGAATCATTTTCATGTAGTTCTCAATGCTCAGGTATTCATTGGTGCTGTGGATGGATTGTTTTTCCGCATCGTTGATCTTAATCGGCATAAACCGGTAAATATTTTTACTGACGATCTGGTATTTGTACGCATCCGTCCCTCCGACGGTAAGATATGGTGTGGCTATGGCGGTGGGATGAATCTCTTTAATCGCAGCTTCAATCAGTCTGAAGGCTTTGGTACCGGTAGGTGACACGGCAGAGGCTTCTTTTACACTGTCGATTTCTTTAACTTCCACATCAAAACCTTTGGTCGCCTCAGCAATCTGCGCTTTTACATCCCTGACGGTATTGCCCGGCAGCAGCCTGAAATTAACGACGAATTCCACTTCCGGAGACAGCACGTTGGGCGCGTCGCTTCCTTTCATCATCGTTAAGGCCGTTGTCGTACGAACCAAGGCATTGGTAGAATTGGTTTTGGTCAGCTGCGATAAAAGCACCGGCTTAAGCAGCCACTGGTTGGCAATTCCCATGCGGCTGACAAAAGACATGGAGCCACCGATATTGGTAAAAAACTGATTGATCAGCGGCGTGATTATCGGTTTCATCTGGTCGCGCTCCAGCCGCTGCATGATCACGGCCGCTTTCCCGATCGCGCTTTCCATCGGAGGCATGGAAGCATGCCCGCCCAGTCCTTTTACTTTGATCTTCACCGACAGAAATCCTTTTTCGGCACAACCGATAACTGCTACCTCGGAATTGATTCCTGCGACACTGCCTTTTTCCAGGATTAATCCGCCTTCATCGTAGACGGCATCAAATACCAGGCCTTTACTTTTAAAATAAGCGGCAATTTTTGCGGCTCCTTCCTGTCCGCCAACTTCCTCATCAAATCCGAAAGCCAGGTAAATATCCCGCTTCGGCACATGCTTGCTTTTAATTAAATTATCCAGTGATTCCATCAGCGAAAACAGCATGCCTTTCATATCGATGGCTCCCCTGCCATAAATCCTTCCGTTGGCCACTGCTCCGGAAAACGGCCCGTAATCCCAGTCTTCGGCTACTTTAGAAACCGGAGGCAAAGGTTTGTCATCCGGCCTGAACATATTTTTGCTCTGATCTTTCACTTCCGCATCTCCGGGAGGAACCACATCGGTGTGGGAAAGAAAAAGAATGGGAGAAAGCGACGGATCACTGCCTTTCAATCTAAAGACCAGTCCGTATGTATTGATTTCTTCAAATTCTGTGTTTCCGTAAACTGAAGGATAGGAGGCTTCAAGGTATTCTTTGATGGTATCAAAGGCAGAATAATCAAAATCCCCCAGCTTCCCGGCAGAAACCGACGGAATTTTCAGTCCGCCCGAAAGCCTTTGAATCGCCATGTCATCTTTAACCATCTTCCAGCCCTCCCCGTTCTTTGAATTTACTTTTTTAAAAGGATAAGTAAGCGTTTTGATCAGAACAACAATAATTAAAATGACGATGATGCCGGCAAGGATGAACAGGAGTTTTCTCATGGAAATTGATTTAACCAAAGATAAGAAAGACAAAGGATTATTTTGATTTAAAAATAATCAGACTGCTAATACTGTATATTCGAATTAAAATCCAGCCTAAATTCATCTATTCCCGTCATTCTCAAGCTCCTCCCTTCTTTTTTTTACAAAATCCGTGGGGCGGATGCCGTTGATCTCATAAAAAAGATCGGAGAAATTCTGCCGGGAGGCAATGCCGCATTCCCTGGCAAGGGTTTCGATGTTGTATTTTAAATATTTTTTATCCTCAAAAAGAAGGTTGGTAATATAGTTGATCCGGAGCTCGCTCAGGTATTTGTTGAAGTTTACCTTTTTATATTCATTAACGACTTGGGAAAGATAGTTGGAATTGGTACCGAGCTGAGCTGCCAGCTTACCGATCGTAAGTCCCTTCTGAGTAAACTCTTTTTTATCTTCAAAAGCTTTCAGCTTCTGCAGCAACTCTTCCACCTTGTCTTCATTAAGACTGAATCTTTTTTCTTCCACCATCGGAAGGGCAACCGCTTCAGCAGTTCCCTTTTCTGAATTCTGGCTGGCGGTGAATTTCTCTTCCACCAACACGTACTTCTGCTGGATTTCCTTTGCTTTTTTATGCCTTCTGGTCAAGAGAGCAACCAACCCTATCGCCCAGACAATCAGCACAATAATAATGATGGTCCCGAGATAATTTATTTTCTGGAGTTTATCTTTTTCATCCATTAAATTATTGGTATCGTAGTCTTTATGCATTTTGGGAGAGAGATAAATAAAATCCTTCGACATAATGCTGTCCGCTTTCAGAAGCTGATTGGTATAATACAGCTGCTGGGCCTGGTTTTTCTCTTTCCTGGAATAATCAATCAGGATTTCATAGTTTTCCCTTAATTCAGGAAGCATAAACTGGTGCTTCCGGAAAATAGAATCGATCTTTTTAAAGTACACTACCGATTCCTTCGTTTTTTTCAGGCCGGAATAGCTTTTGCCGATGTAGAAATATCCTACTGAAAGCCTTGCGAAATCCCGGCTGCTTTTGATGGCGGGGAGTGCTTCGTTTAAATTTTTCAAAGCCGGCTGAAAACGGCTGTGCCTGTATTCGGAAATCCCTCTGGAAAGCAGGAAATATCCTTTTTCAAGATCGTATTCAGGATTATTGCCGATTTCAGAGAAGCCGGTCTGTATGGCTTCATCGGCTTCTTTATATTTCCCAAGGTGCCTGTAGCAGATAATCGTCTGATACAGGCTGTTGAGATATCCTTTTTTATTGTTGTAAATTTCGTTCGGATGAAGTTTGGTGACCGATCTGGCTTTTTCACGGTAGTAAACAAGACATTTCATAAACAGTTCGGAAGCATCCTCATAATATCCGAGGTAACTCTTTATGACCCCGATGTGATAGAGGTTCTGGTACTTCAGATATTCATTTTTGGTATTTTTAGAATACTTGTAGGCTTCGAGGTATTCATTCAGGGCTAGCTGGTACTTTTTGTAGTGGTAATAATATACCACCCCTTTGTCGATATGGGAGATGATCCGGAGATCTTCGCTTCTGGACTGATTGGCTGCCCAGATCATACTGTCGGCGTATTTCAGCTTGTCTTCACTTAAAAAAGCAAAAAATACCCCGTCCTTATATCCCTGAACCAGTTTCTCATAATTCTTCTCCTTTTTTGCCTTATCAATATACGGCTGCAGAAAAGGAAAAGCTTTCTGGTCGTTCTCAGGAAAATCCTCATACTTCTCACGCATTTTATAGAAATCGCTATAGCCATCCTGGGACAGAAGGGCTGTAAAAATTCCGGTAAAAATGAGAAATAATAGTTTTTGGACCACCTTAGTAAATTATCTTCTCTACAATCTGGCGTCAAAAGTACATAAAATACCTTAGTTTTTATCAATAGGGAATGAATTAATGGCAATTATCGAACTATTTCTATTTTACAAAATAATAAATTCAGGATCAACTCATTAAATATCCCTAATTCACGAATTAAGACGTCATAATTTACAAATCGAGACAACAAGTATTTTTTTTTATCAGGTCAAGATGATAATTTTGAATTCAGAAAACTAACCGAAAACAAAACTAAACGGAAACCATCTTTAAGATTTCATGAATAGAGCCGCCAAAAAAACACGGTAAGATAAATTTCAGGGTAAAAACTAATACTAAAAAAACATGATGATTCTCTATTCATAAATCTAACCACCTTCCTTAATCGGAATAATTACTTTTAGGGAAGGCTGGTTTTTAAAATTTAATTTTTTTTAAAACTAATAACCTTTTTCAGAAATTAATAACCATTTATACAATTTAATGTAGTTGCCTGTACACCATACAGGTAATGAGGGAAGAGAAGATTCTTTAAAAGGAAGCTTTTCATTAACGTTTTCAGTTTTAATCGAAAAGAGACTGTTCCTTGCGGGCAGCCTCTTTTCTTTTTAAAACATTAAGGATTTACAATCACTTCCAGCCTCCGCCTAAGCTTTTGTAAATATCAACAACTGTACTCAGCTGTTTTTGTTTTGCTTCCACCAGTTCCATTTTGGCATCCAGTGCATCCCTCTGGTTCAGCAGAACCTCAAGATAATCCGCTCTGGAATTCCGGAACAGTTGGTTCGCAATATCTATTGACTGTTCAAGCGATTTTGTTTCCTGGGATTTCAGCTCATAATAATGGTCGAGGTTTTTAATCTTCGACATCAGGTTCGCTACATCCAGATAGGCATTTAAAATCGTTTTATCATACTCGTACAAAGCCTGGATCTGTTTGGCATCCGCGGCCTGGAAATTAGCTTTAATCGCACTTTTGTTGATCAGCGGACCAGCCAGCTCTCCTGCCAGGCTGGCAGCCATGGATTCAGGCAGCTTTACCAGATAAGAAGGCTTAAATGCCTCCAATCCAAGCGTAGCGGAGATCTCCAGGGTTGGATAGAATTCTTTTCTAGCCGCTTCCACATCCAGTTTTGAGGATTTCAGCTCCAGCTCGGCCTGTTTGATATCCGGGCGGTTCGCCAGCAACTGGGATGGGATCCCGGTATAAACCGTCTGCGGGATCGTCGTCATAAAATTCTCCTTCGTCCTGATAATCGGTTGTGGGTAACGCCCGCAAAGCGCATTGATTTCATTTTCCTTTTCCGTAATTTCCTGTCGGAGGGTATATTCCGTTGCTTTGGATTTAGCCAGTTCCGCTTCAAATTTCTTCACGGCAAGCTCCGTTGCGGCGGCGGCTTCTTTCTGGATCTTTGAAATCTCCAGGGCTTTCTGCTGAAGCTTGATGTATTGCTGTATGATATCCAGCTGGTTATCCAGTGCCAGCAATTCATAGTAATTGTCTGCCACTTCTTCAATCAGGTTAGACAATACGAAATTTTTGCCTTCCACGGTTGAAAGATAATGGGCAACAGCCGATTCTTTCTCCGTTCTCAGTTTTTTCCAGATATCGATTTCCCAGTTTGCAGTCAGTCCGCCTCCAAAGTTCATGATCGGATCGGGCACCGCTTTTCCGGGTTCAATATCCGTGCTGGCATCCCCGGCTCCTTCGCTGGTGTAACGTCCCACTTTTGTTATTCCGGCACCGCCTCCGGCACCAACCGTTGGGGTTAGCCGTCCTTTTTTAGCAAGAACATTGCTTTTGGCAATTTCGATTTCCTGCAGGGTAATCATCAGCTCCTGGTTGTTTTTCAGTGAGGTTTCGATTAAGGCTACCAGATTGGGATCCGTAAAAAACTGCCTCCACGGAGTGGTTCCGGTATTGTTGTTGGCATCCGCCTGGTCATCCTGATTAAAGTTCTGAGGCACGTTTTCCTTTACCTCATCTTTTATGACGGTCGCCATCGGCGCCTTACAGCTTGCTAAAACAAGCGATAAGGCAATGGCTGCTATATATTTATTATAAATCTTCATATTTATCATCGTGTTGATACGGTTCTGTTTGTTCTGTTAAAGGGTTTTCTTCTTCATACCGGGCCAGTTTCGACTTATCGGCTATGGTTCCGAAGATGTAATACAATCCCGGAATAATCATCAGTCCGAAGATCGTTCCGATCAGCATCCCGCCTGCAGCGGCAGTACCGATGGTACGGTTACCGACTGCTCCCGGTCCTGTTGCCAATACCAATGGAATAAGACCTGCGATGAATGCGAATGAGGTCATCAGGATCGGACGGAAACGGATGGCCGCCCCTTCGATGGCTGCCCTGGCAACCGGAATTCCTTCCTCGGCTTTCTTCTGGACGGCAAATTCTACAATCAGCACGGCATTCTTACCAAGCAGACCAATCAGCATGACCATGGCTACCTGAGCGTAGATGTTGTTTTCCAGCCCTAATAATTTAAGACACAGGAAGGCTCCGAAAATCCCTGTAGGCAGCGATAAAATTACCGGCAGCGGCAGAATAAAGCTTTCATACTGTGCGGCAAGGATCAGATAAACGAATCCCAAACACACCAGGAAGATATAGATCGCTTCATTACCACGGCTTACTTCATCTTTGGAGATCCCGGCCCAGTCGATCCCGAAACCTCTCGGAAGCGTTTTGTCCGCAACTTCCTGAATGGCTGCAATGGCCTGTCCGGAGCTGTATCCCGGTGCCGGCGTTCCGCTTACTTCGGCTGAATTATACATATTATGCCTTGTAATCTCTGACAGACCGTATACTTTTTCCAGATGCATGAAGTCTGAATAAGGCACCATTTCATCTTTATTATTTTTCACATAGAGTTTCAAAAGGTCACTTGGCAAGGCCCGGTACTGCGGACCTGCCTGGACAATTACCTTATAAGGCCTGTCGAACCGGATGAAACTTGTTTCGTAATTGGAACCGATCAGGGTGGATAAATTGTCCATTGCATTTTCGATGGTCACCCCTTTCTGCTCTGCCAGATCGTTATCGATCTTCAGCATATACTGAGGGAAACTTGCCGAGTAGAAAGTAAATGCGGATCCCAGTTCAGGACGTTTTTTCAGTTCCTTTACAAAATCGTTGCTTACTTTCTCCATTTTCTGGTAATCCCCGCTACCGGCCTTATCGAGCAGACGGAGTTCGAAACCTCCTGCCGCACCGTATCCCGGGATGGAAGGCGGCTGGAAGAACTCGATATTGGCGCCCGGAATATTCTTGGCTTTTTCTTCCAGCTTTTCAATAATTTCAGCAGCCGATTCTTTACGGTCTTCCCAGCTTTTAAGGTTGATCAGACAGGTTCCTGAGTTCGAGCCCGTTCCCTCCGTTAAAATTTCATATCCTGCCAGTGAGGATACCGACTGTACACCGTCGATACCTTCAGATTCTCTCAAGAGTTCCTTGGCAATCTGGTTGGTTCTTTCCAATGTAGATCCCGGCGGAGTCTGGATGATGGCATAGATCATCCCCTGGTCTTCGGACGGAATAAACCCGGAAGGCAATGAATTGCTTAAAAAGAAGGTACATGCGCAAAATGCAAGCAACAACGGAAGCGTAATGCTTTTTTTCTTTACCGTTTTGTTCAGCATTTTTTCGTATCTCCCGGCTCCCTTAGTAAATAAATTATTGAATTTATCCAGGAAGATGGTAATCGGCGTTCTTTTTTTCGCTTTCCCGTGGTTGTTCTTTAAAATCAGAGCACATAATGCCGGCGTCAACGTTAAAGCCACTACTCCTGAAAGGATGATTGCAGAAGCCATGGTAATCGAGAACTGACGGTAGAAAACCCCGACAGGACCGGACATGAATGCAATCGGAATAAATACCGATGCCATTACCAGCGTGATGGCGATAATTGCTCCGCTGATTTCATGCATGGCTTCTTCCGTTGCCTTCAACGGAGACAGATGTTTTTCCTCCATTTTGGCGTGGACGGCTTCAATAACCACAATCGCGTCATCAACCACTACCCCAATCGCCATTACCAGGGCAAAGAGCGAGATCATATTCAGGGTAATGCCAAAAGCGGACATAACGGCAAAGGTACCGATCAGTGAAACCGGAACGGCAATCGCCGGAATCAGTGTGGAACGCCAGTCTCCCAGGAAAAGGAACACTACGATAGCAACCAGGATAAAGGCTTCAAACAGGGTATGAACTACCTTTTCGATGGACGCATCAAGGAACTTGGAAACGTCGTAGCTGATGTCATAATGCATTCCTTTCGGGAAGGTGGTCTTCTGCAGTTCGGCCATCAGCGATTTTACGTTTTTGATAACGTCGCTCGCATTGGAACCGTAGGACTGCTTCACCGTGATCGCTGCCGAAGGCTTACCGTTCAGGGTAGAATAGATATCATACATGGACGAACCGAATTCGATATCGGCCACATCTTTCAACCGGATGAACTCTCCGTCAGGATTTGCTTTCAGGATGATATTTCCGTAGTCTTTTTCGTTATTGAAACGTCCCGGATATTTCAGGATATATTCGAAAGACTGGGATCTTTTTCCGGAGCTTTCCCCCGTTTTACCCGGAGAAGCTTCCAGACTCTGCTGGTTGAGGGCTTCCATCACTTCGTCGGCAGAAATGCTGTAAGCTGTCAGACGGTCCGGTTTCAGCCAGATCCTCATGGCATACTCTCTGGTTCCCAGGATGTCGGCAAAACCTACCCCGCTTACCCTTTTCAGTTCGGACATCACGTTGATATCGGCATAGTTGAAAAGGAATTTCTGGTCGGCTTTAGGATCATCACTGTACAGGTTGATGTACATCAGCATGTTGGGTTCCTCACGGGTAATCTTTACCCCTTCACGCACGACCAGTGGCGGAAGTTTGTTTACTACGGAAGACACCCGGTTCTGAACGTTTACGGCTGCTACGTTAGGGTCGGTTCCCAGATCGAAAACCACCTGAATGGAGGCTTCCCCGTCGTTTCCGGCATCGGAAGTCATGTATTTCATCCCGGGTACGCCGTTCAGACCTCTTTCAAGCGGAATAACCACGGACTTGATCAACAATTCGTTGTTGGCTCCCGGATATTCTGCAGTAATGTTTACTTTAGGCGGAGAGATGGACGGAAACTGGGTAACCGGCAGTTTGGTGAGGGATAAAACCCCCATAAATACGATAATCAGAGAGATTACGATAGACAGAACAGGTCTGCGAATGAATTTTTTAAACATAATTACTTACTTCATTAATGAGTCCTACTCTGCTTTTAATTTCAACGACTGAAGAACTTTTTTAGGATCCTGAACCTTTATCTTAACTTTCTGATCGTCTTTCACTTTCTGAACGCCTTCCAGCAATATTTTATCTCCTGTAGAAAGTCCTGAAGCCACTACATAAACATCCGGCAGCTCATAAGCGATTTTGATGTTTCTGGATTTTACGGTTCCGTTTTTATCTACTACAAAGACGTATTTCTGATCCTGGATTTCATAGGTTGCTTTTTGCGGAATAAGCATGGCATTTTTCAGCGGCAGGGTCATTCTTACCTTTCCGGTTTCCCCGTTTCTCAGCAGCTTATCCGGATTCGGGAATTTTGCTCTGAAGGCAATATTTCCGGTTTCACTGTCGAACTGTCCTTCGATGGTCTGTACCTGCCCTTTCTGTGGGAATACATCTCCGTTTGCCATGACAAGGGCTACCTGATCGCTTCCCCTGGAGGCTACATTTCTCTGATAGTTCAGGTATTCGGGTTCTGATACGTTGAAGTAAGTATAAATATCGTTGTTATCGGAGAGGGAGGTGAGTAAATCTCCTTCATCCACCAAACTTCCCAGTTTCAGGGGAAGCCTGTCTATTATTCCTGAAAACGGCGCTTTGATATCCGTAAACGAAAGGTGAATCTGGGCCAGTTTGGCTTCTGCATTGGCAGCATCCAGTTTGGCTTTTGCCATAGACCGTTCATTTTTGGACACGATGTTGTTACTGGCCAGCGTACTGGCGTTTTTCAGTTCTATTGTAGCCTGGGCAACTTCTGCCTGTGCTTTCAGGAGTTCTGCCTGGTAAAGTTTAGGCATAATCCGGAATAAAGTCTGCCCCTGACGGACAAACTGGCCTTCGTCTACAAAGATCTTTTCGAGGAAGCCTTTTTCCTGGGCGCGGACCTCGATGTTCTTTACAGATCGGATCTGAGCCACAAATTCTTTGTCGATCACCGTATCCATCACGAGCGGTGTGGTTACGGGATATACGGTGGCTTCTTCTTTTTCTTCTGTTTTCTTGTTACAACCGGTGAACAAAAAAATACTGCTTAGCGCAATGCCTGCGACAACTCTTTTAATCATAATGTTAGAGTTTATGTAAATCGTTAATGTTTTAATAGGAAGATGGTAATTGGAATTCAGCTGCTGTGAGGATTACCGGCAACACAACGCAGAGATATTTCCCACTGAACGGATCAGCAGAAAAAACGGTACAAAACGGAATGTTTAAATTCTTATGGAACGGATCAGGATGAACCTTTTAACGGTAGAGAATCCTGATAAAAAGCCATGCAGAGCAGGCTTTGATTTCTTGAAACTCTGAAGTCCGAAAATATAGACCAGGGTAAAAATGCCGGCAAACACAATAACGGCCTGAAAGCTGTCTGAAAACTGAAAGTTGTCTTCTGTAATTTCCAGAGAATAAGCATTGGCTGTATTGTCCGGCGACTGCTGAATGGTCAGTTTTTCGTAAGTCTGGTTCAGACGGTTTGCTTTTTTCGGTAAATTCTGAGAAGGATGATTCGTATCGCTGCTTTTCAAAGTCCGTACATTGATCTTGCTTTCCACTACGAAAAGAAGAAAAAGAGCAGTTAAAAAATATACGATGTAGTTTCTCATGATTTTCTGGGACAAAGGTAGTTTTTAGTTTTATTAGATTTCTACACAATCCCGTTACATCACGTTTACATTAACAATCTTTAACATTACTTTAAAATACCTGAATTTTATTAATAAATTGTAAATTAACCGATGTAATTACTTTAAAATAAACATTATAGACATAAAAAAAATTTAAAGAACACAGGTAATCATCAGGGTAATAAAACCATAATCAGCTCCCGGAACCTAATTTATTGTTAACATTTATTAAAATCCATATTTAAATGCATTAAATTTAAATTTAAACCTAATTATTAATAAAAAATCAAACAAAAGCATCAATATATAAGTTAATATTAAAAAAAATCATCTTTATGCCGGAATAATATGAGGGTGTGCCTTAAACATTAAGCATGCGAAAAGAAGTTCTGCTGAGTGTGATTCCGTACAATTAAAAAATCTGCACGTAATTTAATTCGACTTTTTCTCGTATTTCTTTCTTGCATCAGCTTCTTTAGCATGGTTTTTGTAAATGCAATTCCGCTTTTCGATTCATCAAAAATGAGATCATAATATTTAAAATATAAGAATTTTTAATTAATTTATAAAAAATTAACAAATTATGATTAATAAATTTGTAATTTTATACGATCACATCACCAAACTATTCACGAATCAATGAAATTGCTTATTATTATGAAAAAGTTAGTAAAAACCATTATGATTGCATCGATACCGCTCACTGCGGTGGCAGCCTGCAGGCATCAGTCAAAGGAGGAAGAAATTATTCCTGAAAATACAGCTGACGTCAAAAAAAGTACCGACCCTATTACAAAAGAGGTTTACACTGATGATTTCGGGGATCAGCTTGAAGTAGCGGTTAATGATGCCCACAATACGGTTACTGTAAGGCTGGATGGAAAAACATACGAACTTAAAAAGAATGACAAACTCCCGGAATTTACGGCTAATGATGCCTTTTATCAGTTTTCTGATGTACGTGGAGAAGTTACTTTTCTGAAAAAAGATTATAATATAGTCCTTTTTCACCATAAGAAAAACAAGGCTTCTTCCGCCGGTACCAAGATGGCTTCTTATTAATTCCTTTAATCCTTACTACAAAATCTTAATATGAAAAATACCATCACCTTTCTCTGCTCACTGTCGGTTGTAATGACCATAGGTTCCTGTGCCAGTAAGCAGGGAACTACGGCTTCGTCCGGAAAACCGGGTGACATTACCGGAAAAACCTGGAAACTTACTGAAATTAACGGCCAACCGATAACGCTTGTAAATCCGGCAGCTAATCCTCATTTCATGCTCAATAAGGCTGATATGAGGTATACAGGGCATGGAGGATGCAACGGCGTAGGCGGAACTTTTGAAATAAAACCGGAATCGATGCGCATCAAATTCAACCAGGGCATGTCGACCATGATTGCCTGCGACGATCTTGCCACGGAACGTGCTTTTACCCAGGCGCTTCTTACCGCCGATAATTATTCGGTAAACGGGGATACGCTGATGCTTAACAAAGCCCGGATGGCTCCTTTGGCAAAATTTGTTGTTCAGCGATAGTTCAGAAACACATCATCATATATAAGAACACTTCTGTCCTGCGGAAGTGTTCGCCCTTTTATGAAGATTTCTTTTTATATATGATACAGCATATTAACAGGGTAATATTAACGAGTACAGCAAAGGCATTGGAAAGAATAATGGGAAGTTCGTCTTTGAGGAATCCATACCAAACCCACAAAGAAAGCCCGGAGATAAGCACCATCAGCATTCCCCATGACAGATCCTCTGCATTTTTATTTTTAATGACTTTCAACAGCTGCGGAAGCATGGCTACTGAAGTTAAAGCCCCTGCTATGATCCCTAAAAGATTTTCATCCATAATCCATTATTCTTGATTATTAAGATACGAATAATTTTCAGATTATTTTATGCTTAAGGTCAATTATATCATATTTATTTGATGTAGACCCGCAACAGAAGCCAGGTAATAAGCTGGGAGCGGGAAGTTTTCTTAGCTAAAACTACGATCAGCGGCACTGATTATCAGATAAAATCATTTGTTGGTTAAGCAACTGGAAAATTTATTTCAATCCTCATTCCGGAACCTGACTTTTGCTTTCTGTTTTAACGTAAACCAGAAGAAGAAATGGAGTGAACAGGCGGGAAGAGGGAAGCTGGACGCCGGAAGTCTCTCTGTCAAAAACAGATGTAAAGGTCTTAATAATCAGACTAAACATTTTGTCATTGTATCAGGTGAAATTTTTGTTTAATACTGAATAAACAGCCTTAAAATAAGGTCTGATTTATCTTGTTTTAAATTCCTGAAAGGACGGCTTACTACAGAATTGGATAAGATCCTGTCAGAAATGGGAACCTTTGTTCATTCTGACCAGGAAGAACTGTACTTAAAAACCGTGACCGAATTCGTCTTGACTTTGTTTTCCTTAGTTGCTTAAATTACTGAACGTACGTTAACCATGATCGAATTCGCGTTGTTTTATAGGCAATTAGCAATAAGTAAATAGCTCAAATCAGGCTATTTAAAACGATCGACAGAAACTTCCGGCGGCAAAGGGATTCCTTCTTCAATAAAATTATAAAGGTTTTTGGAAAAATAACATCCGTTTAATATTCCCCGTGCACCAAGTCCGTTGAACACATACAGATGCTGGTGTTCCGGATGCCTGCCGATAATGGGTCTGCGGTCCTTTACCGTTGGCCTGAAGCCTACCTTAACGTCTGCAATTTCGAATGCCGACTGATAAATTTCAGACAATCCCTTTTTCAGCTGTTCTACTGCTGAATCATCTACCTGATCATGCAACTGTTCCCGGTCGTAGGTTCCGCCGTAAAAATGAAGTCCATCATTAACGGGAAACAGAAAATGCTTTTTCTTAATGGTTATATTTTCAGGAATTTCTTCTGAGAGTTTCACCTTGATATGGTGTCCTTTATTCGGATTTACGGGAATATCTGAAAAGAAAGGGTTTTTGGTCACCCCCATCCCCTCGCAAAATAAGATATTTTTAAACTGAAAGTTTTTATATTGCGATTTTTCAGCATTAAGCTCATCATAATCGAAACTTTCCTTAAGCAAATAGCCTCCGGCATCTAAAAAATCGAATAGACCTATGAAAAATCCGCTTACATCAAGCCTGGCAGACTGATCGACCTTTCCCGTAAGAAAGTCGTTTTTTACCCCTTCCAAAAGATCAAAATTTTCACTTAAAAAATTTTTAAGCTCTTCACTGACGGATTTCTTTTTCCAGAGCTTCTGTTCATTTTCATCGTGGAAGATCCGGTGGATCGGTGCATCGATTAAATAGTTGCTGCCTGTGTAGCCCTGGATTTCCAGCAATGATTTTTTAAGGAAATCAATCTGTTCCTGCGCTTTCCAGAAGGTTGTGAATTTTTTAAGGACGACCGGGTTGATAATCCCGGCAGAGACCTGTGAAGCACTCTTTCTCCCTTCCGAAAACAAAATAAAAGATTTGTTGTTCCTGATCAGCTGGTGGGCAAAGAAAAGCCCCGCATATCCGTCTCCGACAATGATATAGTCTACCGTACTCATAATAAAAAAACCTGAGTAAAAATACTCAGGTTTTCTATACTTGACAAGTGAAATCTTAATAATTCCACATTTCATTTTCCATTTTAAGGATCTGCGCCTTAATTCTGTCGCTTTCTTCAATCTGTGCATCGGCATCGTTCGGAACATAGTCGTCGATAACACCGTCACCCATTCCTGAAGAAGATTTGTAAATCACGGAAGAGAATCGTCTAGCGTTGATCAGGTCATCAAAAGATAAATCGGCAGATGAGTTTTTCCTGTTATAAACGTAATTGTTTGCTAAGATATCTCTGGCTTTCGGATAATAGATCCAGAATAGATCGATAAGCTCATCTTTCCCTGCAATTGCTTTTCCTTCCGCATCATAAACCCCTTGTACAGCAGGATCCGGGCCCATAGCAGCAATTCCTAAAGGTCGGTATTTCAGCTGTCCATCTCTTTTATCAATAAACCACATCCCCATCATCTTAAGTACTTTGACCTTATCCGTTGTAGTTTCAAAAATATCAGTATTTTCTTTGATTTCCTGTTCGGTCGGTTTTCTACCTGAAGCAATAATATCTACTAAAACATCACTCGCAACGACTTTCTGCAATCTCGCCTTTATTTGCTCAGGAGTCAGTTTTGTAGTAAAATTTTCATCATCATAAACTTCTTTCACTTCACCATTCATTGCTGCATCCAGCAAAATTTGATACAAAGATCTAGTAGTTTTAGATTGAAGTCCATTCGGATTATCATAATAAAAAGGCTGATTAACTTTATCATTTAGGTCAATAATTTCCCAAACGAACATGCTTTTCAGAATATCCTTCTCATCTACGTAGCCATATTCCAGAGGAGTAACTTTATTGCTTACTATAGAATCCCCTATTTTTCTGGTATTTTCAGCTCTCATCTGTCTAAACTCCTCGGGCGATGAAGCGTTTAGTATAGTCTGGGAAAATGCAAACCCAGAAGCTAATACCATAAGACTGCTAATATATTTTTTCATTTTTATTGTTTTAAATTATGGAACATGTATAATGATTGGAGTGATTCTCTTGATAGGACCTTCTAACCCTTGGGCTGTTGCTTTTATCTCGATAATTGAAACATCATCTCCAGGCCTAACATTTTTCAACAAACCTGCTGCATCAGATAATGAATTACCTTTTACAAGCATTGCTGCTTTACCAGGAATTCTCACCATGAATTCAGTAACAGTAAACGATACCGGGAAATCAAAATCAGGAATAGCAGCCTGAACGGTCTGATTCGGAATTGAAGTCGCAGGCATTGTTAATACATTCTGGCCTCTCATCTGTCCTTGTGGCGGCGGTACATTTTTAATTCTGTACTCAAATACCTGAGTAATTGATTTTCCATAAGGATCTGTTCCTGAAAGTGTTAATTTAACTGTATTTCCTGACTGTGGTTTCACGCTCCATTTTCCAGGACCTGTACTTCTTACCACAGCACCAGGAGCAGATAAGGAAAGTTTAGAGTTATCAGCGCCTAAGATAGAACCAGATACAGGGTTTTCTAAACCTCTATACATTACATTCATCTTATCAGCAGATAACAATAATCCTTGCTGAAGCTTCACTTCCTGCGGTCCTGCAATTACATTATAAGTATGTGTGAACGGGAAGTTCTGTGCCTTACCGGTTGCATCAGTTAATGTAATATTTCCGCTGAACGTTTTCTGTCCGATTCCGCTTGTATTCAATGAAGCGTATCCTTTTCCGTTTTCCTGTCTGCTTACGCCGGAGATGTTGATTTTGTTGCTGTTTGAATAGTTTCCTAACATGACAACAGCTTCTGCAGGTTTTCCTGCCACCACATCTACCGGAGCAGAAACGATAGCTTCATAGCTGTTGAATTTAATGCTTGCATCCACTTTTTCCTGAAGCATCAAAGCTAACGCATCCGATTGAACGTTTCTGGCATCATTCTGGATAATCTCCAGGTTAGAGATCGCTGCGATCAATGGCTGATGATAGAACTTGTTCTGGAACCATGTTTTCTCGTTCGGAGATTTTCCTTTAGGATATTCTGCGATCAATGACTTGTTGGCTCTTTCTACCAGATCTTTCAACTGGGGATTGTTTCCAAAAGTTGCGTTGATGTAATTTCTTACATCATCAATTTTAGATTTCAGATCCAGTGCTCCTTTTGAAGGTGTATTTTCATCACCTTCCTTAAAGAAATACTCAGTGGTCGCCTCATTGTTGTTCAATGCAGCAAAGTTTTCACTTACATCAATATCTTTTCCCTGCGCATCTTTGTCATGGAATTCAGATTTCTTCTTAAGAGAAACCTTTATGTCCTGTGCAGATTTTACCAGGCTGTTGATTTTATCTCTAAGAACCTGATACTGGGCCCAAGGCTGCGCATAGGTATCCGGTACCTGCTGTGCTTTAGCTTCAAGGGTTTTTTCAAATATCTTTTCGTTCTTTTTTTCCGTTAACATCCGGGTTTCATTAAGCGCCTTGGTGGAGTCATAATACGACCTGATGATTTCCGCATCAATATTTAGGGCCATCATCGCGATGAACACCAAATACATCAGGTTGATCATCTTCTGACGAGGGGTCTGTTTTCCTGCTGCCATTCTCTTTTCTTTGTTTTTTTATTAAGTAGTTAAATTAAAAATGGTTTGGAAAATTAAGATTTCATAGCAGTTAACATACCACCGTAAACTCTGTTTAAATTGTTTAAGTTTGAAGTTAAACCCTGTAATTCCTGATTGAATTTTTCAGACTGTTCAGCAGATTTCTGCATATCTGATACATATTTATTGGTAAACTCAGCTTGTTTCTTTGTGCTTTCCATCTGCATTGAATATAAAGCGTTCATGCTTTCCATGTGCTGAGCGGCCTTATTAAGTTGCTCATTATATTTATGGGTGGAAGCAGATACGTCAACCGTCTGATTGATCTGATCTACTGAGCTTGAAAATTTATCGATCCCTGTTCTCAATCTTTCGAATAACTGTACATCAAGTTTAGCATCCTGAAGCATTTTGTCCAATTTGGTTGAAAGTGAATTTTCAAGTTCAGCAAACTGAGCAGCACTGTTTTTAGAAGTATTGGAATGTAATGGGTTAGGGTTTGCATGCTTATCCAATAATTCAGGATATACATTTTCCCAGGCATAAGACTCTTCAGATTTCGGCGGGTCGAAAGCGAAGATAATGAAGATAATTGCTTCTGTAATAAGTCCCACGGTAAGGGCTATGTTACCGTTGATCGGTCCCAAGGTGATGTGGGTAATTTTAAGCCATGCTCCAAGAATTACAATTGCAGCACCGAATGAATAGAAGAAATTCATCCAAGCATCTTTAGTCTTAAACATATAAGTTAGTTTTTTTTAATGTTAAATAAAATTGTTATTGAAAATAGTGTTTAATGAATAGATTATCTGTTAACTTTTCTTGGTTTAACAGCAGCTTCAGGAATATCCTGCACGGTTCTGAATCCGATATAGCTTCTTGCCGAATCTTTTCTTTCCCAATCTCTCGCACCGTTCATCAGCATGTATCCTACATCTTTCCAGGAGCCACCTCTAACTGATTTTTTAGTATCAACTTTATCTTTGGTAGAAGGATTTAATGTAGATGCAAATCCGTATGAAGAGTTGTTGTAAGCAGATTCTGTCCATTCAGAAACGTTTCCAGCCATGTCAAATAACCCGTATCCATTCTTCTTAAATTTCTTTACCGGAGCAGTATATGTATAAGTACCTTTTTTGTCGTCTTCCATGTAGTTACCTCTCTTCGGTTTGAAGTTAGCCAGGTAGCAACCTCTGTCGTCCATCAGGTAAGGACCTCCCCAAGGATATGTAGCATTCTGCATTCCGCCTCTTGCTGCATATTCCCACTCGATTTCCGTAGGAAGTCTGAAGATCAATGGTTTTTGCTTTCTTCTTTTTAAACTTTCATTGTAATCAGATTTCAATTTGGTTCTGAAGTTACAGTAAGCTCTTGCCTGGTCCCAGGTTACCCCTACTACAGGATAGTCTTTGTAAGCTTTGTGCCAGAAATACTGTTCGAACAATGGTTCGTTATAAGCAAAATGGAAATCTTTAACCCAAACCGTAGTATCAGGATATACGGCGATGCTTTCGCTTCTGAGATAATTAACACCTCTTTCTTTGTCTGCCAAAGCAGCATCCATATCTCCCCATCTGTAGGTATATTTCAATTTACTCACGTCCAGGATTCTTTCGTTACTTACTCTTGACGAAGCCGGTAAGTACATTGATTCTAACACTTCTGCGTATTCTACGTCAGGATACTTGGAAGTACTCCAGTGCAATGGCACTTTCCAGTCCAGTTTTTTGGTAGGGTCGAAGTTTCCTTCGTTTCCACCGCCCTGTCCTTCTAAATATTCCTGATATGGTGTTAAATTCTCTTCTTTTTGAGCAAGGTATGCGTAATCTCCGATATTGGTTCCTCTACCTTTTCCTTCACCGCCTTCTCCGGCAGCTTCAGCAAGTAAAGTTCTCGCAATGGAATCTCTTACGTAGTTGATAAATACCCTGTATTCTGCATTTGTAGTTTCCGATTCATCCATGAAGAAAGAAGAAACGGTAACCGTTTTTGCTTGAGCTTTCTCAGGACTATCTGTGAAATCCTGATCCGTTAACCCAGCGACAAACGATCCTGCAGGAATGGCAACCATACCAAATGGTCTTTCTGCAACAAATGATTTTGTTTTTTCTCTAGGTATCAATTCTCCTTTTGTTCCCGGTTTACCTACCGAAGAGGCTCCCCCACCTGAACAAGATACCGATGCTACCGACGCAGACAATAATAAAAGAAATATCCTTTTCATGTTAATTTTTATAATTAAGCCGTAAATATATAATTTTTTTAAGAAACTTTTAAGATTTTTTTTGAAATAACGGAAGAAATCTAAATTTATTTTATTTACCTATAATATTTATTCCACCGTTACCGATTTTGCAAGGTTTCTCGGCTGATCCACATTCGCGCCCCGGTATACGGCAATATAGTATGCCAGCAGTTGCAGAGGTACAGATGCGACGATCGGTGAGAAACATTCTGAAGTCTCAGGAATTTCAATAACATAGTCTGCCATTGCGCTTACCTGAACATCTCCCCTATTGACAACAGCAATTACTTTCCCTTTTCTTGCCTTGATTTCCTGAACATTGCTTACAATCTTGTCATAATGCCCTTTTTTAGGAGCAATGATAACGATCGGCATATTTTCATCAATCAATGCAATCGGACCGTGTTTCATTTCGGCAGCCGGGTATCCTTCAGCATGAATATAAGAGATTTCTTTTAATTTTAAAGCACCTTCCAGTGCTGCGGGATAATTATAGCCTCTCCCCAGATACAGGAAGTTGGTAGCCTGTACAAAGTCTTTTGCGATATCCTGTACCAGTTCGTGTGTTGAACTCAGCACGTCCTCAATTTTCTTAGGCATCGCATCCAGTTCTGCGATTAGGCTCATAAAGTCGGCATTTCCCAAATTTCCGTTATGCTTTCCTAATTTCAGGGCAATCAGGGAAAGGATGGTAAGCTGTGCTGTAAATGCTTTTGTAGAAGCTACCCCGATTTCAGGACCGGCGTGCGTATAAGATCCGGCATCCGTAATTCTTGCAATTGAAGAATCCACAACATTGCAGATCCCGTAGATGAATGCGCCTCTTTCTTTAGCCAGCTTCAATGCGGCCATGGTATCTGCCGTTTCGCCGGATTGGGAAATGGCGATTACCACGTCCTTGTCGGTAATGATCGGGTTCCGGTATCTGAATTCCGAAGCATATTCCACTTCCACCGGAATTCTTGCATATTCTTCGATCAGATATTCACCGATAAGACCTGCATGCCACGAAGTTCCGCAGGCAATGATGATAATCCTGTTGGCATTCCTGAACTTTTCCATGTGGTCCCAGATCCCCGCCATTTTGATTACGCCTTCTTCTACGATAAGCCTTCCTCTCATGGTATCCTGCACAGACTTGGGCTGTTCGAAAATTTCTTTAAGCATGAAATGTTCGTAACCTCCTTTTTCAATCTGCTCCAGACTTAATTTAAGTTCCTGGATTTCCGGCTCTATTTTGGAATTTTCGATAATGGTCCGAATATCTACTCCATTTTCCAGGGAGATGGTTGCCATATGGCCTTCTTCCAGATAAATCGCTTCTTTTGTAAATTCCACGAAAGGTGAAGCATCCGAAGCGATGAAATATTCTTGATCACCGATTCCGATCGCCAGAGGCGATCCTAATCTTCCAACGACCAGAACACCCGGATATTCTTCATGCATCACGGTGATGGCGTAAGCGCCATATACTTCATTAAGGGCATATCTTACTGCCGTAGGGAAATCCATTTCCACATTCAGATCCATAAAATACTGGATCAGATTAACCAGAACTTCAGTATCGGTTTCAGATTTAAAGCTGAATCCTTTATCCGTAAGCATGGTCTTAAGGGTATCATAATTTTCAATGATCCCGTTATGGATAATCGCAATTTTGCCGTTGTTCGATAAATGCGGGTGGGAATTCCTGTCACTTGGAACTCCGTGGGTTGCCCATCGGGTATGCCCCATTCCTATTTTGGCAGTTCCTTTTAACTGTCCGGAGATTTCTACGAGATCGTCGACCTTTCCTTTCGTTTTTTCAACTTCAAGTTTGTTGTCTTTATTTTCCAGAACGATTCCGGCACTGTCATACCCTCTGTATTCCAGCCTTCTAAGACCATTGATTACAATATCGTAAGCGTCCTGAAAACCTGTATATCCTACAATTCCACACATATTTTTTTGAAAGTGTTTTTTAATAATTTATTTTGTACCGTAAATAATTTTCAACTGTACTCTGTTTGCATTACCGGCGTCTGTCCCTACAAATACTGCTCTGCTGGTATTATAAGGAGTTGAAGTATATTTTTGTCCTGCCAGGCCTGTACCTGCAGCGTTTGTCTGAAACGATCCCATGTCAATTCTGAAATACAAAGTGGACGCATCTATTTTAGCATCAGGATCTAATGTATTCTCAACCAAATCTTTAACAGACTTTGTCACTATAAAATCATAGTATGCAGGATTTTTAGTTAAATCATAAGTTTTATAGATAGTATATCCTGCAAGCCCTGATAAATTTAATAAATCACTGGTAAACTTTGTAACAGTTACGGGCTTACCAGTCGTAGAATTAATAACTACAGGATTATTCTTATACTTTTGCAGAAAAGTAAATTCCGTTGGCTTTGTATAGCTGTTATTCCAATTTGTTGCATCTGTATAAATTCTAATTTTAGCGCTGATAATTGCTGCTTTATTATTCTGATACAATGTTTTAAGATCATTAATAACTCCTTCCTGTAATTTGATTCCTATGGAAGGCCCTCCCATCCCCTGAAGGAAAAGTTTTGAATCACCAGTGCTTCTGTTTCCAATAGTAGAGTTTCCTAGTATTGAGCTTGTTCTGTTATACTGATATTGGCCGATATGCGTATTCGCAGATCCTAATGCAAACGAATACGTTGCCTGTGTTTTGGTTGTAGGGGTAGTTGTCGTATTGTCATATTTGTAATACATGATCAGCTCCATATCGTTTGGAGAGAACTGGAACAGGTATCCGTCCTGCTCATCAACAGAAATCCTGATTCCTTTGAAATATCGGGTAAAGTTTGAGGCATCCTGAAGTTCAGGCTGTCCTTTTTTGGCAATAATCTTATTCTGGAAAAAGTTTTTATCCAACGGAATCCTGATTCCCGGAGTTGCCGCCGTAAATAAAGCGGCCCCGCCGTCATCTTTGGTAATGGCTACCGAACTTACACTTCCTTTGAATTCTTTGGTTCCCAATACGGCTCCGAAAGCAAAGGTCTGGTTGGATTTCACACTGTCTGAAACCCCTTTCAGAAATTCATCAACTTCATGAACCCTGATATTGAATGTTCTCTTCGCTTTACCGAATTTTAAAACCGGATAGGTATTAACTACCTTTTTGGCATTTACATTGGTTTCAGTAGCCGTGGTAAAGGTATAATTGTCATCTACCGTATTGGTTGTAACGGAATCCGAAGCATATCTTGGCTTCACGACCAACACCACGGAGTCAACCGTTGCATTGGTTCCGAAATCAGGGTCGTAAGTAGACAATCTCAATTGTGTTAGGTAAGAAGCCTTCTGCATTCCGAACTGCCCTTCATCGAAAGCTCCGAGAACACCGTAAGTTAATTTTGAAGCATCACTCCGGATACTGTCATTATTATTGATATTAAAAGCAACCACAGGATAAGACACCTCATTTGCCTGTGCAGCTCCGTCTAAAAACAGCTGTTCCCCTAAAGTATCGGCATCAGGTTCACAATTGTAAAGGACGGCACTTCCGAAAATCACCAGAGAACATATAGCGATTGCTTTCTTAATAGTATGGATCATTAAAATGGGTTTAATAAAGTTGATTGATAGAATCTACGTCCAGATATTCCGATTTCGGCGTTGCCGTTTCGTTAAAGGCTTTATCCAGATCTTCATCCAGAAATTCGTCGCCTTTTACCACTGCATCCACGTAGTTCATACTTTCGATGACAAAACTCTTTACACTTGGGTTATCTAACGCCTTTAATCCCGAAATATTGTCGAAACTCAGCTTTTCACCGATATTCGATGCCAATGATGCATCTTTTTCATTATAAAGGGAAAGAACAATTTTAGCGTCTTTGAAATACGTATCCGATTCGTAATAGGTTTTCAGATAAATTGGAACGAAAGAGGCCATCCATCCGTTAAGGTGGATTACATCCGGCACCCAGTTTAATTTCTTGATGGTTTCAATAACTCCTCTGGCAAAGAATATCGCCCGCTCGTCGTTATCTTCGAAAGGCTGTCCTTCATCATCAAAATAATATTGTTTTCTTTTGAAATATTCTTCGTTATCAATAAAGTAAACCTGAAGCCTTTCCCCCGGAAGAGACGCTACTTTAATAATAAGAGGCTGATCCAGGTCATTGATAATAATGTTCATCCCCGACAGGCGGATCACTTCATGAAGCTGGAATTTCCTTTCACTTATCTGTCCAAATCTTGGCATAAAAACTCTTACATCATTGCCTTCTTGGTGCATCTTAAGTGCCATTTTGTTTACCACAGCAGCCATATTGGTGTCTTCCTGATATGGATACATCTCTGTAGTAATGTACAGTATTTTTTGATTCGGCATAAACTTCTATCTAATTTTTGTAAAAATGCTTTAATGCGCAAAATTACGAAAAAACATTTAACATTATTTTAATTAACATTTTTTTACGAAAATTCCCTCCTGAAATTATTAAAACCAATATTTATCGTATGATAATTATATGATATTTTTAGTATTTTTGAATTACTATTAAAAAAAGCTATGGAAGTTTTAAAAAGTAAAAAGGTTCTTCAGGATTTCATTGAAAGACAGAAGGAAATGGGGAAGAAAATAGGTTTTGCCCCAACCATGGGGGCGCTTCACGACGGACATTTATCACTATACAAAATGGCAAAGGAAGAAAATGATCTTGTTGTTTCATCAATTTTTGTGAATCCTACGCAATTCAACAATCCGGATGACCTTAAAAAATATCCAAGGGATATCAACCGGGATATTTCCATCCTTGAAAAATCCGGACTGGTAGATGCGGTGTACATTCCTGAAGTAACTGATATTTATCCTGAAAAAACCGAAAGCCGCAATTATGACTTCGGCGGACTGGAAAATGAAATGGAAGGAAAATCGAGACCGGGCCACTTTGATGGGGTCGGGACCGTGGTGGAAGAACTTTTCAACCAGGTGAAGCCGGACAATGCTTATTTCGGAGAGAAAGATTTCCAGCAACTGGCCATCATTAAAAAGATGACAGAAAATAAAAAACTTCTGATCAATATCAAGGGGGTCCCTGTTTACAGGGCAGAGAACGGGCTGGCACTCAGCTCAAGAAATCAAAGACTGCAGGAAGACCGCCGTGAGGCTTCAAAAGTTATTTTTGAAACCCTGAAAAAAGTAAATGACTGGTTCAGGGTGGTTACCATCCCAGAAATCAAAGCACGGGTGCAGGATATTTTCGATCAGCAAAGAGGCATGCAGCTTGAATATTTTTTAATTGCAGACGAAGAAACCCTCAGAGAAACCGATTTCTTTTACAAAGACCGGAATTTCAGGGCATTTATTGTAGTCATGGTGGATGGTGTCAGATTAATTGACAATATGCATCTGGATTAGTCAGAATTTAATTGAGGAAAAAAAATAAATATGCGTCACAGGTCAGTGGCGCATTTTTTGCAAATGAAGACTAAGGGATCAGTACT
>NZ_BJYJ01000010.1 GCF_007991455.1 Chryseobacterium hagamense | reverse complement strand
GCCCAGAGACTTTTTATTGAAATATGGAAAACTTGCCCAAGCTAAGGCCAACGAGTTTCCCACATTCCAACAAAATTTTAACAGCGACAACAAGAAATTATTAATCAAAAACTTTACTTTTGAATGTACCTAAGAAAGGTGAGATTACACCAGGACGTACATGAGTGATATCGGACGTTGGGGAGTAATTGATCCGCTGGCGGAGAAAATGACTCGTCATAGCCCTTACAACTATGCTTTTAATAATCCGATTATGTTTATTGATCCTGATGGTAGAGAAGGTATACTGTATGAAGAACAGGCGCGAAATGCCTTTAGCGCTTTGCAAAATAGTATGCCTCCAATCGATTATGTTAATGATAGTGGAAATAAAATTGGAACAGACGGAACGGATATAAAAGGAGTTATAATGATTGCAAATCGACAAGATATAAACGCTATTAGAACTGCTGAAAGAAATAGTAGTCATGTTACTACAGACCAATTAAGTGAATTCAATACAAATATGATAGTCCCAAGCGATGTAGCTTTGCAAGAATCTCTAAATGTCTTGGCAAGAGGTGTTGCAAATGGTGGATTTCGAGAAGAATCGTCATCAATTGGTGAAAATGACGTGATAGTAAGAGGTAAAACAGGCCCCTTGCCTACAGTGTCAAATGATGTCGCAACTGTGCCAGCTTCAATACCAACTAATAAAACAACTCATACGACTATACATCTTCATCCAGCTGGAATGTTTGTTAGTAATGATACACTTTATCCTTTTAATGCCTTGACACCGACACCAGGAATAGATGATATAACATTTGCAGGAAAGGGAACTAATATAATTATTGGAAGATTAGCAGTTGGAAACAATTCTAATATTACAAGAAATTCGGATGGATCTTTTGCTGATAGTAGGCCTATTGGAGCGGCTGTTTATAGGGGAAATAATATTTCCAAGCCTGCAATGACTTTAACAACAAGAGTAATAAATAATATACTAAACAGAAATGCAAGATAAATTTTCAAAACAAATTATTTTATTATCATTTCTGCTATTTGCAAATTATTTTTTTTCACAAAACAGGAAATTAAACTTAATTATTGTAAATGACCGAGAAATTTCTAAAAGTATTTATGATTTTAAAATTACACCTTTTAATAGTTCACTAGATGAATCAATTACAGGTAAATATATTCCTGGAGAGTTGATTCTTGATTCTAAAGATTTTGACAGGTTATTATCTAGCAACACTAAGGATTTTAAGATATCATTTACAATAATATCTACTGTTAATAAAGATTTAGTAAAGGATTTTAAATATGCCATAACAATACCAAAAGTTTATTTAAACAGCGAATATTTAATAGTAAATATTTTTAATAGATACAATAAAATTTCTAAGAAAAAATATTCAAAATTAATTAAAAGTGATAAAGACTATTATATTGTAATAGAAACTCCAAATTCTATGAAATTTGATTAATCAGCTTAAAAACAGGTTTATTTTGATCCTGTTTTTTTATTTCCGTAAGACTTAAAATTCTGGTAAAGAAGAAAAAAGGATATTCTGACGGGTTCAATATTTATGATAGCATTCAAATTTTGGGACTGTTGATGTATATTATCAGGGGGTGATTATAAGAAACTTTCATTCTCATCTAAAGTAAATGCTACATCATTCTTTTGAAAATAAAATCCCATCGCAATTTGCGATGGGATTTTATTTGTAATCAGCATATATTTACTGCAACCCGGACCATCCAATCGCCCATGCCGGATTGGCCATCTTATTTCCGGCACCGGTAGCGTCGGATTTTTCGGTATAGGTATTGCTGAGGAGGGTGACAGTGGCTCCTGCGGTTGAGGTCGCCGTGATTTTGCTCGTCACGTTGGTGTCGAAAAACACATTGGTAATTTTACTTTGTCCGTTCAGGTAAGTGACGGTGGCATCTCCGGCGAGGTTGAACCCTTTGGCCCAGTTGGAAACCACTACGTTGTCGAAATTGGCGTAGGTTCCTGAAGATAGGCTGATGGCGTTGGATTCGCCTGTGGTTCCGCCAAGCAGGGTGATGTTTTTAATCGTAGGGCTGGAAATTGGAGTAGCCGCCGGATTGGAAGCGTTATTCATTCCTTTGATGCCGGTGTTTCCTGTGCCGTTGGTTCTTCGCTGGGTAAAGACCGTACTAGCCGTCCCGATCCATCCGTCGGTCCAGACGAAAGAGTCATCCGCATTGCCTAAGGCCGCAATATTGGATACATTGACTGTTCCGCCGTACAGCTGGATGCCGTCCTCAGCACTATTGACCAATGCGATATTTTCTACCTTCGTCCCGCTGCCCACTCCAAACAGGGAAAGCCCGTTGAACTTTACGTTGGTTGAAAAATCAGCGCCGGCATTTTCAATCCGCACATACGTCAAAGATCCTGAAGTGTCTGTTGCGGAAGTTCCGCCGTAAGTTGCCGTTCCAACTTCAGAAGTGCCGGTAGTCCCGGTGTTGATGGGCGCTTTTCCGCAGAGGATCACGCCGCCCCAGGTGCCGGGAGTGGCTGCTGATGAAGTAAAGGAAACCGGTGAAGCCGGAGTTCCGTTCGCATAGATCTGCCCGCCCTGTTCTACCAGGACATAGGAGGAAGCAGTTGCCGTAGCCACAATCCGGGTTCCTGCAGGAATAACGAGCTTTCCGCCGTCTTTTACCCGTACCGGACCGTTCAGTACATAGACCCTCGTAGGATCAAGGGTAACAACCTGTCCGCTGGTGACCTCTCCTTTAAAGTTATTGGGATCCTGGGCAATTCCTACCACCGGGGTGGTCGCGATTTCCTCATCGTCTTTATTGCAGGAATTAAACACCGGTGCAGATCCGGAAATAAGCAGGGCCGCAAGTATAGGGAAATGTTTTTTCTTCATAATCGTTCAGATTTATTTTTTAGCAGAGCTTCTGAAATAAGAGCCTGTTTTAAAGGGCCAAATTACCATTTTTCCGGGTATTTTCCCAATACTATTCTGTAAATATCGGTTATTCTTAAAGCCTGTTTACATTTTAATTCAGCAGACTTTCCGTCCTTTCTTTTAATTTTCTGAATTAAATAAACTTTGTTTATTCTTCATTTTGATACGATGATTTCAATTGATTTAACTGGATATCGCCGGGCAACTGACACATTGATTTTTTAATCTAAAATACCTTAAATTCTTAATGGTAAAATATAAATGACAAATTTAAACAGGCGCTTAAAATCTGTTTAAGTTCTGAGTCAGAAAAACTTTCCGTCATTTCTTAAATTTCCGGATTAAAAGAAGCTTTGTTTATTCTTCAATTTAATACGACGGTTTCCATTGAATTCCTGAATTTCTTAATGATGAAAAATAAAAGCTGAATTAAAACAGTCCCTTATAAGCAAAACGGCACCGGAAAATCTTTCCGGTGCCGTTTTAAAATTTAATATGAAGAAACTGATTACTATTATAAGTTATAGTTGGTCCAGCCTGCATACCACGTATCGGAAGCATCTTTTACGGCACCTCTGTAGGTTACAGGGGTAAACCAGCTGGTTAATTTGGCATTGGTGAATACCCCGCCGGTTAATAAAGCGGAACCTGAAGCAGGGGAGAAGTTCGGCGTCGTTCCTGCAGGAGCCCATGCGTTGGTTAATTTTACATCAGCAGTATAGGTCAGGGTAGAATTCCCGTTAGCCGTATACCAGTTGGTAAGATCGGTCAGGGTATATCCTGTAGCAGAAGAAGTAGACGCTCCGTATTTCAGAGGCGTGGTATTACCGGCTAAAATATTGTTCTGGAATACCAGGCCGGAGTTTCCGATGTTGTTATCGGTAGGTGTACCTTTTGTAGCATCGATAAACAGACCTACAGGATATCCTGTGAAAACGGAATTGAATATGGAGATCGAAGAGTTTCTTCTGATCTGTAATGCATTCTGGAACAATGAATTGATTGTACCGGAGTTTGTTCCTGTGCTTGAAGAATTGATCGGGCCGATAATCGTCATGTTCGAGAACGTCGCTGAAGTCTGAGGCGTTAAGGAAGATCCGTTGGCATCATTGTCAGATTCAAAAGCATTTGATCCGGAAACGTCGGCTACCTGCGAATCTCTTACTGCAATACCGAACTGAATTTTTCCTGCAAACCCGTTATCGGTATCGAAATCATCATCAAGACCTTTATAAGCAATAAGGTGAGAACAGTTTACCGTTCCTCCGAACCACTCGAAACTGTCGTCGTTTGCATAGGATACCTGTACGTAGTCTACCGTTGTTCCGTTACCCACGCCACCGAAAGTGATTCCGTTGATTTCTTTATCCGGTAAAAATGCATAGCCTGCATATTCTACTCTTACATATTTAAGGACACCGCTGTTGTCGGCAGCATTGGAACCTCCGTAAAGACCCAATCCTTCCGTATTGTTGATTCCGCCTTCGATTTCCCCGATACCGGCCTGTCCGTTGAAAGAAGCATTGGTAGGAGCCGCTCCGAGGATAACCAGTCCTGCCCAGTCGCCTCTTTTAGGGCTTGGTTTTTCTGAAGTGAAGATAATCGGATTGCTGGCCGTACCTTCTGCCATGATTTTACTTCCTCTGGTAATGATCAGGGCTCCGTTTTTATCGGCTTCCCCAACGATTTTGGTTCCCGGTTCAATGGTTAAAGTCGCACCGTTCGTTACATATACCAATCCTCTTAACTTATACGTGTTGTTAGCTCTAAGCGTAAGATTTGAAGTGATCTTTCCGGAAAGGATCAGGTTCTCAGTCGTTCCGGTACCGGAGTTTCCGTTCTGTACGATCGTTTCCCCATCTTCCTCGATATTTCTGCAGGCAGTCAACGTAGTGGCCAGGGTACCGAGCATTAAAGCGTGTAAAACAAATTTTTTCATGATATAAAGACTATTTTTTTTATTAGATAATTGATTGATTTTTAATTAAAAGCTGTATCCGAACGTAAGGCTGATGTTGGTTCCCGTTACCCGGTCGATAGCCAGTGCATCGGCGCTGTCGTATTTTTTGTTGTTGTTCAGGTCGTGGTAAAATTTCGCATGGCGGTTCAGGATATCGGAAATGTTCAGCTTGATCTCTCCTTTGTTCTGTAAAACCTTTTTGGCTACCTGGAAATCCAGAAGCGGTCTCGGATTTTCCCAGATCGGCGGAACCTGGTCGTTTCCTACGTACAGGATTCTTCTTCCGATCATATTGAAAAGTACCGTAGAAGACCATCCCGATTTTTCGGTATCGTACTGAAGGCTTACATTCACCGTGTAAGGAGACTGCCCCTGCATCGGCCGGTCTACATTGGTGGCTGCATCGGTTACCCTGTTTTTGATGAGTGCGAAGTTACCGCCCAGCGTAAAGTTTTTAAGCGCGCTGAAGAAATCAAGTTTCTTTCTGAATTCCAGCTCCGCTCCGTAAGCATCCGCTTTATCTACGTTTAAGTAGTTGAAGGTATTACTGGTTCCTACGCCTGACTGGTTGAAATACAGTTCGATAGGGTTTTTGAAGTTTTTATAGAAACCTGCAAAGGAAAGGATCTCTCCGTTTCTCGGATACCATTCCCAACGTACATCGGCATTGGTGATTTTGGTTCTCTGGATATATTTGTTACCGATCACCGTAGCCCCCAAATCAAAATCATAGTAGGCCAGCGGAGATACTTCTCTGAATTCCGGTCTTACCACCGTCTGTGAACCGGCCACCCTTAAATTCATATTGTTCGTAAGCTTGAACGTCATGTTTAAAGCAGGCAGGAAATCCGTAACCTTGGTATTCACAAAACGGTCGTCGCTTCTTTTGGTGCTTCCTACCAATTGGTCGAAGTTTTCCACTCTCAGTCCCCAGACTGCCCTGAACCATGAGGTGATATTGCTGTCGAACTGTAAATAGCCGGCATTCAGGATCGTATTGGCGATGTACCGGTACTGGTTTCCTGCGATTTCGTCGAAAGTGAACTGATTACCCGCTGTCCCGAAGTTGCCAGGGTTGAAAATGGTTTCAAACGGCTGCGAAAGCAATCCCTGGTTATAGGAAGCCAGTCTTACGGAGAAAGGCCTGGAATTATAAATCCTGTCTTTTACCTGGAACAGGTATCCTCCCTTGATCGTCTGCTTCTGTCCGAACATCTCAAAAGTCTTGGATACATCTCCGCCCGCATTGTACAGATAATCGCTGAGCGTAGAGTAGAACACGCTTCCCGATTTTTGGGAAAGTCCGTTGGAGATCAGGGCCAGATACGGGCTTCCGTTTATATCAGGATACTGGTTGTATTGCAGACGCTGCAGTAAAGGGATATACTGATCAAGAATACCGAAGCTTCCGTACCAGTTGAAAGTAAGTCCTCCCAGCGCGTCAATTTTGTGGGTACCGTTCAGGGTGGAATTGTAGAAAGTCGTTTCTTTGAAACCGATTTCGCGGGCAATGATGTTGGTCCCGTTGATCGGGTCAAACTCAAAATCCTTACCTGTTCTGAAAGACATGTGGTTCACCGTATTGTTGGTGATGATATTTTTCAGGGAAATTTTATTATTGGTATTCAGCTTTAAGGTCAGATTAAGCAATCCGCCTAGAATAACGTCATTCTGGTATTTTTCAGTATTATAATCGAAATTGGTATCAGCCAGTTCTCCGTTGATGGTAAAGAAACTGTTCCGGGTCTCGATTCTTCTTTTATTATTGCTGTAGTTTAAAACGGCAATCACGCCTAAATCTTTTCCGAAAAGCTTGGTATTGAAACCGCCGTCCAGCTGTAAACTTACATTTTCAGGGAAACCGTTGGAATTATAGCCCAGGTTTTTAACGTATTTTTTTCCGAATTCCGTTTTATCGGCTTCGTTCAGAACGGTGAATGCGTTTTTAGCCGGCATTCCTTCAGGAAGTTTCCGGGTACCGTCATCAATTCCCAGGAAGTCCCATTTGCCGCCTTTCTGCATTTTGAATTCCTGTCCCATCGTGATGGAGTTTCCTCCCACACCCAGCTGCATATTGAAAAAGTTCTTATTCGGAATGTCTTTGGTATTTACCTGGATCAGTCCGCCTCCCCATTCTCCACTGTACTCGGGGATGAACGTTTTGTTGATGACCAGCGTTTCGATAACGTTTGCCGGGAAGAGATCAAAGGAGAATGTTTTTCTGTCCGGTTCTGTGCTCGATAACTGGATTCCGTTCAGCATTGCCTGGTTATAACGGTCCGAAAGGCCTCTTACCACAATATATTTTCCGTCGAACAAACTTACCCCGGAAACTCTTTTCAGAACTTCTCCCGTATTTCGGTCCGGACTTCTTTTAATGGCTTCAACACCGATTACCTGTGAAACAACACCGGAGTTTCTTTGTAGTCCAATGGTAGAAGCAATCGTCTCTTTTCGTGCGTTTGATTTGATCACGACCCCTTCGATCTGCTTTTCTTTCGTGGAAACAGGCTTGTCCAGGACAATGTCGAGATGGGTATTGGTATCGCCTTTTACCACAACTTCACTGATTTCTTTTCTGTTGTAGCCGTTGGAAGTTACCGTGATGACGTAATTGGTTCCCGGGGGAAGGCTTAGAGAGTAGTTTCCGGAAATATCAGTAATCACCTCCTGATCATTTACCTTTACTTTTACGCCTTCGATCGGCGTGTTGTCTTTCTCGTCCAGTACCCTACCTTCTAGAACCTGGCTTTGTGCAAAGGCAAAGCCAGCGGAAAACAAGGCAAGCAGCATAATGCTCTTGTGGATTTGTTTTTTCATTTTACTATATCTTACTCGATTCTTTCGGTGCAAAGAAAGAAAGAATTGGCGGGGTAGATGGTTTAGGGAAATTTAATTTTTTTTTAACTAAACATTAAGAAAAGGATATAATTGTTAACTTTATGTGAACGATAGCCGTTTTGTTAAACCGTGATTAAAATATGATTAACTTTGACGCGTAAAAATTGAAAATGAACCAAAAGAAAATCCTCTTAATAGACGACGAACTGGATATTTTAGAGATTCTGTCTTACAATTTAGAGAAGGAAGGCTACGATATCCATACCGCTACCAACGGCAATGAAGGTATTGAAAGAGCCAAAGAAATTATCCCCGATCTGATCCTGCTGGATGTGATGATGCCTGAAAAAGACGGGATCGAAACCTGCCAGGAACTCCGGAAAATCAAAGAGCTTCAGAAAACACTGATCGTCTTCCTTTCCGCGAGAAGCGAAGAGTTCTCCCAGCTGGCCGGTTTTCAGGCCGGTGCAAACGATTACATCGTTAAGCTCATCAAACCGAAAATCCTGATTTCAAAGGTTAATGCCTTATTACAGCTTACCTCCCAGGTTTCGGATAATGCCAAACTGATCGAAATCGGTGATCTGATCATCGACAAAGACAATTTCAGGGTTTCCAAAAGCGGACAGCAGTTTCTGCTTCCGAAAAAAGAGTTTGACCTGCTGTATCTGCTGGCATCAAATACCGAAAAGGTATTTAAAAGAGAAGAAATTCTTGAGAAAGTCTGGGGTAATGATGTAATCGTGGGCGAAAGAACCATCGATGTACATATCAGAAGACTGAGAGAAAAACTGGGCATCAATACGATCCAGACATTAAAAGGAATTGGGTATAAACTTATTGTTTAATACTCCGTTTCAATCCTTATCTTTATATCCATAACCCATAAAACTTTGTAAAATTGAAATTTTACAGGCTTACCTTCGTCGCCTCTTGTCTTCTGACATTGGTGATGTTTCTGTTAGTGATCACTTTCGATTCGCTGAAGGATCTTTATTACAATACCCCATTCTTTAAAGCGGGGCTTTTTGTCTGCCTCATCTTTATTTTTATCATTAATTACATGGTGCTGGAGCTGCTCTTCAACTATTACGGCAAAAAGCAGGTCCGCGGACTGTCTCAGCTGCTGCCGCAGGAAATCGTGCATAACGACAATGAGAACATCACCATCAAAGAACTGGGAGAACGGTTTTCAGACCTCAACCAGCAGAAAGTGACGGAGCTCGATATGATGAAGGAAATGGAAAGCTACCGGAAAGAATACATCGGCAATGTTTCCCATGAGCTTAAAACACCGCTTTTTTCCATTCAGGGCTATGTGGAGACTTTGCGTGACGGTGGCGTGGATAACCTCACCATCCGTGATAAATACCTGGAAAGAATCGATAAATCGGTAGAGCGGCTGATCGCCATCGTTACCGATCTGGATATGATCAACAGGCTGGAAGCAGGAGAAATCAATCTGAACTTATCCCGGTTTGATGTGAACCTGCTCATCAAAGAAATTTTCGACCTGCTGGATCTTGAAGCGGAGAAGCACAATGCCACGATGCAGATCCAGACCCTGCAGCCGCAGATTTTTGTGGAAGCCGACAAGCAGAAAATATCGCAGGTCTTCATCAATCTCATCTCCAATGCCATTCATTATGCCAACCGGCAGGAAGCAAGAGTCGTCGTAAAAACAAGTGTTCTGAAAAATAAAGTGCTGATCGAAGTCATCGACAACGGGATGGGCATAAAATCCGAGAGCCTGCCACGGATTTTCGAGAGGTTCTACCGCGTGGAAACCAGCAGAAGCAGGAGGGAAGGGGGGTCCGGACTGGGGCTGGCCATTGTGAAGCATATCCTTGAAGCCCACAACGAAAATATCACTGTGGAAAGCGTCTATCTGGAAGGGACAAAATTCAGCTTCATGCTGGAGAAAAATAAATGATTTCCGGCAAAATGTAAGGAAAAAAAATAATTTAAAAAATCCTGAAATATTTTTTTGTCACCTCTCATTTATTTTATATTTGCAACAGAGATTTATCATAATAACAAAGGCAAAAAGTAATTTAAACTGATGGTTTACAAAATCCGCGTAATATTAGATGCGAAAGAAGATATTTTCCGGGATATCGAAGTTAAAGGAAAACAGACGCTGTGGAACTTACATTTAGGAATAAAAAGTGCGTTCAGCCTGCAGGGAGACGAGCTTTCTACTTTTAACCTGCTGGAAGAGGACGGAACGATCGTTAAAAGTGTTCCGCTGGAAGATATGAGCGATGATGGAGACGGCGAGATTATGTCGGATGTATACATCGATGAGGCTTTCGAAAAAACGGGAGATAAAGCTCAGTTCCAGTACGGACTTTTAGACCTTTGGGAGTTTTTCTGCGAATTGGTGGAAGTAATCGAAGAAACAAAAGGCGTGAATTACCCGATCACCGTTTACCGTTTTGGAAACGTGCCGCTGAAAGCACCAAGCAAGAGCGGTACCGGAGGATCAAAAAAGAAATCGGCGATGCCTTTGATGGATGACGATTTCGGTTTCGAAGACGATTTCGCAGTAACCGGGAACTTCGAAGATGAAGATGACGACAATTTCGATGACGAAGAGGAGGATTACAACGACGATGTGTTCGATGATGAAGAAGACAACGACGAGAGATAACCCGAACATCCGAAAATATACAGCCCTGAATGAAAATTCGGGGCTTTTTTTATGAGCAAATCATTATCGGTCATTTTTATCCATTATTATTAAACCACAGATTTACGCAGATTTTCACAGATGACAGCGTGGCTTCGACCCGGTGCAGCCGCCAGTGATTGCCATTGCTTCAAATCACGGAGTATAAAATAACAAACGAAAAGATTTCAACGCCCCATTTGTCATTGAATTCGAATCTCCGATTTCCCGCAGGGAATCTAAACATTATATAAATCAGCCTGTAATATTTTAACTGCGGATCATTATAAAAAGCAAAAGGAATTTCCCGCAGACCGTATCAGATAATAGCATGACCCTAAACTAACTATTCAATAAAAATTAAAGATTTTTAAAAACTTTGCGAACTTTTTAGTGTGTTTTTTTAGCTTTAATGTACACATTACTAATATTTTATGACTTTTGTGGTTTAAAATTTTATGCCGGCTTAAATTGTAATATTGAGATCGTTTCAGAATATGCGCCAGACTGTGCTTTCATAAAAATCTTTGATTTTTTACTCTTATGTGCTCTAAAATATTTTCAGAGTTGGAAATAATCTAATACTCTTATGTGTCTATACAGCTCCCGAATGCTGGTGCGGGCATCCTGCTCGTGTCCTTATTCTGCTCAGCTGTCTGCCTCTGCTGGCGTAAGCGTATACGCCTATGTCTTCCATAGCAATTACTTTGCAAATTTTATACTTGGTTTCCGGGTTTTCCGATCACAATTCCTATTTTTGTCAAAAGAGAATTAATGAAAAAATTAATTTTAATTGCGGTAATGGGGCTGGGGCTTGTATCCTGCACCACTACGCAAAAAGCAACGAAAGACATGACGGATTTACCTAAAAACTGGAAGCATACCACCAATATTTACGAAGTCAACCTCAGACAATATACAAAAGAAGGAACATTTAAGGCCTTCGAAAAAGAAATGCCGCGCCTGAAATCGATGGGCGTAAAGACCTTATGGTTTATGCCGCTGACCCCGATTGCACAGCTGAATAAAAAGGGAAGCCTGGGAAGCCAGTATGCGGCGTCGGATTACACCTCCGTCAGCCCGGAATTCGGAACGCTGGAGGATTTCAGACACCTGGTAAACGAAGCGCACCGCCTGGGCTTCAAGATAATTCTCGACTGGGTGGCCAACCATACGGGCTGGGATCACATCTGGACCAAGACCCATCCCGAATTTTACCTGAAAGATCCGGACGGCAGTTTCCACCGCGCCTCAGGAATGGACGATATCATCGAGCTGGATTATAAAAACCGGGAGATGCGCCTGGCCATGATCGATGCGATGAAATACTGGGTGAAGGAAACCAATATCGACGGCTTCCGCTGCGATCTGGCTTCCTGGGTGGAAGTGGATTTCTGGGAACAGGCACGCCCCGAAGTGGAAAAACTGAAGCCGCTGTTCTGGCTGGGTGAATATGACGAACTGGAAAATCCCGATTACGGTAAGGTATTCGATGCCAGCTATTCCTGGAAATGGATGCATAAATCGGCGGATTATTACAAGAACAATGAACCGCTTCATGAACTGACGGATCTCTTAAAGCAATATTCCGCCATCGGCGACAATTCCATGCGGGCCTGGTTTACCACCAACCACGACGAAAACTCCTGGAACGGAACCGAATATGAAAAATACGGCGTCATCACCAAACCGATGGCCGTATTTTCCGCAACCTGGAACGGTGTGCCGCTGCTGTATTCCGGACAGGAACTGCCGAACATGAAGCGTCTGGAATTCTTTGAAAAAGATCCGATCGAGTGGAACGGTACTTATCAGATGGCCGGCTTCTATAAAACCCTGCTGGATCTTAAATCATCCAATCCGGCCCTGAGAGGAGGGGATCCCAATGTTGCCACGTATCTCCTGAACACCACGGCCAGCGATAAAATCCTGGCCTATATACGGAAAAACGGGAAGAATGAAGTGCTGGTCGTTTTGAATATGTCAAAAGAGCCGGTGGATTTCACCATTGAAGATTCGCAGGTAACAGGTTCTTTTAAAAATGTTTTCGATAAGACCGGAAGAAATTTCGATGAAGGAAAAGCCTTCAGTTTCAAGCCCGGCGATTACGCTGTTTTTGAAAAATAAAATAAAAATAAACCAGTCTCCGTCTGCAAAGGCGGAGATTTTTATATCATTCGATTTAAATAAAGTTACCTCTTCATAGAATCACAAACCATCTCATTTGATATTCAGAACTGTCGGCAGTGATGTGGACAAAAGACTTCCATCCTCCCTCTTCCAACTTTTTTCAGGTTTACATTAATTTTAATACATTTGATTCTTATGTTCACTGAAAATGTTTGTTATGGATAAATCGGAAATACTGACTGTTGTAAAAGAAAAAATCGCAGATAAAATTCATAAACTTGAAACCCTGATCGAGGAAACCCGTGCCTCGAACAACGATACCAAAAGTTCGATGGGGGACAAATATGAAACCGGCCGGGAAATGCTTCAGCAGGAAATCAATAACCTGCAGGTTCAGCTGAATGAAGTATTGAAACAGCAGAATTTTCTGAACACCATCCTTCCTAAATCGTGTGAAAAAACAGAAAAGGGAGCCGTAGTAACAACGGAAAAGGGCCTGTTTTTCATTTCGGTGTCCTTAGGGGAAATTATTGTTGAAGGTCGGAAAATCATCTGTATCTCTCCCGAATCGCCCCTGGCCAAAGCCATGAATGAAAAAAAAGAAGGCGAACTTTTCTCTCTGAATACCATCAGTCAGAAAATCATGGAAATAAGATAATCCGTTGGACGGATCGCCCGGATTTTCAGGTTGTAGGTCGATCGTCGATTAAATCTGTCGTTGGTCGATTAACCGATGCAAGTGGGTTTTTATCGGATTATATTTATCCTTTAAAAACGAATAGGAAATGAAAAACATCCGTATGAGAATCCGGTTATCACTGCCCGGCTGCATCATTTTCGCCACGGCTTCTGCCCAGTATAATTATCCGGCAACAAAAACAGATCCCGTATCCGAAACTTACTTCGGAACCAAAGTAAATGATCCTTACCGCTGGCTGGAGCATATTAAAAATCCGGAAGTTATCAGCTGGTTTAGAGCCCAGGCGGAATTTACCGGTAAACAGCTGGCAAAAATTCCCGGACAGGACCTGCTGATGAATGAGATGGTAACCTTCGATAAGGCCATTCCCGAAAAAATTATCCCGCTCACATTTCAGAACGGAATTTATTTTTACAAAAAGAGAAAAACAGGGGAACCGGTTGATAAGCTGTACTGCAGAAAAGGGACTTCCGGAGAAGAAAAGCTCCTGTTTGATCCTGCAGGATATTTGCCTGGAAAAATAATGGATTTCACCAGCGTCGTGAGTTCCGATGGCAGCAGGGTGCTGCTAAATATGAGCGAAGCAGGCTCCGAGCTGGGCGATATCAGGGTGCTGAACGTTGAAAATGCAAACTTTCTGGAAGATGTCATCGGGCACAGCTTCGGTGAATTTCTGGACGGAAGCAACGATCGGATTATTTATTATCAGGCAAAAAGCTATGATACCCATGATAAGGAAGTCTGGCAGAACACGCCTGCAAAAATGCATATTTTGGGTAAAAATCCCGGTACGGATATTCTGCTGGTCAGTTCCAAAAAAGATCCCGGGCTGAAGTTAAACCCTGCCCAACGCCCGGAAATTTATTATTCCCGTGATTCCCGCTATATGATCTTATCAAAAGCCTCTGTAGAAACTGATCTGGATCTGTATTATGCACCGGCTCCGGAACTGATGTCCGGCCATATCAGATGGAAACCTCTGAGCACCGGAAAAGACCTGATCAAAGGGTTTTATCTGAAAGGGAAATTCCTTTATGCCTGGACGGCAAAAGACAATCCGAATTTCAACATTGTTAAAATCAACCTCGATAGGCCGGATCTGAATCATCCGGAAATCATTATAACCGGAGATAAGACCTGGAAAATATCCAACGTGTCGCAGGCCAAAGATTACCTGGCGGTTATCAAAAGCAAAAACGAGCAGGTTTTTGAGACGTGGACCTATCATTTTGATACCGGAAAATCCGGGAAAATCACGACACCGATCGTTGGAAATGTAGAAGGTACGGCTCTTTCAAAACATAACAATGAAATGCTGCTGGCCAATTATTCCTGGATCAGGCCTTTCAATTTCTACAGCTATAATGCAGACCGTAAAGATTTTTCCGAAGCGCCCTTCCACATGAAAGTTGATCTGCCCAGTCTGGAAAACCTGGTGCTGGAAGAAATCGAAATCCCTTCTTTTGACGGGGAGATGGTGCCGCTGAGTATTTTTTACGATAAAACCAAAATGAAAAAAGATGGCAGCAACCCGGCATTTATGAGAGGATACGGTGCTTATGGAATGTCGCAGCTTCCCGGATTTATGCCGGGCATTCTATGCCTTTTGGATCGCGGTGTTGTCATTGCCGTTGCCCATGTAAGAGGCGGCGGCGAAAAAGGGAACGACTGGTATCTTGCCGGCAAAAAAGCAACCAAGCCCAATACCTGGAAAGACCTGAACGCCATCGCGGAGTACCTGATCAGAAATAAATATACCTCCCCTGAAAAGCTGGGCATCACAGGAGCCAGTGCAGGAGGAATACTCATCGGAAGAGCGATCACTTCCCGCCCGGATTTATATAAGGTCGCCATACCGAAGGTGGGATGCCTCAATGCCCTCAGAATGGAGTTTTCTCCGAACGGGCCGGTTAATATCCCGGAGTTTGGAACCGTCAAAAATCCCAATGATTTCAAAGCCTTGCTGGAAATGGATGCCTATCAGCATATCAGGAAAGGTACAAAATATCCTGCCCAGCTGATCACCACAGGTTTTAATGATCCCCGTGTGGAAAGTTATATCCCGGCAAAATTTGCAGCGAAAATGCAGGCGGACAATGCTTCTTCAAATCCCGTGTTTCTTTATGTCGATTACAAGGCCGGGCATTTCGGCGGTACAACGATCGAAGAGAAATTCAGGCAGAGCGTTCAGGAATTTGCTTTTTTCCTGTGGCAGACCGGAGATCCGGATTTTCAGATCAAATAAACTTTTTTATGCTGCCTGATCCCATCTGTGAAAAGCTGAATTGATAAAATCAAAATACCAGAACTTAAAAATCCCTCATTTTTTCTTACATTTGAGGGATTAATTTTTACTTTCAGATGCAGAACTACCTAAACCTTTTACAGCATATTTTAGACAACGGAACCGATAAAACAGACCGAACCGGAACCGGCACAAGAAGCGTTTTCGGCTATCAGCTGAGATATGACCTGTCTCAGGGTTTTCCTTTGGTAACGACCAAAAAGGTGCATCTGAAGTCTATTATCTATGAATTGCTTTGGTTCCTGAAAGGTGATACCAATATCAGATACCTGAAAGACCACGGCGTTTCCATCTGGGACGAATGGGCGGATGAAAATGGCGACCTGGGACCGGTGTACGGCGCACAGTGGCGGAGCTGGACCGGTGCCGACGGAAAAGTGGTGGACCAGATTACGGAAGTGATCGATCAGATCAAAAAGAACCCGGATTCAAGAAGGCTCATCGTGTCAGCCTGGAATGTTGCGGAAATCCCGGATATGGCTTTGGCACCCTGTCATGCCTTATTCCAGTTTTATGTTGCGGATGGTAAACTGTCGCTTCAGCTGTACCAGAGAAGTGCCGATGTTTTTCTCGGTGTTCCTTTTAACATTGCCAGCTACGCCTTGCTACTGATGATGGTGGCGCAGGTATGCGATCTGGAAATAGGGGATTATGTACACAGTTTCGGGGACGTCCACATCTACAACAACCATTTCGAACAGGTTCAGCGACAGCTTTCAAGAGAACCGAGACCGCTTCCGGTCATGAAATTGAATCCGGAAATCAAAAATATTTTCGATTTTGATTTTGAGGACTTTACCCTGGAGAATTACGATCCGCATCCGGGAATCAAAGCGCCGGTAGCCATTTAATGGTAGCAATTATTCATTAAATTTGATATAAAAGATTGAATTATGGAAATCAAGATCAGCCTGGATGAATATGCCGATGTCCCGTTTATTAAAAAACTTTTATCCCAGATAAAAGGCATCACGAATATTGAAGTTTCCGAAGAAGACAAAACGTATTCGTGGGAGGAAATTGAAAGCTCTGATGAGTTTGAAAAATTAATTGATAAAAGCCGTAGCCAAATTAAAAACGGTGAATATCAGGAATGTTCCGAAGAATTTATAAATTCTGTTTTTAAGAGGTAATGAAAATAATATTTTCAGATATTGCCATCAAAAGTCTTTAGGAAATCATCGCTTTTTTAAATGAGCGGTGGTCAGCTAAAGAACTTAAAGTGTTTCACAAGGACTTATAGAAATTAATTCAGTCATTTCAGGACAAATTCATTTCATACCCTCTTGTGAAGTCTGATAAGCAGGTAAGGTTTGCATTAATAGGGAAAAAACAAGTTAAAGTGTATTTTGATTGCACGTCAGATTGTGTTGAGATCCTGCTTTTCCTGCCCTCAAAAGGAGATCCGGATAGAATTATTAAATTTTTAAATATCTAAAGTGAAGCCCAAAACTTCACTTTTTTTGTAACATCTTATGAAATCTTTCAACTTATTATGAAATCTCAAGGATATGTTGAAAAAATTACTTTTTCTTTCAGCGGTAGGGATCTCAGCAATCGTATTTTCGCAGAACGGCATAAAAGAAAAGCTGGGAAATTACCTGGATTCCCTGTATGTTCATCATAAAGTAATGGGTAGTTTTGCCCTGGCGGAAAACGACCGTCCGACCTTCATAAAAGTGGTTGGATTTGCCGATGCGGCAAAACAGCAGAAAGCCAATGTGGATACCCAATACCGTATCGGATCGATCAGCAAGACCTTTACCGCCGTGCTGGTCATGAAAGCGGTTGAAGAGAAGAAGATTGGCCTGGGGAATAAATTATCGGATTTTTACCCGGAAATTCCCAATGCGGCCAGAATTACCATTGAACAGCTGTTGCAGCACCGTTCGGGAATCCATAATCTTACCGATGATCCTGAGTACCTTCAGTACAATACAAAACCACAGACGGAAAGCAGCCTGATCGCCAGTATTAAAAAATTCAGCAGTGATTTCGAACCGGGCACAAAATACGGTTACAGCAACTCCAACTATATTTTATTGGGCTTCATTCTGGAAAAAGTATACAAAAAACCTTACGCAGAATTGGTACGGTCCAAAATAGCAAAGCCTTTGAAGCTTACCCTTACGGAAGCGGGCGGAAAGATCGACCCTTCAAAAAACCAGGCGGAATCATATCATTATATCAATGGAAAATATCAGGCTTCTTCCGAAACGGATATGAGCATCCCGGTCGGGGCAGGGAATATCATTTCGACCCCGAGAGAGTTGCTTGGTTTCATGCTCGGGCTTGAACAGGGCAAACTGATCCGGAAAGAAAGCTTTGAAAAAATGAAGACCTTTACAGACGGTTACGGATACGGCCTTACGAAAATTCCTTTCGGAACGTATTGGGGATACGGCCACAACGGAGGAATCGATGAATTCCGGTCGGCACTTTTTTATTTTCCGGATCTTAAAATAGCCGCAGCTTTCACTGTGAACCAGTCGGATATGGAGGTGAACGACCTTTTAATCCATCTTTTGGAGACGGCTGCCGGACACGATTTTGAGATGCCCGGCTTTAAAACATTCCATATCGCCGAAAACGAACTTCAGAAACTGACGGGAAAATATGCCAGTCCCGGAATACCGGTAAAATTCGATATTTTTGTCCGGGATAAAACACTGATGGCACAGGCTTCAGGGCAGGGTGAATTTCCTCTGGAACCGGTTTCCGATATGGAATTCAGATTTGCACCTGCCGGGATTACCGTTAAGTTTTTCCCTGAGAAGAAACAGTTCGCCATCATGCAGGGAGGAAGAAAAGATCTGTTTACAAAAGAATAAAAACAATGAAATATTTAAAAATAAATACGGCAGAAAATGCTGATCTTGAAGCGCTGAAAAATGCCGTCCTCCAGATGAAAGGCGTAGACACGGTGGAAATCGTCGACGATGAAAACCCGGAAAGCGAACTGAAAAAAGCTTTTTCCAAAACCAAGGAACAGTTCAAAAAAGGGGACTATGAAACTCTGGTGAACGATATTTTTGATATTCTAACAAAAAAATAATTTTTAAAATACATGAAAAAAGCCATTTTATCGATTGCTTTATTGGGTGGGATTTTCTTTTCCACAAATGCAGCAGCGCAAACCGAAACTTCAGGCAGGGAAAAGGTCTACCGGGCAACCCATACCAAGGTAACGGAGCTGAAACACACAAAACTAAAGGTTGATTTCGACTATCAGAAAGAACAGATGAATGGGGAAGAGTGGCTTACGGCAGCTCCTTTCTTTTATCCGGCCAATGAACTTACACTGGATGCCAAAGGAATGCTCATTCATGAAGTCGCATTGGAAATTAATGGAAAAAAGTCTCCTCTGAAGTACGATTATAAAGATGATGTTTTAAAAATTACGCTGGATAAGACTTATCAGAAAAACCAGGATTATACGGTTTACATCAGGTATACGGCGCGTCCGGGGGAAGTGAAGCAGGAGGGAAGTGCAGCCATTAACGATGCCAAAGGCCTTTACTTCATCAATGCGCAGGGCACAGATCCGGATAAGCCGACCCAGATCTGGACCCAGGGGGAAACGGAATCTTCATCAGCCTGGTTCCCGACCATCGACAAATCCAACCAGAAGACCACCCAGGAAATCTACATGACGGTTCCTGACCAATATGTTACCCTTTCCAACGGGATCCTGAAAGATTCTAAAAAAGAAGCAAACGGACAGAGAACCGATCACTGGGTGATGGATAAGAGGCATTCTACCTACCTGTTCTTCATGGGGGTAGGAGAATATGCCATTGTAAAAGACAAATGGAGAAACATCCCGGTGGATTACTATATCGAGAAGGAATACGAGCCGTACGCAAAGCAGATCTACGGAAACACACCGGAAATGATCGAATTTTTCTCTAAAAAGTTAGGTTATGACTATCCTTGGGCAAAATATGCGCAGATTTCCGGAAGGGACTACGTGAGCGGAGCCATGGAGAACACCACGGCAACCCTCCACGGGAGCGGCGTTCTGCAGAAGCCGGGGCAGCTGGTGGATGAAAATACCTGGGAAGACACCATCGCCCACGAGCTTTTCCACCACTGGTTCGGAGATCTGGTAACCGCAGAAAGCTGGAGCAACCTTACGGTAAATGAATCTTTTGCCAACTATTCGGAATACCTCTGGAACGAATACAAGTACGGGAAAGACCAGGCCGATTACCACCTGATGACGGACGTCAATATGTACCTTCACAATCCGGGTGATTTCAAAAAAGACCTGGTCAGGTTTAATTACGATTCCCGCGAGGATGTCTTCGATCTCGTAACCTACCAGAAAGGAGGCGGAATCCTTCATATGCTGAGAAACTATCTGGGTGATGATGCCTTTTTCGCCGGAATGAACGATTATCTGAAGACCTATGAATACGGGAATGCCGAAGCCCATCAGCTGAGGCTGTCATTCGAGAAAGTTTCCGGAAGAGATTTAAACTGGTTTTTCAACCAATGGTATTTCGGAAGCGGAAATCCGAAACTGAAATATACGTACAGTTTTGAGCCGGTGAAAAAACAGATCGCCGTTACCATTGAGCAGACCCAGGAACAACCATTCCAGTTTCCATTGGCCATCGATGTATACGACAATGGAAAACCGAAAAGGTATAAAGTGTGGGTAAATGCTGAAGCAAAAAATGTATTCAACTTCGATGTTTCAAAAAATGCAGATTTAGTTAATATTAACTCAGACGGCGTTTTGCTGGCAGAAATTACCGATACCAAGACGCCTGAGCAGAACCTGATGCAGTTCTTAGGTTCCAAAGAATTCAAAAGCAGATATGAAGCGTTAAACGGGATCAAAGATCAGGTGGGTAAAAATCCGGCGGCGACCAAACTTCTCGCCGCTGCAGTGAAAGACCCGTTCTTCAGAATAAGAATGAAAGCTTTAAAAATGATGGACCTGTCCAATGCCGAACAGTTTAAGGCGATGGGTGCAGATGTTGAAAAACTGGCTTCCAGTGATCCTAAAACCCTCGTACAGGCTGCGGCGATTTCAGCCCTGGCCAAAACAAAGGATAAAAAATACATCCCTGTTTTTGAAAAAGGGCTGAACGCAGTCTCCAACGCAGTTAGAGGAAGTTCGGTGAGCGCTCTTATCGAAATGGATCCTTCAAGGGCAGCGGCTCTGGCTGAAAAGATCGATCTGAAAGATGCTTCGGAAGATCTGATGGGCAAATTGCTTCCGGTAATCGTTAAAAATAAGGTGACCTCACAGATGGAGAACATTACTCAGCTGGTCGCTTTTTATCCGTTTATCAAATTCCAGAATCCTGAGTTAGGAAAGTCTGCGGAAGAAGGATACAACTGGATCATGAGCTCCGACAACCTGAAAGCGACGGAAGGAATTACCAAAATGCTCGGCCGTGCCAAGGGTGAAATCGGAAATAACCCTCAGGCCAAAATGATGATAACCCAGATCTTAAAAGACGGACTGAACCGGAAAATGGAACTTCTGAAACAGAATCCGCAAAGTGCTGCCGGCATTAATAAACAGATTGATGTTATTAATAAGGCCATTGAGGATTTTAAATAATTCCTGAATAATTCTCTGGTAAAATATGATAACCGCTGCCCTTGACAGCGGTTATTTTTGTTTTTAATCAATTTAATTAAAATTAATCTGCTTTTTTAACAAAATATTTGATTTATCTGTTTTTTTAGCGTAGTTTTGCTGTCAAATTAATACCGATAGTCATTGATGGAATTATAGTTCCCTTACCGGAAAAAGTTAAAGATCAATAGTACTTTTAAAGCTTTGATATTCAATGAAAGTCGTAATTCAGAACCATCATTCACATTCCGTATTCCAACTGATCTTAATAAAATAATATTCCTTCTGGCGATTGTTTAACTGGAATATGGTTGGTACAGGAAGGGTTGTGGAAAAAATAGATTATTTTGATTTATAGCTGAACACAAATTTAATTAATAATTTACACCTTGGGCATTTCTTTACAGGAATGCCCTTTTTATGGGTCCAGCAGCTGTTCCTTTATGCCATTAAAGATAACATGAGTTCAATATATTTCATTTAATTAATAACCGGTGGGTAAAGAGAAAGTCAAAGAATGAATCAGAATTTAAAAAGGATTTCTGCTTAAAAAAGTAATATGGGTCGCATTTTACGCTTCTGACGGGATTTTATATATCTTATAGAAAATCGTCGGTAAGAGACTTTAATACCGTATAAATCCGACTGAACTTTACTTGTGATAAGATATTACCTTCAAGATTTACCGTCGCTTTGAGTAGATTTCGAAAAAATCGTATCGAAAAGTTGCTGAACGACAGATCAGATGTCCTGCTTTACACGTTCTAAATATATTTTTTCCGTTGCGTTGCAAAAAACACCAGAATTAAGGTTAATTTAATCATCAGGACCGCTCATTGTATTTTTGACAAGAGAAACTTCCTGCATCCGGCATCCTTCTTCCAGCCTTTAATCAAATTCAGACAAAAATCATATATGATTAAACGTTTACATTTTTTAAATTCGTATTAAAATTAAATAATATGACTGTTGGAATCGAGGCGGCTGGTTTTCATGTGCCTTCATTATATCTGGAAATTAAAGACCTGGCGGAAAAGAGGGGGATTGATCCGGCAAAACTGGAAAAAGGCCTGGGGCTGCATAAGATGGGCTTTCCCGATGTTCATGAAGATGCGGCAACCTTCGCAGCAGAGGCATTGCTGAAACTGATTACTGATAATCAGCTTAACCCGAAAGATATAGCAAGAATTTACCTCGGAACCGAAAGTGCACTGGATGCGGCCAAACCCACTGCTTCCTATGCCATGCAGATGGTGGAAGAAGTCCTGGAACCTGAATTTGGTGCAAGGGCGTTCAGGAACTGTGACGTAGTGGACATGACGTTCGCCTGCATCGGTGCCGTGGATGCGCTTCACAATTCCCTGGATTTCGTTCGGGCCAATCCGGATAAAAAAGCGATCGTCATTGCCAGCGATTACGCAAAATATGAACTGGCCTCGTCCGGGGAATATACCCAGGGCGGCGGCGCAGTGGCGGTACTGATTTCCTCCAAACCGGATTTGCTTGAAATCGATAATCATTGGGGCGTGGCCACAGAAAGCGTGTTCGACTTTTTTAAGCCGAGACGTTTTTTTCAAAAGGAAGATTTAGCCAATGCTCCCGAAAGTTTTCCGGATCAGATCGAAGTCTTTACTGACGAGCCGGTTTTCGACGGACAGTATTCCAACCAATGTTATCAGGACAGGATCAGGGAGGCTTACCGGCATTACAAAGAAATCACAGGTCAGGAAAAACCTTATGAACAGTGGAAATACCTTATTTTCCATCTTCCGTATGCTTTCCACGGAAAAAGGGTCTTCACCGAAATCTACAGCCTGGAAAACGGATTGCCGTACGGAACACCTGAAGAACAGAAGGCGGTAGCAAAATCAGGAGAATATCTTCGGTTCATCAACGAAAAAATAGAAACCTCCCAAAGGGCTTCGTCGGAAATAGGGAATATGTATACCGCTTCTGTTTTTATGGCGCTGCTTTCCGCTCTGCAGACTGCATTCAACGAAAATGAGGAACTGTCAGGTCAGGAGATCGGATTCTTAGGATACGGCAGCGGCTCGAAGTCCAAAGTCTTCGCCGGAAAAATTTCAGACAATTGGAAAAACGCCGTTAAAAAATGGAATCTTTTTGAAAAACTGAAAACCCGGACGGCCATCGATTTCGAGACCTATGAAAAACTTCACCGGAAACAGCTGAAAAACCCGGTTAATGAAAACTACAGAGGATTCGGACTGAAATCAATAGAACCCGAAAATCCGGTACTGAAAGGGGCACGGTATTACGGTTTTCAGAAATAAATAAATTTAAAAATAAACCTATCCCGGACTTCAAGCGTTCCGGGATTTTATTTGGAAAAAGCTGACTCATGATTGATTGGTCTTCAAAACTTTATTCCTACCCGAATATGAAGACATCCTGGAAATTTTTGATTTTCCTCTCATGTGCTCTAAACTGTTTTCAAAGCTTCAATCTTTATCTCATGTGATAAATCTTCTGCAGATACGCGGATTTGTCCAGATGACGGTGTGGCTCTGTTCAGCCATCGGGAACACAAGACCACGAAGAAATTCCGCTGTATGCTTCTGAAAAGTTCACAGAGCCGTTCTACTGATAAAGCTTCAATCTTTATCTCATGTGACTTATGTGTTAAATCTAAAAGGTGCAGCATCAGTTATTCCCTCCAGAATCCATTACGCTGTGTCCAGCTTTTAAATAATTGCGGCCATTGGGCTGTTTCATTTCCCGGTTTTCCCAGGCCCCAGCCATGCCCGCCGGTTGGGAAGATATGCATTTCCACGGGAATGCCGGCCTTTTTCAGAGCATTTTCCATCAGGTACGAGTTGGCCACAGGGGAGATCGGATCATCAGCTGCCTGCGCCAGAAAAGTAGGCGGTGTGCCCGCAGTCACCTGCCGTTCGGCCGAAAAACCGGTTTCCTGCGAAAGGGTAGGGTGCAGGCCTAAAATACTCTTTAATGAATGGGTTCTGTTATTCGGAGGAAGCATGGAGATGACGGGATAAATTAGTGCGGTAAAATCCGGTCTGGCCGATAATGAATCGACGGCATCAACCTGCTGATAAAATTTTTTGTTGAAAAGAGTGGATGCGATTCCTGCCAGATGGCCTCCTGCAGAAAATCCCAGAATCCCGATTTTATGCGGATCGATTTCATATCTGCCGGCCATACTGCGGATCAGCCGCACTGCCCGTTGGGCATCTTCAAAAGGAACGTTGGTGGTGGGCCAGCCTTCCTGAGGCAGCCGGTAAATCAGTTCAAAAGCAGTGACCCCCTGAGATTGCAGCCAATTTGCTGTGGGGGTACTTTCTTTTCCCATTTCGATGCGTGCATATCCGCCGCCGCTGATGACCAGGACAGCCGTTCCGTTGGGGGTTTTCGGACGGTGAACAATCAGTCTCGGTGTGGAAATACCAGTAAAGGAACCTTTATTACTTACGGTTTCAGGACTTCCCGCCCCACCCTGATCCGGCATAGTGTTTTTCCATAAATCGAGGATTTCCGAATCTTCCGGTAAAGTTAGAGACGGTGTGGCGGATTGAGCAGCCACAGAATGACTTAATAAAAACAAAAGCGCGAGAATGATACGATGGTTCATTCAAAAAAAGTCGTTTTATCCTGAAAGCTTTTCGGCGTAACCCCGACAAGCTGTTTAAATACCCGTGTAAAATAATTCGTATCCGAAAAACCGGTCTGGAAAGCGGTTTCTTTAATGCTGTTCCGGCCGGCCAGCAGTTCTTTGGCTTTACTGATCCTTTCCTGTAAGATAAAATCGTTCGGTGAAGTTCCCAGCTCCTCTTTAAACATCTTGAAGAAATTCGATTTGCTGACGTAAGCCATTTTAGCAATGCTTTCCACCGACAGTTTCTGGTGCAGGTTCTTTCTGATATAATTCACCACAAAACCGATCCTCGATGTATTCTTAGCCATATTCTTCTCTACGATCCCCCGGGCCTGGGTCTGCATCAGCCGGATCAGCAGTTCCTTCAGGGCAAAATCGGCCATAATATCTTTCTGGGAATTGTCATCCATCGCAATCCGCATGATATTGTTGGTTGCAGAGGCAAGGGAGGTATTGTTAAAAAGGTAATATTCATCCGGCCCGATATTCCAGTAGGAAGATTCGTCGGTTTTCGGGAGGTGGTAGTTGAGGTAATTCAGGGAATCCTGGATAAATTCGGGATTCAGGCTCAGCGAAATGCATTGGGTAGGAGTTTGGTCGGCTTCAGGGAAATCAATGACCATTGTTTCCCCGGGTGAGACCAGAACGCTTTCTCCCGGAAAATAGTCGAAATAACCCGTTTTATGTTCCAGCTTCATGTGCTTTTTCCCGCGGAGCATGGCAGTAAAGGCAATCGTGTCAAAATGCAGTTTTACCCCGAAAGCTGCCCGATGCGTTTCATAGATGCTGAATTCGCAGTTGTTCAGGTTAAAGGTCGTCCGGTTTTCAACCAGGCTCAGCAGCTGGTTTTCCCTTTTCAGTTCAGGGGTTTCTAATAAAATCTTGCTGTTGTTCATTCCTAAAGATTTAGATTGCCTCTTTACCCAAATATAGAAAATATCTGCTGATCAATTTGTTAAGGAAACCATAAAAAACAAATGGCTGATACGATTTTGAAGTTTTTTTGTACGATTGTGCTATCCGAATGTCACGGGGAAGTGTAATTTGGTGGATATAAAAATTAAAAATTGTACGAATTATGAGCACTACAACCCAACAGCAACCGGAGACCGTATTGCAATGGCCCGAATTTAAAAGCAGATATGATAATTACATCAACGGACAGTTTACCGCTCCTGCAAACGGAAAATATTTCGATGTGGTTTCCCCGGTAACCGGTAAAAATTTCACCCAGGCAGCACACTCTTCAAAAGAAGATCTTGAGCTGGCCGTCAATGCTGCCGAAAAAGCTTTTGAAACCTGGAAAAATACCTCCTCGACGGAAAGAAGCATCATTTTAAATAAAATTGCCGACCGGATCGAGCAGAATTTAGAATACATCGCAACCGTAGAGACCATCGACAACGGGAAAGCCGTACGGGAAACCCTGGCTGCCGATATTCCGCTGGCTGTGGACCACTTCCGGTATTTTGCCTCCGTTATCAGGGCTGAAGAAGGTTCCCATAACGAATTGGATAAAGATACCGTTTCCCTGATCGTACACGAACCGCTTGGCGTCATTGCCCAGATTATCCCATGGAATTTCCCGATCTTAATGGCGGTGTGGAAACTGGCTCCGGCACTGGCCGCAGGAAACTGTGTAGTCCTGAAGCCCGCAGAAAGTACACCCGTTTCCATTATGGTTCTAATGGAGCTGATCGGCGACCTTCTTCCTCCGGGAGTAGTCAACATCGTTAACGGTTTCGGTGCCGAACTCGGAAGGGCGTTGGTAACCAACCCGAAAGTGAACAAAGCGGCATTTACAGGTTCTACGGCAACCGGACGCCTGGTGATGCAGTATGCCACGGAGAATATCATTCCGGTAACGCTGGAATTAGGTGGGAAATCCCCGAACGTTTTCTTCAGTTCCGTTATGGATGCCGACGACGAATTTCTGGACAAAGCCGTTGAAGGAGCCGTACTTTTTGCGCTGAACCAGGGGGAAATCTGTACCTGCCCGTCAAGATTGCTGGTTCAGGAAGATATCGCCGACGCCTTCATCGCCAAAGTGATCGAAAGGGTGAAAGCCATTAAAGTCGGAAACCCGCTGGACAAAACCGTGATGATGGGCGCTCAGGCCTCGCAGATCCAGAAAGACAAAATCCTTTCTTACATCAAATTAGGAAAAGAAGAAGGCGCGGAAGTGCTTGTCGGCGGTGATGTGAACAATGTGGGCGAAGGTCTGGAAGACGGATATTACATCCAGCCAACCATTTTCAAAGGGACAAACCGGATGAGGATCTTCCAGGAAGAAATTTTCGGGCCCGTACTTGCTTTCACGACCTTTAAAGATGAGGAAGAAGCGGTAAAAATTGCCAACGATACCATCTACGGGCTTGGTGCAGGAGTCTGGACCAGGGATGCACACCAGCTGTACAACGTTCCGCGTCAGATCCAGGCGGGAAGGGTTTGGGTGAACCAATACCATTCTTATCCGGCAGGAGCGCCGTTTGGAGGATACAAGCAGTCGGGAATCGGGCGTGAGAACCACAAGATGATGCTCGACCATTACCGTCAGACCAAAAACATGCTGATTTCCTACAACAAGAACAAACTTGGTTTCTTTTAATTTTAATGCATGATGGCGTGCCCGTTTTCCCCGTCTTACAACGGGGAAACGGTCGGGCTATCCAGGGCTCCACTTCGTTCCGGTGCGCTGCACGCCGCTTTCAGCGGCCCCTTCCTATCCCTCACGCAGACCGCCGTTGGCCATTGACCGAACATTCGGGATACTGTTCACCGTGATGAGGAATTCATATTTAAAACAGAATTTATATTTATAAATCAGAATTATAATCCTTAACAAAAAGATTATGGAAAATAAAATACCCAGGCTTTCTGCTACCGAAAAAGCGTTGGAAGTCATCTGGGAACTGGAGAAAAAATACGGCGACCTGATGTTCTACCAGGCCGGAGGATGCTGCGAAGGCACCCAGCCGCAGTGTTTTGAGAAAGGCGGCTTTTTCCCGAGAATGAACGATGCCATGATCGGGACCATCCATGACCACGAGTTCTGGATCGACCGCGACCTCTTCGAGTACTGGCAGTATTCCCACTTCACCTTAGACGTCACCGACGGTTTCGGACCAGGCGGATTTTCTCTTGAAACCCCTTTGGGAAAAACCTTCAGGGTCATCTACAGGCTCTTCACCCCCGAAGAACTTAAAAACCTGGAGCCGGTGAAGCGGAGTGAATGACCTTTTAATTTAAAATTTGAACTGATTGTAATTAATTTTTTAAATCTGATAAGGGCTTCTGATTGTAGATCTGATAATAGCTCTTGGGAATTATCATTGGTAGCTTATTCTCGATGGTGGCTGAGGTTCTCGATGGTGGCTGAGGTTCTCGATGGTGGCTGAGGTTCTCGATGGTGGCTGAGGTTCTCGAAGCCACATTAGTTTAATATTCAAAAAACACAAATATGAAAAAAGGGTATATGTATATTTTATTATGTTCTGATGGCTCATATTACACAGGTAGTACAATAGATTTAGAATTGCGTCTCTTGCATCATCAAAAAGGAGAAGGTTCAAACCATACTGCAAAAAGATTACCTGTTAAGCTTCTTTATTGTGAAGAATATGATAATATTGCCGATGCATTTTATCGTGAAAAGCAGGTGCAGCGTTGGAGCCGAAAGAAGAAAGAGGCGTTAATCAATGGTGAGCCTCACCTCCTTCCGCCTTTATCTAAGGCCCATCGTGATCTCAAAAATATATAGGTCTTACCTTGAAAATATTTTCTTTAGCTTAAAAAAAACTTGATTTTATCAACAGTGGCTTCGAGAGCCTCAGCCACCGGTGAATAAATCAGCGATAACTAAAATTTCAATAATTCTCTCAATATATTCTGTAATGTCTGGCATTAATCAAGAAGGTACAATCATTATGATAAGTACTGCCGATAATCATTGAAATCCTTATTAATGACTTCTATCCCTGATACCTGGAGTTTTTATAAGTAGTACTGATTTGTAGATAGCGATGTCTATCATTCTCAATAATAGTTTTAATAACTGCCCTTGATGGTGGCTGAGGCTCTCGAAGCCCCATCACACCTTCACAAACCGGCTTACAAACATTGAAGCCACCAACTGTCCTACGGCATTCAGTACCGTTGCCAGAGGATCCACCAGGGTCCCGATGATCATTACGGCCGGAACCGCTTCCTGAGGCAGCTGGTACACCGAAATCATCAGCATCTCCCCGATATACCCGCCGTTCGGAATCCCGCCCGCTACAATGCTGACAAAAATGGTAATTCCCAAAGCCAGAAGCAGGTTCACCGGATCAAAAAAATCCCTGCCGATAATAAGGAACGCTACATAAATTTTAATAATCGACGACATCGACGAACCGTTTTTGTGCAGGGTCGTCCCGATCGGAATGACAATATTCGAAATCTGGCCCGGAATACCGATGTTGGAAGCTGCCTGTAAATTTGCCGGCATGGTGGCAAAGCTGCTGCAGGTACTCAAGGCGGTTAAGGTCGGAAACGGCGCATGGGTCCAGAAACTTTTTACCCCCTTTTTCCCGTTGGCCATAAAGGCATACAGCGAAAAGAAAACAAGGAAATAAACAATCCCGGCAACATAATACAATCCCAGCGGCCTGGCATAAAACCCGAATAGCTGGGGTCCTAACGTAGCGACCTGGTAGGCAAAGTAAGCCCCCAATCCGATAGGAGCCGCTTTCATAATGATCAGGAGCAGTTCTTTCATCACTTCATAGCCGGAGGCGATAAACGACCTGAAGACCTGTCCTTTTTCTCCTGCCTTTCTGGCAGAAAAGCCCGTCATAAAAGCAAAGATCAGAAGAGCCAGCATATTCTGCCTTGAAAAAAGCTGGGTAAACTCCCCGACGGTAAAGAATCCGACAATCCGGTCGCCCCAGCTGTCATTGTTCACGGTTTCTTCCACAATTTCACGGCTGCCCATAACGTCCGAAACCGGAAAAAGGTATACGGCACCAATGGTAAAGACGGCTGCCGTTACAATGAAGAACAGGAAGGTAAGGGCCATCACCAACATGATCCTCCCGAACTTCGACTGCTGTTCCAGTGAAGCAATGGAATTGGAAACCGCAAAAAATACCAGCGGAACCACGCTTACGAACAGCAGGTTCAGGAAAATGTCGCCCAGTGGTTTCAGATACTCCACAATGCCGGGCGCAACAATTCCGATAACGCTGCCGACAGTGATTCCAAGAAGCAGAAGTAAAATTCCGGAGTAGTTTTTCAGGACGTTGTTCATGGGTTGCTTTTTAACCAAAGATAGCGGTAATTTTTCATATCCGAAGTACCTGTTTCGGTCTCAAATTTGTTGATTTCAAGAAAAATTGTTTCTATGGCTTATATAGATTACTATACCATTTTAGGCGTAGATAAAAACGCAACCCAGGATGATATCAAAAAAGCCTATCGTAAGCTGGCGAGAAAGCTGCACCCGGACCTGAATCCGAACGACAAAGAGGCAGAACGGAAATTCAAAGAGCTGAATGAAGCCAATGAGGTCCTCAGCAATCCGGAAAACCGCGCTAAGTACGATAAATACGGCGAACACTGGAAGCATGGTGAAGAATACGAGAGAGCACAGCAACAGCAGCAAAGGCAGTACCAGAGCCAGGGCCAGGGCGGAGGTTTCGGAGGCGGATTTTCCGGAGGCGACTTTGGTGACGGGGAAGATTTCTCCGATTTTTTCCAGAGCATGTTCGGTGGGGCCGGCGGCGGTTTCGGAAGAAGTTCCCGCGGCAGTGCATCCGGAAAATTCAAAGGGCAGAACGTTCATGCCGAACTGAATCTGGGTTTAAGGGATGCCGCTACAACCCATCCGCAGACTTTTGAGATCAACGGTAAAAAAGTAAGGATCACCATTCCGGCAGGAGTCTATGACGGACAGCAGATCAAACTGAAAGGCTACGGGGAACCCGGTTTCAACGGAGGACCGAACGGGGATCTGTATATTACGTTCAATATTCCGGCCGATCCGGATTTTGAAAGAATTGGTGATGATCTGAAAACGAAAGTGACGGTTGATCTTTATACTGCCGTTTTAGGCGGAGACGTAAAAGTAAATACCCTGAACGGAAGCGTCAGCCTGAAAGTGAAAGCCGGAACCCAGAACGGTACAACGGTAAGGCTGAAAGGAAAAGGTTTTCCGGTATACAAAAAAGAAGGGCAGTCCGGCGATCTGTTTGTAACCTATGAGGTGAAGCTCCCGACAGATCTTACGGATAAGCAGAAAGAACTTTTCGAACAACTTAAAAATACCTAAGCCATGAGTGAAAGAATATCACGGGAAGAACTCGTAAAAATATACAATATCGAAATTACTTTTTTTGATGAACTGGTCGATTCCGGCCTGCTGAATATCCATACTGAAAATGAAGTCCGTTACCTGATGTACGAAGACCTGCCGAATTTCGAGCGGTTTACGAACTGGCACTACGACCTCGACATTAATCTTCCGGGACTGGAAGTAATCCATGACATGCTTAAAAAAATGGAAAGCCTCAGGCAGCGAAACCGGGAGCTGATGAATAGGCTGTCAGCAATCGGTAATGAGTATAGGGAGGGTTAGGTTTTATCTTGAAAGCTTTGGAACGTGTGCACAAATGAGGGTTTTAGAATTTAAGAGTATGAGGGTTGGAGTGGAAAAAACTTATATTTGCATCCACAATTAACCGATATGAGTGAAGAAAGAGTGATCGTTCTGAAACCTGAGCGAAAGGACTTCGAGGAAATATATTTTGATGGTAACCAGGGAAGCCTGTTTTTTTCATCCGCCACCAGGGGAAAAACCATGACAACGGTTGTCGTAGGAGCCATACTGCTGATTGTCTTTATCTTCAGGAACGATTTTACACAGGAAAAAGCGGGAATTCTCTATTTTATAAGTTTTCTGTTTCTGTTGTGTGCCGTTTTCCTTTCCATGAGCATCAACAAAGTTTCCCGGTGGAAAAAGCAGGTAAACCATTATTTGTCAAAGCTTGAAAACTGCAGCATTTACGAAATAAGATTAGACGAACAGTTTTTTACCGTAAATATCAATGGTGAAAAGGAAACCAGCGAATGGAAAGACTTTACCCATTTTGGCAGCAATAACGAATTTATTACGGTTGAAGGAAAATACAGTTATATGTTTCCCCGGAAATCGATGAATGAAAAAGATTACAGCTTTCTGAAGCAGGTATTAAAGAAAAATGTTACCGTATAAAACAAAAAACTCAGAGCATAGGTTCCGAGTTTTTTGTTTATTGTGAAAAGGCGGTTAATCCAGCCAACCCATTTCTTTCATCCATTCGTCGTTGTAGATTTTCCCGACATACCGGGAACCATGGTCATGAAGAAGCACCACGATCACGTCGTCTTTGGTGAACTGGTCTTTCATCTGAACCATGGAAGCGATGGCACTTCCTGCTGAATACCCGCAGAAAATCCCTTCTTCCTTGGCCAGTTTTCTGGCGTAGATGGCACCGTCCTTATCCGTTACTTTCTCGAAATGATCGATTACCGACATATCGTAATTTTCAGGAAGAATATCTTCTCCGATCCCCTCGGTAATATAGGTGTAGGCGTTTTCTAATTTTATTTCCCCGGTTTCGTGGATTTCTTTCAGGATCGAACCGTAAGTATCGACACCGATAATCCTGATGTTTTCATTTTTCTCCTTAAAGAACTTCCCGCAGCCTGTAATCGTACCTCCCGTTCCGGCTCCGACTACGAAATGCGTCAGCTTGCCTTCCGTCTGTTCCCAGATTTCAGGAGCGGTAGATTCATAATGAGCCGCTCTGTTCGATAAATTATCATATTGGTTCACGTACCATCCGTTTTCCGTTTCTTTGGCCAGTCTTTTTGAAACTGAATAATAGGAGCGCGGATCGGTAGGTTTTACATCGGTCGGGCATACAATAACCTCGGCACCTACGGCACGGAGAATATCACATTTTTCTTTAGACTGTTTGGAGTTGGTTACAAAGATACATTTGTAGCCTTTGATGATGGCGGCCAGCGCCAGCCCCATCCCTGTATTTCCTGAAGTTCCTTCAATGATCGTCCCTCCGGGTTTCAATCTTCCATCTTTCTCGGCATCTTCAATCATTTTCAGGGCCATCCGGTCTTTCACGGAATTTCCCGGGTTGAAAGTTTCCACCTTTGCCAAAACCAATGCCGGAAAATCTTCACCCAAAACCTTGTTCAGTTTTACCAGTGGTGTATTTCCGATAGTTTCGAGGATGTTGTTTGCGTATTTCATAAACGTTTTTTAAAGCACGCGCTAAGATACATCTTTCAGATAATTAATAATAAATATTGTGTCGCTAAAAATGTAAAACATCTGTAAACCTGTATGGTAGATGTAAAATTATTGATGAAATGGTTAAGATAATCTTAGGTAACCGGAGTGAATTTTATAAACTCCGTAAATCATCCTATTTATTTCAATACCTGAATTCGACAGTATCAATCAGTAGGAATGAATTCGCGGGGTTTAATAAATCTGTCCTTGATATTTCACCATGTACTTTTGATCTTAATGGTGAATTCCTCCGGTTTAATGGTCAATTTTTGACGAATATAAATATACCTGCCGAGCAAAATTCACCATTCACAATTGACATTTCACCTTGAAAATTCACTTACACAGCAAAATTGGCTTGCGGAGCAAAATACACGATTGATCTAATTGTACTTAATCGCTTTCACCGGAGAGATCTTGCTGATCAGATAGCTCGGAACAATTAAGGCAAGACCTGAGATTAGCAGGATCCCCAGGGAAATGGAGATGATCGCAATCGGGTTAAGATCTACCGGAACGGTACTGACGTAATAATTTTCCGGATTTAATTTGATAATCCCAAAAATTTTCTGGATAAAAATCAGACCGAGGCCGATGGCATTTCCGTACAATAATCCCGGGATCATAATGATCAGCGTATAATTGATGAAAGTGGCCCGGATCTGTGCATTGCTGGCGCCCAATGTTTTCAGTAAGCCGATGGAATTCGTCCGCTCAATGATCAGGATCAGAAGGACCATGATGATGTTGATGACTACCACGATCAGCATGATGATGATGATCAGGGCGATATTGGTGTCGAAAATACTGATCCAGTCAGTAATCTGCGGGAATTTTTCCGTGGCTTTTTCTGCGTAATTTTTATAGCCGATCAGTTTTTCGATTTCCGGCAGGTTGCGGTCGGTATCATCAACGTTTTTAAAGAAAATATCCAGTCCGCCGATCTCATCCGGCTTCATGTCCTGGATTTTACGGACGTGGTTGATTCCGCCGAGCACAAACTGGTCATCAATCATTTTAATATCCGTCCTGTAAATCCCGACCACTTCAAACTTCCTGTAAATAGGCTTTTGGTCTGCTTTGGAAAACACGGTAACAATACTGTCCTTTACTTTCAGGTGAAGATCGGTGGCGATCTTCTGTGAAATTGTAACGCCGTTGTAAAACCCCTGTTCGGTTACTTTAGGCGAGGTTCCGGCGATCAGGAATTTCTTAAACCTCAGGCTGTCGAAATCTTTCCCGACACCTTTGAAGATAATACCGGCAAAATTATGCTCATTCCGCATGATTCCCGTTACCGTAGCATATTTCTGGACACTGGCCACATCGGGCAGTTCCCGGATTTTCTTCAGATCCAGCCCCTGATTATCCAGCACTGATGTATTGTATGAAGAGTTGGACCGGGTAGACCGTACGGTGATGTGCCCGCTGAAATCCGCCAGCCTTTCCTTGATCGCTTTTTTGGAACCGAATCCGGTGGAAACGGTAATCAGCGATACGATAATTCCCAAAGCCACAGAGAGCCTGCCGATAAAGATGATCACCCTCGACAGGTTATTTTTGTTATCTTTGGAAAATGCTATTTTTTTGGAAAAATATAAAGGAAAGCTCAAGACGATGAATTTAGATTTCAAAATTAAAAATTTACTTCTTATTTGCCTAATTTTTTTAGGAGTATTCAATCAATATTATTCTCAGGTTCAGCATCAGGATGATTTTAAAACCGGTGCGGATCAGCCGGCCCTGTATCTGCCTCTGCTGAAAGGAAAAACCGTCGGTATTGTGACCAACCAGACCGGGCTTATGAGCGACCGGACTTATGTAGTGGATTTTCTGGTAAAAAACGGGATTAAAATCAAATCTATTTTTGCACCCGAGCACGGTTTCAGGGGCGACGCAGACGCCGGGGAAAAGGTAAAGAACGGAGTTGATGTAAAAACCGGGATTCCCATTGTTTCCCTGTATGGCAACAATAAGAAGCCAAGTGCTGAACAGCTGAAGGGAATTGACGTTATTGTATTTGATATTCAGGATGTCGGCGTTCGTTTCTATACCTATATTTCCACCTTAACGTACGTCATGGAAGCAGGAGCGGAAAACAATGTGGAGGTGATCGTGCTCGATCGTCCCAATCCGCATGACGGCTACACGGATGGTCCGGTCCTCAGGAAAAAATGGACCAGCTTTGTGGGAATGCATGAAGTTCCGGTCGTTTACGGTTTAACCATCGGCGAATATGGTCAGATGGTGAACGGCGAAGGATGGCTTAAAAATAAAGTGAAGGCAAAATATACCCTGATCCCGATGAAAAACTACCATAAAACCAGGCGTTATCCGATGCCGGACCGGCCTTCGCCCAATCTGCCGGACGATCATTCAATCAATCTGTACCCAAGCCTGTGTTTTTTTGAGGGAACGCAGGTTTCCGTAGGCCGGGGCACCGACTTGCCGTTTCAGATTTACGGTTCGCCCTGGACCAAAAGCCTGCCTTACCAGTTTACCCCAAAACCGACAGCCGGGGCAAAAGACCCGTTTTTAAACGGGAAATTATGCTATGGTGAAAATCTTTCAGCGTATAAAAAAGATTTAAGGGAACTGAATCCCGAATGGCTGATGAAAGCCTACAAACATTATAAAAATCCGGAGCTGGACTTTTTCCTGAAACCTGCAGCCGGAAAAAATTACTGGTTTGATATGCTGGCCGGAAGTGATGACCTGCGGAAGCAGATTGTTGCCGGAAAATCAATCTCCGAAATCAGAGCTTCCTGGAAACCTGAGCTGGATGCTTTCGAAAAGATCCGGAAGAAATATATAGTTTACGAAAAATAAAAAGGTGAATGCTGATTCGTCAATGGCAAATGATGCATTTGCTTCACAAGTGAATTTGGAGTCACCGAATAATTGACCATTGACTCGTAAAAATTGACTATTCACATCAAAATAAAATGGTGAACGGTCAATTTGTTAACGCAGGTAAATTGACTATTAACCAGCGCAGCCAAATTGACCATTCACTTTTTATCAGTCAAAATTCTGTGGCGGCGTTTTATCGTCTTTCCCTCTGTTCATGATGAGCAGACCGATGGACAGGCCGATAACCCCTGCAGCGGCGATCATCAATGCCCTTTCCAGCTTATCTGCCTGGTCGTTTCCGAGGTAATTCATCAGGAAAAGAATGACAAATGTAATGACACAGATAATGAGATGGTTTCTTCCGAATAATTTCATGGGATTATTTTAATTTATAAGAAATCATCACCCCACCTCTGTAAGGAATGATTTCACCGCTTTTATTGAATTTTTCAGCCTTGTCATAACGATCGCCTCTTGAGCGGTCGTATCCTTTGTAATAGTCCTGCGAGGTTCCTACCGCTCCATATATATCAATGTTCCAGCGATCCGAAACTTTAAACTGGTATCCTGCAGTAACCCCAAGGATCACTGAATATCCCTTTTGGTATAAATCAGATGAATTGCGGGTAATCCCGGTTTCCGGATCAGTTGAAATATTATCCTTCCAATAGTTCCATTTCTGTACGTTGAAACGGGATCCGGCAATATTGGCTCCGACATAAAAGTGCCTGAAGGCTTCGTTAAAATAATACCTTCCTTCCAGTGAAATGGAATAGTACTGCAGTTCGTGGCCTGCAAAAGATTTCCACGGGGAAATCAATACATCTCCCTGTACCGTAATTTTTTTGCTTACCTGGTGTTCCAGGGCAAGGTTCACAATTCCGATCGGGATGAATAAAGCGTTTCCCTTTACATAGACACTCTTTTCAGAAGGCTGCTCCTGTTCCTGAGCATTTAAATTCCCCAATAAAAACAGGGTAAGAAATCCTGTAATACATTTAATTTTTGACATTTGTTATTTCAATTGTTTCAGTAACTCATCAGCTAAAGCAGAATCTTTTTGGGATTGGCTGGCTATGTTTTTAGACATTTCTGCATAGGTCTTTGCCATTTCTTTATTTCCCGTTAAAAAATAAAGTTTGGCAAGGATATAAGTGTTTTCGGACGTTTCGCTTCTCATCACGGATTTTTCGGCCCATTCCGCTGCTTTCTTCAGGGAAGACGGGGTTTTAATGTGCTCTGAAAACAGCCAGGCGGCTTTTAAAAGTTCGTTGGGTTCAAAAGCTTCTGAATTTTTGTAGTAGGCCAGGGCTGCTTTTTCGTACTCCGGGAAATCGGCGTTCTGCTCGTAATAACTTAGTTTGGTCTGGTTGAGCTTTATCTCCGCATCATGCTTTCCGACCAGAGGTTCTGCATTTTTCATGAAATCATCGTCGTTGATCTTTCTGCTTTGCGGATCAATGGATTGTTCCACGATTTTCCCCAATTTGATCTGGTTATCAAACTCTTTATAAGTTTCTTCAGGTAGAAATTTGATGATCTCCGTTTTCCTTTCAATGAAAGTCTTATAATTTTTATCTTCGGTCGATTTCAGGAAATATAAGAGCAACCCGACATCATCTTTTGTGAATTCCTCCGTTTTTTTCCTGTTTTCAAAATACCTTTCAGAAGCCTGTTTGGCAAAAGGATAATCCGAAGACGAATTCAGCTTCATAATATTGATCAGGAATTCAGGATCTTTTTCGCCTTTGGCAAAACGTTCCTTTAACGAACCTTTTTTGTTGTTCGGGGAATTGACATCCTGAGCCATGGTGAGGAACATGCCCGGTTCCATATAGCCGTAGTTCTGCGAAACCAGCTCGCCGTCGCCATTCAGGAAAAGATAAGTAGGATAGGAGCGTACGCCGTATTTTACTGCAATATCCCTTCCTTCGCCTTTTTCCATGTCAAATCTCGCATTCAAGAAGTTGGCATTGAAATAATCTCCGACGGTTTTCTGGGTAAAAACATTTCTTTCCATCATCTTACAGGGGCCGCACCATGAAGTATAGGCATCCAGAAATACGATCTTCTTTTCTTTTTTTGCTTTGGCAATAAGGTCTTTGAAAGGCAGGTCCTGGAACTTGACGGCTTCCTGGGAAAATGCGGCTACCGCAGAAAACAAAAATAAACCGGAGATAATCTTCTTCATTTCTCAAATAAAATTTCAAAAAGCGAAGATACTTATTTTCAGGTAAAAGAATTGTGATTGATGTTACATTAACCACCATTTAACAAAAATTCAGGAAAAAACAGAAAAGTCATCCCGGAAAGGATGACTTTAAGTGGTTTCTCCAGGAATCGAACCAGGGACACATGGATTTTCAATCCATTGCTCTACCAACTGAGCTAAGAAACCGTTTGGTTTGTACTTCGTCTGAAGTGGTGCAAAAATAATAATTATTATTAAATCCTGCAAGGTTTATTTAAAACAGTTTTGAAAAGAAAACCACCTTTTGACAGGTGGTTTTTCTAAGTGGTTTCTCCAGGAATCGAACCAGGGACACATGGATTTTCAATCCATTGCTCTACCAACTGAGCTAAGAAACCATTCTTGTACTTCGTTGTTTTAAAGTGATGCAAAAGTAGTAAGTTTTCGTATATGAAGCAAGTATTAACACTACTTTTTTTAATAAAACCTAAAACCTACTGATTTTCAACCGGATTATTTTCCTGTTCCCTGCGGATCTGCTCGCTCATTTCTTCGAGTACCGGCTTTATTGTGCTTTCAGGAAGATCGCTGATCCGGATGTACATCAGCCCGTCAATCGCATCATTGAAGTTGGGATCCACATTAAAGGCAATTACTTTTGCATTCTGCTTGATATATTTCTTTATTAAAACAGGCAGTCTCAGCTCCGGTTCAAGGTCGTCGATAATTTTATCCAGCTTGTTTAAATCAGATTCCATTTCTTCAAAAAACAGATGCTTGTCCCGGTCTCTGAGTTTTACCTTATATTCATTTCTCGGCGTGATATACTGTGCCACAGCGGAATCATAATAATTCGAACGCATAAATTCGATCATCAGTGATTTCGAGAATTCTGAAAATTTATTGGAAATACTTACGCCGCCCATCAGGAATTTATGATCCGGATTCCTCAGGCAGACGTGTACGATCCCCCGCCATAAAAGGAAAAGAGGAAGCGGCTTCTGCTGGTATTCCTGGCAGATGTAGGCCCGGCCCATTTCGATTACCTTTTTGAAGAAAGGGTGGATGTCCTGCTCAAATTCAAACAGCGAACTGGTGTAAAACCCGCGTATTCCGGACTTCTTCATCACTTCCTTACCCAAAGCCATCCGGTAGGCTCCCACAAGCTTTTCCGCAGCACTGTCCCAGAGGAAAAGGTGATGGTAATGCTTATCGTATTCATCCAGGTCGAAAGGAAGGTTGCTGCCTTCACCCACGGCCCGGAAAGTCAGTTCACGCTGACGTCCGATTTCCCGCATGATCGAAGGGATTTCCTCATAGGTGGTAAAGTAAACTTCGTAATTCCCGTTACTGAAAAACATTTTATCCGTCCCTTTCAGTTTGGAAATATCCTTTAAAATATCTTCTCTCGGTGTTTCGTCAATGATATTCTGAACAATATTCTCTTCCCTTAGCAAAGGGAATTTTACCGATAAGTTTTTAAGATTGATGCTTTGCGCCAGAGATTTCCTCTTTTCGTAATAAGACTGCATCATATACACCTTACGTTTCAGGTATTCACCCAGTTCCTCGGTCGTCTCCATGTCATCCATGGCTTTTACCGTGATCGGTTTTCCGATCCTGATCCTGATCGGTTTTTCCCGGTCTTTCATCATCTCCGCTGGAAGCATGACGGTCTGTAAATTGGGATGGAGCTTGGCTACCTGATAAAATATCCGGCTGTTCTTCGCATGGAAATACATAGGAACCACCGGTACCTTGGCCATTCGGATCAGTTTCAGGGCGGGTTTTTCCCAGTCTTTATCCAGTATTTCGCCATACGGATTGTTTTTGTTGGAGACTTCCCCCGCCGGGAAGATCCCTACACAGCCTCCGTTCTGAAGATGCTTCAAAGTTTCCCGCATCCCGGAAGAGCTGCTGTATGCTCCTTTCCTGCCTTCAAAGGGATTAACGGAAATCACGTACGGTTCCATCGGCTTGATCTTTTCCAGCAGGAAATTCCCCATCACTTTAAAATCCGGGCGCACTTCAGATAAGATTTTGCACATCAGAATGCCGTCGATCGCACCCAGCGGATGGTTGGAAACCAGAATAAACGGCCCCGTTTTCGGGATTTTAGCCAGATCCTCTTCAAAGGCGATATAGCTCAGATTGCGTTCCCTTACAAATGAGTCGAAAAAGTCTTTACCTTCCTTATCTTTCAGTTTGTCGTATAGTTTATTTACTTCATTGATCTTGGCAATGCTCATGACAGCAGAAGCTACAGGATTTTTCAGAAATCCTATTTTATGTAAGCCGGAAGCTTTAATTAAATCGTTTTTCGAAATTAAACTCATGTGTGTTTAGTCGCAATTAGTTTTATTGTGTTACCATTTGAAGCGTATTCTTGGAAATCTGCTCCAATAATACACTTTTTTCCTGGTAAAATTGATCTATGTTCTCTATTTTAGCATTCCTTACGGTGAATAAAGATACGTTTTTTACGATTTCCGTTTCAAATGATTTCTGCAATTCTTCATTCAGTTCATCCACCTGGTTGAATTTGTCTTCCAGGCACAAAGCCAGTGAAATAGCCGAATTCTGCATCAGGGAAACCTTGATCTTATATTTGGATAAATATCCGAAAATCAAGCTCATGTGGTCTTCTGCAATAAATGAAAAGTCCCGTGTGGAAATTTTAAGCAGGGTCTGGTTTTCTTTCAGGATATAAGATTCTTCGCTTTGGTTTTTTTCCGATGCCCCGACCTTCGTTCCTGCTTTTGCAGGATCTACAAAAGATTTTACGTAAAAAGGAATGTTTTTCTGCTGAAGCGGCTGCAGGGTTTTAGGGTGGATCACACTGGCGCCGTAGTAGGCCATTTCGATAGCCTCTTCATAAGAAATATTGGAAAGCAGGGTTACGTCTTTAAATTTTCGTGGATCTCCCGTCATTACGCCCGGTACGTCTTTCCAGATCGTCATTGCTTCTGCATTCAGGCAATAGGCGAAAATGGCAGCCGAATAATCGGAACCTTCTCTTCCAAGGGTAACGGTGAAATTATTTTCATCCGATCCGATAAATCCCTGGGTAACGTAGCATATTTCTTTATTTAAGCTTGAAATGAATTCCTCTGTCCGGGTCCAGTCTACAACCCCTTCGCGGTATGAATTGTCGGTTTTTACATAATCCCGTGCATCCAGCCACTGGTTGGTAAACTGTATTTCGTTCAGGTATTCGCTTAAAATCTTTGTGGAAATCATTTCCCCGCAGCTTACGACCTGGTCGTAAACGAAATTATAATTCGGAGACTTGTTTCTGCGCAGGAAAGAATCTATATCATCAAAAAATAAATTGATTTCCGCAAAAACGGCATGGTTTTCCGGAAATAAGCCTTCCGCAATTTCAATATGTTTCCGTTTTATCTTTTCAATTTCCGTTTGATAGTTATCCTTACTGAAATAAAGTTCCACCACTTTTTCCAGTTCATTCGTCGTCTTGCCCATCGCTGAAATAACCAGCAGACATTTGGCAAATCCCTGGCTTTGTAAAACCATAGAGACGTTCTTTACGCTTTCAGCATCCTTTACTGATGCTCCACCAAACTTGAAAATTTTCATTAATTTGTTAATAATAAAATTGTTAGATAAAAATTACGGGAATATTTTACGGGGCTCAAAATTATAAATTTACAACGAGATATGAAATAGCCCATGAATTTCACCGGCTTAAGATTTTATTAAAATCAATGCAAATTCAAAGCTGCCATCTGAAAAAGCCGTAAAACAGAAACGGAAAGAGGATCGGTATTCCACTCAATATCATTGCCGGAGGTCTTTACAGATGGAAATTCCCCGCTACTGATCGCCGGGATTTCTTTTATACCAATTGGGTATTATATCCGGTAGATTTGTTGAAGAAGGGAAATTTAAATTAATGTGAACAATAACGCCGGATCTACCCGGCGTCTGTATGAAAAGGGAGTGTTTTTTTATGATAAGTCCTGTTTTTTAAAGTGATTTAAACAGGTATCTGGTTTATGTACAGCGGGTTAAGGGCTTTTGTTAATAATTCTTTTACATTGTAATAAATTTTACGAAATTTGAGGAAATCGTAAAAAGAAAAATATGTCACAGCAACCATTACAGACTTTAGGAGAATTCCTTATCGAAAGGCAGGATGATTTCCAGTATTCCACCGGAGAATTTTCCCGCCTGCTGAGCGCGATAAGGCTGGCTTCAAAAGTGGTAAACAGAGAGGTAAACAAAGCAGGAATCGTAGATATTGCAGGGGCGGCCGGCAACCAGAATATTCAGGGGGAGGAGCAGCAGAAACTGGATGTGATCGCCAATGAAATTTTTATTACGGCTCTGTCCCAGCGGGAGGTTGTCTGCGGAATCGCTTCCGAAGAAAATGATGATTTTATCGATATCAAATGCGGCGAAAACGGGCACTTAAGCAAATATGTAGTGCTCATCGACCCTTTGGACGGGTCTTCAAATATTGATGTGAACGTTTCGGTAGGAACCATTTTTTCTATTTACAGAAGAGTGACGGAACCGGGAACGCCGGTACAGCTGGAAGACTTCCTGCAGAAAGGGGTCAACCAGATTGCGGCAGGTTATATTATCTACGGTTCATCCACCATGATCGTTTATACCACAGGAAACGGGGTAAACGGGTTTACGCTGGATCCTTCTCTGGGAACCTATTACCTTTCACATCCGAACATGACTTTTCCGAGAACGGGAAAGATTTATTCCATCAATGAAGGAAACTACATTAAATTTCCCCAGGGTGTAAAAAATTACCTTAAATATTGCCAGATGGAAGAAGGAGACCGTCCGTATACTTCGAGGTATATCGGTTCGCTTGTTGCCGATTTCCACAGGAATATGCTGAAAGGCGGAATCTACATTTATCCATCCTATTCGCAGGCGCCTAACGGAAAATTGAGGCTGCTGTACGAATGCAACCCTGTAGCTTTTATTACCGAGCAGGCAGGAGGAAAAGCAACCGACGGTTTCAGAAGAATCCTGGAAATTGAACCGACCGAACTGCATCAGCGGATTCCTTTTTTCTGCGGAAGCATCGATATGGTGGAAAAAGCGGAAGAATTTATGAGAATCGACAGTGTAAAATAATGAAAGCAGAATATTTCAGGTATTTATTGGAATTCAAACGCCCGAGTGGAACATCTCGCGGCGTTTTGCGTGAAAAGGAAACCTTCATCCTGGAAATTTCCGAAAACGGGAAAACGGGAGTTGGAGAATGCGCTGTTTTCAGGGGACTGAGCTTTGACGACCGCCCGGATTACGAAGAAAAGCTGCAATGGCTTTGCAAAAACATTCAGAAAGATCCTGAATTTCTAAAAGAGCATCTGATCAGCTTCCCATCGATCTGGTTCGGGTATGAACAGGCCAAGCTGAATTTAGAGCATGGGGAAAATCTCTATTTCCCCAGTGAATTTACAGACGGTACAGTACCGGTTACCATCAACGGACTGATCTGGATGGGCAGCATTGATTATATGGAGGAACAGATCCGTGATAAGCTGGATCAGGGATTTCACTGCATCAAATTAAAGATCGGTGTCAATTGGGAATCTGAACATGAAATTTTAAAAGCCCTGAGACAGAAATTCTCAAAAGAGGTGCTGGAGTTGCGGGTGGATGCCAATGGAGGATTTACCAAAGATGAAGCGAAAACCGTCCTTCAGCAGCTGGCAGATTTGCAGATTCATTCTATCGAACAGCCGGTCAAAGCCGGACATTGGTCCGATATGGCCGAGCTTTGTTCCGGAACGCCTACGCCAATAGCTCTGGATGAAGAACTGATCGGAATTACGGATTTTCATGAAAAGATCAAACTTCTGGAAGCCATAAAGCCACAGTATATTATTCTGAAGCCCGCGCTGGTGGGAGGATTTGCCGGTTCCGATGAATGGATTTCTCTTGCAGAACAACAAAATATCGGGTGGTGGATAACTTCTGCGCTGGAAAGCAATATCGGGCTGAATGCCATCGCCCAGTATACTTTTACAAAAAAAAGCCCGATGCCGCAAGGATTGGGAACCGGAGCTTTATTCGTTAATAATTTCGAGACCCATCTTGACTTGCAGGGCGAATCATTATGGTTTAAAATATAAGCTTTATACTCTGCTAGCAGGCTGGTGCGGGTGAATCCGGACAGGTCTGCTGGCCGCAGTAGTCGGGAGCCCATGATCTGCAGCACATCGCCGCTGGGTTCCAGCTGTTACATCCCAAGGGAGGCTTTCCTCCTTTGATCGCTTTTAATTCCTCTCTCTTGATTTTTTTTAGATTTTTCATAAAACATTGATTTATTTGGTTGGTTATGTAAATATGAAAATCTTTTCAGAGACACGCAAGAAATTCAGCATAATTAACAGATATTAAAAAATATATTTAACAGAATCTATTAATTATCCTGAAGGCTGATGATGCAAGTCTTTTTGTGTTTTAGATCTGATACGCTTTATTAAATAACGTCTTTTACGAAAATTGCCTTTTTAATGTATTCTAAAAATACAGAGAGCTTGGTTCTAACTTTTTCCATGATATAAGTTTATATTTCCCCGATTTATGATAATGAGTTTACAATCTCTATGCCAGACTGTACTACCACAATTTTTCAACAAAGTGTGATATGTTTATGTTTTAATCAATGCTTTGACTAATAAATGGTTGTGAATGTTTTTTTTGTTGTTTTTTGTTCGATTGGTGATAAGATTCCGGTCCATTCCGTTTAAGTTCTGGAAAATGTTATTCTGTACCATTGGAGCTGTATAGATATCCCTAATGGTTACCGGCTTCATATTAAGGGTACCCAGAAGATCATCTTCTGGGAAAGGGGCAGGCTTTAAAATATTCCGGTTGGTATCATCTTTTTTCTTTCTTGCCGCTTCGGGAGTTTCCTGGTAATCCTCGAAGTCGCGTCCGGCAATTCTGAAATTGGGAATCGAATGTCTGTCATTGGAAAAAGAATCAGCTCTTTTGCCTCTATGATCGACGATTTTTCTGTTGTTCAGGATATAAACGGCCATGTTGATAAATAATTGAGTAGGTTTTTAGCAGGCCTAATTTAAGTAAAAATATCATATCCGGATCATTTAATCCCCTTAAATTACTAGTTGGGTAAACCCTTAAATTTTCCTAAATTTGCAAATTGTCGTGATACACGGCATTTTAAAGCGAATTTTAATGGAAGAAGAAAAAAAATCACTCAATTTTATTGAGCAAATTATCGAAGATGATTTGGCAAACGGCCTGAAAAGAGATCAGATCCGTTTCCGTTTTCCGCCTGAACCAAACGGTTATCTGCATGTAGGTCATACCAAAGCGATCTGCATCAACTTCGGTTTGGGTGAGAAATACAATGCTCCCGTAAACCTTCGTTTCGACGATACGAATCCTGAGAAAGAAGAACAGGAATTCGTGGATTCTATTATGAAAGACGTTGAATGGTTAGGTTTCAAATGGGATAAGGTATTGTACGCCTCCGATTACTTCCAGCAGCTTTACGATTGGGCGGTCCAGCTTATTAAAGAAGAAAAAGCTTATGTAGATGAGCAGCCTTCCGAAATGATTACCGAACAGAGAAAAAATCCTACAGAACCGGGAGTGGAATCCCCATACCGAAACCGTCCCGTTGAAGAATCCCTTGATCTGTTTGAGAGAATGAAGAACGGTGAATTTGAGGAGGGGGCAATGTCTCTTCGCGCTAAGATCGATATGACGTCACCGAACATGAACATGCGTGACCCGGTGATGTACCGAATTCTTAAAAGACCGCACCACAGAACCGGAACCGAATGGAAAATTTACCCGATGTACGACTGGGCACACGGGGAATCCGATTATATCGAACAGATTTCGCATTCGCTGTGTTCCCTGGAGTTTGAAAACCACCGGCCGTTGTACAACTGGTACCTGGATCAGGTCTATGAAGAAGGAAAGGTAAAAAACAAACAGCGGGAATTCGCAAGGATGAACGTTTCTTACATGATCACATCCAAACGAAAGCTGCAGAGGTTGATTGCTGAAAAAGCAGTGAACGGTTGGGATGATCCGAGAATGCCTACCATTTCCGGGATGAGAAGGAAAGGGTTTACCCCGGCTGCCATCAGGAATTTTATTGAAAAGGTAGGAGTTGCCAAAAGGGAAAACCTGATTGAGCTTCAGCTACTGGAATTCTGTGTCCGCGAAGACCTGAATAAAGTAGCGAAACGGGTGATGACGGTAGTGGATCCCGTGAAATTAATCATTGAAAACTATCCTGAAGGTCAGGAAGAATGGCTGGAAACAGAAAATAACCCGGAGCAGGAAAATGCAGGAACGCGAGAAGTTCCGTTCTCCAGGGAATTATATATTGAGCGTGAAGACTTCAAGGAAGAAGCCAATAATAAATTTTTCAGACTGAAATTGGGCGGCGAAGTGCGTCTTAAATCGGCCTATATCATTAAAGGGGAAAGGGTAGAGAAGGACGAAAACGGAAACATCACGGCCATCTATGCTACCTACGATGAAAAATCCAAATCCGGAAGCGGTACGGAGGAAAGTCTGAGAAAAGTAAAAGGAACCATTCACTGGGTATCTGCAAAACATGCAATTCCTGTGGAAATCAGAAACTATGATAAATTGTTTACCGTAGAACAGCCGGATGCTGAAAAGGATGTGGACTTCCTGAACTTCATCAATCCGGATTCCGTAACTGCCGTAAATGGATTTGCCGAGCCAGGCTTAAAAGAAGTCGCTGTTGGAGAACCGCTTCAGTTCCAGAGAATTGGTTATTTTACGAAAGATCAGGATTCCACGGATACAAATTTTGTATTCAACAGAACCGTGACCTTAAAAGACTCTTATAAGCCGGAGTAGAAATTTATTGATATCATATAAATGAAACAGGGCTTATTTTTAAGTCCTGTTTTTGTTTTTAACACCAATTCTACTAATGAATTCACAAATATCACAAATGATGATCGTGCTATTCGTGGAAAAAATGAGTGCTGTTTGTGGTTAAAGCTTCTTTACTGACGGCTTATTTTTCAATAATAAAATATAAAAAATCAAGATTGTGAAACTATTAAAAATATATATCAATTCATTCAGAGGACTGTCGTCTGAAAGCTGGATGCTTGCGCTGGTGATGCTGATCAACCGGTCGGGTTCCATGGTGCTGCCTTTCCTAGGCGTGTACATGACCGATCATTTAAAATTCGATATTAAAAGTGCCGGAATCGTGCTCAGCTTTTTCGGGATCGGCTCGGTAGTCGGTTCATGGGTTGGCGGAATGATCACGGATAAGATCGGAGAATTCAGGGTGCAGAGCATAAGTCTGTTCCTGAGTGTTCCCATGTTCTGCCTGATCCCTCTTTTTCATACCGAAGCCGGGCTGGCAACAATTATTTTTATCCAGAGTTCCATCAGTGAAGCGTTCAGGCCTGCCAATTCCGTAGCGGTCTCCAAATACGCCAAACCCGGAAACATCACCCGGGCATTTTCACTGAACCGGATGGCCGTTAACCTCGGGTTTTCCGTAGGTCCGGCACTGGGCGGGATCCTGGCTGCCATTTCGTATGACTTCCTGTTTTATTCCAATGCAGCGGGAGCTTTGCTGGCGGGATTAACCTACGTTTTCTTTTTCAGAAACCGGAGCTACAGAAACAAGGAAAAGCCGGACCGTGCCATATCCGATACGTCGGTGTCTCCTTACAAAGATTCCAGGTTTATCCTTTTTGCGGCGGCCTGCTTCTTTTTTTCCGTATGTTTTTTCCAGATACTGAATACGCTTACGATCTTCTACAAGCAGGAAGCCCGTCTTTCTGCCGAGAAAATAGGTTACATCCTGGGATTCAGCGGGGTGATTGTGGTTGTCATGGAAATGATTATGGTGCAGATTGCAGAAAGGTATCTGAAGCTCAAAACGACCATGCTGCTGGGAACGCTTTTCTGTGCGGTTTCCTTTGGGATGCTGGCAGCAGGAACTTCCTTATGGATCCTGGTGGTTTCCATCAGTATTCTGAGTCTTGGTGAAATCTGGGCGCTTCCTTTTATGGCCACCATTACGTCGCTCCGTTCGGGTACCCACAACAAAGGCGCTTATATGGGATTGCTGGGCATTGCGTTTTCACTCTCGTTTATTATTACCCCTTCGCTGGGAACCTTCGTCGCGGAACGTTTTGGGTTCACCTTTTTATGGTTAGCGACGGGAATTATTCTCGGAATGACGGCGGTTGCATTCTACTATATCGTTCCGTGGATGATCGGGAATAAAAAAGAATCGCATTAAAGAAATCGAACTAATGGGTTTGGAAGCAGGAAGCTGGATGCCGGAAGTTTTTCCTGTCGATTCAACAGCCGGCACGGGAATAAATTATCATACGGTATTTGTTGCTCTATTTTAAAGACCCCTGTTTAAAATTCAGCTTTAGTCAAAATATGATAAGTTTGGTTAAAGCCGGATTATCAGACATCATAGGGAAAATGGGCTTTCTTACCTTCGTCAAGTTCAGGATAAACTCAGGCTCAGGATGACATTGCCCATTTCTATTGAAACTTTGCCTGTTTTATTCGTTTGTAAGGATTTAGCATTATTTGATCCTGCTATGAATTCAAATTGTAAAGCATTTTACTTGAGATCAACTTAAAAGCTCTGAACCAAATATTTACTCGGAAAAGAGAAAAATGATTTGTTTGATAGCCAGTGCCTTTGATTGTAATATTGTCACAGGGAACTTCCGGCATCCAGCATCCGGCTCCCATCTCATTACCTGATTTTTACTGCGGGTTCACGTTAAATTAAAACTTTGACTTAAATATACCCTAATAATAAACGAATGTACGGTTTTTGCATAGCCTCAGGCAATGACAAAACTTTACTTTTTCCTTCCTTTGTTTTCGGTTTCCCTACTGCTGGCTCAGCAGAAAGATTCTGTAGGTCTGATTTCTGAAGTCCGTATTGACGCCTATAAAAAACCGACGGCTTTTATTTCTTCTACCAAATCTGTTTCCGTAGTCTCTCAGAACCTGCTGATCCGGAACCCACCGGAGCGGATGCTCGAATCCATTAATCAGATTGCCGGAGCACGGATGGAGGAGCGCTCACCGGGCAGCTACCGGATTTCCCTGCGCGGCAGTACTTTGAGATCGCCTTTCGGGATAAGGAACGTCAAAGTATATCTGGACGATTTTATCCTGTCTGATGCTTCGGGAAATACCTATTTTAATGTGATCTCCCCGGGACTTATCGACCGGATGGAAATTTATAAAGGGCCGGAAGGTGGTGATTACGGAGCAGCCACGGGAGGAACCGTTCTTCTGAAAACGAAAAGTTCAGATCAGATTTCAGCAGATCTTTCGGCCGGAAGCTACGGAACGTTCAATCAGAGTTTCGATTTTTCAAAACAGCTCGGGAAGCATTTTGTTGAGGTTTTTCAGAACTATTACCAAACCGATTCTTACCGGGAGCAGGCTAAAGTCCGGCGGAAGCAGGTTTTTGTTAAAGATCATTTTAAATATTCTGAAACAGGTTTGATGAAGGCTATGCTGATGTATTCTGATCTGGATTACCAGACGCCGGGCGGACTGACGCTGGAACAGATGAGTACCGACCGCAGACAGGCCAGGCCGGCTACAAAAACAGTTCCCGGAGCCAGGGAGCAGGATGCCGGAATCCGCAATAAGATGATCCTGGCCGGTCTTTCCCACGAGTTTAAAATGACCCCGGAACTTTCCCATTTTGTAATGGTCCAGGGATCCTACGTTGATTTTGAAAATCCCTTCATTACCAATTTTGAAAACCGGTTTGAAAAGAATTTTGCGCTGAGAACCCATTTCAATTATGAAAAAAACTGGAATTCCGTTTCACTGGCTTACCGTCTTGGATTTGAAGGAGGGATCAATGATATCTTAGTTAAAAATTATGATAACAACAGAGGGATCGAAGGGAACCCCCAGAATTTCGACCGGCTTAAGAATACTTCCGGATTTTACTTTTTATCCCAAAAGCTGAATATCGGCGAACGTTTTTTTACCGATATTTCCGTCAGCTTGAATTCAAATGCCTACGATTGGGAACGGCAGTATCCGCGGGATGAACATGGAAAAGTAAAATTCAGGAACCAATGGCTTCCGAATTTCGGGATTGCTTATCTTTTGGGGAAAGGTTTTTCCGTGCGGGGGAAGATAGGGAAGGGGAATTCCGCTCCGACAAATGAAGAGATCCGTTCTTCGACCCAACAGTTCAATACCGGTCTGAGGCCGGAGTTTGGCTGGAATAAAGAAGTTGGCATCAGGAAGCAGTTCGGGAATTCCCTATTTGTTGAAGGGAGCTATTTCGATTTCCGGATGAAAGACGCGATTGTAAGAAGGCAGAATGACGCCGGACAGGAATATTTTGTCAATTCGGGGGAAACGGTTCAGAAAGGCATAGAAGTTTTACTCGAATCTAAAAATTTTGATTTAAAAAATAATTTTCTGAGCCGTTTTAAATTCAGGTTTTCAGGAAGTTTCTATGATTTTAAATTTAAAAATTACCGGCAGAATGAAACTGATTTCTTAGGAAACGCTCTGACGGGAGTACCTAAAACCACCATCAACAGTCTGCTGAACTTTACTTTTTTTAGGAAACTATCGGTTGACTATTCCCATTTTTATACTTCAAAAATTCCTCTGAATGATGCCAACTCGGTATGGTCCGATGCCTTTCTGATCGGAAATATCCGGTTCGGTTTTCCGGTAGAGCTGGATAAAACGAGGCTGAATTTATTTTTTCAGATACAAAATCTATACAATGAAGACTACGTGCTGGGGTTTGACATTAATGCTTTCGGAAACCGGTATTACAATCCTGCCGCCAAAAGAAATTTTGTATTTGGGGTGAAGATTGATTTTTAAATTAACGTAAACCCGAATTGGAAACCGGATTAATGGGTATTTTAGCTTGAAAAAATCAATATCTCGGTTGCCCGGCGATATTCAAGAAATCAATTGAAATCATTGTATTAAAGTGAAGAATGAACAAAGCTTATTTGATTCAGAAAATTAAGAAGAATCACAGAAAATTTGCTGAATTAAAAATTTAAACAGGCTCTAAGTCAGCATGAACTCGACGAAGGATCTGGATTAAGAGGCTGGAAGCAGGAAGCAGGATGCCGGAAGTTTCTCTTGCCATACACAGGATCAAAAGTCTTGATTATCAAACTTAATATGTTATCGCTTTTATCAAAGAAAGGAGTTCTTTTTAAATCCTGAATAACCAGCCTTTGTTATTTTTCCGTCAGGATGCTTTAAAGTCCGGAGGGAAGGCTTAATACAGGATAGGAAAAATTCTATCTGAAGCGTGACCGTTTATCTGTTCCGGCAAGATGAGATGTAGTTAAAATCCTGACTGAATCAGCATCATTTTTATTTCTGAATTAAATAATTGACTGAATATGATGTCACTACGGTCTAAATCACGTTAAGTTAAATAGGGTCAATTCATGCTGAATTAATCTAAATTCGTGTTACTTAAATGAGGCATCAATAGAAATGGGCTTTAGCCAATTTGCCTTACGGCTGATTAAGAATCAAATGTCTTATCATTTCAAAGCTTACCATCGATATACCTGAATGCCGTATTCATGTAAGCTTCATTGGTTTTTGTTTTGTCATCAGTCTTTTCTATCCTGATGTCCGGAGCAATTCCTTCTCCGATGATATTGTATTCTTTTCCTGTACGGTCTATGATATTTCCGATGGTTAAAACAAGAAAAGATCCGTCGGAAAGCTTATATTCCTGATTTGCGGATGTTAAACCCTGCGTATTTACGCCGATCAGGTTTACATTTTTCTGTCCTGCGAATGCAGCGGTTATAAATTCAGCAGAACTGCCGGTGACTTTATTCACCAGTACGGCAACGGGTGCTTTTATTTGCGAAGGCTGTCTTTCTTTCAGCGTGAAAAACTGGGTTGCTGCAGGGCCTTCGTAAAACTTCCCGTCTTTATAGTTGAAATATTCAATATTCCCTTCAGCGTCCTTTGTGCCAACAATATTTTTACGGTCGAAAAACGGTGCGGCAGCGGCATACATGGGATAAAGCATTCCTCCATAATTGTTTCTCAGGTCTAAAATCCACCCTTTGGGCTTCTGTTTCTGCAGTTCATTTACTTTGGAATAAAAGGTATTGATGTACAGATTCCAGTCGTCTTTGTTGAAAGATCCGATATCGGGTAGACTGATATAAGCATATTTATTTTCCAGCAGCTTACCTTCAATTACCGGAAATGCCTGTCCCGTGGCCTTGTAGCCTAAGGTGTATTGCCTTACTTCCTCTGCAGGATAAAATTTGGAGTGCGAATCTTTCAGTGCCCGTAATGCTTTTCCGAGAACAGGATAGGTTTCTTTGATTGTTCTGGCTTCAGAGGCATCACTAAGCGTTATACGGGATAATTCTTCCCAGTTTATCCTTGATTTATTAACGGATTTATGCTGCATAATATCCAGCGCCTTAGAAACATACTGGCGGATACTGTCTTTCTGCGCTGAAGCCCGGGCTGAAAAAAGCATAGCGGTAAGCGATGCGGCGATTAAAAACTTGTTCATATCATATTCAATATAAAAGTGGCTTAAAGATAGCTCAAATAATAAATAAACCCATCTTTAAAACAATAGAATATCAACGTTTTGCAAGAATATTCCGGATAATCATTTCTGCATGGATCCTGGAGTTTTCGATGAACCAAAGATGCGTATCCTTTCCGCCGCAGACCACACCGGCAAGGTATAAATCCGGGACGTTGGTTTCCATGGTTTCAGGATGGTAAACAGGGTTCAGGCATTCGCCCTGCAGTTCGATACCGGAATCTTTCAGGAAATCGAAGTTGGGAAGGTAGCCCGTCATGGCCAGTACGAAATCGTTTTCAATCTCACTGATTTTCCCGTCTTTATCTTTGAAAACAACGGAATGTTCTTTAATTTCCAGTAATTCGGCTCTGAAATGTGCCGTAATGCTTCCTTCTGCAATCCGGTTTTCGATATCCGGCTTTACCCAATATTTTACGCTGGGCGAGATTTCGTCATGACGGATGATCATCGTTACTTCCGCACCTTTCCGGTAGGTTTCCAGAGCGGCATCCACTGCGGAATTGCTTGAACCGACCACCACAATTTTCTGTCTGGCGTAAGGGTAAGGTTCGGTATAATAATGTTTTACTTTGGGTAAGTGTTCACCCGGAATATTCATCAGATTAGGAATGTCATAAAACCCGGTAGAAATAATAACATTCCGGGCGGCATATATTCCTTTCGTTGTTTCAATGGTGAAGATCTTATTGTCTTTGGAAACTTTTTCCACTTTCTCATACAGGTGGATGTTGAGATCCCGCTGCCGGGCAATGCCCTGATAATATTCCAGAGCTTCCTGTCTTCCCGGTTTCGGAGCGGTAGAAATAAACGGGATTCCATCGATCTCCAGCTTATCCGCTGTCGAGAAAAAACGCATGTATAAAGGATAGTTGTATAAGGAATTCACGATGGTTCCTTTTTCGATAATTAAATAGCTGAGGTTGTATTTCCGGGCTTCCAGCGCACAGTTTAATCCGATAGGTCCGCCGCCGATAATAAGAACATCTAAAATTTCCATAGAACAAAATTACAAAAAACGATAAGGCAATAAGTCTTAAATCCAGCAAAAACCGTACAACTGATGATTATCTTTTATTAAAACAGAAGAATACATGTAAATATTAAAAATGTGGCATCTGTTTTGGTGAATATTAAGGTTGAATATTGAGAAAAATATGAAAAAAGCAGTCCTCCTTTTATCTTTCTTAGCCGTGGCTTCCTGTAAAAAGAATCCGGAAAAATTTGTTAATGACAAATCAGATTCCCTTAAACCTTCACAAACAGAAAAGATGCAGGGGAGATCATTGGTCATGGCTAAGGAAACTGCGCTTAAAGCAGCCAATGAAGCCGTTCTTCAGGCATTGCACGATAAGAATTACAAAAGGTTTGCGGAATTCATCCATCCTGAAAAAGGCGTTCGTTTTTCAATGTATGCTTTTGTAAGTCCGGAGAGCGATAAACTTTTTTCAAAATCTGATTTCATTAAATACCAGCCTACAAAAACTATTTTTACCTGGGGTGCATCGGATGGTTCAGGAGATCTGTACAAATCGACGGTTACTGATTATCTGATCAAATGGGTCTATGCAAAAGATTTCGCAACCGGGCAGGTATCTATTAATGAATTCCAGGGACGGGGCAATTCCCTGAACAATTTACGGGACGTTTATCCTAAAGCAGATTTTACGGAGAATTTCGTCAAAGGTTCAGGTGAAGATACCGAAATGGACTGGGATTGCCTACGGTTGGTTTTTGAACAGCTCAACGGAAAATATTATCTGGTAGGAGTGGTCAATGACCAATGGACGATTTAAGGTCTCCCACGGATTATAGGGATTTTCACAAATGGCAGATGCTCTGTTTTAACACATCAGTCATAAAGAAAGAATTTGATGGTTTGCGTATATTTCAGAACACTTTAGATAAAAATCAAAGATTTTTAAAATGTTTACAGTTAAAAGTCTTATGGATTGTACGGATTTTGGCAAATGGCGGGTGCTCTGTTTTAACACATCAGTCACGAAGAGAGAATTTGATGGTTATACTTCCTCTAATTTGCTCTAAAATAACATGAATTCGACTGTATTCAATTCGCAGTCAAATATTTAATTAATTCAAAAGATTCTTCGTGGGATAAATCAATGATTCAGTCCTTTCAGGACTTTAAGACCATACCAATTTGATTGTTTTCAATTTATATTCAATCTCTTATTTAATCAAAATAAAATTAAGGCGGTTTTATTCAGGATTTTAGATAGAATGACAAAATGTTTTGTTTGATTATTAAGATCTTTATGATATTTTGACGGGACAGACTTCCTGCATCCTGCTTCTCTCTTCCAGGCTGCTCGCTCCAGTTCTTCTTCGAGTTCACCTTAAAATATTTTCACGGGATATGACTGATGTGTTAAATCCTGTACGGTTAAAAGAAACGGTCTAAAATTTCAGCCAGCTTTTTCGTCAGATGCCTTCTCGAAAACTGTTCAATATTTTGGATATTGGCAGTTAAATGGCCGTTTTTCCACAGCTTAAATTTTTCAAGGAGGAATGCCTTGATTTCTGCGGTATCATCATAGCTGAAGTGTTTACCGGCCCGGGTATCTTCAAGGATCCGAGCCACATCGGCCTCATCAGGCCCGAAAGAAATAATCTGTTTTCCCGTGGCCAGATATTCGAAAATCTTTCCCGGAATGATGCCTTTGGAAGAGACATTCGGAAAATTGGTAATCAGTAGAATATCGGAAACCTGCATTTCGTTTATGGCCTTATCATGCGAAAGATAGCCCAGGTTTGTAATATGGTTCTTTAAAGCTGATTGTTCAATCGAGTTTAAAATTTTATCATCGATCCTTCCTGCGAATTTTAAAGTGAAACTTTCTGCAAAATCACGATTTGTTTTCACCAGTTCATCCAGAGCTTTCCAGAGGTTTTCAGGATTTCTAAGCTGTTCCAGAACCCCGATATAACTGAGGGTGAACTTTCGTTGCTGATGATCATCTGCTGTTGATTTACTGATTTGTGAACCGGCATCGGATTCATCAAATCCGTTGGTAATGCAGAGGGCATGGGCACCGTTCTTTCTGAAGTTTTCAGCATCGGTGTAGCTGGTCGCCAGAGTTATATCCGCGTTCCTGAAGACTTCACTTTCCAGTTGGCGGTGCTTACGGTCGGAATTTTTGGTAAGCTTTAAATGTTTATAATAAGAAATTTCCGTCCAGGGATCGCGGAAATCGGCAATCCATTTCAGATCGGGAAACCTTTCTTTTAATGCCAAACCGATAAGGTGAAGGGAATGCGGCGGCCCTGAAGTCACCACAGCATCGATTTTGTTTTCCTTTAAATACTGTTCCAGGAACTTAACGGATGGTTTCACCCAGAATACCCTCGCATCAGGGATGAAGAAATTCCCGCGTACCCAGATCGAAAGCCTGGATTTCCAGCTCTGGTTGTTGCCGACATCAAACTGTCCGGCTTTGAATTTTTTATTGCTTTTGTTCAGCTTTTCAGCCAGCTGATACGGTTCCCAGATTTTTGTTTTTATAATCTCAAGACCATCCGGAATATCTTTCAGCAGGCTTTCATCCAGTAAAGGGTAGCTTGGATTTTCCGGTGTATAGATCACAGGGGTCCAGCCGTTTTCCGGCAGGTATTTGGCAAACTTCAGCCATCTCTGAACACCGGGACCTCCCGCAGGAGGCCAGTAATAGGTGATAATGAGTATTTTTTTTTGTGGAATCATTGATTGTTATTTTTACCGCAAAAGATGCAAAAGACGATCAGGGCTATTGGTTATTCAACAGTCGGCAAATGTACATTTATATTTTAGTCAGGTTGGTCAAAACACTTATTGATGAATGTTTCATGACCAAAATGATAGCTATTTTTTACATTGAAATTTACCGGAGTGCCTCAGGTCCGTTCTATATTTCTGCGTAATCATCAATACACCGCTTTTTCAGACTTTTGAATTTCTATAATTCAGCCACTTTTCTTTTGTCTGTTTTGCGGTAAAGGAAAAATATCCCCAGTCCGCTCAAAATAATGAACAACCCGAAGCAGATTAGTGAAATCCATTTTCCTTTTTCGATGACTTCCGGTTCAAAGACCATGCGTACGTGGTGGCTTCCTGCAGGAACGTGTACGGCACGCAAAAGGTAGTCGGCTTTGAGGTAAGGTACTTCTTTCTCATCAATAAACATCTTCCAGCCGTGAGGATAATAAATCTCTGAAAATACAGCCAGCTGCGGCGTTTTCGACTGAGACCTGAATTCCAGCTCGTTCGGTTGGTATTTTGTTAAATTGATAAATGCGGTGGAATCGGCCTCAACCGGTTTTCCTTCAAAATATTTCCGGTCGGAAGATGCGATAACCGCTGTTTTTTTACTGTTGATGGTACCGATGGCCTTAATTTCCTGGTTCGGGGAATCCGTAAATTTCAGATCACTCACAAACCACGCGTTTCCGTTGGCTTTTGGATTCGGCATTGCCTGTGGCTGTTCCGGTCCGCCCAAAACCAGGTATTTGGCATTCAGAAGATTCAGGATATTCGGAACTTTCACCGAGTCCATCACCTGGAAATATTCGTTGATGACATCATCGTATCTTCTCAGCTTTACCGCGTGGTATCCTCCGATAGACGGTTTAAAGTACGAAGTATTCGTCTCGCTGAAGGTTCCCAGGATATTGTTGAAAATCCGGTAATGCGTTTTGTCTTTTTCGGCAATTGTCTCCAGGGTTTTATTCACATTTACATTGGCAAGGATCGATTCCAGGTTCGGATTTCCCTGTGCCTTTTCAGCCAGAAGATCCGAGCTTTCCGTCTGGAAAGGATTTTCGGCAAAGACCTTATCTACATAGTTTTCATCATTCAGATACCGCTTGTTTACCGTCCATAAATCGAATAAACTCACAACCCCGATTATTATCAGAGCAATGTTCTGATTCAGCTTCTGTTTTAAAACCATAAATAAGGCCGCAACGGTAATCGCCACATAAAAGAACGCTTTAATAGCGTCGATCCTGAACATTTTAAATCTTTCATCTACCAGATAATCCAACAGGAAAGGAGGGAGGTAAGTCTTTTCATTTTCCGTCTGGAAACCCAAAAGGGATTTTCCGAAGAGCAGCAGGATCAGGACAAAGCCTAAGGTCCCGCCGCCCACATACAGGAGGATTCTCTGTTTATATTCCTGGGTTAATTCGTTATCCGCAAAGAACCGGTACAATCCGATAATGGCGATGAGAGGGAATAACAATTCCACGACCACCAGGATGGAAGACGGTGCCCTGAATTTGTTGTAGAAAGGAATAAAATCGATAAAGAAATCGGAAAGCGCCATGAAGTTGCTGCCCCATGCCAGGAAAACCGTAAGAATCGAAGCGCCCAGGATCCAGTAACGGTATTTTTTCCAGGCAAAGAAAAATCCTAAAAGTGCAAGGAAACATACAATCGCTCCCTGATAGGCCGGTCCCGAAGTTCCCGGCTGGTCGCCCCAATATGTAAGGCTTCCGAAGCCTTTGGAAATCCTGTCATATTCAGCCTGTGAACTTACATTCTGCTGAACCAGTTCCTGGATTTTCGCCATCATTTCCTTGCCTTCCGGTTCCTGGCTTCCGCCGCCCATCAGTCTGGGGATGAAAAGGTTCAGCGTTTCCAGCTTTCCGTAGCTCCACATCAGCATGCTTTCCTTGTCCATCCCGGAATCTCCGCCGGTATGGCTTTCGTTGGTAAGGATCTGCTTTCCGCGGACGGTTTCTTTAATATATTCGGAGTTGGCCATGATCCTCTGGGAGTTCATTCCTACGCCTATCAAACATGAAGCGGCTATAATTCCTGAAGAGATCAGGAAGTGTTTTACCGGTGTCTTTTTCTGGATCGTCCTGATGAGTTCGGACAGGAATAAAAACCCTAATGCCAGAAACAGATAATACGTCATCTGCGGATGGTTCGCCGCAATCTGAAGCCCCATGAAAAGGGTGGTAACGATGAATCCCCAAATGTACTGCTTCCGGATGTACACCAGAAGGATACCGGCTAAAAGCGGGGCAAAATACTCAATGGTATTGATTTTACCGTTGTGCCCGGCTGCAATAGCAATATAAAAATAAGTGGAAAGACTGAAAAAAGTAGCACCCAGGAGGGCATATTTCCAGTTTCTCACCACGACCATTCCCAGCAGGAAAAAGCCTGCCGCAAGTAAGAACAGGTAATTGACGGGCCGCGGGAAAAAGTTCAGCTTGGAGTCGATGTTTTTGATAATATCCCCTTCAAACCGGCTTCCCATCTGATACGTCGGCATCCCTCCGAACATGGAGTCGCTCCAGTACGTTTCCTTTCCGGCAGCGTCCCGGTAATCGAGAAGTTCTTTGGCTCCGCCGCGGTACTGCACGATGTCATGCTGGAAAAGCTGTTTTCCCGTAATAACGGGGGTGGAGTATAAAAATGCTAAAACGATAAATACAACTAATGAAATTGCAATATAAATCAGGTTTTTATTTTTCGCCATGTGGATGGTTATGATCTTTACTTGTCGGAATGGTTATTTTTTGTCCTTGTTTTCTTTTACCTCCTCATAGTCTACGGTTTCCGCATCCCAGTTGAGGCTCTGGTTATTCTTGTCAGAGTTTTGTAGATCCGGCTTGCTATTATTGTTCTGGTTATTGAACCGGTAACTGTAAAATGTCTTGAAGAATACCCTTTTAAGAATATTCCAGACGAAGAAAATAATAATGGCGCTGAGTACGAGCTCAAGAATATATTTCATAATTTTTTATGTAAGTTTTTACGTTAAAGTCCGGTTTTGCAGACCGCCGGTCAGATGGCCATACACTCAAACTCTTCAACCCCTGAAGTCCTGTATCTATTTAGCTGTCGGGTTCACCATCACGGAAGAATTGGAGACACTGGTCATCGACTGGGATTCTTTTCCTTTCGAAATACTTTCGATCTGGGTGGTCTTTACGGAAATGTTCTGGTTTTTGATCCATCCCGTATTCTGGTCAAACTTAATGGTTCCGTTCTGTGCGAGCTCGCTGCTTAAGCTGTGGGTAACATCGCCCTGGTTCTGTTTTTCCACCTTTTTAGGAATTCCTCCCGAAACGGAAATCTCGACCACACCGTTTCCTGCACTTTTCAGCGTATAATTCGAGGTTACTTTGATTCTTCCCTGGGCGTCAGCATTTTCACTGTTGGACCATTTTCCTCCGATTTTAGCTCCTTTTTTAGGAATGATCGTCAGGTTTTTGGTGAACTGATCTTTCAGCACTTTTTCATTGAAGGATTCTTTAAGGCTGGCCACTACACTTTCTTTCTGATTCTTATCTTTAATCAGTGTGCCTACGGAATTAGCCACTTTGTTGTAAACTGCATCGAATCCGGTAATGGAAATAACGTTTCCTTTCGTGTCCATTTTCATGTTCAGTTTATTTCCCGTCAGTGCCCTGTTGATGTTCCAGATCATCTTCAGATCGTCTTCTTTCGGGATCGGCAATTTGGTGTCCACCACAAGGGTTTTCCCCTGAGCAGTCTGGGAGTTTCTCTTGGCAATAAGATTCAGGGTGATGTCGTAAACATTTCCTTTGATGTCATTGACCATAAAAGACATCTCGTCCGTAGATTCGCTGGTGGCGTTGATGGTTTTCCCGTTGGGATCCGTCATGGTTTTGGTATCTCTCTGATAGGTCGTCAGCGGATAGGTTTTCCCTTTTTCCAGTTTAAAGGTTTGTGTATAGATCCCTGCAGAGTCTTTGATAGCAGGATTTTCTTCCACTTTCGCCACGGAATCGGCCGGAACTTCCACGGTGATGGTTTTTCCGGTTTTAGGATCTACTTTCGTTATTTTTGCCGTTTCTTTTTTATTGCACGAAACTAAAGCTATGGTTGAAATCAGCGCTAATGCTGCTATATTTTTCATTTGGAATTTTTTAATGTTGATTAATTAATTGGCTTTGGTGAATTTCTGCCGTACCGCTTCATATAAAATCGCTCCGCAGGCAACGGAAACATTTAAAGACTGGGTTTTTCCTTCAATAGGAAGCTTGATTTTATCGTCAGCATGGTGCAGGACTTCTTTGGATATTCCCGTTTCCTCATTTCCCATTACGACTGCGCATGGTTCTGTAAAGTTAACGTCGTAAATCAGCTTTTCGGCTTTTTCACTGGCCGCATATACGGAAATTCCGCTCTGCTGAAGGAAATCCACGACATGAGCCAGGTTCGGGGCCTTGCATATTTTCACATTATATAAAGCGCCCGCCGATGTTTTAATGGCATCCGAATTGATCGGTGCCGCTCCTTTTTCCGGAATAATCACGGCATCCACCCCCACACATTCTGCAGTTCTGCAGATCGCTCCGAAGTTCCTCACATCGGTCAATCGGTCTAAAATCAATAGGAAAGGGGTCTTTCCTTCTTCGAAAAGCTGGGGCACAATATCCTCCACTTTATGAAAAGGAACGTCCGAAATGAAGGCCACCACCCCCTGATGGTTTTTCCTGGTAAAACGGTTCAGTTTTTCAACCGGCACATAGTTGGGACGGATTTTATTTTGAGCTAAAATAGCTTTAAGTTCAGCATAAATCGGTCCCTGCAGCGCATTCTGCACAAAGACCTTGTCAATTGTTTTTCCCGCTTCAATAGCTTCAATCACCGGACGTAATCCAAAGATGAAATCGTCCTTTTTATCGTTGTTATTCATTAATGTTCTTGTATAAATTGTCTTCCGGAGTAGTATCCGTAAATAATATTTTCTTCTAAAAGTGAGGCTTTTCCTCGAAATATAATTTCATTATTTAAATCTGCCCAGACTAAAGTGAACATATTTTCTGAAATTGATTCAATAGTCAGGCGGCTTATCAATGCGCTGTTTTGTCTTTCGATCCAAGATGTCATATAGGTTCCTGCAAATCCAGATCCCGAATCGGTTCTGTTTGCACTTTCGGAAAGACAAATATTTCCATAGTTATTAAAATATTCTCCGATTAAATTACCGGCACTTGTTATTCTAAAATAAAAACTTCCTCTTACAGACATCCTATTTTTAATATTTCTCGCCTAAGATCGCTCTCTTTTGCGCCAGCGCATATCCGTAGTGCAGGCTCTCATGCATATTATTAAAGATAATCGCATCCTGGATGCTTTTCAGGTCCATTCCGAAACTGGTAGTGTAGGGCGTGTAATCTGAAAACAGGTCGCTGTCGTAATCTTTCATCAGGATTTTTGAAGTTTCCGTCAGCAGGAACTCCAGGTCTTCCACTTCCGATTTCTGGACATCCAGATTAGGCAGGGTTCCTTTCTTATAGGTTTCGATCCAGTATTTATCGATTCTGAAAGGATTTCCGCTCAGGTAATAATGGAGGAGCTGCTGGGTAGCTACTGTATGGGCAATGTTCCAGTACAGGTTGTTGTTAAAGCCGTCAGGAATCAGCAAAAGATCTTCATACGAAGTATTCTGTAAGATATCGAGAAGATTCTTCCGGACCTGCCGGTGCGCTTGAAAATGATAATTCATTTTGCAAATTTTTTAATCACCAAAAATAGTTTAATAAACTGGATATGACAATTTTTGAAAGGGGCATTGAAGTAAAATTTATATATTTTTATGAAAAACATAAATCACCTTCCTGAATTTTAAGCGATACAAGGGTTTGGAATCTCACATCCATAGCGGATTATTTAACAAACTTTAACTCAAAGATGGCACTTTTTGTGTTGATTAATGCAAGTATTTATTAGAAATTTACCAATTATTTTAAATAAGACTATGTCAGATACATATCAGGCGGATGATATTCGTCAGCTAACCGAACAGGTAAAGGAGGCGAACTTCTATTTTTCCCGTCTTCGCGAAGAAATCAACAAAGTGATCATCGGTCAAGAATATATGATCGACCGTCTTTTGATAGGACTTTTAGGGAATGGGCACGTCCTTCTGGAAGGAGTTCCGGGACTGGCAAAAACCCTGGCGATCAAAACTTTGGCGGAAGCGGTTCACGGAGAATTTTCCAGGATTCAGTTTACGCCGGATCTGCTGCCTGCGGATGTCGTGGGAACCATGATCTATAATGTAAAAGACAACGACTTCTCAATTAAAAGAGGTCCGGTATTTGCCAATTTCGTACTGGCAGATGAGATCAACCGGGCACCGGCCAAAGTGCAGTCGGCCCTGCTGGAGGTGATGCAGGAAAAACAGGTGACGATCGGTGATGAGACCATGAAGCTGCCGAAGCCTTTCCTTGTGTTGGCTACCCAGAACCCGATCGATCAGGAAGGAACTTATCTTTTACCGGAAGCACAGAGCGATCGTTTCATGCTGAAATGTACCATCGATTATCCTAAATTTGAAGATGAAAGGCTGGTGATGCGTATGGTTTCCACTTCCCATCAGCCGGCGGTAAAACCTGTGATTTCCCTGGAACATATCGTGGCGGCAAAAGAGCTGATTAACCAGATTTATCTTGACGAAAAAATTGAGAAATACATCCTCGATATGGTATTTGCCACCCGTTTTCCTGAAAATTACGGACTGGCGGAACTGAAAAACTATATCGGCTTCGGAGCTTCTCCTAGGGCATCCATTAACCTGGCGATTGCGTCCAGAGCCTATGCGTTCCTGAGAGGAAGGGCTTTTGTTATTCCGGAGGATGTGAAAGCATTGGCAAAAGATGTGCTTAGACACAGAATTGGTTTAACCTTTGAAGCGGAAGCGGAAGAAATTTCTTCGGAAGAAATCGTCAATAGAATTTTAGCGAAAATCCAGGCGCCATAATGGATGGAGTGACCATAAGGAAAGCCGTCTGTGAGGATTGCGCGCCGATGCTGGAACTGATAAAAGAACTGGCGGTCTATGAAAAGGCATTGCATGAAGTCACGTTAACGCTGGAACAGTTTACCGAAGACGGATTCGGAACGGCTCCGGTCTGGGGTGCTTTCGTGGCAGAGGCTGACGGGAATATTGTCGGGATTTCTTTGTATTACGATCGGTATTCAACCTGGAAGGGCAGAAGGCTGTATCTGGAAGATCTGGTAGTCACCGAACAGATGCGTGGAAAACAGATCGGCCGGAAGTTGTTTGAAGCCATCATGGATTATGGAAAATCAAATAACTACAGCGGCATGGTTTTCCAGGTGCTGAACTGGAATGAGCCGGCCATTGATTTCTATAAAAAATACAGTCCGAAATTTGATGATGAATGGTTCAATGTATCAATCGAATTTAAAGGTTAAGGTTCAAAGTCTGAGCGTTGGTAATGAAGATTAAATCCTACATCAATCCTGAACCCAAAACATTGAACTTGAAATTACTGAAGTGTTATGCAGATAAAAGATATTGTAAAAAAAGTAAAGCAGATTGAAATCCGTACCCGAAAGAAGACGGAGGCTACTTTAATGGGGCAATATCACAGTGCCTTTAAAGGGCAGGGTATGACTTTCTCGGAAGTGCGCCCATACCAGTTCGGTGACGAGATCCGACGAATCGACTGGAACAAGACGGCCCGTTTTCGGGAGCCTTTTGTAAAAGTGATGGAGGAGGAGCGGGAACTGACGATGATGCTGCTCGTTGATATTTCGGCATCGATGGATTACGGAACCAAAAATCAACTGAAAAGGGAATATGTGGCAGAGATTGCAGCGAGCCTTGGTTTTTCGGCAGCGGGAAACAATGATAAAGTAGGGTTGATTCTTTTTGCTGACAGAGTCTATAAGGTTATTCCTCCGCAGAAAGGAAGAAAGCATATCCTGTCTATAATCAGCATGATCCTCACGGCGGATTATGTGCCTGCCGTATCAAAAATAGATAAAGCCCTGGAATACATGATGGGAATTTTCAAAAGGAAATCACTGGTCTTCCTGTTTTCGGACTTTGAAGATGAGTATGATTCCAAAATGCTGCGGGTGGCTTCCAAAAAGCATCAGCTGCTGGGTATGAGAATTTACGACGAAAAGGATAACGAGATTCCGGATGTCGGTTATACGCTGCTGTATGATGCGGAGACCGGAAAGCAGGTCTGGGCCAATACGTCCAGCGCAAGATGGAGGTATATCTTTGCAGAAGCTCAGAAGCAGAAGCTGAGAAATCTTGAAGAAGATTTTTCCAACAGTTCCGCAAGTTTTATGAATGTGAATACAGGAGCCGATTACTCCAGGCTGCTGTATGGTTATTTTCAGAAAAAATAATTCAAAGGAATGGGTGAGGCTCATTTTAAAATGTATTGAAATTGAAAAAATTAATATTTATATTTTGTTTTTTACTCTGTGCAAATGCTTTTTCACAGATTCTTTCCTCCAGTGTGGAAAAGAAAACGATTGCTTTGGGGGAAGTGAATCACATTGTCGTGACCATCAATAATATTCACGATGAAAAAGTTTCCGCTGCTCCCGAGAATGAATTGCTTCCTTTTCATTTCGAGGAAATTAAAGACAGTATTGCCCAGACGCAGGATGTTTATTACAGAAGGATTGAGTTTACCGTTTTCGATGAAGGGAAATTTACGATCCCCGAACTGGAATTTAAAGTAGGAGGAAAGGTTCTGAAGACCATTCCTTATGAAATTGATGTCATCAATACGGCGCAGAAAACAGATCCGATCAATGACATCATGAACAATAAAGAGGTAAAGCTTGAAGTAACCGATTACTGGCAACTGTACAAGTTTTATATCCTGGCTGCCATTGCGCTGATCTGTCTGGTCATTGCTGTTATTCTATTTGTAAAATACGGACGCAGGAAAAAAAGCTCACCGGTAGTTACAACCAACCAGACCCTGAAAGAACTGGATTCCCTGAAAAAGAAGAAATATGTGGAAAGCGGAAATTACCGTTCTTTCTATGTGGAACTGATTGATATTTCAAGAAAATTCATTGCCACCCAATACCGTCTGCCGGCAGATGTGCTTCTTACCGATGATCTCGTAGATCTGATGAAGAAAAACAATACGATTTCGCAGGAAAATGAGCGTGTGGTGGAAAACGTATTTGTAAGAGGTGACCTGGTGAAATTTGCAAAAACTTTCCCGGATCAGCAGACCATGGAAAAAGATCTGGCAGACATTACCGCATTTGTAAAAAGGTCGTCAAAGGATCTGGAATTCGAAAACCTTAGAAAAGATGCTTAATTTTGAATTTTACAGTCCGTGGTTCTTACTGTTGTTTGTTCTTTTCATCCCGCTTCTGTTCCGGGATATCAGCAAACAGAAAAGAAAAGGAATCAAAGTCCCGACGGTTAAAAATATGGGCGACAGCGGCGGAATTCACGTCGTGATGTTTTTCCTTAAAATTTCGAAATACCTGATTCTTTCGGCTTTGATTATTGCCATGGCAAGACCGAGGACTTTTACGATTTCCCAGGACCGGGACGATACCAAGGGGATCGATATTATGCTTTCGGTAGACGTTTCGCTGAGTATGCTGGCCAAAGACCTTAGCCCGGACCGTCTGACCGCTCTGAAAGATATTGCGATTAAATTCGTTAATAAAAGACCGAATGACCGCATCGGGCTGGTCGCCTATTCCGGGGAAGCCTTTACGAAAGTTCCGGTCACTTCCGACCATCAGGTGGTTGTGGATGAATTAAACAGCCTGAATCCGCTGGAATTACAGCCGGGAACGGCAATAGGCGAAGGTCTGTCCGTGGCCGTTAACCATTTGAAGGATAGCAAAGCAAAAAGCAAAATCATCATCCTGATGACGGATGGGGTTAATACGATAGAAAACGCGATGCCTCCTGCCATTGCAGCGGAACTCGCCAAGAACAACGGAATTAAAGTCTATTCCATCGGGATCGGAACCAACGGCTATGCGCTGATGCCGACGCAGCAGGATATCTTCGGAGATCTGGTTTTTACGGAAGCGGAAGTGAAAATCGACGAACCGGTTTTAAAGGAAGTTGCGCAGATGACGGGCGGAAAGTATTTCAGGGCTACCTCAAACAGCAGCCTGGAAGAAGTATATGACGAGATCAACCAGCTGGAAAAATCTGATGTGAAAGTAGCCAAACTCTTCAATTACCAGGAATATTTCAAAATTTTCCTTTGGGTTGCGTTGGGCTTGCTTTTCCTGGATGCTTTGCTGAGATGGGTATTTTATAAAATTTTAAGCTGATGGATTGGTATATAGGAAATTATTGGTATTTGTTGCTGCTGCTGCTTTTGCCGCTGCTGGCTGCCTTTCTGATCCGTTATCTGAAATGGAAAAAGAAGAAGAGAGCTGTTTTTGCAGACAGCCGGTTTCATGAGCATCTGTTTGAAAAAAAATCGGGTTTTACGATATTTTTTCCGGCCCTTTACCTGCTGGCCATTCTGTTTCTGATTTTCTCAATCATCGACCTGCTGAGCGGTTCGGAGGAAGTTAAAACCAGCCAGAAGCTGAATAATGTTATTTTCATGATGGACGTTTCCAATTCGATGAATGCGGAAGATATTAACCCGAGCCGTCTGACCGAAGCGAAAAATCTAATGCTTCAGAGCATGCAGAAAATGACAAATGATAAAGTCGGGATTGTGATCTTTGCCGGACAGGCAACCTCCATTATGCCATTGACCACCGACTACGGCTCTGCGGAGACTTACATCGGCGGGGTTGAAACCAATTCAATGCAGATCCAGGGAACTGACTTTTTGAATGCAATGAAAATAGCTGTCGAAAAATTTAAAAATGTAAGCAAAGACGGAAGGAAAGTCGTTTTACTGAGCGATGGCGAAGATAATGAGGGAAATGATGATGCGGCGATCCGGTTAGCCAGAAAAGAGGGAATCATGATCACTTCCGTAGGAATCGGAACGGAAGAAGGGGCCCCCGTACCGGAATATGTTTTCGGTCAGCTGATGGGCTATAAAAGTGATATGAACGGGCAGACGGTGATTTCCAAAAGACAGACGGAGGCCCTCAGAAAAATGGCAGATGCTACGGGTGGAACCTATATCGACGGAAACAACATCAATGAAGCACCGGACCGGATTCTGGATGCCCTTCAAAAGAAATCGGGATCTTCCACAACCATGATAAAGTCGCAGAATGCCATTCATTATTACCAGTATTTCCTGGCAGTATCCCTGTTTTTTTTCTTCCTGATCTATATTTTTAATCCCAAAAGAGATTTCAATTTGTAAAAATGGATCATTGTCTCATTTTCAGTTAATTACTTTAACCTAGTTTTAACAAATAAGACGCTGCTTATTAACATATAAAGGAATAATTTTGCACTTAATGAATACTAAAATCATTTTTTTGTCGTTTATTACCGCCTTCCTGTACTCAGGCTTGTTGCCTGGGCAAAACAACTACCGTACGCTGGTGTATGAAGGGAACGAAAAATTCAACGGCAAAGATTATGACGGTGCTTCTGTAAAATATCTGGAAGCCATCCGGAAAAACAGTAAAGATTTTACGGGACATTATAATTTAGGAAACGCCTTATACAAGAGCAAAAAATACGAAGAGGCAAAAGCGGAGTTCGAGACTGCCCAAAAACTGGCCCAGACCCTTCCGGATAAAGCGGCCGCCCTTCATAATCTCGGGAATGCCTATATGCAGATGAAACAGCCGGAAAAAGCGGCAGAGGTCTACCGGCAGTCCCTGAAACAAAACCCTTACAGTGAAGCAACAAGGAAAAATTATGAAATTGCAAAACTGAAAGAGAAGGAAAACCAGCAGAAACAACAGCAGAAAAATAACTCCGGTAAAGGAGGCGGCGGCGGTAAAGACCAGCAGAACGATGATCAGAAAGGAGGCCCGAAAGACCAGAAACAGGATCAGGGGCAGGGCCAGCAGAATCAGGGAAAAGGACAGGGAAATGACCCTAACAAGAACCAGAGTAATGAAGGTAAGATCCCTAAAGGCCTGGAAAATCAGATCCTCAATAAAGTCAGTGATAAAGAAAGAGAAACTGCCAAGAGGATTTTAAACAAAAATTCTTATTCGATGCCCGAGAGCAACGAGAAAGATTGGTGATGCAGAACAGAATTATTTACATATTGCTTCTTATCACATCCGTAATTTCTTACGGACAGGTCAATCTTACAGTAACGCCGGATAAGACCACCTATAATGGGAAGGATGTCGTAAACCTCAGTATTGTTCTGGAAATATCAGGAAGCGAAAACAATCCGCAGACAAAACTCCGTTTGCCGGATTTCTCAAAATTTAACCTGATCGGAACCGGATCCGTCAATAACGCCTTTATGGATCCCGAAACCAATACGGTGGTATCCCAATCTGTTACCAGGCTTGCCCTTGAGCCGAAGCAGAAAGGTAAACTGAAGATCGGTTCTTTCCTGATCACCATCAACAACAAAATTTATAAAACGGAACCTTTTGAAATCTTCGTAAAAGATCTTGATAAGAAGACTGCAACGGCAGCCAATACTTCTAAAGACGTTTTCCTGAATATGGAAATTGAAGACCGTGATATTTATCAGGACCAACCAACGGTTGCCGTACTGAAGGTGTACTCCAGGAACATGGACAATTTCAGAAAGGTAAGAAACCTCCGTCTTCCGGACCAGGAAAATATGGATGTATACCCGATAAGCTTTGCCAAGTCCGAGATCGACCCTTCTGATAACGGGAGCATGGCCTCGCAGATCCTGGCCGTTTTTATGGTTTTCCCAAACGAAGCGGGCTTTGTGGAGGTTCCGGGAGTTTCTGCTTCCCTGAACTCATATGCCCATAAAGAAAAACTTATCTCCAACAAAGTAAAGATCAATGTCAGGAAGCTTCCCGAAGGTTCTCCCGACTGCTTTAAAAATGCAGTTGGAAACTTTAATGTAAGCGTAGCTAATATTTCAAAAGAGAAAATCGAGGTTAAGAAGCCGATGAATGTATTGGTAAAGATAACCGGAGAAGGAAACCTGAAAAGCATGGAACTTCCTAAAATTGCAGCATCGCCGGATTATGAAGTTTTTGCGCCTAAGATTACCTCAAGAGTCCTCGTAGGGACAGAAGGGATGAAAGGCGAAGTATTGGCCAACTATCTGGTGATTCCTAAAAAAGCAGGGGAGATTACCATTAAGACTGAACATTTTGCATTCTTTGATCCTTCGAATAAAGAATATGTGGATTTGGGTGAACAGTCTCTGGCAGTGAACGCCTTTTCCCACGATCAGATTCTTGAATCCCGTACTACCGTTGAAAAAGTAAACGAGTATACCAATACCTTCCTGGAAACGGTGAATACGCCGGTCCTGAAAACCACTTCACTTAAGGTAAAAGAAAAAAGCAAGTTCCACTGGAATATCCTTTTTACCAATTTTGCCATTCTTTTAGTCCTTTTTCTTGCTTATCTCGGATTTAAAACATGGCAAAGAAAAAACCGATCTGTTACAGAAACGGCAACTTTAAAACCGGTGGGATCCGTTGAAGAAACTGAAAGGGAAATCAGGGAAAGCCAGAAAATGGATATCAATGATTACTTCAGTTATCTTGAAAATCTCAAGGATAATTCTGATTATGGAAATTTCTTCCAGACCTTTGATGAGTTGGACCGTGAAGTGAAAAAGCAGTACGGACAGGGATCCGGCGCGGATTTCAGTTCTGTACTTGAACATGAGCAGGGGACTGCTGTAGCGGAAGAATACAGAAACCTCATCCAGCGGATTCAGATCGAAAAATATGCTCCGGTAAAATCGAAGGAAGCAATAGATGAACTTTTAACGATGATTGTTAATTTATATTCACAGATTAGCAAATAATCAATTTATTTTCATATTTTTGCGAAATTTTTAATGACAAATCGATGGAAGTTTTTAATCATTTTTCTATTAAAGAAATCGTAACCTGTTTCATGGTGCTTTTTGCCGTGATTGATATTATCGGCTCAATTCCGATTGTGGTAAGCCTTCAGCAGAAATATGGGCAGATTGAAGCCGAAAAAGCGACGCTTACTGCAGGATCCATTATGCTGGTTTTCCTCTTCGTAGGAAATAAAATCCTGAAGTTTATCGGAGTGGATGTGAACTCATTTGCCATCGCGGGTGCGTTTGTGATTTTTATCATTGCCCTCGAAATGATCTTGGGTATCGAAATCAACAAAACCTCCGAAGTGAAGGCCGCTTCCATTGTTCCGATTGCATTTCCCCTGGTGGCCGGCGCGGGAACCTTAACGACCACGCTGTCCCTGAAGGCTGAATTTCATGATATTAATATTATTTTTGGAATTATTCTCAATACAATTTTCGTATATTTGGTGCTGAAATCGGCGACCTGGCTGGAAAAGAAAATGGGAGATGCCACATTGGCCATTTTACAGAAGGTTTTCGGGATTATCCTGCTGGCGATTTCCATTAAATTATTTACGGCAAACTTTGCACAGTTGGTGCAGAATTATATTAATTTTTAAGAATCATGCAGAAGTTTTATAAAGTATTTTTGGTAGTGTTTATCGTATTTATCGCGATTAATGTGTACGCCCTGGACTGGCAGTCGGATATGCTGTCTGAAGACAACTCGAAGTTTGTATTTTCCATTGCCGCAGCAGTAATCGGTCTGATGTTGCTTTTCGTAATGAATACCTGGAGCAAGATCGGCGTAAAAAAATAATTGAAATTTATAAATTATAGTAGGCCTCTTTCAGTTTTGAGAGAGGTTTTTTGTTTTCACCGGTTCCGCGGATTTATACAGATGCTGGTGTAACAGGCTGATAATGGCTGATGGAAGCCGGAAGTCTTTGGACGACTATTTTTTAGCCGCGGATCTGTATAGATTTTCACGGATGATAGTGCTTATTCTCAGCACATAAGTCACATAGAAAGATCTAAAATTTTGTGCATATTTTTAGAACACATGAGATTAAAAATCAAAGATTTTTAAAAACTTTTGTACGCTTGTTTACCATAAAGCATTCAACTTTTTACACAGTATAAATATCTTTTGTGACTATTGTGGTTATATTCCACACCGCTATTTTTACGGATGAAGCGTTGCTTCGGCTCCGTTCAGCCACAGGATCGTTGAAGCTTTCATCCTATGAAATTACAAAAAATCGAAGATTTTTTTCTTATGTGATCTGAAATATACACAAGGATTAAAGCTAAATCTCATGTGAATCATGTCTTAAAAGCTTTAGGTCCGTAGTAATTAACGTGTATTCAACTATATTCAAATGTTTAATCAATCTAAAAGCAAAATTAAGGCTCATTCAGTCAGGATTTAATAGAATGACTTTTGGTAGAATGATAAAGATGCGGTTTGATCATTAGGGAGATTGATTCTATTTCTTACGGAATAAACTTCCGGCATCCAGCATCCCTCTTCCAGCCTTTTCATCCGGATTCTACTTCAAGTTCACGTTAATTAGATTTTCCCATACAGATCTGATAACGATTATAAGACCACCAGGTTTTTCAGAATGGCTTCGGATTTCAGTTCGGTTTCGGTCCATTCTTTTTCAGGGTTACTTTGTGCGGTAATCCCGCCGCCTACAAATACATGAACGGCATTTTGATAAAGCTTCGCACACCGGAGGTTGACGAAGTAATGGACTGTGTCTTCAGTCTCAATTCTGATGTAACCGGCATACAGTTCCCGGGGAAACTTTTCAAGCTTCTGAATGGTTTCCTTACAGAATGTCTTCGGAATGCCACAGATGGCCGGCGTAGGATGCAGTTCCTGAATAATGGCATCGAGATCTTCCGGCCGTATCTTTGCCTTAAAATCGGTACGGAGATGTTTGATATTACCGGAAATATGATCGTAAGTTCCGGATTCATCGATGTTTTCAGAGTAATTTTTTAAAATATTCCTGATATAGCAGGTTACAGGCTTCTGCTCTTCGATTTCCTTTTCCGACCAGCTTTCTGAAACGGGGAGCGTTCCGGCAAGGCTCATGGTTTCAAATTCGTGTGTCTTTTTGCTGAATTTTCCCAGCACTTCGGAAAAAGCCCCCATCCAGGATTGTCGGCCATTTATAAAAATATACCTGAAAGCATTCGGATAGGATTGGCAAAGGTTTTCAAAGCTTTTTTTCAAATCAATTTTCTGAAAATCCCTGAAAATTTTTCTTCGGGAATAGACGAGTTTCGGAAGGTCGTTTTCTTTGATCACGCTAATGACATTTTCCAGTTGATTGAGATATTCCGTTTGGGTTTCAGCAATGAACCCGCTCCGATCTTCCGGTAATGATGTACTTGAAATATTTGTCTTTGCAAAATCTCCGGTATTCACTTCAATGATATTCCCGGTAAAATCAATTTGGCTTGACCCGTCAAAGGTATGAAAGCTGATATTTTGCTGTACGGAACTTTCGTCGGTGGAGTACAGTTTTTCATCGAAGGGAAATTTAAAGTAAATCATTGTCTAAGGGATTTGCAGAAATCAGAGTTTCGAAAGGATATAGGAAATTCCGAAACTTATTTTTCTTTCTGCAAAGGTATTATTCGTCTTAAAAATCTCAAAATCAAAGTCAGCATTTTTTAATGAAAAATTCTTTAAAGCATATTGCTGATATTCGGCGGATACAAGCCATCTTCGTAAAATCCGGTACTGAAGTCCTAATGCAAAGCCCAGGTTGGCCTGGTTGGATTTAAAATCGTCAAGCCGGTTCAGGACATTGTTTTCCGGTACCAGAAACTGCATCTTATAGGTATTGCGATTCACAAGAATGCCGGCAAAAGGACGGATATTTTTCCAGTCATACATGAATTTTAGCTGGAAGGAATATTCAAAGTGCTTATTGTTAAATCGTTGGAACAAAAGCGGCTGGTTATTTTTCGTAAAATAGTATCCATTAAGAAAAGTATCTTCCTTGTTGGCATCCAGATCGAAGGAGGAATTCCAGTGATAGACATTTGCAGAAAGCTGTACTGAAAATTGATTATTAAAAAAGCTTTTGGAAGCCCAAAGTCCCAGATGTTCCCCGAACTGATTGTTGCCTGAATTTCCTGTATCCCAGCTGGTGTTTTTTAAGCCGGCACCGCCTTCGATTCCGTAAAGAAAAGTAGCGGGTCTTCGTAATTGTGCTCTTCTGGAAACTCTTTGCCGATCGATTTCTTCTTTGTAAACATTACGTACGAATTTTGTTTCTTCAACTTTCAATTCGGGAAGGATTAGACCTTTCAGCCTGGACGGTAAAGGTTTGAAACGGTAGACCGTATCATAAACAATTACTTTTTCATAAACATATACCGTGTCCACTTTCTTTTTTTTACGGTGCTGTGCAAATGATAAGCTTACCGTGAAGACTACTAAAAGCAATACTGTTTTTCTGAAGATCATGGTCTGTCGGTCGTTTATTTTTCTACAAAGATAGTATCTCTTTTAATGATTTTTTTAACGACCATCACTTTTTGTGGGAGTTCATGAACTGTGTCTTTGCCCATGGCATTCCGAAGACTGTGCCTTTGTAACTTTTCTTCAGTCGATTGTGTTTTTTGTCTGTTATCTATCCTGTTGTCTGCTAACAATTCTTCTTTTATATTCTGTTCGGTTGGATTTTGTACTTCTTTTGCTGCTGGCTTATTTTTAATGGGCTGATGATCCTTCAGTTCAGCATGAACCGCATCTGTCGATTCTAATAAAATGGCTGAATGATTCGTTATGAAAAATCTATTTCCAGGATGTAAGAAAAAAACGGACGTCAGGATCATAATTAGAAGTGTTCCGGAGATAATTATCTTTCTGTTCAAAGAATTATTTGAAGGCAGAATGGAAACTTTAGTTAGATCAGAAGGAATTTTAAGTTTTTTTGAAGGGGAAATTTTAAAGTCTGCAAACTTACTTTTAAAAGTCTGTGCCCAAAGCAATCCGCCAAGCCCGAAGATTACGAAAAGCTGCGCCAGTTTCTTTTTCGGGGTATTCTGTTGCAGGATGTTGTTCATCAAATATTGCTGCACGGATTTTTTAGCCCTTAGTAAATGAGATTTGGACGTGTTTACCGTAATGCCGAGCAAACCGGATATTTCAGCATGCGAATGGTTTTCAATGAAATATAAATTGAAAACCGATTTGTGATGGGGCGGAAGACTGTCGATCGAGGACAAGAGCTCCTCATGGGTAAAGTCGTAGATGAAGATGTTTTTTTCTTCGGAAAGAGAATGGTCCATTTCTGAATAGGGATCTTGGATTTCTGAGGATTCTGCAGCAACAAAACTTTCTTTGCTGTGCTTACGGATATGTTGTAAGGCATTGTTTACCACAATTTTTTTCAGCCAGGCCAACAGAGCTTTTTCATCATTCAGCTGATCGTTTTTCTGGATGGCGGTAATAAAGCTGTCCTGCACGATATCTTCTGCTGTATAAATATCCTGGATATATCTACGACAAATCCCCAAAAGTTTTGGGGAATAGTCTTGGTAAATATGCTGCCAGTTAATAGTTGACATAGATTAGTTGGGAATAACGGTGAGACTTCTGAATCGGCCATTCTGATTACCGGTATTGGTAGTCGTAAGCACTTCTACATCATTGATGTATACTTTATAATCAACGCCGGAATTATCTTTATGGAGGATTTTGTAAACATTGTCGTTCAAAACTTTGAAATCATCACAAAACATAAACTGACTTCCGGTTGAGACCAAAATGTACTGAGTAGCATTCTTATAATAATACTGTGGAAGAATATAATATTTGTTACCGTTGTCCCATTCTGCCGTACGAAAATCTGCAGGATTTATGTAGGAAGGGAAGGCCGTATATATATTAGTCGTAAGATTGTACTGCTCGAGTGCACCGGTTTGCCGGTGTTTTGCAATTAAATAAACACCTGATGTATCATATAAAAACTTAGAAAAGTTTTTGGTATTCGATAATAAGTAATAGGTGCCATTTTTATAATAACCTGCGTCATAATTGCCTGAATTATAATTTTTTGTTGCCGTAATGTAGATATCATTGTTGATAATTTCAATATCGGATTCAGCATTAAGGGTTCCTGCATTATGGGTATGCAGAACCGTCTTATTGCCATTTTTCCAATAACACAACTGGTAAGCATCATTAGTGGATGTCGAAGCGGGATTTTTTATGTTTCCTACGATGTATACATCTCCATTTTTAAAGGCCATATCTTTCATCTTGAAATCGTCAGAAGACTGCAGACCAAGCTGCTGTTCGATATCATACCGAATGTTGTTTTTCCAGTAATAATATTTGAAGGTATAGGTTGACGGATCAATTTTGATTCCCTCTACATACACATCAGTATTATCTACCGTTACCTTAGTAGCAGTGCATCCTGCTCCTGATGATAACACGGTTTTAGCTGTATTTTTCCAATAGCTGGCCGTATTGTTCTCATCGTTTCCTGCCACATACAGATCGTAGGAGACCGGCGTATTTTTGTTTATAGTTTCATCGGTGCCCGTTTCCCTGCATGAAACTAAGACCATTATCGTTAAAATAAGAAGTAAAAATAAATTTTTCATAATAATACCTTTTTATTTAAAGATGAAAAAAAATGAAAAGGTTGCATCAAAAAGATAAAATAAGTTTTAAATGTAAGAATTAATCTTCGATCCCTTACGCTTCTCTGAATATTTGAATATCTTCCGGATCAGTTTAAAATAAATATAAGTGGTAAACCTGTTTTAATGGTGGATAAGTTTTTAGATCAGATTAAAAACTGAATGTCCTGTGAATGCCGATGTTTCCTTAAAAGCAGAAAATTCCGGGGCATACCGGAATTTTCCATTTCTATATGAAGAAAACTTATTTTTTTAGTAATATTTTCAAAGCTAATTATCCGTTGCAGGAAAATCAAAGTCTTTCAATTGCAGTTTCCGTTGCAAGATGAAGTCTGGGTACCATCCTGTATTGTAAATGTAAACTGAAACGCCTCAAAATTTTCTTTTTCTGCTGTTTTCGTATAATTTTCATCTCTCATTAAAATATTCCGGCTGTTGTTATCCGTGGCCTTCCATATTTTAAACCGGTTTTGTTCGTAAACAATTTTTACGCTGTCTGCATAGAAGATGATGTCATCCACGGAGCCGAAATTAAGATCCAGTTCCTGGCTGTACGTATTTCCTTTACTGATCACATGTTTCGTTTTTTTACCTTGATAGTAGGAGTAGATATCCATATCAGTACTGCTTTCATTGATATAGCTGTATTTATTAATGATCCTATAATCTATAATTTCTCTTCCGCAGCTTAACGCCAAAAATAAAAAGGGACTAAAGTAAAATATTTTTTTCACAGATACGGGGTTGCTGAGCACATTGTAAAGTATTAAGTCTTTCCTATAAGATACAGAAGAACGAAAAGGTTGCAGTTGATATATGAAAAAAGCCCAAAAAATTTGAGCTCCGTATTTTATTCATTTAATCTTATTTCCGGATGATGGTATTCGTCATCGTGGTGTGGCTGATCAAGGCGTTTTTTTCATCGCGAATTTCGATTTCGGAGACGTGCATGGTTTTTCCTTTCCGGATAAACCGGGCAACCGCAGTGACCGTTCCGTCCTTTTTGCTTTTCAGGTGGTTGGTATTGATGTTGGTTCCCACACCGAAGTATTTTTCGCCGTCGATAAAGATGTTGGACAGGCTTGATCCCATGGTTTCGGCCAGCACGCAGCTTGCCCCGCCGTGCATGATCCCGAAAGGCTGATGGATTCTGGGCAGAACAGGCATTGTGGCCGTTAAAGTTTCATTTTCCACATCAATATCCGTAAAACGGATCTCCAGGGTTTTGGCGAAGGTTTCACCGCCCCAGGCGTTAATGAATGCCAGTATTTCTTCCTTCGGTTGATCTTTAATATACATCTTTTATGAGTAATTAGTAATGGGTAATAAGTAATGAATAATTTTGCCAATAGCCAATAGCCAATAGCCAATAGCCAATAGCCAATAGCCAATAGCCAATAGTTAGTTGCCGGCTGTCGTTTCGGAATCGGGTCCCATGATATTCGGGTTCCAGTTTTCCGGAATTTTCGGGCCGATATCGTTTTTAACATAATAGTCCTGGATTTCCCGCATGATTTCCGTGAAAGGTACCGAAGCTAGTCTTTCGTAAGGGATGGTATAACCTAAGAAAATGGTATTTCTTTTAAAATCTCCTGCTGCCAGAACAATAGGGACTTTTGCTGCCAGTGCCATGTGATAAAACCCTTTTCTCCATTTCGGGACCCAGCTGCGGGTGCCTTCGGGAGTAATCACCAGGCTGAAATCGTCTTTTGCAAACTGCTCTGCCACGAAATTGATCAGGTCGTTTTTCCGGCTGCGGTCGATCCCGATTCCGCCGAGCGCTCTCACGATTCCGCCGTACCAGGCTTTGGTATGGGCATCTTTGATGATGATTTTCAAAGGCTTTCCCAACGACCAATAGGCAAGATTCCCCAGGATGTATTCCATATTGTGGGTGTGCGGTGCCACAACCAGGATACAGCGGTCCAGGCTGCTCACATCGCCCTGCAGGACGACTTTCCAGCCCATTAATTTTAAAATCAGTCTGCCAATCAGCTTTTTCATAATATTTCGGTTAAAAACAAAAAAGTATAACCAAAGTGGTTATACTTTACAAATATATTGAAATATTATCGCTCTTAAAACAGACTGCTGATTAAATCAGCAATTTTCATTACAATTTCTAATGCCAGTTGTACCATAATTGTTTAATATTTTTAATGAGTGTTTCGGTTATTATTTTTTAACAACACAAATGTAAATCTTTTTCCTGAAATGAAGAATTAAATCTTTACATTTTTTCATTTTCTCTGAGAGAAGAAGGGTGTGAATTTCAAACGTTTGGGTCATCCGTTCACACCTTCTGCCACTCTCTGAAGTTTAGTTATTTGGTTTGTATGGAAATTTCATTTTTATCTTTATCCACCTTGAAGTCGATGTTGGCTCCTTTCATCTTTTTGATGCTGTGTTTCATGGAGTCGATCACATGGTCTGCTTCGTCGCTGGCGACTTTTTTTCCGTTGACAATAATGCTGTCTTGGTCATCGGAATTGTATTCTATGGTAGAACCGTTTACCGTGATTTTATTTTCCCCGATTCTGATGTTCCCGTCTTCATCCTTCTCCTGGTCGTTATCGTTGATGCCGTCTGCATTAAGGTCTCCGTCGAAGCTGATGCCGTCCTGTTTTACCGGGATTACTACTGTTTTCATCGGAAGTACCAGTTCGTAATCGACGCTGTAATCTCTGAATCGGTGGTTGTAAGGATATTTAATATAATTCGGGAAGATGATCTTGTTGTTAATGATATCTACCGGAACGCTTACATTCAGTGGGAGGTTATATCCTTTAGCTTCTTTTTTGATGATCAGATACGGTGTCTTTACATCGGCCTTTCTCGTCACATCCACATGGATCCAGTCTTTATGGTAAACCGAAACCTTATCGGAATAAAGATCGTCGTCATAGGCGATGAAGTTCTGAGGAATGGTGATCTGTTTGAAATCCGCATAGATCGTATCCGATTTGGTATTGATGGAAATTTCTTCCGTATCTTCTTTATGGCCTTTGAAGAACATTTCCCTTTTGGCCATGCTTACTCCGAAATATGCACCCAGACCGATTAAAGCAAGGAATAAAGCGCCCAGTACCCATCCGATATTTCTCAGTTTTGTTTTCGGAGAGAAAATTTTGATGCTCAGTACGGTAAACAGCACTGCAGGAATCAGGGAGCCGATAATAATCAGTGCTGAAAACACGGTGTAAAGACCGTCGTCATCAAAAAGGAATTTCATTTCATTGGCACCCGGAAAATTGGAGTCGATCCCGAATAAACCGAACAGGACAAATACCCCGATGATGCTTCCGAACGCCATTAGTGCGAAGAATACGCCGATGACATATTTCAGGATGTTCCATATACCGCTGCTGGCATTGTTGATATAAGGTTTGTTCTCAATATAGATTTCACCGGCTCTTGTGGTGGTTTCATTCGCAAACTGTACCAGTTTGCTGGATTCTTCCTTTAGGTTATCGAAATTCAGCGGTTTTCCTTTCATTTTCAGGAAGTCGGATGCCGTTTCGGCTTTCTGAAGAACAGCCCAAAGGATGAAGTACAGAAGAATAACCAGGAAAGAAGATCCCGGGGCTACCCAGAGGAATAAGAATGCTCCTACCCAGATCAGCCTCATCACCGTGATGTCCATTCCGAAATAAGCTGCCAGACCAGCACAAACTCCTGCAATCTTCTGTTTTTCAGGATCACGGAACAGCTGCTTTTTATCGGAATATTCCGTTCCTGCGCTGCCTGTCCTCTTTGTGTTTTTTTCAGAGTAGTAAGCTTCTTCCTGCTCTTCGATCTTTTCAGGGCTCCCGATCTGGGCAATTACTCTTTCTACATCCGAATCGTTGATGACTTCACGTTTCGCCATGGAATCCCTGAAGATTTCCACCATTCTGATTTCAATGTCGTGCATTACCTCATCCGCTTCCGAAGCATCCAGTGAGCTTCTGAGCGCGTTAAGGTAATCGCTCAGTTTTATATAAGCATGTTCTTCTATGGTAAAAGAAAAACCGGCAAGTCCTATTGAGAGTGTTTTGTTCATAGCTTTGTTTTTAAGGTTTTTGAGTGATTTGGTTTACTGCTTCGGTCAGATCGTTCCAGGTATTTTGAAGTTCCCCTAAGAACAGTTTCCCTTTTTCCGTGATCTGGTAGTATTTTCGGGGCGGGCCTCCTGTAGACTCTTCCCACCGGTAGGAAAGAAACTCTCCGTTTTTCAATCGGGTTAAAAGAGGGTAGAGGGTTCCTTCCACGACATCCAGCTTTCCTTTTTTCAGCTCATCGATCAGGTCGGAAACATACATTTCGCGGTGGTTGATGAGGCTTAAAATACAGAATTCCAGAATCCCTTTCCGCATTTGCGCTTTGGTATTTTCGGTATTCATCTTTAATAAGTTTTGTTAATTAGTTATATAATTTTCGAAATCGGGAACCTAGCTAGCGAACCTCTTTCGATTTTACATTACAAAGATATGTAATTAAAATGGTATTATGCAATACAAAGTAGTGGAAAAATAATTATTTATTATTTAAATGTCTGTAAATCAGTTAAATTATTTTTGCTGATGAAATTCGGGCAATGGGAATTTTTATGAAACAGGATAAGTTTTAATGCCAATACAAGTAAAAAGATCAGATTAAGATGTCGGAAGCAGACTTGAAAATCAGAGCTCAGGAATGAAACGTAGGTTCTGCGAAAGCAGACAACCTTAACAAGCCTGCAGGGGCGAAAGCTGTTTGTAGAGATGACAGGACGTCATGAAATCCCGCAGGTTTGTTTTAATGAAGATAACCTGTGTTTGACGATCAGAGCTTTTAAGGACCTGCTTTAAATTTTAACGATTTTGCCAGGCAGGCTGGTGGTTCTTAAAGTGACCAGTGCTTTTTTCTCCAATGTTTCCTGATAAGATTCGAAATGGTATTTGCTGTAGAATTTACGGACAATCAGTGTCATTTCCATCATGGCAAAATGTTCGCCGATGCAGAGACGCGGCCCGGCTCCGAAAGGGTAGTAGGCAAAATTACGGGCATTCTCATCATCGAAACGTTCCGGAATAAAATCATTGGGCCGGTCCCAGTATTTCGGGTTCCGGTGAAGGCCGGAAATATAAAGGATGATTAAAGTCCCTTTTTCCCAGGAATATTCTTTGAAACGGTCGTCTTCCAGTGCCTGGCGGTCCATGGCCCAGGCCGGGGAATGCAGCCGCATCGCCTCTTTAATAATGTTGGTGGTAAATGATTTCTTCATCAGGCTTTCACTGATAAAAGCATTTTCCCCCTCTTCTGCAATTTCCTGCCGTAATTTTTCCTCCGCTTCAGGATTCCGGCTGATTTCGAAAAAGATAAAGCTTAAAGCGTTGGCGGTAGTCTCATGCCCGGCAATGAAAAGGATCAGCATTTCGTCCACCAGTTGCTGATCAGTCATAGGCAGCCCGGTGTCTTCATATCTCGATTGGATCAGCATATCCAGGAGGTCATTCTTTTCTTCTCCCGAGTTCCGGCGTTTGTCCAGAACCCGCTGGATAATGGCTTTCGACCGTTCGCTTTTCCTGATGGTCTTACCGATGACACCGAGGGCTTTCAGGATCTGGGTATAAAACGGCAGCCTTACTTCCTTGGCGAAAACTTCCTGGACTTCGGTAATGATTTTCCCCAGTTCCTTTATTTCAGCTTCTTCAATATCCGAACTGAAAAGGGTTTTGGCCACGATATTGAACGCCAGGGTATGGAAAAAGTCATACAGATCGGTTTCCGGTTCCTGATCAAATGGCTGGAATGCTTTATTGATCTCCTCGTCCATAATGGAAACAAGATTGGCGATTTTGGTTTTGCTGAAGCCGGGCTGAATCAGCCGCCGCTGTTGAAGCCAGTCTTTGCCGTTGTTGGTCAGCAGGCCGTTTCCGAGATATTTACCCAGGGTAACCGCCTGGATTTCCGATTTAAAGTAGTTTTTATGGTTCTGCTTTAAAATGTATTCGATCAACTCCTTATCCTGCGTGAAAATAAATTTCTTATCTGTAAACGTGGCCCTCAGGTAATAACTGTCGCCGAAGAGATCGTGATTTCCGCTGATGACGGCCAACGGATCTTTTACCCCATTAAACAATGAATATAATTTTCTTTTTCCTTTAATCTCTGCCGGATAATTGAATTTCGGAGCCATACTGAATATTTACCTTAAAAGTACGACTTATCTCATAATAAAAAAATGATATGTTGAGGTATTGAATGGTTTACATAGAAAGTGCAACCGCTTTCTCTATGATCAACTTATAGCTTGCAGAGTGATTTTGCAACGCCGGACATGGAAACGATCTGATGAGCAGCCTGAAAATTGAAATCACCAGATTCCTTGTGTCCTCCCGGCACTGTTCTTAAATGTTCTTGCCATTTCCAACTTCAGGACTGATAATAATGGTATTTGAATAAAGACTATCTTCAAAAGCCTTATTTTTGTAAAAAATTACATCAAGTAAAATAAAACCAGCAATGAAGATCCGGAAAGAAATCGATTTTATCCTGGCGGTGGACGCCCTGAAAAATGTACAGCGAAGAAATTACAATGCCGATGATTCAAGGAGGGAAAATACGGCGGAGCACTCCTGGCAGATCATTATCCTGGCCCAGATTCTTTTTCCGTACGCCAGAAACCGGGCGGATATCGATTTGCTGAGGGTTATCCGGATGCTCTCGATCCATGACCTGGTTGAAATTGAGGCCGGCGATACTTTTCTATTTGACGAAACGGCCATGGCCGGAAAATTTGAGCGGGAAAAAATCTCCGCCCAAAAGATTTTCGGGATTCTGGATGAGCCGCTGCGGTCTGAATTCTTCAACCTGTGGCTGGAATTCGAGGAAGAGGAGACACCGGATGCCATTTTCGCCTGTGCGATCGACCGGATGATGCCTTTTATTTTAAATTCGCATACATCGGGAAAAAGCTGGACCGAAGCCGGCGTTACCGAGAAACAGATCCGGAATATGCTCGAAAATGCCATCAGCCGGGCCTCCGACGAACTGGGAGAAGCCTTTCAGCTGCTGCTGATTAAAAACCTGGAAACGGAGAAAGTGGTGAAATAGAGGGATTGGATGAGGGAATCCGGAGACCGGGACTTTTCCATCTAAGATCACAACAAACATCGCTGAATTCGAATTGAAATAACGTGAATTCGAGGTACAAACCGCAAATAAAGGCGGAAAGCCGGAAACCGGAAACCGGAAGTTGCTCTTGTCAGACACAGGATCAAAGGTCCTGATCATCAAACTGAATGGGTGATTGCTTTATCAGAGAAGTTCTTATGCACTCCTGAATAACCGGCCTTTTTTTAATCAGGGAGGGATTTCTCTTGTTTTTAACGTCCTGAAAGGACGGCTTAATACAATATAGGATAAACCGTGTACTTGTTCCGGCAAGATAAGTATTATTTAAAATCCCGGCTGCATCAGTTTCATTTTTATTTTTGAATTAAATAATCGGCTGAATATGATATTGATACGCTTGAATTCACGTTAAAATAAAAAATCCGGCGGGCAAAGCCCGCCGGAAAAGATTAAAAAATATTGAGAAGTATAGGTTTCAGCAGCTCAGGGCCGCCGGAACTTTAAAGGATTTGGGCCGGTTTTTTGAATTCATCAATGGCCACAAAAGTAAAGTCGCCCACAATTGCCCGTTCTCTTTCGTAAGAGTACATTTGCTCGGTATAAATTTCCACATTTACCTTTAAGCTGGTTTTGCCTACGTGCACTACTTTCCCGATCAGCTCCACGATGGTTCCTGCCGGAATCGACCTTTTGAAATCGATCTTGTCGCTGCTCACGGTTACCACGCGTTTCCTGGCAAAGCGGGTGGCTGCAATGAAGGCCACTTCGTCCATCAGCTGCATGGCCGTACCTCCGAAAAGCGTATCGTAATGGTTGGTGGTATTGGGAAAAACCGCTTTGAAAATTCGGGTTTCGGACTTTTCAATTCTTTCTTCTGTCGTCATATTTCATTATTAATTAAAGCGGAATGAAATAGATCAACACGACAGCAGAGCAGAGATGGGAATCTCCGGTGTCCGTCTGGTCAATAAACTTCAAATCGCGAAAGTTTTTATTGTAAAGAAAAAGGCAGGTCTCCTGACTTGTAACATCTTTATTTCCTTCCCATCCGTTGCTCCGGACAGTGGATCATTAATAAAGACTTCAGTTACTTACAGTTGCGCGACAGTTCGTGATTTGCACACGATTCCCTTTTAATCTGCAGTTAAGCAGAACCGCTTTCCGGAAAGCCTGGGTATAGCCGTTCAGCAGATACAAAAGCTTTCTGCAGGCAAAAGTAATGATTATTGATGAATTATTCAGGGTTTTTGAAAATGATCTGGCTTTCGGCCTTTCCCTGCTTGATGGTCCAGATCGTGGTATAACGGTTTGGTCCGGAACCGTTGATCATGTATAGGAAAATATGGTCGTTGTCAATGGCCGTTACGCCGACGTTGTTAAAATCCATACTAGGCTGGAACATATTCTTGATGGCATCCCTTACGAAAACGGATCCTCTTCCAGGCTGCTGAACGCGTACGGATTTGATTTCGGTCAGGTCTTCGGGAAGTTCTTTTCCGACGCCCCAGGCTTTTACTTTATCCACTTTCAGGATATTTCCTTCGGCATCCTTTTCCTGTTTTTTGATCTTTGCATAAGAAGGGTAGACGTCAATGATCACCTTTGTCCTCTGATTTCCTGGGATTTTAGGATTGGAATCATCAGTAAAGATCAGCGATTTCCCATTTTTGGATTTGGAAGGGGTAAACTGCGGCAGCTTGTCTACAAAAACCACCCGGTTTTTATTCACCATGCCTTCTTTGGTAATGCTGTCGTACCGCACGAAAGGTTTTTCAGTGTCCTCCCTTTCAGGATATCTGATCCATATCCATTCGGTTTCTCCCGGGGCCGGCTTTTCGTAAATAAAGACATCGCCCGTCTTCATGCGGATCTTATCGACGATTTTCCGGTAATCATCTTTGTGAACCCGTACCATGGCGTAGCCTTCTTCAGCTTTCACCACCCCGAAAGGAACTTTATTCTGACCTTTGGCGAAAGCCACAGAGAAAATACTGAATGCGGATATGTAAAATGCCTTGCGTACGGAAATCATCATGAAATTTTTTTAACAGTCCAAATATATAAATTAAATGCTTTTCGGCAGATAATAATGCTGTTGTAATTCATTTAAATCTTTTATGTGCTTCAAAGAACGGTCTTTAAGGAGATAAATTTCATCCGCCGGTTCCAGTGCCGATTCGGTCATAAAATCTGAAATGATAAATCCTTTGTCGTGGGATGCTTCTTTTATCATTTTCATTACTTTTTCGGTCAGGATAGGGGAGAGTCCGCTGTAAGGCTGATCCAGCAGGATAAATTCAGCTTCGGAATGGATGACCGTCAGTACTTCCACCAGTTTTCTTTCGCCGCCGGAGAGATTCCGGGTCGTTCTGTCTAATAAAGGTCTCAGGAGATCAGAATTAAAAAGGTTACGGGTATTTTCAAGGTTGCAGAACAAAGGAATCATTTCTCTGATTTTGATGTTTTTCGGAAACATCGGTTGTTGCGGCAGATAAGCAATTTTCTTTCTTCGGTGTGATTGCTTCGTTAAAACTTCATCATTAAACTTAATGAACTGGGAATCGCCTTTCATGGTTCCGAAAATAATCTGTAGTAACATTGATTTTCCCGAGCCTGTTCCTCCGAGTATTGCAACAATTTGTCCGGTTTCACACGTCAGATAAATGTCCTGCAGAATTTTTTTTGACCCGTAAGATTTTGTAATGCTGTCGATGTGAAGTTTACTCATAAAAATTTAGAAATGATATTGATGGCAAGGCCGACTGAAACCGTAATGATCCAGAGGAAAGACCTGGAAAAACCGAAATTGGCAAAAAAGACATATTCATTCTTCAGTCTCAGTTCATATATTAAAAAATGAAAAGCAGGAAAAATTACAGAAAAGCAGAACCCGAAATTACCGATACTGAAACCCGTCTGAAAAGCGAATATTGATGAAAACAGAAAGGCCGGAATCAGCAGTTTCAGATAAAAAATCCGGAGATTTTAGGGTTTTTGGTCATGTTTCAAATATAATAAAAACTGAAGATGCTGATTTATTAAGTATCTTTAGGGCACCTAATAGCTTCAGGAAACAATCTAAACCGATTAAATATGACAAAACAACTCCTTTTTTTCTTTATTTTCCTCTCAGGAATTTCATGTTTTCAAAGCAGAAATGGAACGGCGGGAGATCCCGGATATTGCTATCTCTGTGATACGGCGCCTGCCAATGTACAGGTTTCGAATATTACCATGACTTCCGGAACCGTAACCTGGACGAATGACCCGACGGTGACTTCGTATGTAATAAGATTCAGATTATATCCGGCTTCTGCGTGGGTTAATGTTAATCAGGTTTCTGTCAACGCTTTTACGATAACAGCTTTAATGCCGTGTACAACCTATGAAGTACAGGTGGCAAAAGTATGCTCCGGTTCTCCTTCGACGAGTGCCTGGTCGCCTTCCGTACTTTTTACGACACAGTCTCCGAATTATTGTGCTGCAGCATCGGCAGATTCTAGTATTGTTTATATGTCTAATGTGACGGTTATGCCCACAGGAAGCGGAATTTCTCCGATGGTCAGTAATTCCGGAACCTCCAATTATACGGATTACCGTCCTGATCCCACCCGGAAAGTACAGCTGATGATCGGCAGTACGGGCAACCAGATTTCCGTCTCCAAAACCTGGACGGGTTCTCCGAATCCCGTATTTGTAAGAGCATGGATCGATTTTAACGGCGACGGCATTTTCCAGTCTTCGGAAATGATGCTCTCGTCAGGCGCTTCAGCCTCATCTGCTGCAACCGCCACATTTAACGTTCCGCCATTTGCTTTCCAAACCGGAAATGCCTGCGGGGTGGCTATGAGAGTGATGATCAGTGAAACCCAGACCAGCTCTGCCTGCGGAACTTTCAGCTATGGTGAAGTAGAGGATTACGGGGTCTATCTGTTGACGCCTGCAAATCTTTCGGCCAACGAAATCAACAGACCTCAGAATATCAGCGTTTACCCCAACCCCGCTTCAGATGTTTTAAACATTTCCGGAATCGAAGGAACCGAATTTGAAATTTATAATGCCGCCGGACAACTGATGCATAAAGGGAAAATTGCTGACAAGACCATTAACGTGCGTGATCTTGTGAAAGGGGTTTATTTTATTCAGATTAGAAACAAAGATCATGTCACAAAACTGAAATTTATTAAAAAATAAAAGCTTCTCCTATCACAGAAAGAAAAAAAATAAAGAGCGTATCGGTTATGGTACGCTCTTTATTTTTTATGGATTAATCTTTTCTGAGTTTGGCTTTTACCTGATTGGCCTTAATGATCGTTCTCAGCCCTGAAACCTGTTCTTTGGCAAAAAACTTTTTCGGTACCATACTCATGACCTGCGCATTCTGGTATATCAGGAACCAGCCTTTATTTTCCTTTACTTTATAAACGGAGTTCCAGGTAAATTCTTCTTCAAAAGTCTCTCCCCGTGCACGGATCGTTTCTTCTGTAAACGTATAATCAATCCTTTCCTGGATATTTTTGTTTGAATTAAAAGCAAACCGGATGCTGAAAAAAGACCGGATGACCATAAACACAAGCAGAATACCAGACCACACCGGAACCGACTGTAAAAGAGTATTTTCCGTATTGCCGTCCACCGATTCCTTCAGGATAAATGCCAACATGAGAATCAGTAAAAAAGCCATCAGCCTCGGAAAAGAACTTTTGAGGTGAAACATCAGAAAATCCTTAAATGTAATCTGCGTTTTTACCGTCATGATCAAAAATTAAATCCTTTCCAGTTCATCCGCGTTGATGGTCGTCTTAAACGTTCCGTAATTCACAATGACTTTATTTCTTGAAATTTTTTCAATGGTTCCCACGCTGGTACTTCCGGTAATGCGCACCCGCTGCCCGACTTTCATCCAGAGCTCACGGTCGGTTTTGCGTTTTTCTTCCAGCTTTTCATTGGTTTCCGCAATTTTATCAATCACTTCCTCTTTCTTCAGCTGCTGGGTAATTTTGCGTTTTACGACCTGCAGGCGTTTGCTTTCGTCCTTATCGGCTCCGATCTTCCTGAATTTTTCCTGTTCGAGGATCTTCACAAAATCTTTAACGACATCCTTCCTGGATTTCCCTTTCACATAGCTGTCGATAAATGCTTCGATCTTATTCCCGAACTGTAATTTCCGGTGTTCCTCTTCATACAACTTCTGGAAGTTGTAGAGCTTCTGCTGAAGCTGTTCGTTCAGTTTCTGGAGATTGTCGCGCTTGTCTTCAACGGATTCCTTTCGCTCGGCAAGGTCGGTTTTCAGCTTTTCGACTTCATATTTTTCCTGCTGGAGCTTAACGATGGTTTTATCCAGGTTCACGATATCATGTTCCACTTTTTTCTTTGCGGAATGGATGATGAACCTCGGGATCTTATTTTTCTCCGCCACTTCAAAAGTAAACGAGCTTCCGGCCTGTCCGACTTCCAGTTTATACATCGGTTCCAGCGTTTCCTCATTGAAGAGCATAGCGGCATTCTCGGCATTCGGAAGCTGTTCCACCACCAGTTTGATATTGGTGTAGTGGGTCGTAATGATGGCAAAGCTTTTTTTATCGTAGAAAAACTCAAGGAAACTTTCGGCTAAGGCACCGCCAAGCTCAGGATCGGAACCCGTCCCGAATTCGTCGATCAGAAGAAGCGTGTTCGCATCGGCTTCCCGGATGATCCCGCCCATTTTCTTCAGTCGGGATGAATACGTGGAAAGATGGTTTTCGATGGACTGATTATCCCCGATATCGGTCATGATCTTATCAAAGAAAAACATTTCGGATTTCGGGTGCGTCGGAACCAGGATCCCGCTTTGGATCATCAGCTGAAGCAAACCTACGGTTTTCAGTGTGATCGATTTTCCGCCGGCGTTCGGTCCGGAAATACAGATGATCCGGTTATGGTCGGTTAAACTGAGCGTCTGGGGGAAAATGGTTTTGTTCTCTGCTTTATTTCTCAGGAAAAGAAGCGGGTGGAAAGCTTCTCTTAACCGCAACGTCTTATGACGGTTGATTTTCGGCAGTACCCCGTTGATCAGTTCGGCGAACTTCGATTTGGCCCTCGTCAGATCAAGATCGAAGATGTATTTCTGGTATCTCCAGAGCTGAGGCTGAAACTCGGCAAGTTCGGCTGTCAGTTTTCTCAGGATCTTATCGATCTCTTTTTTCTCCTCTTCCTGGCTTTCTTTCAGCTTGAAGTAATGCTTGACTACGGAATCCGGCTGAATGTAGGTAATGGATCCTGTTTTGGATAGTCCCAGAACCCTTCCCGCAACCCTTTTCTTGAATCCGGATTTTACGGCCAGAACCCTTTGGTCATCAATAATCGTTTCACGGATGTCATCCAGGAATTCGCTTTGTCCGTAATTGAACAGGGCGCGGTTGAAATTTTCCTGGATGGCTTTTTTGGCCACCTGGATTTCCGCGCGTAATTCTTTCAGGACGGGTGAAGCTTCGCTTTTCACTTCTCCGAAACGGTTAAAGACTTTATCTACCTTGTCAATGATTTCCTTTTTAAATTCCAGGACCAATACATCTTCCATCAAAGTAGGGAAGGTCTCCGGCATGGTCGGGAAAAACTTCTGCAGTTTTCCGATCTGTTCCGTCAGCGTCTTGATTTTCATGAAAGCGCTGTTTTCGAGACGGTAATTCTCGATGAGCATCAGCTTCAGTTCATTTTCGATGTCTTCGTATTCATCAAAAGGAACGGCATTCGAACTTTCAAAACTCGAAAGATATTCGGACGTTTTTTTCAGGGAAATTTCTGCCTCGCCGATTTCCATCGGACGAAGCTCAAGAATCTTTTCCCGCGTCTTCGGGGAATATGCAAAAGGAGATATTTCCGCGAGCAATTGCGGAAACTCTAATTCGTTTAAATCTTCTTTATTTATATACACAGTACAAATTTAGTGAGAAAATGTGAATTTAATTTGAAAATGAGTTAATTTGGGAATTTGAAAATATCTATCATCAAAGAGTATATATGAAACTGGAAACAAAAAGACTGCAACTTAAAGAAATCAACGAAACCCATGTTGAAGATATCCTGAAGATCCGGAGCAATGAAGTCATCAACCGGTTCGTGCAAAGAAACTCTCCGAAAGACAATTACGATGCTTTGCAGTTTATTCTAACCATTAAAGAACGGACTGAAAATAAGCAGACGTTTTACTGGGGGATTTCTTTAAAGGATCAGTCTCATCTTATCGGGACCATCTGCCTGTGGAATTTTTCGGAAGACCGGAAAACGGCTGAGGTGGGTTATGAATTGTTGCCGGAGTATCACAGAAAGGGTATCATGTCAGAAGCTTTAGCTGCCGTTATAGGTTTTGCTTTCCATCATCTGCATCTTGATGAAATTGTTGCTATGACACATCAGGATAACGAAAGTTCCAGGCAGCTTCTCCTAAAGCATCATTTCATACCGGAAGAAGGACGGAAGGATGAAGGGTTTCCGGAAAATCTGGTTTTCAGCCTGAAGACTTCCGTCCGTAATTTGTAAAATCATTATCTTTGGATCATTAAATTGAAACACAATGAATCGTCCTCCGAAAAAAGCGAGCTTATCAAATGGATCAATTCTCTTGAAAATCCATTCATTATTGCGGACTTAACAAGATCAGCAAAAAAGAAAACTTTGATTTTGAAAAAGAATGGGAACGGGGAGTTTCCGGAGAAGAAATAAAAAAATGTACCACAGATTTTCTTACAATATTGCCTTGGAAAAAATAACGGTTCCAGTATCTGCCGGAAATAGCAGAGTATCTGAATGAACTGGCTGTTCTGTTGTTTCAGAAAAACTTTTTGGCTTAAAAAAATGTTTTTGCTAATGATCATCCTGAGATTATTTATCTCTTTTAATGATTGTTGTTTTTAATTTAAAATGGGATTAGATTACTCGATAGAAATTTTTGTAAAAGAAGCAAAACTGATTGATGCATTGCATTGGTTTAGCGAAAAGTTGTATGATTACGACGAACCCAAATTTTTACAGTGGGAAAGTGAAAATGTAAAAATCGGTGGACACTATTTTAAAAATGATAAAAATGCTTCTAATAATTCCTACTTAAAAATACATGATCAACTTTCTTTTACAGCCTCTCTTATTTTTGATATAGATCCTGTGATTATCAATAGTCTTGCTATTCATTATCCTTATTCCTTTGATATCGAAGATTTTAAAGAGACTTTTGAAAATTATTATTTAGGAAACGGAAAAATAAGGATAGGAGATTTTGATTCCGAAATCAGAAAGTCCGGCGTAGATGGTATTTATCATCTGATATTTACTGCCGTCACGACGGCTATGAGCAGCATGCTTGTTGAATCGCTTTCCGTGAAAAAATGGATTGAGGAACTTTCAGAGGTTTCGGAAGCTATAGTTTCTTATATCGATATGGAAAGTTCCGGACATAAGCTTCTTTTTTATAAAGGCAAGAAAATTGATATTACCTTTAGTGACCCTTATGATATTCATCCTGATGAAACAGCTGTTTTCTTCGATGAATATTTTAAATTAATAAAAAACGATCAGGAAAATTCATTTTCAGATTAAACCATTTTCAAATCTTCAAATTAAAATTATGACCTGGACCGAAGTTTTAGCTCCGATAAAAAATACGCCTTATTTTACCAACCTTTGGGAAAAAGTAAAACAGGAATATGCAACGACCAAAGTTTTCCCGCCGAAAAACCAGATTTTCAGGGCTCTGGAGATTACGCCTTTTGATGATATTGAAGTGGTGATTCTCGGTCAGGATCCTTACCATAACGATTATCAGGCAAACGGCCTTTGTTTTTCCGTTTCCGAACAGGTAACTGCACCCCCGTCGCTGAAAAATATTTTTATCGAATTAAAAGATGATACAGGCGTAGTAAGGACGTCGAAAGAACTGGACGACTGGGGCAAACAAGGGGTTTTGTTGTTAAATGCTACCTTAACGGTCCGCGCACATTCGCCCAATTCCCACAAAGACCTGGGCTGGGAAAAGTTCACCGATTATATCATTAAAGAAATCTCGGATAAAAAAGAGAATGTCGTATTTGTCCTTTGGGGAGCTTTTGCACAAAAGAAGGCCGAACTTATTGATCCGGCCAAACATTTTATCTTAAAATCGGCACACCCTTCGCCCTTCTCCGTTCACCGGGGGTTTTTCGGGAGCAGGCCGTTTTCCAAAATCAATGAATATCTTGTTTCAAAAGGTAAAAGACCTATTTCATGGTAGATGCCTTTTCTCCTTTTTTGATGGTAATTCCAATGACGTATCGACCTTTTAACGCCTTTGCACCGTCTATACCGTTTGGATAAGGCTGAACATCGGCTAACGATATCGTATACCCGTTGAATGAAGCGGATGAATGGTAGTTTCTGGCCTGGTTATCAAGGGTAGCAATTTGAAGCGTCATCGGCCGGGTGGCCGTTCCCATCACTTCAACCTGTGCCACGGCAACTCCTGCCCAGATGCAGTTGACGTTTTTCGGACACCGGCTGTCTTCGGAAATCCCTTTGAAGGTAACGTTCATCTGGTATTCTTTCAGGAACCGGTTTTCACCTTCCTTGAAATACAGGATTTCCCCGTCGGCAGCGGTCATCTTTACCGCTCCGGGTTTATTGGTTTCCATTTTTATCGTATTTTCTTTCTTCCGGGCACGGCAATTCATTAAAAAAAGCGGTGCCAGACTTAAAATGAGGGCTTTATAAGGTATCATAATTTATTTTTAAATAATATTGAGCATATCCAGAAGCACGACCAGAAACATGGCGATCCCGACCACCAGGCTGAATCCTGTTCCGTAAATGAATCCGACAAAGGCGCCTTTGGTCGATTGCCAGGCTTTCGTCATGTCTTTGCTGTCGTGAAGCAGTTCCCCGATAAACACGCCGGCAAACATGCCCACCAGAAATCCCAGCGGAATCGGTAAAAACATCCCGATGATAGTCCCGACAATTGAACCGATGCTTCCCCAGCGGGTTCCTCCGTACTTCTGGTTCGTTTTTGCCGGAATTACGTAATTCAGGACTACCGAAGCTACTGTTAAAATCACAAATGCCCAGACATAGATCATCGGTAGGTCCGCATCGGTTCCGAATTTATAAATCAGCAGTCCGCAGATGCTTAGCAGCAATCCGGGCAATATGGGAAGAAAAGTTCCCAGTATTCCCAAAAAAAGCAGGACCAGGCAGAGAATTTCAATTAATACGACATCCATGAGATTTTGATTATACTATGCAAGATATAAAAAAAGCGGCTTTCAGAAAAGCCGCTTTTTATTTAAATTGAGATTTATTATAGATTCAGGATCACGTATTTCAGGATAACTCCGGAATTTCCGATGTTTCCGCTGGCGTGATTGTGGAAAGTCGTATAGTAAATATATCCGCTGTTGGCAGCTCCCGAGCAAGGTCCAACGGTGGCGCCCAGTGCTATCAGGTACGGTACGATAGCCTGAGGAACGGAAAGGCTGATCTGGATATTTCCCGGAAGGGTAATGCAAACCGTGGTAAAAGTCGTCGTCGGGGCATTACCAATCGGTATTGTTGGCAATCCGGTTACCGAAAAGTGGTTGGTCCGTATCATCAAAGCATCATTTGATGATGTTTCTTTTACCAGAACTTCCCAGTAAGCAGGATCGTAAGTGATGATTTTCTGCCATGCCCCCAAATCATAATTGATGTTCAGCGTATTGAATCCCAAAGCAGTGGTAAGACCGGCGTTGGTTACGGTAGCCCCTACATTACCGGAATTTCCGATGTTCTTGGAACATAGCTTGGAATCGGGAACAAATCCGCCAGCCGGAGCACAGGTCGAAGTATTGCTGGTTCCGCCTACCAGATAAGATACATCCCAGTCGGAAGCATAGATACTTCCTCCGTTGGCCACAAAAATGGCAAGATTGGCTTCAGCGGCGGCATAAAGTGCCGGATTTGAAGAGTAGTTGTTCCTGGAGCCGCAGTTGAGAAAGATGATGTCATACTGCGCCAGCGTCGGCAGGCTGGTAAGGTCGTTGTTTGTAATTTCGGTTGCGGTATATCCCAGGCTCAGAATGATATCCTCGATTTTATCATAACTTCCTTTTACGTAAGCGATTTTCGCCACCTGGTTCAGTTTGGTCTGTGCCGCATCGAGGCTTAACGTTTCGTTGTTTTTCACCGTAGCGGAAATTTCCGTCCGGAAGTTGCTTCCGTTACCGGTCTGAATATGGATGGTATGTATTCCTACGGGAGCTTCCAGCGTAAAGTTTCCGTCGGCATCGGAGGTCGTGTAGTAAATTTTATACTTGTCATCAAACGTAAAAACCGAAGCGCCACCGATGGGATTCACTCCGTTTTGGGACATGACTTTTCCGGTGACTTTTCCTGTTTTTACGGTATGGTCAACTGTCATTTCGGCTGAAGTATCCGATTCCGACCGGCAGGCTCCCAATGATAAAAGAACAATGAAAATGAAGAGAAGATTAAACTTTTTCATAAGCTTTAGTTTTTTTTAATTAGAATACTAATTTAGTCATTTTGTTATTAAATATGTTATGATTTGAATTAAATTTTGAATAATATGTAAAAAATTAAGATAGATTATGGTGAAAAATCCCGTTATTAAAGGGTTTCGGTGAATCTAAAATTAGTAAATTTGTTTTGATGAAAGACCAGTTAAAAGAAACCAAGGATCTGATACAGGAATTAAGTGAACCCCTGTACGTTTATATAAGTAAAATCTCGCCGGCGGGTTTGGATTGGGTATTCCATATGATTGTGAAACTGGCCCTGCTCTGTGCGGTCTTCTTTGTCATCGATTTTATCCTGAAAATCATTATCAACAGTATTTTCAGCATCTTCCGCAATCAGGAGAAATATCCGATTGTGAATTCGGTGTATGCCTCAAGGATTACCAACTCCCTCGCGCATCTGATTGCGCTTCTGATTATCGGGGGCATTCACGAATCTATTTTCGCCGGCGCGTTGAAAAATACCACGAAATTCATTATCCGGTCTGTTAATTTAGGTCTTGTTTTAATCTTTGCCGGTATGCTCTACCGGGGACTCACGGCCTTCAGGAATTATTTCGTCATCAAACAGGATTACTATAAAATCATGGCGCTGAATGCCATTTCCGAAACCGTAAAAATTTTAGGGATTTTCATTTTCTCGGTGGTGGGAATATGCGTCTTATTCGGGATAAAAGGATCTACCATCGTCGGAAGCCTCGGGGCCATTACGGCGGTACTGGTACTGGTTTTCCGTGATACGATTCTTGGGTTTGTCACCGGGCTCCACGTAGCCACCTCCAAAAACCTGAAAGTAGGGGATTGGGTGAGCATTCCCAAGTACAATGTCGAGGGAAATATTGCGGAGATCAACCTTCTGACGACCAGGATCAATAACTTCGACAAGACCTTTTCAACCATTCCAACCTATGACCTGCTGACCACGGAGATCAAAAACCTTCAGGTAATTTCGGAGAAAAAGACAAGGCGGATTAAAAAATCAATTTATTTCAACATCAATTCGTTTAAATTCCTGATGGATAACGATATCCAGCGGTTAAAAAGCATCAACCTTATTTCGGAATACCTGGAAGAAAGTTCCGTAAACATGAAAAAGGAAAAAGAAAACATGGCCCATAAAGAGGAGATTATCAACGGAAGGCAGCTTACCAACATCGGGGTCTTCAGGATTTATGCCCAGAAATATATCGAAAGGATCCCGGAACTGGATAAAGAAAGCCCGATCATGGTGCGGCAGCTGAACATTACGCCGCAGGGATTGCCGCTGGAGATCTATTCCTTTACCAACGATACGGAGTGGGTGAAATTCGAACAGATCCAGTCCGATATTTTTGATCACCTGCTGGTAGCGTCCAAAGCATTCGATCTTGAAGTAATGCAGGTAAAAGTGTAGGATTTTCAATCTGAATTTAAAAAAGGACCGGGGATTCTATGCGAAATCTCAGTAAGGAAAACCTGCTTTTCGTTTTTGGAATCTGTATTTTTGCAACGCTATCATCATCAGACGGGACTGGCGGTATAAATCCTCCGGATAAGCAATCCATCGGTCAGAATTATTTAAAAAATTATCATTTAAAATGACAAAACTAAGCGTAAACATTAATAAAATTGCAACCATCAGAAATGCAAGGGGAGGAGAAACACCCAGCGTAACGGAAGCTGCCGTAAAGATTGAACAGTTCGGGGGACAGGGAATCACCATCCATCCGAGGCCGGACGAAAGACACATTACCAGAAAAGATGTTTACGACCTGAAACCGCTGGTGACGACGGAATTCAATATTGAAGGGAATCCCCACCGGCCGTTTATCGATATGGTACTGGAGGTAAAACCGGAGCAGGTAACCTTGGTTCCCGATGCGGATGATGCCATTACTTCCAATGCCGGCTGGGATACCAAAAAGCACTTCGATTTCCTTACCGAAATTATTGCCGAGTTCAGAAATGCAGGTATCAGGACTTCGATTTTCCTGGATCCGAATCCTGCGATGGTAGAATATGCCGCCAAAACGGGAACCGACCGTATTGAACTGTATACCGAAGCCTATGCAAAATATTATTCTCAAAATAAAGAAGCGGCCATCAGACCGTATTACGATACCGCAGTTCTGGCAACGGAATCCGGATTGGGCATCAATGCGGGCCATGATTTAAGCCTGGATAACTTAAAATATTTTGCCGACCATATCCCGAACCTGCTGGAAGTGTCCATCGGGCATGCCCTGATCTCCGAAGCCCTGTATATGGGATTGGAAAATACGGTTCAGGCTTACTTGAAGAGACTGGCGAAATGGTAAATTAGCTGGGTGCTGGTAGCTCGAGGTTAATGAGCACAAAGTTTATAGCGATGTTTATATTATTAAAGGAAAAATTAAAAATTTCACCTCCGCAAACTTCCATTATCCCGCACCCATCACCCAACCAAAAACAGTAAGAACAATTTAAAATGCCAAAAGCTGAAATTTTCATCTCCGAAAACCTCCAGCTTCCGGCACCCATCTTCCATCCAAAAAACAAACCTATGCAAATCCTAAATTCAAAAATATTCGGCGAAAATCTTTCATCCACTCCGCTGCTGGTATTCCACGGCTTATTCGGAATGCTGGACAACTGGGGGACTTTCGGGAAAGATTTCGGGGAACTGATGCCTACCCATCTTATCGATCTCCGCAACCACGGAAGAAGCTTTCATTCCGACGAAATGTCCCACGATGATTTAGCAGACGATATCCTTCGGTATATGGAGCATTACGGAATGGGAAAAGCCCATATTCTCGGGCATTCTTTAGGAGGAAAGGCAGTAATGCAGTTTGCTATCCGGTATCCTGAAAAAGTTGAAAAACTTATTGTAGTGGATATTTCCCCGAAAGCTTATCCGCCACATCACCAGGGAATCATCAAAGCGCTGGAAACGGTGGATTTCAGTACGGTAAATTCCAGAAATGAGGTAGAGGCGGTTTTAAGCCGGTATATTCCGGAACGATCGACGATCCAGTTTTTAACGAAAAACCTGTATTGGGATGAAAATAAAAGACTCAACTGGAGATTCAACCTGAAAACTTTGGCTGCAAAGTATAGCGAGTTTGTATCCAATGCCATTAAATTCGGAATATTCAGTGGGGAAACGTTATTTATCGCCGGAGAAAAATCAAATTATATTCTTCCTCAGGATCAGTTTGCCATCAGGCAGCAGTTCCCGAAAGCGGAATTCGTTACCGTAAAAAATGCCGGACACTGGGTACAGGCCGAAAACCCTGTTGATTTTGCAAAGATCGTTAAAGAATTTTTAAAGGTCGTTTAGGATAATCTTCTATTAATCTAAATTTGTTAAAATTTTATTAAAATACAAGTTTATTCTTTCCAGTGTGAATTTTTTTAATACTTTAGTGACTTCTAAATCACTAAATATTAATACTATGGAAAACAAAAAAACTAAAAAGCCTTTCTTTGCTTCTTTCCTTGAAAAGCAGATTCAGGATCCTGAAAAGATTAAGGGAGGTTCGGGTACCATCACTTCACCTGAAGAAGATAATGTCACCGGGGTTCTTAAAGATAATGTAACGGCTCCGAATTATGATGCCGTAACGATGAGGTACCCTTCTGACAGCGATGCTTCTGAAGATCTGGATTAAACCGAATAAATCCTGCCGTCTGATCATCTACCGGTTTCCTGAAACTGCAGGGATGGTACGGTAGAATTCTTTAACCGTTTAATATCATCCAATCCGATCATGAAAAATAAAAACACCAAAAAACCTTTCTTCGCTTCTTTTCTGGAGAAGCAGATACAGGATCCCGAAAAAGTAAAAGGAGGATCCGAAACTTCCACCGGGGTTCTTAAAGATGCGGTAACCGCACCTTTGGCCGACAGCCTGACTAAGCCGGGAGAAGATACCGTAAGCATGAAATATCCGTCAGACAGCGATGAAGGCGGAAACGCACTTTAAGACAAACCAAACAACCAAATTCAAATTACAAACCTTATGAAAAAGAAAGACAAAAAGCCGTTCTTTGCTTCGTTTCTGGAAAAGCAGATCGAGCATCCTGAAGGCATTCAGGGAGGAGCAACCAGTCCTTTGACCGACCATCTCACCATCCCTGAAAAAGATGCTGTGACTTCTCCAGCCATTGACGGACCGATTACCCTGAAATATCCTTCCGACAGTGATGACGGCGGATACGATCCGGTGCCGCCGGGAGATGATCCTCATACTCCAAACCCTTAATAACCCTTAAGAGTACAATCAAAATTAAATCATATGAAAAACAAGAATTCAAAAAAGAAGCCTTTTTTCGCATCGTTTTTAGAAAAACAGATCCAGGATCCTGAAAAAATCAAAGGAGGAGGCGATGTGACAATAGCAACACAGGATGGTGTTATTACCTCTAAAGTTGCAGATACCGTAACGAAACCTACACAGGATATGATGCATACGATGAAATACCCGTCGGATGGCGATGACGATGCACAGAATGTTTAATGAATCTGTGACCATACCTTAACAAAATTTACAGGGAAACTTACATTTTAAGTTTCCTTTTTTAATAAAACGGCTCCATGATTCTATGCATCACCCATTCCCGGGATTTTTACAACATCGATATTTTTTCTGATTATCTGAAAAGCAAAGGCATCCCGTATTTCAGGCTGAATTCCGACCGCCTGAATCATTCCCAGAGAATCAGTATCCATGAAGATTTTTTTGAACTGACCGATGAATGCGGGAACATCCTTGACTCCAGATCCGTACAGGCGGTCTGGCACCGGAAGTCCTGGGGAATCTCTGTTCCGGAAGAGCTGGATAAGGCCTTTGCTCAAATTTTCCTGAAAGAATATGCGAGTCTCCATTACAACCTTTTTACCTTATTGGAAGAGGTGCCGTGGATCAATCCGCTCCAGAATGAAAATAAAATAGACGGCAATAAAATCCATCAGCTAAAACTGGCTAAAAAGCATCATTTAACCGTTCCGCCAACCCTCTTTTCCAACGATCCGGAGAAAATAACGGACTTTTTCCGTCAGATGTGCAACGGTAAAATGATTGCCAAGCTTCACGGCGTCCTGTCTAAATCGATGGGCGGGGAAAATCTGCTTTCCACCCAGATGATCGATGAAGATTCCCTGGAATCTATTGAGGATATTGAATATTGCCCGATGATTTTCCAGCCTTACATCGAAAAGGAATATGAACTGAGGATCGTCTATCTGGACGGTGAATTTTTCACCGGAAAAATCAACAGTAGCGAACATACGGACTGGCGGATCGCACAGGGAGATTATTTCTGGTCAGCTCATCAACTACCTGAAAATATTAAAGCCGGTCTTACTTCCATGATGAAGGAAATGGGCCTGTATATCGGAGCCATCGACATGATCAGAAGCACGGACGGAAATCATTATTTCCTGGAAGTCAACCCACAGGGCGAATGGGGTATGCTGCAGAAAGAACTGGGATTCCCGATTGCGGAAAAAATCGCCGATAACCTTATAAAAAGAATGAAAACCAATGAATAAAATTTTAATCATTACCCATACCGGGGATAACTTCTCTATTGAAAAAGTAACGGAACATATTGATAAAAACGGCTGTGAAGTGATCCGCTTCGACGTCGACCTCTACCCTCTGCAGAATAAGCTTTCGACCTGTTTCGAAGATGGGGGATGGATCACCGTTCTGGAAACTCCGGAAAAGAAATACCGTCTGGATGATATCTCAGCCATCTGGTACAGAAGGGCCTACAATATGGCCAACGGACTTAAAGAAGAGCTGGACGGAAAATTCCTGGGTGCCGCGCTGGGGGAAATCCGCAACACACTTTTCGGTTTTTTTGAATCTGCCGATGTGTATTCGTTGGGAAAGCCAAGTATCTACCGAAGGCTGGACAGCAAGGAGGAGCAGCTGAAAATTGCCGTTAAGATCGGGCTTAAAATCCCGGAGACCTGCATTACCAATAACCCGGATGAAGCCAGGCAGTTTGTACTAAAACACCGGAATGTCATTGCCAAGATGCAGACCGGTTTTGCGATCTACGAAGACGGGGTGGAAAATGTGGTGTTTACCAATGTCATCACTGAAGAGAAACTCGGAGAGCTGGATACGCTGCTGTACTGCCCGATGCAATTTCAGAAAAAAATCGAAAAGAAAAAGGAACTCCGCGTAACGATTGTCGGACGCGATGTCTATGCTTTTGAAATCGATTCCCAGCAATCGGAAAGAGCTAAAATCGATTGGAGGAAAGACGGGGTGAACCTGATTGATAAATGGGTCCCGACGGAACTTCCTGCGGATATCGAAGCAAAATTGCTGGAACTTCTGGATGTCTATCACGTTGATTACGGAGCCATCGATATGATTGTTTCACCGGAAGACGAATATTATTTTATCGAAATCAATGCGGCCGGAGAATTCTTCTGGCTGGATAACCTTACGGAAGGCAACCTGATCTCCAAAAGCATTGCCGATGTGCTGTGCGATAAAGCCCCGAGAAGAAACAACAGGGTTCTGGCTTAGTTATACTTTTAAACCTTCAGGCCTTTCAGACTTCTTTTAAAAATCAGAGATAAAACTTTTGAGCTAATTTGAGTCTTTTAATATACCCGTTTAGTTTAGTGGGTTTTAAACCTTCAAGGTTTCAAAAACCTTGAAGGTTTATTTTTACAAAGTATGATTAAATTTTCATATCTTTTCAAATCTCCAATTTTAAATTTCACAATTATTCCTGATTTGTAAAACGTATTCAACTTGTATTCATTTGTTTGTTCAGGTTAAAATAAAATTAAGGTTAATTCAGTCAGGATTTTAAATAGAATTCTCTTTAATAGAACAACAAAAGATTTCGTTTGATCATCAGGACCCCGATCGTATTTCTGACAAGGAAAACTTCCCGCATCCATCTTCCAACCTGTTAATCCGGGTTCTTTTTCGAGTTTATGTTAAATATTCAAAACCACAGAATTTTCCGGATGGTTTTTTGTACATATGATTTTTGCGGTTTTCATCATTTTAAAACCGAATTCTCCTTTAAAAGTCGCAAATTTGCATAACGGAGAATATTATCATAATTTAGTCAGCAATCAAGTAAAAATAATTGATGGTTTTTGTAACGGGCGCAACCGGAATTTTAGGCAGGGTAATCGTTTTGGAACTTCTGAAAAAGGGAAAAAATGTACGTGCGGCAAAAAGACCGGCCAGCAACATCAGCGAAGTTAAGCATTCCTATACTTTCTATACGGAAGATCCCGACGGCTTTTTCAGTAAAATTGAATGGATCGATGTGGATTTTGATGATATCAATTCCTTACAGGATGCTCTGGAAGGAGTAGAGGAAGTATATCACTGTGCGGCTAAAGTAAGCTTTCATCCCGCAGATGAAAAGGAAATGTACCATACCAACATCAAAGGTACCGAAAACCTCCTGTACGCCTGCGAAGGATCCGCTGTTAAAAAATTCCTTCACGTCAGCTCGATTGCCGTCCTGGATCACTTCAATGATCAGGGGGAGCTCGACGAAGAATCCGACTTCAACCCTAAGCTTGAACATTCTGCTTATGCCTTATCCAAACACCTGTCCGAAATGGAAGTGTGGAGGGCTTCGGCAGAAGGGATGAACGCGGTTATTATCAATCCCGGAATGATTATCGGCAGCGGAAACTGGGGAAACAGCAGCGGCGATATTTTCCCTACTTTTGAAAAGAACAGCTTTACCTTTTCAGGCGGATCGAATTATGTGGATGTAAGGGATGTTGCTGAAATCTCCGTAGAACTGATGGAAAAGAACCGTTTTGGCGAACGTTTTATTATTGTAGCCGAAGGCCGAAGGTATTCCGAACTGGCCGGACAGATCAGATCAGAGTTAGGATTGAAAAAAGCCAGAATTCTGTCTGATTTCCAGCTGAATGCCGGAAGATGGGCCAATATCCTGTTCGGATGGCTGATTCCTCCGCTGAGGATGATTACCAAAACCAATATCGAAGCTATTTCCAATCTCCATGTCGTTTCCAATCAAAAAATAAAGGAAACCCTGGACTATCAGTTTATTCCGGTTACGGAAAGTATTGATTTTCATTTGAATAATTATATGAACGATAAAAAGATGAAGCCATGAATCTTGCAGAGGCCATTATCCTAAAAAACACAGAAAAACACCCTCTGAAAGCAGCCATCGGTTTCAAAAAGAAAGATGCAGGATGGAAAGAGCTGAGCTGGCAGAAATTCGGTGAGATTGTTTTTAAAACCGCAAATGCGCTGAGAAACGCCGGAATCCAGGAAAATGATAAAGTCGCCATCTATTCGGACAATTCTTCCGAATGGATGATTTTTGATCTGGCCGCTATGGCAATCGGTGCCATCAGCGTTCCCATTTATTCCACCAACAATGCAGAGCAGGCAGAATATATTATCGACGATTCACAGGCAAAAATTATTCTGGTAGGCGACCAGGCACAGTATGATGCCGCCCTTCAGATCCTGCAGAAAGAAAGCAGCAGCCTGGAAACGGTTATTATTTCTAAAAAAGCAGTCTGGATCAAGAAAGAATTCAGCAGTTTTTATCTGGAAGACTTTATTGCCAAAGCCTCGCCGGAATTCGAATGCTGCCCTAAAGAATATGATGATGCAGCCACCATCATCTACACTTCAGGAACTACGGGAACCCCCAAAGGAGTTGTACTTACCCATGGGAATTTCATTAGGGCACTCGATGCCCATTTTGAATTTTTTAAATTTAAAAATTTTGAAGAAGAACTATCGCTCGCATTTTTGCCATTGACCCATGTTTTCGAAAGAAGCTGGAGCCTGCTTTGTCTTTACGGTGGAGCAAGAGTGTATTTCCTGGAAGATCCGAAAAATATCTCGAAAGCCCTGGAAGAAGTAAAGCCTACCATGATGTGCGCCGTACCGAGATTTTTCCAGAAAGTCTATGCCGGCGTACTGGAGAAAGCGGAGGAAGGTTCTTCACTGAAGAAAAAAATCTTCGGCTGGGCGGTGGAAACAGGCTGGCAGACCGCAGAACTGAAAAGAAACGAAAGACCCGTGCCGTTCGGGTTAAAAATAAAGGAAGCTGTTGCCGATACTTTGGTGTTCAGTAAAATCAAGAAACGGATGGGCGGAAGACTGTGGTTTTTACCCTGCGGGGGCGCCTCATTATCCCCGGAAGTCACGAAGTTTTTCGAGTCCGTCGGAATTCATGTGACGGTAGGATACGGCCTGACGGAAACAACGGCTACGCTTACTTTATTCCCCTTAACGCATTTCGAGCACGGAACAAGTGGCAAACCGCTACCCGGTGTAGAGCTCCGGATCGGTGAAAATGGCGAGATCCAGGCCCGCGGAAACGGAATCATGAAAGGATATTACAACAGACCTGAAGAAACCCGGAAAGTATTTACCGAAGACGGCTGGTTTAAAACCGGGGATGCCGGAAAGATCGATGACAAAGGAAACCTGGTGATTACCGACCGCCTGAAAGATCTGATGAAAACATCCAATGGAAAATACATCGCCCCGCAGCCGGTAGAGAATCTTTTAACCAATAACAATTTCATCCAGCAGATCGTGCTTATTGCAGAGGGAAGACAGTTTGTTTCCGCACTTATCGTGCCCAATTTTGAATTCTTAAAAGACTATCTTAAGAAAAACAACATTCCGTTTACTCAATGGGAAGATATTGTGAAAAATGAAAAAATCAATGATTTCTACAAAGAAAAAATTAAAGAACTGCAGGGCGAACTTTCCGATTACGAAAAGGTTAAGCGGTTTACTTTGATGCCTGCGGAATTCGATATCAATGCCGGGGAAATTACGCCTACCTTAAAGGTGAAAAGGGGAGTGGTGCTGAAGAAGTATGCGGATATCATTGAGGAGATGTATTAGATTATGATTGAAATAGAATTTGAAGATCCACACTATGAAATCTGTGAATGTTGTGGTAATACAACAGTAAAACTTACACGGTTTGTGTATGCAGATGATGAAGCTTTTGCAATTTATTATATTCGTTTTACCAAAGAGCACGACGATAAAAATGTTTTGGGATTAATTTCTTTAGGAGAATGGGGAACTGATGAAATTCCTAAATCCAGAACATCATTTTTGTTCAGATTATGGTTAAATAATGAAAATTATAATGTGAGTATGGCAGATGGTAAAGAATCTCCCTGGCAATCTGAAATTCTGGGAAAAATACTAAGCAGAGAAGAGGCTTTACAACATAAATGGATAGATGATGTATTTCATATAACTGATCATATAGTAGATGAGGATTCAGAAGTTATTAAGTATCTTACTGAATAAGAAAAAATAAAGTTTATCATTTTAAACTCAATTATGACAACAACACAGGAATTTTTAGGAGAAAAAGAATTTACGATCCATCATCAGACGGTTTCCGAAAGCTGCCCGTCAAACATCGCCCTGATTAAATACTGGGGTAAGTATGACAATCAGATCCCGGCAAACCCAAGCATCAGTTTTACTTTGAACCATTGTAAAACCAATACCACCATGGAGTTTCTGGCTGGAGAACCTTTTTCCGTTCATACTTTTTTAGCCGGAAATGAGGAGGTGAAGTTTGCCGAAAAAATAGAGAAATATTTCAGGAATATCGAACAGTATCTTCCCTGGATTTTACAGGGGAAATACATTATCAGAACAGAAAATACCTTTCCGCATAGTTCGGGAATCGCCAGTTCAGCCTCCGGTTTCGGGGCCATTGCCAAATGCCTGATGAATCTGGATGATACGTTTTCAGAAAAAACATCCGATGAAGAATCATTGAAAAAAGCCTCTTTCCTGGCAAGGCTGGGAAGCGGAAGTGCCTGCAGGAGCCTGTACAACGGTCTGGTTGTTTGGGGAGCCTCACAGGTGAAGGGCAGCTCGGATCTTTTTGCCGTTCCGTATCCCGATGAAGAAGTCCATGAGGTATTTAAAAATTTCAACGATTGGGTTTTGCTGATTCACGAAGGCCAGAAAAGCGTTTCTTCCACCGTGGGCCATGGGTTGATGAATACCAATCCTTATGCAGACCGACGGTTCCAGGAAGCCCGGGAAAATTTCGGTCCGATGAAAGAAATACTGGCGTCAGGCGATCTGGAAAAATTCATTAAACTGGTGGAACACGAAGCACTGACGCTCCACGCCATGATGATGATGAGCGATCCTGCCTTTATCCTGATGAAAACAGGAACTTTGGCGGTTATCAATAAAATCTGGGATTTCAGGAAAGAAACGGGATTGCCTTTGTTTTTTACCTTGGATGCAGGCGCCAATGTCCACCTTTTATTTCCGAACAACGGTTCAGAAGAGACCGTCAAATCCTTTATTGAAACCGAATTGCTGCCATATACGCAGAATAACGGAGTGGTAAAGGATGAGATGAAGTTTTAGATTTTAAGGAGACATTATAAAGTACAGCTTTCTCGAAATCGGGAAGGCTTTTTTGATTTCCGAAGGGATCTATAGGGATCTTTCAATAAGTTTTTTAATATTTATGTTGCCGTATATTGCGTTGAATCTTCGATTTCCGTAGGAATCAAGCGTAAATATTTCCGCAAATTCTCTAATACGATGTTGAGATTCTTACGGAATAACAAAAAGGAATAAACAATAATTATCAATAATATAAGGAATCAATTAGTTGGTAAAAAGCTCAGAAAATCTACCTTTATCCCTCCGTCACCACCGCATCCCGTTCTCCGTCCTCTTTTTTCCCTTCTTCAATCATTTCCTCAGCCTCCGCTTTTTCTTTCTCGGTGGCGTAATCTATTTTTTCTTCCTGCTTCTTTTCCTGCTCGTGGTCAATAAAGAATTCACAATATACGGGAAGATGATCGGAGCCGAAGTTTTCGAGGGTTTTCAGGTCTTCGATGAAAATTTCTTCACTGTGGAACATCAGGTCAATGGGAAACCGCAGCAGTTTGTATTTGGCATGGAAAGTCGATACGAAAGAGCGGCCGATCCGCGGATCGATCAGATGGCTGGTTTTACGGAACAGGATAGAGGATTTGGACCACGCTACATTGTTGAAGTCGCCGACCACAATCACGGGCTTATCAATTTCAATCACCCGTCTGGCCGTGCTCAGCAGGTCGCCGTCCCTTTCTTTGGAAGTTTCCTCTTCGGTAGGGCTTGGCGGCGGCGGGTGCACCCCGAAAAAGACAAACGAATAGCCGTCTTCGGTTTTCAGATGTGCTTCAATGCTCGGAATATCATCAGCCACAAAATAATGCGTTCCGGACTCTTCTATTTTGAGCTTGGAGTAAAAATGCATCCCGTACGTATTTTCCAGTGTTACTTTATGCTGGTAAGGATAATCCTGTTCCAGTTTACGCAGGGCGTATTCCCAGTCTCCGTTGCTCTCCATGGTGAGGAACATTTCAGGTTTGTATTTGTCAATCAGCCGGATAAAGCGGTCATATTCTCTGTTGAACTGATACACATTGGCGGAGATAAAATGGATCTTATCTGAAGACTGGTATTTCTGAGTGAATTTTTTAACGGGATACAGCGGGGTATATTTTATTAAAATAACACTATGATGAATAAAGATCAGTACCAAAAGACCCTGGCAGTACCATAAGTACTCATGAGGAGCGGCAAAAAATCCCAGAATAAAAGTGAAAAGCGTGAAAAACGTAATCTGTATCTTACCGAATTCCGGCGTACGGAAGATCCAGTGGGAATGCTGGATTTTGGGCAGTAAAGTGAGAATTAATAATAAAACGGTCAGACTCAGGTAAAGTATCCACATATCTTTTCAAATAAACGGATAAATTTAATTCAAATTTATAAGTTTTCAAACCTATTCATGTTTAAAGTTTATGAATTAAATGAGAATTTACCGATTAATTGACTATTTTTATCAGATCACAAATCCATCGTTCCATGAAGAAAATATCTGCCGTTGCCCTGCTGCTGGGAAGTTTCTGTTTCGGCCAGCAGAATGCGGAAATTGAAAAGCCGGTCCGGAACCTGTTTTCCGGAATGAAAAATGCAGATGCTGAGCTTCTGAAGTCGGTATTTTCTGATACGGCCATTCTTCAGACCATCGCCGGAGACGGCGTGAAAACGGAAAGCATCGATGATTTTATACATTCAGTATCAAAGACGGAAAAGGAGGCGCTGGATGAGAGAATTACCATTGAAGCCATCCATAAGGACGGAAACCTGGCCAGTGTCTTTACTCCTTATACTTTTTACTTCAGAGGAAAGTTTTCTCATTGCGGAGCAAACAGTTTCCAGCTTGTTAAGCAAAGGAACGGTGAATGGAAAATACAGTATCTTATTGATACCAGAAGAAAAGATCAGTGTAAGGAAATTAAATAAATTAAAATGAACATCCACCACATTGCCGTTATATGCTCAGATTATGAGGTTTCCAAGAAGTTTTATACCGAAATTCTGGGACTGAACATTCTCCGCGAGGTCTACCGTGAAGAAAGGAAATCATATAAGCTCGACCTTGCTATCGGAGACCAGTATGTGATCGAACTCTTCTCATTTCCAGACCCTCCGCAAAGACCCTCCGGACCGGAAGCCTGCGGATTGCGGCATCTTGCCTTTTCAGTGCAAAACGTTCAGGATAAAAGAGAAGAACTGATGCAGAAAGGATTAGCATGTGAAGACCTCCGGGTGGACGAGTTCACCGGAAAAGAATTTTTCTTCACACAGGATCCTGATCAATTGCCGCTGGAATTTTATGAACTATAAAATATTTACAGCAAATGGAATTTAAAATGAAAAAGTGCCTCCTTTTAGCTGCTGCCGGATTTATGTTTTCAGGACATGCCCAAGTGGTGCATGAACCTAAGAATCATCCTAAAGAATGGTCGCAGCCTTATGAGCCGTTCAGGATTGCCGGAAACCTGTATTATGTGGGAACGTATGATCTGGCTTCCTATCTTATAGTTACGGATAAAGGAAATATCCTGATCAATACCGGTCTTGCAGACTCGCAGCCGGTTATTAAAAACAATATTAAAAAACTGGGCTTTAAATATGGCGACCTTAAAATTCTTTTGCTTAATCAGGCACACTATGATCATTTGGGTGCTATGGCTGATCTTAAAAAAGAAACCGGGGCAAAGCTGTATGCGGACGGTGCAGATGTGGAGGTACTGAAAAGCGGGGGAAAATCGGATTATGAAATGGGGAAGTACGGGATCACCTTTAAGCCGGTAATTCCCGATTTTATTTTAAAGGACAGGCAGGTTATTACTTTGGGAAATACAAAGCTGATCATGCTTCACCATCCCGGCCATACCAAAGGCTCATGCAGCTATCTTCTTGAAACAGAAGATAAGGAAAGAAGCTACAAGGTACTTATCGCCAACATGCCCAGCATTATTATAGACCATAAATTCTCTGACGTTTCTGCCTATCCGGGTATTGCGGAAGATTATGCTTACACGTTCCGTGAAATGAAGAAGTTGGATTTTGATGTATGGGTGGCCGCCCACGCCGGTCAGTTCAGTCTTCACGAAAAGCATCAGCCGAAAGGCTCCTACAATCCGAAAGCCTTTATGGATAAAAAAGGATACCATGATGAACTGAATGAACTTGAAAAAGAATATCTTGAGAAAAAATCAGAAGACCAGGCTAGTGGGCGTACCCGGTGAAAAAGCTGATCGCCATAATCGCCAGGACAATCGAAGAAATGATAACGTAGGTATAATCTTTTTCCTTTAAATAGCCAATCAACGCAAAAATAATCCTCATCAGCGGAGTGAAAATCAGCAACAGGATTCCAAGTTGGATGATAGCCATGCCTTCTCCTTTGCAAAGCGTAGTCCAGAAATGGCTCCATACTTTTTCTGAAGAACCGCCCATCTCGAGAAGCTTGTATTTTTTCGGCATCTCAAAGCCCTCCATAAAAAGCTTCACAAAACCGATTAGTGAAGTGATAACCGATAAAATAACACCCAGCCGGAGGAGATTGCCTACCGAACGGTTAAGATCCGTATCCGTAAAATTCTTGCTCATGAGAAGTTGCTTCTTATTCCGTTATACATCATATACACTGAAAGAATGGTGATCACAATGGCAAAGAATGTCTTCAGTTTCTTGGTTTTGGAAACCATCAGGGTTTTGGAACCGATAAAGCTTCCTACTACAACACCTACCAGAACCGGTGCCACAATTACCGGAATAATTTCGCCTCTCTGGAAATAAATCAGTGAACTGGCTACAGCGGTTACCCCGATCATAAAATTACTGGTGGTGGTCGATACCTTAAACGGCAGTCTCATCATATTATCCATAGCCAGAACTTTCAGGGCTCCGGAGCCGATTCCCAATAATCCGGACATCGCTCCTGCGAACATCATCATGAAAAATCCAGGAACCGTATTTCTTGCTGAATAGCTTTTTAAGATCCCTTTGTCAGGAAAAGTTCCGTATAATTTCAGCCTTTCTTCCAGGCTTCCCTTAATGACGGGTTCCTGATGGTCCGGCTTTCCTTTTAAATTTAAAATAACCGTCAGAAGAAGGATGCTGGCGAAAATAATCCCGATCGTATTCGGATTCAGCATCCCCGAAACCAAAGCTCCCACGATCGCTCCTGCAGTAGTGGCAATTTCCAGAAACATCCCGATCCTCATATTGGTGAAGCCCTCCTTCACGAAAGCAACGGCGGCACCGGACGAGGTCCCGATTACGGAAATAAGAGAAGCGCCGATGGCGTAATGCATTGGAACACCGAAGCCCAGCGTTAATAAAGGAATAATGATAACGCCTCCTCCTAAACCGGTCAGTGAACCCAGAAGTCCTGCCGAAATTGCTCCAAGGAAGAGAATGATGATTTCTGACATGGTACAAATATAAAACTATTGTAACAGTCTGCCAAACGTTTAAAAAAGATAAATTTGATGTATTTTTGCACAAACAGAATTTTTTATGAAACTATTTTATGTCATTCTGGGAGCAACGCCGCCCGGCAGGAATATAGAGCAGCACGATGTCTTCTTTGGGATTGCGGAAAGCCTGAAAGATCTTGTAGAAGATATGAAAGCCTTCTGGAAGGAAGCCAAAGGAAAAATCCATATCGACTGCTACCAGGAGGTGAAGTTCGTGGACGGCTATGAAGTGCAGATTGTGGAAAGGGGAGAAGCAACTTCCGAAGAGCAGCTGTATTTCATCAATCTCGGAGGATATAAAAGAGGTCACTTTGAAGAATTCCATGAGCAGCATCTGGTGGTAGGGAATGCCATGAGTGATGCGGTGAAGAAAGCAAAAGCTACGGAATTTTATAAAACCATGGGTTTTAAAGGAGCCACCAGCCATATTGATGAGAAACTGGGCGTAGACATTGACGATATTTTCCCGGTAAAAGAAATCCTGCCTACTGAAATGAAGAAAAATTATGCCATCTCACTGGTAAAATCCGAGGCGGAAAATCAGGAGAACTTTGTAAGCCTGGGATATTTGAAAATCGACAAAATTCAGTAGTTTAATGACATGCTGAATAAAATGCGTTAATCTAGAAATAGGTTTTGCACAGCACTGATGCTTCGTCATGTATTCTTTGTTGAGTGAAACGTGTCATGCTGAGCCTGTCGAAGTACCTCGGCGAACGAAATGATGCATTATATTTTAAATAAAATCTTTATAGACTTTGTGCTTATCATCAGTAAAGGATAACCGGGCTCGAAGCTTTTATAACCATTATTAAATTAAATCTAACAGAAATAAATAAGTAAAAATGAAAATTGGAATTTTAGGAGGCGGACAGCTCGGAAGGATGCTGATCCAGGAAGCTTTGAAATACGATGATGAATTTTATACCCTGGACCCGGCTTCCGATGCCCCCTGCCATAATATTTCTTATTTCACCAAAGGCAGTTTCAATGATTACGAAACGGTTCTGGCTTTCGGAAAAGATAAAGACGTGGTGACCATCGAGATCGAGCACGTTAATACCGACGCGCTGGCCGAACTGGAAAACCAGGGCGTAAAAGTGGTGCCGAATTCCAATATCATTAAAACCATCCAGCAGAAAATCCTTCAGAAACAATTCTATAAAGCTCATAATATTCCGAGCCCGGAATTTGAGGTGATGGACGGAAGTTCCGATGAGATCAATATGCCTTTGCCGTTTGTGCAGAAGATGAACACCGGAGGATATGACGGAAAAGGGGTACAGGTAATCCGCACTGCCGGAGATATGAAAAATCTATGGCTGGAAGATTCCGTAATCGAAAAGCTGGTGGACATCGACAAGGAACTTTCCGTTATCGTTGCCAGGAATGAAAGCGGCGAAACCAGAACCTTCCCGGTAACTGAAATGGTAGCGGATCCGAAGCTGAACCTTCTGGATTTCAATATTTGTCCGGTTCTCCTTTCGGAAGAAATCGAAGAACAGATTGATGCCATCACCCAAAAATTCCTGAATGCCATCCAGTCGCCCGGACTTTTTGCCATTGAACTGTTCCTTGATAGAGAAGGAAAAGTATGGGTGAACGAAACGGCTCCAAGGCTTCATAATTCCGGTCACCAGAGCCAGGAAGGCAATGCCAACTCCCAGTTTGAACAGATGTACCGCGTGGTGAAGAACCTGCCGCTGGCAGATACGGATGCCATTATTTACAGCGGGATGCTGAACCTGGTCGGAGCGGAAGGCTATTCCGGAAAGGTAATTTACGAAGGAATGGAAGACGTTTTAAGGTTGCCGGAAACTTACATCCACCTTTATGGAAAAACCGAAACCAAGCCCGGAAGGAAAATGGGCCACATCAATGTCCTTGCAGAATCCAGGGAAGAGCTGATGGAGAAACTCGTGACGGTGAAAGGCATGGTGAGGGTAATAGCAGAATAAAGTTAACAGGGCTAAAAGCCCTGTTACGTTTAATGGCATAAGTATTCCGCAAACCGTGGATATCCGTTTTCGTTATATTGATACCCGCTTATTTCATAAAATTCATACGGTGGCGTCGGATTGTTCGGAGAATTATTCGTATAAATGGTAATTTTGCTGTATTTCCTATGGTTATTTTTAGAAAGCCTTAAAAAGAAAATATCCTCAAAAGGAACATTTACATTGGCATAAGGATTTTTATAAGTATCATAGTTATCATATTTGATCTGGATCTTATAATTAGGATTCGATGCTGCCATCTGTTCAATCATCCTTAAATTTCCATTGGTATCGTAGGTAAGGGTCTTGGAGTTTTCACCATACACATCTCCCCAACTAGAAGTTGTTTTTTCTGCGATAGATATTATTTTGTTTCCAGAATCATAAAAATATTTAAAATTCTTTGTATAGCTGCTCCCATCAGTAAAATTAGTTGAAACTCTGTTTTTTTCCGATAATCTGCCTTGATTGTCATACATAATATATTCGATGGACTGGATATTATTAAGATCGGTTGGTTCAATAATTTTTACAGGCTGAGACAAGTTATTATATTGAACTTCTATTGTTTTATCTAGTTCAGGAGCATAAGTAGGATACTGCTGGCCGGGAGCGGTATTATCAATTAGTTTATAATCCATTTTTTTAATGATGCGGTTGCCGTCGTAAATATATTCGGACAGATAAAATTGTTGTCCTGTGTTTTTGATGGTGGTCTGGTTAAATTTTGTAATGTAACATTTTTGTTCCTGTACAGAGTTATCCTCTTGGCTGCATGAGAGTAAAAAGAGCATGGATAGGATGGCAAAGAATTTCTTCATTTGAAAGCAGTTATTATTTTTCGGATGCAAATATAGAAAAAAGCCAGCAGTTATTTAAAAATCTTCTTAATCACATTCCCGATTTCCATAAAGTCGTCATGGTTGCCGACGGATCTTTTTTCGGCGCTGTTTTCCGATTCGGAGTAGGGGAAGATCAGCAGGTAGTTCTTATCTCCCAGGCTTCTGTTCAGCAGTTCCGGGATCAGCCTCATCCTCGGAATGTAGGAAGGCATTCCCCGTTTGGCCATGAACAGGATCAGGGCTTCGTCATCTTTTAGCTGAGCCGCTGTTTCTTCACCGTCTTTCCATGCATTCATAATGATAAATTCGGCTTCGACATTTGCTTTCTTCGTGATCCGCTGAAGGATATCCAGAATTTTTTCTGACGCATAAAATACCAGGGTAGCACCGGAATTCCTGGCAATATTCCAGACCCGGAGCAGGGCGTGGAAAAATCCGGCTTCCAGATGGGCATTTTCGGGAATCATAACGGCATATTTTTTTACGGTAGACCAGGGTTGGGAAGCATGATATACAAGAACATTAACATCCTCATTCTGCAGATACCCATTGTAAAGATTATAGACAAAAGAAGGGGAAAACCCTTTATCATCACTCACTGCAATCATAAGATCGGTAATATTCTGCTCTTTGATCACATTGTTTACTCCATTGATGACATCGTTGTCATATCTTTTCAGCGAATGGATTTTTACGTCGGCCGCTGCGGCTGCATCTGCTGCCGTGTGTAAAAGTTTTTCGGCATTCTTTACTGAAGATTCATTTTTATCTTCATTAATGACATTCAGGGCAAAGATGTTTTCTGTGTTGGAATGGGCCTTGATCAGAATGCCAAGGTTTACCATCCGCTCAACCGTTGCTTCGTAATTAACGGCTAGCAAAATGTTTTCTTCTTCATGGGTATTGCCGGAAACGGCGTCTTCATTATCCTGCTCCGCAATTTTCTGGCCGCTGGCCATCGAGATGAAGGATGAGATGGTACATGAGATCAGAATCAGTAGAATACTTCCGTTAAGGACGTGTTCGTTAAGCAGCCTGATCGGTTCTCCCGTTTCGGTTTCGGAAAGAATAATATTGTATCCTACGAGAACGGTGGCCAGAGTGGCTGCGGCAGATGCCGAACTCAGGCCGAAGATAAGCTTGCCTTCCTCTTTGGTAAAACCGAATGTCTTCCGGGTAATTACCGCAGATATATATTTTCCTCCGATTGAAGCAACCAGCATAATCATGGCCACTTTCAGTGTTTCAAAACTGTTGAAAAAAACTTTGAAATCAATCAGCATCCCGACGCTGATCAGGAAGAAAGGAATAAAAATAGCATTTCCTACAAAATCTACCCGGTTCATAAGTGCGGAAGTATGCGGAATCAGTCTGTTCAGAGCCAATCCTGCAAAGAATGCTCCGATGATGGCCTCCACACCCGCAAGTTCTGCCAGTAAGGCGGCCAGATAAATCATCACCAGAACAAAAATATACTGTGAAATCTTATCATTGATTTTTTTAAAAAACCACCTGCCGATCAAAGGGAAAATTATCAGTACGATCAGCCCGAATACAATAAAGGAAACGGACAGCCTGACCCAGAACGAAAGCCCTACATCACCCTGAACCATTCCTACCACTACTGCCAGCACCAGTAGGGTGGCAATATCCGTAATCATGGTTCCGCCGACCGTAATATTCACCGCCTGATTCTTCGCAATGCCCAGTTTGCTGATCAGGGGGTAAGTGATCAGGGTCTGTGAAGAAAAGAGGCTGGCAAAAAGCACTGATGTAAGGACAGAGAAATTCAGAAGATAATACGATCCCAGGAATCCCAGGATAAAAGGAAAAACGAAAGCATAGCCTCCGTATCCTAAACTTTTCCATTTGTTTTTCTTAAAATCGCCCATATCGATTTCCAGCCCCGCCAGAAACATGATATAAAGAAGTCCGGTAGTCCCGGTAACCACAATGCTGCTGTCCCGGGCCAGGACGTTAAAGCCGTTCGGGCCGATTACAGCGCCGGCAATAATCAAACCCAGCAGGTGCGGAACTTTTATTTTGTTTAAAAGCAGCGGTGCGGCGAGGATGATGATTAATACCAACAGGAATTTAAGGACCGGGTCTTCAATGGGAAGACTCAGGTTATGGATGCTCAGTAAGTTCATGATGTGTTTATTTGGTGGAACGGACGAGTTCTACTGAAAATTTGGCCATGCAGTTATTGTCCGCGGTAATGGTTCTTGTTCCTCTCATTTTATTGGGAGAAAAATCATTCAGGAGAACGTTCATTTCTACCTGTTTTTTCGAGGTGGAATCGGTTCTGAAATTCAGTTTTACTTCACTGTTCTCAAATTTTCCTGAGTAAAGCCTTACCAGATTGTTGTTATTGATGATCTTGGTTACCAGCTGGATGGAATCACTGTCGAATTCCCAGGTATCGGTGCGTTGGTCGCCCACTACATAATCGCTGCAGTTGGACTCCGTACAGATGACTTTTCCGGTCCACAAACCGGCAACCTGAGCCGGCCAGACGTTGATTTTTACAGAATCCTTTTTGGTAGCAAAAATACTGTCCCGCATCTTTAAAAGCGATTGGTATTCGGATTCTTTCTGGGCAAAGGATTTTTCTTTTTCCAGCAGCTGCTGTTCTCTTAAAGTCAGGTCGTTCTCCTTTTTCCTGTTGTCGCAGCTTGTAAGAAGCAGTAAGCCGGTGAAAATTACAAATAGAGCGTTTTTTATCATACTGAATAACTTGGTATCTACAAGATAAGAAAAAATACCAAAACACAGAAGATGCTTGTTTTAACAGATATCGAATAAAAGGTATTTATGGTTGTTCGATTCTCCGCCTTTTGAACATCTCCCGGTTATAATTAATAATAAATACCCCTAAAATAATCAATGCGGCCGCAATAATAAATTTAGCTGAAATTTCTTCATTCAGGATCAGCCAGCTTAAAAAGATGGAAATAATGGTATTGACATAAGCCAGAATAGAGACCTGCACCGGGGAAACCTTCGTTAATGCGTAATGATAGGCAAAAAAGGTAGCGACTGATCCGAATAGAGACAGATAAAGCATGGCACCGACACTTTTCAGCGACCAGCTTTCAAACTGGTAATTTTCGGTAAACAGAAAGGCAAAAATAATCTGGATAATTCCCGCAAAGGCAAACTGATAAAAAAGATTCAGGGATATATTTTTGCTCTGGATATTCATTTTTTTGGTGAAAATCGTTCCTGATGCCCAGCCCAGGATGCCGCAGAAGAGCAGGAAGATCCCGAACCGGTATTCCGGATTGGCCAGGTCCCGGATGCCGTCCCAGAAAATAAATGCGATTCCGCTGAAACACGTCAGGACACCTACTAAAGCTTTATAGGTAAATCTCTGCAGACGTAAGGCAACACTTCCTAAGAATACAATAATGGGAGAGGTGGCGCTGATCAGTGAGGTGAGGCTGCTGGTAATGGTTTCTTCTGCAACGGTGGTCAACCCGTTGGCAATAATCAGCATCAGTGAGGCAAACACAAGTTGGTAGCTCAGGTTTTTCCAGCCGATCCATTGGAACTGTCTCCGGTACAAAAGAATCATCAACATGATCAGGGATGCTAAGAACTGCCGGATTCCCGCTACGAACCAGGCCGGTATCGTTTCCACGGCAACCCGGATGGATAAAAAAGTGGTTCCCCAGACAATGGCAACGGTAAGGATGGCGAGGGTGAGCTTGTAATCTTTCAAACAATACTATTTTGCAAAAATATTCAAATTAAAATATCCGGTGGCGTAATTCCCGGTTTTCAGCCTGAAAGAACAAGTTTTACGCCTTTTTGGAAGAACCTTATTAATTTTTTATCTTTGGGCATCTAATAAAATTGAAGAATGGTAGGAATTATCATGGGAAGTCAGAGCGACTTGCCGATCATGGAACAGGCGGCCGGGTTTTTAAAATCACTGGATATCCCTTATGAACTGACGGTGGTTTCCGCACACCGGACGCCGGAAAGAATGTTTGATTATGCCAAAACGGCGAAGGAAAGAGGCCTGAAAGTCATTGTAGCCGGCGCAGGAGGCGCGGCACATCTTCCGGGAATGGTGGCCAGCTGTACAACATTACCGGTAATCGGGGTGCCGATTTTATCGAGCAACTCTATTGACGGCTGGGATTCGGTACTTTCTATCCTTCAGATGCCGGGTGGAATTCCGGTAGCCACGGTTGCCCTGAACGGTGCCCTGAATGCAGGGATTCTGGCAGCAAAAATCATCGCAACTTCCGATGAGTTGGTCGCTGAGAATCTACAGAAATACCAGGATGCATTAAAAGACAAAGTATTGGGAACCGTTGACGATATTAAAGCAAAACATCCTAACCATTTTGACCAGTAATTTTTTTAATTGAATGATAGAAACCGGGGCTTACGAATTTCGTGAGCCCCGGTTATTTTTTATTTCCTGATGAATTTTAAATTCTGAGTATTTTTATCGGAAATGAGCTGCAGGATATAATTTCCCGGAACCAGATCCCGGACATCGATTTTCCCGTTGTCCAGCATCCCTTTCGAAACCATTCTTCCGCTTTGGTCGAAGATCGTAAACTTCTTCGCCTCACTGTTTCTTACAAAGATAAAATCGGTGGCAGGATTCGGGTAGATGCCGGTATTGTTTTCAGCCTTTAGATCCGAAACTCCCAAGACCGACTGGCATTCCTTGTCGTAAATGTCGCCGGAGATGTTCCAGTTTTTGGAAGTGATCAGGTAATTCCTGGCGTTTACGGCTGCCGGATGGGCATAGACCAGAGGGGCTACGGGTGAAAGAAAAATATTATTGGGGGTAGCAGAATTCTGGCTCCAGCCTACCAGGGTTCTGTCGTAATTCTGGCAGTTCAGTCCTGAGTTTCCAAACATATTGCTTGCATAGGCCAGACTGCCAAGGTTCCAGCTGCCTAGATTTTGGTTGAATTGAGTGGCATTGGCAAACATTCCAGCCATCGTAATAACGTTCGGGGTGTTCCAGCCGCTGATGTCCTGGTTAAAAGCTTTTGCATTCATGAACATATAATTCATCTGGATTACTTTTGAAGTATTCCAGCTGCTCAGGTTCTGGTTAAATTTTTCCGCACCTGAAAACATGCTGGTCATATAGATCACTTCGGAAGTATTCCAGTTTGAGAGGTCCTGGTTAAAAACTTTTGCATTGGAAAACATATTATCCATTTCCACTACTTTGGACGTATTCCAGTTTCCGATAGGCTGATTGAAAACTCCGGCATTATTAAACATGAATTCCATATCCGTTACATTAGACGTATTCCAGCTTCCGATCGGCTGGTTAAAGGCTATGGCATGATTGAACATCGCTGTCATTTCCGTTACTTTGCCGGTGTTCCAGTTCCCAATGGGCTGGTTAAAGTTACGGGCCATCAGAAACATAACTGCCATGCTCGTCACGTTGCCGGTGTTCCAGTTTCCGATCGGTTGGTTGAAAAGCATGCATGCATTGAAAAGCCCGGTAAAATTTGTTACATTAGAAGTGTCCCAGTTATTGATTGAAGGGTTTGCGGATAATGAAGTGCAGCCCATAAACATAAAGGCCATATCGGTTACTTCCGAGAGATCCGGAATGTCTGTAGCCAGCAGGTCTAATGTATTACAGCCTATAAAGGCATATTGCATGGATGACCATTTGGTATTTCCCCACTGATTGATGGCAATGATTTTGGAAGTATCGCCGGTAACATCTATAGCGCCCGTTAATGTGGCAGGATCCCTGAAATAGATCCGATGGAAATTCCCGCTTCCGTTGCTCACCTTTACGGTGTACGTGGCATCAGCAGGATTTGGGTTGAGAGGTGTTCCGAAATCCAGCAAAACCTGGTATACGGAAGTTACTCCGGTAAGGGTTGCCTGGTGGGCCGGATACCCCACTTCTTCCCATTGGATGGTGTAATTCGTGCCCTGAAAGGGCGCCCAGGCCTGGGTATTCGATGAAGCGAAAGGAGGATTGCTGGGAACGGGATTCTGAATATTGCCCGGTTTCCAGGTGGTGATGAATTCGTTCTGCGCCTGGACCCGATGATTGCTGAGCACCAGCATCAAAAAGAAAAGTAGTTTTTTAAACATATCAATATTTTGTTATTTAAGTACCGCAAAAATAGTGAAATATTCAAAATTATTAATGATTTTATGATTTTAAATGAAAAAAATTAATTAATGCAATTAATTTTAAGAAATATGTTAATAAAAAAACTCTCCGTTTTCGGAGAGTTTCATTTTATTCCTGAAGCATATTGTCCCGGGTGTTTTTCTGTACCGCAATGGCTCCGAAAAGCGCGAGTAAGAAGGCAAAGCCGTAGAATCCTTTTTCACTCGGAAGGATGGTGGCATTCCACAGTCCGATCGCCAGCAAAACAATGGAAGAGAGGGTGGCAAACCAACAGATTCCGTAATAGATATCTGTTACCTTGATGTTTTCCAGCCGGTCCCTTACCGCTTTTTGTAAAGATACCACGGCAAACAGTCCGTAGAGCAGGATGGTAAAATAATACCCTTTCTCATTCAGCTGCATTTCCGCTCTTACAAGTCCTACGATAAAACCGATCATTCCGGCTGCCAAAGCAATCCATGATGCCGCTACGAAAGCGGGAGACACATTTTGTTTTTTCATGTTCATATATTAGTAAAGAACCAAAGATATTAATTTAAATTAAATTTGAACAGCAACTGGAATCTTAAAATTTTATTGTGCAGAATGATGAATAGTGAATCCGCTGCGCTGATCAGTGGTCAATTCCTTCGGGGCAATCGTCAATATGCTTCGCTTGTTAATTTATGAAAGATACCAACTTAAACTTTATATCAAAAAACAAATCACATAACCCTTAACCGAAAAATTCCACTTCTTCGGAGGGGTGGCGAAAATGATGAAATAATTTTTGACGGGGCGGTTACGACAGCAGGATTAAAAAAGTGAATGGTGAATGGTCAATCCGCTGCGCTTGTCAATGGTCAATTCACTTCGTTTGCCAATTTTTAACGCGGTGTCCGCAAAGTTTTGCGATAAGGATTCTGCATATTTTCCGTTCGCAAAGGCGTTCCACTCAGCTAGAGACAGCGGTAGATAGGGTTAGAGGTGAATGGTCAATCCGCTGTGTTTGTTTTGCGTAGCAAAATTCACAATTCACCATTTACAAAAAAAACTCCCCAAATGAATGGAGAGTCTTTATTTTTGCTAGAAGCTAGAAGCTAGAAGCTAGAAGCTAGAAGCTAGAAGCTAGAAGCTTAGTATCTGTAATATTCAGGTTTGAACGGACCTTCTACGTTTACTCCGATATAATCGGCCTGTTCTTTTGAAAGGATTTCAAGTTCCACACTTAATTTCTTTAGGTGAAGGGCAGCTACTTTTTCATCAAGATGTTTAGGCAGCATATACACTTCGTTTCCGTAGGCTTCGGAGTTGTTCCAAAGTTCGATCTGAGCCAGCGTCTGGTTGGAGAAAGAGTTGGACATAACGAAAGACGGGTGGCCCGTTGCACATCCGAGGTTCACCAATCGGCCTTCTGCAAGGATGATTACTTCTTTTCCTTCGATGGTATAGATATCCACCTGAGGTTTTACTTCAGATTTTGTAGAACCATAGTTTCCGTTCAACCAGGCCATATCGATTTCATTATCAAAATGTCCGATATTACAAACGATGGCTTTATCTTTCATTTTAAGGAAATGTTCCCCTCTTACGATATTGAAGTTACCGGTTGTTGTAATGATGATGTCTGCATTATCAACCACGGTGTCCAGTCTTTTTACTTCATAACCGTCCATGGCAGCCTGAAGCGCACAGATCGGGTCGATTTCAGTTACCGTAACGATAGAACCGGCTCCTCTGAAAGAAGCGGCTGTTCCTTTACCTACGTCTCCGTATCCGCAAACTACGACTCTTTTTCCGGCTAACATGATATCGGTTGCTCTTCTTACTGCATCCACGGCAGATTCTTTACATCCGTACTTGTTATCGAATTTAGATTTGGTTACCGAATCATTTACGTTGATCGCAGGCATTACCAAAGTACCGTTCTTCATTCTTTCATACAGACGGTGTACACCGGTTGTGGTTTCTTCGGAAAGTCCTTTGATATCTTTTGTTAATTCAGGGTATTTATCAAAAACCATGTTGGTTAAATCTCCACCGTCATCAAGGATCATGTTCAACGGCTTCCGGTCTTCACCGAAGAATAAAGTCTGCTCGATACACCAGTCGAATTCCTCTTCGTTAAGACCTTTCCATGCATAAACAGGGATTCCTGCAGCAGCGATGGCAGCGGCAGCATGGTCCTGGGTAGAGAAAATATTACATGAAGACCAGGTAACTTCAGCACCTAAAGCCACCAGGGTTTCGATAAGCACAGCCGTCTGGATCGTCATGTGGAGACATCCTGCGATTCTTGCCCCTTTCAAGGGCTGAGACGGTCCGTACTCTTCACGGATGGCCATCAGACCCGGCATTTCTGCTTCAGCAAGGGTAATTTCTTTTCTTCCCCATTCTGCAAGGGCGATATCCTTAACTTTATAAGGAAGGTATTGTGTTGTTGTACTCATATGTAATGAATAAATTTAAATTCAGTAATAATAAGCTGCAAAATTACAACTAATAATTAAAATAAAAAAACACAGGCGGGTATTCCCTTGCGTAAACTGATTTATAACAGGAATTTATCAAAGCATGAACAGAAAACGGCCATCCGGAATGGCGGAGCTTTCTCCAAATTTTTTTTTCATTAATTTTGTCCTGTATAAAACAACACGATGCCACTTTACCGCGATTTTTCCGATGACAATGCGACCATTCTTATCTGGAAGTATGATGAAACCGAAGAACTGGATGTCCATCAGCTTCTGGAGCCAGAAAATGCTGAGAAAGTAAAGGATTACCATCCGAAAAAGCTGCAGGAAGTCCTGATGGTCCGGAAACTCCTGAAAGGTTTAAAACCGGATTCAAAGATTTTATACAGGGACAGAGAACCTTTTTTATCTCCGAAAGATGCCGAAATTTCGATTACCCATTCTTTTCCTTTTGCCGCGATTGCTGTTTCCAGAAATAAAATCGGGATCGATATCGAGAAATTCAACCCAAAAATTTTAAGGGTGATCGATAAATTTACGTACGAAGAGGAACGCGGGTTTATTCCTTCCGATAATGAAGTGACGTTCTACACGATTATCTGGAGTGTAAAGGAAAGCATGTACAAAATCCACCACTCCAAACACTGGTCGCTCAAAAAACATTACGAAGTACGGCCCTTTGAACTGAAGCATCTCCACCAGATCCGATGCCGGGTTCATGACGACCTGATTTCCGATGAATTAAAAGCCAGAGTCGAATTTTTCGATGGCTACTGCTTTACGATTGTTGAAGAGTAGTCTGTACCGGTTCTGCTTTTTCGTGGGATTCGTTTTGGTAGGTTTCAATAACTTTACGCTGTTCCTTGGCCACATCGTAGATCAGTTCCAGTACATCGTGGATGTTTTTAAGCTCGGTAAGCCGCGAGATTTTGTCCGGATCCCTGAGGTCATACACTTCATTTTCAGCAAGCTCGGCTTTCCTTTTGAGGATAAGGTCGTCCAGTGATGAATCTTCGGGTTCGATACGGCTTTCCCTGTTCAGCGTCTCCGTAATCTTTTCACCGTTCAGGAGATTGGATACCTTATGCATTTCCGCTTCAATTTTCCGGCTCCAGCCTTCCGCATCAATTTCAGGATATTTTTCCTTGTCTTTTACATACTGTGAAAGGGAAGCGGTATAAGCAGTGATCAGGTGGGAAGTGGCCACAAACTGGTGCACCACCTCCAGTTTTTTCTGCTGGTTTTTGGGATCGGAAATCATCCGCTGGAAATTATCGGAAAGGTTGGCCAGGGAAATGATGGCATTTTTCCGCTTCACTTTATAATCTTCGAGGTTAAAACCGTCACCGATGAATTTGGAAATCACACTCTGAAAATAAATAAGGTTATCTGCAGCCGATTTTTTCATCAGGTCCAGATTCTGGGTATGTTCCCAGACCGGCAGTACCACATAAGCTACCAGCGAAGTGATGATCGCGGCGATAATGGTATCTACGATCCGGTCCCTGAAAATAATATTGACGTTTCCGGGACTGAGGAAATTGAAGCTGACGAATACATAAATCGTCATGAACAGGACCGCCCAGAAATATTTTCCTTTCAGAAAGCTGAAGCACATGATCATACTCAGGAGAAGCATGACGAAAAGAACTTCATTGATGCGGATGTAATGAAGGATTCCGTAAGCAATAACGGCTCCCGCAATGGTACCGTAAAGACGGAGAAGGTTCCGCTGTTTGGTGATGGAGTAGGCGGGCTTCAGGATCGCAACGGTAGTGATGAGGATCCAGTAAGTATGCCCGATCCCGATAAACTGGAACAGGGAAAACAGATAACCCAGCAGTAAGGCAATGGTGATTCTCAGCGCATGGCGGAACTGGGAAGACGACAGCGAAATATTGTTTTTTAAAACCTTAAAATTGAGTTTTTCTTCATTAGGCATGAATTTTTTAAGGTCAAGCCCCGTCGAAAGACTCTTCGCAAGTTTTACGTTCTGTGAAAATACTTTGTAGATCTCGTTGATTTCTTTGGTGATTTCATTGATGCGCATCAGGATCTGGCGCAGGACCATGAAATTCTCAAAATTGTCAGGCGTGATTTTTTTATTTCTCAGTTCAAAATAATGGTGATTCAGGTTCTGCAATTCTTCATCGAGATCATAGAGCGGTTTTGCCCGGGTTCCGATCTGAAGCGAAATGCCGATGTTGGTAATTTCTTCAGCCAGCAGGTTCAGGTAATCATGGATGCTGACGAGTATGGTCGTGTCGCCGAAACTGTTCTGAAGCTTTTCGTAATCGCTTTCGGAGGTCATCAACTTTTCATGGAGATCCATGGAGTTCAGCAGCATGAGCATGAGCAGGCGGCTGGTCGTGGTGGATTCATTGACGATCACCCGGGTTTTGAAAACGGTTTCCCGGGTCTCTTCCTGCAGGTTTTTGATCTCGATCTGCTTGGCGATGACCTGGGTGGTAAGCTTATTGAAGTCCGGGTTTTTCTGGTAGTGGTTGGCTTTGATCTTAAGGAACTCCGCCAGCTGAAGGTAATTTTCCCCGATCATCTGGCTGGCCAGCTTATAGGGCTGAATGGTGGTCACGATTAAAAAGATCAGTAAAAACCAGGTACAGCCGGAAGCAAAAATCAGCAGGCTTTTCAGGATGTTGGTTCCTGTAAGGTGCCCGTCGATGAAGATGGCCATAACCACGAGCGAGAGGGAACCGACGGCCGCCAGCCTTTGGCCGTATACGCCGATGAGGGAGAAGAACATCCCGAAAACAATAATCTCGGCAAAGACCAGAATTTTAATATGCATGACGAGACTTGCAATCGACGCCACGAAAACGAAGCAGACGATGGCAAAAGTCAGGGCATTTCTCCTCCGGATAAAGGGTCCCGGCTGGTCGGTGAGGGCTACGAAGCTGGTTCCGAGCGGGAAAAGGAAATATTCTTTCAGGATTCCGAAATGGGCAAGCACCAGACACGGCAGAACAGTAGCCAGGGTAATCCTGATGGCAGAATATACATATTGGCTGGTCACAAATTTTTTGAGTTCCGCGGAATAGTTCATGGTGCAAAAATAAGGGTTAAATGTGAATTATGGATTTACAAATGGTGAATTTTCCCCTGCCGGTATCTGATGATTTATTTTGAATGCATCGGAGCCGGATAGACAAATCAGTATCAAATTTTAAACCATGATGGCGGCTGACAGAGTTTGAGGGTGTAGAAGCTGAGAATTTTGGAGTTTTGCCTTATGAAGGGTTGAATGATAGGGGGAACATCGGGTTTGTTATAAATGTAAAGCCGAAGTAGAAATCAGATTAAAGAATGGAAAAGGGAAGCCGGAAGTTTTGCTCCTCCAGTTGAACCTGATGGCTGATGTCCTAGCCCGGATCGCAGCGGTTACCCCACAGCAGGGCTGGAAGGTTTGGGAGCGGATGGGCTTTGACGGTGGAGCGCATAGGAGTGCAGCGGCGCGAGGAGTAGTAGCGGAGAGCCGGATTAAGCTCCTGAAAAGTGAAGATTGAGTTTTGCTTTGCAAGTGAATGATGAATAGTAAATGGTGAATTTCGCTTTGTGAGGTGAATCTTTGTGCGCTGAAAAATTGACGAGCGAAGCGGATTGACCATTTACCCGAAGGGACTGACCGTTTGCCCCAAAATAAAACAGGCTGCTTCAGAAGAGGCAGCCTGTTTATTAACCTAGAGGTTGTATTTTAGTTATCTACGTTGGAAGTTTCATCCCCGATGTTCCAGGTAAGCCCGAAACGAAGGGTGTTGTCCAAAGCCGTATTGATTTTTGACATATTGATCAGGTAAGAAATATCCAGTCCGAAGGAACGGTATTTTAATCCGATACCGGCCGTTGCAAACTGTCTGGCGCCCTGCACTTCGCTTTCGTGGAAATACCCGCCTCTTACAGAAAATGCGTTGTCATAAGAATATTCCAAAGCACCGCTGTACATAATGGACTGTTCGTTTTTGAAGGATTTTCCGATTCCGGCCATCACGCCCACATTCGGAACCTGATAGATCGGCTGTCTCGTATTGGGGTCAATACCTACATATTCGGAACCGGGAACCAGGATTTTTGAACCTTCCACACTTAAGCCGACCCGGTTCATGTCATCAAGGTACATATCATATCCAACCCCCAGTCTTGCCATGGTAGGAAGATAAGACCTGGATTCTTCGTTTCCTGTATAATCCAGTTTGGGACCTAGGTTCTGGATGGCAAAACCGGCATTTAATTTCCCGTCCATGCCTCCGAGACTTGAGAATTTCGGAGACGTATAGTATCCGGAAACGTCTACGGCGAAACTGTTGGCTGGCTTCAACGTCGTATCGGTGTTGAAACCGCCGGCTAAGTCGGAACGGATGAATCTACCGGTAACGGCCATGGAGTAGGAGTCGGATAGCTTCAGGCCATACGCGACGTCGATGGAGAATTCATTCGGTTTGGAGGTACCCATGGAAGTGACTTCATTTCCTACTAACTGCGTGAGATCCACTTCTCCCATATTGAAGTAATAGATACTTGCAGAGATGGTAGATCTTTCTTCCTGACCTAAGAATTTGTGAAATGCTCCGTATAATAAAAACACATCATTGGTAAGTTTCCCCATATACGGTGTGTAGTTGATCCCTACGGAAGAACTTGTTCTGCTAAAAGGGTATTTCGCAGCATTCCAGAATTGTGAAAAAGCGTCCGGAGAGGTTACCACCCCCTGGTCTCCCATACCTCCAGCCCTTGCATCCGGTGCGATTCTTAAGAAAGGAGCTCCGGTAAGTACAGGTCGTACAAGGCTTAAATCCTGAGAGTAGCCTAAAAAACCGGCACTTAACCCAATTCCTAAAAGCAGTTTAGTAGTTAAATTCATATGTTGTCTTTTATATATTATCAGTTTTTCGTTAATATGTTTACTGTTATCGTTTTAAATTTATTTCAAAAGTACCATTTTTTCTACAGCTGTAGCACTTCCTTTGCATTTTTCTTGATTCTGACTTTTTGCAAATATCTTAAAAATATACGTACCTTTTGCAACAGTTGCCCCAAAATCGTCTCTTCCGTCCCATTCGATGGCCTGACGCGGCGTTCTGAAGCCCTGCAGGAAAGGTTCTGCCACCACCGGCTGCGATAAAGTTCTTACCAATTTTCCGGTAATGGTATAAATCTGAACATTCACATCGAGAATATCATCGCAATTATGCTCAAACTGGATATACGTTTTGTTGGTAAACGGATTCGGCCAGTTCAGCGGTCGGTTGATTACCAGATGCTGGTCGGCTTCATCCTTAACTTCAAAATTTAACGTAGCCGTCGTCGAATTATTGTTTATGTCCCAAACTTTAAATGTAAGTTGATGCTGTCCGACCGCAAGATTTCTGAAAGGGTAAGTTACATTTCCTTTCTGATAGTCTGCCAGGCTTGGGCTGAGGCATCCGTTTCCTTCTCCCGAGGCATAAAAATCATTCAGCACTACGGTATTGATGATCTGGCCGTCCAAATAGACGGTAATATCATGACCGATACCGGATCCGGTAGAATTAATTCCCGTATCATCGGTAATACAGGCCAGCAACGCCGGGTTCTGGTCGGTAATCCCGCCATCCGCAAAGTTGGTGTTGTTCATGTGCAATTTTACTTTAGGCGGTTCGTTGTCATTGATTCCGTTCGGATTAAGATCTCCTACCTGTACTGCCTGATTGTTGAATACATCACTTGCTTTGTTATCTGCATATCCCAGGATTCTTCCGGTTCCCACCGCATAGTTGATGTCTTTGGGAACATAGAATTCTACGGTGAATACTCCGTTTACCGCAGTTCCCGAAGCTTTTACAATCGCACTTCCCTCTTCGGTATACTGAAGAGCCGGGTTTAAGTTGCCATCGTTATTCAAAGTGGTTTTATTTAATCTTTTATCAAAAATGTTAATAACCACTCTTCCGTTAAATGTGGTATTCACCGTACCGTTCGGATTATTGATATGGCCTTTTACTTTTACGAAATCCAGTCCTCTGATCAGTCCGGGAACCGGTGTTTCGATATTGTCGATCACCAGTAACCTTTTAGGGCGGCTCAGCTTCATGGCGGGATCTCCCAGGAAGTTTACCTTCAGGTGTTCCGTAGAAGCACCCTGCTGTTTTTTCGCATTCAAATGGGCATAGCCGAGTGTATCAAAATCATCACTGGTCAGCTTGAAGATATTCTGGGTATAAGTATTGGTAAATGTAACTCCGTAATATACATCAATCGCACGGCTGGAAGTGATCATGGTGGCCGGGCCTCCCTGTTTCAGTTTAATGAACTGTTCTCCTGCCGAAGACGTAGCGGGATCATCCCAAAGCGTAAATTCACAGGTAATCGTAGAAACAAAAGGAAACCTGCTGTAGACCGGAGAGAAATTATTTGCATTCTGAACCTCACTCAATGTTAATACCCGTTCCTGGGCCCAGCCGTTGATTCCGCCATGCCCGAAGTAGAACATATAAAGGCTGTTCCCGATATCATTGGAAATGGCCTGGTTTACCTGCGGATACCGCTGCCCGCCGGCTGTACTCTGTGCAGGAAAGGCGTCCAGGTATAATTTCCGGACGTTGTATTCTTTAAGATTGGTTAAAGCAGGATTTTCAAAAACGGTTACCAGAGTGCTGTTCATCGTCGTATGGAAAGGCACGGCATTCGGTCCGTCGCTGTCATTATCATCATCCACAATAAAGTCCAGTTTCATTTTCCATTCACCGAAAGGCGTGGATTGTCCCGATAAGCTGTTGTAATACGCCAGGGTTTTGTCGATCATGTTCGCTGCTTCCGTTACATTGGCTGCAGGAAGCCTCCCTACCGGCAGATCCGGCAGGTTGAAATCTATCCGCTGTGAGGTCTGGGGTTTGGTCATCACAATATAGTCATCTGTAACGAAAGACCGGATCACATCCTGCGAAACTTCACTCTCATAGCTGGATACCACGTTGGTATTGCCGGATATCCTGTTTTTATAATCATAGGAAGTATCTCCCAGGATAAAAACATATTTCAGGGTTCCTGACGGGGTATTCAGTTTGGTCACAAAATCCCGGATGGCCGTAAGATCACGGCTGCCGCTGCCGAATTCATTATAAATTTTATCGGTATCGACGATCTGTACGTTATAGTTGTTTTTTGTCTGATGGTAGCTGGCCAGCCTTTGGGCCTGTCCCATCATTTCAGGAACGGTGATAATCAGGTAATCTACATTCTGCAATGCGGAAAGGTTCTGGTTATTGATCCGTCCTACGAATTGAGGACTGTAGGCAGCATCGGCCTTGAAAGCGACGAACTCGTTATTGAAATTAGGGTCTGAAGCGGTATAGGCGAAATTGAAAGTGGTATTTCCTGCCGCTTTGTTCACTCTCCGGTTGGCATTCGTAATATCGGTTACGTCCCAGATCTGTTCTGCTGCAGAGGCGTTGGACAGGCTAAAACCATAGGTGGTATTGCTTCCGCTTACCAGCGAATAATCCCTGAAGTTCATCTGGGTGCCGTTAAAAGTCAGGTTGTCTTTATATTGCACTTCAAAATAATCGGGATAGAAAACCCCGTTTGGATTTACCGAAATATTTGGCTTTAGATTCAGGGTAATCTGACTTCCGCTGAGTCCTGAAACCGTTCCTTTATACTGAGTAACGTAAAATTCATTGGTTCCGCTGGTATTCGGGGCGGGAATTGTAGCTGTTTCAGGATTCTGATTATTAATATTGTAGGTAATGCTGTTCTGTTGGGATTTGTAGGCAATTGTCTGTGCCTGGAACCGGATCTGGTCGCCGGACTGAATGGGAGAAGCCGTGTTGAAAGTAACGGCCTTATCGGTAGTAAAAGGAGTGCCTTCCACCCAGATACGGCCCACCTTCATCAGGTTTTTCTCATCATTGTTAATGAACTGGTAGTTATCAAATCTTGTGATCAGCGCAGAAGCAGGTAAGTTTACATCTACCGGTTGTACCCTTTTACCAGGGCCTTTATCGAAATTGATATAATAATAAGAATAATCTTCATAAATGTTCTTTACATTTTCACTTCTGTCGACCCGGGTATCCACTCTTTTATAGCCGTTCCCGTTGGCTGTATTGTACAGGTTGTAGCCATTCGGTCCCTGGGCATAGAAGAGGGCATAATCATTATCGTTCCATACCCCGTCGTTTTCCCCGACTACCTGGATCGCGTTTTCCTGAAGGGCACCGTATTTCACGTCCTGATTGAATTCCGGCAGCATGATTCCGCCGTTTCCGTATATCCTGAAGTTTTTAGGGTTGACAGATGAAGGGTTGATCCCATTGTCCTGCAGGAACTGTCTGGTAATTTTGAAGATCCCGGATTTATCCACTTTTATCTTGTAAAAATTTCCGGATGAAAGAGGATTGTTGGTGGTGCCAACCTTCATCGTACTGCCGGTGCTGTTGGATAAGCTGCCTTCAGAAATTTCAAATGAAGACAACCTCTGAACCCGTCCTTTTTCTTTTTTGAATAAAGAAACATTAATGCTGGCATAGTGTTCCCCTTCAAGATAATAGTAGGTAACATCTTTTACCTCATAATCCGGCAGCAGGTCCCTGCTCATTTCATACAGATCACCGGCAGAAACATTCTCCCAAACCGGATTGGAAATTTTCAGCTGCTTTTCGCCAACCTGTTGTTTGATTGTAATAAAAATGTTATTTTGGCTGAATAAAAATCCTTGATTTTTGAAATTTGGAAGGTTAAGTTTTGTATCGCCGAAGTCCCGGATTTTAGAACCATCCCATTCGATGCTGATTCTTTGAGCCCAGAGCATTGATACAAAGCCTAATAGAAATAAAAGTGAGATTTTTTGTTTCATGTTTATGGTTGAAATTTCTGAATTACAAAATAAATGAAAATTTTATAATTAAATTGTGATACAATAAAATTAATTTGTTAACGTTTTTCAAAAAAATCAACTCTTTACTTGATTTATTGAATAATTTACTTTTTCTTTGTACTTTGAAAATATTTATATCGACTATGAAAAAACTAAAGTTGTTTTCATTAATAGCATTAAGTTCTACACTTGCATTAACCAGTTGCGGAGGATCTAATAATGGCGGCGGTACGAAAAAATTTGTCAGCAAAACAGGTTGGAAACCAAACGAGAAACAAGGTTGGTTTTTTGCAGGAAAGCAACAAAAACAGAAAGGTTGGCCGGGGATGGTATATGTAGAAGGTGGAACTTTTACAATGGGATTAGTGAAAGATGATGTAATGCACGATTGGAATAACTCGCCACGCAGAATGCAGGTAAGTTCGTTCTTTATCGGGGAAACTGAAATTACTAACTACGAATACCGCGAATACCTTACATGGTTGAAGTATGTATTCCCTCCGAGTGACCCAAGCTTTAAGGAAATCTACAACGGTGCTTTGCCGGATACCTTATTATGGGACAACAAACTATCTAGAAATGATTTCAACGAAACGTATTTCCGTTCTCCTGAATTCGATTACTACCCGGTAGTGGGGGTAAGCTGGACACAGGCCAACAGGTATTGCGAATGGTTGTCAGACCGTGCAAACGAGAAAGCCTTAATGCAGGTCGGTATCATTGCCAAGGATCTGTACATCAACGAATCCAATAACCAGGGTGGAACGGCATTCAATATGGATAAATTCAAGTCGAATGATCCTGAAATGCAAGGGTACATCAATGAAAAAAGAATGCAGCAGAAGACCGGTATGAAAACGACCAACCAAAGACTGCTTGCTGCAAACAGGGCGCCTAACGCTGCGATGGTAACGAAATTCAGACTTCCTACCGAAGTGGAATGGGAATATGCAGCTCTGGGTATGGCCAAAAACAGAGAATACAACCAATACCTGGGTAAAAAACCTGAAATCGATCAGCTGAGAGGAACCAAAGGAAGAGAAAGAGGAATGTTCCTTGAAAACTTCAAAATGGGTGCCGGTGATTATTCCGGGCTTCCGGGCTGGAAAAATGACGGATCTGCCAGAACTTCAGATGTAAGACAGTATCCTTCCAACGATCTTGGAATCTACGGAATGTACGGAAACGTTGCTGAATGGACGTACGACGTATACCGACCAATTATCGACGAAGATTTCAGTGATTTCAACTATGTTAGAGGAAATATGCCTCAGGCTGTTGTAAGAAACGGAGACGGAACTTACAAAATGACCGATGAAAGCAGTATTAAATATGACACTTTAGCTGACGGAAGACTGGTTTACAGAAACCTTCCTGGACAGTTTGAAAGAGAAACGATTGCTGATTACAGAAACTACAGAGACGGAGACCGGATGTCTTCCCTGAATTACAGAAATGCATCCGATTCAGCTGCCGCTTACGACATGTACAATTCACCTAAATCAAGATTTATTGTAGATGCTAACGGTAAAGTAATCTTGCAGAAAGATAAAAAAGAAAGAACTTCCAGTATTTCCAACGATATCAGAGTGGTAAAAGGCGGTTCCTGGCAGGATACGGCTTACTGGCTGGATCCGGGACAAAGAAGGTATAAGTCTCAGGACAAAGCTTTCGGATGGATCGGTTTCCGTGTTGCACAGGATGCCCGAGCTAACGATAAGAGTAGAACAAGAAGATAATATTTATCTAAATAATTTTCAAAAAACCTTCCGGAATACTGGAAGGTTTTTTTATTTTTGAACCATGAATACAGAACAGTTTTACCCTTTGTTTTTACAGGCTGAGAAAGTAACGATCGACAGCCGGAAAATCGGAAAAGACGATATTTTCTTTGCCTTTTCCGGGGATAATTTCAATGCGGCCACTCTAGCCGGACAATCTATCGATAACGGTGCGCTGGCAGTTATTGTGGAACAGAAGGAGTTTGAAGACGAAGCGAGAAATATTTTCTATGTTCCTTCCACACTGGATTTTCTGCAGGAGCTGGCTATTTACCACAGGAAGCAGCTGCAGATTCCGGTAATCGGGCTTACGGGCAGCAATGGCAAAACCACCACAAAAGAGATTATCCATGCCGTACTTTCAGAAAGATTTAATGTTCAGTATACTTACGGGAATTTAAATAACCATATTGGGGTTCCGCTCACGCTTCTCTCCATTAAACCGGAACATGAAATGGCGGTAATTGAGATGGGAGCCAACCACCAGAAGGAAATCGGTCTTCTGTGTTCCATCGCCCAACCGGATTTCGGATACATTACCAATTTCGGCAAGGCCCACCTGGAAGGCTTCGGCGGATTCGAAGGGGTAATTAAAGGAAAATCTGAACTTTATGACTACCTGAAAAACAATGGGAAGACCATTCTGGTCAATGAGAATGATCCGGTTCAGGTAGAAAAAACACAGCATTATACCCCAACAATAACTTTCGGGAGCAGGGGTTCCGATTATCAGTTCGAAATGTTTTCAGAAGGACATTTTGTCGGTCTGATGTACAAAGGGACAAAAGCCGTTTCCAGGCTTACCGGCGAATACAATTTCACCAACCTCTGTGCGGCGGCCAGCCTGGGGCTGCACTTCGGGATCGACGTTGATAAAATAAAACAGGCTATTGAAAATTATACGCCGACCAATATGCGTTCCCAGATCGTGAAAAAAGAAGGGAAGACCCTTGTACTGGATACCTACAACGCCAATCCGAGCTCCATGACGGCTTCTTTGCACAATTTTATTACTTTTAACGGCTCCAAAACCGTGATTATCGGCGATATGCTGGAACTGGGTGAAGAAAGTGAAAAAGAGCATCGGGCCATTCTTAATCTGGCTGAAAAATCAGGCTTCGATCAGATCATCACCGTGGGTGAAAACTTCAGCCGCATTGATTCGTCATCGTTAAGCTTCGGAAATACCGCCGAGCTGATTGAATATCTTAAAACCAACAGAATACCGTCGGAAAATATATTGTTAAAAGGTTCCAGAGGGATCGCCCTGGAAAAATCCATCGATTTTATTCAGTCTTAAGGTCCCGGAATTCCTGGACGATCAGTTTGATATTTTTAAAAGTACCTGGGAAAACTTCGTCTTCGATCTGAGCGGTATTTTTCCAGGCTACCTCAGTGATCCCTTCTTCGATCTGAGGTTTGGACGTGTCTTCACCGCTGAAATTCATTTCAAACCAGTGCGTACACTTCAGGACTTTATCGCCGTTTCTTTCCACATAGATATGATAGGTCGTATTGATAAACCGTACCAGCTCTACATGGGCAAGACCGGTTTCTTCTTCGATTTCACGCACGGCCGATTCTTCACGCGATTCGCCTTTTTCCATTTTTCCCTTCGGAAGATCCCATTTTCCCAGTCTTTTGATGAAAAGGATTTCTCCTTCCGGATTGTTCACCAGGCCGCCCGCCGCTTCGATGATCCTGAAAAGCTTCCGGAACTCAGCCCAGATCTCATTGAGATTCTCCCCGTATACGTTTAATTCCTTTACCGATGTATTTTCAAGAAGATCAAGCGCGATCTCCAGGCTTGTGACGTTTTCGTATCCAAGCGTTTTTTCTAAGTTTTCAGATTGCTTAGACAACAGTAATTTTTTTTCGTTCACAAAAACTTTATACATATATTTGTAAGAATTAAGAATTTAATACAAAAATAAAAAATGAATTTAGAAGGACGAAAGATTATTGTCAATAAATCATCTAAAGAACTGGTGGAAATCCTGAAATCGCCGGAAAATTACAAAGATTTTATGCCGGACGGTCTTCAGAAGTTTGAGACAAGAGAAGACGGATTCAAATTCGGACTGCAGGGAATGCCGGAGATCGCCCTGAAAATCGATGAAGTAACCGACCGGAAAGCGGTGTTGAAATCGGCAAGTTCAAGCCTTGATTTTTCTTTAACGGCTACGATAAACCCTCTGAATGAAAACCAGACTGAAGTACAGATGCTGTTTGAAGGAAAGTTTAACCCGTTCATCAAAATGATGGTCGAGAAGCCGCTTCAGAATTTCATCAATACCTTAACGGATAAGATCGAAGCTTATAAATAGAAAACCTTCACTGAAGGTTTTTTTATTTTGTATAACGGGCTCAGAATTCATTTCATTGAACCTTATTTTTTAAACAGCCCGGCTTGTAGGTCCCAACCTGCAGAACCTTCTGCCAACTGGAGGTAATTTCGTTTACTCTGGTCTTTTTCGATGATGATGATTCCGCCGGTCCGGATATTTTTCATTTCCAGGAAGTCGGTGGTTGTCGCATCACTGTCGCTCAGAGGGCCGCTTCCATATCCGGCCAGTTTATTATAATCCACAAAAATACAGTCGGAAGCTTTATACCGTTTCGTGCTTCCTTTTTCTCTGATCCAGATGGTAGCGGTACTGGCGATGATGTTATGATGAAAATCGAATTCCTCTCCGTTGGTGCCCTGGGTCGTCCAGACCCCGCAGAAATAGCCGCCATAAACCAGTGAATGCCGCATGGCACTCCGGCTGCCGGTTTTCCCGTCGTTTTTCCAGAAAACGACCGGAATTTTACAATTGAAAAAAACACAATGGTCGATCACCAGGCCATACCCATTGGCTATAACGCCTACATGGAGTGGCAGGACATCCACATTTCCGGCGAACAGGCATTGGGTCACCACCAGGTCATCCAGAGTCTTTCCATCACGCCATACCGGGTAAGACCGGCGTAAATTACGGGCATCAAGATACGTATAATCCGGACTCCCGGTAAAGCGGATGCCGGCAATGGTAACATGGCTTACTTCGGGCTGTATTCCTTTTGCCTCTTCCCCGCCTACCCCTGGCTCAGGAGGAACTGCTGTCATGACAACCGGCATTTTTTCAGGGCTCCAGCCGGCATCATCCGGCATTACTTCCGCCCGGATGGTAAGACGCCTGGTATTACTGTATTTATTATTGTTGAAAAGGACGGTGCGGGTTAACAAGTGGGTTCCTTGTGAAAGAATGATCGTGGTTGCTGCCTTTTCCCTATTCAGGTTGATGCGCTTTGCTGCTTCCGATAAAGTTTTTAATGGCTGCGTTTTCGTTCCCGAATAAATGTCGCTGCCGGTACGGGGATTTACGTAAAATTCTTCGGCCTGTACCCGAAGCAGGTTCGTCACTAAAAATAAAAAACCAAGTACGGTAGATTTTGTCATAATTTCTTTTTTCCGGTAAAATTAGAAACATTCCTATCCTGCAAAAAGGTCATTTTATCTTTTAAAAGGTCATTTTATGCTCTTCCGGTATTGAAAAGGGGTCATGTGGGTCAGTTTCTTGAAAAAGCGGTTGAAATTGGATGGATCCGAGAATCCGAATTCGTAGCAGATCTCTTTTACGGATTTGTTTTGATGCAGTTCCTTCTTGATTTCCGAAATCAGTTTCTGATGGATCATTTGCTGTGCAGACCATCCACTGAACTGCCTGCAGATTTTATTCAGGAATCCCGGACTGATGTTAAGCATTCCGGTGTAAGCTTCTACGGTCTGATCCTGTAAAAACCTTTTTTCCAGCAAAGACCGGAACCGGTAAAAACCGGCGTGGACATACGTATCGCGTTCGACCTCATAAACCTCCGCATAATAACGGTTAAGCAAAATAAGAAGCTGGTAAAGGAGCGATCTGATCAGGTGACTGCTGTCATTCTGGATCTGTCCGATTTCCTGCTCTGTTTCATGCAGCAGGTTCAGGCATTTCCGGAAGGGCGCTTCTCCGGCCTGCATCGAAGGAGGGTGTGAATACTGATGGAAGTACTGGAACCGGTATAAAAAAAGTTCATCTGAAAAAAAGAGATGGAGGAAATCCTTTTCAAAGAACAGGGTATATCCTTTGACACTTTCCTGAATATCCCAGCGGCGTACCTGTCCGGGAGAGGTGAAAATAATGGTCTGCGGAAGGATAGACATTTTATTTTCATTCAGTGTCAGCGCTCCCGAACCTTCCGTGATAAAAATTATTTCATAAAAACTAAGTTGGTGCAGGGTCTGATCCAATACATAGTTTTTCAGTGATTCGATGCGTCCGATATCCAGTAAGAGTTCCGATCCGTATTTACAGGGCAGGAAATGATAGGTTTTGATTTTTGGGACTGAGGCCATTGTTTATGATTTCTTGCTGATAAATCCGGGATAAAGATAGAAAAACTTTGTATAAAAGGGTTTTCAAGGGTAATTAAAACTTTTATATTGCTTCGTAGCTTCAGCGTAACCAATAAAGTTAGAGAGTATCATTTCATTGATATCAGGGTTCAAATTTTTTGTATTTTAAACCGATCGGTTCTTGAACAATTCTCAATAAGTGTCGGGAAATATTATTTTTCATACTTTAGACGGGTTAAAATTTAAAAATAATATTTTCATGAGTAAAAAGCTGTTCATTGCGCCCGTCTTATTCCTGTCATTCAGCATGATGTCCAGAGCACAGCATAAAACCATTGTTCCGGCTGATGTAATCCCGTTTCAGGTAACGGCTGAAAAATCTTTATTTAAGGGGAAAAAAGCGTTAGCACTCAAAATCAACGGGCAGGCCGATGGAGACAAAACCCTGGCCATCCTGAAAAATATTGATTTTCACAATGGCGTTATTGAAGCCACCGTTTCCGGACAGCCGCTTGCCAATGCCGGGGAGACCGCCCGCGGGTTTGTGGGCATTGCCTTCAGAACGGCTCCGGATGTTTCCAGGGCGGAGGTCTTTTATTTACGGCCGACCAACGGGCGTGCTAGTGACCAGCTGCGAAGGAACCACTCCAGCCAGTACATTTCGATTCCGGGATATCCATGGGAAAAACTAAGGAAGGATACGCCGGGACAATACGAATCTTATGTCGATATCGTTCCTGCGGAATGGATCAGCGTAAAAATTGTAGTCAAGGATGAAATCGCCAGGCTTTACATTAATGGTGCCTCACAACCCGCTCTGATCGTTAATGACCTGAAGCAGGGTAAAAATATGCGGGGAAGCATCGGGTTATGGATTGGCCCGGGAACCTTGGGACACTTTGCCGATGTTAAGGTAACTAAAGAAGATTGATCCGCTGGGGCGGCCAAACTTTCTGTCAGACAATCATCCCGGAACAATGATCCCGTGAGCTTCCTGTTGCCGAAGCCAGCACATTGATTTCGTTATTCAGTCGCAGGACTCCCATAAAAGCGAAAATCAAAGCCTCCTTGTAATCGATGATGTTTTTTCCGGGAATGATAATTTCGGTATCTGTTTTTGATTTAATTTTTCCGATTAAATACGAATTGTAGGTTCCGCCTCCCGTAAAGAGTACTTTTTTCAGTCGGTTTTCATTCAGGACTTCCGAAATCTGTACGGAAGCATGTTCGGTAAAGGTTGCCAGCAGATCCAGGGCTCCAACGTTTTTAAACAACGGGAAAATATATTCGTTGCACCATTCGATGCCCAGGGATTTCGGAGGAGACTGCCGGTAGTAGGGCAGTGCATCCAATTCGTTTAGTAAAGCCCGGTTAATTTCTCCTGCTCCGGCAAGATCACCGTTTTCATCAAAATTTTTATTGAATTGTTGTGCCAGTGTATTTAAAATAATATTTACCGGTGCTATATCAAATGCGACCCTCTTCTGATTTCTGGTCATTGAAATGTTGGAAAAGCCGCCAAGGTTGATGCATGCATCATACTGCTGGAATAAAAGCTCGTCCCCTATCGGTACCAACGGGGCTCCGTTGCCGCCCATCAGAACGTCCTGGCTCCGGAAATCATAAATCACCGGCAGATTGGTTTCCAGTTTTATAGCCTTGCCATCCCCGATCTGCAGGGTGAATTTTTTGTGTGGCTGATGAAAGACCGTGTGTCCGTGGGAAGCGATCAGATCGATGCCTGTAAGCTGATGTTTTTCAATAAAATTTTTGACGGATCTGCCTAGGTAAAAGCCGTATTCAGAATGCAGTTCAAGCAGTTCTTCGGCAGAAAGAAAGATGGAATTCCTGAGTTTCTTCTCCCATTCCTGAGAATAGGGCAGGGTCTCCGCTTTCAGGATCCCGAAACTCCAGTGGTGGTGCTTTTCAAATCTGGCCAGGCAGATATCCAGTCCGTCAAGGCTTGTTCCGGACATCAGTCCGATGGCGTGAAAGACCATGGTTATTTTTTGTTTGGGGAGATTTCAGGAGCGGCAAAGTCTCCGGAGTTCTGGAAGAATACATATTCCGAAAAATCATCTTTGGCGCGCATGCCGTGGGCACCGATCAGCGTACTGCCATCCTTTCTGGTTACATATACCGTATCGCGGGTGTAGATGCTTTTCTTGATCTGATCCCAGTACACGCTCTGCATGGCAAATTTATCGCCTTCATTGGTAGTGATCCTAACATTACCTCTGGCTTCGTAAAACTTTTTATAATCGTAAAACCGGGCATATTTTGCCTTGATGGTTCCCGGAATTTTCGGTTTTTTCTTATCAAAAAACTGGATGTCGATCCCCTTTCTTGCCACGGTGTAAGGGCTGTCGATCAGCTCATATTTTTCAATGATCGGGGCCTTGGCTTTCATACTGATAAACCCTGAATCCCGTTGGATAATATAAGCATTGTTGATAATTTGTGAAGCGAAGTTTTTACTTTGTTTGGAATTGTTTTTCGTAAGGTCTTCTTCACAGGAAGCCATAATAAAAAATATAGCACAACTAAAAAGGTATGCTATATTTTTTTTATGGAATATGTTTTTAAAAAACATCATATTAGTTGTAAAGTGTTTTTCTGAACCATCGATCGGCAAAATTGAAACCAACCTTCAGATTGATAAAGTTCTGGTTGATGAGGTTGTTTTTCACCGTTCCTCTTTTCCCCAGTTCCAGACCAATTTCCAATCCGCTCATCCTGGTAATGCTGCTGTTTTTGAATGGAAGAAGAACACCGCCGGATACCCCGAATTTATTGATGTTCTGTCCTGCGATCTGCAGATTTCCTTTTTCATAGAAGGCGCCGTACCGGTAAACGATTCTGGAAAAATAACTCCTGAAATTATTGTAGTTCGGCAGATACCATCCTCCTGCAGAAATCCTGTAGGAATCCTGCAGATCCAGGGTGTTTCCGAAATAGGCAATGCTTTCGCCTTTTTTATAGTCTCCTTGTACCGAAAGGAACCACTGGTTCTCCTCGCCGTAACCCACCCCTACGGAAGCCTGCATCGGAAGAAGGTTCTTGGATTTCGTGCTTCTCTGTTCAATGATGCTTTCGTTGCTTTTGGTGGTAGCCGCCGCATCAGAGTAGAAATAGGTACTGTTTACATAATCCGTAGTCATGTTACTGGTATTCCCGAAAGTCGTGGTAGCCCCGATGGTAAATTTACGGTCGGTGCTGGTATTCAGGTTCTGGTAGCTTGCCCCTAAGGTGAAATTGAAGTTGTGGATGCTGTTTCTGGTTTCGTATCCGTTGATCAGTTCAGCATTGGACTGGGCGAGTTCATTCAGGTCGTAAAGGTTCCCGAAATAATAGTTGGCTCTGGCTCCGACAGCAAGTTTATCCGTCACCTTATAGCCTAAAGCGATCTGGGCGGTATTTAAAGTTCCGCTTCCTTTAAACCGGTTGTATAGCGTAACTCCTGTTTCCTGATTTTCATCTTTATGCAGGATGTTATAGCTTTTTGAGCTGTACGGCTGATAGGAAATTCCCATTTTCAGCTTCGGAGACAAAGGAAAAGCCAGTGAAATATTGGATAAATACGTAGAATGCTTGGTCGCCTTCGTATTGTTGTAATCTGTTTTAAAGTAATTGTTCTCGTTGGTTGCTTCCAGTTTGATGCTGGTTAGCTCGAAATTGGCGTTGTTTGCAGGGTTTGCAAAGTTGAAATTACTTGTAAAATCGCTTATGAAAGCGGTGGATATACCTCCCATCGAGGTCGTTTCGATCGTATTATCATATTTCACATCGCCGATTCCGTAAGCCGCATAAGGTGAATTACTCAGGTTCTGCGCATTAAGGAAATACCCAACCGATATGAATGATAGTACAAAGATTTTTTTCATTCTTTATTTTTAAAATAATGCGCAAATATCTTAAATATTAATGAATTGTAAAAATTATATGAGGTTAAAGTTTGTTAAGGCAAAATCAGAGGGAAAACGGCCGCTTGTGTTGTGAATGGGCAATGGTGAATAGTGAAGGGGCAATCCGCTTCGCTCGTCAATAGTAAATGATCCATTCCTTTGGGTGAATAGTGAATAGTGAATAGTGAATCTGTTTCGCTCGTCAATCTTTTTTACACATGAGGTTCGCCATTGTCTTGCGGCAGCAAAATTCCCCATTGACATGTTGTGAATGTCGAATTTCCTGCGCCGGTCATTTGATGAAATCTCTCAAAGCAGGTTTTAATCAAAATAAGACTCGCTTAAACCCTTAACCGCAATTTCCCTCCGGAAGCCGCAGAAGTGGCGAATATTTCAAAAGAATTTTTGATGGGGCGGTTTTTTGCACCGCATACCTTTAAAGTAAATGGTGAGTGGTCAATTCGCCGCACTGGTCAATCTTCTTCATGCATAAGATTGTCCATCCACTTGCGGCGGCAAAATTCACTGTTGCCTTAATTGAAATGGTCAATTCCTTCGGGTCAATAGTCAATCTTCTTTACTTGTCATCTTCCAGCGTATGAACATTCACCATTCACTCGCAACGCGAAATTTTCCATTCCCTAAAATTGACATGACAATAACCTACAATTTTTTTATCTTTGGGCCATGAATTGGGAGAACATCGCCGGACAGGAAAACCTGAAGAAACTTCTCAGAGACAGCATTGCCGAAAACAGAGTCAGCCACGCCCAGCTTTTCACGGGAAAAGAAGGGTACGGAACGTTGCCGATGGTTCTGGCCTATGCCAAAGAAGTCCTGAGCCGAGAGAATGAGCATGCCGCTTCCAGAGTAGAACACCTCAACCATCTCGATCTGCATTTCAGCTTTCCGGTGTTCACGGACAATAAAAATTCTTTAAGTAAAAATAAGTTTGAAGAATTCCGGGAAATGATATTAAAATCTCCTTATGCAAGCTATGACGACTGGACGGCTTTTTTACAGTCGGAGAACAAGCAGCTGTTTATTTCCGCCGACGAAATCGATGACCAGAACCAGAAGTTTGCCTTGAAAAGCTATGAAGGCGGAACCAAGATCCTGATCGTGTGGAGAGCCGATAAAATGAATGTCGCGGCCGCCAACAAATTTCTTAAATTCCTCGAGGAACCGCCTGCCAAGACCGTTATCCTGCTTACGGCGGAGTCAGTAAACGATATTTTGCCTACCATTCTTTCCAGGACACAGATCGTGGAAGTTCCGAGGATTACCGATGCCGACCTGGAAGCTTACCTGAAAAAGAATTTCAGCACCGATGATCCGAAGATCAAAGAAGTCGTTCATGAAGCGCAGGGTGATTTGAATGACGCCCTGAAACTGCTCCGGTCGGGAAGCAAGAACGAAGAATTTGAAAAGCTGTTTGTGCAGTGGGTACGGGATGCCTTCATGGTAAAAAAGAAACCGGAATTTTTAAGAAGCATCATCCTTTGGGCCCGGGAAATTGCCGGCTGGAACCGCGAAAAACAAAAGAACTTTTTAAATTACTGCTCGGAGATTTTCAGGCTGGCACTGCTTCAGAATTACCAGTCGGAAGAATTGGTGTATAAGAAGATCAATGCCAACGGTTTCAACTGGGCCGGTTTTTCAAAGTTTATCTCCGGGGCAAATATTGAAAGCATTCTGGAAGAAATCAGCACCGCCGATCTGCATTTAACCCGTAACGGCAATCCGCGGATTGTCTGGACAGACCTGGGGATCAAGCTTTCACGGTATATTCACAAGAATTCGTAAACAGCAGTCATTCGAAATTGGCGGACAGCCTGTTTTTTTGTCAGTTTTATCAACAATATCCCAAAATCTTTTTTGATTTCAGGGCATCTTTTCTTTTAACTCACAAAAGCAAAGTTGCATAGTGTGAAATTAGGTAAATGAATAAACCGTCAGGTTTTGTAAAGGCCAATTTAACATGAGTTCGACCGTATCAACATCATATTCAGCCGATTATTTAATTCAAAAATAAAAATGAAAGTGATTCAGTCGGGATTTTAAATAATACTCATTTTACCGGAACAAATACACGGTTTATGCTTCTGATAGGATTTTATCCTATCATGTACTAAGCCGTCCTTTCAGGATTTAAAACAAGAGAAATCCCTCCCTGATAAAAAAAAGGCCGGTTATTCAGGATTGAATAAGAACTCCTCTGGTAAAGCGATAACTTATTCAGTTTAATGATCAGGACCTTTGATCCTATGCCTGACAAGAGAAACTTCCGGCATCCGGCTTCCCTCTTCCAGCCTTTATTTACGGTTTGTACCTCGAATTCACGTTAATTTAATACTAAAAGCATTTTCTTTTATTCCTGAACAATTTTAAAAAGAGAAAGGCAAATCGGATAGACCATACTTTTATCTTTAACGTAAATCCTGCTGTATTTGGCTTATATTCAAATGGTTAATTGATTCAAAAGCTAAATTAAGGCTCATTCAATTCAGGATGTAAATAGAATGACTCCGTAGAATAAATCAATGGTCCATACTTCTGGCAGGATTTTATCCTACCCTATAACAAGCCGTCCTTCCGGAACTTTAAGCTACTACAAATTTATCGTATTTGATTTGTATTCAGTCTTTTATTTAATTAAAAATAAAGACGATTTGAGCCAGTATTAAAGAAAAACTTCCTCATAGAATGACAAATGTTTAGTTTGACTGTCAGGACCTCCGATCCCGTTTCTGACAGAAAGAACTTTCGGCATCCAGCTTCCCTCTTCCAGCCATTTCATCCGAATTCTACTTTGAGTTCACGTTAATTTTTAGTAAAAGTCAATATCATTTTTTTGGGATTAGGATCAGGAATAATCAAAATGACATCAATTTAAGCGTACAGGCTGCCAATGCGGTTTTTTCAGACCTTAAAAATGATATGATATAACTCATAATTGCCTTGAAATTCCGGTCTATTATAATTATTAATTTTTTGAATAGTTTATAAATATCTGAATATCAATCGTTTTAATAATTAAATATTAAAAATACATTAAAAAATCAATCAATCGTTTGATTTATTCGGAATTGGTCGTAAATTTGCAACGTCAAAAAAATGAGAACGTATTAAGATGATTTCAAAAGAAGATAATATATTGTTTGCCGCCGAAAAGCTTTTTGCAGAGAAAGGTTTTGAGGGAACTTCCACCCGGGAAATCGCAAAGGCAGCCAATGTAAATATTTCGATGATTTCCTATTATTTCGGTTCCAAGGAGAAGCTGTACGAGAAATTGGTGGAATACAGGATGGATGAAGGGCAGTTTTTCTCCAAAGATATTCTGGAAAGGACGGACATTGATGACTGGGAAAAAATAAATAAGATCGTCGACCAGTTTGTAGGCAAGATCAGACACCAGAAATGTTTTTACAGGATCATGCAGCGGGAACAGCTTTATACAGAAAATCCCCATATTGTGGAACTTCTGAAGCAAGCCAAACTGGGATTTATCGCGATGTATTCCAAAATACTGGAAAGCGGTCTGAAGAACGGGATTTTCACTAAGAACCCTCCGATCTACCTTCTGCATTCTACGATCAGCGGAACTTTATTCTATGCCTTCAATGCCAAGGAAATGTATAAGGAATTCCTGAATGACACCAATGATGAAACCGTTTTCGATGAAAAGTATTACACAGAACTTAACACACATATTAAATACTTACTTAAAGACCTTTTAGGTTATGAAGAAAATAAATAACTCCGTCCTTGCGCTGGCCTTGTTTGTAGGAATGGCAAATGCCAATGCCCAGGAGAAAAAAACACTTACCCTCGATGAAGCCGTACAGCTCGGTATTCAAAACAGCAAGAACCTGAAAATCGATGCCGCCAAAATCGAAGAAGCCACCGCAGATCTGCTTGCGGCTAAAAACAGGCAGCTGCCCGAGCTTTCCGTTTCGGGAAGTTACCTGTATCTTCCTTTAAAACCGAATGTGAACATCAAGCTTCCCGGTGTTGCCGGCGGAGGCCCTGAAATCCATCAGGTAGCTTACGGATCAGCAAATCTGAGCATTCCGATTTACAGCGGCGGAAGAATAAAATACGGGATCGAATCGGCAAAATATCTGGTCGAAGCTTCAAAACTGAGCACCGAAAGTGACAAGGTAGCGATTGCGTACAATGTTGCGCAGGCCTACAACAACCTGTTCAAAGCCAACCAGTCGATCAGGGTACTGGAAGAAAATCTTTCTGCCTCCCAGAAAAGGGATGAAACCTTCCTGAAGCTCGAAAACAATGGGGTCATTGCCAGAAACGACCGGTTGAAAGCCAATCTTCAGACTTCGAATATTGAGCTGCAGCTGCTGGAAGCCAAAAACAATTATAATATTGCCAACATCAATATGGACCTGCTTCTAGGGCTTCCGGAAACAACGGAAATTGAAGTGGACCAGAATTATATCGAGGAAGGTACCGATGTAAGACCTGTTGACTTTTACCTCAGTGAAGCCAGGGAAAACCGCAAAGACCTTCAGGCTCTGGATAAGCAAAGACAAGCCGCTGCCCTGGGAACCCGATCGGCAAAAGCAGAAAACCTGCCGTCCATTGCCTTTACCGGAGGCTATGTGGCTGCAGATATCCCTAAATTTTTAACCCTCTATAATGCAGTGAACGTCGGTGTCGGAATTTCCTACAACTTATCTAATCTGTGGAAAGAGAATTCTTCCCTGAAGCAGTCCCAGGCAAGAGAGATGCAGCTGGCCGCCAATAATGAATTGCTGAATGACAACATCAAGCTGGACGTGAACAGAGAATATCAGAATACGGATTATTCTAAAAAGAGAATTGCCGTTTTCGAAAAATCTGCCGAGCAGGCCAATGAGAATTACCGGATTACAAAGAATAAATACGACAATGGGCTGGCAACGATGACCGAGCTCCTGGATGCCGATGCCGCACAGATTGCCGCCAATGTAGGGGTGATTAATGCAAAAGCAGATGCTGCACTGGCCTACCGGAAATTATTACAGACTACAGGAACTTTAACAATTAAATAAATAAAGAACGAAACCCAACATGGAAAATAATACGACCCCAGCTACTGAACCTAAAAAGAAGAAAAGCCTAGTCTTTCCTATTATTTTGGCAGTTGTCCTGATTGGCGGAGGAATCTACGGATACAACACGTACACCTACGGACAGTCGCACGAAGAAACCGACGATGCACAGATTGCATCCAACCTTGCCCCGGTGATTTCAAAGATTCCGGGATATGTAACGGAAGTAAAGGTAAAAGACAATCAGTTTGTAAAAAAAGGAGATACGCTGATTATCCTGGACAGCAGAGATCAGAAACTGGCTCTGGCACAGGCTGAAGCAGCTCTGGCGACGGCAAAGAGCAATATTTCGAATGCACAGGCGAGCACGACGGCAACTTCCAAAAACATCGGTTCGTCCCAGGCAGCCGTTACGACAGCGAATGCACAGATCGAAGCTGCAAAGGTAAATGTGTGGAAAACGTCTCAGGATCTTAAAAGATATGCAAACCTGGTAAAAGACCATTCGATTACGGAACAGCAGTACGAGCAGGCACTGGCTGCAAAACAGACGGCCGACAGGCAATTGCAGGTTTTGATCGACCAGAGAAACCAGATTGCCCAACAGACTAATATCGCTTCCTCACAGACGGCAGCAAGCTCCCAGCAGATCAGCGTGGCTGGCTCCGTTGCGAAACAGAGGGAAGTGGATGTGGAAAATGCCAAACTGAATTTATCGTATACGGTAATTTTAGCACCTGAAGACGGGTATGTAGGAAAAGTGCCGATCCAGGCCGGACAATATCTTCAGGCCGGTTCTCAATTGTTTGCATTGGTGAAAAATGACCAGAAATGGGTTGTGGCCAATTTCAAGGAAACCCAGGTGGACAAAATGGTAGAAGGACAGAAAGTGAAAATTGAAATCGATGCTTTTCCTGACAAGGAATTCGAAGGAGTGGTAAGCTCTTTCTCTCCGGCAACGGGAGCAACCTTCTCCATCCTTCCTCCGGATAATGCCAGCGGGAACTTCGTAAAGGTTGTCCAGAGGCTTCCGGTGAAAATCAATTTCGTAAACCTTGATAAAAATATCGCCCAGAAACTCAGAACCGGGATGAACGTAAAAGCAGAGGTATCATTAAAATAATAAAACTTAAAGTGAATTGTCAATGCTGCAGATGAGGTTGATCGTAAGAGAAAATGAAGAGGCAAAATTGACTGTGAAATGGAAGAAGAACCATTGACAATTCCTTTATTACCATAAAATAATTTATAAGTGAATTGTCAGTTTGCGGACGAAGGTCAGAATGATGAGGATTTGAAGAGGCAGACTGATGATGCGGGAGCTGGAGAACGGAAGCAGCCGGTGAGGTGGAAATGATGCGGAAGACTGATGATGAGGAGGAAAGCGGTGCCTGAAGCAGGGTTCCTGATGATGCCGGGATAGAAGGAGAGGAACCGATGATGAAGAGGAGGCCGCATGAAAACAAATCAGTTATGCAGGGAGAATATGAAGCAGAGGCTGTCATGAAGAGGCTTGAAGAAAGATTCCGTCTGGATGCAGAAGATTAATGAAGCAGTACTGACAACCATGCTGATGAGCTAATGACAATTCACTTTTATAAAAATACCATTAAAATACGGGAGGTCAGGAGATCCGGATCTCAATGACTGAAATTAAACCTTAAGATTTAAAGTTAGGAAGAGCGAAGATCTCTAAAAATCAAACTCAGCCTGAATCTCAATCTCATTTAAAACAGAATGAAGTTAGTTCGTTACTCCTTGTTCTGATCAGAAATTTCCGGATCTTATGATCTCCTGATTTTTAATACCGAAAAAACTATGCAAGATTCATTAGTAGAATATGGAGCCCGAAGGGTAATCATTACGATTACGGCCATCCTTTGTGCCCTGCTTGAAATTGTGGACTCCACGATTGTAAATGTTGCCCTTAATGAAATGAAGGGGAACCTCGGGGCCACCCTTTCGGAAGTGGGCTGGGTGATTACGGCGTATGCGATCGGGAACGTAATTATTGTACCGATGACAAGCTGGCTTTCCCAGCAGTTCGGACGGAGGAATTACTTTGCCGCATCCATTATTATATTTACCGTGTTCTCCTTTCTCTGCGGAAATGCAACGAATATCTGGGAACTGGTATTTTTCCGTCTGATGCAGGGAATCGGAGGAGGTGCGCTTCTGGTAACTTCCCAGACGATCATTACGGAGTCGTATCCGGTGGAAAAAAGAAGCATGGCGCAGGCCATTTACGGTCTGGGCGTTATTATCGGCCCTACGTTAGGTCCGCCGCTTGGAGGATACATCGTGGATAACTTCAGCTGGCCGTATATTTTCTACATCAATATCCCGATCGGGATTGCGGCAACCTTAATGACCCTGCAGTTTGTACGGAGCCCGAAATTTGCCGAAAAAAGAAAAGCTTCCGATGTCGACTGGCTGGGGATTGCCTTGCTGGCAGTAACCGTAGGATCGCTGCAGTATATTCTTGAAAGAGGGCACGAAGAAGACTGGTTTGCCAGCGGGTGGATCGTTGCGCTGACCACATCTGCTGTTCTGGGATTTATCCTGTTCCTCTGGAGGGAGCTTACCTTCAAATATCCCATTGTGGAACTCCGGGTTCTCAAAAACAGCAATTTAAGGATTGGTACCGTGATGTCCTTTGTCTTGGGATTCGGTTTATACGGCTCAACATTCATCGTCCCTTTATATACGCAGAGTATTCTGGGATGGACGGCCCTGCAATCAGGTGCACTGATGATCCCGGCCGCACTGACGACCGCTTTCATGATGCCGATCATCGGACGGTTGCTGTCCAAAGGGGCCAAACAGCAGGTACTTGTTTCGCTGGGACTGTTCATCTTCTTTATCTACAGCTTCTGGGGCTATAAGATCCTGACGCCTGATACCGGCAAAGATGCCTTTTTCTGGATGCTGATTGTAAGAGGGGCCGGTCTGGGACTCTTATTTATTCCGATCACCTCACTGTCTTTAAGTACGCTGAAGGGCCAGGAGATCGGCCAGGGTGCTGCCTTTACCGGGATGATGAGACAGCTGGGCGGATCTTTCGGAATTGCCGGAATCACGACATTCATTGCCAATGCGAGCCAGAAATACAGGGTAAACCTGATTTCCCATCTCGATGAAACGGATCTTGCCGTTCAGCAAAGGCTGCAGGCCCTGAAAGGAAGCTTTATGGCTAAAGGAATGACGCCCGACGCCGCCATGAATGCCGCTTATAAAATGCTCGACCTCTCCGTCACAAAACAGGCCACCGTACTTTCCTATATGGATGTCTTCCTTTATCTCGGAGTGATCTTCCTGATCTGTATTCCGTTCATTCTTTTCGTGAAAGAGCGGAAAAGCAAGGAAAAAATAGATCTAAGCGGTGTACACTAATTAACGTGAACTCGACGAAGAATCTGGATGGATAGGCTGGAAGCAGGAAGCCGGATGCCGGAAGTTTCTCTTGTCAGACACAGGATCAAAGATATTGATTATCAAATTGAATAGGTTATCGCTTTATCAGGGGGGCTTATTAAATACTGAATAGCCAGCCTTGTTTTTTTTCAATCAGGGGGACGGATTCATATTATTTTAACATGAGTTCGGCTTAATACAGGATAGGATGAAGTCCTGTCAAAAGTGCGAACCGTTTATTTGTTCCGACAAGGTGAGTGGTATCCAAAGTCCCAACTGAATCAGCCTCATTTTTATTTTTGAATTAAAGAATTGACTGAATACGAAATCACTACGATCGAACTCACGTTAATTAAGTATTGAAATAATGAAAAACCTCCCGTCCGGAGGTTTTTGTTTTTTAATACGATGAGAAATTTATTTTTCAAACAGGATTTTCAGGCTGTCATTGGTTCTCTGGATTTCCTCATAGATTTTACTTAGTTTATTCTCATTGATTCTCGCTGTCTTTTTTGCAGGTTTTGATTCTTTTGGTTTTTCAGAAATGAACCGGATGATGTCAAATTCCATCAGTTCCTTTTTGGTATAGAATACTTTAAAATCTCCTCCGGTTTCTGAGGTTATTTTCCTGATCAGGATACGGTCTATCGGCTCTGCTTTCACTTTGGCGAACTGGATGTTGCCATTCAGATCCATCGTGCTGGGCATCATCACGGAGTCTTTTGCCGTAATGACCACCGCATCGATTCTTATATTTTTTCCGGCAGCATCATCCAAAGCAAGCTGGTACGGATAAGATTTTAAATTTTCTTTCCCGTCGGTAAAGAGGATCATCGTTCTATTACCGGACTGATTTTTAAGGGAAGCGATTCCGTTAAACAGGGTATTGGAAAAATTGGTTCCCGGTATCATTTTCATAATTCCACGGTCAAGTTTATCAACGGCTGACAACAATTGGTTTTTATCTTTCGTCAGCGGGCAGAGCAGGAAAGAATTACCGGCAAAAACCACAATCGAGAAAGCCTGATTTTCTTTTTTCTTTTTAATCAGGTTTACGATAACTTCCTTCATCGTGATGATCCTGTTGGGTTGAAAATCGGGGGCCAGCATCGTCAGGGAATTATCTACCAGTAAGGCAATATTTTCCTGGGGAATATGTTGAGGCTTAATCAGATGTTGATTTTCCTTTTTATCACAATTAATCAATAAGAAGAAAAGCAAAAACGCAAAATACTTCATGGTTGGTCAAATCTTAATTCCATGCGAAAATAATGCTTTTCGATAAAGAAACCGGTTAAATTTTAAATGGTTTTAATATGAATGTGACCTGAAATTAAATCCGGTTAAAACTATCGGAAGAGGTAGGATAGCGGCAGGACCGTTTTCTATTATTTACCTATTAAATATTTGAATGGCTTGCTTTACAACGTGCAGGAGGAAATTTCTTGAAGCCATGATCTAACTGGATTTATTTTTAACTAATTGAATTTAAGTTAAATGTCGAGGATATCTGTCTGGTGAATTGACAGCTTCGTAATGTCTCCTGATGAAAAATATCTGTGTCGTCAATCATCGGAACTCCGCACTCCCGGAACTCCGGAGGATCCCTGTTTTTTCAAAATTTCCATTAAAAAAGATGCTTAAAAATTTCCTGCCGGGCTCTATTAAAATTTAACCGGATATCATCACACTCATTTTTTTAATCGATTAATTATAGGATTGGCTGAGAAAACTTCCGGCATCCGCTTCCCGCCACTTCATCCAGATTCCACATCAGGCTTCCATTATTCTTAAATAACCGGCCAAAATTATTGTATTAAAATTTCCTTCTGCCATCCCCTTGTCATTATCCGTCTTATCTTTGCATCATAAAAGAACCATTATGAGCTATTGCACCGTTATCGAAACCATGCAGCCCGAAAGCAGACGGGCTCTTCACCAAAACTACCACGACCATTATTACGGTTTTCCGATTCATGATGACAACGAACTGTTCGGAAGGCTGGTGATGGAGATCAACCAGGCAGGGCTGAGCTGGGAAACCATCCTGAAAAAGGAGGAGGGTTTCAGAAAAGCGTATGACAATTTTGAGATAAAAAAGGTTGCAGCGTATACCGAAGCCGACCGCGAGCGGCTGCTTGCCGATCCGGGGATTATCCGAAATAAATTGAAGGTAAACGCCGCCATCGAAAATGCCAAAACCATTGTCGGACTGCAGCAGGAATTCGGTTCGTTCGAGAAATGGCTGGACCATCACCATCCGAAAACATTGCCGGAATGGATGAAGCTTTTTAAGAAGACCTTTAAATTCACCGGCGGGGAAATTGTCAACGAATTCCTGATGAGTACCGGTTACCTGAAAGGCTGCCATCCGGAAAGCTGTCCGGTGTATCAGAAAGTGCTGGAACAGAATCCCAAGTGGCTGGAAGGAGCATAGGCTGGAAGAGGGAAGCGGGAAGCGGGATGCTAGAAGGTTATTTTGTCAAAACAGGATCAAAGGTTTTCTCATCAAACTAAATAACATGAATTAAATCGTAACTGATTTTTTTTTTCAGTAATATATAGGTGTTGGGGTGAGTGCAGGATCTTATAAAGTTTTTTTAGATTTATCCAAGAAAATTATTTTGATATCCAAGCCACCAGAAGTATCTTAACTGAAAAACTTCCAGCATCCGGGCGCCCTCTTCCAGCCCTTTAATCAGGTTTCTACTCCGAATTCACGTTAAATTAAATGAGTTCCCATTGACTTTTAATCCTTTCCGTAAGCATCGAAATAATTCTTTTATTAGATGATTTGGTATCGGAAAGATAGATTTCCATTTCTTCCGGAGTCAGCATGCCGATGGTTATTCCGATCATCGTATTTCTCAACGCGTTATCTTTCTGCAGGCTCTGATCGATGAAATTTATTTTCTGTTCCTTTTTCAGCGTATCAAAATCTGAAATTTTACGCAGCGCATAATCTTTAAAGAACATCAGGTACATCTCATTCTGCAATTTCAAAACAGGACGGAGCGTCTGGTTCTGGAATGTTTCTGTTGCGCTGGTGGTGTCAAACAGAGGGAGATCCAGTATATCTCGTAAATCGGTTTTAGTAATCATTAATAGAAGTATTTAAACTTTAAAATTTATTTCTGGTGCCAATTCAGTCCGCAGTATCTGCATTGTCTCGCAGCGGGGGGGCTTGCCAGCTTTCCACAGTTCGGGCAATTGTTGAAAAAAACCTTTTCGGATGTCTGTGCGACGATACGCTTGGCCGCATTGATTTCAAACTCATCATAGCCATTTTCGAGCAGATGACCGGTTTCAGCCGTATGACGGATCCAGCCTCTTTCCGTCATGATTTCTCTCAGCTTTCCATTATCGGAAGATTTAGACAGATACATGTGATTTTGTGAGGCTGCTTTTTCATCATCCGTCATAAGATGGCCGAAATAGCGGATAATATATTTTACCGTTTCCTGATCCATGAATTGAAATCTGTTTTTTTTATTTACTCAACACAAAGTTGATTCTTCTCTCTGCTTCTTCTTTTGAAATTCCCTTGTAAAAATCTTTCACAAAGGGATGATCATGGCTTTCATGAGGATAGATAAAAGGTCTTCCCATTTTGTTATTGATAAAAACATCAGTCGGAATAGCATTGCTGAAATCATAGTCAGGAAGGTAATTTGCCAACCATCCGAAACATCCGCTTTCAAATTCTTTATGATCATAATTTTCTACGTAATTCTCAAAACTTTTTTCGCTTAAAGAGACCCATATCCCATATTCGAGATTCTGACAATCATCAATTACTTCCTGCACCAGAACAACCCTGATAAAATAACAGGTTTCATCCAGGTACCGGATAATGCAAAAATCGGATGTTAATTCGGAATTCTTTATTTCATCTTCCGATAAACCGAAATAGGGATATGGCGCAGAATAGGCTATTGCAGGCCAGTCTTCCTTTTGTTCGCCACAACATGGGCAGATGTATTTTATCATTGTCTTTTAATAATTTTTGAACTGAGAATTTGTTTATCTTTTGAAATAACTTTAGAAATATACATCTTATATATGATATGCTGCAACATTAAAGAGGCCGTTGCCACAATTTGTGAGAACTGCCTCTGTTTAATTTTAGTCAGGTGTTGAAAAATGTCAGTTATGGAAACCATTTTCTCGAATAAAACAGAAAGAACGATATTCCGATAACAATAAAAAACGGGTATAAAAATAGTTTAGTAATCAGAAGGTAAACCGTTAATATGAAAAGAAAGATAAACAACAGATAAATAAAAACTGATTCTTTACGAATGACTTTTAATATATTGAATATTAGTAGTATAAAAAATGAAAAAAATGCAAACTGTCCAATGATATTCTGTCTGTAATCGTAATTCGGATGATCATTATACGAATCGCTAAGCCAGGTATAACCAAAATAAATAATGCCTACTAATGGGGCAGCGATTCCAACAATAGATTTATATTTATTTGTTTCCATAATTTTGTACAATTAACATCCTGCTGCTTCCAAACAATCCTGTAATCCCCAACCGGTTCCTGCAAAACCAATCACAGCGCCGCCCCAGGCACCAAATACCGCACCCCAGCCTCCTCCGCCAAATGCTCCGGAAGCTCCACCAACTATGCCACCTAAAATAGTAGCTGTAATCATTCGTGGTTTCCATTTTTTAACACATGCCTGGCAAGGACTGATTTTAGCTGACTCAGGATTATCGATCTTACTGCAGGCTGCTTCAATAACTTCATTGATGAATATTTCATTACTGCCATCATACTTTAGCTGTGGATATTTATCTTATATATTATATAGCAAATCATTGATGACTGCTAAGGAGAGATCTATGTCATCATTTTTATAGCCCGTTAAATTTAGAAAATAACTTTCCCCACCTTTTTTAAAATCTTCTTCATTATAATTTTTAAAAAAATTTTGTTTATCAGGCATATTACCGATAAAATTAACAAAGCTGTTACCCAGATCAATAAATTCTTTGTCCTTTGCCAGTTCATCAATCAGTTGTACCTTCGTTAGGTTTACGGTCCTGGAAGAATAATGATTATTTTTTGCATTGCCAACAGGTACGTCCGGATTTTCCAGTTCATTTTGCTGATTGCAAGCTGTTAAAAATAAAGAGGTCGTAATAAGTAACAAATAGAGTTTTGTTAAGAAAGATTTTTTCATTTTCAATTAGTTTAATATTAATTACTTAATTGTTAAACTTAATGCGCATTTGGTTTTAACAGGACAAATATATTTAAAAAAACTAAATATCCAAAAAAAATTCGATTCCCTAGGTGTTTTTTTTTATTTATATAAAATAGTTTATTTTAAGGATGTTGTAGAGTTATTTTACCCCACCGTCTTCGTATCCTCTTCTTTCAGAATCTTTTTCTCTTTCATGGAAAGCATCATCCGTTCGCATTTGTATTTCTGCCAGTCGAATTGGTGGAGAAAGTCGAGGGCGGCGGAGAAACCGCGGTTGAAGAGTTCTTCCTTTTCGTTTCTTTTCATAAAGAAATTCAGCCAGCTGCTGGTTCCGCAGTTTACGGTCTGGATGCTGAACAGGTGATAAAAGGTGTGTTTCGTGAGGAAGGTTTTGTCGTTAAAGCCTTTCAGGGTGCTGATGATATTGCCGCCGAAAGAAAATGGGGATTTTAAAATCTCTTCGCTGGTTTTTCCTTTTTCCGAAAGAAGATCGGAATCGCTGGTAAGCTGTACCCCGAATAGCGGTGTTCTCGGGTAAAAAATATCGGCGGAGTGGAAGAGGTCAATCGGAAAATTGGAAATGCTTCCGCCGTCGATAAAAACCCCTGCAGGATTGATGTCTTCCGGCTTCGTATTCATCCAGAATTTCCAGGCATATTTTACCGAATCGTCATTCCGGTCGATCGGTTTCTGAAACGGCTCAAAAAAGAAGGGAACCGACATCGAGGCGCGGACAAATTCCGCCGGGCTGATGTGCTTGAGCTCTTCTTCGGACCAGTACAGATTGGCCATGGTCGGCAGTTCCACCTTGATCTTGGCATTGATGTCCGTGGTGATTACGACATATTCCGACTGCAGCAGGTAAAAAGGGTCTTGTTTGTAATAATCGTTGTTAATAGTCCCTTCATAGAAAATCCGGTACCGGATCTCGTCGATGTGTTCTTTGTTGTTCGTATAGATTTCCCCGATGCTTTCCACGGCCATATCGTAATACTGCATTTCGTTTCCGTAGCGGTAGTCCAGGTTCAGGTTTTTGCCTTTCTGTACAAACTTTTCGTTCAGTTCGGCAACGGTTTTGATGCCGAAACCATCCAGCACCGCTTCCATCTGATTCAGGAACGTATTTCCCGGATTCAGTCCGGAATTTGCTTTTTTCAGATCGTTGTACAGTTTCATCAGGCAGATCATGGCAATAAGGATCGGGATGATCGGAACCAGGAACAGCAGTTTGGCGCGCAGGGTGGTTTCCGATGGGATGGCAAACGGCATAATAACCAGGATCAGCATAATGACACCGGCAATGATCGCATTGTTCCGGATGAAATTCCTGTTGTTAAGCATAGAATGGATGGTGGTTCTGATGTAGGGTTTCCCATCCATAAAATCGGCAAAGCTCCAGTTAAACAGAATATCCCTGATGGTTTCGCTTTTTGTTTCCTCTTTTGTCCGGCAGGCGGCAATCAGCATCGTATTGATGGCTCCGGCACTGGTCCCGGCCACTTTCAGGAAACGGATCCCGAAAATTTCGAGGGCATATAGGTAGCCGACCAATGCACTTCCCCAGACCCCGCCGCCTTCCTGTACGAATTCCACATACTGGTTCCCTTCTTTATCCAGGAGGTCCGAAAATTCCTTGGCCGAAATAAGATCGTGCAATGCGGAAAGTTTTTCTCTGGATGCTTTGGAAAGGGTAGGGTCTTCAAGGATTTTTTGCAGGGCTTCGGCTTTCATGGTGATTGGCAGTTAAATTATTCTTGGTTAACGAAGATATTTAATTCTTACCTTAATAAAATACTCCGGCAAAAATTTTTTCAGTCTTTGCAGTTGTTCATTAAGAACAGCCTACCCATTTAACATTACCACTGTTTCCTTCTCGCGTAAATAAACGTGCAGATCACAACGACTGCCATTAATCCCAGGGTGTAAAAATACCCGTTTTTATGGTGCAGTTCCGGCATATTGTCGAAATTCATCCCGTAAACCCCGGCAATAAAAGTGATCGGTAAAAAATACACGGAATACACAGCCAATACTTTCATCACCTGATTGGCCTTCTGGTCGGAGAGCGCCAGGAACATTCCGATCAGGTTGGTGACCTGGATGTTCAGGTGGTCGAAATCGGCAACCACATCCTTATGTTTGTCCTTTAAATCGGAGACTTCGGAATCCTGAAGCCCCAGCAGCCTGAATTTATCGATGGCATCCGAAGAAACGGTAAGCACCCTCGAATTAAGGCCCGACTTTCTTTTCAGCTTATAGAGCCTCTTGATCTGGTTGGTGTGGTTGGTATTTTTGAGGAAAATCTCATTTTCAATATTGTCCATGGTCTCCAGCAGGCTGACCGATTCGTCGTCGAAGCTTTTCATGATCAGCAGGGCAATCCGCAGGGCGATATTTTTGGAGGTGGTCTCTGTTTTCAGGGCAGCGAGCTGCTTTTTGGTTTCCGTAAGGCTCCTGGTCTTCATGCGGTGGATGGTAATAATCGTCCTGCCCATGATAAAGATCCCGATTTTGGTGCTGATGTCGCTGATGGTGTTGAGGTTTTTCCGCTCCAGTTCGGTGCTTTCCCGCAGCAGGAAAAATTTCACGTCGCCGTCCTCTTCGTATTTCGGAAGGTGGTTCGGATCCAGGGTATCTTCCAGAAGAAGATTGTTGATCTCATATCGTTCGTGTAAAAACGCCAGGTCTTCCGCCGTGGGAGCCTCCACATCTACCCATTCGCACTGGGAGTCTCGGTAAAGGGTAACAATTGCCATAGGGTAAAAATAATCATAATTTGAAAAACTATGGATTAAATAAGTTTATCTTTACCAAAATTAAAAAACTATATGATTAAAAGTACCATAAAAGGGATCGGATTCCATGTTCCGGATCACGTTGTTACGAATGATGATTTAGCCAAATTAATGACCACCAACGACGAGTGGATTACGGAGCGCACCGGAATTAAGGAAAGAAGGCATCGCGAACACCGTAACGATGCGCAGGAGACCACCGCTTATTTAGGATTTAAAGCCTCCGAAAAAGCCATTGCCAACGCAGGACTGGCTTCAGAAGATATCGATTATATTGTTTTCGCCACCCTTTCGCCGGATTACTATTTTCCGGGCTGCGGCGTCCTGTTGCAGGATATGCTGGGCTGCGGAACCATTGGTGCGCTGGATGTCAGAAATCAGTGTTCGGGGTTCGTTTATGCCATGAGTGTAGCCAATGCATTCATCAAATCCGGAACCTATAAAAATATTCTGGTGGTGGGAGCGGAAGTGCATTCCTTCGGGCTGGATTTTTCCGATGAGGGAAGAGGGGTGTCCGTTATTTTCGGGGACGGGGCAGGAGCCATCGTTCTTTCTGCCACCATCAATGACGATGCAGGAGATGTACTGGCGGTGAATATGCATTCCGAAGGGAAGTATGCCGACGAACTGTGTACCCAGTTTCCGGGTTCCAAATACGGCTGGAGCGACCGCATGAGGAAAGAGCCGGAGAATGTAACCGATAAGGAAGTCTATCCGATCATGAACGGGAACTTCGTTTTCAAGCATGCCGTAACAAGATTCCCGGAAACCATGAAGGAAGCCCTTGACAAAGCCGGAAAAACCATCGATGACGTGGATATGTTCATTCCGCACCAGGCCAACTTAAGGATTGCCCAGTATGTGCAGCAGAAATTCGGTCTGCCGGATGAGAAGATCTTCAACAACATCCAGAAATACGGAAATACGACGGCAGCCTCCATCCCTATCGCCTTAAGTGAAGCTATTGAGCAGGGAAAGATCAGAAGGGGAGACCTGGTCTTGCTTTCGGCCTTCGGAAGCGGCTTTACTTGGGGAAGCGTCCTTTTCGAATATTAAATAAAAAACTTTTAAAATAAAAATCCGCTGTCTGAAAAGGCAGCGGATTTTCTTATGTTTTGACGTGACGTTAATTTTTCAGCAGCTTTTCGATCAGCCTGTTCTGCATTTCCATCAGTTGATTGATGTGATGCTGATTACTGATCACATTTTCCAATAAATTCTGATCAGTATTACTGTTGATCGTTGTATCACCAATATTTCCTACAGAAGAATTAGTGCTTTTTTCAATGTTATTGTTGACAATCGTATCTCCTTCTAAAAAATACCGGGGTTCCACTTTAAAAAAATCGGAAATCTTCTGCATAAAAATGAAATCCAGTTTTTCAATGGCCCCGTTTTCAATTTTGCTGAGGTAACTCTGGGATACCTCCAGCTGAAAAGCCAGATCCTCCTGGGATATTTCTTTCTGTTCCCGCAATTTTTTTATTTTAAAACCGATACTGCTGTTCATCATAATGGAAATTGAAATGTAAAGATACTGTTTTTACGAGAATATTTTTATTCCAGACGGAATAGCCTTTTATTTCTTTCGGAATTGTTAGCTAGGGAATTGTTGATGATCTTTGGAAAAAGTTTCGCGAAATACTTTTAGTGTAAAAAATTATTATTAATTTCAAAATTCAAAACACATGAAAAGAATTTTTTTATTGGCAGCCTTTGGCGTTGCCGGAATGATGAATGCCAATACTTCCAAAGAAGTGACAATCGAATCAAAAGTTTTTTATCATCCAATAGTCCTCACTTCATCTTGTGCTATATGCAGGTTGTAGAAGTCGGGCCTAAAGATCAGCAGGATTGTTGGATGACAGATTTACAACAGATGGAGGATGACTGTAACAGTCCCTTTGAAAATCCACAATATGGCTATAATCCATAGATCATTAAATTTTTAAAATGCGCAACTACTTTTTAATACTTTCAATTTTTTTCATGCTTGTTTTCATTTGCTCAGCAAAAACAAGAAAAATCTTTTTCTGATCTTGAGGTACAGTATGAATATTCTTTTATTCGGGATACTACAGACATAGATCCAACCCATAGATCAAAAGAAATTATGATTCTGGATTTTAATTCTAATTCATCAATATATTATAGTCAGCAGTATTTAGCAGCAAGAAAAGTTTTTGAACAGGCAGCTATTGCCGCACAGACTTCCGCAAATGTAGAAATCCGCGCTTCGGACCTTCCAAAATATAAAATATCATATTCCATTTATAGAGAGGGGTCCAAAATCTATTATACCGGAAATATTTCCCGTGATTTTTTTACTTTTGAAAGTACCTATTTAAAATGGAAGACAGACTATAATGAAATGAAAACGGTTCTTGGATACAAATGTAATAAAGCTACAACGGTTTTTAATAATAGAATATTTACGGCATGGTATACCAAGGAAATTCCCATTTCGGAAGGGCCTTACAGGTTTAAGGGGCTTACAGGTTTAATATTAGAAATTAATGATGAAAAGTTGTATCACTCATTCAAAGCAATAGGTCTTGAAAAAAAGCAGCTTGAAATTAAACCAATGACTAAAGGAGTGCCTGTAACCCGTGAGCAATATTTAATAAAAAGAGAGGAATTTAAAAGTAACCCGTATTCTGAAAGAACAAATTTTCCTAAGGAAAAAAGAGATAAAATGATTGAAGCTTATAAAAAGGAAATTCCATTGGAAAATTAAAAGATTAGATTTAAAGAGTCAATAAAAAATCCGCAGAACAATCTGCGGATTTCTCTATTTTACTGTATCGTCAAGCTCTTCAGCAGCTTCTCGGTATCGGCTGAATCTTCACCGGATTTTTTCGCCAGTGCGATGGATTTTTCCGCCCAGAATTTTGCGTTTTTCTTATCGCCTGTTTTGTTATAAAGATTGGCCAGGGTATCGGTATTCGCGTAATTTTCATTTTTCTTCACCGATTCCTGCGCCCACGCCACGGCTTTTTCAAGAGACGCCTTATTGGTCACATTTTCAAAGAAGTTCCATGCCAGGGAATTCAGTTCTTCCGAACTCATCGCAGAAGTATCTTTATTCAGTTCCAGGGTCAGCTTTTCGTATTTGGCAATATCTTTATCTCTCAATGCTCTGTTGGCCTGTGCCTTTTTCAGCGTTTTTTCAGCTTCTTCCTTCGGCATAAACTTTTGCGCTTCCGTCAGGAAATAATTGTCATTCCATGATTTGGTATCGGCATTATAGGATTTCTTGAAAAGTCCGCTGATCTTCATGCTTTTATCGATAGCCTCATATTTTTCAGGAGTAATCATGTTGGAAATCTCTGTCTTCTTAGACTGGAATATTTTATACATCGGACTATCCGAAGTCTGCGTTACCGATAAAAGCATCTGGATATCGTTTCTGTCCAGTTCATTTTTGCTGCTAAAATAACGCTCCATTACTTTTCCTGAAAACTCGGGATCGCTGTACATCGTCAGACCGGCCAGGTTTTTCAGGAATTCAGGATCTTTTTCCCCTTCTTCGAATTTCTGCTTCAGGGCAGTCAGCCTTTTGCTTGGGTCACCCGCATCCTTGGCAAACTGGATGAAGTCGTTTTCTTCCACATATCCAAGAGTCCGGTGTACCAGTTCTCCGTTTCCGTCGACGAAAAGATAGGTAGGAAAAGCTTTCACGTTATATTTTTTGGCAATTTCAATTCCTTCGCCTTTTTCCATATCGATTTTGGCATTTACGAAATTCGCATTGTAATAATCGCCTACGGTTTTTTGCGGGAATACGTTTTTCGCCATCAATTTACAGGGCCCGCACCAGGTGGTATAAGCGTCGATAAAGACCAGCTTGTTTTCTTTTTTGGCTTTGGCAAGAACTGTCGCGAAATTGGATTCTTCAAATTTAATTCCCTGGGCAAAGGAAAAAGCGCCAATAAACAGGGCTGAGAATATTGCTAATTTTTTCATAATACTTTTTATTGATTGCAAATGTAATAATTATGTCGATAAATCAGTCTTCATAAAATAAAAATAGTTACAGCGGTATTTTGATTATTTTATAAAGGATAAGTTAAATTAATTTCATAGTATGGATAGAAGCAATTATATTTTACTATAGAATTAATTGGATATATTAAATTTTATTAAAATATAAATTATTCTTAATTTTGTGAAAACTAAAAGACACAACGCGAACATGATGGATTATTGTAATAACCATGATAATTTCTTGATTTATGTCTAAAAGTTTTCAGCAACTTTTGTTTTTTATTATTATTTCGATACCGTTTACGGCTCAGGGAAAAATACGGTCCTCTGTCTCTTATCAATATCCGTCGGCTCCAGTAAAGGTGACCGGCTTTTTACTGGCTTCACAGCATTCTGCCGGGGTACAGGAAACCTATCTTCCTTCAACCTATCCTGCCAAACCTGATCTTCCTTTAAAAATGGGAAACAGCCTACTGAATCCTGTAAAAGATATCGCCATTATCATATTGGGCAGCGTACTGATCGTAACTTTCATTAGATTCAGGAAGACCCGGAAGAAGCAACGGTCCAGGCTCAGGCAGATGCTCAGGAACCAGCATCGTTCGTCTGCGGTCAACCTATCCGGTCCCGTTGAAGATTTGAGATCTGGGTTTGCCAATATTTCTATTGAAGAGTCCTTCGGAGATGACAGAGAGCTGATCCGGCCAAGGACCGAGTCTTTAATGACTTCCGTAACCGAAAACAAGCTGCTGGAACTTCTGGATGATTTTGAAAACGGAACCCTGTACAACCGTAAAAATATGTCCCTGCCTTTTCTTGCCGGAACTCTGAATACCAATACCAAATACCTTTCGTTCATTATCAACCGTTATAAAAGTACAGATTTTAAAACGTATATCAACCGTTTAAGAATAGAATATATAGTTGGTAAGCTCTCAGAAGACGAGAAATACCGGCAGTACAAGATCAGTATCCTGGCCGAGGAATGCGGTTTTTCTTCCCACAGCAAGTTTGCCGCTATATTTAAAGCCATGACCGGTTATTCCCCTTCAGCTTATATTAAACTGCTGGATTCCGGGATTCAGCCTGATCTGAGAAGCATTTGTATGGAAGAAATGTGCATGTAAGATTGTCCGTTAAGCGGAAATACTTACTATTTTCAGGAAAACAGACATCCGTTTGCTTTTCCGTAAGAGCGGCAGTCTCTATATTTGCCACCGGTTTTAAGGATCTTACAGGTTTCCAAGATCTGAACCATTAAAAACCACACCTAAACACTAAAACCAGAAAACGGCTGGCTTCATATTGTAAAATCGATAACGATATTTTACAAAAATTAATGAACATGAACAGCAAAGAATTAAAACGGATGAGAACAACTTTTACAGTCGTTTTGGCTGCCGCATTTTCCAATCTCGCCTTTTCGCAGGTTGGTATCAATACCGTAACGCCGCTAACGAGTTTGGATGTCGTTGCCAGAACAAACGACGGGTCTTCTGCGGAAGGTATTTTGCCTCCCAGACTTACCGGAGACCAGATCAAGGCGGCAGACAGCCGGTATTCCGCCCAGCATGCGGGCGTTATCGTGTACATAACCGATCCGGTAAGTACCCCCAGTACCAAAACCATCAATGTCACATCGGTCGGAATGTACGTTTTCGACGGGAATGTATGGGTCAAAATGATGCAGGGCGACAGCCGGAATTTCCTGACGGTATCTGCCGGCGATATTAAGAATTCCGTCATGAGTACGGATCATGCAGGCTGGTATGCTTTGGACGGAAGGGATGTTTCAACACTTCCTGACGGGGCTAAAGCTACGGCACAGCTTCTGGGCTTTACAGCAAATATTCCTGATGCGAGAGACCGTACCCTGAAAACGAAGGCCGACGGAGAAATTCCCGGAAGCGTGGGAGGAGATAACTTTTTATGGATTTCCCAGCTCAATCTGCCCGATATCACCCTTCCCGGAACCATCCAGGGAATTGCGCAGTCGGCAGGATCCCATACGCACGGATCTCCGGACGGCGGATTCTTACTGGGGGGCACCCTGGTAAACAACGGAGGTGCAGGCGGATATCAGCCCGATCCCAATGCGACGGCCTGGGGCGGAATCGGAATGCTGACCAATACGGCTGCGGCAGGGGCGCACATCCATACGGTGACCGGAACGGCATCAGTTCCTACCGGAGGTGCCGGTAAATCAATGGACAACCGGTCGGCCTATCTGGTGGTCAATACCTTTATTTATTTAGGCGAATAAAAGTCATGCCCTGATGTGAAATCAGCGCAGAAATCCGGTTAACAGGCGGGAAGAAGGATGCCGGATGCCGGAAGCCCCTTCTGTTAGTATAACAATCCAAGGTATTGATTATTAATGGGATCATTTGTCACTTGATTAGAGTGAGCTTGTTGAAAATCCTTATTCAGGAATCTGACTTTCAGTTTAAACTTTAATAACCCGTTTGATATAAATGAAGTAGGTCCGGATTCGCGTTAAATAGAGTGGAACTTGATGGTCCTGTAACACGGAACGATTGCTGGCTAAAGACACTTTATAAATACAGGACCGCAGGTTTTTCTGCGGTCTTTGTATTTATTTTGTTGTTGCGGTATCCTGTTTCATTGCCGTACTGTCGGAAGCGGAAGATTCGGAACGGGCGTTGGCCGTATCGCCCAGGCTGTTTCTCATGTATTCCTTGTTGTGGTCATCCTTAAATTCTTCCCGGTTTTCTTTTTTATCGGCACAGCTGCTTAAAAACAATAAGCCTAAAACCGCGGCTATTCCTAATTTTTTCATAGTAAATTCTTTAATGTTTAGTAACAGATCAAATATAGTGATTAAAAGTAAATAGTAAATGTAAAATGTAAGAAGTAAGAAGTAAAAAGTAAGATGTACAAAGTGAAAAGGATTAGAATATACCAAAATTCAGGGATTTTACTGTTGAAATTATTAATAGCTATTGCTCTTTTACGGTACTTGTTTGCTACTCTCAAACAGAGAACCTCAATCTTTGAATTCTCATCGCCATTAGGAATATTTTTCTCAATTAAAATCCGTTTTCATTTTTCTTCACCAATTCTTCCATTCCGTAATATTTTATGGCTTTCTCCTTTAAGGGGTTAGTGCTCCATTCCTGCCATTCGCCAGTGTAAGGATTATAGCCACATTTTAAAGGTTTTGATACATCTAACCCTCCTGCATCTGTATGGGTTCTTTCGGTATAAGCTCTGCAATCTGTACAAATATACCGGAATTCACAATCTTTGCACACTTCTATTTTGTCTTTTGTGAGATTCCAATATTTCTTGAAATCAGGATGTGCCAACGCTTCTTCTAAAGTCGTGTCCGTAATATGACCAAAACTTTGTGGCATAGAGGGGCAATTTCTGATGTTTCCTTCTGAATCTATGGAAATCTTTTTGTGAAGGCAGGAGTTGTGGTGGAGGGATTCAGTATACATTTGAATATTTGTAGAAAAGTATTTAGAACTTATTTTACCACAACATTTATTACCAATAAAATTTTGAACTGTAAAGAAAATAATTCTTCCGTCTTTACTGTCAGATTCGATGTAATGTTCATTTGGAGAATTAAAAATTATAACAGATGCTAATCTATAATTATCATTTAAAATTTCTTTTAAGCAATCTTCATTTAAGCTTTTATTATAGTTTGTTATTATCGAAATTGATGAAATTATCATTTCATGAAATGTTATATAATTTAAAATATTCTTTATATTTTTGACAAACAATTCGTTTGCAATCCTTATCTCAATAGACTTGCAATTAATATTATTTAGTTCTGTGAAAATTTCAAAAGTTTTAGTTGCAGTTGAAATTTCTACTATTGCATTAGAAATTTCAAAAGGATAATCGAAATTTAATTCTAATTTGGGGAAATACGTTGGATTATGCGTTAGGAAGATAAACTCTTTTTCAAATAAAAAATTAAAATAGTCTTCTATAATTTTATCATATTCATTATTAAAAATATGTTTTATTTCATCAATTGATTTTTTACCGTTATATCTTTTTAAGATGTCAAATAAATCATTTGGGATGGGTTCATAATCACCTCTTTGTAAGTCACATATTATACTATTTGTTTTACCCTTAACACATAAGCAATTAGAATAAATCATAAAAATATTTTTCATAAAATCTTCGAAATAGGTTTATAAAAAGAGTTAAAAATTATTTTGTTAGAATTTATTTTTTTTACTGAAAAATATTTATCTATCTGGTTATCTATAAATTTAGCCTTTTTGGTTTGTTGAAGTAAAATAGATAGTTTAGATAAATCATTATTTACTAATTCTTTCATTATCAAATATTAATTTTTGTGCAATAAATTTTTCTATAAAATAATTACAGTTTTTAGATAACCAACCAAACTGTCCTTGTGGGTTTATTTCTAAAAATACAAACTCATTTTCTGGAGTGAGAATTAAGTCTATTGAGCATGTATTTATTTTTTTGTATTTCAAAAATTTTTTTATTTTTTTCTTTATCACTTTATCTAATTTAAAAGGAATAAATCTATTTTGCTTTTCAAAATTGTAATTTCTAAAATCTATTTTAGTTTTTTCGTCATTTTGAGAAAAAATCGCCATTGAAAAGAAAAATCCATCAAAGTAAAAAACTCGAATTTCAATATCTTTTTCAATGTATTCTTGAAAAATTGAAATTGCAAAATGTTCTTCTAAAAGATTAAAATGTTTTTCTTCTATGAGAAACGTTCCAGGTGAGGAGTATATATAATTTTCACTTCGGAATCTTATAAGATCTTTTATTGGTTTAGTAATGATTTTGTTATGAATCTGTTTAAAGGCCTTTAGTTCAGATTTTACGTTAGTAATTAGTGTACTTGGTACTTTCAAACCAAATTTATTTGCTAAATATAAATCGTATAATTTATTATGCTGACTTTCCTCTACATAGCCTCCGTAATAAATAGTATTTTTAAAACAATTTTTCTTTTCAATAAATTTATTTACAACGTCCTCTTCATCCAGTAGGTTATAAATAAATGGATATTTCTGAATTTCAGAAGGGTTTAGCCGTCTGAAAGCTCTTCTGTGCCATATAATTTCACCATTAACATAGTCTGCTTTTGAAATAGTTTCGCTAAAACTTGAAAAAATATCTGAATTAATTCTTTTAAAACTAACTCCTTTAGCAAGTAAATATTCTATTACCTCATCACTAACCCTATCTTTACTTTCTGTTATAATTTTTATCATCGTACTGCCTAAAATAATCTTCAAAATTTATTTTAATACTCTTTTTTCTTAAATTATTCTCTTCTTCTCTGCTGAGAGATAATATGGCTTTATAAAATGGTTCGAGCTTATATTTGGGGTTTTCATCATTATATAATTTATACAAGACATTACGGGATAAAGATGTTAATCCTATTTCACTTCGTTTTTTTTCTGCAGTTTGTATTTCCTGCTTTTTTTGTTGATCCCTATATTCCGGATAAATACTTTTATTTATTAAACAACATCCATCATTGAGCATTATAAGAGGAAAGTAATTGTATTCTTTTCTTACAAAAGCAAATTCCATTAGAGCTGCAAAATCTTTATTTCTCATTTTGCCCTCTTGTACAGCTTTGTAGAGCAGCGGCTCAAAATCTACATTTTTATACTTACCCATTTTCTGCTGATGGATAATAATGGCTTGGTATTTAAAATGAGCAGATAAAGATGAGTTATTCATACCAATCAAATATTCATTGGGAACACCATATTTTTCAATAATTTTTTTCAATGCAATGGCATTTACACTGTCATTTTTCAGAAAAATTTTACGTTGTTCGATGTTTAGGTTTTGTAAGTTGTCTCTATTTCTATACATTTGATCCCATTGTGCTAAACTATCTAATGTTCTTCGGAGCTTATAGTTAAATTTGCTTTTTGTACAGTCGACTTGCTCCATAAAACTTTTATTTCTTTCCTGAAATTTTTCAAAAAAAACAAAGGCTCTTATTTCAGAAAAATCATACTGCAGACATTTTAGTTTTTGATAATCTTGCTTTGCTCTTTCATCATTCTGTAATTCGGCATTTGTTAGAAAACTATTGTATATATCCTCAAAAAAAGGACTTTCCTTTTCATTAAAAGCCTGATAGTAGTTGTCCGAAGCCGTCTTTTTGTTTCCTGTTACAAGAGCGTATTCTGCTTTGTCTATACTTATATAATACTTTTGTAGATTTTCTGGTAATTGGCAGTAGCTGAAAATTGCAAATAAAGTAAGACATAATGTTAGTTGGATTTTTCTCATATGCTGAAAATATAAAATAATAGGACTTTATTAAAGTCCTATTAAAGTTTTAATTATCTCCGTTACATCCGCCCCAACCGTAATAAGTTCCATTGGTAAATATAAAGTCTTCATTACAACTTGTAGTTTCCCAAAGATAACATCCGCTTGTAGCTTGTCCATAATTAGGTGGAGTATACGCTGGTCCACCGATTCCTCCCGTTAATTTTTCTTTACTGCCATTTTTTAATTGAAATTTTTTAAGACTTTCTAAGTTTTTAATTTTTTTTTGCATCTTTTCAATTTTTAAATTATATTCTTTAATTGTCATACCATCCCTGACATGGGTTTTTGCTGATCCGGGTTTTCCTTATCCTGACTGCACGTGCACTTGCAGAAGAATAATCCGTAAACCTTTTATCCGCTTTTAACAACAATTTCCATTGCTTATGAACAAATCTAAAAAATTCGTTCCATGCAGAAAATTGAATTTTAAAGCTTTTTATAGCCTGTAAACCTTTAGAAAATAGAAAAGATTATATATTTGTAAGCAGAATTAGTATGAAACACCAATGAAATATCAAAAATTATTTCTTGCCAGAAAAGCCAGAAAAATAACTCAGGCTGATATTGCCGTCTATCTTAAAATCAGCCAGACCCAATACCATAAAAGAGAGGTTGGAAAGATCGAAATCTCAGTTGCTGAATGGCTAGGGATATCAAAATTGCTCGGCGTTTCTTTGGAAGAAATTTATGAGCCTTATACCATTTCATCATCCAAAAACTATGCTGATCTGCAGCAGGAAATAGAAGCTTTGAAGCAGCAACTAAGAAATTTAAAGAAAGACAGAGCGTAATTTATTTAGAACTTTCAGATGGAATGACAGAAGATTTATTCTGAATAGGATGGCCTTTAATCATATGCTTTTGGCATCAGGCTTCCCTCTTTTCAGACGGTTGATCCAGGTTCTCATCTGAGCGTCAGTAGATGACCAGGCCCCAGGGCAACACTATAGAATCAACGGGCTTAAGGCAGATTAATCAAACTTTAAAAAAAAATTCCCGGACTTTTATCCGGGAATTAAATGTTGGGGGGGAGTGGATCCTATCTCGCCGTAGCGGCAGTATCCATTTTCATTTTCATACTGTCCGGAGCAGCGGCAGAGGGGGCCGTTGTCATGGTATCGGTGGTAGCCGGAGCCATGGTCGCAGTATTATCCACTGCGGCAGAGTCCGTATTGCTCATCGATGTCGAAGATTCTTTTGTACCGCAGCTGATGGCCAATATTCCTACCGCTGCTGTCAACACTAATTTTTTCATAATATTTTGTTTGGGTTGTGTGCTTCCAACAATTCAATAACCGTTCCGAAAATTCGGTTGGCCATTAATTATCAATAAATTAACAAAAATTCGATGTGGAAATTAAACGAACAGGCTGGAAGAGGGAAGCCGGATGCCGGGAGTGTCTCCTGTCAAAATAGGTTTGTAGGTCCTGATAATCAAACTATGCATTTTGCCATTCTGTTAAAGGAAGTTCTTATTTAATCCTGGATAAAATTAGCCTTAATTTTATTTTTGAATTAATTAAATATCTGAATATGATATTGATATGACCGAATTCACGTTAAATTAAACTGAACGTATCTAATAAAACCGAAAATAAAAACCCCGGAAGCAAAATTCCGGGGCTTATTATTTAACAGTAATTGTTCATTATTATCCGAGATACGGATACTTGTAGTCTTTTGGTGAAACAAAAGTTTCTTTGATTGATCTTACGGAAGTCCATCTCAGAAGGTTCATTTTAGAACCGGCCTTGTCATTGGTTCCGGAAGCTCTTCCGCCTCCGAAAGGCTGCTGGCCCACTACGGCTCCTGTCGGTTTATCGTTGATGTAAAAGTTTCCTGATGCATTTTCCAAAGCTTTGAAAGCTTCGTTGATGGCATAACGATCCTGTGCAAAAACAGAACCCGTTAATGAATAAGGTGAAGAAGCATCTACCAGTTCAAGGGTTTCCGCCCATTTGGCATCTTCATATACATAGACGGATAGGATCGGGCCGAAGATTTCTTCAACCATGCTTTCGTACTGCGGATTCGTAGTTTCGATCACGGTAGGGTGTACAAACCAACCTTTGGAATCATCGGTTTTTCCACCGATTACCACGTTTGCTTCTTCCGATGCGTTGGCTCTGTCGATATACCCTTTGCATTTTTCGAAAGAGTTTTTGTCGATGACCGCATTCACAAAGTTGGACGGATCTTCCGGAGAGCCGATTTTAATAGAATCCATCTGCGTTTCCATTACTTTTTTCACGTCAGCCCATAAAGACTGTGGAATATAAGCCCTGGATGCTGCCGAACATTTCTGGCCCTGGTATTCGAAAGCTCCTCTTACCAAAGCGGTTGCTACTGCTGCTGCATTGGCAGAAGGATGGGCGATAACGAAGTCCTTTCCTCCGGTCTCCCCGACGATTCGCGGGTAGGTTCTGTAATTGTGGATATTGTCACCGATCATTTTCCACATTCCCTGGAATACTTTGGTGGAACCGGTAAAGTGAAGTCCGGCAAAATCCCTGTGTGCCAGTACTTTTTCAGCGGTTTCTTTTCCGTCGGTAAAGATCATGTTGATTACCCCTTTCGGCAGACCGGCTTCCGTAAGGACGTCCATGATGACTTTTGCGGAATAGATCTGCTTATCGGAAGGTTTCCAGACCACAACGTTTCCAAGCATGGCCATACAGGCCGGTAAATTTCCGGAGATTGCCGTAAAGTTGAACGGCGTTACCGCAAAGCAGAATCCTTCCAATGGTCTGTATTCTACACGGTTCCAGATTCCGGCATCCGAAACCGGCTGCTCGGAATACATTTCCGTCATAAATTCTACATTGAATCTTAGGAAGTCGATGAATTCACATGCCGCATCGATTTCTGCCTGATGAACATTTTTAGACTGCCCGATCATGGTTGCTGCATTGATTACATCCCGGTAAGGTCCGGCCAGAAGATCAGCTGCTTTTAAGAAGATCGCCGCCCGGTGTTCCCAGCCCAGCTCGTTCCATTCTTTCTTGGCAGCCAGTGCCGCGTTGATGGCATCATCTACATGCTGCATGGTTCCTCTGTGATAGAACCCGAAATCATGGGCATGATCCTGAGGCGACTGAAGCTGAACCTGGTCTCCTGTCGTAACTTCCTCACCATTGATGATCATTGGGATTTCTACTTTCTCCGCCCACATTTTTTTATATTGGGCGATCAGGCTTTTTACTTCCGGGGTTCCCGGTGCATAAGAATTTACCGGCTCGTTTACCGCGAACGGTACTTGCGAAATTGCTTTTGCCATATTCGTTGTATATTTTTTTATTTTCTGAGAATACAAATTTACAACATTTATTTGAGGTCTCCGGCAAAGAGCAGGGTGAATGGTGGATCGTCAATAGTCAATTTTGAATAGTCAATCTGCTCCGCCTGTCCATTTATTGTTACTGAATATAAAAACCAGTTATTAAATTGGAATAAAAAGACAGTAATCTAAGTTTTCACCGCGATTCCACTCCTCCGGAGGGGTGGCGAAGATTATGAAATAATTTTTGACGGGATGGTTTTTGTGAATGGTCAATGCTCAGTTTTAGACAGTCACTGTCTAAATGCTGTCAGGTGAATATTCGAAAATTTATTTTGAAAATCCAGCAAAATGTATTGACCATTCACCATTGACCCTTTAAATTTTCTCGTTTTCCAGTATTTTCAGCACCAGTTTTTCTTCGTGGGTAAGATCCGCTTTTCCGTCATTTTCTTCGATCTGCTCAAGCTCATCAAGGTATTTTTTGATGGTGTTGTTTTCATAAAGGTTAATGACCAGAGGGTGGACATAGTATTTACGGCAGACCGTACTGGTATTTCCCAAATGGGAAGCCACCATTTCGAGGGCTTCTTTTACTTTTTTCTTATATTCCGTGTGGGTTTCCGCATAGCCGATTTCTTTAAAGGCAATCAGTGCGCTGACGGTCCCGGACCATGTTCTGAAATCTTTTGCCGTGAAATCTTCACCGCTTATTTCTTTAATATACTCATTCACCATTCCCGAATCCACGGTGTGGCGGTTTCCTTCATCATCAATGTACTGGAAAAGCTCCCTTCCCGGGATGTCCTTACATTTTTGGATGAGTCTGGACAGTCTGCGGCTTTTTAAGTCGATGTCATGCATCACTCCTTTTTTACCTTTGAAATGGAAAGTGATTTTCTGTCCCTGTACTTTAACGTGCTTGCCTTTTAAAGTTGTCAGTCCAAAAGAGCCATACAGTTTTTCGTAGGCATTGTTTCCGATACGGATGTTGGTTTTCTGCATTAAGCTTACAATCAGCGCGAGGATTTTCCTTTTTTCAAAATTCCGCAACGCCAGATCTTTTTCTACCTGTAACCGTATATTGGGTAGGGCATAGCCGAACTGTAGCATCCTGTAAAACTTAGTGTGGTTTCGTAAAGCACTCCAAAGCGGATGATAACGGTACTGCTTTCTTTTCTTAACATCAATTCCGGTAGCCTGAAGGTGGCCGTTGTCCAACGCACAGATCCATACATTTTCCCAGGCCGGAGGAATCACCAGTTTATTGATTCGGGTAATTTCTTCCTTATCCCTGATTTTTTCACCGTCTCTGTAATATGAGTATTTTTTACCGGTTTTTTTGCGGGTAATTCCGGCTGTTTCTGCATCGGAGGTATAAATAAGATGTACCGCCTTTGCAGAAGCTACCGGATCTTTCATAATTTTTACAATCTTCGAAGGCTTCAGATGTGATATAAGCTCTAAGTCTGAATTTTCCATAAGATTTGGTTAAGAGTTTCTACCCCTTGAGAATAGCCACAGAATAAGGGCTATTACGCCGACAACGACAATGATGCCCCACCACATCCCTGCTTTAAAGATCGTTTCTACTGCTTCGCAGCTTGTTAACATCAGCAGACAGAATACCGTCATGCTGTATAAGCTCAATTTTCTCATGATAATTTATTTTGGTGTTTATTATTTAAACTTTAAATCCGGTGATGGTCGGCTCTCCATCTTTTGATGGATTTCTTGATCTCATCACCTGTAATTTTTTCGTGAAGCGCCTTGTACAGCAGTTCTCTGAATTCTTCATCGTAGGCGAACCTCAAAGCGGCAATCTGGTCAAATGTCAGTTTGCTTTCTGTTTCATCAGACCTTAGCTGGAAAAGCTCAAAGTATCTTTGTCTGAATTCCAGCCTTACCATCCGGTTCTGTAGCCCGAGGGCGTAATGCTGCCGTACCATAATGGCCAGATAGAAAATCAGAAAAATTACAACTGAAAATAAAATCCAGATCAGCTCATGGGGCTCGTCACTGAAAATTTTATAAATCCCGAAAATCTGCAGCACCATTAATAAGGGAAGGTAAATAAAGTGGTGCGGCGGATAAAATTTCCTGTGGTTTTTATAATTCTGGCTTTCCATAGTGTGTAAGTAAGCAATAACCTTTCCAAAATCTTTTATTTTCTGATCCGAACCTCATTTTTGAGCTGAAGAAATAGTGAGTGTAGGGCTTAAATATTATGTATCATATAATTTAGAAGCT
>NZ_BJYJ01000009.1 GCF_007991455.1 Chryseobacterium hagamense | reverse complement strand
AAAGTATATGGAGCCGGAAATACGCTGCTTCGCCACAGAAGCACCGAGATTGATCAGACAACGGGAGATCCCTCCCGTATTTCCGTTGAAGTTTCTCCCGGAACCTTTGCACTGACCAGTCTATCCTATGATCCGTTTGGAAATGTAAAAGTAATTACCTATCCAAGCGGATATAAACTGACTTACACTTATGATTCCACCGGAAAATATGTGCAGACCGTTACCGATAATTTCGTTTCTTCTTCTGCCGTTTATGATCCGAGTTTTGATACGGTTCTGGAATCTACGGATCCTGCAGGAAACAAGATACAATATACGTATGATATTTTAGGGCGTATGACTTCCGTGCTGGGGCCAAAAGAAGTGGGCGTATCTCCGTATACGGTAAAATACAGCTATTTTGATACGGAGCTGGGAACCGGAACGAATCCTCCGAAGCTCTATGGATCTCTTACCCAGAACTATGACCCCCAGAATCCGTCCAATCCTATTGAAACCATCAGCTTGGCAGATTTTACCGGGAGGACCGTGCAGGTGAAAAAAGATATCGAAGCAGACGGTACCGAAAAAATGTCCGTATCGGGAATTACGCTCTACGACGTTTTCGGAAGGGCCGTTAAGCAATACCATCCGACGGATGAAAATAAGGATGCCGCAGCCAATAAAAAGTTGAAGCTTACCACGGCACCATACTATACTTCAGTTGTATATGACGCATTAAACAGGGTGGTCAACAGTTTTGATGAAGACGGAAACCTCACGGAGACTAAATATGCGATTGACAACAGTATGTATAAGCAGACTACGCAGCAGCTTCAGAACCTTGCCGTACCATTGAAATATGAAACATTTAACAATGCCGAGGGAAAAGTGGTTAAAACAAACAATTTTGTCGGAGGGCAGGTATTGTCAACCACATTCAACTATAATAATATAGGAGAGCTTCTCTCTTCCACAGATCCGGAGAATAAAACAACTGCCTACGCGTATGACATGGGAGGCAGAAGAATAAGGGAAGATCATCCGGACCGCGGTATTTCAAGATTTGTTTATGATGCGGGAGGCAATCTTATCAGAAGATATACGGCAAACCTTTCAGGTTCCACGGCATCTCAAAACTATATTGCTTATACTTATGACTTAAACAGGCTGACCAACATCACCTATCCTCCGCTGCCGAACGGATCGCCTAATCCGAATAACGTGGTTTACCAGTATGCGACCAATGGCTCAGGAAAAGGAAGGATTACATTTAAAGGTGACGGAACCGGTTCTGTGCAATACCTCTATGGAAATATGGGTGAGATCGTGCGGGAAAGGCGGCGCATCTTAGGATACAATATCCCTGTTATGTCTTTCACCACCAGTTACACCTATGACAGTTGGAACAGGATTTCCGGGATACGTTATCCGGATGGCGAATATCTGAGCTATCAATATGACCGCGGCGGAAACCTGAAGCAGGTAACCAGCGACGTGAATGGGGATTATATTAAGGACATCCGATATGACCTTTATGAACAGAGGACCAAAGTAGTGAATGGGAATGATACATATTCCGTCTATACGTATGATCCCGCCAGGCGTATGTTAAAAAACCATATCCTCACAAAAGACAATTATACGGTATTCCTTAATAATCAATATAAATACGATCTGGTAGGTAATGTTGTCAAGAATACGAATGCGGCCGACCCCACACCCAATATGCTGGGAGGACCGTATGAAATGATCTACGGCTATGATACCATGAACCGTCTGATCTCTTCGGAAGGTTCCATGTTCAAAGAGTTAAAGGAAGATCATACGGATCCGAACAATATTGCTTCAAGCTACAGCACATCGCTGAGCTATACCAACAGCAGCGGAATCGATACCAAAAAGCAGACGGTAATCCACCAGGGTACGGTTGATCCTTTGAATACCTACAATAATCTTTACACCTATTTAAGCGGTACGCACAGAGCGGATTCTGTTCTGGACCAGGCTACCAATACGAACAATCTGTTTAAATATGACCTTAACGGTAATCCCGCAGCCGACGGATCACCATTGGGGGCAAGATATATGTATTGGGACGAAGAGAATAACATGAAGGCCTATTCTTCGGAAGACGAAGGCATTTACCAGTACAACGTATATGACGACAAAAATGAGAGGACCATCAAGTATATTCTGGGCCAGCAGTCACAATTGTACCAGAATGGTGCCCTGGTTGACGGCTCGATGTCTTTGCAGTCCTACTCGGTCTATCCGAATCCTTTCATGACGGTAACTTCGGACGGGAAATATACCAAACATTACTATGCAGGAACCCAAAGAATAGCCAGCTACCTTTCCACCAACAGCGGAAATATCAGCAGATCCCAGGATTCCACCTCAGTAGCAGGAAGCAATGCAGCCCCTGATCCTGATCCCCGGGCGGATTTCAACCGGTATGCGGAAAAGGCAGGACTTGATGTACAGAGTATCGATACAGAGCTGAAATCGGGTTCCGCACAGAACGGAATTTATTATATCCACGGGGATTATCTGGGAACCGGCACCTTTGTGACGGATGGCGATGGTATTGCTACCCAATTTTTCTTAAATTTACCATTCGGGGAAACATTTGTAGAACAGCAGGTAACCGGCAAGTATCCTAATCCTTATAAGTTTAATGCCAAAGAGTTAGACAGCGAAACCGGTCTTTATTATTATGGAGCGAGGTATTATAATCCTAGATTGAGTATTTGGTATGGGGTGGATCCGCTGGCGGAGAAAATGCCGAGCTGGTCGCCGTATGCTTATGCATTTGATAATCCTATAAGATTTACTGATCCGGATGGAAGATATCCTATTTTACCTCTTGTCGGGACAATAGCTGTGTTCTTGAGAACATTCAATAATACACCTTCTAGAATGGGAACGCTTTCAGGTGCGAATGCAGCAGCAGCAATGTCAAGATTAGGAAACACTGAATTTAGTTGGAGCCAAGGTAGAAGTCTTCCTACTAGTACGGCATATTTTAATAACCGGGATGGAAGATATATCTATACAACCGAAGGCGGTTGGATTGATATGGTACATTTTCTATTTTATGCAGGTAGAGCCTATAACTATAAACAAGATAAAAGTAGAGCTCAAGCAGAAGTGTTGGCAAAAGGTGGTTCTGTGTCTTTAAAAACTTTAGGAGAATCTAGGATGAATCCAGTCAGTGAATCATTGCAAGATGGATATGCGCAGGAAGCGTCAGATGTTATGTTTGCAGAACATTCTGCATATAGTTATGAAGATTTGCCTAGCGATAAATTTGGAGCTGAATTCGGAGCAAATTATTTTGATCCTAAAAGCAAATTTTCATTTGGAGAGCAATTGCAAAATTATTTAAATTCATTAGGTGCAACAAATCCTAAAAATGCTCCTAATTATAATGAACTTCCTAAACAGGATAATCTTAAATCCCCTCCACGAAAAAATTATAGTACAAAACCAGTTTATATTAAAGGAGATAAAGGAGGAACAAATGGTAATCCTTGCTCATTATGCCAGCCAACTAAATCAAAGCAATAGAGATTAATATTATGAAGAAACTTAAAAGTAAATTTTTATTCGTCATGCTTTTTTTTATAATTAGTTGTGTATCAGAAAATATGCAAGAAGCTAATCATATCATAAATAAAATAGAGGAATATAGAAAATCAAACAAGAAACTTCCTGAGAATCTTAACGAAATTGGAGTAAAAGAAACGGAAGAAGGTCCTGTATTTTATAAGAGAATTGGTTTATCAAACTATATAATATGGATTCAAGCTGAGTCTTCAATGGGGGATTCTGATATTTATTATTCTGATACTAAAAAATGGGAGAAGGCATATAGAGAAATTAAGTCAACTAAATGAATGGCTCTGTTATTAGGTCCTAGATCAGTTGTAAAATAAGATTATAGCACTTGTCATCTGCTAGGACAAGTGTCTCGCTCTTTCCTTCGTGATAAGATTGGTGTTACAAGCCTGTTTTTCTTAAATTTACCATTCGGGGAAACATTTGTAGAGCAGCAGGTCACCGGGAAATATCCGAACCCTTACAAGTTTAACGCAAAAGAGTTAGACAGCGAAACAGGTCTTTATTATTATGGAGCGAGGTATTATAATCCTAGATTGAGTATCTGGTATGGGGTGGATCCACTAGCGGAGAAGTACGCAGGGTGGTCGCCGTATGCATATTGTGGAAACAACCCTATTAATTACATTGATCCTGATGGAAATTTTAGATTACCGGCAAATGCTACGAGAGAGCAAAGAAGATTATATACAGAGGCAATAAAAACTATAAAAGCGGTGTTTCGAGATTCAGGATTTCGAAAAGCGTTTAAAGAGAGATTTGGTGTAGATGATAAAATGATACAGAAAATGCTCAGAGATGGAGATGGACCCACTGTTGTAATGAATGAAAGTATGGGACATTTGGGGTTATTTGATCAAAAAAAAGATCCTAATGCTATTTATATTGATCCTGGTGTAATAAACACGGTTTCAAAACATAAAGGAGATAAAAAGTATATTGATAATTTAGCAGAAATAATGATTCATGAAGGTGGTCATTGGGGAGACTATCAAATAGACCATATTTCCGAGGAATTTACCCTAGGTTTTAGGACGAGTTTTCAATCAAAAAGTGGTATGCCAGATGCAGGAGATAATTGGGAAATTACTTATTTTGGAACAGATACTCAATTTTCTGCTTCTGATCGTGACATAATTACTGAAAAGTTTGATGGATTTAGGAGGAATAATGCTGCAAAAGATTTTAGGCAACAACGTGAAATCAGGGACTTGAAATCAGAAAAAAAGCCATCTATTTTAGATATTTATAAAAAACCGAAAGATAATTTGCGGGTAAGACCATGTTATTAACCCAAAATCCCTAAACAATATGAATTTTAAAACTAAAATAGTTATGATCTTATTATCCTCTTTATTACTTACGAATTGTAAGGAGGAAATGAAAAGTTGTGTAAGCCAATCTACCGATACTAATGTAAAGCTATATAATGACTTAACAGATCAGTTGATACCTATTTTTTTTGGAGAAGATTATTTAGGTAAAAAAAGATATTTTGATAGTTTAAGAGTTCATGATGAGGATTTATATATCGAAGAGAGGACAAAAGCGCACAACGAACTTTTTAATAATCCTGAAAAATTTTGCAATTTATATATAGATTCTACTAAAAATAAAAATACATATTTCGGGACAGATAATACCGAAGTTTATTTAAGACGCATAAAAAGAACGAAGGATTCTTTTAAAGACTTTTCTAATAGTCCAGATATTAAAAAATTAAGTACACGAAGTTCTATAAAAGCAAATCAATTTAATTTGTGTACCGCAAAAGTGCTGGATCTGGCAGAGTATGATAAACATACAAATGAATGTGAGATAGGTGTTGTCTATTTTTCAGAGATTGTATTTGATCCTTCTAAAAGAAGAGCATTAGTTTTTGTTGACCATCGTATAAAAAATTATTTCCATAGAAATGCCGTATTTGAACTAAGATTGCATGATAATTATTGGGAAATAGAAGATTTTATGTTAGTGTCAACTTCCTAATTTTCCCGTCGCTTCCGCACGAATCCTTTCGTGTGGTAGTTTGGAAATTATCATAAATTTACAATTTGTGGAAACCTTGATTGAGCAGCAGGTAGCCGGAAAATACAGCAACCCGTATAAGTTTAATGCCAAAGAATTAGACAGCGAAACCGGTCTTTATTATTATGGAGCGAGGTATTATAACCCGAGGTTGAGTGTTTGGTATGGTGTGGATCCGCTGGCGGAGAAAATGCCGGGCTGGTCGCCGTATGTTTATGCATTTGATAATCCGGTACGTTATACCGATCCCGACGGTAGAGCTCCAAATGATATTGTTTATTTTAATATGCTAGGACAAGAAATATATCGAATAAAAAGTAATACTGAGTTCAGAACATTCGTACAAGCTTCTACCTTTTCTGAAATTGTAGGTGGACAAACAAGTATTGCGCCTGTAGGAAGCGGTATATCTGGTTTTTTTGTAGAAGCTCAAATGCCAAATATAATTCAAACTAGAACTCAAAGTGGCGAAGATGTTAGTGGTCCAAAATATCAAGTAAATGACTATCAAATAGCTGCAAGTACACATCTGTCAAATAATGAACTTAACTCTGGTACTATGATAGTAGGAGATAAGAACGGAAATTTAGTAAAAGCTTGGAGTATGCAAGAATCACATGCTGGAACAAATGGTTCAATTTACAAGTTAATAATAATGAGGATTTTACACCGGATAAAACAGCAATTGGAATTACAAAAGGAGCAACATTCTCAACAAATAAAAAAATTAATTTATCTATTAGATATGCAATCGGTGAGGGATTCTCTTCCAGTCCAAATTATTCAAAAGATGGTAGTGGTAAAATAATTTCTAGAAACTGGTCTTGGAGAGGATGGAATGAAGCAATTAAAGGTTATAATGGTGGAGGTGTAAAAGGTTATGAAAAATATATTCAAACAATGTTAAATCAAAGTAGAACACCTAAACCTTCAAATTATTAAAAATATGAATACAAAAAATATTGTATTATTTATAATATATTTCACTCATTGCGGATTCTCTTTCGCGCAGAAAAAGGAAATAAATTTTACAGAAGAAAGGCACAAGTTTAATCAAAAACTTATATTCAATCAATGTTATAATATGGTTAAAAAACAGATTACTAAGAATGATGAATTTAAAGGCAGCTTTTTAGGCCGGGTTAAAACGAAGACAGGTAAGACTTATTTTATTGTAAAATCCTCGTACATTTTTAATTTAAATAAGAGTGCAACGGCAGAAAGTCAAATCTTTGTTTATAATTATAAAAACGAATTTGTCGGCTATTATTATTTGAGTAATATTAATCAATTGCCTTGGAAATTGTTTCATAATAAATTATACTTTAATAACAAAGATTGCAGGGAAAAGATAATTGTAGATTTTACCACTGGTATACCTAATGCTATTAATTTAAAATGTAATGGAGTTGACGACTTAATTGAGTTAAAATAAATGTCTGCTATTACATAGGAATTCTGCTTGTTAATGTGCAAAAAGGCGGCATTAATTTGATAATATCTAACTATGGTATATTTTACGACAGATACTAATTATGTTTCAGTAAAATATAGCTTAATTACCCTTCGGGGAAACATTCGTAGAGCAGCAGGTCACCGGAAAATATCCGAACCCTTACAAGTTTAACGCAAAAGAGTTAGACAGCGAAACAGGTCTTTATTATTATGGAGCGAGGTATTATAATCCTAGATTGAGTATCTGGTATGGGGTGGATCGGCTGACGGAGAAAATGCCGATGCTTTCTTTTCCAAATCCTGTTCAATGATGTATCTAATAAGAAAAGGTCCTAAATGGACCTTAATACGACTCGTTTACCAATTTTATGCGGGTCTTTCTTATATAATATCTTGCCTGCAAAACCTAAATTTTGTCTATTTTTGCACATGATTTCTAAGCAGACCATTGATAAGATATTTTCCACAATCCGCGTTGAAGAGATTGTCGGGGAATATGTGCAGCTGAAAAGGGCAGGGTCTAACTTCAAAGGGCTCAGCCCGTTTCATGAAGAAAAAACCCCGAGTTTCGTGGTGTCGGCCAGCAAGCAGATCTGGAAGGATTTCTCTACCGGAAAAGGCGGAACGGCCATTTCTTTTTTGATGGAAATCGAAAACTTTACCTATCCCGAAGCCCTTCGCCATGCCGCCAAAAAATACGGCATCGAGATCGAAGAAGACCAGAAAGATTTTTCTGAGGAAGCGAAAATGGCCCAGTCGGAGCGGGACCAGCTGTATAAAATCCATGAAGTGGCCAATGATTTCTTTCAGAATTTCCTTTGGGAAGTGGAAGAGGGGAAGAATATCGGTCTTTCCTATTTTAAAGAGCGGGAACTTCGTGACGACATCATCAAAAAATTCCAGCTTGGCTATTCTCCCGAAAAGAAAAACGCCTTTACCGAATATGCCCTGGAAAAAGGCTATTCCAAAGATCTCCTGGAAAAATCCGGGCTTTCGATTTTCCCTGAAAATTCACCGTCCGGCATCGACCGTTTCCGGGAAAGGGTCATGTTTCCGATCCACAGCTTTTCCGGCAGAGTGCTGGGATTCGGGGCGAGGATCCTGAGAAATAACGTAAAAACCGCCAAATACCTCAACTCCCCGGAGACGGAAATTTACCATAAATCCAATGTCCTGTACGGCCTGAACCAGAGCAAGCAGGCCATTTCACGGAAAAATGTCTGTCTTTTGGTGGAAGGATATATGGACGTGATCTCCCTTCACATGTCAGGCATCGAAAATGTGGTGGCGAGTTCCGGGACTTCCCTGACCACAGAGCAGATTAAACTGATCAAGAGACTCACGGAAAACGTGACCATTCTTTTTGACGGGGACAATGCCGGAATCAAGGCCAGTTTCCGGAGCATTGATATGCTGCTGACCGAAGGAATGAACATCCGTGTCCTGCTGTTTCCCGACGGTGACGACCCCGATTCGTTCGCCCGCAAGCATCCTCAGGAATACGTAGAGAAATTCATCGAAAATGAAGCAATGGATTTTATCGACTTTAAGGCGGAAATCCTGTTGAAAAACATCGGGGATGATCCTATCAAAAAAGCCGAGGCGATCCGCGATATCGTAAAATCGGTTTCTTTCGTTCAGAATGCTTTAAAAAGGGAGGTTTATTTGAAGCAGGTTTCCGGTAAGTTCGGTCTTTCGGAGCAGAGCCTGTTCAATGAGCTGAATGTCCAGAAGCAGATCACGCAGGGCCAGACGCATCATGTACAGCAGCAGCAAAAAGAAACCGCTCCGGTAAAAATGGATGTGGTTCCTTTAGATGAAGAAAAATCCGATCCGTTTTTGTTTGAGGTTCTGTTCATGGAAAATAAGCTGATCGATCACATGCTGATGTTCGGTGATATTGTACTGAAAAGGAAAAATGAAAGTGAAGAGGAATACCAGATTACCGTTATTGAGGAAATACTTTATCATTTCGATGAAGAAGAATACCGTTTTCTGGTTAAAGGAAATGAAATTATTATCGGACACGTAAAAGAGGGGATTCAGAATGAAGAACTGAGAAGCGGAAATTTCTTTATTACCTTTATGGACGAGGAAATTACGACAAAAGTGGTGGATGCCCTGCTTCCGGCCAACGAACTGGAGAACTGGGCTTCCAGGAATATATTCCCGCCGAATTACGGAGACAAAATTGCCGATCAGGTAAAAGGGGATATCCTGCTTCATAAATACCGGTATATCGATTATCTTATTGCAGAGACTGCCAGAGAACTCGACCATTACAGGGATTCCGACCAGACAAAATATTTTGAGCTGGTGCAGAAAATTATGTTGATGAAGCAGGCGTCCATCAAATTAAGCCAGATGATCGAATATTCGCCTATCAAAGGGATTTATGTCAACCGGAAAAGATAGTTGCTGAAATTGTACGCTCTTCTATGACAAAAAGTCCTATAAAATTTTAGGAATAAAAGTTGTAACTTCAACTTCGTAACATATAATAATACAAACAGAAATATGGACATTAAAAAAGAATTCAGAGATTTCTCTACGAAACATTTAGGAAACAACGGTCTGGTTACCGATCAATATATGAATATGTACGGTCCTACGAATCTTACCCCGTATATCATGGAGGAAAGAAGACTGAACGTAGCACAGATGGACGTTTTCTCCCGTCTGATGATGGACCGGATTATTTTCCTGGGAACAGGGATTGATGATCAGGTAGCCAACATTGTAACGGCGCAGCTTTTATTTCTGGAAAGTGCCGATCCTTCAAAAGATATTCAGATCTACATCAATTCTCCTGGCGGTAGTGTATATGCCGGATTGGGCATTTATGATACCATGCAGATTATCAAGCCGGACGTGGCCACCATCTGTACGGGAATTGCTGCTTCCATGGGAGCGGTACTTCTGGTAGCAGGGGAGAAGGGAAAGCGTTCTGCATTGAAGCATTCAAGAGTGATGATTCACCAGCCTTCAGGAGGTGCCCAAGGGGTTGCTTCCGATATGGAGATCAATCTGAGAGAGATGCTGAAACTGAAGAAAGAACTTTATGAAATCATTTCAGAACATTCGGGACAAACGTACGAGTGGGTAGAAAAAGCTTCGGACCGTGACTACTGGATGACTTCCGAAGAAGCCAAAGGCTACGGGATGGTAGATGAAGTTTTGCAGAGAGCGAAAAAATCATAGTCAGCAAAGGCTGTCATAACAAAAGCGCACCGGTTCCGGTGCGCTTTTACTGTTTTTAACATCAGCAGATCAATACTGAAATTAGATTATTTTGAATAGGCCGGAAGCATCGGGTTGGTGATGACCGAACATTTCCTGATTTCAATAGTTGTGATAGCCGTATTGTTGGTGGTATCGGTATCGGTAATCTGGTTGGATGATACGTTGGAAACCATTCTGAAGCTGCGGTTGTTGCCCAGGCCTTTTTTATAATATTTTCCGGTAATCGTAACGATGCCTGACGTTTTGGCCGTCAGTCCCACCGTGCCGGTGATATTGTTGGACGTAAATCCTGAAGTCGGCAGATTGGAATTGGTAAATCCTGTGGTCGAAAGACCCGTTATTGAAAACTTGGACGGGTCGAGTACATTATTGTTTTCATCTGTTATTTTCCCGTTGAAATCGATGCTGTTGAGTGCGGCATCGGTATCGTTACTGACCTCTACTTTAAAAGTAATATCACTGGTGTTGTCATTGCACGTAAAATAGCTGTCCGAACGGCTGTCTACCCTCAGGTTTCCGGGCGTAGTGAGGATAATGTTCCTGATTTCCTGAAAATTGAATCCCCCGCCTGTAGAAGCGGCGAAGCCCAGTTTAAGATTGGAAGGGATAGGATAAGTCGCTGAGCTCAGCGTGTAGGAGAGAACCTGCGTAAAAGTAGTCTGGTTTTCCTTTCTCCATTTGATGGTTACCACATAATCATTACCCGGCTTGGTAATAATCACCTGGACCCTCCGGTAGAAAACATTGTCCGCAGGCCGGGTTGCCGTAAGGGTATTGTAATCGATTTCGTCACGCTGCCGGATGGCATCAACGGTTCCGCTCCGGTTACCCAGCGGGGCGCTTGCAAGATATACGTTTGAATTGTTGTAAGTAGCGCTTGTCGGTCCTCTTAGCACAAAAGCGTTGGGAAGCATCCCTGAAGTCAGGGTGCCGGCAGGTGCTGACCCGTTTCTGTTCTCCCCGTTGTTGGCGTAGTTGCCGTAAGCATCAAGCCCAATCCCGAGGTATCCCCCGGATAATCCGGTGGTTCCGGCCGGGTTACTGTAGGTGGCATATCCTAATGAACCGCCGTAGCCACCCAATTTGAAGTTGGCATCCGATACAGTGGCGTCAAAGAGGTAAACGGAAAAACCGTCTGCTCCAAAATAACCGTCATTGATATTCCGCCAGTCTTTGTATTCGAAATCGGCAATGACGCCCAGCGTCGTCGGAAATCCCTGAAGGACATACATAAAACCTTTCTGGTTGGTTTTGGCCTCGGTAAGCCTTAACCATCCTGCTCCGTTGGGATCAACCCCGTTCGCCGCAGTAAGGTAGGCATTGTCTCCTACTCTTATCCCCGTCATGTCCTTGGTTGTCAGAGGATTGGTAATCGTAAACTGCCCGGATACCGTGACCAGGGAAAGGGAAAGTACAGCCGTTAATAATTTTAATCGATATTTCTGAATATTCATTCTCAGGTTTTTATTTTACTACAAATACAATATTCATAAAGCTGGCATCCGTCGCATTATTGCTGACCGTATAATTCATTACCCCGTTGGCATCAATCGTTACATTGGTAAAGGCATTGGTATCGTAATAGGTGATATAATATTCAAGATCGTTTTTGCCGAGTACAGGAATTTTTCCCAGAGCACCGGTACTGGATACCTGCGGCGTAGTAAACTGGTTATAATACAGCTGGTAAAGGTCTTTTGTTTTGGCACCCAGGGTAGTGGTATCAAAAAGGATGGATGGCATATAGAAGAACTTAGGCATTCTCAATCCTACCCATTTTGAGATCCCGTTATTGTAAAAATAAAAGCCGGGAGTGGTAATATTAGAAGTTTTTGAAGTTGGGGTACCGGGTACGGCAGTCACATACACCACCGCTGAATTCTGATCTGCCCCATACAGGTTATCCTTGGCGGCAAGTTCCGTTCCGGTCATTCTTACGGTCAGCAAACCATCCGGAGTTGAAGCGGCTGATTTGGTAAGATCCAATGTTGACTTTGGGAGGTTAGTATTAATACCTACTTGCCCGCTAAGGTAAGAAATAGCCGATAAACACAGCATCGAAATGATCCTTTTCATATTTTTTTTGGGCAAAAATATGAAATTTAAGAGCAGATATACTAAAATTAACCGTCTTTTTTTATGACTGTAATCATAATCCCCGGCGGAGTGATAAATTTTATTGCGGTTTAATTGCGATACCTAATAAGAAGCCTCATCCAAAGCTGATCCATTGGGGAAAAAAAATTTTTTCCATTTGGCAACGGTATTTCTGCTAAGTCTGAAATGATCGGCCGTCTGGGTATTGTTCAGATGATGCTTTTGCTGGTAATTCAGGATTTTGAGAATGGTATTCCTGTCGTACGATTTCAGCTTTTGGTTGTCCTGCAGTTTTTGTTTATCGCTTTTTCCGGTAATAATGGCATTTAAACGCATAATATCCAGGAGATCGATGTTCTTTTTCTTTAAAATAGAGCTGCAGAGCTTTGCCTTCTCAGGATATTTCATCCGGATCATATCCTGATAGATTTTCCGGTAGTCAGGAGTTTTCATTTTATGTGTATTTTTATTTTTTACTGATCCACTTATAAAGCGTGGTTTTCGGAATACGGTATTCCTGCATAATTTCTGCTTTTGTCTTAATGCCGGTATGAATGAGTTCAAGAATAAAATCAATAATTTCGCGGGTATAAATATTTTTCCGGAAAACGGGGAGCTCGGTTTTTGTTTCAGCTTTTTCTTTAATATTTACGGGGGGCGAATAAAGAATGAGATGCTGGGTGTAGATTCTGAAAAAATCATAGTCGAGCAGTTTGCTCCACTTCAGAAGTTTTTCTGTACTGATTTCATGGGAACCATACATACGATAAATCTCCTCTTCAGTACATTTCATAAAATTACAGATATGGTACAATTCCATTTTCTTTTCAACCACTCTTTTTTCGATTAAATTTCCAATATGGATGTTTTTAAACTTCATACGATATAATATATTGATGTAAGGAGATGATAATCTGTTGAATACCCGGATCCTGCAATTTATTTTCCGGCACTTCTATTGAAAAACGTACTGGAATCATATCTTAAAAACAGCTGGATGATCCCTCTCATTAATGATTTAAAAATCCGGCACCTGTGAATATACGATCATTACAGGATCCTATACCCATAATGATATGTTTCGCCGTAAACCTGTACTGAAGGATTTCCGAAAGTGCTGGTATCGCCTGCAGGATCACCCCTAACATCAAAAATCATTTCAGAAGTTTTTATTAATCGCTACCTGTGCATATAAAACTTACAGGGAGAGAAAAATTAGGTATGCTTATTCATTGTATATTAAATTTTAGCTGTTATGATACGGAACCCTTTACAGGATTTACATGGCAAATATAATAATTATTTTAGATGATTAAATAAATCCAGGTAAAATACTGAAAAATAGAAAATTATAACAATGTTCCACTAATTAAATAACAAAAATCAGATAAAAATTCTATAATTAGTGGTACTGTTTAACTTTTATTCTTTTAGATGAGGATGAACTTTTTTGTTTTTTCGTGAATGTTTGTTATATAGAATTAATATAATGATAAGAAAAGATGTTTTCAGCTACAGGATCATTTATTTAAAATACAATTAGTATTCGCTTAAACATCAGTTCATACATCATCCTTACTTTCGCGTCACAATAAACCAACATGAAAAAAATACTGTTTTCTGGCTTGATGCTGACTGCGCTTACCGCATGTAAAGATTTTGAAACGACCGATAGCGGTCAGGATATCAATTATTCCAAGCTGCCTCAGGAGTTTCCTTTCAGCACTTTGGCAACCGTCAACGGAGTAGAGGTGATCAACGGGGGATTCGGATCCGGAGCTGCGGCGCATCCCACCAGAAAAGGAGAATTCTATGTCATCACAGACCGTGGTCCCAATACGGATTACCTGAACGGGAAAAAATTCCTGTCGCCTTCCTTTACCCCTACCATCATGCACTTCAAGATAAATGCGGCAGGAAATATTGAAGTCATTAAATACATCAAACTTAAAAACCCTTCAGGGCAGCCGATTACCGGACTTCCGAACCCAGCCGGAATGGGAAGCACCGGGGAAGTGGCCTATGATGCCAACGGAACGGTACTTGGGACGGATCCTTATGGAATGGACAGTGAAAGTGTTGTGGCAGCAGCTGACGGTACGTTCTGGGTTTCAGATGAATATGGTCCGCATATCGTACACTACACGGCAGAAGGTGTGGAAATGGAGAGAATCAGCCCGATCGGAGTCAATACGGGAACGCGGAAGCTGCCGGCAGTTCTTGCCAAGAGAAGGGCAAACCGCGGAATGGAAGGACTGTGCATCACACCGGATGGAAAAACCCTGGTAGGTGCCATCCAGTCGATGATGTATGTGCCGAGCAAAAGTCTGGCAACCAATAAAACATTAACGAGGATTGTCACTTTCGATATTGCTACCGGACAGACGAAGCAGTTCCTGTATCAGCAGGATGGAGGCGCTTCCGACTCGGTATGTGACATTACGGCACTGAGCAGTACGGAATTCCTGCTTATCGAAAGAGACGGAAACTTCGGTTCCCAGGGGGGCATCAAAAAAGTTTACCGCATCAATCTTTCCGGAGCTACCGATGTGAACGGATCTGACCTGAGCGCAGTAGACGGAATGAAAATCAACGGGAAAGCTCTTGAACAATGTACCTGGGCAGAAATTTCTGCAGCCGGAATCCAGGCCGTTTCCAAGACCCTTGCCGTGGATCTCGTGGCTAAACTGGGTTATGAACACGATAAATTCGAAGGCATCGTTTATCTCGGAAACAATAAACTGGCCGTTTTCAATGATGATGACTTCGGTATCGTAGACGACGGAAACGGAAACCCTAAAGCCAAGATTCTCCCAAAAACCGGGAAAGTAGACAAAGGAACGATGTACGTCGTCGATATTAAATAGTTTTCAAAATATTCTGAGTCTCCCGAAACCGGGGGACTTTTTTATCGGTAAGATCAAAGGAATTTTATTTTACGGAATTCTGAAATGTTTCAGATTGTATAATCGCTCTTTTACAATTAAAAACTAATACTTCCAATTTACAGCAGATTCATAATAAACGGGTCATTGATTTTACTGATTCAGCAGATTTAAAATCTAGATGGCGAAATTACATTCAGACGTTTTATAACACTTAGATTTACAGCTGTTTAATACCACATTATCTTATGAATTGTTTTAATTTTGAATCCGTAACCTGTATTTGTGCGTATATACTTTTTACATCAACTCAATCATAATAAACGGCTTATGTCTTTATTTAAGGAAAACTTCCGGCATATTATTGTTGCTGAGATCGAGGAAACTTATGGAATTGCCATTCCTGAACATACGGAAAAACAGGAACTTGTCTATCTGCTTTCGCATTCTCTTCTCGGGATCTATCATAAAAAATTATATGTGTATTTCATATCCGGTCATGTCGTTAATTATAAAGTCCATCATTTTATCTTCAACAGGAAAATAATGTAACCAATTCATTTAAGTAAAAGCTGAGGTTAACAGATTGGAAAAGGGAAACTCTGGTAGTTTTTGTCGGGATTACCGACAGGATTTTCAATTGAGGATAAAGCAAATAGTACCGGATTCATAGGAATTCAGAAACAAAAAAACCACCGCATCCGGTGGTCTTCTGGTGTCTGTGTTATTATTGCTTATGATTGGAAGGCCTCGATGATTCTAGAAAAATCTTCCAATTTCAATGCTGCTCCGCCGATCAGTCCGCCATCGATATCGGGTTGGGAGAAAATTTCCCGGGCATTGTCCGGTTTTACGGAGCCTCCGTACAGGATCGAAATTTCGTCGGCTACTTCCTGTCCGTATTTTGCTGCGATTGTGCTTCTGATATGAGCATGGATCTCCTGCGCCTGCTCGGGACTGGCTGTTTCGCCGGTGCCGATGGCCCAAACCGGTTCGTAAGCGATCACTACTTTCCTGATTTCCTCTGCCGAAAGCGTAAACAAAGCGACTTCCGTCTGGTTCTTTACCACTTCGAAATGTTCGCCTGCTTTTCTCTGCTCCAGGGTTTCACCGTTACAGTAAACAGGAATTAAGCCTTTATCCAACGCCAGCTTGATCTTTCTGTTGCAGTGGGAATCCGTTTCACCATGATACTGCCTTCTTTCGGAGTGCCCGATCAGTGAACCGGTAGCATCGATGGATTCCAGCATGTCTGCAGAAATTTCCCCGGTATAGGCTCCGCTTTCATGCTCGCTCATGTCCTGGGCAAAAATGCCGATCTCATCTTTTTCAAAAATATCCTTTGCCATCATCAGGTATAAAGCCGGTGGAGCGATCCATACTTCACAGTTCGGCGTATGGTTGTTTTTATAGCTTAGCAACTGAACCATCAACTGTTGGGCATCAATTACACTTTTGTTCATTTTCCAGTTTCCTGCTACTATTTTTCTTCTCATAAAATTTATTTTAATGTTTAAACCGCTTGGTACGGTCTGTTTTAATGTTCTGATTTATCAATATTCCAAAGATTTTTCAAAAGCGTATAAAAAGTATGCTCTTCATCGGTCACTACTTGATCCGCTTTGATCAGGGTCTTGGCAAACTGTATAAAATTGTCGCGTTCTTTCTTTGTGGAATCATCGTAAAAGCAACGCGCGTGAAATTCGAAATGGTCTTTCCATTCTTCCGGCTGCAGCAGGGCAATGGTTTCAAGTTCGTTATCGAGGTTGATCTTAAAAGGAAACTCATCCGCTAAATACTGCTGGACCAGCATTCCTTCTTCCGGGGAAAATTCCCCGTCTACTGAGGAGAGAATCATTAAAAGGTGGTAACCGGCAATCGGCTTATTGGATTTTTGCATGATGATTATGATATAGTTTAAGGTTTAAAGTTCGAGGTTTAAAGTTGGTCCCGGATTCAATATCTCTATATTGTTTCTTCATTTTTGGGTGAATGGTCAATTTTGTTTTTGATTCGCCAGCCACTTTTTTAAAATTCACCTGCGCAGCAAGATTCACTTTGGGTGCGGTCAATGGTAAATTCCTTCGGTTGAATGGTCAATTTTATTTTTGATTCACCATTCACTTTTTAAAAATTCACTTGCGCAGCAAAATTGACCTGCAAAACAAAATTCACCTATTCACCATTCACATTGATCCCTATCGTTTCAAATAGTCCTCCGCCGGCTGCTTGTCGACGATCCTCCCGTTTTCCAGGATCAGGACAAACGGATTGCTGCGGGCAATGGTTTTGATGGCTGTGCCGTCCATCATGTTGTTTTTTATGGTTTTAAAAGTGTTTGGAAGGGTGGAAACGCCGGATACTACGGCAGCTCCTTGGGTCTTAACCTTTGCTTCAAGCTGTTTCAGGAGTTCCGGGGAAACCGATTGCGGATGATAAGAGAAGATCAATATTGCTTTCGGAGCATTGATAATCTGTTCCGTCACGTCTGTTCCGTTTGGATCTTCAATCTTGAACTTGACGATCTCCGATTTATAACCTTCCTTAATTAAAACCGATTCATTTTTTCCTTCCTCAATTTTCCAGGGGGAACCTTCCGCCCAGTATTTCGTTTCTTTGATGTAATCGTCCTGGTTTACTTTTACCGTTTCCCCCGTTTTTGCATTTTTCAGGGAATAGAACGTTTTGTATTCCGAAGGGTTTTTATTGATTTTTGCTTTCTCTGCTTTCAGGTCGGTACCGATTTTATAATCACGGAAATCAATCAGCGGTTCATGAACAATTCCATGGGCGCCGATCAGGATCATGGCCACTGTAAAAACACCCAGAAGGATATATTTGAATTTATTTCCTGTTTCTTTCCTGGGGTTGAAACTGTAGGCATCTTTCTTTTTGAAATCCTTTCCGTACAGGATAAATACGATGATTAAGCCGATCAGCAGCACCACATCCTTGATAAAGCTCTGCCAGGGAGTAAACTTAATGGCATCGCCAAAGCATCCGCAATCCGTTACCACATTATAATACGCCGAATAGAACGTGAGGAAGCCGAAGAATACACAAAGGGCGATCAAAGCGGAAAGGGTGAATTTAAGCTTTAATTTAATCAGCAGCATAAAGCCGAGAAGAAGTTCCAGCACTACGACGAAAACCGACAGGGGCAGGGCAAATTTTTCAAAAAACGGCATATCAAAAACCGTAGGAGAGAAGTATTCTTCCATTTTAAAGGAAAAACCTACCAGATCCACCGCCTTCACAAAACCGGATAGGATGAAAATGACGGCGATAACGAAACGTAAGATAGCTTTCATATATTGTATTTTTTAAGAATTAATCTGAACATTAATGAAAAAGGAGCGTCTTTATCAGCAAATCTTTTAAGTTTCAGAGCTTCTTCATCATTATATGTATCCCTACCTTCTTTAATAATATTGCTTTTTATTTCAATTAATTGATTTTTGAATTTATGCAATAATTTTGATCTCTTCAGATCAAGATTTTCACTGTCCAATCTATATTTTTTGATTGTTTTCTTTCCTAGTTCAGAATCTGAAAGAATGTATTCATCTTCAAAATATAGATTATTTTCAATTTCATCGTCTGAGTTTCTAAAAGGATTCAGAACCTCACTTACGGCAATGTCAATATTTGGAAGTTTATCATTACAGTTTGAGCTGGACAAATATAAATTGTCCCATTCATAGGCATCTTCTGGTTTTTCATCAACTTCTATATGATGATCTATTTCCCGATAGTTCCCTTTAAGCATTTCCCCTGAATAAAAACATTTATGGCTGCTAGTGGCAAGCAATTTACTAATAATGTCATGATGACCATATTTATTATGATCTGGTCTTGCTTTAGAATTTGTTAATCTCTTTTCTAAAAATTTCTCTGTCCATTCTGCTTTTTTCCTGTCTAATATACCAGGAGCAGATAATCTAACCAAGTGAATCATTTAACAATGGATTTTAATAAATTATCCAGTTCCAGATAGGAAAAATACTGGGGATTAATTTTTTTTAATTCATCTTCAATCTCATTCTCCAATTCTTTATTCTTTTCCTTTATCGCTTTCTTCCTCCGGCTTAGCAAAGAAGATATTTTCTCATTGGCAAAAGGCAACGTTCCATCAAAAGCATCTGAAATTAAAATTTCATCAATCGGTTTGCTGCTGTACTCATCGGTTTCATCGGAGATAACAGAATACTCTTTCTCCGATTTGCAGACATATACTTTTGCTCCATCCACTGATCCTACAATAAAGGGAGAATGGGTAGTTGCAATAATCTGAAGATTTGGAAAAATATCTAAAATAGAATTGAGAAAGGTTTTCTGCCACTTTGGGTGAAGATGATTCTCTGCTTCGTCTATTAATAAAACACCCGGAGTTTTCAACAGATCTTCTAACGGTAGATTATTTAATTTATATACCGAGTACATCTGAGATAAGAGTCCCAGCATTCTTTGGATTAAATACAGATTGCCACTGCTTAATTTTTCCAAAGAAATTTCATTTCCATTGATATCGATGATTGGTAAAAGAGACGTTCGGTCAACGTATTTTAATTCTCCGTGATTTAAACTTAATCTAAATATTCTTCTAATGGTTTCATAAATAAATTCACCCTCTTTTTTTTGATCCGGCTGATCGGATGATTTGTAGTAATCGAAAAATGTTATAATTTTTGTCGTTTCAGCATTCTTTTGAAATCCTTTTAAGGCGCCAACGAGATATTCTTCTGGTTTAATAAAATCCAAGCTCGAAATATGGAATGGCTTATCGTCATTTTGAGAAGTCCAGTAATTCATTATCCATAGTTGATTATCTGAATCTTTGTCGTCAAGGAAAGCATGTGATATGATACGATAAGGATTACCTTTAAATAAAACCTGCACACCATTATCAACAAGTTGAGAACTTTCTAAATCGAGTATTTCATTATTAACTTCAAGCGTTAAATCAATTTTAAAATCCGGATTTCTATTTATTTGTCTTTTAATATTTCCATATAAATCATTGTCAGCCAATATCACTTTCCTGATTGCATCGAGCACAATCGTCTTGCCTGTTCCATTTTCACCTGTGAGAATTGTTACCTGTTTCCTGGAGTTTTCAAAAGTGGCAAATTCGATACGATCATCCAGAAATGGCCCTATATTTTTTAAATGTAAGTCAAGCAGTTTCATTTCTAAATTTTTTTTTATTCTACGGGGCTTGCTTTTTCAGAAAACTTGATCAGGCAGAAAACGGCATAATTCAGCATGTCGAAATAATTGGCATCCAGGCCTTCGGAAGCAATCGTTACCCCCTGGTTGTCCTCGATCTGTTTCGTTCTCAGTACTTTCTGGTAAATAAGATCGGTAATCGATGAAATCCGCATATCCCTCCAGGCTTCACCGTAGTCATGGTTTTTCCGCTCCATCAGCTGTTGGGCTTCCGTTGCATACCGGTCGTAAAGCTGCATCACGTCTTCCTTATCTTCATTGAAATCGTTGGAAAAGCCCTTTTCAAGCTGGATCAGCCCGATGATCGAGTAGTTGACGATGGCGATAAACTCATCTTCTTCACTTTCGTCCACCATTTTTTTATCAGTCATCTGCAGGGTACGGATCCTGTTCACTTTAATGTAAATCTGGTCCGTAATCGAACTCGGTCTTAAAACCCTCCATGCAGCTCCGTAATCCTGTAATTTTTTGCTGAATAATTCGCGGCACTGACCAATAATTTTCCCGAACTGTACTGAAGTTTCTGACATAAATTTTCTTAATCTTCCAAATATACGAATTAGGTTTTAGGTAGCGGAAATCAGGGCTGAGTTTTTTGCGGATATTGGAGTTCGGGCCTGGAAGTCGTATTTTTGCCGGATGGAACATCTTGGATCATCAATCGGATCTCATACTCTAAACTGCAACGGGAAGCTGGTGGATCTGTCGACGCCTAAAATCATGGGCATCCTGAACCTGACCCCCGATTCTTTTTCCGACGGCGGAAAATTCAATAATGACGAAGCGGCTCTGGTACAGGCTGAAAAAATGCTGGAAGAGGGTGCCGGGATCATCGACATCGGGCCGCAGTCGACGCGGCCGCATGCTGAATTTTTAAGTGCCGGTGAAGAAATAAACAGAATCGGAAGGATCATTTCTTTAATTAAAAAAGAATTTCCGGAAGCCCTGGTATCCCTGGATACTTTTTATTCCGAAACGGTGAAGTTCGGCTTTAACGAGGGAATTGATCTGATCAACGATATTTCCGGGGGACAGTATGATGACCGGATGTTTGATGCGGTTGCCGGGACAAAGCTTCCGTATATTCTGATGCATGTGAATCCTTCCTACGAAACCATGCATGATAAAATAAAGTTTGAAGACATTACCGTTTCCATCAGCCGGTATTTCTCCGAAAAAACAGCTGAACTGCTCGCAAAAGGCATTCGGGATATTATTTTGGATCCCGGTTTTGGCTTTGGGAAAACCGTAAAGGATCAAATGAAAATGATTGATGAGGTAAAGTATTTTGGTTCCGGTAAATTTCCCCTTTTGATCGGAATCTCCAGGAAATCATTCATCTATAAGCCACTTGGGAAATCGCCGGCAGACATTAATGAAGAAACGCAGAAACTTCATCTTAAAGTGCTGCAGCAGGGTGCTAAAATCCTGAGGGTGCATGATGTTGCAGAAACGAAAAAGACAGTTGATCTGTTTTTGAGAAGCTGTTAGTCAGGAAATGTAAATAAATTTTTTTAACTTTCAAACAAATATTAATTTGTATAAAAACAAAAGCATGAGTGTAGGAACCAATCTGAAAAAATTACGAAGCAAAACTAAATATTCCCAACAGGATATTGCTGATATGCTGAATGTAGACAGACTAACGTATGTCAACTGGGAAAACGAAACAACAGAAATAAAATCAGGCTATATTCCAAAACTTGCGGATATTTTTGGAGTAAAGATTGAAGATTTATTTGAAACATCTACAAGCATTGTGGGTGTAAATAATGATTATTCAACCGGTGGTCAACATGGAATTATTATCAATCTTTCAGATAAGGATCTTGCAGAAAAATTAAGCGGACAAATTCAGGAACTTATCAAAAATTTGAAGAAATAATAAAACGGTCTCAAAGGTGAGACCGTTTATTGATATTGTAAGGCTTGATTTTAAAACTTGTTCAATTTGTCAATCCGATAGAAAACTAATAATTTTATTTTGATAAATCAACCTGGATTTTTACGGAATAGCAAAAATAAATAATTATTCAAAAGGTTTTAGTTCTAAGGGATTATTAAATAGTTTTTTCTTTTTGTCCAGCATCTCCTGTGTTTGTTTTCTCATGTCTTCGTCCATATCCGGGAAAGCAGCAACGGTAAACTCCATATTGTATTTAGACTGCAAATAATTTTTCTTACTCATCAGCTTGAATGGAGAAAGATTAAACTCAAACTCTTCTGAATTTTTTTCAATCTTCGTTGCGGTAAAATGATAATCATTTTTTGTGTCATAAAGTTCAAGGATCAATCCTGGTAAACCATTGAATTTGTATGGACCTAGAGATTGCGGATATTCTTTAGAAAAATAAGCGATCCATCTTCTTCCAAATCCGTTTGTCGCAGCCATTTGACATTTTATTCCATTGATTATTTTTGTATCACTATATAAAACCCATTGTAAAGATTCATATTCTTCATAACGTATTTTTGAATTGACCGCAATCGTGAAAATCGTAGTTTTATTATTTATTTTTAATATTCTGTCATTAAATATAATGCTGTTTTTTTTAGTATCAATTCCTCCTGAAGAAGTATAATTTCCGGAATCGTAACGGTAAATATTGTCGATGGCAAAATAATAGTCTCGGGAATTTCCAACCAAGATGAAATCTTTATTTTTCATATTCTTTTCTCCGAGATTTAAATTTGTATTATAAGTGACTTTTATTGTTGGCTCAAATTCTATCTTTTGACCATTAGCGAAAAGATAAATGTATACTAATAAAACACAAAAAAAATTTTTCATAAATAAATTAATTAAAGCAGATAGTTAGAACTATCTGCTTGCTTGCAAATTAAGGATGGATTGTTACATTTGCTTCTGTTCCACATTCATTGTAGTTCATACTTTCAATCCAGTTAGCCATTTGGTTGTAAGTCCAGCTATCTGGAAATGAAGTGTAATGCTTTACTCCACAAGTAGAAGTCCAAACTGCCTGAATTCTCGCAAATGCCATAACTGAAATTCCCATCATGGCACAAAATAAAATTTTCTTTTTCATGTGTAAAAAATTTAGTTGATTAAACTTTTACAAACATAAAAAGCCGTTTTGAAAATTTTAGTGTAGAAAATTATACAAATTTTGATGAATATTTACGACATTTAACTGTTTTATTATCATCTAATTAAAGTATTAATATAAATGTTTTTTTAAGTATAAATTTTTAATTAAAAATCTATTTTTACTGAAAATTTTCATTCCATATTCAATAACTCTCCAACTCTCTAACCCTCCACCTTAATTCAAATTCGCCAGCTTATCGGCAAACTGTTTGGAGAATTCAGCGCGGTCTTCTTCCAGCTTTTCCGGGTGGGAGGGCAGGATGTAGTTGAAGAGGATTTTGTTCTCATGATCCAGGAAGATGATTTCCTTTTCGTTGCCGTCGATCATCTGAGCGAAAATTTCCCACATCGACGTGTCTTTTAATTTTAATAATTCGAAGAACTGTTCTGCTTGTATTTCGATTTTCTGCATAGTCTTTTATTTTATTTTATTTTTATCCGCTTCAGGTAAAGGGGCCGGATCGGTTTAGAATTCTAATAATTTTAATTTGAACTGAACGGCAAAGTTCTGTTTGAAGTTGTGGGTGGTATAATAGCCGACCCGGTAAAACAATCCCAGATTAAAGTAGGTGGAAAGGAAATTGTTCCATTCCAGGCCGACTTCCTGGTAAAGATGGTTTAGCGGACGGAACCTGAACTGATGGTATTCGGCCTTATCCATATCTCCGATGGTTCCGCGCAGCACAAAATCGAAGCTCGAAATGTTCTGACCGAAACTTTTAAAATACCATGGCAGCTTGTGGGTCAGATAATAAGCCACAAAACGGTCATTATAATACTTTCCGCCTTCCAGCGTCGCAAAGCCGAGGAATGAAGTGAGGTTGAAATTAAAATCCCTTCTCGGCGATGCCAGCCCGTTCATGGTGAAGTTTTTCCAGATCGGGGCACCCCCGAACACCATTCCTCCGTACAGCCGGAATCCCGTGGTTCCGAACCTTGTTTTAACATGATGGACGAAAAGCGCGTCAAAGCGCATATAGCTGAAATCTCCGCCAAAAATTTTATAGCTCTGCTCATAGTTGAAATACAGCTCCGGATACTTCTGGTCGATCAGTGATTTTCCTTGCGGAGTCATGATGTTCGTAGAGTTCGGGGAATATTTCAGGGTAAACAGGGTGTTGAAATTTTCAAATGAAGAACCTTTTCCTCGGAAGGAGTAGTCGAATAGGGCTTCTTCCAGGTTCCTTCTTGCCGCAAAAACCAAAGTCAGTCCGTTGGTAACGTCATTCAGGTAAGAAACGGAAGCACCCCTGTAATGGTAATAGCGATCGTTATTCAGATTGTTTCCGTAATTCGCCATACGCATCTTGAAATTCCACAGCCTCCGGTAAAACTCGCCGGAAGCGGTTACGTCATCATAATAATCTATCCTGAAGTAAGAGTCTTTTTCAAGGGTGGTTTTGATGTCGAGACCGATCCTGTATTTCCACTTATCGTCTTTGAAACCGTAGGCGAATGTATAGTCCGGAGAGAAATAAGGGCTGAAATTTTCATTCAGCTTGGCCTTTAAACCGACCCTGAATCCTTCGTATAAATTGTAATTGACGATTTCATCCACCGCAAAATCCACTGCGCCAACGCGGATCTGGCCATTCAGCAGACCGCTCAGGATCTGGGCTTTGTTATCGATATTGTACCTGCGGCCGAGGCTGTCGATGGTTTTGTAGGTGTTTTTCTCCCGTTCCGTCAGGGGATCGGTTCTGTATTGGTCCAGGGTATTTCCGCGGATATTTTTTACGGAGAAGGTATAGCCTCTGAAATCGGCGGGGCTGTTATCGGCAGGAGATTGATAATCGAAATACCGGGAGGTCAGGAAAGCATAGGTCCCGAAAGTCTGTTTCTTTTTGCGGTCCGGTTTTTCATCCGGATGCTGAATTCCTTCTTCTTCCAGCTTCATGTTGCTCATCTTCAGCTTTACGGTTTCATGGGCGAGAAACCATTTGTTATGAAAGAAAATCCAGGTGCTGGTAATAATGCCGTCGTTTTTATTCTTGCTGAAATTTTCTATTTTTTTAACGCCGTAGGTTTCGGTATCGATATAGATGGCGCCGTTGTATTTCCGTTTTTTATCAGGATTTTTAAAATTAACTTCCCTGAAGCGGATGACAAAGTTTTTCCGGCCGTCCATTTCCAGCGTGTCGGTGAGGAAAAACCGGTACAATCCCCGGTTCTCCTGTTTCAGCTGATCGGGGATCTTATCCCGGTTGCTCTGCTGAAGGGCAATCATTTCATAAATCGGCTGTTTCAGTCCGGAGATCCGGTTGTCCAGGATATTGATTTTCTCGCCGTATTGTTTGGAGTACAGAAATTCCTGGGCCCTTTCCCAGAGAAACAGTTTGCTTTTGGAAAATATTTTTCTCGCCGAAATGTTGTTCAGTGAATCTTTCCTGCGTTTTTCCCGGAACATCCCGGTTTCCTCAAAAAACTTATTGTACTGCGAAATGCTGTCTTCATCGATATCCAGTGAAATTTTTTCATACGATTTGTAAGAATAGGAATCCAGGGTCTTCGGTGAGTTTTCCCGGAACTGCTGACTGACTTTTCTCAGGATTTCAAGTGCTCTCGGATCGCTTTTGTCTTCGATGGTAATGCCTTCAATAGCGGTAACTTTCGATTGTGAGAAACCAAACGTCCAGCATAAAAGACCGAAAAACAATAAAATCCTTTTCATAAAAAAACCTTTCAAAATTAATGATATTTCTCCGCACAGAAAAGTTTTTACCACGCGGTTTTGGCAGGTTAACAAAATTTTATACGTTAAAATGGAATGGCGGTCTTCAGCTGAGCATGAATCTGTTGCCAGGGAAGAAATTTAAAATGAGGGTACCGGAGCACTAACGGATGAAAAAGTTTAACGTGAACTCGAAGAACCTGGATTAAGCGGCTGGAAGAGCGGTGTTGGATGCCGGAAGTTTCTCTTGTTAAATACAGGATCAAAGGTGCTGATCATCAAACTTATAGGTTTTTGCTTTATCAGAAAATTTTTTATGTAATCCTCAATAACCGGTTTAGGTTATTTTTCAATCAGAGAAGGATTAATATCGTTTCAAAGTCCTGAAGGGAAGGCTTGGTACAGGATAGGATAAAATCCTGTCAGAAGCGTGAACCGTTTATTCATTCTACCAGGATGAGTGGTATCCAAAATCCTGACTGAATCATTCTAACTTTTATTTTTGATTTAAATAATCGACTGAATATGATGTCAATAAGGTCGAATTCACGTTAAGTTTAATATCTGAAAAAATCTAAATCCCGTAGGATATACGCGATCATCCGTAAAAAACCGTGCAGCCGTAGGAAATAAAAAAAGCGGACCCAAAAGTCCGCTGCATCGAAATAATAATGATCATCAATCAAGAATACCGTCAATTCAGTAAATTGAATTTAACTTTAATCCCGAAATTATCTTTAAACTCTGAAGTCTGATAATAACCTAACCGGTAAGAAAAACCTACGCTGTAGCGGCTTCCCAGGAAGCTGTTCCACATGAACCCGGCTTCCTGGTAGTAATGATCCAACACCCGGAACATGAACTGATGGTCTTCCCGGTTTTTCATATTTCCGGCGGCCGCCTGGTATTCAAGCTCAATGTTGGAATATCTTTTACCCAGCGTTTTGAACCTGAACGGAAGGTATTGCGATACTTTAAAAGCGATGAACCTATCGGCAAAGAAAGTTCCTGCCGGCATGGTGGCAAATCCCAGATTGGAAGGTGTGCTGACCGCAGAGGTCCATTTTTCCAGAGTCAGGTCCCTCTGTCCCGCCATTTCAAAGTTTTTCCAGATCGGCGCGTCTCCGGAAGAAAGCCCTCCGAAAAGTTTAATGTTGGTATACCCCAGTTTTGATCTGAACTGATGGACGATTAAAGCATCCATTCGGTGGTAATCCAGATTTCCGCCCAGTGTCCGGAATCCCTGTTCGTAATTCATGAAGATCTGCGGATAGCCTTTTTCATACGTATATTTTCCGGTCGGGGTCATGATATTTTTATCATTCGGGGAAAATTTAAGGGAGAGGGTAGCACTGGTATTGTCGAAAGCATTTCCGAGGTCTTTGTACTGATAGTCGAAACGGGCCTGTTGCTTTTCCCTGTTCAGCGCAATTTTCATGCTTAATGAATTGGATAGATCATAAAGGAAGGAAGCACCCCATTTCTGGTTTCTGTAGAAAGCAGCATTGTGAAGGTCGAGGTTGAGGTCCGGGATTTTCATCATCATATCCCACATGGCATTGCTGAACCTTCCTGCTGCAAAAACATCGTCGATATATTCAATCCGGAATACCGAAGTTCTTTTTTGTGATAACTTCACGTCTAAACCAAGGCCGTATTTCCAGCGGTGGTCTTTGAATCCGTATCCGAAATACCCGTCCGGTGAGAAGGTCTTGCTGAATCTCTCATTCAGCTTGATGCCTGCACCCAGACGGATCCCCTGGTACTGGTCGTAGCTGAAAAGCTTGGTAATATCGAAATCAATGATTTTGTACCGCAGGTTCCCTCTCAACAACTGGGTCAAGGTATTGAGTTTCTTTTCAAAATCATGTTTCTGTACAAAACTGTCGATTTTGGTATAGGTAGCACTTTCCCTCGCCGTCAGGCTGTCGGTACGGTACTGATCCAGAAGGCTGCCGTCTGAATTTTTCACTTCCAGGGAATAGCCTTTGAAATCGGATGCTTTCTGTTCTTTGTTCAGCTCAAAATCAAAAAACCGGTTTTTTACATAAAGGTAATTGCCGAAGCTTTTTTTGTTGTATTTTGGTTTTTCGCCGGCTTTCACGCTGTCTTTTTTGGAAGTGTCAAAACTCTGGTCTCCCATTTTCACCCTCATATCTTCGTAATCCAGAAACCATTTTCCGCCGACGGGCTTCCAGACGGAGACGATTTCTCCTTCATTTTTCTTCTTGCTGCTGCTTTCAAACTTTTTCAAGGCATAGGTTTCAGAGTCTACATAGATTTTGCCGTTGAATTTTCTCGGGTTCTGTTTTTTCTTGTCGGTGATTTCCTTGAATTTAATCACATACGTTTTTCTTCCGTCGAGCCGGATTGTATCAGAGAGGTAAAAGTTAAACAGCTTCCTGTTTTCCGGTTTCAGCTGTCTGGGAGTCCGGTCCAGGTTGGAAATATTGATGGCCAGGGCTTCGTAGACCGGATTTTTGAAACCTGACATCCGGTTGTCGATAATATTGGTTTTTTCACCGAAGCTTTTGGAATATTTGTACTCGGCTGCTTTTTCCCAGAGAAACATCTGGCCTTCCGCCGAAGCCTGAATAAAATCTTCTGCCGTAAGAGAATCTTTTTCCTCCTTTTTAGTCTGCTTCACCTCCTTTTTATCCACTTTTGAGAGCGAATCTTTTCTTATTGCCAGGAAGTCTTTATAAATGCCGATTGAATCTTTATCAACATCAATGGAAAATTTGGTGTAGGATTTAAAATTGTAGGAATCCAGGGATTTGGGTGAATTTTCTTTGGCTCTTTTGTTCACTTCATCAAGTATTCTCAGGGCTTTCGGATCGCTTTTGTCCTGAATAACCACTTTGTCGATCGTACCCATTTTTTCGGATAAAGGCTGCATGGCCGCTTCCATGGATTTCTTTACGTCGGCCGTCACATCCTGAAAGTTGCTGGCCAGGATTTCTACCTTTTTACACTTTGTCTTAAAAGATAATAATCCATTAAAATCGGTCTTTCCTAGAAGCTCATCCTCACAATAGACTGCTGCATTATAAATGGGCTTTTTATCAGCTTTGCTGACGACCTTCAACTGATTCTGCCCGAAGAAAAGCAGTGTAAAGAATAAAAATAAGGGGGTTAAAAGTTTTGTCATTAGTTTTACTTTGTAGATAAGACAAAACTATTGATAAGAAGGTTACAATACCATAGCAAAAAATATAATCTTTTGTTAAAAATAATGAACTGACCGGCAGGGAAACTGATGGGAATTCAACAGGTACTCAAGTTCTATCACCCTGAATGGAACTAAAAAAATCAGGCTGTCTAAAAAATTAGACAGCCTCGCCTGCTTTAATGTAAATAGGATAAGAAAATCCTCTTTTATGCTCTGCTGTTTCCATTTCCTCTTGCTGCCAGAGCCACAATAAGGATGATAATCAGGGCTCCTGCTACCCATAAAATAGGATTGGACATGATGCCGGCTGAACTTCCTCCTTTATCTACATTAACATCTACTTTTAAGTCTGCTGCTTTTTCCTGTGCACTGGTCCATACAAAGGCAAAGTTCATCATTAATGTTAATACGGCCAGCTGGATTTTTGAAAGAATTTGTGTCGGTTTCATAATGTTAATTTTTGTAGTTGTATTAATAGGTGTAAGTGTGTTATTCTTAATAAAAACAGGTTTTTTATATCGTTGCTTTTATAAATTTGTGATATAAGTTGTATTATTGTTTAGTATATCGCAATCCGTTATATTTAAGATAAAAATAATCTGTTCTTTTTTCATTAATCATGAATCGTTCCAAAGTGGAGTTATAAAAAGAATTCCTGGAAATTTTAAGTAATTTTTGATTAGATTAAAAGTAAATATTCTGTTGATTCAGGTATTTTTTCCAGGTAGTGGAAAAAAAGAGATTAAAAAATTGTTATAGATAAAGGCGTTAATCATACTGTTATGCCATCTTGGTACAATGTCTCAAGATCTATTCGGAATTATATGAGAATGTATTTAATTAAAAATTTTAGGCTTATAAGCAGTCATTCCGTCAGTTCGGGTGTTTTGCAGCGCATTGGAGAAAATGGATAAGAAATTTGCAGACAAAAGAACTTTAAGCGGACTTTTCAAAATCGATTTGAGGTAATAGGATAAATTTTTACTGATAAAACAAATCCCGTCCAAAAATGAACGGGATTTTATAATAAAGTCTTGACGGATTGTTGTGAACCTGTATGTATGATTAAATATTCAACGCTTTCTGATATGCATTTTCCAGTCCGTCGAGGTTTTTCCCTCCGGCTGTGGCAAAGCCCGGGTTTCCGCCGCCGCCGCCCTGGATTTCTTTGGCCAGTTCTTTAATGAGTGCTCCGGCCTGATAGATTCCTGCCAGATCATCTGAAACACCAACGGTAATCATTGGTTTTCCGTCTGCGTCGGACAGAATAACCGTGATGGAAGTCGGGATTTCTTTCTTCAGCTGGAAGACGATATCTTTTACCGAACCTGCATCCAGAGAGGTTCTTTTTACCAGAAGCAATTTATCGCCTTTCTGCTCGTAGGCCCCTTTCCAGTCGCCGATTTCACCTTTGGCTTTTTCCTTTTTGAAGGCTTCCACTTCAGATTTCAGAGACGAATTTTCTTCCATTAATTTTTCAATCGAACGCATCAGGTCTTTGGATTTCAGCAGCTGTGACAGTTCAGCAACCTGCTTTTCCAGGTTTTTGAAATATTTTTCAGATTCGTCACCGGAGATCGCTTCAATCCTTCTGATTCCTGCAGCTGCAGAGCTTTCGGAAATGATTTTAAAATGGCCGATCTCATTCGTATTTTTTACATGGGTTCCCCCGCAGAGTTCCTTCGAGCTTCCGAACTGGATCATTCTCACACTGTCGCCGTATTTCTCACCGAACAGTGCCATGGCTCCTTTGTCAAGAGCTTCTCGGATCGGGATGTTCCTGAATTCCTGCAGGGCGATGCTTTCTTTAATTTTAGCATTTACTTTGTTTTCCACCAATGCCAGTTCTTCTTCTGTCATTTTATTGAAGTGGGAAAAGTCGAAACGAAGGTAATCCGGGCCTACGTAAGAGCCTTTCTGCTCAACATGGGTTCCCAATACCTCTCTTAAAGCTTCGTGCAGTAAATGGGTTACCGAGTGGTTGGCCTGGGAGTTTTTCCGGTTCACTGTATTCACTTTAGCATAGAAGAGGGCACCGGCATCTTTCGGAAGACCGGTGATCAGGGAAACGATCAGCCCGTTTTCCTTTTTGGTTTCCAGAACCTCGAAGCGCTCCGTAGCATTTTCAATAACCCCTTTGTCACCAACCTGTCCACCGCCTTCAGGGTAGAAAGGAGATTCACTTAAAACCACCTGGTAAAATGCGCCGTCTTTATTTTCTACTTTACGGTATCTGGTGATGTAGGTTTCCGATTCAAAGGTATCGTAGCCTACGAAATTTTCAGGTTTTTCTTCCAGGGTTACCCAGTCGTAGACTTTCTGGACAGAATCAGCTTTTGAACGTTGTTTCTGTTCATTTAATGCCTGCTCAAAACCTTTTTCATCAATGGTTAACCCTTTTTCTTCAGCAATGATTCTGGTTAAATCATCAGGGAAGCCATAAGTATCGTACAATTCAAAAACCTCTTCCGTAGGCAATACTTTTTGGTTATCGGCAATTGTCTGCTGGATCAGTTTTTCCACCCGGATCAATCCGTTTTCAATGGTTCTCAGGAAAGATTCCTCTTCACTTTTGATGACTTCGGTAACCAGGGTTCCCTGCTTCTCAAGTTCCGGGAAGAAGGTCCCCATCTGTCCCTGCAGAACCGCCACCAATTTGTAAAGGAAGGGTTCTTTCATGTCCAGGAACCGGTAAGAATAGGAAATTCCCCTTCTCAGAATTCTGCGGATTACATAGCCGGCTCCTCCGTTGGAAGGCAGCTGGCCGTCGGCAATCGCAAAAGCAACGGCCCGGATATGGTCCACTACCACGCGGATGGCAATGTCTTTTTCGCTTTCTAAAATTCCGGTGTATTTTTTACCGGAAAGTTTTTCCACTTCAGCAATCAGCGGAGTGAAAACATCGGTATCATAATTGGAAGATTTTCCCTGAAGCGCCATACACAGACGCTCGAAGCCCATTCCGGTATCGATATGTTTGGCCGGCAGATTTTCCAGGGAGCCGTCTGCTTTCCTGTTGTACTGCATGAAAACCAGATTCCAGATTTCCACCACCTGCGGATGATCGTTGTTGACCAAGTCAAGTCCTGAAACCTGCGCTTTTTCTTCAGCGCTTCTCAAATCCACATGAATTTCAGAACAAGGCCCGCAAGGTCCGCTGGCACCCATCTCCCAGAAGTTGTCCTTTTTGTTTCCGTTGATAATCCGGTCCTCGGAAATATGGGACTTCCAGAAATTATATGCATCATGGTCCCTTTCCAGATTTTCGGAAGTGTCGCCCTCGAAAATCGTAACGTACAGGTTTTCTTTCGGAATTCCATAAACTTCCGTTAATAATTCCCAGGCAAAAGCAATAGCATTTTCTTTGAAATAGTCGCCGAAAGACCAGTTCCCCAACATTTCAAACATGGTGTGGTGGTAGGTATCCCTGCCCACATCATCCAGGTCGTTGTGTTTCCCGGAAACCCGGAGGCATTTCTGGGTATCGGCAATCCGGGTGGCTTTAGGCTCTTTGTACCCTAAAAAATAATCCTTGAACTGGGTCATCCCAGAGTTGGAAAACATCAGGGTGGGGTCGTCTTTCAGCACGATGGGTGCGGAAGGTACGATCAGGTGGCCTTTACTTTGAAAATAATCTAAAAATTTCTGACGGATCTCTTGTGATGTCATGATCTATATGCTTTGCTTTTTTTTACAGTTTTGATAAGATGCAAATCTACTGTTTTTTACTGAAAACCGTAAACGGGAAGCCGTAAATTTAAAGCGGACCTGAAGGGTAATATGCCGGAAGAGGAAAGAGGGGTGCCGGAAGTTTTACTGCTATTAATAAACAAAGAGTATACAATATCAATAAGAGGATATCAAAACTAAAATTAATATTATAAAGTCTGACTGAAAATTTATCAAATTAAGGTTAATTATACAGGTCACTATATATCTGTCCTCTGAGAAACAGTGCCTGTTTACCAGGTGAAAAAGTTTATATCCACCCTCTCAAAGCATCTTTACGGATGAAAAACAAACATCCTGGTGTTGGAAAAATGCTGTGGCGCTTTGCTTTGTAAAAACAGACCGCTAATCCAGGTAAAATTCTTTTGTATAAACAGGGTAAATCTTTTCAGTATCAAAACCATTTCCTGAAATTTTTCGTAAATGATAATGCAAGGAAATCCTGCAGACTGCTATCGCGGAGATAGAGATTATCTTTGAAACAACCGGAAAATTAGTCCGAAATTTGCAATTTAGATAGGCAGGTTTTTAATGAAGAAAAGTAAAGATTTGAAATGGATATAAAAATAAAAATGAAGAACATATTAATATTGCTCAGCGTTGTTCTGGGTATTGCGGTTTTTGCTACGAGCTGTGGAGATGCCAAAACGAAATCTACAGAAGTAAAGAAAGAAAATGAGACCATTATGGACAATAAAAATGTAAAGGAAATCTATTTTGCAGGCGGATGTTTCTGGGGAACCGAACATTTTTTCCAGCAGATCAGAGGGGTGGTAGGTACGGAAGTAGGATATGCCAACGGGAACAAAAAAAATCCGACGTATGAAGAAGTGGTAAGCCATACGACAGGATTTGCCGAAACGGTAAAGGTAAAATACGATCCTGAAGAAGTAGATCTGAATCTGTTGATCGATCTGTATTTTAAAACCATTGACCCAACCAGCATTGACCAACAGGGAAATGACAGAGGAAACCAGTACAGGACAGGAATCTATACCACCGATAAAGAAACGGAAGCGATGGTAAAGGCCGAAGTGGCCAAACTGGCAAAGAATTACAGCAAACCGGTTGTAGTAGAAACAATTCCGTTAAAGAATTTCTACAGAGCGGAAGACTATCACCAGGATTATCTTGACAAAAATCCGGGAGGCTATTGCCACATCGAACCGGGGTTGTTTGAAATGGCGAAAAATGCCAATCCACCGAAAAAAAAGGAAACCAAGGCAACCACCTACCAGAAGCAGGATAAAAAAGTTTTAAAGGAAAAACTGACTGCCGAACAGTATAATGTAACCCAGGAAAACGGAACGGAGATGGCTTTTAAAAATGAATACTGGGATGAAACCCGTGAAGGGATCTACGTAGACATTACCACAGGGGAACCGTTATTTATCTCCACCGATAAATTTGAATCCGGATGCGGATGGCCAAGTTTCTCCAAGCCGATTACTAAAAAACTGGTAGAAGAAAAACTGGACCGTTCCCATGGGATGACAAGGGTTGAAGTAAGAAGTAAAACGGGAGATGCGCATTTAGGTCACGTTTTCAATGACGGACCGGCAGACAAAGGCGGACTCCGGTACTGTATCAACAGTGCCTCGCTGAAATTTATCCCGAAAGCGGAAATGAAAGCCAAAGGCTATGGAGAATACATTGCCTTATTGGATAAAGAAAAAAAATAAGTGTTTTTAAAGTGAAGAAGTGATTGTAAGGGGGCTGCCGCAAGGCAGTCCTTTTTTGTCTTAAAGCTGCTGTATAATAATTTAAACCTTCAAGGTTTTTGAAACCTTGAAGGTTTAACAGGCAGTTATACTCTATTTCTCTTTATCTGAAGATTTTCTTTGATGCCGAACATCGAGATGTTCAGAAATAATAAAAAGCCGGAAACAATATAATAAGCAGGTTTTGGGAGATTCAGTAAAATCTGTTTTGATGTTTCGTAGAGATTAGGGCTATACTCTCCATATGAAAGTGATCCGTAATCAATGGGAATTATAACGGTATCATCACCAAAAAAATCTTCCTTTGCATCCGGATCAATATAGTTAACCACAGCAAAGAAATGTCCTGTTTTTTCCAGATCTAAAGCATAGGTTTCCTGTTTTGCAATGGCCATATCATTCAATAGAGAGACAAAATCGCCATATGTATTATTTTCGTCCAGAATAAACTCAATCCCGGTTTCCTTTTCATTTCTTTTCTGCATTGCTTTTATCTCCGAAACATATAAAGCAGAATTTTCTCTGGCTGTTGAAGGATAGACTTTTATTTTTTTATAATTCCAATTTCTTAAAGGTTCAAAAGAATTAACGAAATCATTTTTTTTCTGTTTCACTTTAGCAGGAAGCCCGATGTCAACTACATTATATTTCGTTTCATTAATATACGGATGGATAAAATACCAAAATAAAACAGGCACGATCAAAGCACTGATCATTCCCGGGAAATAATAGATCTTTTTCATGGCTTGAATTTTAACCGGAATTTAATGAAAATTTTAATATAACGAAACACAAAAGCAGCCCGGAAAACGGACTGCTTAAAATATTGAGTTCAGTTAAATATTAAAGAACTTGAAGTTGGCTGTATCAACCTTATATCCGGTTGTTTTGATTGATTCAAAAATAAAATTAAAAACTAATCAGAATTCTGTAACAGAATGCAAAATATGCAGTAGTTTGCTGAGCAAGAACTTTGATCCTGTTTTTTGGCAGGAGAAACTTCCGGCATCCGGCTTCCCTCTTCCAGCCTCTTCATTCACGTTATTTCCTACCAGTCTCTTTTCCTCAGGATCCAGTAGGATCCGAAGATGAAAATCGCGCACCAGAACAGGCAGGCCACGAGGCTTTCCACAGGGTAATGGAATTCATACTTCATGCCCATCATTTTGGCCATGTTTAATCTCATCATCGGGTTCGGAATCAGGCTCGACATGCTTTCCAGCGGCAGAAGATGCGTCACGAAAAAGTCGTTCTGCAGGATCTGGTTTCTCTGTTCGCCCTGCAATCCCCTTACTTTTGTAAATACCTCAACGGCTGATAGGATGCTTTCTCCAATCCAGAACACGAAAAGGGCCAGGAAAACAAACACCGACTTTCTCAGCAATACGGAAAGGAACATCAAGAAGCAGAAGAATGTAAACAGCTTGATAAAATAATTGCCGATGAAGAAAATTTCTTTAAAAACCTTCGCCGACTCGGTGGTATCGGAATACTGATATCCCAGGAACAGGGTAATCCCGAAAACGATCACTGTGGAAACAACTGTAAAAACGCTGATGGTCAAAAGTTTGGAAGAGATGAATTCGGTCCGGCTTAATCCGTCAATCGTATTCTGCTTGAACATCCGGTTGCTGAACTCCTGTGAGATGGAAAACACAATGATCAGTCCCAGGAAGATTTTCAGCAGGGCCACGATCCAGGTTGTAAAATTCCAGATCTCCGGAAAGTTGTAGATTCCCTGTTCCTTCAGATTAACCGTTCCTCCGAAAAGGTCGAAGTCAATTAGTCCGATAAAAAGCAGAGCCACCAGAATGGCGAAATATAAGATCGTAAAAACCTTAAACGGCCGGTAGTTCAGGTTTTTGTAGTATTCTAGTTTTAATAGTTTAAGCATGATTATTTTGTGTTTTTTACAAGTTCAAGGAATTGGGATTCAAGCGACAGCTTTTTCTTCGTCAGGTGCGAAAGGAAAATTCCTTTTTCAGCCAGCTTCCGGTTCAGGGTTGAGGCGGAAATCGAGGCATCATCCCGGATCTGGGCTTTCAGCAGATCACCGTCCTGATTAACGGCAGTAAACCACTGGAGTTCATTCAGCGCATCCAGCAGCAAGGCATTGTTGTCCGCTTTCAGTTCAAAGTAGCCGTTGTTGGCGGTCATTTCGTCTACCCTTCCGCAATACAGCGAGGTTCCTTCTTTCAGAACGATCACATGGCTGCATATCTTTTCAATTTCATCCAGCAGGTGGCTGGCGATAATAATCGTAATGCCCTGTTTGGCAATATTGCTGATGATCTCACGGATCTGGATGATTCCTTCGGGATCGAGCCCGTTTGTCGGCTCATCCAGGATCATCACTTCAGGATTGTTCAGCATGGCGGACGCAATGGCCAGACGCTGCTTCATGCCCAGCGAGTACGTACGGAACAGGTCTTTTTTCCTTTCCAGCAGGTTAACGGTTCGTAGAACCTCATCAATCCTTGCATAAGGTGTTCCCTTGATCTCCGCTACGATTTTCAGGTTGGTTTCCGCATTCAGGTACGGATAAAAATTCGGCTGTTCGATAATGGCCCCGATTTTCTTCAACGTGTCCGGACCGGTGCCTTTTTTCCCGAACCAGTACCATTCGCCGCTTGTCGGGTTGATTGTGGAAAGCAGCATCCCGAAGGTGGTGGATTTTCCGCTTCCGTTGGGACCGAGTAATCCGTAAACATTTCCTCTTTCCACATCAAAGGAAATATTGTTCACTACCGTTCTTTTGAATTTTTTCGTCAGATTCTTTACTGATAAAATTTTTTCCATGTAATTTGTTTTACATAGTAGTAGTCTATGTAATTGAAATTTTGTTACAAATAATAATGGATATCCATAAAATTTAATTTTTAAAAATCTTACATTTGATAGAATTAATCGGGAATTATGAAGTTAATTGAACTGGCCGGGGAACTGAATGTATCGGCCGAAGCGATAAAGCAATTCATTCAGGATTTTGATCTCGACCTTACGGATTGCATCCACACCAATTTTGAAGTAAAAAAGGATTTTGAAAAGTTTGCCCGCGAAAATGCCGAATTTTTAAGGCGTTACGAAAAAGATCTGGATAAAACCAAAACCCTGGAACAGATTGCGGAAACCATCAAGCAACCGAAAGAGAAAATCGAACAGGCGATCAAAGAAAAAGATCCCAACATTTTCGACAACGGCTTTTTCAGGTCTTCGGTTTCAAGCTATGGAATCGATAATCAGTTAGGCGGTAACTATCAGTTTGTCTATGATTATTTCGGCCACAAAACCAGTCTTCAGAAAAGGGATTTCATCGGCTACCGGGATTTGTTTTTTTACATTTCAGAAGTGCTGGAGCCTTTCCTTAATCCGCAGCAGATCAAAGACTGGGGCATCAACAGGCCGGCGGGGATCATCCTGTACGGCCCTCCCGGCAGCGGCAAGATTTTCTGGGCCAATAAGATTGCAGAGATCATCGGCTATCAGTTTAAAGAAGTAAAAAAGCATGCTCTCGGGACTTCTTACGTAGATGGGAGTCAGACCGATTTCAATGATTTCCTGGTTACGGTGATGAAGGAAGACAAAATCTTATTGTTTATGGAGGATTTTGATGAGATCATGATGCCCAGGAAAGCGGAAAACCGGGTGGCCTCATGCAACCTGGAAGCCCAGGAAACGATCCTGCACCACATCTCAAGATTTGAGCAGGAAAGACTTCTGATGATAGGTTCTGCAAAATCCGTCTCTGATATCGATGAGGAAATTACCGCTCCCGGACGGTTTGACGTGATGGTTCCGGTTTTCCCTCCCAATGCTGGAGAACGGGCAGAGATCATCCTGTATGCCATAACGAAAAACCTCGAAAAAGACTCTCTTCTGTTTAAAATCCTTAAAAACAACAAAGCCGATCAGATTCCTTTCTGGACCGGCGTTTCTGCAAAGATGAAAGTCTTCAGCAACACCATGCTGATCGATTTTACCCAAAGCCTGAAAAAAAGGATCAAAAACCTTTACCGGAAAACCCGAAACGAAAACCTGGAAATAGACCAGAACCTTCTGAATGGAGCTTTGCGGGATGCAGCCGGAAAGCTGACGGGAGAATACCTCGATCAGATTGCGGTTTTCCTGAAAGATGTAACCGTCAACAATTTCGACCAGTTCCAGTTGCGGATCAAAGAACTCAAAAAAGAAGTGGATACCTACCGCGCCGTGGAAGAGCCGCGCCGGATCATCGGATTCCATCACAATGAAGAAGAGGGCGGAAGCCAGGGGTGATGGTGAATGGTGAATTTTGCTCCGCAAGTGAATGGTCAATTGTGAGCTTACACTACTGTGAATTTACATTACGAATAATATTGGAAAATCGCTAAGGCGCAAAACTTTTGAATACTTCATGCTGTAAGGCGCCAGGATTTCATCTCTGATAAAATTGCATACTGCTGATTTTGTAAAGCATGAAATTTAAAGTTAATATTCGGGGTGTCGAAATTTGACAGCGTCAGATTCCTTGCGCCTTTCAGCAGCAGCAACATGATTCAGTTTTCTTGCGTCTTGTGCAATTCAACAACTATACAGGCATTATAATCCAACCAACAGTACCGGACCTCTGCATTTTAATCCCAAACCGACAAGATACGGCAATAACGGAATAAAAATTTCTTATTTTTGCAGGAAATAAGAAATCGTGATCAACAACGACCAGATAAAAGAAATCCAATCAAGGATTGACGACCTCCATAAATATCTTCAGATCGACAAGAAGAAGATTGAAATTGCCAATGACGATGAAAAAACGGCTGCACCCGAATTCTGGGACAATCCCAAAACGGCGGAGGCCTTCCTGAAGCAGCTCCGTTCCAAGAAAAAATGGGTGGAAGCCTATGATGAAATCAATACCCGGTTTGAAGACCTGCAGGTCCTGGTGGAATTTGCAAAGGAAGATCCTGATTCCGAAAAGGAACTGGATGCCACCTTTCCTCAGTTGGTGGAAAAAATCGAAGACCTGGAATTCAAAAACATGCTTTCCAACGAAGGGGACGAACTTTCGGCAGTGCTTCAGATTACAGCCGGAGCCGGAGGAACGGAAAGTTGCGACTGGGCTTCCATGCTGATGAGGATGTATACAATGTGGGCGGAAAAGCAGGGTTATAAAATCCGTGAACTCAATTTCCAGGAAGGCGATGTAGCCGGTGTGAAAACCGTAACCCTGGAAATAGAAGGAGAGTTTGCCTTTGGCTACCTGAGAGGTGAAAACGGCGTTCACCGGTTGGTAAGGATTTCCCCTTTCGATTCCAATGCCAAGCGACATACCAGTTTCGTATCGGTATATGTTTATCCTCTGGTGGATGATACCATTGAGATCAACATCAATCCGGCCGATATTTCATTTGAGACGATGCGGTCTTCCGGAGCGGGGGGACAGAACGTCAACAAGGTGGAAACGGCGGTCCGTCTCCGTCACGCCCCGACAGGAATCATCATTGAAAACTCCGAATCCCGTTCACAGCTTCAGAATAAGGAAAAAGCGATGCAGTTGCTCCGTTCAAGATTATATGAAATGGAACTGGAAGAACGGCTGAAAGCCCGTAATGAAATTGAAGCCAACAAAATGAAAATCGAGTGGGGCAGCCAGATCAGGAATTACGTTATGCATCCTTACAAACTGGTAAAAGATGTACGCTCCGGCTTTGAAACTTCGGATGTGGATTCTGTAATGAACGGAAATCTTACGCCTTTCCTGAAAGCCTTCCTGATGGCCGATGGAACGGCTGTTTCAGACGACGATATGGACTTATAAAAGGTATTTTTAAATTTCGTTAAAATCTTACAATATATTTCCTTTTGACGTTTATTAATCCTATTTTTGTTGCTTATCAAAAGGTATGGAAGATTACAACAATTGGAAAGATTTATTAAATCCCGAGTTCTACATCAAACTGGGTGGGTTTTGGCTGATCCTGTTTATTATTTTTGCCGAGACCGGTCTTTTTATAGGATTTTTTTTACCGGGAGATTCGTTGCTTTTCGTTTCGGGAATTTATTCGATCGATATTATCGAGGCGACTTTCGGTTCTACCGGAAGTGATTTCCTGGACACATTTATCCTGGCTTCATCCGTAGCTTTGGCAGCCATTGTCGGCAATGAGGTGGGCTATTATTTCGGAAGAAAAGCAGGTTCTGCCCTGTATAAGAAACCGGACAACTGGCTCTTCAAGAAGAAATATCTTTATCAGGCCCACGATTTTTTCGAGAAAAACGGTGCCCTGGCGGTTATTATGGCCAGGTTTTTACCGGTAGTCCGTACCTTTACCCCGATTGTAGCAGGGATTGTGAAAATGGATAAAAGAGATTTCTTAAGAGACAACGTCATCGGTGCGGTGCTCTGGTCTTTTCTGCTGATTTTTGCCGGGCATTACCTGGACAAGCTGTTCATCGACCAGTTCGGAATCGACCTGAAGAAAAAGCTGGAACTTATTATCATCGTTATTGTTCTGATAACCACCGTTCCGATTATCATTAAATTTTTATTCGGCAAAAAACAGGATTTTTCGAAATATGAAAACCACAATTTCGATGAGGACGAAAAATAACAATTACAAATAATAAATATAGAATAGCCTGCTCTTTGGAGCGGGTTATTTTTTGCGGTACCAATAAATTTGTTCTGATCAACCGGTCCGGCTGCTCCGGTCTTTAATTAACCCTAAATCGATCGCCTTCAGTTTGCATTTATTTGTTTGATTGATTGGGTAGATTAAGGCTAATTAAGTCCGGATTTTAAATAAAATTCCTTTTGGCAGAACGATGGAATGTTCACGCTGCTGTCAGGATTTATCCTGTCCTGTAATAAGCCGTCCCTTCGGAACCTTAAGACAGTATAAATCAGAGTTTGGTTTAAAAATAAACCAAGATTCTTTTATTCAGGATTAAATAAGAACTTCCTCTGATAAAATGACAAAAGATTTAGTTTGATGATTAAGGCCTCCGGACCTATCTTTGACCGGTGAGACTTCAGGCATCCAGCTTCCCTCTTCCAGCCTTTCAGCTCGGTTCTTCTTCGGGTTCACGTTAGTCAAGCCCCTTCCGCATAAATTTTCTCAAAATAATTTCCCAGGCTGATCACCCTGGCATGGTTGACCGGATTAATGTAATTCAGGAACATCTGCTCGGTGCTGTGGCCGGTGGCCTGCATCAGAAGCGGAGTAGGGATCTTGCCGTAGAAATTCGAGGCGAAGCTCCTTCTTCCGATATGGCTGCTGATGTTCTGCCATTTCTCCGTGTCAAGTTCCCTGCTGCGGAACCCGATTCTTTTCCGGATCTTTACCGGAGTGTCAATCCGGGCAATAGCTGCTACTTCCTTGATCTGTTCATTATAGCTACCCGGATCCAGAGGCTTGGGAAAGCCGTTTCCGTACCGCCCCATAATCTTCAGGACAATCGGGTGAAGGGGTAAAACAATTTCTTTATGTGTTTTCTGCTGAATGAAGGAAATACACTTTTTCCCGTCTATGGTAATGATCTGGCTGCTGCCGAATTTCATGAAATCCGAGATCCGCTGTCCGGTATAACAGCTGATGACCAGCCAGTCCTTGGCCTGCTGCAGTCTCCTGGGCGTCCTGGCCTGCTTGATTTTCTTTATCTCTTTTTCATCCAGGATCAGTACTTTTCTCTGTACTTTTGATCTGGGTATCTCTATCTGTCGGACATGGGTTCTGATCCCTTTTGTTTCGGCAAAATTCAGGATGGTTTTAATAAACTCTGCGCTTCTGTTGAGTGTACTTTCGGTATATTGCTCTTCTCTCCCGAAAGCATAGAAACTCCTGATAAAAAAGCTGTCGATGTCTTCCGGAAGAATCCGCCGGCAAAGATAGCCTTCAAACTTTTCCATCAAACGCATAAAAACCTGGTAGCGGCGGAAAGTGGAAAGGCTTACCGAGTTTTTCTTTAATTCCAGATAATCATTCATCAGAGAAAGGAAATGACCGTCAGTAAAGCTTGTATTCTCTTCAAATCCTAGTTTTCTGATCGCTGCCGAAATGGTTTTAAGGGAAAGATCCGGTTTTTCCTGAAGAAGTTCTGCAATTCTGATCTTAATGGTATTGAGAGCTGCATAAAGCCTTTTGTATTTTTTACAATAGATGTTTAAGGGGCGTTGCTTCTCTTGATCCCATTCTTCTTTGGCGATAAAAAGACCTAGCGGAAGTTTACAGATTTTATTTCCGGAAACAGAAGCGGTGTAGGAGATATAAATCCGGTGTCCGGATCCGGATGCTTTTTTAGATAAAAAAAAAGAAAAAACCATAGTATAAGATTAAATATTCTTGAAAATAATATCAAAAATAATACAAATAATTAGTCTTTCTTAGACTAATGTTGCAAAGATATAAATTAATTTTAATTGCCCAAATAGATACCTGTAAATTATTGTCAGTTAAATATTTGTAACAATATATTAAAATCCGGAATTAAAAATATATTTTATAACATATGCTCACGATGGGATAATGATTATAAAAATATAAATAACTCTTTTATTTAATCAGTTCAATTATAATATCATAAGACTTCAGATTAGTCTAAGAAAGACTAATGATAAAAAGACAATATGAAAGTAAATGAAAACGATTCTGTCAGAACATCGATCTCCCTCTTCTACAGATGCATTTAGAAAAATTAATTTATACCATAAATTTTTACAATCAATGAAAAAAAACTTATTTATTGCTGCTGCGTTTACCTGTTCGGCAGCTATGTATTCCCAGGTGGGAATCAACACCAATAACCCGCAGGCAATCTTTCATGTGGATGGAGGAAAAGACAATCCGGCAACCGGTGTACCTACAACGGCACAGCAAAGCAATGATTTTGTGGTGACTTCTACGGGTGCTACGGGAATCGCCACCATTGCCCCTACAAATAAACTGCATGTTGTGGCTGCCTCCAATCCTCTGCGCCTGAACGGACTCGTTAATGCACAAAAAACGGACTCCCTACTTACCGTAGATGCCTCTACCGGAGTCGTAAGGATGAGAAGCATCAATTCCATTTCCGGAAGTTCCTCCAGCACCTGTAATCCGGGTATAAAATCAGGGACTATCTCCCACAACCAGCCTTATGGATGTTCAGGATATGATCCCGGAGTATTCACCTCATCGGCGGCAGATCCCGGAATCGGCGGAAGCATAGCTTATACCTGGCAGCAGAGTACCGACGGGGGAACGACATGGACAGCAGCATCCGGCACCAACAATGTGCAGAATTATGATCCTCCCGCTTTAACCATTCCTACCAAATACCGCAGGGCAGCGGCCAATTATTGTGGCGTAGTGTATACCAATACGGTAGATATTGCCATAGACGGAGCTAGTTCTGGAATTGTAGCTACCCCATGCGCTCTTGCTCCGGGTGAAAGCACCTCGCTGTCGATAGGGCTGTTTACCGGATCTTCCGTTATCAGCTGGTCGGTATCTCCTTCTACAGGGATGACTTTCAGCAGTACGAATACGACCACTACAACACTGACAGCCTCTTCAGGTGCTGCCGTCGGATCTTATACGGTAACAGCTACGATAACCAGCCCGGGATGCGGAAACAAATCCTTTACGAAAACCATCACCGTGGTTCCGGCGGGAGTAAACGTAGGGAATCTGAAAACTTCCTGTAAAGAGATCCTGGATTCGGGATTATCCACAGGAAACGGAACCTATTGGATTGATCCGGACGGAAGCGGAAACGCCTATTGTGCCGAACAGGTATACTGTAACATGACCGATAACGGCGGCGGATGGACCCTGATCCTGAAATCGATGAACAACAACAGCGATTTTAAATACAATTCAGGACTTTGGGCTTCAGGAGCCGTATTTAATACTTCCGATTTTGATCTTACCAATTCCAGTACGGCAAATGCATTGTATAAACCATATAATTATTTATCTGCAAAAGATTTCTGGGTAGATTTTGTGACAACGCCTGATCTTACCCCTTTTACAGTACCTACAGCCGGAACGCCAAAGACACTGGCTAACGCAACACTGAATGCCAATATTGCTAATCAGTATCTTAATCAGGCCTGTCAGAATAATGGAATCAACAGTACCTACTTTACGCCTGCAAATGCTTATACAATTGAAAAAGGAGGATCCGGGAACGGAATAAATCTGGGATCCAGTGTTATTTCCATAAGATTTGGAGTAATGACAAATAACGAAAACAATGAGATTTTTAATACTTCCGATTCAGGAATTGGTATCGGAATAGCGAATATTCAGCAGAGCTCAGCCGGAAATATATCATCCGGTAACAGCACATGCTTAGATTGTATACAAAGCTGCAGTATTTACACGGGGACAAACGGAAATGGTTTTTACAAAGCGATCCTTTGGGCCAGATAATTCATCTTATTAATCTATAATTAAATAATTCATGAATAATAAATTAATAATTTGTACCCTGATCTTTGTAGGGGTGAATATATATTCTCAGGTTGGAATCAATACAAAAAATCCGCAGGGAACCTTTCATGTAGATGCGGGAAAGGATAATCCTGCAACCGGTATCCCTACCACTTTGCAGCAGAATAATGATTTTGTAATCACTTCGGCAGGAAATGTAGGGGTAGGTACTGTAAATCCTTCCAATAAGCTTCATGTGGTTGCTCCGGCCAATCCTTTAAAGATTAACGGATTAATCAATGCACAGAAAACTGACTCTTTACTTACTGTTGATGCCTCTACAGGTGTCGTACGGATGAGGAGCATCAGTTCCATTTCCGGAAATTCATCCGGCGGCTGTAATCCCGATCTTAAGCCGGGAGTAATATCCCACAATCAGCCTTATGGCTGTGCGGGATATGATCCCGGAGTGTTTACATCCTCGGCGGCAGATCCCGGACTTGGCGGCACGGTTGTCTATACCTGGCAGCAGAGTACAGACGGAGGAACTACATGGACAGCGGCCCCGGGCACAAATAATATCCAGAATTATGATCCTCCTTCTTTAACCATTCCTACAAAATACCGCAGGGCTGCAGCCAATTACTGCGGAGCAGTGTACAGCAATACCGTAGACATCGCCATTGATGGTGCCGTTTCAGGAATTGTTGCCAACCCGTGCGCCATCGCGCCGGGAGAAAGTACATCGCTTTCTTTGGGATTATATACCGGGTCATCGGTCATCAGCTGGTCGGTATCTCCATCTGCAGGAATGACTTTCAGCAGTACCAATACACCATCCACTACCTTAACGGCATCCCCGGGTGCAGCTATTGGTTCGTATACCGTTTCCGCAACTTTCAGCAGTGCTTCCTGCGGAACCAAGACTTTTACCAAAACCATTACGGTAGTTCCGGCGGGCGTAAATATCGGAAACCTGAAATCTTCCTGTAAAGAGATCCTGGATTCGGGATTATCTACCGGGAACGGCACCTACTGGATCGATCCGGACGGAAGCGGAAACGCTTACTGTGCCGAGCAGGTATACTGTAACATGACCGATAACGGCGGCGGATGGACTTTAATCCTGAAATCAATGAACAACAACAGCGATTTCCAATACAGTTCGGGAATCTGGTCTTCAGGGGCTGTATTCAATGCTTCCGATTTTGATATTACCAATGCCAGCACTGCCAACGCGCTGTATCCGGCATACAACTATCTTACGGCAAAAGATTTCTGGGTAGATTTTGTGACAACGCCTGACCTTACCCCTTTCACCGTACCTACGGCAGGAACTCCTAAAGCACTGGCCAATTCAACAATCAATTCGAATGTTGCCAATCAGTACCTAAACCAGCCCTGCACCGTAAATGGTGTTCCCTCGACTTATTATTCGCCGGGAAATGCTTATACCTGGTTAACGGGAGCCATGGCCAACGGTATAAATATAGGAACCGCCAACTTCGGTGCCGCACGTTTTGGAACTGTTCTGAATAATGAGACTTATGAAGTATTCAATACGGCAGATTTCGGTATTGGTATCGGCGTTAAAGGTGTTCCCAGTGCTGCCTGGGGTTCGGGAAATTCAATCGGCCAAAGCTATGGTACAGGTACACCAAGCGGAAATAATTGCCTGCCCCAGTTAACGGGTACGAATCCCGGAGGTTTTTATAAAGCGGTCCTTTGGGCAAGGTAATGATCTACAGGCTCTTTATTTTACTGATCGCATTCTGTTCTACAGTTTCCGGACAATCCGGAAACTGCGGAGCAGACTTTCTGCAGAAGGAAATGGAAATCAGAAAATCGGATTTTTCACAGATGTACAGACCGGGAAACCGGATGGAGGATCACGATTTTGGTAATTTCCGTCTTTATGATTTCAAATCTGAGCACATCCTTATTTTTTTCTGGAAAACGGACTGTCCGTTCTGCAAAAAGCTGCTTGCTGAAATCCGGTTGATCTTACAGAAAAACGGCAGCAAAAAAGTGCAGGTCATCGGGATTTGCCTTGATGACAACAGGAGCAACTGGGAAAAGCATGCCTTTGTAACATCAGAGATTTACCCTAATCTCAGAAATGTATACGCGGAAAACGGCTATTTCAGCAGTGTGGCAATACAGTATCATATTTATGCAACACCTTCGATGATTCTTTTGAATAGCGACCACCAGTTCCTGAAATTGCCCAGGAATCAGGATGAATTGAGAAGAATGTTCCACTGCGATTAAGAATTACGAATACATTCTTTTTTCTTTTAATTAATATACACAAATGCTTATTATATAAATGGACTTCAAAAAAATTCATATCGGAAGTCTCATACAAAAAAGAGTTGCGGAAAGCGGGATTGAAATATCCCGCATCTGCAATTTCATGAAATGTTCCGAAGAAGAAATTAATGGAATTTACCGGTCTGAAGCGATCGGTACAAATGAGCTTTTAAAATGGAGTAAGCTCTTGGAATATGATTTTTTCCGGATCTATACTCAGCACATGATTTTATATTCGCCTCCTTCCTCACAAAAGAAAGACTCAAAGAAGAAAACAGAACTTCCCTTATTCCGGAAAAATATTTACAGTAGAGAGATGATCGATTTTATCCGTGAACTTATCAGTACCGGAGCGAAAACGAAAGCAGAAGTTATTAAAAGATACGGCATCCCGAAGACTACCCTCTATAAATGGCTAAGCAAACATGAAAATACCTGATTACCGAAGAATATACCGGGATATGATCCGGATAAAATACCCTGAAAAAGCTGGTCTGTGCCATGCTATCCTCAGTAAAGACACACTGGAACGGATGGATGTTATCCGTCTGAATACGATTATTACCGGAAGTGCTAACGGAGAAAACATCCGGTATAACCAGAAACTGAAATCCTATGATAAAAGGACGATTCTCCGGATACTGGATTACCAGAAGAAGCACCGGCTGAACAATACTCAACTGGCTGCCCACTTCAGTCTCAGCCGGAATTCGGTTACCAAATGGAAAAAGCTGTTCCCGTAACTCCCGATACCGGACAATTTAAACGATTATGATAATTTTAGCGGACTTTAATCCGCTTTTTTCATGAACAGGGTAAATGGTTTCAGCCGGCTTTTAAACCGGTTTGTATTTTTGGGGAGATACCGATCATTTAAGGATCCATTCCAGGATATTCGGATAAATGATGCTGTCCCTTTTCCTTTTGCTGAAAAACCTTGGTGCGTGGCCGGTTCTTTCCATGTAAATGAATTTATGAACAATATTCCGGGCAGCCAGGGCCGAGTCCAATGCCAGTCCCTGTTTCCGATTGACGAGAAAATCCCGGTTACCCTGAAAAAGCAGGGTAGGGACATGGGTAACATTGGCAATAGGGCTTGCCTTTTTAAATTCTTCAGACAGTTTTTTACGGTCGAATTTCGTACCCACAACCTTCTGGATCGTCGGCGATGAATATTTCGAATAAAACGAATTCAGATATTCCGGGGAGTAAAAATCGGTCGGGCCACTTAGAGAGATAATCTTCTTTACACGGTCCGGGTTCTGATAGCCATAAAGTAATGCTAAATGACCGCCGGCACTTTCGCCTAAAAGAACATAGTTATCCGGTTGCAGCTCGGCCTTTTCAGCCAGTGAATTAAACTTTACCAGAGCAGAACCGATATCTTCCAGCTGTTCACGGTAAGTGATTCCCTTTGCTTTGGAAACCAGCCGGTAATTCATATTGATGCTGGGAATATGATTCGCAAAAAGCATCTTCTGGATCTGGATCATGTGTTCCTTTTTTCCCATAGTCCAGCCTCCGCCATGGATGAGCAATACCACCGGGCTGTTTACGGGATATCCCGACGGAAGGAAAACATCCATCTTCTGTCTTTTGTGCTCACCGTATTTCAGGTTATAAATCTTCTGTTCGTTATCCGTTCCCACCCACACTTTAAATTTCCGCGTATTGCATGAATTTACTACCAGAACAATCAGTCCTAAAACAAAAAAATGGTAATTCAGAATCCGCTTTTTCATTATTTAAAGGTAAGAAAAATTAATAGAAGATTCTATTTAGCAGGCGCTTTCTTTACTGCTTACTTCAGGATGATTTCCTGTCTGTATTTCTTGTTGTTTTACTGGATGTATGAAAATCCTTCGAGAGCCTCAGGATGACCTAACGCTAATACTAACTTGAAATATGTTCCGTTGACTTGCACAGAACAACCATTTCAATTCAATCAAAAATGCACATGCGCACTGTCAGGCTGAGGTTCTCGAAGCCTTTTTGCAAATATTCGTATCTTTAACTAAAATACAATATGAAAAGATACTATGTCTACATTCTCAAATGTTCTGATAATTCCTATTACACCGGTGTTACCAATGATATCGAAAAAAGAATGCAATATCATATAGCAGGTGTGAATCCTGATTCATATACATATTCAAGAAGACCTGTTGAATTGGTCTTTCATACAGAATTCAATGATGTAAATCAAGCCATCGTATTTGAAAAGCAGGTGAAAGGATGGAGCAGAAAAAAGAAAGAAGCTATTATGAATGATGAATGGGAAAAGCTGCCAAACCTATCAAAAGAAAAAAGCCGAATAGATGATACTGGCCTTGTAATCCTTCGAGAGCCGGATGACATAATACTAATCTAATTATAAGCTGTCAGGCTGAGGTTCTCGAAGCCTTCCAAACTACTCTTCCAGTCCATGAACCAATAACCCGGCCTATTTAATCAACGGTGTATTCTTTGCTAAGTATAATGCTGAAATTAATACCGGCGCATGCGGAAAACCGAATTAAATAATTAATTTTGCGCTTTAACAATTATTAAAAAAATATTAAAATACTATGGCATCTGGTTTTTTTGCGATCCTGGACGATATCGGGGCATTGATGGACGATGTGGCGGTGACGAGTAAAGTAGCCACTCAGAAAACAGCGGGCATCCTGGGAGATGATCTTGCGGTAAATGCTGAAAAAGCAACAGGTTTCTTATCGTCAAGAGAACTTCCTGTCCTGTGGGCGATTACCAAAGGTTCATTCATCAATAAACTCATCATCCTCCCGATCGTATTCCTGCTGAACTGGCTTTATGCTCCTGCCATTAACTATGTGCTGATTCTGGGGGGACTGTATCTTTCCTTTGAAGGGGTAGAGAAAATTATAGAGTATCTTTTCCACCGCGACAAAAAAGGACATGAAGTAGAAGAGGAAGTAAAAGAACAAAGCCCGGAAGAGTTGGAAAAATCAAAAATAAAATCGGCCATTACCACCGATTTTATTTTATCCATTGAAATTGTAATTATTGCATTGGGCACGGTACTCGAAGAAAGCCATCCTTTTATTACGCAAATCCTCGTAACCACGTTGGTTGCCTTCATTGCCACGGTAGGCGTATACGGAATTGTAGCCCTGATCGTAAGAATGGATGATGCCGGATTTAAGCTGATCAAAAGAAGCAATGATAAAGGATTCTTCGGAAAACTCGGGCATCTGCTGGTAAAGGCATTACCGATCGTGATCAAAGCATTAGGGGTTATCGGAACCGTTGCCCTGATTATGGTTGCCGGCGGAATCTTTGCCCACCGCATCGATTATTTCCACCACCTCTTCCCGGACTGGTCTTCCAGTGAAATCCTCACCAAACTGAAAGAAATCATACTTGGTCTTGCAGGAGGAATTTTAGGCGTGATTCTGTTTACCCTGGGAAAAGGAGCTGTTTCGTTAGTGAAAAGTAAATAATTTAATCTTACCTTTGAAATATACAAAAGCTTATGAGTAAATCGTAAGCTTTTTTTGATCATCCATGAGAAATTTATCGATCGATATTTTAAAAATTGTGCTGGCCTCTTTTGTGGTCTGCCTGCATCTGCATATTCTTCGGGATACTTATCCCTCCCTGAGCTATGTGCTGGTCAACGGACTTTTCAGGATCGGGGTTCCGGTATTCCTGATCATTTCCGGATATTTCTTTTTCTATGTGAATGATCCTGCCAAGCTGAAAAAATGGTCTTTCCGGATCTTTTTACTGTATGCCATCTGGTCGGTGATCTACATTCCTTTATGGAAAAAAGATGATGGGTATGTAATGAATCTTATTTTTGGTTACCATCATTTATGGTATCTCATCGGTACTTTATTGGCCGGACTGCTTTTGTATGTGCTGCGGAATATTCCTGCTCAGAAGCTGTTTTTAATTTTAATATCCTGTTTTTGCTGCGGCTATGTGATCCAATATCTCGGGAACGCACATTGCTTCAAAGGGGATACGGATGCGGTATTCAATTTGTTTCCTGCCTATCGGAATTTTCTGTTTGTCTGCTTTCCGTTTCTCGGGATCGGTTTTTTAATTAAAAAACTGGGAATTGATACAAAACGGAAGCCTTCGTTAATAATAGTTTTGCTCTCTGCCGGAACGGTGATAGGAGAGGCTTTTCTGAATGAAAAAATATTTCATCTGCAGAAAAAAGAGAGTATCGACCTGCTGTTTTCATTGTTGATTGCCTGTCCTCTCATGTTTCTATACTGTAAAAATATAACGGCGAAAACAGATTCCAGAATCCTGGCAAGCATTTCAACCGCCATTTACCTGATTCACCCGCTGGTTATCGAATGGGTATATAAATCCGGTTACTTTACTTCTTGGCAGGATCTTGTTTTTATCGTGGTTTTAATGGCTGCCAGCCTTATTCTGGTATTCCTCAACCGCAGGCTGAGATATCTCCTGTAAACAGATATTCCGGATTCATACCTGCAAGGTTCAAAAAAGATTTTAAGATTTGTGAGAATCTGAAAAGTCCCCATAGTTTCGTAAGGGCAGCACAAAATAAAAGAGACCGTCCGGCAATCCGGACAGCCTGTTTTATACGGTAATCAATTAATAATTAGTTTAAATCGTAATTCATAATCACCAGTCTCAGAATAAAGTGAACCAGATCCTGTTCGGCTTCATTTCGGTTGATCAGATGATTGCGGTATTCGTATGATCCTAATACTTTTATAAGTCTCATATACGTTTCAAGATCGGCATCTTTGATTTTTACTCTGGTATTCCCGTCTTTTCGCTGAACAAGTACATCATCCAAGGTTCTTATCTTAAATAAAACCTCACATGATTTCGGAACACGACCGAAATATCGCTCTACGATATTTACTTTGAATGCATCGAAAAAAATCGTGTTAAAAACAAGATTTGGGGTAGAGTCTGGTGTACGGAGTTGAAGCTTGTAATTCATGTGAAATTTGCATTAGCGTCTATAGCGCAGATATTTTTAATTTAATGATTGGTCTATTGTCAGTCAGTAATGAATGTGAAAAAAGAGACCTACAAAAAATAAGCCTCTTTCAAATATTTTAATTGAATAAATCTTTTACTTTATCAAAAAACGTTTTTTCTTTTCCGGATGGTTCTGCTACCATTTCACCGCTGCTCATCTGCTTCTCGAAGAAATCGGTCTGTTCCTTCGTCAGTTTCTGCGGTGTCCAGACATTGATGTGGATGAACATATCGCCTTTTCCGTAACTGTCGATGCTCGGCAGTCCTTTCCCGGCTAATCTCAGGATTTTTCCGGATTGGGTACCTGCATCAATGGTTATTTTTACTTTTCCGCCGACGGTCGGTACTTCTTTTTTAGTGCCCAGTGCCGCTTCTGCGAAAGAAATATACAGTTCCTGGTGAAGGTTGTCGCCTTCTCTTTTGATCACTTTATCCACTTCCTCTTCAATGATCACCAGAAGATCTCCCGGAATTCCCCCGAACGGAGCATCATTTCCTTTTCCTCTCACGTTCAGCTGGATGCCGTCTCTGGCTCCTGCCGGTATATTGATGGTTACTTCCTCTTCATCTTTTATAAGACCCTGTGCATTGGCCCCGGCAGGGATTTTATCGGCTACTTTACCGATTCCCTGACAGGTTCCGCAGGTCGTCTGCGTCTGCATCTGTCCGAACATGGTATTCATTACTTTCAGCTGGACTCCGGTTCCGTTACAGGTAGGGCAGGTCTTTGAAGTGGCTCCTTCCGCCAGCTTCATTTTTTTTACTTTAATGGTTTTCTGGGTACCGTTCACCATCTCGTCGAGGTTCAGCCTGATTCTGATTCTTAAATTGGAACCTTTTACCTGCTGACGGCCGCCGCCGCCGCCGAATCCTCCGAAACCGCCGCCGAAGATATCACCGAACTGGCTGAAAATATCTTCCATATTCATTCCGCCGCCTCCGAATCCGCCTCCGAATCCGCCGTTTCCACCCATTCCTGCATGGCCAAACTGATCGTATCGGGCTCTTTTCTGCTCGTCGCTCAGCACTTCATATGCTTCCGCTGCTTCTTTGAATTTATCTTCAGCATCTTTATCGCCCGGGTTTTTATCCGGGTGATACTTAATGGCCATCTTACGGTAGGCTTTTTTTATCTCGTCGGCTGAAGCAGATTTGCTGATCTCCAGAACCTCGTAATAATCTCTTTTTGACATCTTTATATATGAGTAATTAGTAATGAATAATGAGTAATATCAAAATTGCTTATTACTCCTTACTTATGGCTGTTTTTTAATTTCCGGTGACTACTTTTGCAAAACGGATCACCTTTTCGCCCAGGGTATATCCTGTTTCAATAACATCTACAATTTTTCCCTTCAGGTCCTCGGACGGTGCAGGAATCTGGGTGATGGCTTCATGGAAATCCACGTTAAAGCTGTCTCCGGCTCTTACTTCCATCGCTTTTAATCCCTTTTCGGTAAGTTTGTTTTTGAATTTATTGTAGATCAGTTCCACCCCCTGAAGGTCTGTGGCGTTGCCGTTTTTGGCAATTTCCTTAATGGCTCTTTCAAAATCATCCAGCACCCCCAGCATTGAGATCATCATGTCCTGATTTGCATATTGAAAGAACTCCATCTTTTCTTTGGAGGTTCTTTTTTTATAGTTTTCGAATTCGGCGTATAATCTGATGTACCGGTCTTTTTCTTCTGCCAAAAGTTCCTCTGCAGTCGGTTTTACTGTCACATTTTCCTCCGTTGCCGCTTCATTCTGGATCGTCGTATCTTCCTGATTGTTGATGCTTTCTTCGTTAATATCCTGGTTTTCCATAATTCAATCTTTATTTTCCTTTTTATTCACAAACATTCTGCCAAAGAAAAAAGCATGACATTTCGTCAGATTATGGGTATATAGTGAATACTGCATAGTCAATAGGCTATAATTAACGGTGGATTTTGCCCGGCAAGTGAATTGTGAATGGTCAGTTTTATACCGCAGATAAGTGTCGGAAAAACGCAGGGCCGCAAAAGGTTTTTAATGCTTTCATCCAGTAATCCGCGAGGATTTTATTTTTTAATAAAATCAGGGATAGCCCGGAATCGTCTGCATTTAAAGAATCTAATTTCCCGCAGATCTTGCAGATAGAAAGTCTAAAAGAACTTAACCCTCATGCGAACCGGATAGATGTCGAAAATTCAAGAAAATTTTGACAGGTAAGTGTAAGAGGTGAGTGGTGGGTTTCGTACCGTTCCAGTGCAAGCGGTAATACGATATTCAGATCTCCGAAGGAACGACAGAAAAAACGAAAACCTCCGTAATATCAACACCCGTGCATTATTTATCGTTTATAACTAATAACTCATCATTCCTCAAACGCCCTGCCCAAAAAACGTCTGGTACAGCAGGTAAAGATTCAGAATAATAATGATAACTGAAATAATCCACACTCCTGCTTTTAGAAAGGGTTTGTTCACAAATTCACCCATTTTGGCTTTGTCATTGGTAAACATCACCAGAGGAACAACGGCAAAGCTCAGCTGCATCGATAGAATTACCTGGCTTAAAACCAGCAATTCGGTAGTGCCGCTTTCACCATATATAACGGAAACGATCAGTGCCGGGATAACGGCAATCAGACGGGTGATCAGACGTCGTACCCAGGGCTTTAATCTGATATTTAAAAAACCTTCCATAACAATCTGGCCGGCCAACGTTCCGGTCAGGGTCGAATTCTGTCCTGAAGCCAGTAAGGCTACGGCAAATACGATGCTCGCCATGGAAGCTCCTAAGATCGGCGTCAGCATTTTGTAGGCATCATGAATATCCGCGACATCTTTATTGCCCGAAACATGAAAAGTGGCTGCCGCCAGAATTAAGATCGCTCCATTGATGAAGAAAGCCAGCATCAGGGAAACCGTACTGTCTAGAGTGGCAAATTTAATGGCTTCCTTTTTTCCTGCCGTATCACGGGAATAATCCCGGGTCTGCACAATGCTGCTGTGAAGGTATAAATTATGCGGCATCACGGTGGCTCCCAGAATTCCGATGGCAATATACAGCATCGCCGGATTCCGGATGATTTCTTTCTGCGGAACCAGTCCGCCCAATAACTCATGAATAGCCGGTTTTGAAATCACCAGTTCGTAAATAAAACATGCAAGGATAATAAAAATCAGTCCTCCGACAATACTTTCGATCCAGCGGAACCCTTTCGACTGCAGAAGAAGGATGAACAGCACATCTGCAGTAGTAATTACAATTCCCCAGGTCAGCGGAATATGGAAAAGGAGATTCAGGGCGATCGCAGAACCGATGACTTCAGCAAGATCACAGGCTGCAATGGCAATTTCGCAGAATACCCAAAGGATAAAGTTGGTGGTAGGGCTGAAATGATCCCTGCAGGCCTGGGCAAGATCCCTTTCGGCCACAACACCGAGTTTTACGGAAAGATGCTGCAGTACCATCGCAAAAATATTGGAAATCAGAATTACCGAAAGCAGGATATACCCGAACTGTGCCCCTCCGGCAATATCCGTCGCCCAGTTTCCGGGATCCATATATCCTACGGCAACCATAAGTCCGGGCCCGGCAAAAGCCAGATACTTCCTCCAGAAGCTTCCGTTTTTAGGGATCTTTACCGAAGAATAAGCTTCGGACAGGGAATGAGAGGTTTTATCTTTACGCCACGCGTTTTTTAAATTTGAGCTCATAAAAATGTTAGAAATGACTAACAAATATAATTAAATTAATGAAAAGGGCAAGGCCAAAAGAAAATCCCGGAAACATTCCGGGATTTCATATCATATTACCGACAGGATTACTTTGAAAATCTCACTGCCATTTTTCGGTCGATCGCTCTTTCCGTATCCGAAGCTTTGGCATCAACGGTAGCGAACTGGCTTCCGTATCCGTCTGCTCCGGTTACCTGTGAACCTACCCCCTGCTTTTCCAGCCACGATTTAATAAAATCAGCCCTTTCGGCAGATAATTTTAAATTGGCAGCTTCGTTACCTGTTTTATCAGTATAGCCACCGATTTTTATTTTCGCGTCAGGATATGCTTTCAGGATCGCTACAAGATTATTTAGCTGTCCTTCGGAACCTGCTTCCAGTGCAGTCGCACTGCCCAATTTAAAATTCACATGGTCGAAATTGTACCAGTCGTTTTTTAAAGCATTGTCATCAGCAGCACTTTGATAGCCGCCTGATTTCAGGAAGGCAATCATACGGTCTTCCATTCCGCCTCTGTAACCTTTCAATGCAGTACCGTTAAGATCGATATCCTCATCCACTTTTGATGTTGCCGCCATTGCCGCTGTATCCTTCATTCCTGAAGTTGTGGTTGTATCGGTAACTACATTTCCGGAATCACTTACAGTCGTTGTTGTGGTTGTTTCTTTTTTATCGCACTGCTTCCACACGAAAAAGCCGGCAGCCAGTAAAAGGAGCAGAGGAAGCAGCCATTTCCAGATCGATCCGCCGTCGCTGGTAGTCGGTCTGTCCGGGAAGGTTCCCCCAGGAGCAACACTTCTTGTTACTTCGACTTTCGGCTCTCCGGATACCGGCTTTTCCTCAGCCGGCATTTTTATGGCATCCCCGTCATTGTCAAATTTATAGCGTGCATCCCAGTCACCGCTTTCATTGAGGGCGGCTAAAGAAAGTCCCGCAGGCAGTAAGGTAGAAACGATTCCTTTCTGGTCATTCAGCAATTTTGAAATTCCTGCATGGTCCAGGTTGTTGTCGGCAGCGTATTTTCCCAGGGAACCAACGGTAGCACCGGCAACCATATTCAGCAATGAGCTTGAAGAATTGTTACTGATTCCTGCATAGCCCGCAATTGTTTCAATCAATCCGTTCAGCCTGTCGCCGAAAAGAACCGATAAAAGACGCGAAATAGCGGAATCGTTGGATGAACCTCCCGGCAGGTTTCCTAAGATACCGCTGGAAGAGGGATTTGAAATCGTATCCAATACCTCCGGATTGTCGGCATTGTTGGCCAGTCCGCCTACCACGGCCGGTAAAAGGCCCTGGATGGCTTTTGAAACTGAACTTTCACTTTCTCCGAGTTGGGCAGCCGTCCGGGATTCCAGGGCAGGACCCAATTGTCCTTTAATTAGATCAATGGCGTGTAATGACATAATAAAATATTTTGAGATTAATGTTGGAATAGAAAGTAACAAAAAATAGTCCAAATATATCCCACAAAAAAAATCTGTAAAAATTCAGTGAACTTTTACAGATTTATATTTTAAGCGTTTAAATCTATTAAATGCTAAATGTCATTCAATTATAATGATAAGAATGATCATTGAGCAATCATCAATTATAATCTAGTAAGCTTTGGCAAATAAAACCCTCCTCTGGGACGGCTTTCCTGAAATCAGGGAAACGCCTTCTTCAATATCATCATCCAAAGGAATACATCTGATGGTAGCTTTGGTTTCGTCTTTGATCTGCTCTTCTTCCTCAGCAGTTCCGTCCCAATGGGCATAAATGAACCCTCCTTTTTCTTCCAGCACTTTTTTGAATTCTTCGTACGTATCTACTTTCGTGATGTTATTTTTTCTGAATTCAAAAGCTTTGGTGTACATATCCTGCTGGATGGTTTTCAGCAAATCTTCGATGTATGAATCAATACCTTCGATTGCGCGTACTTCCTTTGTCAAATTATCCCTTCTGGCGATTTCCACCGAATTGTTCTCCAGATCCCTTGGTCCCATGGCAATTCTTACCGGCACGCCTTTCAGTTCATATTCTGCAAACTTCCAGCCCGGCTTGTTCTGGGTATCATCATCGAATTTTACGGAAATTCCCCTGGTTCTCAGCCTGGCCTGGATGTCCAGGGCCACTTCACTGATTTGGGCCAGTTGTTCTTCTCCTTTGAAAATAGGAACAATAACCACCTGGATCGGAGCCAGCGTAGGAGGTAGTACCAATCCGAAATCATCGGAATGGGTCATAATCAACGCACCCATCAGACGGGTCGAGGTTCCCCAGGATGTCGCCCATGCATGCTCGATTTTTCCTTCTTTATTGGTGAATTTAACGTCGAAGGCCTTTGCAAAGTTCTGCCCGAGGAAGTGGGACGTTCCGGCCTGTAAAGCTTTACCGTCCTGCATCAAAGCTTCGATACAGTAGGTTTCGTCAGCTCCCGCAAATCTCTCGGAAGGCGTCTTCAGTCCCTGGATGACCGGCATTGCCATAAAGTTTTCTGCAAAATCCGCATACACCTTATTCATTTTTTCCGCTTCTTCTACTGCTTCATCTTTAGTGGCATGCGCCGTGTGGCCTTCCTGCCATAAAAATTCTGCCGTTCTAAGGAAAAGACGCGTCCTCATTTCCCAACGAACCACATTCGCCCATTGGTTGATCAGGATCGGAAGATCCCTGTAGGACTGGATCCAGTTTTTATACGTATTCCAGATAATGGCTTCGGAAGTAGGGCGTACAATCAGTTCTTCCTCCAGTTTGGCATCCGGGTCCACAATCAGTTTGGAAGGATTATCAGGATCCGTTTTCAGACGGTAATGCGTTACTACGGCACATTCTTTAGCAAAACCTTCTGCATTTTTCTCCTCAGCCTCAAACAAGCTTTTGGGTACAAACAGCGGGAAATAAGCATTTACGTGACCCGTTTCCTTGAACTTCCGGTCCATTTCATCACGCATTTTCTCCCAGATTGCATAGCCGTACGGTTTAATCACCATACACCCCCGCACTCCTGAGTTTTCAGCTAAGTCGGCTTTCACCACCAACTCATTATACCATTTGCTGTAATCTTCGCTTCTTGAGGTTAATTTTGCCATTAATTTTTTTTTAATATTTTTAACTTATTCCAATTATTGTTATCTAAAAATAAAAATCTATTTTTGATAGATTTTTGTACCTGTGCTGATGGTACATTTTTGGTACAGACTGCAAATATAATTTAAATAAAAAATTTTTACGTTATCATGAAAAAAAATATACATAAAAATTTGCTTGGCATGCTGAAATCCAAAGGGATTCTTACCATCGCCGGCGGATTGATCTTAATGTCCTGCGGTGCCCAGATGGGTGGCTACAGCGAGACCGACGGTGTCTATTATGACCCGAATAAAGACACTCTTCCTGAAGGAGTAATTATCAATGACAGAGGAAACAGAGTAGGGGAAGAATACAATTATTATCAGGATGACACCAACGTGGTTCAGAATGCAGAAATGAATTCCAGAGAAGGAAAATATGATGCATGGAACAATTATTCTTGGAACAATACCGCAACCGATTCAGACTGGGGAAGCTATGCCGGAAGCCAGACAAATTATTATGGCAATTCCTGGGGCTGGGGTGGTCCTTGGGGCTGGGGCGGTATGTACGGCGGCTATAATCCCTACTGGGGCTGGGGCGGCTATGGCGGTTACGGCTGGGGTCTCGGACTTTCATGGGGAGGCTCATGGGGCTGGGGCGGCTACGGTGGCTGGAACATGGGATGGGGATATCCTTACGGTGGATGGTATGGTGCCTATAACCCCTATTGGGGCTGGGGTGGCTACGGCGGTTACGGCTGGGGCTACGGCGGCGGCTATTGGGGCGGCGGCTATTATGCACCGAACTACCGACGAAGCGGAGCCAATGGAAGAGGATTCAATACGTATAACGGAAGTTTTGCCAATAAGTATGGCGTAACCTCCGGAGGAATGAGAAGAAGCAATACCAATACAGGAGGCTTCAGAAACTCAGGTTCCGGGATGAATAACGGAGGATACCGCGGCAACAGCGGCGGATTCAGACAGGGGAATACCAACGGCGGCGGATTCAGAAGCGGACAAAGCGGAATGAGACCTCAGGGTGGTTTCCGTACCCAGGGACAGCCAAGACCAAGCTACAATTACCCACAACAATCCCAGCCGAGAAATGACGGAGGATTCAGAAACAATGGCGGAGGATTCAATAATTCCAACAGCGGCGGCGGCTTCCGGTCAGGAGGCGGTGGCTTCGGTGGCGGAAGCGGCGGTGGCGGCTTCAGATCCGGTGGCGGCGGTGGCGGCGGTTTCCGTGGTGGCAGATAATTACAAATAATAACTATTAAAAAATAATGTTAAAAAAATCTTTAGCAATAATGAGCATCTCTGCGGCATTTTTTGCACAGGCTCAAGATGTTTCCGTGATTAGAAATACCATAGACGTTTATTCTAATGCACCGAATGTAGGTTCTGCTAAGTTTAATGCGATGGGAGGTTCCAATGGAGCCCTGGGAGGCGATGCCAATTCGCTGCTTACCAATCCGGCCGGACTGGGTGTTGCTATTTCAGGAGAAATTTCAGGAACCTTATCGGTTACCAACAATAAAAATACCTCTTCTTATGCGGGTTCCTCTTACGGATACAGTATCAATAAAGGAGACCTTGGAAATTTGGGAGCGGTCATGACTTTTCAGCTGATGACGGAAAGCGCCTGGAAATTCATTAATATCGGGGTTAATTACTCCAACCAGTCAGTTGAAAATTATATCGAGACTCCTGGTAACAACAATCTGGTCTACGATTTTCCTGACGGCGGAAGTTCTTCATTCGGAAGACATGCTTACGACAGGTATGGCTATTTATCCAAGACGAGCTTTGGGGTAGGAGCAAACTACAATAACAGTTTTTATCTTGGAGCCGGCTTAAATTTCCTGAATACTTCTATCGATCAGTCGGATACAGCAATTTTTAATTCCTTGGCAGACGGAAGCTCAGAATACTTCAGCAAACAGAATACACCTTTTACCGAAAAGGCAAACGGATTTTCAGCTTCATTAGGAGTAATCGGAAAATTAAGCCCGAATTTCAGGGTGGGAGCTTCTTTGGAAACCCCTACTTTCTGGGATATCGACAGAGGGTATAACTATTACAACGATCCTATTTCCGGAGATGATTTCGGTACAGAAAACAGAAAGCTGACCACTCCGATGAAGGCTACGGTAAGCGCTGCATTCATTGCCAGCAAAAGCTTTGCATTAAATGTGGATTATACTTTGGGATTAACGAGACCTAAGTATAAAGTATATGGCGACGCCGAAACAGAACTGAACGATTTCTTTAAGGATCATTATAAAAATTTATCTGAATTAAAGATCGGTGCCGAATACAGAATCAAGCAGTTCAGGTTAAGAGGAGGGTATTCATATGCTTCCAGCCCGATTGATGCACTTACGGTAAAGGGAAGGTATAACAATGACGGAAGCATTACGGAAAACCAGTCCTATAGCAACCTGATCTTAAATGACAGAAATGCTTTGTCGTTCGGTTTAGGATATGATTTCAGGTCTTTCTATATTGATGCTTCCTATCAGAATATCTCTTCAAAATACAGCAACCCGTTCTTGTATGGAGAGGTAAACAATAATTACGAAGCAGGATATTATTCTCCGAACCGTCTGATCTCCAGCGATGCTTCTGCGGTATCGGATGTGAAGAATATCAGGAATAATTTCTTCCTTACATTCGGATGGAAATTCTGATTTAGACCATTCTTAATATCAAAACAAAAGGGTCCTGAATACAATATTCAGGATCTTTTTTATGTTCTAGATTTATTTTATCGATACGAATTAAATCAACTGTTTTCGTAAAGAACAGATAAGACTTACTATTCAAACCTTCGTCGATGTGCTGACTGATAAAACATCCATCCTTCAGCTCCCATCTTCCAGCCATCAATACTATGGCTTACATTAAATCAATGATGGTGCCCTGCATGAGGATGGCTGTGAAACAGGTGCATCACCAGTGCCAGGGAAACCCCTAAAATGACCAGTCCGATTTTTATCCAGTCAATATTGTGGTTTTTATTGCTTTCAAAAATAATGACGGATGAAATATGCAGGAAAATACCACCGACGATGGCCAGAAAATAAGGCTGCAGATCGGGATTAAAATAGTTTCCTAACAACATTCCCATCGGGGAAGCCAATGCGAATAAAGCAACAATCAGCATGGAAGGATAGGAGGGAGCTGATTTTGCTTCCTGCTTTCGGTTGAATAAAAAAGCACCCAGTATAAAGGAAATCGGAAGATTGTGGAAAACAATTCCCAAAAGGTAGGGTGAAAAATCATGCTCTTCGTTTGCCAGAGGGATCCCTTCAATAAATGCATGAATAAAAAGCCCGACCATCAATGCAGCCGGCAGAATATTATGCTCGCTGTGATGATGGAAGTGGCCGTGCTCAAAACCTTTGGTTAATGCTTCAAGAACCATTTGCAAAAGGACTCCGCCAATGACAAAGATCCCTAAATTGCTGCCTGTTTCAGAAGTATAGACCTGCGGAAAGACTTCATTAAGACAGATCGTAATCAGAAATCCGGCACTCAGAATAAGCAGGTTTTTTGCCAGCTTTTCTTTTTTACCGAAATGCTTTCCCAGAAATACCCCTGCCATGACACTGGCGATCAGTAAAAGTACCGTTATCATGATTTTTTTCTGAATAAATTAATGCAGCGCGTGGATGTTTCTTTATTAAATTCGTTAAGCTGATAGTCGCCCCAGGTTTTTATACTTTCAAAACCGCATTCAGCAGCGTAAGCATTAATGGCTTCCAGGGTATGAAGTTTTACCTTTTCAAAGAAATGAAAAGACCTGCCGTCTGCTTCAAACCGGATATCTTTTACAATATGCCGGCCTTCGATCTTTTTCAGGATTTTAAACTCGATGCCTTCCCGTACGACCGTAGCCTCCGGAACCATACTTTTCCGTACATATTCTTCATTCAGATAATCAAGGACAAAAAAACCACCGGGCTTCAATACCTGATACACCGACTGAAAAACTTTTTTATCATCATTTTCATTGTCAAAGTATCCGAAGCTGGTAAAGAGATTGAACACGGCATCCATAGGATCTGCATCAATCGGGTTTCTCATATCGTGAACATCAAACAACAGGGTCTGGTTTTCAAACTGCTTATCGAATTCGATGCTCTGCCTTGAAAGGTCCAGTCCCAAAACATCATAGCCGAGTTTATTGAGGAAAACCGAATGCCGTCCCTTGCCGCATGCCAGATCGATGATCCTGGATTTCGGGGGAAGCTGAAGATCCTGTGTAAGTTTCGTAATGAAGTTTTCTGCTTCCGTATAGTCTCTGTTGCTGTACAGTACATGATAATAAGGGGTATCAAACCAAGATTCAAACCATTCCATGCTGCAAAAATAGTGTTTTTTGCCCGACTGTCCATAGCGGTAAACCCACGGTTTTTACAGCTTGCCGTGATTTCTCTCATGGGTAAGCTGATAACCAACAACTAAAATCGTATTTTTGCATCATGAATACAGAAAATATAAAGATCCAGATAAAAACATTCTTCGGATTGGAGCAGATTCTTGCGGAAGAAATCAAAAAGCTGGGCGGACGGAACGTTGAGGTAAAAAACCGGGCAGTGAACTGCGAGGGCGATTTAGGCTTTTTATATAAAATCAATTATTCTGCCAGGACGGCACTGAAAATCCTGGTGCCGATCCATGAATTCAAAGCTTTCAACCAGCATCAGTTTTACGACCGGCTTTTCAAATTCAACTGGGAGGAATTCATGGATGTGGACCAATCGTTTGCCATTGATTCGACGGTGAATTCCGAGACGTTCAAGCATTCGCAGTTTGTGACTCTAAAGATGAAGGATGCCATTGTGGATTATTTTCAGGATAAATTCAAAAGACGGCCGAATGTGGAAACCCGCAACCCGGATATTAAGTTCCATCTTCACATTGACCGTGAGCTGGTGACCATTTCCCTGGATTCCTCAGGTGATCCTTTGTTTAAAAGAGGATACCGGCGGGAACAGGGTGAAGCGCCGATTAATGAAGTACTGGCCAGCGGCATGCTGCAGCTCGCCGGATGGGACGGGAAAGGAAATTTCCTGGATCCGATGTGCGGTTCCGGAACCCTTCTGATAGAAGCGGCGATGATTGCCCTCGATCTGCCTGCCCAGATTTTCCGGAGAGGCTTTGCTTTCCAGAACTGGAAAAATTACGACGCCGATCTGTTTAAGAAAATCAAGGAATTCCGGATCAACCGGGTAAAAGAATTTACCGGGAAGATTGTAGGGTACGATATCGATGCCCGCATGCTGAATGCTGCCCGGACGAATATAGAAGCGGCAGAAATGGAAGATGTCATCGAAGTGAGGAAACAGAATTTCTTCGATTCGAAGAAAGAACTCTTCCCGCTGCTGATGGTTTTCAATCCGCCTTACGATGAGCGGATTTCCATTAACGACGATGATTTCTACAAAAAAATAGGTGATACCTTCAAAACCCATTACCCGAATACCTTAGCCTGGCTGATCTCCTCCGACCTGGACGCCCTGAAAAAAATAGGGCTCCGTCCGTCAAGAAAAATCAAGCTTTTCAACGGAAAACTGGAAACCCGGTTTTTACAATATGAAATGTATGAAGGCACGAAGAAGGTGCATAAACTGGAAAATTAATATTGACATAACCTTTCGCATTGCGGAAGGTTTTTTTATTTTTGTTAAAACTTAAATCATGAATTGGGATTTTCTAGATGTTTTTGATATACTTACAGATGTTCCGGATTTATTGGGAAATACATCAGCTTCATCAGAAAGTAGCTGCGAACAAGAATCACCGGTAAGAAAGAAAACAAAGTACCTTACTGAAAAGATAAGTGCAGTACTGCTGTTATTTTCTGCCGTTCTGCTGTTCTTCGTTTTTAAAAATCCGTTACCTGCAGAAAATTATATACCGACCCTGATGGTTTGCTCATTGATCGGATTAGCCGTTTCACTTGTCTTTTTCTTTCTTTTGTATTCGCTGGAGAAATATTATTTTAAAAATATTTTTCAGTGGATTTTCTTCAGTGGATCGGTTATATTGTTTTCTGTTTCACTGGTTGGCTTTTTTTATTTTAAATCCGGGATATTTATCTGAATATAAACTTAATTCCGGTCAGTATCAACTCTATGTCATCCTGAGGTTCTCGAAGTATTTTACACCGCCGGCACCATTGAATATTGCTTCTTTATACAGTGATTGTAAAGGCTTCGAGAGCCTGACAGCTTATCCGAAAAAAAAAGTTTCTGATTTATAAATTATCATAAATGCTTTGCGCATTCCTCCGTGAATAAGTAATTTTGAAAAATTTTCAGATTTGAACCCTACCATTTCCATTGTTGTTGCTATCTTTAACCGAAGAGACGAACTTTTTGAACTGCTGACTTCTCTTACCGCACAGACTGACCGGGCGTTTGAAATTATTATTGTCGATGACGGATCGATGATCGACCTGAAACCGACGGTTGAAAATTTTTCAGGTTTCTTAAAAATAAAATATTTCCGGAAAGATAACTCAGGGCCCGGATTGTCCAGGAATTACGGTGCCAGGAGAGCGGAAAACGAATGGCTGGTTTTTGTAGACAGCGATGTGATCGTGGAGAAAGATTATATTGAAAATATTAAAAAAGACATCTTGGAAATTCCATGTGATGCCTTCGGAGGTGCGGATAAAGCCCATAAAGGATTCAACCTGATGCAGAAAGCGATTTCCTATTCCATGACTTCGGTTTTTACCACCGGCGGAATTCGGGGCAGTAAAAAGGCGGTTTCAAAATTCCAGCCCAGAAGTTTCAACATGGGAGTAAAAAAGGAAGTATTCGAAAAAGTGGGCGGTTTCTCGGAAATGCGGATCGGTGAAGATCCGGATCTATCCATGACGCTTTGGGAGAACGGTTTTACCACGGCATTTTTTGATGACATCGCAATTTATCACAAACGCAGGGTGGATTTTGGAAAGTTTTCACGGCAGGTGTACCAGTTCGGCTGTGCCCGTCCGATCCTCAACCAGCGGCATCCGGACTATGTAAAAATTTCCTTTGCATTTCCGACTCTGTTTCTTATCGGTTATATCATGGGGTTTGTGGAATATTTTATTCTTGGAAAAGGGGTTATTCTTGCTTTTTACGGGCTGTATACCTTCATGGTGTTTTTCCATGCTTTATGGGTAACAAAAAATATCAGCATTACCGGGATGGCCGTTATTTCCACCTATATTCAGATGTTTTCGTATGGTTACGGGTTTTTAAAATCGTGGGTGCTGCTTAATATTTTGAGAATGAAACCTGAAGAAGCGTTCCCGAACCATTTCCATAAAATTTAATTGTTATTTTCTCTGAATAAACTTAGTAAGCTTCTATAAGTGTAACGGCTTTGGAGCCTTAAAAGCAGTCAGTATTCAAAGAAACTTAGTGAGCTCCGTATTCGGCATCTTTCAAAGAAAAAAGCTGTCGAATCAACAACAGCTTTCTACAATAATTAGGATATGGAGATGGTTTCATGGTTGAGAACGCCTGTTTTGAGCATGCATTCCCTCATCTTTTCGTAGGTTCGTTCGATGTCGTGATCCAGCCCGATGGAGAATCGGATCAGTCCGTCGGAAATTCCCATGGCGGCGCGTTCTTCTTCCGGAATTTCGGAGGAAGTAGAGCTTCCGGAGCATGAGAATAAAGTTTTGTAAAAGCCTAAGCTTACGGCAAGGTAGCCGAGGTTTTCCTGCTGCATCAGTTCCATCAGCTCATTGGCTTTCTCTGTGGTACCGGCATCTAAAGTAAGCAGGCCGCCGAAGCCGTATTCTTCGTGCATCATGCTTTTCATCAGTTCGTGGTGCCTGTGGGATTTTAAGCCCGGATAAACCACGCGCAATCCGTCTTCTTCAAATCTCCGGGCCAGGAACATAGCATTGTGGCTGTGTTGTTTCATCCGGATATGGAGTGTCCTCAGATTCTTCAGAATGCTTGCCGAACGGAAGCTGTCCATGGTCGGGCCCAGCAGCATACAGGCGCCGCTGTTTACATTTTTGGTATCGTTGATAAATTCCTGGGTACCGCAATAGACCCCGCCTACCGTATCACTGCTGCCGTTAATGAATTTCGTCAGGGAGTGGATTACAATGTCTGCACCCAGTACAGTGGGAGAAACGGAAAGCGGTGAGAACGTATTGTCTACAATCAGTTTTAAGCCGTGCTTTTTGCAGATGTCGGAAAGTTTTCTTAAGTCGGCCACTTCCAGGAGAGGGTTGCTGACACTTTCGCAATAGATGATTTTCGTATGTTCATTAATGGAATTCTCAATAGATTCGAAATTGCTGATGTCTACGAAAGTTGTACTGATATTAAAAGGTGGCAGAAAATTCTTCAGAAAAGCATAGGTTCCGCCGTAAATCGTCCGGCTGGAAATAATATGGTCGCCGCTTTTGCATACCTGCATCAGTACCGAGGTGATCGCACCCATACCTGAAGCAGTTACATTGGCTGCTTCGGTATTTTCAAGCTTGGCCAGTGCCTGGGCAAGGTAGAGGTTCATCGGGGAGGAATGACGGGAGTAGAGATAACATCCTTCCGCATTGCCTTCAAAAGTATCGAACATCGTCTTGGCAGACAGGAAAGTGTAGGTAGAGCTGTCTGAAATGGAAGGATTTACTCCTCCGAACTCCCCAAAATACTGTAAATCCTGAATTTCGTTAGCCGCATTAAAGTCTTTCATATCGTCCTGTTTTTTTATGGTGTAAATATGATCAACCTTCTTACGAATTACAATATAATTTTAAAATAATGGAATATAAATCTAACAATGTTTAAATACATAGAAAAAAAGTTTATTACATTTGAATAAAATAAACTTTTAACAAAAATTTATCTATGCATTTTGACGAAACCGATAAGAAACTGCTGTTTTTTCTTCAGCAAGATGCCAAGCAGACCACCAAAGAACTTTCTTACAAGCTGGGATTATCAATTACGGCAGTCTATGAACGCATCCGGAAAATGGAAAATACAGGGGTGATTTCCAAATACGTAGCATTGCTGGACCGTCAGAAAATCAACCGGAATTTTATTGTACTGTGTCATATCAAGCTGGCACAACACAAAAAGGAATACGTGCTTCAGTTTGAAAAGGAAGTCATGAATCTGGAGGAAGTCACCGAATGTTTCCACGTAAGCGGCGACTATGATTATATTTTAAAAATCGGTGTAAGGGATATGGAAGATTACCGGAATTTTATGCTTTCAAAACTTACGACGCTGCAGCATATTGCCAGTACCCACAGTTCGTTTATGATCTCGGAAGTAAAGAACACTACCGCCATTGTGCTATAGTATCCTGCAGATTACATTTCCCACAGATTGCATGGATTTTAACAGATGATTACGTTTATTTTCAACCCATAAGTCACATTAAAAGCCCGGATAGCCTGGAAATATTTTAGAATACATCAGATTACTTGAATAACAAAAGTTCTAATTGATCATCAAGATCTCTGATGGCATCCTCAGAATGAGAAACTTCCGGCATCCAGCTTCCCTCTTCCAACCTGTTGATCCGAATTATTCTTCGGATTCATGTCAATTTTAAATTTCTAGATCAACACCCCGTTTTTAGAAGGGATCGGATCTGGCAGGTCGGTTTCTCCGGTCATCTGGAGGAGGTCAATTTCAATGGTCCGGCAGATGGAAAGCATCGGAATGTCAAACATCAGCCCTTCGAAAGGATTTTCGGAATAATCACCCACAAGTTCCATGATAATATAGATCCATCCGATGATGATACAGAACGGGATGGAAACCCAGATTCCCCAGTCTCCCAATTTGGCAAATTCACTCACCAGGCCTAAAGGAAGAAGCATGATAAAGATGATATTGAAAACAAAAGCCGTACTGGCAAACTGTCTGGGTAATGGGAATTTTTTAATTCTCTCGGCCTGCCCCTGCAGGGTGTAAAATTCATTAAGGCAATCCTGCAGCTGCTTTTGGTTGAAATCTGAAATCACCTTCCTGTTTTTCAGTTCGTTTACATCTTTCGCTTGCTGCGCCACCAGATACGTCGCAAAATTCTTGTATTGAGGCTGTACATTGAGCTCTTCTTCGGATAAATATTTGTTAAGGAAAATAGGGGTTCTGCCATAATCCGGGAAGCCTGCCCTGATTAGCCGGTTCCGTTTGTGGTCGATGCTTTTAAACTGCGCTTCCTCTACCTTGATATGTTCCCATTCGGTGGGAATCAGAAGCTGTTCGCGCAATTGGTACAGCCAGGCGATATGTCGGCAGACAATTTTCTTCCGGCGGTCTTCCAGGTCAGATGTTTCCGCCTCTTCGCTGTTGGTTTGAAATGCGTAGACCATTGATCCGAGCATCCGGCTGGAATTCACGATGCCGCCCCAGATTTTTCTGGCTTCCCACAAGCGGTCGTAGGCCTGATTATTTTTAAAGCCCACCAGGAAAGCTTCTGCCGTACCGATCAGTGCTACCGGGACCCATGGAATAATCATCCAGTCCCAATGGAAAAAATGAAAAAGTATGGCAATTAATGTACACCAAATGGAAATCATAATCATATGAAATCCCGATAAATTAAGAATCTGTTTGTAATTGACGTATTTTGTTGTAATCATGAGGGGTGTAAACTAATTGAAGTCAGCGAAACAGGAAGCAAAATAGATACCATGTTAAAAGGCCGGAGGAGGGCAGCCTGATGCCGGAAGCTTTCCCTGTTCACATCGTATCCCGGAAACCTGATGGCCAAATGATATTTTTGGGGAACCGGTTTGGAAAAATCCTCTTACCTATGATTCATGGAATCAGTGATTAAAATGAATTCAATAGATCTACCTTTTATTATTTAACGTGAATTCGACCGTATCAACATTATATTCAGCCGATTATTTAATTCAAAAATAAAAATGAGACTGATGCAGTCAGGATTTTAAATAATACTCATTTTGCCGGAACAAATACACGGTTTATGCTTCTGATAGGGTTTTATCCTATCCTGTACTAAGCCGTCCTTTCAGGACTTTAAAACAACAGAAATCTGTCCGTGATTGAAAAAAAAGGCCGGTTATTCAGGATTGAATAATAACCCCTCTGGTAAAGCGATAATTTATTTAGTTTGATGATCAGGATCTTTGATCCTATGACTGATAAGAGAAACTTCCGGCATCCGGCTCCCTCTTCCAGCCTTTATTTACGGTTTATACCTAAAATTCACGTTATTTAAATACAGAATTAAAAAAGGCCATAAAAAAACCTCCGGTATCCGGAGGTTGATTATTTCATCTGAATTAAGAGTTCAGCATTTCTTCAATTTTTGCGCTCAGCTTTTCTGCATTCGGCAGCATTTCCTTTTCCAGAACGAGATTGATCGGCACTGCCGGAACATCCAGCGACCCCATGGTTTCTACCGGAGCATCAAGGTAGCGGAAGCAGTTCTTGGAAATCCGGTGGGCGAAAGCTTCTGCGAAAGAATTGTTCAGTTGCTCTTCCGTGAGTACAATGCATTTCCCGTGGGCCTTCACTTTTTCAAAAACCAGTTCTTCATCCAGAGGAATCAAGGTTCTGAGATCGATTACCTCAACTCTGCCATTGAATTTTTTCACCGCTTCTTTAGCCCAGTAGACCCCCATTCCATACGTAACAATCACTAAAGTTCTTCCTTTTTCAGTTTCCTCCCTGTCGGCTTCGACGATAACTTTTCCTTTTCCGAAAGGCAAAATATAGTCTTCTGCCGGTTCGATGGTTTTGGCATCTTCAGTTCCGGGAACTTTGCTCCAGTACAGGCCTTTGTGTTCCAGCATGATGACCGGGTTCGGATCGTAATAGGCGGCTTTCAGCAAGCCTTTGAAGTCTGCGGCGTTGCTTGGATAAGCAATTTTAATTCCTTTGATGTTGGCTAAGATGCTTTCCACGCTTCCGCTGTGGTAGGGTCCGCCTCCGCCGTAGGCCCCGATCGGCACACGGATGATATTGCTGACAGGGAATTTTCCCTGGCTTAAATAACTTGACTTTGAAATTTCGGTAATCAGCTGGTTGAGGCCCGGATAGATGTAATCGGCAAACTGCACTTCTACAATCGGTTTCAGGCCGACAGCGCTCATTCCTGTGGTGGAGCCGATGATATAGGCTTCCTGGATGGCGGTATTGAAAACCCTCTTACTGCCGAATTTCCTGCCTAAAGTTACCGTTTCCCGGAAAACCCCGCCGATTCGTTCTCCGACGTCCTGCCCGTACAGTAAGGCTTCCGGATGTTTCCACATCAGCTCCTGGATGGCATGGATGGCAGCATCCACCATTACGATTTTTTCTCCGCCCTGGGGTTCGCGGGTCCCGCTTTCTTCGGTTATCGGCGTGGGTGCGAAAACATGCTGCATAACGGTTTCCGGCTTCGGGTCTTCTGCCTTCTGAGCTCTCTCGAAAGCTTCTTCCGCTTCCAGGCGGGCTTTTTTCGTAATCTGCTTCAGGAGATCCTCATCCACGCCCGATTCAATCAGGTGGTTTCTGAGGATTTCTCCCGGATCTTTGGACCGATGCTTGGTCAGGTCTTCTTCATCCCGGTAGAACTCGCGTCTTACCCCGGACGTATGGTGTCCGATCAGAACGGTTTTTGCACATACCACCAATGGTTTTCTTTCATTCCTTACAAAATCTACCGCTTTCTTCATCACCTCGAAACTTTCAATAAAATCGGTTCCGTCCACCCTCATTCTGCTCAGTCCGGTAAAGCCGGCTACAAATTCGTAAGCGTCACAGGTTCTTGCCTCATCTTTGGTTACGGAAATTCCCCATTCATTATCCTGTACCAGGAAAATGATAGGAAGCTGGTGAAGGGCGGAAAACTGAAGTGCTTCACTCACTTCGCCTTCCGTTACGGAATTGTCTCCCAGGCTGCAGATGACTACGGGATTGTTTTCAAACTGCTGCAGATTGAAATCCTGAATGTACTTGATTCCCTGGGCGACACCTGCTGTAGGGATCGTCTGCATTCCTGTTGCCGAACTCTGATGAATGATTTTCGGTTTGTCTTCATCCCGGCTTGAAGGATGGGAATAATACGATCTTCCTCCCGAAAAAGGATCATCAGCTTTGGCCAATAACTGCAGCATCAGTTGGTAAGGTTCGAAACCGATTCCCAGAAGAATGCTTTCGTCCCGGTAATAGGGGGACACCCAGTCTTCTTTTTTCAATTGATATGCGGTGGCCAGCTGAATGGCTTCATGTCCTCTTGAAGTACTGTGTACATATTTGGTAACATTTCTGTTCTCTTCATAAATGTCCGCCATCGCTTTGGCAAGCATCATATGGTTATAGGCCTTTAGCAGAATATCCTGAGAAACTTTTTCGTGAAGTGTATTTTCCATAGAAGGCAAAGATAAACAAAAAATTAAAACACTAACAACCGTTAGTGTTTTCCGGTTTTTAATGCGGTAAAAGATTTAAAATCTTTGATTTAATTGGTTTTTAAGTCCGTGTTCCGGACGGTTTTATTTTCCTGCAGCTTCATCCGTCTTCCGTTTTTCCCGTATGAATGAACGGGCATAGCCACCCGTCCATCTGAGGCTATGCCACGTGCCCGTCCATAGATACCCCACGCGTCCGTCCTCAGGCATACCACGTGTCCGTATAGGCCGGATCTGTCTTTCTGATATCAGCGATACGCGGATGTCAGTCAGTATCCGGAACGGCTTGTCAGAGAACGAAATTCTTTAAATAACCCGGTACAAAAGTCTGATGAAAGTAATGTCTAAAAAAGAATGGTTTGCAGGTTTAAACAACATCGGGGATTTGTCATTTCATTCTGGGACAAGTGTCATTATATCAATTAAAAACACCCCTGTTTTAACGGTAACATCAAAAAAATGAAGTAACTTTACATTCTCTTTTTAAATAAAAGCTGAAATAGTACATGTATTTAGTTTTTGACACAGAAACCACAGGGTTACCAAAGAATTTCAACGCTCCGCTTTCAGACTCAGACAACTGGCCAAGAATGGTCCAGATTGCGTGGCAGCTGCATGATGATAACGGAACGTTAATTGAAAATCAGGATTATATTATAAAACCGGAAGGGTACGATATTCCTTTCAACGCAGCAAGGATACACGGGATCACCACCAAAATCGCCAATGAAGAAGGGCGCGACCTGGAAGAAATCCTGCACGAATTTTCCAAAGTGCTGGAAAGGGTGAGGGTTGTTTCCGGGCACAACGTAGAGTTTGACTACAACATCGTAGGGGCCGAATTTTACAGGAAAAATATGAAGGACAACCTTCAGGAAAAACCCAGGGCCGATACCATGATCCTGGGAACCGATTTCTGCAAGCTCGGCGGCGGAAGAGGGGGGAGGTACAAATCTCCGAAACTGGAGGAACTGTATGAAAAACTGTACGGGCACAAGTTTGACGAAGCCCACAACGCGGCAGCCGACGTAAACGCCACGGCGCAGGTTTTCTTTGAAATGATGAGAATCGGGATTATCCCTGCCGAAGTACTGAAGGTTTCGGAAGACCAGCTGGCGTATTTCAAAACACTGCATCCGGATCCGGTTAAGCCTTTCAATATTGTGATCAGAAGGCAGGTTGCGGATTTCAATAATAAGAAAAAACAGAAGGATTTCGGTAATATCGATGAGATTGATCTCGGAAAATATTTCAATTTCAACAACCACAGTGTTTTTTCTACGCTGACTGCCACTTCGAGCATCAATGATTTAATTAAAAAAGCAACGGAAGAAAATTTCCCTGCCGTCGGTATGGTGGACCTTGGAAATATGATGGGGGCCTTCAAATTCGTTTCGGCGGTAGAAGGGGCCAATGGCGACCGTGCTAAAAAACATAAAGAATATTTGGCCAAAAAGCAGGAGGCGGAAGAAAACGGAACCGAATTCAATGAGCCGGAGCCGGTTTCACAACCCCTGATTCCTGTCGTAGGCTGCGAATTCTATATTTCGGAGCGTTATGAACAGAAGCAGTTTACCAAAGATGATCCCGACCGGAGGACACAGGTGGTCCTGCTGGCCAAGGATTTTAACGGATATAAAAATTTAGCCAAGCTTTCCAGTATCGGGTTCCTGAAAGGATTCTATTTCGGCGTGCCAAGGATAAGCCGGGATCTGATTGCCCAGTATAAGGAAGGGATTATTGCCCTGACTTCAGGAATCCACGGGGATATTCCCGATGCGATCCTGAATACCGGTGAACAGAAGGGGGAGGAGCTCTTCAGATGGTGGAAAGATACTTTCGGGGATGATTTCTATGTTCAGCTCCAGAATCATAAACTGCCGGAGGAAGAACATTTGAATGATGTATTGCTGCATTTTGCCGATAAATACAATGTAAAAATATTAGCCCAGAATGAAACGTTCTATACCAACAAGGACGATTCCAACATTCAGGATATCGTAAGCTGCATCAAGGATGGTGAGAAGCTGTCGACGCCTGTAGGAAAAGGTTTCGGGAAGAGAAGAGGGCTGGCAACGGAAGAGTATTACATCAAAAATTCAGATGAGATCAAAGAAGCTTTCCTTGCTTATCCGGATGCTTTTGATACCTATGAGGAATTTTTTGCAAAATTCAGTCCTTATACTTTAAAACGTGACGTTTTGCTGCCGAAATTCGATATTCCGCAGGAATTTATTCATCCCGAAGATGATGTGGACGGCGGAAAACGCGGAGAGATGGCCTATCTTACTTATCTTACGTACGAAGGGGCAAAAAGAAGATACGAACCCACAGGCGGAATTACCGATGAAATCAGGGAGCGTCTCGACTTTGAGCTGGAAGTTATTGCCAATACCGGATATCCCGGTTACTTCCTGATTGTTCAGGATTTCTGTAACGAAGCCCGGAAGATGGGCGTCTGGGTAGGGCCCGGCCGTGGTTCCGCCGCAGGTTCTGCCGTGGCCTACTGCATCGGGATTACCAATGTGGATCCTATTAAATACGATCTCCTTTTTGAGCGTTTCCTGAACCCGGAAAGGGTTTCCATGCCCGACATCGATATCGACTTTGATGATGAAGGCCGGGATAAGATTATCAAATGGGTGATTGATAAATACGGGCAGAACCAGGTGGCACAGATCATTACCTATTCCGTTCTCGGAGGGAAATCGGCCATTAAAGATGCCGGAAGGGTACTGGATCTCCCGATTCCCGATACCAACAACATCGCCAAGCTTATTCCTTCCGTTCCGGGGATGAATATCGCCAAGGCTTTGGCCAAATATGATAAATTAAGGCCTGAAGATCAGATGCTCGTGGATGAAATGCGGTACGTACTGGACAGTTCTTCAGATCCGCGGCACAGTGTGCTTGCCAGTGCCAAAAAAATGGAAGGCTGTATCCGGAATACCGGAATCCACGCCTGCGGGGTAATCATTACGCCGGAAGATGTGAGCAACCTGGTGCCTGTGACCATTGCAGCAAAAGATGCCGATATTCTGGTTTCACAGTTCGACAACTCGGTAGCCGAAAGTGCTGGTCTTCTGAAAATGGACTTCCTGGGTCTGAGGACCCTGACCATTATTAAGGATGCCCTGAAGCTGGTAAAAGAAAGGTACGGGCTGGATATCGATCCGGATGAGATTCCGCTGGATGATACCAAAACCTATCAGCTCTTTAAAGAAGGTAGGACCATCGGGATCTTCCAGTATGAAAGCCCGGGAATGCAGAAGTACATGCGGGAGCTGAAGCCAACGGTTTTTGCCGATCTTATCGCTATGAACGCCCTGTACCGTCCGGGTCCGATTAAATACATCCCGAATTTCATCAACCGGAAACACGGGATTGAAGAGATTGTCTACGATTTACCCGAGACCGAAGAATATTTAAAGGAAACCTACGGGATTACCGTCTATCAGGAGCAGGTGATGCTGCTTTCCCAGAAACTGGCCAACTTTACGAAAGGGGAAGCCGATACGCTGAGAAAAGCGATGGGGAAAAAGCAGATCGACGTCCTGAATAAAATGTACCCCAAATTCATCGAGGGCGGAAGAAAGAACAACCTTGATGAAGGCAGGCTGGAAAAGATCTGGAACGACTGGAAAGCTTTTGCCGAATATGCGTTCAACAAATCCCACTCCACCTGTTACGCATTCGTTGCCTACCAGACCGCTTTCCTGAAAGCCAATTATCCGGCGGAGTACATGGCCAGCGTCATGAGCAACAACATCAACAATACCGAGTCGATTACCATGTTCATGGAAGACTGTAAAAGTATGGGGGTGGATGTACTGGGACCTGATGTGAATGAATCGCAGTATAAATTTTCGGTAAACGAAAAAGGCCAGATCCGTTTCGGGCTCGGGGCCATCAAAGGAATCGGGGAGGGGCCGAGTGAAGCCATCACCAGGGAAAGAAAGAACGGAAGATTTAAAAATATCTATGATTTTTTCGAAAGGATCCTGCCTTCGCAGATGAATAAAAGGGTAGCGGAAAGCCTTGTGCTGGCCGGTGCTTTTGATGAATTGGATTCTTTCCACCGCGGTCAGTATTTCGATATCGACATGGCCGGAAAAACCAACCTCGAGCGACTGATCCGCTACGGACAGAGTTTTCAGGAGAGCAAGAACGAGATGGAATTTTCACTTTTTGCCGATTTTGCCGATGAAGTACAGATCGAGCAGCCCAAGCTTGCCCCATGCCCGGAATGGCCGAATATGCATAAGCTGAACAAAGAAAAGGAAACCATCGGCTTTTACCTGTCTGCGCACCCGCTGGATGAGTTTAAGTTCCAGTTCCGGTTCATGCAGGGCCAGCTTTCCAAAAAGGCAGTTCTGGAAAAGGAGGAGGAAGTTAAACTGGTAACGGATGAAGTTCCGGTTCTCGAACAGGAAACGCCTGAGGATGTTGCCGACCTGGTAGAAATTGTTTCCGACGAGCCGCTTACCGGGGAAGAGGAAATTATAGAAGAAGTCACGAAAAAAGCCGAGCCGAAAGGCGCCTTCCATTTCCTGAATCTCGATGAGGTGGATGCTTACAAAGAGCAGGCATTTGCCAACAAGCAGGAAGAGCTGTTTGAGGAAAAGAAAAAAGACTGGAAAACCATACAGAAAGAAAGGGAAAACGGCGGTGGCGGAAAAGAATACACGGTGGCCGGGCTGATTACGGAATATCGGGTACAGGACGGTTTCAGGAGCGGCGAAAAAGTAGCTTTTGTAACCCTTGAGGATTACTCGGGATCGTATTCTTTCCGTTTGGGTGACCGCGATTATATGAAGCTGAAAGAAAAGCTGGAAGTTCAGCGGTTCGTGATCTTTAAAATTAAATTTGCCCAGGTAAAAGACGGCAGGGTCTTCGTAAATGTAAATGAAGTGATTGAGCTGCAGGAAGCCTTTGAACGGTTTGCAAAAAGCATTTCGCTGGTCATGGATGTGATGGATTTCCGTCCGGAAGACCTCCAGTTTTTCAGAAACGTGCTGGAGAAAAACCAGGGGAACCAGAAGCTGAAATTTTACATTAAAAACGTAGAAGAAGATGCTGCGGCTGAACATCTCGAAGTACAGTCGATGAAACATTCGGTCAATCTCAGCGGTGAACTGATCAAAGAGATCCAGCTGCTGAACAAATATGAGTTCTATTTAAATTAAAAAAAACAATTCTGATTTAAATTTTTAATGTAAAAAGAAATAGTGACTAATATTGTCACTATTTTTTTTAGTTAAATAAAAAAACAAAAGCAATGCAGTGCATAATTTACAGGTGGCTGTATCATGCTAATTCTCAATTTTGGGATTAAAATACAACAGGCTTATTTGTAGTGATTTATAATTTTTACTTAAGTTGCGTTTTTATTAATAAAATCAAATGTTTGTTTGTTTTTAGTTTAAAATATTCTTCTTTATTTGGTGAATTAATAAAATAATTAACCATTAAGTAAATTAATTGTGGTTTATTCCTATCTTAGTAGCCCTAATTTTAATTTGCTAAATAATGAGAAAATTTCTACTCACCTGTGCGGTGGCTCTAGGCGTGGGGCTATCTGCACAGACCAACATTGCCGGCTATTCTTTTACCAAGAACACCGCGGCAGCTTACACTCCCATTACCGGTGGAACGGTTTTTACGTCGGGAACATACGATAATTCCGTTTCTCCCGCGATTACCCTGAGTTCGCCTTTTCCTTTCGGAGGGACTACGGTTACTACCTGTTACATCAGTACCAACGGATTCATCACTTTTGGTGCTGCACCGGCAGCTACGAATTATACCCCTTTGTCAACCCTGGAAACGGGTTCATTAGGTGCGGTTTCTGCTTTCGGACAGGATGCCGGGACAGATCCGACAACCAATACGACAGCCTCTCCTGAAATCCGGTATCAGGATCTGGGAACTGAGTTTGTGGTACAGTATAAAGATCACGCCAATTACTTTAATAAATCAACGGAAAAGTTAAATTTCCAGATTCATCTGGTGTACGCCACAGGTGAAGTTAATATCGTTTACGGAAACAACAGCAACCCGGGAACCACATCCACTTCCGGAACAACGCCTCAGGTAGGTATCAGAGGAAACTCTGTAACGTATACTACCAACGTTAATAACCTGATGATCGGCAATGTACCTGCCGGCACAACCTGTGACTGGTCGAAAGCCGTAACCGGTTATGCAAACAGCAGTACCATGCTTTTTTCCGGTACGACAAACGCTAACGTTAAAATTCCTACCGGACTGAAATATACATGGATGCCGGGAACCCAGTTGCCGGTGAGAACTTTTACCGCTACGTCAGCAGTTACCAATAACGGTGCAACGCTTAGCTGGACCGCTCCTGCCGGTGCTACGGGATACAATATCCAATACAGGGCACTGGGAAGCTGTGACTGGACAAACTTCAGCGGAAATCCCGTTTCGGCCGCTACTGCCACACTGACAGGTCTGGCACAGAATACTGTTTATCAGGTGCAGGTGCAGACTCTGAACGGGACTGCCCAGTCTATCTATTCTCACATTCCTAATGCGGCAGGTACGGGAAGCGGATATGCAACAGCCGGATCTTTCACAACATTGGCCAACTGTACCAGCACGGTTACCGGACTTGCCTCGTCTGCACTTACTCCGGAAACGGCAACCATCAGCTGGACCGCTTCAACAACTCCTCCGGCCAGCGGGTATGAATACTATTACAGTACTTCTTCTACTGCGCCTACCAACACCACTGTACCTTCAGGTTCAACAGGTGCCGGCATTGTTACGGCTAATATTTCGGGACTTACCCCAAGTACAACCTATAATTATTGGGTAAGAGGAAACTGTAATGGAACGGATAAAGGCGTATGGTCCAGCTCCGCCACATTTACTACACTTTCTTTATGTCCTACCGTATCAGCTCCTGCGGCGGCGGCTGTGGATGTAAGTACCAATCCAACGATAACCTGGACGGCAATTAACGGCGTAACGGGCTACAAGTTACGGGTAGGTACTACTGCAGGAGGAACGGATGTTCTTAATAATATAGACCTTGGAAATGTTACTTCCTATACTTTTACGTCTCCGCTGAGTTCAGCAACAAAATATTATTATTCGGTAAGCGGCTATACGGCAACAACGCCTGCAGCAACCTGCAGTGAAAGGTCTTTCACAACTGCATGCGGTGCTGAAAGTGCGCCGACAGCCAACCAGGCTTTCACCGCTTTCGTACCGAACTGCTGGAGTCTGGCTAAAGGCGATGTGACAGCCAATTCTACACTAACCTATGTTACCAACAAATGGCTTGCAGAAGCAGGTTTCGCAAACACAGGTTCTAATGCTGCCGTAAGAATCAATCTGTACGGAACCAATACCGGTGACTGGCTGATTTCCCAACCGATCAATCTTGGAACCACTGCCGGTCTTTACCGCGTGAAATATAAAATGGCGGTTACCAGCTATCTGGGTACCACTGCACAGACTAACCTTGGAACGCATCTGGTACGGATGATTATTTCTACCGATGGCGGAACCACATGGAGCAATGCCAACGTTTTAAAAACCTATACGGGTACAGGATCTTATTCAAATACAGGTCTGACCGAAACGGTAAATCTTACCGGTTACAGCGGAACGGTTAAAATCGCCTTTGTAGCAAGTACGAGCTCTACTTCGCCGGATATCGATTTCCATATTGATGATTTTGTTGTGGAAGCAATTCCTTCCTGTCTGGAACCTACCGCAATACTTGCAAATAGCATAACTTCCAGCGGAGCTACAATTTCATGGACTGCTCCGGCAACCGTACCGGCTAACGGATATCAGTTGTACTACAGCACTTCGAATACAGCACCTACAGGTACCACTACTCCTAACTTAACAGGTATTACAGGAAATTCGCAAGTGTTAAGCGGACTTGCTCCTGCTACGATGTATTATGCTTGGGTAAGATCCAACTGCAGTGCATCATCAACCAGTGCCTGGTCAAATGTTGTCAGCTTCACTACATCATGTACTGCTGTAGCTACATTAAATGAAAATTTCGATACGACTGCCACGGGAAGTCTTCCGGTATGCTGGACCAGTATAGGATCTACTGCCAGTTATGCAGCCGTAAACGCCAGCAGCGTAATGAGTGCTCCGAATGTTTTATACCTTTATACCAGCGGCAGTTCTACCGGTATGGCTGCTACACCTGAGCTTTCCAATTTACAATCGGGTAATTATACCCTTAAGTTTAAAGGAAGAGCCAATTTAACTGCCGGAGGAATCGTTCAGATCGGGTATCTTACAAATCCAGCAGATACTTTTAGTTTTGTAGCATTAGGAAGCTATACTTCCACCAGTACTACGGCTATCGATAATTATTCACTGGATATCACCGGAGTGCCTGCAGGGGTTAATAAACTTGTATTCAAGCATACCGGAGCACCTGCCAACAGTGTGCTTATCGATGATGTTACCTATCAGCTGAACCCTAACCTGGCAACTTCTGAAGCATCGGTGAAAAACAACAGTATTAAAACATATCCGAATCCGTTTTCCGATGTGTTGAATATTTCCGATGTTTCAAATGTGAAAAACATTATGGTAACGGATGTTGCAGGAAGACTGGTTAAGACCATCAGCAATCCTTCCTCTGAACTTCAGTTGGGAGAACTGAAACAGGGACTGTATCTGATAACTTTAGAAATGAAAGATGGTTCCAAACAAGTGATTAAGACCATTAAGAAATAAAATAAATTTTCAGATAGATATTTTAATTATCAGAATAGCGGCAGTTTTTGCCGCTATTTTTTTTGATTTGTCTAAAAGGGATAAATTCTTAATCGCTGTAAATCAATCATTTGTGATAAATATATAACTATTTGATTCATAGCGTATTATAAATTAATTAGAATTATTAGATATTCATCTTATTGTGATAAATTTTGTTATTTAATCAATATTTTACATTAAAAATTAATTAAAATTTAATATTATATAATTTATGGTGCTTTTTATTTAAAATTATTTAATAATTTTATGGTACTAATTTAATTTACATAGAATGAAAAAACTTTTACTCACGTGTATGATATCTTTAGGGATAGGGCTGTCTGCACAGACCAACATTGCCGGGTATTCTTTTACCAAGAGTACGGGGGCTGCGTACACTCCGATCACGGGTGGGACGGTTTTTGCCTCGGGAACCTATGATGATTCGGTTTCCCCTGCCATTACCCTGAGTTCGCCCTTTCCGTTCGGCGGAACTACGGTTACCACGTGCTACATCAGCACCAACGGCTTTATAACTTTTGGCGGTGCACCTTTAACTTATACGTACTCACCCTTATCGACTTTGGATACAGGTACGTTGGGAGCGGTTGCGGCTTTCGGACAGGATGCGGGAGCGGACCCGACCATGAATACGTCGGCTTCTCCTGAAATCCGATACCAGGATCTGGGAACTGAATTTGTGGTTCAGTATAAAGATCACGCCAACTATTATAACCGGTCTACTGAAAAGTTGAATTTTCAGATCCACTTGGTCTATGCTACGGGTGAAATTAATATCGTTTACGGAAACAACAGTAACCCGGGAACGGTATCCACTTCAGGAACGACTCCTCAGGTAGGTATCAGAGGCAATTCTGTTGCTTATGCTACCAACGTTAATAACCTGATGATCGGTAACGTACCTGCCGGAACTACTTGTGACTGGTCGAAAGCGGTAACCGGTAATGCGAATACAAGTACCATGCTCTTTTCCGGAACGGCGAATGCCAATGTTAAAATTCCGACCGGACTGAAATATACCTGGATGCCGGGAACCCAGCTGCCGGTAAGAACTTTTGCCGCTACAACAGGGGTTACCAACAGCGGTGCGACTCTTAACTGGACTGCTCCTTCCGGTGCAACTGCTTATAATCTGCAATACAGGGTTGCAGGAAACTGCGACTGGACCAGTTTCCTGGGAAATCCTGTTTCAGCCGCTACAGCTACACTTACCGGGCTTGCTCAAAATACTACCTACCAGGTACAGGTGCAGGCGCTTAACGGTAATGCCCAATCCATCTACTCTCATATTCCCGATCTGGCAGGTACCGGAAACGGATATGCGGCGGCAGGATCTTTTACAACCGTGGCTAACTGCCCGAGTGTAGTAACGGCACTTACCTCATCCAACGTCTCAACCACCACAGCAACAATAGGCTGGACTGCCCCTGCTTCCGTACCGGCCAGTGGTTATGAATATTACTACAGCACTTCACCTACGGCGCCGTTCAATACAACGCCGGCTTCCGGTTCAGTGGCAGCAGGAGCAGTTACCGCGAATTTATCAGGTTTAACGACGGCTACCCAGTATTATTTCTGGGTAAGAACAAACTGCAACGGTACCGATAAAGGTTCATGGGTAGGATCATCATCATTTATTACCTTATGTAATCCTTTTCCGATCCCATATTCTGAAAACTTCGATACTACTCCTGTAGGATCATCAACAAATACCAACGCCCCGACATGCTGGAAGTATCTTGAGCCTTCAGGCTGGGCCGGCTATGGCTATGTTTACGGCAGCTATTATACGTCTGCCCCTAACGGGTATTATATTTCCAGTGACGCGGCATCTACCGGTGGCGGAATGTTGGTTTCTCCTGTTACTACAAATTTAATGAGCGGTTCCAACAGGGTGCGGTTCCAGGCAAATGCCGGCGGTTCCGGATATACCATGGAAGTGGGAACACTGTCCGACCCGAATGATGCAAGCACATTTACAGCTATCGGAAGCCCTATTGCCTTAACGACAGCCTTCACTCAGTATGTGGTTAATATTCCTTCAGGAACCAGTCAGTATCTTGCATTCAGACATTCCGGAGGAGGAACGTACCGTTCAATCCGTTTAGATGATATCAATGTGGAGCCTGTACCTTCGTGCCTGGAGGTATCCGGATTAGCATCTGCAAATGTTTCCGCATTACAGGCCTCTTTGAGCTGGAATGCTTCCGCATCGGCTCCTGCAAACGGATATGATATTTATTACAGTACAGCCAATACGGCTCCTTCGTCCACCACCACACCTACTGTGAGTGCGAATTCCTCAACTACTTATACGGCATCAGGCCTTGCACCTTCTACTGCTTATTACGTTTGGGTAAGGTCAAATTGCAGTGCAACGAATAAAAGTATCTGGACCGGACCTGTTTCATTTACAACATCTTCTTTATGTCCTGCCGTAACTGCACCGGCTTCAGGTGCTCAGGGATTATCCACAGCTCCTACCATTACATGGGATGCCATGCCTTCTGCTACAGGGTACAGATTGACGGTAGGAACTACTTCCGGAGGTACCGATGTGCTGAATAACGTGGATCTTGGAAATGTAACTTCCTATACATTTGCGGCTCCGTTGGCTGCAAATACCAAGTATTATTATGTGGTAAATGCATATGCCGGAAATGCAGTATCCTCATCCTGTACCATCAGGAACTTTACGACTGCCTGCAGCAGTACAATATCAAGTCTTCCATGGACTGAGAATTTTGACGGTTTAACCACATTGGGCTCACAGATAGCGCCATCCTGCTGGGTAGTGGGTGCCGGTACGAAATCATGGACTTCCATGAATGCTTCATCGACTTCCTTTAATACACCGAAGTCAGCACCGAATTATATGACCCTACAATACGGATCAACGGATCCAAGCCAATTGTGGACTCCGATCTTCCAGTTGACGGCAAATACCTCATACACCTTCTCGTTCTATTATAATACCAACGGTACTTCATCCGGTTTCATAGGGTATACGGGAAATGTGGTTGTTAATAATACTCAGAGCATGACCGGCGCTACGGATCTTGGTACATTTATTACTGCGACCCAGGGAACAACCGCTTATACCCAATATACGGTAAACTTTACACCGTCTGTAAGCGGAAAATACACCTTTGGAGTGAATGTTTCTTCTACGGGAAGCCCTTGGTATCTGGGTGTTGACGACTTCAGCCTGACCCAGTCAACATTAGGGACTTCAGAAGTTGCGGCCAATGATAAAAATGTAAAAGTATACCCGAATCCTTTCTCAGAAATCTTGAATATCTCTGATGCAACAAATGTAAAGAATATCCTGGTAACGGATGTTGCGGGAAGATTGGTTAAAACTATTGCCAATCCTTCTCAGGAACTCCGTCTGGGAGAGCTGCAACAGGGAATGTATCTGATAACCCTGGAAATGAAAGACGGTTCGAAACAAACCGTAAAAGCAATTAAAAAATAAATTTTAATAAACGTATGATTAAAGCAGCAACTAAAAAAATCAGTTGCTGCTTTTTTTAATATTAAAATGAAAATTCGTTTTAATATTGAATTATTATTATTAATTTAGTACCTATCACAGAAATACTTTATAGTTTATGACAAAATTTCTACTTTCATGCTTATTATTTTTAAGTATGACTCTTTCTGCCCAGATCAGTCTTGGGGCCGGAAGCACCAACCTTGGAGTTGCTCCTGTAAGTACCTACTATGGGTATTCTTACGTGCAGCAGATCTTTACCAAACAGGAAATCAATGCCAATGCGGCAGGAAACATCACGGGACTTAAGTTCTATCTGGACCCGTCGGCCACGATCGCAAACTCGTCACAGTGGGTGATTTACTTGGGAATGACAACAAAATCCTCTTTTGCATCGGATTCAGACTGGATCCCGTCTACTCAGCTGACGCAGGTATTTTCAGGAACCGTAACCAATGCAAATGGGGTAATCAGTATTACTTTGCCTACCCCCTTCGCGTATAACAACTCTTCCAACCTGGTGGTAGCGGCGGAAGAAAATTCAGCAGGATATGATTCGAACAACAGCCAGGAAGCCATGTACGTTTATCCGGGTGCCCAGAATTCTACGCTCTGGTACCGGAACGATTATACCGATCCGGATCCGGCTTCTCCTCCGGCAGGCAATGAGAGAGCCAATTATAAATCCGTCATTACCATTGAAGGCCTTGCCCCGAATCCGATTCCTGCCTGCCCTGTTGTAATTTATCCTGATGCCAATGCCGGTTTTATACCGCTTACTCCAACCATAACGTGGGGTAACGTATCGGGAGCAACCAGTTATAAAGTATCTATCGGAACTACTCCCGGCGCAACGAATGTGGTTAATCAGGCCTCGGTAACTACTAACAGTTTCACGCCTTCTGCACCACTGGCAACGGGAACCAATTATTATCTTAAAGTAACGGCTGTGGGTTCGGGAGGCGAATCTGCAGGATGCAGCGAGAGAATGTTTTCTACCGTGCCGCCCCCGCCGTCCAATGACGAATGTGCCGCGGCCATTACCCTTACGGTAAATCCTGATCTTAACTGCGGAGCAGTAACTTCCGGATATACGTTGGGGGCAACGGATTCCAATGTGGATCCGGCTCCTTGTTACGGAACTGCAGATGACGATGTATGGTTTAAGTTTACAGCAACGGCCACCAGACATAGAATTTCTCTGCTGAACGTTGTTTCTACCGGAACCACCGTGGATACCGATACCTATTTCCAGGTATTCAGCGGAGGATGTGGTGCGCTAACCAGCGTCTTCTGCTCGGATCCTACTTCGGCTATGGTATCCGGACTTACCGTGGGGCAGACTTACTGGGTAAGAGTATATAGCTATTTCGGGGCAGGCAACAGCCAGGGCTTTGATATCTGTATAGGAACCCCTCCTCCTCCTCCTGCAAATGATGATTGTTCAGGAGCGCTTACGGCAACAGCTTTCCCTTATACTTACACCCAGAATGATGCTGCCGGTGCAACCAACAACGGAGGATTTGTTACGGTATGTACCAACAGCGGAATGAACGACGGAACCTGGTTTAAGTTTACAGGTGACGGGGATACTTATAATATTACGGTGACGATGCCGTCAGGAAGTACTTTCGATCCCAAAATCGGTGTATTCAGCGGAAGCTGTTCATCCCTGGCTTGCGTGGATACTAGAGATAATGCAGCAGGAGGCGGTACCGAAACCATTTCCATCCCTACCACAGCGGGAACTGTCTATTATGTGAATGTAGGACAGTACAGTGATTATATTGATGAGCCTGAAGATGTTTTCACCATCAACATGACCAAAGGAGTTTTGGCTGTTTCGGATGTAAAAGCAGATCTTAAGAATACCATCAAGCTGTATCCTAACCCTTTCAGCGATGTACTGAATATCTCGGATGTCGCCAAGGTAAAATCCGTCTCGGTATCTGATATTTCGGGAAGATTGCTGAAAACCATTGACAATCCTTCTTCCGAACTTCATCTCGGAGAATTGAAACAGGGGGTCTATATGGTAACACTTTCCATGAAGGACGGTTCCAGACAAACTGTTAAGGCAATTAAAAAATAAATAAATGATCTCATGAATAAAGGCGGCCCCCTCGGGGCCGCCTTTATTATTTAAGATATTCAGATGTTAAAATTACCGGTAGTCCGGTTTTAATAAATCGAAGAGCTGCATTTTTATCCTTGAGTCCTGTAACCTGAATAATTCAGATAAAATCTGCTGATTTATTTATCAGAAACAGGTTGTATATCCCCGGTACTGAGTCCTGAGAAAACGGCAGGAAAAAAGGTGACAAGGATAAAATAAATAACCACCATTAGTACAATTGCCGAAAACAGTACAACGACCAGCATATTCGGCTTATTTTTCTTTTTAGGTTCCATGATTCCGTAGTATTTTAATTAATAGATTACTGATATTTTCTATTAAGCTAATTTCTTGCCACATTGCTTGCAATACCGCGCATCGTCGTCAATATCCTCATTTCCGCACCGTTCGCATACCTTTTCAAGATTCTGTCTTTTGTTCCTCATCTCTGCCGTTACAATTCCCGTAGGTACGGCAATAATGGAATACCCGGCCAGCATCAGGACTACGGCAAAGAATTTTCCCAATGGGGTAATAGGGGAAACGTCACCGTATCCGACCGTCGTTACCGTTACCACCGCCCAGTAGATCGATTGAGGAATGGTTTCAAATCCCGGCCGTCCGCCTTCCACCATAAACATCAGCGAACCCACAATGACCGAGAAAATGATCAGGAACAGCAGAAAGATGTATATTTTCCGGGAACTGTTCCGCAATGCACGCACGATCACGGTCCCGTCGTTCATGAAATCCAGGAGGTTGAATACCCGGAATACCCTGAGCATTCTCAGCATCCTGAAGATCAGGAAATATTTGGTCACCGGAAAAAGAAAGCTTAGGTAGAAAGGGACCAGGGCAAAGAAATCGATAATTCCGAAAAAGCTGAAAATGTAGCATTTTTTGTTTTTAACGACGGCAATCCTCGAAAAATATTCTGCAGAGAAAAAGATGGAAATGATCCATTCCAGGATAATAAACGTATAATGGAATCTCTTATCCAGCTTTGGAATACTCTCCATCATGATAATGAAGGTACTGATGAGAATGAGTACAAGCAATATGATATCAAAAAGTTTTCCGAGCCTGGTGTCGGATCTGTAAATGATTCGGTATAAATGTCTTTTCCATAGCTGGTCTCCGGGAATCAGCTGATGCTCCTTTTCCATTCAGTAATTGTTTATCATAACGAAGTTAATCATTTTCGGAGGGAACATGATGAAGAAAACGGTGTTAATTTCTGAGGCTTGATTGCAGGCACTTCCTGCCGGATACTTTATTATAATCAGGCTGATTAATTAAAAAATTAAATTAAGGCTCATCCAGTCAGCGTTTTTAAATAGAATTTTCTTTAATAAAGTGAAAAAATGTTTGTCTGCTCATCAGGATCTTTGATCAAATTTTTGGTAAGAGAAGCTTCCCGCATCCAGTTTCCATCTTCGGACTTATTAATCCGGGTTCTTCTTCGGGTTCACGTTAAAAATTAATATCTTCGTCCTGTTACAAATAGTAAATCATGAAACTAAGAACAGTAATTTCAAAAATAGAGGAACGCATTAAAATAAGCCAGGCGGAAGATTTCGATAATGTGGGTCTGCTGTGCGGATCATGGGACCGCGATGTCAGCGGAATCCTGGTCTGTCACGACGCGCTGGAGCAGGTGGTGGAAGAAGCCATCCTTAAAAACTGCAACCTGATTGTATGCTTTCATCCGATTATTTTTTCAGGGTTAAAATCGCTTACCGGGAAAAATTATGTGGAGAGGGCTGTTATTAAGGCTATTGAAAATAAAATAGCCATTTATGCCGTGCACACGGCTTTCGACAATGATTTCTCCGGAGTCAACCGCGGAATCTGTAATCAGCTGGGATTAAAAAACCTGAAAATACTACAGCCTAAAAAAAATAACCTCAAGCAGCTTACGGTTTTTGTTCCTAAGGAATATTCGGGCAAAGTAAGGGAAGCGCTTTTCAGTGCCGGGGCGGGAAACATCGGTTTCTATGACGAATGCAGTTTTACCATAAACGGAGACGGCACTTTCAGGCCTGTTGAAGGTTCAAATCCTTTTTCGGGACAGCAAAACGTAAGGGAAAATGCGGATGAAGATATGGTGTCTGTGATTTTTGAAGATTATAAACAGGGACCGATCGTCAATGCCATGAAAACAGCTCATCCTTATGAAGAGGTGGCGCATCAGATCTACAGCCTCGACAATACCAACCCGTATTCCGGGCTCGGGATGTACGGCGATTTTGAGGAACCGATGGAGGAGCATGATTTCCTGAAATATGTAAAAGAAAAATTCGGGCTCGAAGTCATCAGGCATTCCGGCTTCAACAGCAAAAAAATAAAAAGGGTAGGGGTACTCGGCGGTTCCGGAGCCGGTGGTATCCGCTCTGCAATTTCCAAAAAATGTGATGCTTATCTTACGGGAGATGTCAAATACCATGATTTTTTCCTCGCAGAATCCAAAATGCTGATCTGCGATATCGGGCATTTTGAATCAGAACAATTTGTAACTCAACAATTATTTGAAATTTTATCACAAAAATTTAGTACCTTTGCAATCTCAAAATCTATTGAGAAAACAAACCCGGTAAATTATTTCATTTAAAATATGGCAAAAACCAACGATATTTCAGTTGAAGAGAAGTTAAGAGCTTTATACGATTTGCAGATCATTGATTCCAGATTGGACGAAATCCGAAATACCAGAGGAGAATTGCCAATCGAAGTAGAGGATCTTGAGATTGAAATCGAAGGTCTTGAAAAGAGAGCTGAAAAATTTCATGCAGACATTAAAGATCAGGACGACCAGATCAAAACAAAGCACGAAGTGATCAACCATGCAAGGACTTTAATTGAAAAATACAAATCTCAGCAGGACAGCGTAAGAAACAACAAGGAATTTGAAGCATTAAGCAAGGAGATGGAATATCAGGAACTTGAGATCCAGCTTGCTGAAAAGAGAATCAAAGAATTCGGTGCTAAAATTGCTCATAAAAACGAAACGCTGGACGAATTGAATTCCAAGATCGACGATCTGAAGAATCACCTGAAGTTCAAAAAAGAAGAGCTTGAAGGCCTGGTGGCTGAAACGAAGAAAGAAGAGGAATATCTGATAGAACAGTCTAAAGAATACGCCGGAAAAATCGATGAAAGATTACTGGCTTCTTACAACAGGATCAGAACCAACTCACCGAACGGTCTTGCCGTGGTAGGTCTTGAAAGAGGAGCTCCGAAAGGATCTTTCTTTACCATTCCGCCTCAGAAGCAGATGGAAATCGCCCAGAGAAAGAAAATCATCATCGATGAACATTCAGGGAAAATCCTGGTGGATGACGAACTCGTGATGGAAGAAAACGAAAGAATGAATGCGGTGATTAAATTCTAATTTAATTGCATTTTACAATATAAAATCTGCCTTAATTGAGGCAGATTTTTTTGTTTGCAGGATATCAAAAAACAAAGTCCGGATGATTGATTAATTTTCAGTCTGATCATCCGTATTATTGTCATTAATAAGGTCGAATCTACGATTTCTGTAGGAGAGAATCTCAACCCGAATCTTTCCATACGATTCTCTAATGCTATGGCTGGATTCCTGCGGAAATCGAAGATTCGACGAAGTCAATGACAAACAGTGCATTAGACTATGAAAAGCTTTTAATTTGAATTTAATCCAAAAAAAACCGCTCCGAAAGAAGCGGTATGTATTTTATTCACGATGCTCATACATCTTATTGTAAAGGCTGATGAACTTTTCCTTGATGGCTTTCCTTTTCAGTTTCAGCGTTGGGGTAAGCAGTCCGGTGTCGACGGCCCAGATTTCCGGGGTCAGTTCGATTTTTTTAATCTGCTCCCAGTTTCCGAGGTGCTCGTTGATGCCGTCGATCTCTTTCTTGATCCGGTCTTTCAGCTCTGCACTTTCTGCGATTTCCTGGGGCGTCGTACCGATGTTGAGATTATTTCTCATCGCCCAGCTTTTTGCAAATTCAAAATCCGGCTGGATCAGGGCACACGGCATTTTCTCACCGTCGCCGACCACCATAATCTGTTCGATGAATTTGGAAGCCTTCGCCTGGTTTTCGATGGTCTGGGGAGCAATGTACTTCCCGCCTGATGTCTTAAACATCTCCTTTTTACGGTCGGTGATCTGCAAAAATCCGTCGCTGTCGAGGTGGCCGATATCACCTGTTCTGAAGTAGCCTTCCTCGGTAAATACCTCTTTCGACATTTCTTCGTTTTTGAAATATCCTTTGAAAACCGAAGGGCCTTTCACGGTAATTTCACCGTCTGCCTGAATCTTAACATCCAGATTGTCCAACGGCAGCCCTACGGTTCCGATCTTCATCTTCTCAAAGCTGTTGACGGAAATCACCGGTGAAGTTTCCGTAAGCCCATAGCCTTCCAAAATAGGGATGCCTGCATTCTGGAACATCAGGTTCAGACGGGTGGATAAGGCGGCAGAACCTGACACCAGGGTAATGATCTCACCTCCTAGTCCTTCTCTCCATTTTTTGAATACCAGCTTATCGGCAATAATTTCTTTTAATCCCGAAGGTTTGGATACGGTTTTCTTTTTGGAAATCAGGTCCAGTGCCCAGAAAAAGATCTTCTGCTTAAGGCCTCCCGCAGAGGAACCGGTTGCATAGATTTTATCGTATACTTTTTCCACCAGTCTCGGCACAACGCTCATGTAATGGGGCTTTACCTCCTTTACATTTTCGCCCATCTTGTCAATGCTTTCCGCAAAATAGATGGAAAAACCGTTGTACTGGAAAAGGTAAAAAAGCATTCTCTCGAAAATATGGCAGATCGGCAGGAAGCTCAGCACCCGGGTGTCTTTGTAATCCAGGCTTTTCTTTTTGGGAATTCTCGGTACGGAACCCAGTACATTGGAAACGATATTGTGATGGGTGAGCATGACCCCTTTCGGTTTTCCGGTAGTTCCCGACGTATAGATAATGGTGGCCAGGTCTTCGGAATTAATGGCCTTCGAAAGGTCTTCCACTTCAATCTGGGTAGAGTCGTCTTCACCAAGATCAATGATTTCTTTCCAGCTGGCTGCTCCGGTAATGGGGTCGAAAGTAAAAATACCCTGTAATGACGGAATGTTATGTTTTACTTTCACCACTTTACCCAACAGGTCCTTATCGGAAACAAAGCAGTATTTGATTTCGGCATTGGTAAAGATGAATTCATAGTCTTCCGGCGAAATATTCGGATATACAGGAACCGACACCACGCCGATCTGGGAGATTCCGAGATCCATAATGGCCCATTCGGTGCGCGAATTGGTGGTAATTAAGGCGATTTTATCACCAGGCTTTATTCCAAGTTTCAGAAGGCCCCTTGAAATTTTGTTGGCCTGGTTGATGAATTCCTGCGTAGATGTTTTTTTCCACTCCCCATGATCCTTCGTCACAAACATGTCTTGCTTAGGATATTTCTCTAAAGCATGGTGTGGTATATCGAATAACCTTTTGATTGCCATGATTCTTATTATATGATTTTAATAATTTTAAATATAAGCATTTTTTTTAATTAAGGAAATCATAAATGTTAATTAGAAATTAATAAAAGGGAAGCCTTAATCGATTTAATAATTCAAACTTAATTTATATCTGATGAATATTTATAAATTACCGTTTTTCATTGTTATCCTCTAATTTATCATTCTGTTTTCAGATTTGATCAAAAAGTGTAAATTAGCGACCATCTAATTATTATTTTTTTATGGACTTTAATTTATCAGAAGAACAGCTGATGATTCAGCAGGCAGCAAGGGATTTTGCTCAGAACGAACTATTACCGGAGGTTATCGAGAGAGACCGCGACCAGAAGTTTCCTGCCGAACAGGTGAAGAAAATGGGAGAAATGGGTCTTTTGGGAATGATGGTGGATCCTAAGTACGGAGGTGCCGGAATGGACAGCGTTTCTTATGTTTTGGCTATGGAGGAAATTGCCAAGATCGATGCTTCTGCCGCTGTAGTGATGTCCGTAAATAATTCATTGGTTTGTGCCGGTCTGGAAAAATTCGCTTCTGAAGAGCAGAAAATGAAATACCTTACCCCGCTTGCAAGCGGACAGGTAATCGGGGCTTTTGCCTTATCGGAACCAGAAGCGGGATCTGATGCCACTTCACAGAAAACAACTGCTGAAGACAAAGGAGATTATTATTTGTTAAACGGAATCAAGAACTGGATCACCAACGGTGGAACGGCTACTTATTATATCGTGATCGCCCAGACGGATCCTGAGAAAAAACATAAAGGAATCAACGCATTTATCGTGGAAAGAGGATGGGAAGGTTTCGAGATCGGGCTGAAAGAAGACAAACTGGGAATCAGAGGAAGCGATACGCACTCTTTGATCTTCAACAATGTGAAAGTACCGAAAGAAAACAGAATCGGGGAAGACGGGTTCGGATTTAACTTTGCCATGGCAGTTTTGAATGGCGGGAGAATCGGGATTGCTTCCCAGGCATTGGGAATTGCTTCCGGAGCTTACGAGCTTGCACTGAAATATGCAAAGACGAGAAAAGCGTTCAAAACGGAAATTATTAACCACCAGGCGATCGCGTTTAAGCTGGCTGATATGGCTACCCAGATTACCGCAGCAAGAATGCTTTGCTTTAAAGCCGCTGTAGAAAAAGATGCCGGAAAAGATATCTCTGAAAGCGGTGCAATGGCTAAGCTTTACGCTTCTCAGGTGGCAATGGATACAACTATTGAAGCTGTACAGATCCACGGAGGATACGGATATGTGAAGGAGTACCATGTGGAAAGGATGATGCGGGATGCGAAAATTACCCAGATCTATGAAGGAACTTCCGAGATCCAGAAGATTGTTATTTCAAGAAGCATTGCAAAGTAATTGCTTAATTATACGGAAATAGTAAAAGGCTCTCAATATTGGGAGCCTTTTTACTTCACACGAACCACAAAATATTAATAATATATATCTTTTATTTTAAAATCAAATCTGATCAGCTTTATCTATTGGATGGCCATTTTTGCCGAAGGTTAAATTTTCATTTACATTTTTTTATCCGCCTCATGATTATGATGTAAAAGTAAGGATAAGAGTTTTTGTGAAAACGGATTTCTGATTAAAATATTATTAAAATAACATGAATCTGACTGTATCCACATCATATTCAGCCGATTATTTAATTCAAAAATAAAAATGAGAGTGATTCAGTCGGGATTTTAAATAATACTCATTTTGCCGGAACAAATACACGGTTTATGCTTCTGATAGGATTTTATCCTATCCTGTACCAAGCTGTCCTTTCAGGACTTTAAAAACAAGAGAAATCCGTCCATGATTGAAAAAAAAGGCCGGTTATTCAGGATTGAATAATAACTCCTCTGATAAAAGCGATACCCTATTCAGTTTGATGATCAGGACCTTTGATCCTATGCCTGACAAGAGAAACTTCCGGCATCCAGCTTCCATCTTCCAGCCTTTATTTACGGCTTGTACCTCGAATTCACGTTAAAATAATAGAATTTTTATTTAAAACTTTAAGATAATATCAGTGGAAACAGGCATTTCCGTTCAGAAACAGCCAAAACTTCCCGCTTCCCGCCGACAAATCGGGTTAATGAGGATCATGACGGTTTGTGCTTTTACCTCTTTTCTTATAAAAATAATAGCCGGCTCCGCCCAGTAAAAGCAGAGGCCAGAGCGGAAGGATAAACAGGAAAATGGACGTGATCACATTCCAGCCTGAAGAAACGGCCGCGAAGGATTTTTCACCGAAGGTTTCCGGCTCTTTCCGTACTCCATGATTTTCCTCTTTTCCATACAGTGTAATATCAATATCGCAGAGGGTGTTTTCCGCAACTTCCTGTCCGGTCACCTCAATGCTTTTGTTTTCAACGTCGCCTAAGTTATAGCTCAGATCGCTCATCAGGTCATCGAATTTCTGGAGCGGGACCCGTACTTTCAGATAAGCCATTTTTTTATCATCGCTGCTTACCGAAATATTTTCGCTCCTAATGAATCCTTCGTATTGGGCTACTTCTTCCTTTACAATTTCTTTTGCCGTTTCAGCATTGTTTACATAGAGCTCGAGCGTCCCTGTTTTTACCATTCTGTTTTTCGAGACCGTCTGTTCAGCATTTTCCTTTTCCTGCTGTTTTTTGTACACCACTTTGGTTTCCCGGATTACTTTTGGTGCTGGAACATTCACTACGATCTTCTGATTTTTTGCAGCGGAATCTTTCTTTTCCGATTTGGATTCCAGAGCCACATGGGAAATCTTATCCGACAGGGAGTCTACCATTTTTGAAGTGTTCTCGATTTTATCCCTTACCTCATTTTTGGCATTTTCAAAATCTCTGATCCTGACACCGGCAGAATCCAGGGCCGCATGTGCCTGATCACTTACTTTGTCCAATTGTTCAGAAGCTGCCGAAACGGTGCTGTCTGCCGAATGAATGGTGTTTTCCATATTGGAAGCTGCGGTTTCTCCTTTTTTACACATAATGAACGTACCGGATACCGCAACGAGTAAAATGAATTTTTTCATAACATTAATTTTTCGATGAAGTAAAATTAGGAGCGGGACGGTTGTAATGATTGTACAGGAGTTGTTTTGCTTATGTAAATTGATAAAGGATTGATTTTTAATGTTTTGTAAAATATAAGATAATCCTTTTACAAAATTTTTTGAAAAATACATCCACCAAATCTTATCTGGAATCTGATTTCGTTATTCTTCTTTTCAGAAATCGAAAATTTTCACTGAATATCTATCCATGAGGCTGAAGTGCTTAGAGATGATATCTTTGAGAAATGACATTAAAAGAAAAAATCCGCAGATAAACTCCTGCGGATTTAATAAAATAATCATTTAATTATTTTCAAGTTTATTTTTAATAACACTCACCAAGTCCTCAACGCTATTTTTGTCAGTAATAATAAGGATTGCACCATTTAAGATAGATGTTTCTTTACCTTCGTTGTGATTATTTTGAATAATTTCAATTTTGTGATCCGAATCATGGAACAGATCTTTTATTTCAACTTTAAAAATAGAGGCGAGTTTTGGAATGTATTCTGATTTTATATCATTTTGATCATTTTCCCAATTGACATAAGTTTCCTGTCAATATTAAGTAGATCAGCAATTTCTTGTTGAGATTTATTCTGACGTGTTCTCAGTTTTCTAATAGTAGATCCTACGCTCATATTTGTTAATTTTCGTCAAAAGTAATAAATATGTACGAAAAGTTCCACAAAATTTGTAGAACTAATTGTATATTAATTTACTGGACAGACAGCTATATTTGTAATGTTTAACATTAAAAATAAATACAATGAAAAAATTATTATTGTTTTCAGCATTTATGATTGCTGGAATTATTTCTGCTAAGGAAATTGCTTTATGTAGTTCCCATTCTAATGAACAAATTAAAAAAGATTTTGTTTTTAAACAATACAGAATTACCATCAAGACTGTATGTGGAACAACTTATCAGACAATTTTTGATGACCAGTTTGATTCTATAGATTGTCTTTATAATGAATGGGAAATGTATAACAATCAGGATTGTGGACATTCAAGCTATGAAAATCCGATGACTTAACAAAAAATAATAGGCTGTTTAAAAAGACAGCCTATTTAATGATATATTTTAAATATTTATGAAACTGCTTTTAAGAATTTTCCTTTCATTTATTTGTATAAATTATGCAAGGAGTCAAGTTAAAAAAGATTCTTCTGAAATTGAGGTAAAATATAATTACATTTTTGTGCAGGATACTTTAAACAGATCATCATCAATATATGAGCCGATGGTATTGCTTACTAACGGAAAGAAATCTATTTATTATAGTGAAAATTATAAGGAAGCTGTTGATGGTTTTGGAAAAAAGCTGGAAGATGCCATGAAAACAGGAAATGTTTTAGATCCAGGTGCTCTTCCAAGATCTAAGGTGAAACATAACGTATATAAAGATGAAATTAAAACTTATATATCAAATTATTTAGGAAAAAATTATTATACATACGAAAGCCCTGACAAACTTAATTGGAAAATCAATAATAATAGTATTTCTACTATTGGTGGTTATAAATGCTATAAGGCAATTGTTGAAGCGGGAGGAAAGAAATTTGTAGCATGGTTTACTTATGATATTCCTATCAGCGATGGCCCTTATAAATTTAGAGGTCTCCCTGGTCTTATTTTAAAACTTAATGAAATAAATAATTATATAAATTTTGAGTTGATCTCCGTCAATAAAAAAAGTTTGCCGATAGAACAGAAGAAAGGAATAACAGTTACAAAAGATCAATATTTATTAAAAAGAGAAGAGTATGTAAATGATCCGTATCAGGGAAAAGTTAATAATCCTGAATACCGGAAAATGGTTGAAGAAAACAAAAGAAAATATAATAACTCTTTAGAATAATAAATTTAATTTAGAGACCGTTCAAAAGCAAACGGTCTCTAAATTAATTAAGCATTCTGAAACTCACTAATAAAATGCAGCTTCACATTCGGGAATTTCTCCTGCGTCATGTGGATCGTGAATGAAGAATCGGCTAAGAAAACCAGTTGGTTGTATTTATCTCTTGCCAAAAACCGTTGCTTTAACCTCGCAAATTCCTTAAACTCCTCAGATTTTTCATCGGCTTCCACCCAGCAGGCTTTGTGCATGGAAAGCGGTTCGTAGGTACATTTTGCTCCGTATTCATGTTCCAGACGGTACTGGATCACTTCGTACTGAAGCGCACCTACCGTTCCGATGATCTTACGGCCGTTCATTTCCAGGGTAAACAACTGGGCAACTCCTTCATCCATCAGCTGATCGATCCCTTTGGCCAGCTGTTTCGCTTTAAGCGGATCGTTATTATTAATATACCTGAAATGTTCCGGAGAGAAGCTCGGAATCCCTTTGAAACTCAGCTTTTCACCACCGGTTAAGGTATCGCCGATCCTGAAGCTTCCGGTATCGTGAAGACCCACGATGTCTCCCGGGAAACTTTCGTCCACCACTTCTTTTTTATCGGCAAAGAAAGCATTCGGCGAAGAAAATTTCATCTTCTTGCCTTCTCTTACCAAAAGGTAATTTTCATTTCTTTTAAACGTTCCGGAAACAATCTTTACGAAAGCCAGACGGTCCCTGTGCTTCGGATCCATGTTGGCGTGGATTTTGAAAACAAATCCCGTAAACGTTTCCTCTTCAGGCTTCACCAGGCGGGTATCGCTTTCCTTCGGCTGCGGCATCGGGGCAATATCAATAAAGGCATCCAGCAATTCGCGGACCCCGAAATTATTTAACGCCGAACCGAAGAAAACCGGCTGCAGGTCCCCTTTCATATAATCTTCCCGGTTGAATTCCGGGTAAACCGATTGTACCAGGTCCAGTTCTTCCCTCAGGGTAGTGGCTGCTTTTTCACCGATCACCTCATCGATCGAAGCATCATTGATGTCGTCAAACTTAATCGCTTCACCTACCTTCTGCTTCTTCTCTTCCAGAAACAACTGGATGTTGTTTTCCCAGATGTTGTAGATTCCCTGGAAATCGCTTCCCATACCAATCGGCAAGGAGAGCGGGCAAACCGTCAGTCCCAGTTTCTGTTCCACTTCATCAAGAAGATCGAAGGCATCTTTACCTTCACGGTCCAGCTTATTGATGAACACCAACATCGGAATATTCCGCATCCGGCATACCTTCACCAGCTTTTCCGTCTGTTCCTCAACCCCTTTCGCCACGTCAATCACGACGATGACGGAATCTACGGCCGTTAATGTCCGGTAAGTATCTTCTGCAAAATCCTTGTGACCCGGCGTATCCAGGATGTTGATCTTGTGGTCTCTGTATTCAAAAGCCAGTACGGAAGTCGCTACCGAGATCCCTCTCTGCCTTTCGATTTCCATAAAGTCGGAGGTGGCTCCTTTTTTTATCTTGTTGGATTTTACCGCACCCGCTTCCTGGATCGCACCCCCGAAAAGCAGCAGCTTTTCCGTTAGAGTGGTCTTCCCGGCATCGGGGTGGGAGATGATCCCGAAGGTTTTCCTTTTCTCTATTTCTTTGATTAAGTCTGACATATCGTATTTTGAAGTTGCAAAAATCGTGAATTTTGTCGAATCCTGAAAATGGATTCCGAACTTTAGTTTTTTAATTAAACACGAATGGCACGAAGACTTTCAAAAATTTCACGATAAATAATCGGGTATATCCGTGAAACCATTCGTATTATTTGTGGTTCATTTGTTTGCTTTAAAATAATATGAATTCGCCTATATCTGATTTATATTAGTTGTTTTAATTGATTTAAAAATAAAATTAAGGTTCAATCGGTCATGATTTTTAACAGATTGCTTCTGGCAGGACAAATAAACGGTTAACTCTACTGACAGGATTTTGTCCTGTCCTGTACTAAGCCGTCCTTCCGGGACTTTAAGACCATGGTAAATGAAGCTGTACGACCAAATATTCAGTTTGATGAATAAAACCTTTGATCCTGTTTTGACGGGATAACCTTCCGGCATCCCGCTTCCATCTTCCAGCCTGTTAATCCATCTTCTTCTTCTTCGGGTTCACGTTAAAATATTTTAAGCTATCATATTTTCCGGACTCTGAATTCTTATGTTGCGGGAAAAACTTCCAGCCTCCATCTTCCCCCTTCCAGCCATTCATAGATTTCTGTTTAAATCTGCAAATCCGATTTCCTTTTCAGCAGATACGCCAGTCCCAGCCCGATAAAAACCATTCCGGCACTGAACGGGAAGATATACGCCATTCCATACACATCCGCCACACCGCCGATGAGCGGTCCGGCAACACCCAGTGAAAGATCGATGAACAGTCCGTATCCCGCTAAAGCAGAACCCTGGTTGGAAGCAGGAACGCTTTTGATGGCCACCACCCCCAGCGCAGGGAAGATCAGTGAAAAGCCAAGGCCCGTAACGCCGGCTCCTACCAAAGCGATTTCAGGATTGTTTCCGAAAGCAATAATCAGAAGACCGGTAGTTTCCACCAGAAGGCAGACCATCGCTACCCTGATTCCGCCGTAATTTTTAATCACATTGCTGAATACCAGTCTTCCGATAACAAACAGACCGCCGAAAACGCTCAGGCACAGAGCGCCGTTGTTCCAGTGGAAATAATTGTAATACAGTGTAATGAAGGTCGATATGCTGGCAAAACCCAGACCGCCCAATGCCAGGCACGCACCGAAGGGAGCCACTTTTCTTAATACCTTCCAGAAAGATTGTCCTTCCTGCGTATTGGGATTGGTTACATTCCTTTTGGTTCGCGCATACAAAAAGCCCGCAGTTCCCATCATAATGGAAAGCATGCCGATACCGTACAGGCTGAAATCATGCTCGATGAGGATGCCCAGAGAGGCGCCGATCGCCAGAGCTCCGTAAGAAGCTACGCCGTTGTAGGAAATGATTTTGGCCGTATGTTCTTCACCAACCGCCATTATAGCCCAGTTGATGGGACTTGCACCGACCAATCCTTCCGCACAGCCGGTAAGCAGGCGCGTAATGATCAGGAATATCAGACTGAGAGATGGCGAAGCTTTAAAATAATAGGCCATGATCAGGAAAATCCCGGTGAGGGAAAATCCCAGCATGCTGTACAGGACGGCGGGTTTCGGACCTTTACCGTCGATCATTTTTCCCGAGTAGGCTCTAAGAAAAAAGGTGGAAACATACTGAAGGCTGATGACCAAGCCGGCTACCACTAAGCTGAATCCCAGGCTTTTATTAATGAAAATCGGAAGGACGGACAGTGAGAGCCCTATGATAAAATATCCTAAGAAAGTAAAAGAGACATACGTAAGCAAGGATACATTAACATTCTCCGGCCGCTTCATTGTTTTATCCATGTTGAAAAATTAAAAGGCAAAGTTACTCGATACAAAAACAGATCCCATGATGAGGGACCATAAAATATATCAGGTTTTACAGGCAATTCCTTTGCCGGAATTCTCTTTTCCCATAATTTGATTTATCTTTGTTTGAATTTAAAATCATTGATACCCTATGGAAAATAAATATCCGAAGTATACCTTTACATGGATCGGAGGGCTGGTGCTATTGGCGGGATTATTTCTCGGCACCATGGCTACCTCTTTCTTTAATGTCTTCTGGATGTTTACCTTTAAAGAAAACCTTCAGTACAAAGATTGGTTTTTTATGCTGGCCAATGCAGCAGGATTTGTTACCGCTATAGCTTTCTTTGATTTTTTTATTGTGCGCAGGACCACCGGGAAAAAGCTGAATTTCAACTTTTCGCCGACCAACTTCTATACGTACCTTCTGATTTTTCCTATGATGACGGGGATGATGTTCATTGCGGAATTCATCACCTCGCAGATTCCAACCACGGGACCGTTTTTCGGGAAATACTATGAATTTTTTACCCAGCTGATGGAAAAACTCACCGATGATCCGATAGTCATGATGATTACAGCAGTAATCTGCGCCCCGATTTTCGAAGAAATTATTTTCCGGGGAATTATTCAGAAAGGATTGATGAACAAAGGGGTAGAACCCTGGAAAGCTATCGTTTCCGCTTCGGTTATTTTCGGCCTGGTGCATGGAAATCCGTGGCAGCTGGTAGGAGCAGTGTTGCTGGGCTGTATTCTGGGGCTGGTCTATTACAAGACAAAATCCCTGCTGCTGCCGATGCTGCTGCATGGTTTCAACAACCTATGTTCGACCTTGCTGATTACCTATACCAAAAGCGAAAGCTTTGCAGAGGCTTTTAAAATACCGGAATGGATGATCCTGGGAATGGGAGTGATCCTTTTTTCTTTATTCTTTTATCTTTTTATGAAAAAGTATAAAGTTCATTATTCTGAATTATAGATCCGGTATTATTAAATTTTTTGCTTCCTGTTTCACCGGCGATCTTCGTGTTCCCTGCGAAAATTACGGATGCATTTTGTGTTAAATAAAATATAAATTAAAATGAAAACGGAGATGGAATTACTGGTTGCCACACACAATATCCATAAAAAAGAAGAGATCCAGCAGATCCTGGGCGATAAGTTTGTTGTTAAAAGCCTTACGGATTACGATATCCATGAGGAAATCGTAGAAGACGGAGATTCCTTTAATGCCAATGCACTGATCAAGGCCAGATACTGTTTTGAAAAGACCGGTATTCCAAGCCTTGGGGACGACAGCGGACTGGTGGTGGAATCCCTGGACGGTAGGCCCGGAATCTTTTCCGCACGGTACGCCGGTGATCACGATTTTGCCAGAAATATTGAAAAGGTATTGTATGAAATGGAAGGGATCGAAAACCGGAAAGCCTATTTTATTACCGTTTTATGCTACTATGATGAAAACGGGGCGCAATATTTCGACGGAAGGGTTCACGGCAACCTGTTGAAGGAAAATAAAGGCTTCAAAGGTTTCGGCTACGACCCGATTTTCGTTCCCGAAGGCTACGGTATGACCTTCGCTGAAATGGATCCTCAGGATAAAAATAAGATCAGCCACAGAAAGCAGGCACTGGATTTGTTTCTGGAGTTTCTGAAAGATAGAGGCTAATACAAAGATAAAGGCGACGGATATCCGGCTTTCGATCTAAGGCTCAGCCTCTGCCTCAATCTTAATCTAAACCTTAATCCGTACCTTTGTGTATATAATAAACGATCAATTTGAGTACTTATCTAACAATATTAGGCTTTAATTCAGCCATTCCTACCGTCAATTCTTCCCCGACCGCCCAGTTCCTGGAAATGGAGGAGCGGTCTTTCCTGATCGACTGCGGGGAAGGCACGCAGGTTCAGCTAAGAAAAGCGAAGGCAAAATTTTCGAAAATCAACCATATTTTCATTTCCCATCTTCACGGGGACCATTGTTTTGGACTGCCGGGGCTTATTGCATCTTTCAGGCTGTTGGGAAGGGAAACGCCGCTGCATGTGTACGGCCCGAAGGGAATCAGGAAAATGCTGGAAACCATTTTTACGATTACGGAGACCCACCGTGGTTTTGAAGTGGTATATCATGAACTGGATAAGGATTATTCGGAAAAAATCTACGAGGACAACAGGGTGGAGGTGTATACCATTCCCCTGGATCACAGGATCTACTGCAACGGTTATCTCTTTAAGGAAAAACCGAAAGATAGGCACCTGAATATGAAGGAAATTGCCAAGTACAAAGAAATCGAAACCTGTGATTACCACAATATCAAAGCAGGAAAAGACTTTGTTCTTAGCGACGGTTACGTGCTTAAAAACGAAATTCTGACGGTTGATCCCGCACCGCCGGTTTCCTACGCTTTCTGCAGTGATACCCGGTATCTGGAAAGCGTCATCCCGATTATCAAAAACGTTACGCTCTTGTACCACGAGTCCACCTTTCTGCATGACCTGAAGGAGATGGCCGATTACACCGGGCATACGACCGCTCAGGAAGCAGCTGTGATTGCCAAAAGAGCAGAGGTTGGGAAATTGATATTGGGGCATTTTTCCAACCGTTATGGGGATCTGACCGTATTTACAGACGAGGCCAGAACGATTTTCCCGAATACCTTTTTACCGAAAGCCCTGGAGCCTGTAAAAATTTAGAATTTAATGATGAACTTTGAAGAATTGAAAATCTTCCTGGATGAAAAGGCAGACCGCTATAACCGGCCGGAATTTATAGAGCATGATCCCATCGGGATCCCGCACCGTTTTTCTTTACGACAGGATATCGAAATTGCAGGGTTCCTGGCCGCGACCATTTCGTGGGGAAACCGGAAAGCAATCCTTAAATCTGCAGACAAGATGCTGGATATTATGGGGAATTCACCTTATGATTTTGTGCTGAACCATTCTGAAAAAGATCTGAAAGACCTTCAGGATAAAAGCATTCACCGGACTTTCAACGGGGAAGATTTCGTCTACTTCATCAGACAGTTCCACAGGATTTATACTGAAAATGAAAGCCTGGAAGATCTATTTGCGGTGCATGATACCGAAACCAATTTCGGCCATGCCATCGAACGCTTCAGATCACGTTTTCTGGGGAGTGAAAAGCACAGGAGCCACAAGCACGTCAGCTCGCCCTACAAAAATTCTTCTACCAAAAGAATCATCATGTTTCTCCGGTGGATGGTGCGTAAGGACAAACGTGGGGTGGACTTTGGGATCTGGGAGAAGATCCATCCGAAACACCTGTCTATTCCGCTGGATGTGCACACCGGAAACATTTCGCGGAAGCTGGGACTGGTTTCCCGGTCGCAGAATGACTGGAAAACCGTAGAAGAACTGGACCTGGTGATCCGGAAGTTTGATGACCAGGATCCTGCGAAATATGATTTTGCCCTTTTCGGACTGGGAGTAACCAAAGAATTGTTATAAAAAACAGAACACAATGAAAAAGTACGAAGAAAAAACAGAGGTTTTAGAAAAAATTGCCAACGGCATTACCTGGTGGATCGGCTCCATCCCATCGCTGATTGCCCATACTTTATTTTTTATTATTTCCTTCCTCCTGCCGGTCCTTCACCTGGTGGAATTCGATAAGATGCTGCTGATCCTTACCACCGTAGTTTCGCTGGAAGCGATTTATCTGGCGATCTTCATCCAGATGTCGGTTAACAAAAGCCATGAAAAGATCGAAGATATCCAGGAAGACATCGAAGACATCCAGGAGGATATCGAAGAAATCAGTGAAGATATCGAGGAAATCAGCGAAGATATTGAGGAAATCAACGAGGACATTGAAGACATCCAGGAAGACATTGAGGAGATCAACGAAGAAGAGGATGATGAAGACCACAGCGAAAGGGCTAAGAATGTGATGCTGAAAAGCAATGTAAGTTCCAATAAGAATGAAATTAAAGCTTTAAAGGATAAAATTGATGAACTTCAGAACATGATTGATGAACTGAAAAAGGAATAAAACAATCTTTAAACGAAAAACAATAAGGAAAGGCTGATAATTTTTATCAGTTTTTTTCGTTTATACAGATATAATATCTTCTTCTCTGAATTTTTAAAGGGATTTACATTTTTAATAAAAATGAATATCTTTTTAGTAAAATTTTAATTTAAAAATCATTATTTTTGAACAAACAACATCAAAATGTTAAATTATAGATTAAAAAACTACTATTTTATCTTAGTCTTCCTAACTTTATCAGCCTCATTGCTGGGACAAAGGAAACCGCCAAAAAATCTAGTTACTTCGGTAAACAACAAAGCCGGTGTTTTTATTGATGTCAATGCTGCAAATTATACTCCGTCAGCCTATACGGCACAGCAGTTGGTTCAGCAGGTACTCATCAACGGGCAGTCCAACTGTTCCACGCCACTCGTATCCAATGTTACGGTAACACCGAATCAGCCGGTCACCAACAATGACAGATTCTGGGGATATTTCAATAAAGCAACGACCAACTTTCCTTTTACAGACGGTATCGTTCTCGTAACCGGTATGGCAAGAAAAGCCGGTAATACGGCATCTTCAGTAAGTGATCCCGTTGCAGGTGCCGGGATAAACGATCCTGATCTGCTGGCGGCGGTACCCAACCCAACTCCCAGTAACAATTATAATGATAATGTAATGCTGGAGTTTGATTTTGTCCCTACTTCCAATCAGGTGAAATTCAATTATATCTTTGCTTCCGAGGAATATACAAGCACTTATCCGTGCGAATATTCGGATGCTTTTGCCTTGCTGATCAAGCCTACTGCCGGAGGGCCGTACGTAAATGTGGCCGTGCTGCCCGGAGGGGCAGGACCTGTATCAATGACTAACATTCACCCGGCCATTTCAGGAATAGGAGGTTGCGCTGCAATCAATGAAACTTACTTTGCCGGATATAATTCCGCTTCGAACATCGTAACGAATTTTGAAGGGAGAACCGTTCCTTTAACAGCTACTGCCAATGTAACCCCGGGTGTATCCTATCATTTTAAAATGATTCTTTCCGATTATAGAGACAGTATATTCGATTCCGCCGTATTTATTGAAGGCGGATCTTTCGATATCGGAATCAGTTTTACGGATGGTGCGGGAACGGTTCTGCCCTCTACAATCAACATGTGTGATAATACACCACAGGTCTTAACGGCACAGGTTGTAACTTCTCCGGGGACAACTTACCAATGGTTTCTGAATGGGGTAGCCATACCCGGCGCTACCAGCAATACCTATACAGCTACCCAGCCCGGCGTATATTCCATTCAGGTGACAATTCCGGGGAACCAGTGTCCGGGTACGGCAGAAATTACTATCGTCGGAGGCACCACGCCGCCGGCCCAGGATGCTACGCTGAAACTCTGTACGACACCTACAGTACCGAATTTCAATCTGAATGATGCAACGCCCCTGATTACGACTTCCACAACAGCTGTTGTCCGGTATTACGTCAGCCAGGCAGATGCTACTGCCGGAAATAACAACTATCTCTCCGCAGCAGCGATGAGCAGCTACAACGGTACCGACGGACAAATCCTCTATGTCGTAGTTTCCAACGGGGCCTTCTGCCGTAAAATAGTAAATCTAACCCTTAGAAAAGAAGTTACCCCGGTTGCCCAGCTTACCGCTACCAGAACCAGAATCTGTCTTGGAGAATCTACAACACTCACCGCTGCAAACGGCGTAACCTATCAGTGGACCGGCGTCACGGGAACCGGTTCTACCTATACGGTTTCCCCGACACAGACCACAACTTACACGGTTTATCCTATCGGGGCTCAGGGATGTAAGCCGCAGCAGCCGGCTACGGTTACCGTCGAAGTGGTTCCTGCCATCAAATCAAATCTTTCAGGCGGGATGATCTGCCAGGGGGATGCAATAACTTTAGACGCAGGTGCCGGCCCGAATTACGTTTATCTTTGGAGTACGGGAGCTACCACGCAGACCATCTCCGTAACGACACCGGGAACCTATAAGGTAACCATTACCAACGGGGTATGTTCCAAAGATTTTACAACACAGGTAACGCAGGCCATTATTCCGGAAATCGTCAATGTAAATTATAACGAAAACGGAACAATGATCATCACGGCAAGCAATCCGAGTAACGGACCGCTGGAATATTCTATTGACAACGGCCTCACCTGGCAGAATTCAAATACCTTTGCCAATGTTCCGCGGAATAAAGTGGTTTCCATCAGGGTACGGGTAAAGAAAACAAGTTGTGTAGGCTTCCTGGAATACTTCACTTTCGTGATGCAGAACGTTATTACGCCGAACGGGGATAACATCAATGACATTATTGATTTCAGGGGCGTAAATGATAATAAGGATTTCAAGGCATCCATTTTCGACCGTTACGGAAAAGAAGTCTACCGGGAAAGCAAACTGCAGCCTTACTGGGACGGATATTTCCAGGGTAAGCGCCTTAATACCGCTTCATACTGGTACCAGATCAGTTTCGAGGATCCTGCAAGCAAACAGCCGGTAGTAAAAACCGGATGGATTCTCCTGAAGAATTTTGAATAATATGTAATTAGATGTAAAAAGGCCGACAATTTGTTCGGCCTTTTTCCGTTTTAAAAGAATGAAAATTAATCTTTTTACGATAAATTTAATTGTATTAACGGCAATGCAATTTGTCCGGAATTGAAATTCAATTAAAAAAAACAGTATTTTTGTTTAAAATAATATAAAATGTTAGATAGGAGGACAAAAAATTTATTTTTGGCTTTGTTTTTAGTTTTTTCAACAGGTTTCCTTTCTGCCCAGAACAGGGAAGGGAAAGGAATCGTCAGTAAAAAAACGTCGGAAAACATGAAAGCCGGAGCTTTCATCGATGTAAATACCGCGGCATACCCGGAATCCGGTTTCAGCATCAGCCAGCTGGTAAAAGACGTGCTGATCAGCGGAGGGTCTGCCTGTTCAGCAGCCAACGTAACCAATATTTCCGTTTCTCCGAATTTAGCAGTGTCCAACCAGAACAGAAGCTGGGGATATTTTAATAAGGCAACCACCAATTTTCCTTTTGCCAAAGGAATCGTGCTTACGACCGGATATGCCCGGAAGGCGGGTAATGATTTTCAGGGAACCCTGAGTGACCCTTTGGGTTCAGGAGGAGATGCGGATCTTGCAGCGGCATTGGGTGTTCCGAACAACCAACTGAACGATGCCACGTTTATCGAATTCGATTTTGTTCCGGCGTCTACCAAAGTGACCTTCAGATACCTTTTTGCTTCCAAAGAATACCAGACCAACTTTCCATGCACCATCAGTGACGGTTTTGCCCTGTTGCTGAAAAGAGTAGGAGATCCGTATACCAATCTGGCTGTCCTTCCCGGAGGGGCGGGCCCTGTAAGTGTAACAAATATCCATCCGGCCACCCAATATCAGACCGGTGCCCCTTTGGCCTGCGGCGCTGCCAATGTAGCTTATTTCGGTGGATATAATTCTCCGCAGATCGAGACTAATTTTAACGGGCGTACCGTTCCTCTTACGGCAACGGCGACGGTAATTCCCGGCCAGACGTATCACTTCAAAATGGTTCTGGCGGATTATCAGGATTCCAACTTCGATTCTGCAGTTTTCCTTGAAGCGGGCTCTTTTGATATCGGGGTTCAATTGCTGAACCCGGCAGGCGTTGCCCTTCCTTCATCCATCAATGTCTGTGACAATGCTCCTCAGACCTTTACCGCTTCGGTTCAGGGCGGCGGGGCCACGTACCAGTGGTATCTGGGCGTAAACCCGATTCCGGGAGCAACCCAGGCTTCTTATACGGCTACCCAGCCCGGAACCTACAGTGTTCAGGTATTTTTACCGGGGAATACATGCCCGGGAACGGCTTCCATAACCATTGTCGGCGGGACATCACCTACCGTTCAGAATGCAACGCTCACGTCCTGTTATACCCAGGGAAATGCCGTGTTTAATCTAACGTCCGCCCAAAGTACGGTCAGTACGACGCCGGGGGCTACTTTTTCCTATTATATCAACCAGTCCGATGCTTTGGCCGGTAACGGGAATACGATTGCCACGCCTACCGCTTTCCCAAGTGCGGGACAAACCGTATATGTACTGGTTAAAAACGGCTTCTGTTCAAGAATTGCAGAGCTGCAACTGGTAAAGGCACCTCAGATTACGGCAACCATCGCCGCACCGGGTGTTCTGACCTGTGCGAATCCGCAGGTTACCCTAAATGCTTCAGGATCCGTTTATCCTACGGGAGCCACTTTCAGCTGGACCACTACCAACGGGAATATTGTTTCCGGAGCCAATACCTTAAATCCTGTAGTGAATGCTGCGGGAACCTACACTTTAACCATTTCCAATACCTATCAGCCCGGAAATTTAACCTGTACCAATACCGCAAGTGTTACCGTTACCGGGGACAGTGCACCGCCTACAACAGGGGTGACAGCTTCCGGTACGCTGATCTGTGCAGGCCAGTCCGTAACATTAACGGCTTCCGGGGGCACCACCTACAACTGGACGGGGCTTACAGGAACCGGTGCCACCCAAACCGTCTCCCCGACAACAACAACTACTTATACGGTAACGGCTGTTGGGGCCAACGGCTGTGTTTCACAGACTCCGGCGACCATCACCATACAGGTGACCCAGCCAATCACCGTAAATAATGCAACTTTATTAAAATGCTATCAGCAAGGCGGAATCAATTATAATTTAACGGAAGCCCAGCCTCAGATTACGACGGCTTCCGGCGTTACATTTTCCTATTATACCAATTTTGCAGATGCCAACGCCGGAAATGCCAACACCATTGCAAATCCTGCCTCTTTTAACAGCGCAGGAGGGCAGACGATCTATGTTCTTGTGGTTAATGGCGGATGCCGCAATGTGGTAACGTTACAGTTGCTTTCAACAGCACAGACCACCTTAACCATCAATCCGCCGCAACAGATTACCTGTACGACCCCACAACTTACGCTGAATGCTACCACTTCCATTATTCCTTCAGGGTCTTCCATCGCATGGACTGCTACGGGAGGAGGGAATATTGTTTCCGGAGGTAATACGCTCACACCGGTGGTGAATGCAGGCGGAGTATATACCTTAACGGTAACCAACATCAATCAGCCGGGCAGCCTGAGCTGCAGCTATACGGCAAGTGTGACGGTAACCCAGAATACAACGCCTCCTGTGGCCTCGCTGACTTCTACTGCTGTGCAGGTCTGCGCGGGAGAATCGGTGACTTTAACCGCCTCAGGAGGAGTTACCTATAACTGGGGTGGTGGCCTTACCGGGAATGGCAATACCCAGGTGGTCTCACCGGCAAACACTACAACCTATACGGTATTTGCCGTAGGCGCGAACGGTTGTGTTTCTGCAAACCCTGCAACGGTAAACGTTACTGTAGGACCTCCGGTAGCCGTACTGGCCGCTTCGAAATCTAAAATATGCGTAGGGGAATCCGTTACTTTAACGGCTACCGGCGGTGTCACTTACGAATGGGTAGGCCTTCCGGGGAACGGCAGTACCCAGATCGTATCGCCGACCGTTACGACAACCTATTCCGTTTATGCTTTAGGTGGAAACGGCTGCAAAGTGGCCACACCGACTTCCATTACCATACAGGTTGTACCGGCGATCGTCTCCGGTTTGCAGGATGTATATGCCTGTGCCGGAGACAGTGGTGTCCTGGATGCAGGATCAGGGCCAAATTATACCTATCTGTGGAATACGGGAGCCACTACCCAGACCATCTCCGTAAGCACACCGGGAACTTACTCGGTAACCATCAGCAACGGGACATGTTCCAAAGTATTCTCCGCTCAGCTGATCAATCCGGCACTGCCACAGCTTACAGATGTTACCTATGAGAAAAACATCCTTACCATAACAGCAACGAATCCTACCAACGGAACACTGGAATATTCCATTAACGGCGGAATCAACTGGCAGGCATCCAATGTTTTTTATAATGTGCTGGACAATACCAACTACACCTTATTGGTAAGGGTAAAAGATGCAAAATGCTCTACATCTCTCTCATTCTTTACTTTTGTCGTAACGAATGCCATTACGCCGAATTCAGATGGTAAAAACGATACGGTAGACTTTACAGGCATCAGTACCTATAATAATTTTGCCGCTTCTATTTTTGACCGGTACGGGCAGGAAGTATTCAAAGCAGGTAAGAACAATACCTCCTGGAACGGAATGCTGAGGGGAAGCCTCAATCTTCCTACGGCAACTTACTGGTACCGGGTGCAATGGGAGAACCCCGCCAGCAGAAAACTGGAGCTCCGCAGCGGATGGATTTTACTGAAAAACCGGAATTAAAAGATAATTAAATTACAACCTCTCACTTTGAGAGGTTTTTTTATTATTTATTCATAAAAAAGGGATTTAGATATGCGATTTCTATAAAAATAATTTAAATTTGTTAAAACAAATTATTATGAAGAGATGCTTACTGATGTTTTCTTTAATTTTAGTCTCCTCGTCGAGTCTTTTTTATTCTCAGTCCTATATTCCCAGGAAAATTAAGAAAGAAGCAAAAACTGCAACTGCAAAAGCGGGGGCTTTTATTGATGTGAATGTTGCTACTTATCCTGCTTCCGCCTACACTGCCGAGCAGCTGATAAAGGATGTGCTGATTTCTTCGGGGACCAACAGCTGTGTAACCCCCAATGTTTCCAATGTTACCGTAAGCCCGAACCAGGGGCCCACCGTGGCTGACCGGGCCTGGGGATATTTCCATAGAGGAACGACCAATTTCCCTTTTAAAGACGGAATCGTATTGTCCACCGGATATGCCCGCAAAGCAGGAAATGCGCTGGAAACTTTTGCGCTGGGGGACAATCTTTCAACAGGCAGTGACCCGGATCTTGCCGCTGCCATCGGATCTACAGGATATCTGACCAATGCAGCCATCCTTGAATTCGATTTCGTGCCCACTTCTTCCCAGGTAAGATTCAATTACCTCATGGCTTCAGAAGAATATACCGGGGGCTATCCCTGCAATTTTGCCGATGCCTTTGCCTTATTGCTGAGGCCTACTTCTGGCGGACCCTATGTAAACATGGCCGTATTGCCTGCTCCGGGAACCGGACCGGTAAGCGTAACCAATATTCATCCGCAGAACAGCGATACGGGTTATGATATGGGATGCGGAGCTCCCAACGTTACTTTTTTCGGAGGATATAATACCGCAAATGTTGAGACGAATTTTAACGGAAGAACAGTTCCTCTGCAGGCTACCGCTACGGTAGTGCCCGGACAGTCTTACCATTTCAAGATGGTTGTTGCCGACTACGGGCAGTATGGTCCCGACAGTATTTATGATACAGCGGTTTTTCTGGAAGGGGGATCTTTCAACATTAATGTTGAATTACTGGATCCGACAGGAGCGACCCTGCCGGAGGAAATCAATGTCTGCGATGGCGTTCCTCAGGTAATTACCGCTTCCATTAGCGATCCCAACATGAATTACCAGTGGTATCTGAACGGCGTCGCCATTCCGGGAGCAACATCCCCGACCATTACTGCCACCCAGCCGGGGAATTATGAAATCCAGGTGATGTTTCCTGGAAGCCCCTGTCCGGGCAAAGCCAACATCAAAATTAACGGGGGAACCACTCCGGCGGCATCTGATGCTACTTTACTGCTCTGTTCCACCCCGGATGTCACATGGTTCGATTTAACGGATGCCATGCCGTCCATAAGTACGACGCCGGGCGCCGTGTTCCATTTCTATGTGAACCAGGCGGATGCAATTGCGCAAAACAACAATTTTATTACCGATATTCTTCATTATAACGGGACCGACGGACAGACCTTATACGTAGTTGTTTCAAATGGAGGCTTCTGTAGCAAAAGGGTTGAGCTTAAATTATTAAAAGAAGCAAGGCCTACGGTAACCCTTGTGTCATCCAGCCTTAAAATCTGTCCGGGAGATACGGTAAACCTTACCGCAAGCGGAGGCGTTACTTATGAATGGGCGAACTTTTCCGGAACCGGAAATACCCAGACCGCAACCATTTACAATACCACCACCTTCCAGGTATATGCTTTAGGAACAAAAGGCTGTAAATCTTTACTGCCGGCCAAAATTACCGTTGAGGTCGTGCCTGAAATCGTTTCCTCCCTGCGTGACGTAGAAATATGTGCAGGAGACCGGGTAACGCTTGATGCGGGAGCCGGCCCCAACTACACTTACCTGTGGAGCACGGGTGCGGTTACAAGAACCATCGATGTAGACCAGTGGGGCATCTACTCGGTCAAGATCAAAAACGGATTCTGTGAGCGGACATTTACGGCTAAAGTAATGGCTGCAGCATCTCCTTATGTAACGAATCTTGAATACAGCAACAATACCTTAACGGTAACTGCGGAAGTCCCGATGATCAACAATATCCCTCAGACGGCAGAATATTCCGTGGACGGTGGGATTACCTGGCAGCCGTCGAATGTATTTACCGGTCTTATCAACAATGCCAATTACAATATTCAGGTAAGAACGGTAGGGACACATTGCGTAGGCGCATTGGAGTTCTTTACCTTCAATATTGCCAACATCATTACCCCGAATCAGGATGGTATCAACGATACCCTTGATCTTACGGCTCTGGGGTCATTCAATAATTTCACGGGATCGGTTTATGACCGGTACGGATCGGAACTGTTCAGGTTCTCAAAACAGACCCCTGTATGGGACGGAACACTTGGAGGAAAAAGATTGCCGACCGCTACTTACTGGTATAAATTCAATTTCCAGTATCCTAAGTCCAAAGCCAATATGAACCACTCCGGATGGATCCTTCTGAAAAACAGGGAATAAAAGAATCAAATCAATCGATAATGCAAATACTCAAAGGCTGTCCGTGAAGGGCAGTCTTTTTTATGGAGACTATAAGCAAAAAAGAAAAGGCTGCCTGAAAATTTCAGACAGCCTCATGTATTTTAACGTGACCCGAAGAAGAACCCGGATGCGGGAAGTTTTCTCCTGAAAAAATACGATCAAGGTCTTGGTAATCAGACGAAAATTTTGCCATTTAACCAAGAGGAATTCTATTTGAAACCCTGACTGAATTAGCCTAATTTAATTTTTAATTAAGTAATTGAATTTAAGTTAAATACAATCGGAATCTCGTTATTTGCGTGCACTATAACCGGTTTTCCTTCCAGAGCCGGGTAAATGAAATAAAGTCGGCTACACTGAGTTCTTCGGCTCTTTTATCCATAAATTCATGGATTTTCAGAGCTTCTGGAATATCCAGGATTTTCAGTGCGTTGGAGAGCTTTTTCCGTCTTTGGTTGAAACCGGCTTTTACAATTTGCTTGAAAAGAATTTCATTTCCCGCCAGGCCCTCTTTAGGGTTCCTGGTGATCCGGATGACCCCGGATTTTACTTTCGGCGGCGGATTAAACACATTTTCATGAACGGTAAACAGATATGCCGTATCATAATAGGCCTGAATAAGCACCGAAAGGATCCCGTAATCTTTGGTTCTCGGAACGGCCGCCGTCCTCTCTGCCACTTCCTTCTGGAACATGCCGACCATCTCAGGAACCCGCTCATAATGATCGATGATCTTGAATAAAATCTGGGATGAGATATTATACGGGAAATTCCCGATAATGGCGATCTGCCGGTCTTGCATAAACTGAAAATCCTGTTTCAGGAAATCACCGACAAAAGTTTCTTCCGTAATTTTGGGATAGTGGTCTTTCAGGTATTCGATGGATTCTTTATCGATTTCTGCCAGGTAGACCTGCTGGTCTTTTTCCAATAGGTATTTCGTAAGGACGCCCATCCCCGGACCCACTTCCATAACGTTGGAGTAGCCATCAAAACTAAGGCCTTCCACGATCTTTTTTGCGATGTTTTCATCCGTCAGAAAGTGCTGACCCAGATGCTTTTTTGCTTTTACACTCAATGCTTTTTATGATTTTATTAACAGTGATTTTCTCTTTTTCGTTCCCAAATTTCGGAAGATTTTTTCTATTTTAGCCAAAAATTTTAATATTAATGGCTAAATCGGTAGATGAGTTTAATAAGAAAAGGCTTAGGTCCAGCAATATTACAGTAGTAATAAGTATTGCCTTAGTGTTATTTTTGTTGGGATTAATGGGGCTTATCCTGATCAACGCCCAGAAATATTCCGATTATATCAAGGAACAGCTGGTGGTAAATGCTTACTTTGACGAAAATTATGACGTTAAGGATTCTGTAAAAATTGCGAAAATGGAAACTGAGGTTTTCAAAGAAATTCAGACCCTTGCCCCGGTAAAAAAAGCCACTTATATTACGAGGGAAATGGCCTCCAAGGAAGCCAAAAAAGCAATGGGAATCGATACAGATGCGCTTTTTGAAGAAAATATATTCCCCTCATCCATAGAAATTGCCTTAAAACCCGAATATGTGGATCCTGCCAAAATCGACCAGGCGATCAAAGTCATCAAAGGGGTTCCCGGTATCATCGATGTGAAAAACGACAGTACCCTCATGGTGGATGTATACAACAACCTCAGCAGGATTCTGAAATGGATCCTTGGGTTTTCCATCCTGTTTTTAATCCTGGCGGTGGTGCTGATCAACAATTCCATCCGTCTGAAAATATTTTCCAAGCGATTTATCATTAAAACCATGCAGCTGGTAGGGGCGAAAAGAAGATTTATCCTGAAACCTTTTATTATCGAAGCGGTTATTCTGGGGGCTATCGGTTCCGTGATCGGGCTGCTGGCGCTTTTCGGGGTCTGGTATTATTTTACCAGCCAGATTGGATCTTCCTTCGTACAGGATAATAACCAATATTTCTGGTTGGTCCTGCTGGTGCTGGGTGTGGGAATTTTCATTACGGTCCTGAGTACGGTAGTAGCTACCTGGAGATTCCTCAGATCAAACGTTGACGATTTATATTACTCTTAACAATGAGCAAAAAAACAAATAAATTTTCCGCCGACAGCTTCGGAAAAGAAATAGCTGAAGTTCCGCAGGAAAACACATTTTACTTCGGAAAACAGAACTTTAAATGGATGCTGATCGGCTTCGCATGTATCGTTGTCGGTTTCCTTCTGATGATGGGACCGGATGCCAATACGGTAGACGGCAAATACGATCCCAATTCGTGGAACGAAGGGATTTTTTCCATCCGCAGGATCCGTATTGCCCCGTTATTCGTGGTAGTCGGTTTTGCGATTGAAGTATATGCCATTCTGAAAAGAAAGTAAAAATTAATTTTATTAGAGATTAAGAAGTTGAGAAATTCGGGCAGATCCGGGTTTCTCAGTTTTTTAGTCTTTTAATTTTTAAATACGTTATGGATTTAATCAAAGCGATCATCATTGCTATCGTAGAAGGACTTACGGAATACCTTCCGATTTCTTCGACCGCCCACATGGGATTTACGGCCAATTTACTGGGGCTGGAAGAAACCGAATTTCTAAAAATGTTTCAGGTTTCCATCCAGTTTGGAGCCATACTCTCGGTAGTGGTGGCGTACTGGAAGAAATTCTTCGACCTTAAAAACCTGCAGTTTTATTTCAAGCTTGCTTTTGCAGTGGTTCCGGCACTGGTCCTGGGCTATCTTTTTGATGATAAAATTGAAGCGGTGTTAGGAAACCAGATTGCCATTTCTTCGGTATTGGTTTTGGGTGGCGTTGTTTTGCTCTTTGCCGACCGATGGTTTAAAAACCCGACCATCGATGATGAAAAGGGAATAACCATTAAAAAAGCGGTCACCATAGGGTTCTGGCAGTGTCTGGCTATGATGCCGGGAACCAGCCGGAGTGCAGCATCCATCATTGGTGGAATGACCCAGGGCCTGACAAGAAAAGCGGCAGCTGAGTTCTCATTTTTCCTGGCCGTGCCTACGATGCTTGCCGTAACCGTATATTCGGTATTTGTAAAAACATGGGGTAAAGAAACCCCGAATCCGCAGAAAGGCTACGAAATGATCATGGAATCCCAGGAGCATATTACGGTCTTCATTGTAGGAAACGTGGTGGCATTTATCGTAGCTCTGATTGCCATTAAAGCTTTTATCGGATTTTTGAATAAGTATGGTTTCAGGCCTTGGGGCTGGTACCGGATTTTTGTGGGAATTGCTCTGCTGATTTATTTTTATTGGTTTCAATAAGGGATGATGAAAAAGTATTTACTTTTTTTTATGGTCATTTCTGAAATTATTTTTGCGCAGAACTGGAAAGATAAAGTGTTTGATCAGGTTATCCTGATCAAAGATGAAAATGTTTTTTGGTCAGGCAAATTGATCTTAATTGATATTCCCATAAAAATTAATGATCGGAAAGAATTGATTTTCTATAATGCCTCTCATCTTCCTAATAAATTATTCTTTGATAAAGAAGTTTTTTTACCCAGGGTTAATAAATTTACCTTGATTGCTCCGGATAAGGAATATTATGATGGTGTAAGAGATTTTGCCAATAAGATAAAAGGCTGCGCAGAACCTATGAAGACGGATAAATTTTATTTTGTCAACAGGAATGAAATAAAATGGGACAGTATTTCTTTAAATGACTCTGATTATCCGACAGTCAACTTTAAAAATCATCAGGTTGCCAAAAATGAGATAATCTCTTATTATGCGGAAGGATTTGGATCGGTTTGCTGTCCCCGGGACAGGAAGCGCGAATATCTGAAAGATAATGGCAATGCTGCCTTTTTTCGTAAACTTAAAGATAAAGGAATTGCTGTGAAAGAAAGCTATTCATGCTGTTTTGGTGAAGAAGGAGAATATAGTGCTTTTTATCCCCTTAGGGAATTTTCCAACGAGCAAAAAATGATTTTTATAAATGAACGGCTTGAATTTTTCCATGAGAATCCTGAAAACTACCGGATCCTTTTTCCGGAAATCATCAGTTACCCTAATTTAAAACTAAATACACTAAATTATTAAATGCATACTAAATTTAATAATCCAAAATTATTCATACCCGGATGACAGCAGAAGACTTACAGTCAGGACACGTTTTTTTACTCGACAAACCTCTGGATTGGACATCTTTCCAGGCGGTCAACAAAATGAAGTATAAGCTCCGGAGCGAGTTTAATTTACCGAAAAAATTCAAGATCGGCCATGCCGGTACCCTGGATCCGCGGGCAACCGGCCTTTTAATCGTATGCTGCGGGAAATTCACGAAGAAAATCCCTGAGATCCAGGATGCTCCCAAAGAATACCGGACGGAGATCAAACTCGGGGTGCAGACTGAATCGTACGATACAGAAAAGCCTGAGATTCTTCATCAGGATATTTCGCATATTACAGAAGAGCAGGTGAAGACTGTTCTGGAAAAATTCATTGGTGAAATCGATCAGACCCCGCCGGTATTTTCGGCGATTAAGATCGATGGGAAGAGAGCGTATGATCTGGCCAGAGCAGGAACGGAAGTGGAAATGAAATCCAGGAAAACCACGATTCTCTACATCAATAATGTTGTAATTGATTTTCCGCTGGTAAGTTTTACCGTAGGCTGCTCGAAAGGAACCTATATCCGGAGCCTGGCGCATGATATCGGGCAGGAATTGGGAGTGGGCGCCTATCTTACCCAGTTAAGAAGGACTAAAATAGGGGAGTACACCATTGAGAATGCGACATCTAACTTTTTGGATAATGATTTTAAATTTGACAGACCATGAAAAATCTGCTTTTAGTAGTTGCCTTAGCATTATTTACCGCTGCTTTTTCACAGGAGGCTAAGACTTCAAAACCTGTAATGGGATTTTATTTTAATCCGTCGGTACATGTCGGTCTTAAAGTGGCTAAAGAAAAAACGATTCCCAATAACACACAGTACATCCAGCCGGAAGCCACCCGGAAACTTACCTATGGAATTACTGCGATCGGAGGTTACCATTTTTTGCCTAACTTTGCCCTCGGAAGCGGTTTCCGATATACCTTTATAGAAAACAATTATCATCTGGTCTACCTGATGATCCAGCCGAAGTTTATATTCACACCGGGCGATAATCCTTTTTTTATCGAGTTGAATTACGGGAAGCAGCTTAATCACAGTACGGTTTCGGATTCCGAGCTTTGGGGCGGACGGATCGGGATGCAGGTCTCTTATTCAAAAAGGCTGAGCCAGGAAGGGGGAATCGTTTTTGAATCCCATAAAACCGGATATTCCAATCCTTTTTTTATCGGATTAAGTTACGGGATTACTATTTTCAGCAATAAAAATTATACCGGTTACGGGGAAGACTAATGGAAAAGACAAGGATCAACAAATATTTATCGGAAGTAGGTTACTGCTCAAGGAGAGCAGCGGATAAATTACTGGAGGAAGGCAGGATTACCATGAACGGTAAGGTTCCGGAAATGGGAACGAAGGTTTCCGACGAAGATGTGATCGAAGTAGATGGCAAGCCGATCCGTGAGCCTGAGGAAGATCATGTGTACATTGCCTTCAATAAACCGGTAGGAATCGTCTGCACTACTGACACCAGGCGGGAACAGAACAACATCATCGAGTACATCAACCATCCCAAAAGAATTTTCCCGGTCGGGAGGCTGGACAAGCCGAGCGAAGGGCTGATTCTTTTAACCAGTGACGGTGATATTGTGAATAAAATCCTCAGGTCGAGGAATAATCATGGAAAAGAATACATCGTAAGGGTCGATAAGCCGCTTACGCCGAAATTCCTGGATAAAATGCGCAACGGCGTTCCGATCCTGGATACCGTTACCAAAAAATGCGAAGTGGAGAAAATCGATGAGATGAATTTCAGGATCGTACTGACCCAGGGCCTCAATCGTCAGATCCGCAGGATGTGCGAATACCTCGGCTACGAAGTCAAAAAACTCAAAAGGATCCGGGTCCTGAACATTAAACTGGATCTTCCGGTCGGAAAATGGAGGGATCTTACGGAAGAAGAACTTTCTGCATTGAAAAAAATGGTAGAAGGATCCAGCAAGACTTTTGATTAATCGGAAGAAATCCGGAAAAGGTATAGAGTCTCATTTCAGATACAGTTTCATCCGGGCTTCATATTCAGGTTTTACCTTCAGCAGTTTCCATATTTTCCTTTCATCCTTTTCACTCAACCGGTAAAAGATGATTTTGTCTGCAGAATATTTAAAGTAGGGATGGTTTTTCAGCCATTCCTCGGGAGCTTCCGTCAAGGTGTATTTCTGTACATTCGACGTATTCAGCTGGGCTGTGGAAAGCAGTTTTTTTGTAAGTTCCGGGTCAATATTATACGTGGTAAGGATCTGTTCCTTCGTTACAAAGCCACCCAGCTTCTTACGGAAGCCGATCATCGATCCCGCCGCTTTTTCATCAAAACCGAATTCGATAAGCTGCCTGAAGGTAATGGAATTTAAATCCACTTTGGAAAAGTCCGTTTCTTCCTGCTGCCTGGTTTCCGGCTTCTGACGGGAAATATTGGCTGCGGTATCTGCTGTATTTAAGCGGATAAACGGTTTCAGCTCTGCAAATTTTTCCGGTGAAATCACAAAACATTTCTGTAGATCTTCTACACTCTTAAAGTTTCCTTTTAAATTCCGGTCACGGTAATTGACGATGGTCTGTGCCTGTCTTTCGGAGAAGCCGAATGCTTTCCATCCTTCCAGGTCCAGGGTATTCGGGTCGAATGCATAATACCGGATTTTACGGTTCCCTGAATTCATACTCTTCCCATCAGGACCGGAACCGGCCGGTGTTTTTTCAGGTAGCAGCAGATAAGGACTGATCTTCCTGAAATTTTCGTCACTGATGATAAAACATTCTTTGAATTTTTCTTTGCTGATAAAGCTTCCGCCCAGGTATGTTTTGTATTTCAGGATGGCGGCAGCCTGTTTTTCGCTGAAACCCATTTTCTGCCAGTCGGCAGCTGAATAACGGTCGGGATTAAAGCTTCCGGAAATGCTGATGGCTTTCTTTTCATGGTTGCTGAAATGATTTGATTTAGCTGCTTGGCCGGTTTCAGGCAGCAGGACATAAGGAGCAAGGATGGAAAATTTATCTTCGGAGATGGCAAAGCATTTTTTCAGCTGCTCTTTGGAAATAAACTTACCGCCGACTACTTTCCTGTAATTGAGGATGGTAGCGACCTGCCTTTCGGTAAAGCCGAGATTCTGCCATTGTCCGGCATCCAGCTCGTTCGGATCAAATTCCGTCAGGATGATTTCCGCAGGAGGCTCCGTGATGAATTTCACCCCGGAAAAGTCTTCTTTATCCCTTCCTGTGTAATATTGGAAAGTAAATAAAACGGTCAGCAGAATGCCCACGACGGCCAGCTTTGCATAATAGGTTTTTCTCATCACGGTAAACTTAATGATTTTACTAAGCATTCGCAATGAGGGTATTGCAATTGTATTATTTTATGATAGAAGTTTTTGGTTTTGTTTTAAAATATAAATTTAAACTTCTGATGGGGATGAATTATTTTAACTATTCCTCATCCCGCTCCGTCAGCGAATCCTTTAATTTCAGCAGTTCCGCTTTCACGAATTCCAGCCGGTCGATGAGGGTAACGGTTTCGGAGATTTTGCTATTGGTGGTTAAGGCGATCTTGGCACCGTCGAGGGTATAGCCTTTTTCTTTGACAAGGTGATAGATGATCTGGAGGTTTTTGATATCCTCCGGAGTAAAATAACGGTTGCCTTTTTTGTTCTTTTTGGGTTTAATGATCGGAAATTCCTGTTCCCAGTACCGTATCAGCGAAGTGTTTACATCAAAAGCTTTGGCGACTTCTCCTATGGAATAATACAGTTTATCGGGTAAGTTTATTTTCATTTCTGGAATCGTAATCTCCAAAGATAAATATTTTTTAAATTTTCTCAAAAATACAGAGGCTAAAAGTCGGTTTTTCAGTTGATCGGTCAGAAGTGAAAGGCATTTAATTCCGTAAAACAGTTTAGGTTTTATTATTTTTGGGGTTTAAATGATAAGTCTGATGAATTCCATTTCCGTTCTTCATATCGATCTTTTTCAGCAGGGTAAAAATACACCGGATTTTTATTTCAATACGTTGCGGAACCATTTGGCCACCAGCCACCGGCATATCGAAAAAGCCCACCGCCACGATTTTTACGCCACCATTCTTTTTACCAACGGAAGCGGAGTTCATGAAATCGATTTCCAGAAATATGAGGTTTCGGCGGGGAGTTTATTCTTCATGTCTCCCGGACAGGTCCACAGCTGGGAACTGTCGGATGATATCGACGGCTATATTTTCTTTTGCCTGCAGGATTTTTATGAGATGCATTATGTCAATCAGAAACTGAGGAATTTCCCTTTTTTCGGATCGGTGAATTTTCCGAGGAAATTGCAGCTGGATCCTGCTGAACTGGACCATGCCGTTAACCTGATGGTTGCCCTGCAGGAAGAATACCTTTCCCGGCACATGATGAAAAACGGACTGATGCTTGCTCTGATGTCACAGATTTTTATTCTCTCAGCCAGGCAGTTTTCCAAAGATCCCGGTCATCCGGCTTCGCCGGCCAGTCTTTCCTATTTTAAGCATTACCAGGAATTCGAAAGACTGCTGGAGGAACATTTCACAAAGGAAAAATCCATTGCCTTTTATGCTGATTTACTGAGTGTTACCCCGAAACATTTAAACCGTATTATTCAGACTGTGGTCCGGAAGAAGGCTACGGACGTCATTACGGAAAGGGTGATCCTGGAGGCCAAAAGAATGCTGATGTATCTGGAGGAGAGCCTGGTGGAAATTGCTTTCCGGTTGGGCTATGAGGAATATTCCTATTTTGTGAGGGTCTTCCGGAAAACATCCGGAATGACCCCCACGCAATTTATTAAAATATATAAATCCTGAATCTAAAAAGGCAGCTGGAAGGGGCCTTCAAAAATCGTTTCGAACGAAGCCGTCATATTTCCTTTTTCATCGAAAACCCCGATCGTCATATTCTGTTTCGAAAAACGGATCTCTTTTTCGGGAAATGTAATGTTGATATTCCCTTTCAGAATCTGGTCTCCTTTCAGAATAATCCGATCCGGACCGAAGAAATCGATTTCCGCATGTCGGGGAGCGATCACTTTGATCGTCAACTTTTTCTGCTCATTCGACTTGTTTAAAAGCGTATAGATAAAGGTATTGGTGATTTTCCCGTTTTTAACGAAGAACGTGGATCCTGCCGGTTTGATAAATTTGGCTTCCATGGATCCGCGGTCGTACATCAGGAATCCCAGGAATCCGATTAATAAACTTAACATCACGGTGGTGGCCTTCATTCTTGAAGTAAATCTGAAGGTATCCTGATTTTCAATTTCTGCTTCCGTAGCATAACGGACCAGCCCTTTCGGAAGTCCGACCTTTTCCATCACTTCGTCACAGGCATCGATGCAGGCTGTACAGTTGACGCATTCCAGCTGCTGGCCGTTCCGAATGTCTATTCCGGTGGGACATACCACGACACACTGTTGGCAATCGATACAATCGCCTTTACCCAACGTCTTCCGGTCTTCGTTATTTCTCCATTTCGAGCGGCCTTCCCCTCTTTTGAAATCGTAATAAACGTTGATGGTCTGTTTATCGATCAGAACACCCTGAAGCCTTCCGTACGGACAGACAAGCGTGCACACTTGCTCCCGGAGCCAGGCAAAAACAAAATAAAAGGTCACCGCAAAAGCAATCATCCCTAAAAACTGCAGCGCATGATCGGCCGGTCCTTCCATGATGATTTTAAAAACCTCTTCGTAACCGGCAATGTACATAAACATAAAATTGGTGATGATCACCGACAGGAGGGCAAAGACCGACCATTTGATCACCCGTTTCCTTATTTTTTCAGTATTCCATTCCTGACGGTCGAGCTTCATCTGCCTGTTCCGGTCGCCTTCGATGAGGTATTCTATTTTTCTGAAAACACTTTCCATAAAGATGGTCTGCGGACAAAGCCACCCACAGAAAATTCTTCCGAACACCACGGTAAAGAGCATGACAAAAATAACCGAAGTGACGGCTCCCAAAGCTAAAATGAAAAAGTCCTGCAGGTAAAAGGGCTGTCCGAGGATGAAAAATTTCCGGTCAATAACGTTAAACAACAGAAAATGGTTACCATTGATTTTTACGAAAGGAAGTCCGAAGAATAACGCAAGCAGAAGATAGCTGACATAGTTTCTGTAATTGGTATATTTCCCTTTCGGCTTCCGGGGATATACCCATTTCCGTTCTCCGGTTTCATGCATGGTTCCTACGGAATTTCTGAAGTCGTCGTATGGCGTTTCCGGAGCCTGAAACTTGCCGGACGGTGTGTTCATCATGATCGTATGTATTTTGGATAATTCCTGAGCGCTTTCAACAGATGAAGCAAATTCTCATTTTTTAAATTTCAGTCTTGAAAGTATCCCTGTACTTTCCGTCCCGCAAAGCTCTGAATTAAATAAATGCTGCACTAACAGGATCTGCTTCTGAAATAGGATAATCCGGACATTCTGAATTTTAATTTGAATTGATCAAACTGAGAAAATAAACTTTGAATCTTTTCCTGCATGTCGTAAATTGTACCCTTTAAAAATAACGTGGTATGAAAAATGTCTTGAAAGCCGGCTCTGTTGGTTTGGTTTTAGTATTACTGAACTGCAAATCAGTAAATACGAATAGTATGTTTTATGAGGATAAAAAGCCGGAGAAGATTTCGGACCAGTTTAAATTTACGGAAGGACCTGCAGCAGATGCGGAAGGAAACGTCTATTTTACCGATCAGCCGAATGATAAAATTTATTACTGGGACTGGAAAACCAATAAGGTTATTGAGTTTATGGACAAAACGGGACGCGCCAACGGAACACATTTCGATAAGGACGGTAACCTGATTACCTGCTCGGATCATCATGGTGAAATCTGGAAAATCTCCAAAGACAGGAAAGTAGAAGTGTTGCTGAACCATTTTGAAGGCAAAAGGCTCAACGGCCCGAATGACCTCTGGAACGATAAATTCGGGGGAATGTATTTCACCGATCCTCTCTATGAGAGGGGTTACTGGGTGGATTTCAAACATGAAACCCCGCATAAAAGTTTATATTACCGAAGCAAAGAAGGGAAGGTTACCAAAATCGAAACCTTTACCCAGCCGAACGGAATCATCGGAAGCCATAAGTTCAGCAAACTGTATGTTTCCGATATCGACGCCGGAAAGACGTATGTGTATGATATTTTAGGGGAAGGAAAACTGTCGGAGAAAAAGCTGTTCTGCGAAATGGGCTCGGATGGGATGACAATGGATAAACACGGCAATGTATATCTTACGGGAAAAGGCGTTCATGTTTTCAATAAGGAAGGAAAAAAGATTTACCACATTCCTATTGATGAAGACTGGACGGGGAATGTGACTTTCGGAGGAAAAGACCATGATGTCCTGTTTATTACGGCGAGCAAATCCGTATATATTTTGCCTACCAAAGTAAAAGCAGTGAAATAGATTCAGGTTCAGACAAAGGCTGGGAATAAGTTCATCATTATCTCAGCCTTAATCCAGATCTCACCCTTAATAGGCCACTTCCATTTTCACCTTTTTGCCTTTCAGCTTTTCCTGGGAAAGCTTTTTCAGAAGGGCATTCACTTTGTTTCTGGAAACTGCAACGTAAGAAGTCGTATCTTTTACTTCGATCAGGCCCAGTTCTTCTTTCTGAAGTTCGCCTTTTTTCATCAGATAGCCTACAATATCCACCTTATTCACCTTATCTTTTTTCCCGGCACTGATGTAAAGGGTCTGGAAATACGGTTTTTCAGGAACCTGAGTAAACCCGGCCACACTTTCTTCAGGAGTATCATTTTTAATGAAAGGGAAATTTTCTTCCGCAGTCATGATCAGGTAGGCAAAACCTTTGGCATTCATCCTGGCGGTACGGCCGTTACGGTGAATAAAAGCATCTTCCTTGTACGGCAACTGGTAATGGACGATCGATTCCACCTCCGGAACATCCAGGCCTCTTGAAGCCAGGTCGGTGGTAACTAAAATCCTGGACGAATCGTTTTTGAATTTCAGCAGGGCCCGTTCTCTCTCATCCTGTTCCATTCCGCCGTGGAAGGTTTCCCTGTCGATTCCTTTTTCGCGCAAAAGCTCTGAAATACGGTCAACCGCGTCCCGGTGATTACAGAAAATCAATGTTCTTTTATTCCCGATTTTACAGATGAGATTAAATAAAGTATCCAGTTTTTCTTCGGAAACCGTCATTACTTTTTTTAACTGGATATCAGGTCTTGCTTCGGCCAGTTTTAAAAAGTCAACCACTTTTTCATTTTTCAATCCGGTAAATTCAGGAATTTCATCCATCGCTGTTGCGGAAGTCAGAATTCTTTGTGAAATATTTTTTAAAGAATCGGAGATGAATTCCATGTCTTTATGAAAACCCAGTTCGAGTGCCTTGTCGAATTCATCCAGGACCAGCGTCCGGATCGTTGTGGGGTCGAAATTGTTGTTTCTTAAATGGTAGACAATTCTTCCGGGCGTTCCGATCAAAACGGCCGGGGCCTGAATGAGATTATTCACTTCAATTTTTTTATCGTGACCTCCATAGCAGACCGAAACTTTGAAATCAGTTCCCATCGATTTGAAGACCTGCTCAATCTGCAGACCCAATTCTCTTGAAGGAATTAAGATCAGGGTCTGAATGCCCGGCATCTCTTTTTTAAGATTCCGGAGCACCGGAAACAGAAAAGCCAGCGTTTTCCCTGAACCCGTAGGCGAAAGCAGCACGACATCCTGATTGTTTTCCGTTGTTTTATAGGTAGATTTCTGCATCTGGTTCATCTCCTGAATCTGCAGTTTCTTATAAATTGATTCTAATTCCATGCTGCAAAGGTAATGAAGAAATTCAAAATTTTATATTAACGGTTTGGTGTTTTACGGGAAGCCGTAATGAGAGGCCGGTTTTTGGTGATAGTTTTGAAGCAGGAAATTTAAAAAAAGCAATAACCATGAAACTTTACCAAACCCTCGAAAAGCAGTTCAGAAAAGAACCGAACTATATGTCGGATAACGGAGATATTAAAAAATGGGTGGTGCTCAGCAAAGCACAGAACCTTGATGAAGAACTTATCGGATTGCTGTTGGAGGATCCCGATTTAAAAGAAAAGTTTTTCATAAAAATAAAAGAGGTCTTCGTTTTTAAGCAAAGTCTTTTTATCCATTTTCTGGAACAGAAAAACTATCTCAACGACAGCTATACCCAATTTAAAAATAAAATAGGCTTAACGGTAGACGGGCAATACCTGAAACAGCGGAACGAAGTCGCTTTGGTATGGCCTTTCAAAGACTGCATTCTGGAAGGCGGACAGAGCCGGGAAGAAGACCGGCGCGAAGAAATATTCTTTAATGAAACCCTGGCCCAGGATGAAATCACCGAACTGCTGGATCCGAAAGTACTGACCAATGCCAAACGTTTTGATGCCAGCGGTGAACAGGAGTTCGACTGTTTCAACAGGAACGAGAACGGCACCATCACCGACAACCTGATCATCAAAGGAAACAATCTACTCGCTCTGCACTCCCTGAAAAAAGAATTTGCCGGAAAAGTAAAGCTGATTTACATCGATCCGCCTTATAATACTGGCGGGATGGGTGATACATTTACCTATAACAATAATTTTAAGCGTTCAACTTGGCTTACATTTATGTACAATCGTTTAGAAGCTGCAAAATCATTATTAAGTAAAGATGGTGCTTTAATAGTTGCTATTGATGAAAATGAACAACCTCATTTAGGAGTATTATTAAAAGATTTATTTCAAGATTATGAAGTTCATTGTGTAACCATAGTTCACAATCCAAGAGGTGTACAAGGAACAAATTTCTCATACACTCACGAATATGTTTTTTTTGTTTTTCCAAAAGGAAAAAAACTAATTGGAAATAGAATAATTGATGAAAGTGAAATTGATTATTCTAATCTAAGAAATTGGGGTGGAGAAAGTTTAAGAAGTGATGCAAGAAATTGTTTTTATCCAATAATTGTGAATCCAAAAACATCCGAAATTGTTGGTTTTGGCCAGGTTTCAGAAGATAATTTCCACCCAGAAAAAAGAGAATTGTTACGTAATGATTTGATTTATATTTATCCTATTGATAATAATAATGTAGAGCGAAAATGGCGATATGCGAGACAATCAGTTGAAGCGGTAAAGCACTTGCTTCGTGCAAGGAAAAAGAGCGGGCAATGGGATATTGAAATTGGGAAAAATTTTGGGCAATATAAAACAGTTTGGATTGACCCAAAATATGATGCAAATGAATACGGAACAAAGATTGTGAATAAGCTTGTGCCAAATAACAAATTCAGCTTCCCAAAATCATTATATAATGTAAGAGATTGTATTTATGCATTAGTTGGAAATGATAAAGAAGCTATTATTTTAGATTATCATGCAGGAAGTGGAACAACAGCACACGCCGTTTTAGAAATCAATAAAAAAGATGGCGGAACCAGGCAATTTATTTTGTGCGAACAGATGAATTATGTGGAAACTGTTACAAATAAACGAGTGCAAAGTGTAATTGAACAAAACAATGTAGGAAATTTCATTTACTTCGAACTCAAAAAATACAACCAGATTTTTCTGGAAAAGATTGAAGAAGCCACCGATACAGAAGAGCTTCTGGCCATCTGGGAGGAAATGAAAGAGAAATCCTTCCTGAATTATAACATCGATATTAAAAGGCAGGAACAGCATCTTGAAGATTTTAAGAAACTTTCCCTCAAAGAGCAAAAGAAGCATTTCTGTGAATTGCTGGACAAAAACCAGCTGTACGTCAATCTTTCGTCCCTTAACGATGCCGGTTTTGAATGTACAGAGGAGGAACAAAAAGTGACGAAAGCATTTTATAAGATCAAAAACTAAAGCCATGGAATTTTTACACGAACTTTTTAATAATCCTTTTGCGAAAAAAGCTTTATCTCAGGTAAGCATACCTAATGAAATTACGGATAATCTTAAATTCGGCATCCGTCCGTACCAGGAAGAAGCATTCCGGAGGTATTTATATACGGAACAGGAAAGTTTTGAAGGAAAACCGGAAAAACCACTGCATCTTCTGTATAACATGGCCACCGGAAGCGGTAAAACCATGGTCATGGCCGGTCTGATGCTTCACCTTTACGCCAAAGGCTACCGGAATTTTTTGTTCTTTGTCAACAGCAATAACATCATTCAGAAGACAAAAGATAATTTCCTGAGCCCGCAGACTTCAAAATACCTGTTCCGGGAAAAGATTGTGATTGACGGTAAAGAAGTTTTAATTAAGACCGTTGATAACTTCGACGAATCCGACCGGGAAAATATCAATATAAAATTTACCACCATTCAGCAGCTTCATACCGATCTGAATAATACCAAAGAAAACAGCATTACTTTTGAAGATTTTAAGAATAAAGAACTGGTACTCATTGCCGATGAAGCCCACCACCTGAACAGCGGTACAAAAAGAGGCCATCTTTTCGGAAGCTGGGAAGAAACCGTTCTTCAGGTGCTCCACCGGAATTTTAATAATGTTCTTCTTGAGTTTACCGCCACGCTGGATTATGAAAGCCGGCAGATTGTAGATAAGTACAGAGATAAAGTGATCTACAAATATGATCTTGCCCAATTCCGGAGAGATAAGTTTTCAAAAGAAATCCACCTCGTCCGTTCGATGTATGATGAAAGGGACCGGATGATCCAGGCATTGGTTCTTAATTTGTACCGCCAGGAGCTCGCGGCTTTTCATCAGATCAATCTGAAACCGGTAATTCTTTTTAAAGCGAAAAGAACCATCAGGGAATCCGAGATCAATAAAGAAAATTTTCATATCCTGATCAGGGATTTTTCCGAAACAATGGTGGAGCATATCAGAAAAACATCTACAGTGCCGGTGGTTCAAAAGGCTTTTCAGTTTTTCGATAAACGAAATATTTCACTAAAAGACATCGCCTGCCGGATACAGTCTGATTTCAGGGAAGAAAATTGTCTAAGTGCAAATCATGATGCAGAAGCAGAGAAGAACCAGATTTTACTGAACACCCTGGAAGATGAGAAAAATCCTGTCCGTGCAGTATTTGCCGTTCAGAAGCTGAATGAAGGCTGGGATGTGCTTAATCTGTTCGATATCGTAAGATTATATGAAGACCGCGACGGGAGAGACGGAAAACCCGGAAAGACCACTTTATCCGAGGCCCAGCTTATCGGGCGAGGGGCACGGTATTTTCCTTTTGCATTAAAAGAGGGAGATGAATTATACGTCCGGAAATATGATGATGACGTTTCAAATGACCTAAAGGTTCTTGAAGAACTTTATTATCATACCAAAGAAGACAGCCGTTATATCTCGGAGCTCAAAAGAGCTTTGGTGGAATCCGGAATTTACGAGGACGAAGCTAAGCTTGAAACAAAGAAATTAATTTTAAAACCAACCTTTAAATCATCTGAACTGTATCAGAAAGGCGTTATATTTTCCAATAGGAAAATACCCAAAAGCTTTGCCCATGTAAAATCAATCGACGATATGGGAATCACCAAAACCAATTTCCGGTACCGGCTGTCATCAGGCGGAGGAAGTGTTTCAGGCGTATTCCTTGATGAGGAAAATCCTGTTTCATGTGATCACAACATGAAACTTAAAGATATCAGCATCAGAGATATTCCGGCAAATGTTTTAAGATCTGCTTTGAGCCGGAATCCTTTTTATTATTTTGCAAATCTATGCCGTTACTTTCCGAACCTGATGTCGATAAGGGATTTTATGATCAGTAAAGAGTATTTAGGAGCCTTGGCCGTAACATTTCTGGGAACCGAAGTTCGTCTGCAGGAAATTTCCCATTCCGATTATCTCCGTGCACTTACCGGTTTATTACATAATATAGAAACGGAAATCAAAAGCAATACCGCTGAATTTGAAGGATCGGGATTTTATCCGCAGCTCATCCGTCAGGTTTTTAGAGATAAGGAGATCAGAGTCGGCAAGGGCAGTCCCAGGTCAGAAGGCCAGGAAGATCTGCTTTCAAATGAATCCTGGTATGCCTACAATGCAAATTACGGAACAACGGAAGAGAAAAAATTTGTTGAATTGTTTGCCAGGAGGTTCGAAAGCCTGAATCAGAAGCTGCATCATATTCATCTGATCCGTAATGAAAGGGAAATTAAGATCTACGATAAGAAGGGCCGCGCTTTTGAACCTGATTTTATCCTGTTTTGCAGCCGGCGGGAAGATCAGCAATTGACCTATCAGGTTTTCATTGAGCCGAAAGGGGTATATCTGACAGGATATGATCAATGGAAAGAAAATTTCTTAAAGGAGATTGAACGCGAACATAAAGCGATAGAAATCCACACGGATCATTATTTAATTAAAGCCGTTCCTTTTTATAATTATGGAAATGAAAATGAGTTTAAAAGAATTTTGGATGAAACTTTGGCTATCTGATTTCTGTAATGATCTGATGTTTAATAATTTTAGGTATTGTCGTTAAAATTCATTATCTTTGCACCCACTTTTGGGGTAGCCAGGTTTGAAAAGTAAACAACTTACAATTAATTACTTCCGTATTTTTTAACCCGCATTTATTCAAACCGTTAAAAGAGAAGGAATACAAATTTTTATCAGAAAATGTCAAAAGAGACAAATTCAGCAGAGGTTTTATTAAACCAAAACGTAGCACCGGAACAATTTGACTGGGATTCTTTCGAATCTGGTCTTGATGCAGATGCGAGAAAAGAAAAAAGCGATCTTGAAGAAATCTACAACGGATCTTTAAACAACCTTGACGATAACGACGTATTGGTTGGTAAAGTGGTAAGATTAACCGACAAGGAAGCGATCGTAGACATCAACTTCAAATCCGAAGGTGTTATTTCTCTTAACGAATTCCGTTACAACCAGGGTCTTAAAGTAGGAGACGAAGTAGAAGTAATGGTAGACCGGAGAGAAGACAAAACCGGACAATTGCAGTTATCTCACAGAAAAGCAAGAACGCTTAAAGCTTGGGATAAAGTAAACGAGCTTCACGAAACAGGTGAAATCGTAAACGGTTTTGTAAAATCAAGAACCAAAGGAGGGATGATCGTGGACGTACACGGAATCGAAGCATTCTTACCAGGTTCTCAGATCGACGTTAAGCCAATCAAAGATTACGATCAGTTCGTAGGAAAAACTATGGAGTTCAAAGTTGTGAAAATCAACCCGGAGTTCAAAAACGTAGTGGTATCTCACAAAGCATTGATCGAAGCAGATATCGAAGGTCAGAAAAAAGAAATCATCGCGCAGCTTGAAAAAGGACAGGTTCTTGAAGGAACCGTTAAGAATATTACTTCTTACGGGGTATTCATCGACTTAGGAGGTGTTGACGGATTGATCCACATTACAGACCTTTCCTGGTCTAGAGTGAACCACCCGTCTGAGATCCTTGAGGACGGACAGACTGTAAAAGTGGTTATCCTTGATTTTGATGATGAGAAAACAAGAATCCAGTTGGGTATGAAGCAATTAGAGGCTCATCCTTGGGATGCTCTTTCTGCTGACATGAAAGTGGGCGACAGAGTAAAAGGAAAAGTAGTGGTTCTTGCTGACTATGGTGCATTCGTAGAAATTGCTCCGGGTGTTGAAGGTCTGATCCACGTTTCTGAAATGTCCTGGTCTACACACCTGAGATCTGCAGGTGACTTCGTAAAAGTAGGTGATGAAGTGGAAGCTGAAGTACTTACCTTAGACAGAGAAGACCGTAAAATTTCTTTGGGTATCAAGCAATTGAGCAAAGATCCATGGGAAAATATCGAAGCGAAGTATCCGGTAGGATCCAAGCATGTAGGAACGGTAAGAAACTTCACTAACTTCGGTGTATTCGTAGAATTGGAAGAAGGAATCGACGGATTAATCTACATCTCTGATCTTTCTTGGACCAAGAAAATCAAGCACCCGTCTGAGTTCTGTGCAGTTGGTGATAAATTAGATGTTATCGTTCTTGAACTGGACATCCAGGCTAGAAGATTATCTTTAGGTCACAAACAACTGACTGACAACCCTTGGGATGCATTCGAAACGAAGTATGCTGAAGGAACCATCCACGCCGGTAAAGCGGTAGAAGTACACGATAAAGGTGCTTCCGTACAGTTTGAAGATGCTGAGGTTGAAGCATTCTGCCCTTCAAGATTATTAGAGAAAGAAGACGGATCTAAAATCAAAAAAGGTGAAGAAGCTGACTTCAAAGTAATTGAGTTCAACAAAGAATTCAAAAGAGTAGTCGTTTCTCACACAGGAATCTTCAGAGATGAAGAGAAGAAAAACATGAGAGAATCTTCTAACAACAGATCTAACAATAACAATATGTCGTCTTCTTCAAACAATGAAGAAAGATCAACTCTTGGAGATATCGATGCATTGGCAGAATTGAAAAGAAAAATGGAAGAAGGCAAATAATTCCTGACTTCATTTCACTTATATAAGCCGCTCTTTTGAGCGGCTTTTTTATGGTAATCTTCATTAAATTTTAATTCTATATTCAGTAAAATTAAATCATCATTTTAAGATAATTAAACAGGTATCGGATAAAATAGATTTGTCTTTAAATAATTTTAAATTTATTGTTATTTTGTTGTTAATTATTTGTAGATTAGCGCCTTTATTAGTGTATATGAAAAAAGTAGCTTTACCCCTGTTATTTGCAGTATCTGCAATCTTTCCTTCCGTTCTTTTCGGACAAGATAACGAGAGATTAATTAAAGATTATATTTCTCAAAACAAGATTAAAGAATATAAGAAATCTGATCTTGCTAACTTTATCATTGATAATGTAGATGAATCAAAGTCATTAAATGGAAATGTTGTAAAATTTCAACAGACCTTTAACGGGCTTCCTGTGTACAATGCAGGAGGGACCATGCTGGTAAGAGATAATAAAATTATTTATTATACCGATACTTTTTTAAAAGATTATAAAACGGCTGCATCTTCAGCGATATCGATAGCCAGAACGGCTGCTCTGAAGAAAATTGCTCAGAATCTGCAGAAGCCCCAAATAGAAAATTATCCTATTCTCAGTTTCAGTGATGCTGATCCTGCAGACGGAAAATTTGCTAAACAAAGATTGGTTTATGTAGAAGATGCTGAAAACCTGAAACTCGCGTATGAATTTTCGGTTCCTGAACCTTCTTCTCCAAGTTACTGGAATATTTTGGTAGATGCTTCCAACGGTGAAATTTTGCGTAAGCAGGATTTAAATTTATCCTGTAATTTCCACACTGATGCCTATGGCCATGATCATTCTCAGGCACAGAACGAATTCATAGGGCCGATTAATAAAGTCTCGTCGACTGCCGCTTTCTTCCTTGCCCCTGATAATGCTTCTTATAACGTTTTTCCTTTACCGGTTGAAGCGCCGACTTTCGCCTCCAGATCTATCGTAAACAATCCATGGATTCTTGCAGCATCTCCGGAGGGATGGCATTATGACGGTACTACAAGATATACTACGACCAGAGGAAATAATGTATATGCTTATGAAGATACAGCTGCTGCAAATATTGCCGGATATTCTCCTGAAGCAGGAGTAACTAGGAATTTTAATTATCCTTTTAGTATCAATGCAGACCAGTTTAATAATTTAGATGCATCCATTACCAATTTATTTTATATAAACAATAAAGTCCACGATATTTTTTATACCTTCGGCTTTACACCGGCAGCAAAAAATTTCCAGAATACCAATTTTGGTCTAGGTGGTGCTGGTAACGATTATGTACAGGCGGAGGCTCAGGATGGTGGTGGTACCGATAACGCAAACTTTTCGACACCGGCAGATGGTTCAAAACCGAGAATGCAGATGTACATGTGGAGTACAATTAATAGACTATTTTTCTATAATGCACCGAGTTCCGCTGTACCGCGGCAGCCAGTTGCGGGAACTGCTCAGTTCGGTAATCCTTTGGATGCTACCGGAGTTACAGGTAATGTTCAGTTGTCATCCGTGTTAGATGGCTGTACAGCTATTCCGGCAGGATCACTGGCTGGTAAAATCGGGTTGATCGAAAGAGGAACCTGTGCATTTACCGTAAAAGTGAAAAATGCCCAGGATGCCGGAGCAACTGCTGTTATTATTTATAACAATATTGCGGGTGCTGTTGGTGGAATGTCAGGAACCGATACAACCATTACTATTCCATCGGTATTTATTACGGATACTGAAGGGGCTTATATCAAAAGCCAGCTTGCGGCTAACACAACTGTCAATGTCACATTAAAAAATGACCCGGCTGCCAGTGTAACGCCTGATGGAAGCTTTGATAACGGAATCGTAACCCATGAATATGGACATGGTATTTCCACCCGTCTTACGGGGACCAATGTAGGATGTCTGAGTTCTTCATCGGACAAAGAACAGATGGGAGAAGGATGGTCGGACTTCTTCGCATTGATGCTGACAAATAAACCGGGAGACAACGCTTCTGTTCCAAGGGGGATCGGTACTTATGCGGTAGGACAGGCTACCAGCGGCGGAGGAATCAGACCTGCTAAATATTCTCCGGACTTTACCATTAATGACTATACTTATACAGATACCAACGGTATGGAATATACGAATTCCAGCGGACAACTTGTTCCGGATGTTCACTCCATCGGATTTGTATGGGCAACCATGCTTTGGGATCTTCACTGGCAGTATGTTGCTAAGTACGGATACTCTTCTGATGTAACGGCTAATACCACCAATGGAAGCTCAAGAGTACTTCAGCTGGTAACGGATGCTTTGAAGTTACAGCCTTGTTATCCTACCTTCGTAGAAGGTAGAGATGCGATATTAGCTGCTGATATGGCCACCACCCAAGGGGCTGACCGGTGTATGATCTGGAGAACTTTTGCCAAGAGAGGTTTAGGAGTTAATGCAAGTGCGGGTTCCAAAACAAATATCAATGACCAGGTTCAGGATTTCTCGGTACCGGCAGGCTGTGCGCTTGCTACGGATGAAGTGAAAGTGGTTAAAAACAACATCTCGATTTATCCGAATCCGGCGAAGAATGAATTCTTCATCAATTTCCCAGGCAATACCTTAGGAAAGGTAAGCGTTGAAATTTATGATATGTCAGGAAAACTGGTATCTTCTGAAGATAAAATTTCTCCGGATGCTAAAAAAGCAATCTCTACGGACAAACTGATCAACGGAACCTATATGGTGAAAGTAAAAGGAATCGGTATTGATGCGGCTTCAAAAGTTATCGTAAGAAAATAATTTAACATACAGATTAATTTAAATATCCTGTGCGAGCCAAGCTCACACAGGATATTTTTTATTCATGCTCCTGATCTGCCCATTTTCAGAATAAATTGTACCTTTGCAGGCTGTTAAAAAAATGAATTATGCAGAAGAAGAATATATTGAAAGGAGTTTTATTTGTAGGAATCGGAGCAAGCATCTACGGAATGCTCGCAACTTTTGTAAAGTTGGCTTATCAGGACGGTTTTACCACATCGGAAGTTACCACCTCACAATTTTTACTGGGACTGATTGGACTTTTGGTTTTAAATTTTATTCAGACTGTAACGTCCAAAAAAGCTTTACCATCGCCAACTTCAAAGGAAGTAAGAAACCTGATGCTCGCAGGAACTTCATTGGGTTGCACCAGCTTGTTTTATTATATTGCCGTTCAGTATATTAACGTATCCATTGCCATTGTGTTACTGATGCAGTCGGTTTGGTTCAGCGTAGTAGTGGAGAGTATCCTTACAAAAAAATGGCCCAACACGAGAAAAATAGTATCGGTAATCATTGTGTTGGCAGGAACGGTTCTCGCCACCAATTTAGTCAATGAGAGCCTGGATCTAGACTGGAAAGGGATTTTCTGTGGGTTGATGGCAGCGGCTTCCTATACACTTACCATGTTTACCTCCAATACGCTGGCAACCCGTCTTCCGGTTTTCAGAAAAAGCATCATCATGCTTTCCGGCGGGTCTGTTATTATTTTCGGATTTCTGTTTTTTGCCCAGATCGGCCCATTGCATTTTGAAGGATTAAAATCATTTTATCTTAACTTTACCGGAAATACAGAACATATCCACGCCTTCAATTATTCCATTTTTTGGACGTACGGACTTATTCTGTCTTTATTCGGAACAATCATTCCGCCTATACTGTTCAACATCGGGTTTCCGAATGCGGGCCTTGGGTTGGGAAGTATTGTTTCTTCCCTCGAACTTCCCGTTTCGGTAACCATGGCTTTTGTATTATTGGGTGAAAAAGTTATCTTTATTCAGTGGGTCGGAATCGTTCTGATCCTCTTTGCCATTATTCTTATGAATCTTCCTAAAAAAGAAATCAGGATAAACGAAATGTCATAAAATGACAAATCAATATTGATGAACCGTTTCTTTTGGAACGGTTTTTTAATTTAAATATCTCAAAATAAATCTATGACATATTATAAAAATACAGTCCTCATAATACTCTTTTTGGTGTCTGGCCTGATGTTTTCCCAAATCAGACCTTTGGATGCGGAACTGACGAATTACCCGTATCCCTTCGAAGTCCGATTTTTAAATCTGAAATCCCAGAATAATGATCTTAAAATGGCTTATATGGATGTAAAGCCTAAAACGGCAAACGGAAAAACCGTCATGCTGCTTCATGGTAAAAACTTCAACGGCGCTTATTGGGAAAGAACGGCAAAAGATCTTTCGTCTAAAGGATTCAGAGTCATTATTCCGGATCAGATCGGTTTCGGCAAATCGTCAAAACCTCAGAGCTATCAGTTTTCGTTTTCACAGCTGGCAAATAATACCAAAGCTATTCTGGATGAACTTAAAATTGACAAAACTATTGTTCTCGGTCATTCAATGGGTGGGATGGTAGCCACCCGGTTTACTTTGCTGTATCCTGAAAGAGTAGAAAAATTAATATTGGAAAACCCGATCGGACTGGAAGATTACAAAACTTTTGCATCCTATCAGACCATTGACCAGGCTTATCAGTCGGAACTTAAAAATACGGCAGAATCATACAAGAATTACCAATTGAAATTCTATTATGATAACAAATGGAAGGCGGAATACCAGCCGTGGCTCGACCTGATTGCCGGCTGGACCTTACATCCCGATTATCCGAAAGTGGCCTGGGATGCCGCTTTAACTTCCGATATGATTTACAACCAGCCGGTCTGCTATGAATTTCAAAACATTAAAGTCCCGACTCTACTGATTATTGGAACCAGGGACCGGACAGCAATAGGAAAAGACCGGACGCCCAAAAATCTGCAGCCGAAAATGGGGCAGTACCAGGAATTGGGGAAGAAGGCCCAACAGCAGATTGCCGGTTCAAAATTAGTAGAGCTTGAAAATGTAGGGCACCTTCCGCATATTGAAGTATATGATCAGTTTTGGAGTGCCTTATACAATTTTATAAAATAAATTCAAGATTCCTATTTAGCTAAAAAGAAAAAATTCACCATTCACTTACGAAAAAAAATTCACCATTTACCAAATAAAAAGAGACCGCTTAAAATAAACGGTCTCTTTTCGTATGTATTGTTGTCTGAATTATTTCTTCTTGTAAGCAGCGTCTTTAATTCTTGCTTTTTTACCTCTAAGGTCTCTGAAGTAGTAGATTCTTGATCTTCTAACTCTACCTCTTCTGTCAACTTCGATTTTCTGAAGGGCAGGCATATTGATAGGGAATACTCTTTCTACACCCACATCACCGGACATCTTTCTGATGGTGAAAGTTTTTGTAGAACCGGTACCTCTTAATTGGATAACCGTTCCTTTGAAGAACTGGGTTCTTGTTTTTTGTCCTTCTTTAATCTCGTAATACACCGTGATGGTATCACCGGCTTTGAATTCAGGGAATTCTTTTTTTGTAATGTACTTGTCTTGTACGTACTTTAATAAATCCATTATTAAATAAATAAAATGTTAAGGCTAAGCAACTTACACGGACTTCGTCAGAGGTTGAATAACAGGTTGCAAATGTACAAAACATTTTTTTAATTTCCCAAATAATTTATCAGTAAATATTTAAAAACTCAGACAATTTCAATCGGGTTATATTCTGAAATTTAAGAGAGTAGAAGAGACGTTTATTTTTGTCCGGTATGCAAAATATAGATAAGTCGAACGAATAAAAGTGGTTAAAAAAAGCGGGAAAATTCAAATCTTCCCGCTTTCTATTTCTGCCAGTCTATTCTTCATCTGTGGATTTCAGTGCCCAGGCAATCAGCGGGCCCTGCATAAACAGCCTGCCGAGCCTGGCGTTGTCGGTATTTAATCCGAAAGAATCCCTTCTGTTTTTATACTGGGCAATATTTCCCGGGAATACCGCAGCAAAAAATCCGGCAACCACTTTCCCCATAGTTTTTCGATATTTCTTTGGCGTTACAATCATTGCCGTCCCCAGCGCAATCTCTGCATAGCCGGAATAAACAACCGTATCGTCCTTATCCAGCGGTACCCATTCCGGAACCTGTGCCTGAAAGGCTTTTCTTGCAAAAGTAAGGTGCCCGATACCGGCCGTGATCAGAAATGCGCCTAACGCAACTCTTGAAATGTCTTTCGTTTCCATATAACGTAATTTAATTGGTGTAGCATACCACAACCAAAATTCAGACCACGTTTTTTAGGATTGTCATAACATGAAACAATGATATTGGCAGACCGGTTGAACCATCTTTTTAAGGAGCTGTTTCCGGCTCTCCGCTCATACTCCTCGCACCGATCCTTTCCCTTCTTTCCATCTCCAAAACCCATCCGCTCCCAATCGATCCAACGCCGCTGTGGGGTAACCGCTGCGATCCGGGCTAGGGCAGCAGACTTTATTTTTTACATCAGGCCTTTAATTGTTATCCCGGTAGAGATATGAATTATCTTTTATGGTCATAATACAGTTGAAACTTCAATATTTGGAAACCTTTACAAATAAGTTTGTGTTTTGATATTGACTGAAAAAAACTTCCAGCCTCCGGCATCCCTCTTCCAGCCTTTTGAATAAAAACAATTGGTATTAATTTAGCCGTTGATCTCCTGAAATTGATCCTTCTTCAATGAAATGATTTCCCATTCGTCGGGATATGGGAAAAAGTATTAAATTTAGCCAACAGAAAAATCTGATAGTTCATGATAGATAAAAGAGTACAGAATGCAAAGGAAGCCATCGCAGGAATTGAGGATGGTATGACGCTGATGCTGGGCGGTTTCGGCCTTTGCGGGATCCCGGAGAATTCAATCAATGCCCTGGTGGAAAGCGATGTAAAAGACCTGACCTGCATCTCAAACAATGCCGGAGTGGATGACTTCGGATTGGGGCTGCTGCTTCATAAAAGGCAGATCAAAAAAATGATCTCGTCTTACGTGGGAGAAAATGCCGAATTCGAAAGACAGATGCTTTCCGGTGAACTGGAGGTGGAGCTGACACCTCAGGGAACACTGGCTGAAAAATGCAGGGCGGCACAGGCAGGAATTCCTGCCTTTTATACACCGGCCGGTTTCGGAACCGAAATAGCAGAAGGAAAGGAAGTAAAAGATTTCAAAGGAAAACCGCACATCCTCGAATTTGCCTATGAAGCCGATTTCGCTATCGTCAAGGCCTGGAAAGGCGACCACGCCGGAAACCTTGTTTTCAAAGGCTCGGCCAGAAACTTCAACCATCCGATGGCCGGTGCCGGGAAAATTACCATTGCCGAAGTGGAAGAACTTGTAGAACCGGGCGAACTGGACCCGAACCAGATCCATATTCCCGGAATCATGATCCAAAGAATTTTCCAGGGTGAAAAATTCGAAAAAAGAATCGAGCAGAGAACCGTAAGAAAAAGAGATTAAAATAAAAGACCGTGAAATTTTCATGGTCTTTATTCTTTTTATTTGATATTAAAATGGCTGGAATCGAAAAGCTGCAAAGTTTTAAAGAAGATAATGTTTAAAGGCGCAAAGAATTCAACCCAATGAATTTCAGTGCCGTTTAATCTCACTTCCATCTGAGTATCCGCAAAACCTGACGGAGATTCCATTTCCAGTTAAAGGTAAATGGTACTTACAATTTTATCCTTAATAAAATCCTCGCGCCTTTTAACCTCCAATAAGGAAAATTCTCTTTTGCCATTACGTGTTCCAATCTTCAAACCGTTAATAAAACAGGCAGATGCAAAACTTTTGGAGTAACAGACAATTCCTAACATCTGTCATCCATCTTCCAGCATCCCGCCTTTTACACCGTCTTTCTTTCCCCGATCTGCTGTCTCCACATCGCGTAATACAGCCCTTTTTCTTCGATAAGGTTCAGGTGCGATCCGGTTTCCACAATCTGTCCGCGTTCCAGCACATAAATCCGGTCGGCATGCATGATGGTACTCAGACGGTGGGCAATCAGGACGGTAATCTGTTCTTTTTCTTTGGAAATTTCTTTGATGGTTGTTGTAATTTCTTCTTCGGTGATGCTGTCCAGTGCGGAAGTCGCCTCATCAAAAATCAGAAGATGTGGCTTGCGCAACAGAGCCCTGGCAATGGCAATCCGTTGCTTTTCACCGCCGCTCAGCTTCAGTCCGCCTTCTCCGATCACTGTTTCAATTCCGTTTTCAGCACGTTCCAGAAGGCCGGTACAGCTGGATTTTTTCAAGGCAGACTGCAGGTCTTCTTCGGTAGCCGCCGGATTCACAAACAGAAGGTTCTCCCGGATGGTTCCCGCAAAAAGCTGGGTATCCTGGGTTACGAATCCGATCTGGTTCCTCAGCTCATCAAAATCAAACTCTTTTCCATCCACATGATTGTAAAAAATGGAACCTTCCTGCGGCCGGTATAAACCGACAAGCAGTTTCACCAGCGTACTTTTCCCGGAACCGCTCGGCCCGACGAAAGCAATGGTTTCCCCGTTTTTAACCTCAAAGGAAATCGAATTGAGGGCTTTGTACTGAGCCGTCTGATGCTGGAAAGAAACCTTCCGGAATTCCAGTTCCTCAATGGCTCCTATTTTCTTCGGCGTCAAAGGCTTCGGCTCCACTTCTTTTTTCATCACCCGGTCAAAATTATTAAGCGAGGCCTGTGCTTCACGGTAGGAAATAATGATATTCCCGATCTCCTGCATCGGCCCGAAGATAAAGAACCCGTAAAACATCAGCGATAAGTATTGCCCCGGCGTAACAATATTTTTAAAAATCAACAGCAATAAGGTGAACGTAATCATCTGCTGTAAAAAGTTTACCAGTGTTCCCTGTACAAAGCTCAGGGAGCGGATGCTTTTTACCTTTCTCAGCTCCAGGTTTAATATTTTATAGGTATTGTTATTCAGCCGTTCCACTTCCTGATTGGTAAGGCCTAAACTTTTGACAATCTCGATGTTCCGTAAACTTTCCGTGGTGCTTCCCGCCAGGTCGGTAGTTTCCTTCACAATGCTTTTCTGGATGGTCTTTATCCTTCTGCTCAGCAGGTTGGTAACAACGGCAATAAAGATGATTCCCAGAACATAGACCGGCATGATCGACCAGTGCAGACGGACTGCATACACCGAAACGAAAATGATGCTCACCAGAATTCCGAAAAAGATATTGATGAAATTATTGATGAACTTTACGGTATCTTCACGCACCTTGGTCAGGATCGAAAGCGTTTCACCGCTCCGCTGGTCCTCAAATTCATGATACGGCAGCCTCATGGAATGCCTTAAGCCATCAGTGAAAATTTTAGCTCCGAACTTCTGGATGATCACATTCACCACATAATCCTGGAAGGCCTTGGCGATACGGCTGATCATCGCTGTCCCGATCAAAAGCCCCAGGAAATAGAAAACACCATGGTAAATATCGGTGCCATAAAGATAGTCATCCATCGTTCTCGGAATGGTTTTCTCCTTATCGAAGAAATTAGGATGGGTCACCAGCCGGTCCAGGATATTTCCGGTAATCGCGGGCGAAAACAGTGAAAAAACCTGGTTTACAGAGGCTAAGAGCAGGGAAATGAAAATCAGGAGACGGTAGGGTTTCAGGTAATGCAGTAAAACTTTCATAAGATGACAAATTTACAACAAATTGAGTACTAAAATTTACCATAGGATAAGAAAGAAAATATTTCGTAATTCTGAAAAAATGGCTAATTTGGCGGGATAAGATTAAGCTATGCTGACTAAAGAACAAATTGCACAGAGAATTTCCAGAGAAGTGAAAGACGGATATTATGTAAACCTGGGAATCGGGATCCCTACATTGGTGGCCAATTATGTGCCGGACAATCTTTCCGTAGAATTCCAGAGTGAAAACGGCGTACTGGGAATGGGGCCTTTTCCCTTCGAAGGGGAAGAAGATGCAGACATCATCAATGCCGGAAAACAGACGATCACGATCCTCGACGGAGGCTCCTTTTTCGATTCAGCCTTCAGCTTCGGAATGATCCGTGCGCAGAAAGTGGATCTCACCATTCTCGGAGCCATGGAAGTCGCCGAAAACGGCGATATCGCCAACTGGAAGATCCCGGGAAAGATGGTGAAAGGAATGGGCGGTGCAATGGACCTGGTTGCCTCTGCCGAAAATATTATCGTGGCGATGATGCACGTGAACAAAGCCGGGGAAAGCAAAATCCTTAAAAAATGTACGCTTCCCCTGACGGGAGTAAACTGTGTGAAAAGAGTGGTGACCGAGTTGGCAGTATTGGATGTAACACCGGCAGGATTCAGGCTGGTGGAAAGAGCACCGGGCGTTTCCGTAGAACATATCGTAAAATCAACGGAAGCCGGGCTAATCATTGAAGGTGAAGTACCGGAAATGCAGTTTTAGAAGACTTATAGCTATTGGCTTTTAGCTTTTAGCTTCTGGCATTATATAACAATTAATACGTAAAGGCTGTTTTTTTGAGACAGCCTTTCTTCTTGCCGTTTATTTATATCTGATGAAAGTGTTGAATATGACCGCTGGTTCTAAGTATACTGTTTTTCGGTAATCTGATTTCTGATGCATGATGCTTTAAAGGCTTCAATAAAATGATTGGTCTGAAAATTGTGAGTTCAGAAAGTATTTAAAAATTAGCTCCAGAGCTGATAATAATTTCACACCACACAAAATCGTATTATTATGGAAAAAAGTATTGTACATCATGACAATAAATTCAGTGTAAAAGGCTTCGGAGCTTCCGGCAGCCTGATCAACGGGAAATCATTGAAAGAAATGGATGTTGTCCGCGACAATCCGAAAGCAGATGAAGTGCTTATTGAAGTCCTTTATTGCGGGGTTTGCCACAGCGATATCCATCAGGTGAACAACGACTGGAAAAATACAAGATACCCATGTGTTCCCGGTCATGAAGTAATCGGTAAAATTGTAGAAATCGGTGACGGGGTTTCGGATTTTCAGACAGGCCAGCTGGTAGGCGTTGGCTGTATGATCGACAGCTGCCAGACCTGTGAATCATGTAAAAGCGGAGAAGAACAGTTTTGTCTGGGAGAACATGGAGCGACAATGACTTATAACGGGTATTTCAATGATCCTGAGTCGGATTACAATACCTTCGGAGGATATTCAAGCCATATCATTGCAAACAAAAATTTCTTACTGACGCTTCCTGAGAAACTGGAAATTTCAAGCGCTGCACCGATCCTGTGCGCAGGGATTACCACGTACAGCCCTCTTAAAAAGGCAGGTATTAAAGCAGGTTCCAAGGTAGCCATCGTAGGGATCGGCGGTTTGGGCCACATGGCTGTACAGATTGCAAAAGCAATGGGAGCCAATGTAACGGCCATTACCACAAAGGAAGAAAAACGTGAAGAAGCGTTGAAGCTTGGTGCCGACCGTGTGATTATTTCAGACAATAAAGAAGATATGAAGGCCAACGAACTGGCTTTTGATTTTATTCTGATTACGATTCCTGATGGTTTCGATATTAATCTTTATGTGCCTCTTTTGGGAGTGAAAGGTTCCTTGGTAACTGTGGGCCTTCTGGGAAATTATGAAAAGCCTCTGGACAATATGGAGGTGGCAAAATATGGACGGTCTGTCGGAGGATCACTGATCGGAGGCATTGAAGAAACCCAGGAAGTTCTGGATTTCTGTGCAGCCCACGGGATTGCGCCGGAAGTGGAAATGATTCCTGTTGAGGACATCAACGATGCTTTTGATAAAATTAAAAACGAAGAGGTACGCTTCCGTTATGTCATCGATATGAATAAGTAAGGAATGTCGGGAACAGGGTCGGCCGGCAACATCAGAATAAAATAATGCTACAGGCGGGTTCTGTTGTAGAAAAACATTTACTGATAATAAAGAAGGATCCTGAAATTACAGCTTCAGGATCCTTTCTTATAAGATACATTACCGGTCTAAGTTAAGTTCATATCAATACATCTTTAGCAACCTGAAATCGGGTCATCGATGATCTCAGTCCGGTGGTAACTGCCTGTTTATATTTATATGGGATCAGAAGTTTAATTCTGGCAGAAAAAGTAGACAGCTAACTCTTTTTTTCAATAACATACGCTTTCAAAGCCGCAATTTTCCCGTTTTCAAATCGCCACACATCACAGTAATCATAATGGTGACCGGTGCCGCTTTTATCCTTCAGCGTAATCTCACCGGTTACGGCTACGGAATTACCCTCCTCAACGGTCATATCGACACTGAACACCGGCGGTTCCAGATAGAATTCTTTCATATATTCCCTTACCGCTTCCTTGCCGGAAAGGATCCGTTCGCCGATGAAAACCCACCGCGTATCCTCCGTACAGTAGGCTAAAAATTTTTCATAATCTCCTTTCTTTACGAATTCGTTGGCTTCATGCAACAGGGCTGCATTACTCATTTCTGCCTCGTTTTTTGTTTGATTATTCATTGCGTTAAATATTTTTTATAAAGCAAAAATAGCATGTTCACAGCTAATAACGTATATTGGCAGCGAATTGTAAGGTACTATCAAAAAAGGAAGTAATGGGAAAAATCAAAGAAACGTCCACCCATTTTGAAAATAAAAAAATGCTGGCGGATGAATGTTCCGAAGTGTATGCAGCAGGAATCATCGGCGGACAATGGTCGCTGGTCATCTGCTCATGGTTAACCAACGGTAAAATGCGGTTTGGAGAACTGAAAAAAGCAATCCCCAATATCACCGAACGTATGCTGACCATGCAGCTGCGAAAACTTGAAAAGCACAGGATCCTCACAAGGACGGTATATGCCGAAGTGCCTCCGAGAGTGGAATATGAATTAACCGAAATAGGGTATGAACTGAAACCGATTATCACTCAATTGGAACAATGGGGAGAACGGCACAAAAACTTAGATATAAAATAAGAGCGGGTACCTTTCCGGTTGTTTTCAGAGGTAAATAAACCGGGAATGCAGTCTTACTGTAGATTTACAATTTATGGGGAAAATCCCTTTCGACCTGGAAAATTTTGGAGCATGAGGAAAATAAACCCTGAATCCGTTAAGAAATTCCCTCTGTCCGAAGCGCGGGATAAAATTCGAAACGGAAAACCAGTTATGAATTCGCGCAAGTTTGGGAATTTTAGGTTTCAGGTTTTATTTTTAGCGGAAAGGTTCAAGTCTTGAATTTTTGTTTCTTTTGTTTCAAGACAAAAGAAATCAACGTCCGTCCTGCGCTCCGAAAACTTTCTTCAGAATGCCTGTCGTTCTCATGGCCGGCGTATTGCGGATGCCGCTTTCTTTTTCAGCCACCATCTTGAAGACCCCGTTGATGGTCTCCGTCGTTACATACGCATTCAGGTCGGTCGTTACCGATTGTCCGGTGAAGGTGTTGTATTTCGAGATCAGGTTAGACCATACTTTGTCGGCACCTACTTTCCCCAATGAAGCTTTTACCTTGGGCTGAAAGGCGGCAAACAGCTGGCTCTGGGTTTTTCCCTGAAGATAACTGGTGGCCGCATAATCATTTCCCAGCAGGATATTTTTGGCATCGGTAATCGTCATTGAGGTAATGGCATTGGTGAAAATCGGGGCGGCTTCCGTTACGGCATCCTCTGCTGCGCGGTTCAGCAGCTTGACGCCCTGATCAGCCAGGCTTCCCAATCCCACAGAACGTAAAGTCGCATCAATTTTCCTCAGTTTTTCAGGCATCAGGATCTTTACGGCTTCATTTCGGAAGAATCCGTCGGTTACCCCCAGCTTTTTCACGCCTTCATTAACGCCGAGGCTTAAAGCTTCCTTCAGTCCCGATGAAATCTGCAGGGAGGTAAGGCTTCCCAGATTGACCGAAGCATTAGAAGAACCTGAAGATGCAGGATAAGAACTGCTATTGGTCGTTTTAGGCTGGTTCAGGTCGATTCCCGTTTTATCTTTCACGGCATTTTTAATGGCATCAAAGATCTGTGCCTGCGAAGACACGGAAAATAAAAGCCCGCCAAACAATAATAATGTTTTTCTCATCGTCTATTTTTTACAAAATTAGATGTTTTGAGGTTTAATAAGTTAAAGGGTTCTGTAAATTTTCAGAAAATAAGTATATTCGCCTAAATCTTAAATCCATCAGATGCAGCGTTTTTTACTGGTATGTTCGGTATTGCTTTCATGCGTATTCTTTGCCCAAAACAGATTGAATTTAATTCCTTATCCTCAGAATGTGGAATGGCTAAAAGGAGAATTTATTATTCCCAAAAACTTTAAGCTTGATCAGGATCTTCCCCGGCAGGAAACCGAATTTTTCAAAAAGCAGACCCGCAATCTGCTGGCATTCGGTACCGGAAAAAAGGAAACGGCGCATCTGGTGAACGTATTGTTTGCACCGCAATCCGAAGGAAAACCGAGGGAGAATGAAAAATATGCTATCGAAATTTCCCCACGGCAGATCATCATCAGCTCCAATACGAAGCAGGGATATTTTCTGGCCCTTCAGACCTTAACTCAGCTCCTGAGGCAATATAAGGATTCAGGAAAAATTCCTGCAATGAAGATTGAGGACAAACCGAAATTCGCATGGCGCGGAATGCACCTCGATGTCTGCCGCCATTTTTTTACGGTGGATGAGGTGAAGCAATACATCGATTATCTCGCCATGTACAAACTGAATACCTTCCACTGGCATTTAACCGATGACCAGGGCTGGAGAATTGAAATCAAAAAATATCCGAAGCTGACGCAGATTGGTTCCAGAAGAAAAGAATCCATGATCGGGGCGTATGTGGATAATACCTTTGACGGCAAACCCTACGGACCGTATTTTTATACCCAGGATCAGATCAGAGAAGTTGTAAAATATGCAGCGGAGCGCCATATCACTGTAGTTCCGGAAATTGAAATGCCGGGGCATGCCTTAGCGGCTCTTTCCGCTTATCCCGAACTGGCCTGTACCAAAGGGCCTTTTGAACCGGCAACCCAATGGGGCGTGTTCGATGATGTGTTCTGCCCGAAAGAGGAAACCTTTGCTTTTCTGGAAAATGTATTGAATGAAGTAATGCAGCTTTTTCCTTCCCAGTACATTCACATAGGGGGCGACGAATGCCCGAAAACAAGATGGAAAGAATGTGCCCACTGCCAGGAGCTGATCAGGAAAAATAACCTGAAGGACGAGCACGGTTTACAAAGCTACTTCATCCACCGGATTGAAAAATACGTCAACTCGAAAGGCAGAAAAATCATCGGCTGGGATGAAATCCTGGAAGGCGGGCTGGCCCCGAATGCAGCCGTTATGAGCTGGACCGGCATTAAAGGGGGTGTGGAAGCGGCCAAATCCGGACATTTCGCCGTTATGACTCCGGGAGCCTATTGCTATTTCGATCATTACCAGGGCGATCCTGCTACGGAACCCAATGCTTTCGGAGGATTTACCCCGTTGGATAAAGTCTATTCTTATCAGCCGGTTCCTGAAGAACTGAATGCAGAACAGGCAAAATACATCTTAGGTGTTCAGGCCAACCTCTGGACCGAATATATCCTGGATTTCAAACAGGTGCAGTACATGATCTTTCCGAGATTAATGGCCCTTTCCGAAGTTGCCTGGGGAACTTCAGACCCGAAAAACTACAAGGAATTTGAAGGCCGCGTGATCAATGAGTTCAGGACGCTGGATGAAATGGGGGTGAATTATGCAAAAAGTATTTACAACATCAACGGCAAGGTGATCCCGGCCGGTAATGGAGTGGCTTATGAACTTTCTACCTCACAGAACCCGTCAGGAATCAGATACACAACCGATGGCACAGAACCGCAGGCAAACTCACAGACCTATAGCAACCCTGTTCCCGTTTCAAAATCCATGACCATAAAATCCGGCTATTTTGAAAACGGACAGCTGAAAAGTGCTGTTTCTTCACAGGGTTTCATTGTTTCAAAAACCACCGGTAAAAAAATTGATCTGGAACAGCAGCCGAGCGAAAACTATTCTTTCGGAGGGGCCTTCACCTTAGTCGATGGGATTATCGGGAACCAACGGCAGCTGGGAAAAACCTGGCTGGGCTTTCAGGGGAAAGATGTGGTGGCTACGATTGATTTCGGCCAGGCAAAGCCGTTTTCGGAAGTTTATTTCAATACGCTGGACAACAAAGGGAGCTGGATCCATTTCGCCAAATCCGCCCAGGTATTCGTTTCAGATAACGGGACCGATTTTAAAATGATTAAAGAAACCGGCAAAGAGGAAATTCTTGCCGCTAAAGGAAAAATCAGGTTGCAGGTCGGAAATCAGAAAGCGAAATATTTAAAAATAAAAATAGAAAACGCCGGAATCATTCCTGCCGGAAATCCGGGTGCCGATTCCAAAGCCTGGCTGTTTGTAGACGAAATCGGAGCGAACTAAAATTAATATGACAAGATAAATTATGGATGATTCGGTTCTTTCTTCAGAATTCGCTTCTTCGCCGGACTTGGTGAAAAAACTCCGCGGAAACGGAATGATGAAAACCTATCATGAAGGGGACGTTATCCTCGATGAAAATTCATCCATCCGCTCCATTCCGATCGTGATGAAGGGAATGATGAAAGTCATCCGCACCGAGGAAGACGGCCGGGAAATCCTGCTTTATTACATCAGGGCCGGCGAAAGCTGCATCATGTCTTTTCTCGGCGGGATGCACAACGAAAAAAGCATCGTAAAAGCCGAAGTGGAGGAGGATACGGAAATCCTGTTCCTTCCCGTAGATAAAGTTTCCTTGTTCATTAAAGAGTACCCGGAATGGCTGGATTATATTTTCAGGCTGTACCATAAACGTTTTGAAGAACTTCTGGACATCGTCAATGCCATCGCTTTCAAAAAAGTAGATGAAAGGCTGCTGAATCTTTTAATGAAGAAATCTGAAATCCTGGAGACAACAACCTTGATCATTACCCATGAGCAGCTGGCTAATGAACTTGGAACTGCCCGGGTGGTGGTCTCCCGTCTCCTGAAACAGCTTGAAGATTCCGGTAAGCTCCGGTTGGGGCGGAATAAAATCACCCTGTTGTAAATTCCTGCGTTATGTAACAAAAGTAGCGGTACACCTATTTCCCTTTCTGCAATTTTGCATTATAAAAATTCAGAAAAATGGAGATGTTCGGCTATTTCGCATCGGTTTTAATTGGGATTTCATTGGGTCTAATCGGCGGCGGCGGCAGTATTCTTACCGTTCCCGTTCTGGTCTATCTTTTCGGATTAAATGCCCTTGCCGCAACGGAATATTCACTTTTTATCGTCGGGATCAGCAGCCTCGCCGGTTCCGTTTCCTACCTGAAAAATGGATGGGTGAATCTTAAAACGGCTTTTATTTTTGGGATTCCGTCAGTTATTTCAATTTTTATCACCCGGAATTATATGTTGCCACTGATCCCGGATGAGGTATTTTCCATAGGGCATTTAATCGTAACAAAAGAGATTCTCCTGTTGTCGATCTTTGCCGCGCTCATGATTACGGCTTCCTGGAAAATGATCCGGAAACCTAAAGAAGACCCTGCAGAAAGCGGTGATCGTCAGAAGCATTATACCATGATGATTGCAGGACAAGGTTTGATGGTGGGTGTTTTAACGGGCCTGGTGGGGGCGGGCGGTGGATTTATGATCATTCCCGCGCTCGTCAATCTCCTTAAAACCCCGATGAAAGTAGCCATCGGAACTTCGCTCATCATCATTTCCTTCAATTCGCTGATCGGTTTTTTCTCGACCATGCATCACGCAGCCATCGACTGGAAATTATTGTCCACCATTTCATCAATTGCCGTCTTTGGAATCATCATCGGGTCACAACTATCCAAGAGCATCGACGGGAATAAGCTGAAGCCTGCTTTCGGATGGTTTACGCTGATGATGGGCATTTACATCATCATACGGGAATTTGCATCCTGAATTTTAGGGCAAGTGAGAAGAGCCTCCTCAAGCCGGATTACGGGAGATCAGCGGTGAAAGATACATCCGTGATTCACGGGAACCTTATGTAAGAAAAGTGGTGGTACAGAAAAATTCAAATCCGGAAATTTGAACCTGATAAAATAATAGTCAATACATAAAAATCATAAAAAATGAAAATAGAACAGATGTATACAGGATGCCTTGCCCAAGGCGCTTATTATATTGTTTCAAACGGGGAAGCGGTTATTATCGACCCGTTGCGGGAAACCCGGCCGTATCTCGAACGGCTGCATAAAGACAGCGTCTCGCTGAAGTATATTTTTGAAACGCACTTCCATGCCGACTTCGTAAGCGGACACTTGGATTTAAGCAGGAAAACAAAAGCACCTATCGTTTACGGACCGACGGCAAACCCGGAATTTGAAGCCATTGTTGCAGAAGACGGTCAGGTTTTCGAAGTAGGGAATGTTAAGATAAAAGTACTTCACACGCCCGGCCACACCATGGAAAGCTCATGTTTTCTCCTGATGGATGAGAATGGAAAGGAAACCGCTCTGTTCAGTGGGGATACTTTGTTTTTAGGCGATGTCGGACGCCCGGATCTGGCTCAGAAGGCAACGGATATGACGCAGGAGGAACTGGCAGGTTTGCTTTATGACAGCCTGTATCACAAAATCTTACCTTTGAATGACTGCATTACCGTTTATCCGGCGCATGGAGCAGGTTCAGCCTGCGGAAAAAATATGCAGAAGGAAACAACGGATTCACTGGGCAATCAGAAGAAAACCAATTATGCGCTCAACCAGGAAGATAAAGAACATTTCATCAAAGCTGTGACCGACGGGCTTCTGCCTCCTCCGGCTTACTTCGGAATGAATGTGGCCATGAACAGAAAGGGCTACAGCAGTTTCGATGAGGTACTGTCAAATGGTTTACAGACACTTTCCCCGGAAGAATTTGAAGAAACGGCAGAACATTCGGGAGCGCTGATCCTGGATGTGAGAAGCAACGGGGATTTTGCCAAAGGGTTCATCCCGCAATCCGTCAACATCGGTCTCGACGGTGACTTCGCTCCCTGGGCAGGAGCTTTGATCATTGACGTACTACAGCCGATCCTTTTGGTTACCGGTGAAAATGAACAAGAAGAAACAGTCACCAGGCTGAGCCGGGTAGGGTTCGACCATATTTTGGGATTTCTGAAAGGCAGTTTCGATGCCTGGAAGAAAAGCGGAAAGGAAACCGATTCGGTAAACAGGATTTCAGTACGGCAGTTTAAAGAAGAAATCAAAAATAAAGAGGTAAAGGTGATCGATGTCAGAAAGGAAGGCGAATACAATGCTCAACATGTGAACAGAGCAGAAAATAAGCCTTTGGCCTATATCAATGAATGGATCCGCACGATTGATCCGTCGGAACATTTCTACCTGCATTGTGCAGGAGGGTACAGGAGCATGATGGCAGCAAGCATTCTTCAGGCAAGGGGTTACAGGAATTTTACGGAAATCGAAGGCGGTTTCAGTGCCATTGCCGTGACCGACATTCCTGTAAGTAATTTGATCTGCCAGAGTAAATCTATGAAATAATCATATAAAAACAGGATCATAAAACAGTAACCAAGCTTAACGTGAACCCAAAGAAGAACCCGGATTAACAGGTTGGAGGAGGGATGCAGGATGCGGGAAGTTTCTCTTGTCAGAAATACGATCCAGGGTCTTGGTGGTCAGACGAAACCTTCTGTCGTTCTGTTAAAGGGAATTCCATTTAAGATCCTGACTGAATTCACCTTAATTTTATTTTTAAATTAATTAAAAAACTAAATACGGATTGGATACGGTAGAATTCACATTAAATTTAAACAACCTAAAAAATATAAACCCATGTTAGAAATCATAAAAGAACCCTGGCCGTGGTATGTTGCGGGTCCTCTGATCGGCCTCACCGTTCCGGCCCTGCTTATTCTGGGGAATAAATCTTTCGGGATCAGCTCGTCACTCAGGCATATCTGTGCCGCCTGCATTCCTGCAAACCTAAGCTTTTTCAGCTACGACTGGAAAAAGGAAACCTGGAATCTGATCTTTGTTTCCGGAATTTTTTTAGGCGGAATCCTTGCTTCCCAATTTTTAATGAATCCGGGAGATATATCCGTCAATCCTCATCTTAAGGCCGAATTGGCAACCTACGGAATTACGGACTACAGCCATCCTGTTCCGGTACAGCTGATGAGCTTTGAAAGCCTCCTGACGCTGAGGGGGTTTCTTACCATGGTAATAGGTGGAGTGCTGGTCGGTTTCGGGACACGTTACGCAGGAGGGTGCACGAGTGGCCACGCCATCATGGGACTGTCCAGTCTTCAGTGGCCGTCCCTTGTAGCCACCATCTGTTTTATGGCCGGTGGTTTTCTGATGGCCAATCTGATTTTACCGCTGATCCTTTCAATTTAAATATACTGGAATGACAACAACGACAAAACAGCTTCAGCAGGACAGCATCTGTAATAATGTAAACCCGGTTCAGCAAAAATGGCATCATCAGCTAAGATACCTGATCACAGGAATTGTATTCGGAATCGTATTCGTAAAGGCAGAGATCATCAGCTGGTTCAGGATCCAGGAAATGTTCCGTCTTCAGTCTTTCCATATGTACGGAGTCATCGGGAGTGCCGTTCTTACAGCAATGATTTCGGTTTTCATGATTAAAAAATTCAATATTAAAACGGTTGATGGGGGAAAAATATCCATTGCGCCGAAGAAATTCAATAAAGGGCAGATCTACGGCGGACTGATTTTCGGATTCGGCTGGGCCATTACCGGAGCCTGTCCGGGGCCGCTGTTTGCACAGATCGGAACGGGAGCTTTTGCGGTAACGGTTACTTTGTTAAGTGCCGTTTCCGGAACCTGGATCTACGGCTATTTCAGGGAAAAACTGCCACGCTGATTTAATAATCATTTATCCGGCGATAGAAAATCTATCGCTTTTTATTTCGCACCAGAAGGAAAATCCTTAATTTGGGGCCAAATAAATCTGATATGCAAAGTAGGAGGAAATTCCTTAAAAAATCGGCGATCGCTTCAATAGCTCTGGTGGCAAATCCATTGGATGTATTCGCCGGAGATCTGACTGAAAGTAATCATAAAATCATCAATAAGCCCATCGTTCTTTCCACCTGGGATTTCGGATTGAGAGCCAATGAAGAGGCCTGGAAAATCCTTGGTAAAGGGGGGAGCGCTTTGGATTCTGTAGAGAAAGGAGTGCGCTTGGTGGAGGATGATCCCACCGAGAGGAGCGTTGGCTATGGCGGCCGGCCGGACAGGGACGGAAGAGTAACGCTGGATGCCTGCATCATGGATGAAAACTACAACATCGGTTCGGTAGCCTGCCTCGAAAATATCAAAAACCCGATTTCAGTAGCCCGGGCAGTGATGGAAAAAACACCGCACGTCATGCTGGTGGGCGACGGAGCCCTACAGTTTGCCATTTCCCAGGGATTTAAAAAAGAAAACCTGCTCACGCCCGAATCTGAAAGGGAATGGAAAGACTGGCTGAAAGACAGCAAATACATGCCGGTTGTGAATATTGAAAACCATGATACCATCGGGATGATCGCTCTGGATTCCCAGGGAAATCTTTCCGGAGCCTGCACCACAAGCGGAATGGCCTTTAAAATGCATGGCAGGGTAGGCGATTCCCCGATTATCGGTGCCGGTTTGTTTGTGGATAACGAAGTAGGGGCTGCCACGGCAACCGGCCACGGCGAAGAGGTCATCCGGATGGTAGGAACCCATCTCGTAGTGGAGCTGATGCGTCAGGGGAAAACACCGCAGCAGGCGTGCAAAGAAGCCGTGGAACGAATTGTACAGATTACCAAAAGAAGAAATAAAAACCTTAAAGACATCCAGGTTGGCTTTATTGCCCTCAACAAAAAAGGAGAATACGGTTCTTACTGCATCCAGGACGGGTTCAGCTTTGCCGTACACGACCAGAAAGGAAACCGCCTGGAAAAACCCGGATTCGCTTTGAAATAAAATTAGAGGCCATGAAGAATTTATTTATTCCTTCTTTGTTTTTTATTTTCAGTTGTCAGAATACTGTAAAAGAGAATGTTAAATCGGAAAAATTTTCATTTGAAGAAGTGGTGGTACAGAATAATGCAGGCGCAGAAGAGGCAAAGAGATGGCTGGAGAAAAGTATCGCTGAATATTTTAAAGCTGATATTTCCGAACAGGATAAAATGATGAGAGATATGACCACTAAAAAATATTATGAATTTAAAACAGACGCTACAAACGTCGATTTAAATGGTAGTCTCACATTAAAGAAATTTAAAGAAAAGTGGGAAAACGATTATGATACAAATTTTGCCGGAATAAACACTGGATTTCTTATTTCCGCCCAGGATTGGATAAATGTTGAAGTAAGAAAATGTGAAGTACAAACAGCATTGCTCAATGTTTACACTTTTAATGTGATTTTAACTGACGATGGTTTTAAAGCAAAATACAACAGGAATATCAAAGTTATAAAAGAGAATGATAAATTTCTAATTGACGGAATAATAGAATTAAATTAAATCAACATTAAATGTCAAAAATAGAAATAGCCTGCTTCAACCCGGAATCCGCCATCACCGCTTTTGAAAACGGAGCCGACCGGATCGAGTTGTGTGACGGGCTAAACGAAGGCGGAACCACCCCGGCCTTTGAAACCGTAAAACAGCTGCGTGAAAAAATCAGTATTCCCATCTTCGTAATGATCCGTCCGCGCGGGGGAGATTTTACGTATTCCGGTGAAGAATTCGCACAGATGAAATCCGATCTGACCCGTTTGAAATCATTACAGGTGGACGGATTTGTATTCGGGATCTTAGATGAAAACGATGAGGTAGATACAGCACAAAATAAAGAACTGGCGGATCTGGCTAAACCTTATCCCTGTACTTTCCACCGGGCTTTTGACCGCGCAAGGGACCTGCAACAGTCCCTGGAAAAAGTAATTGCCTGCGGGTTCAAAACCATCCTCACTTCCGGTCAGCAGCCCAATGTTTCCGAAGGGAAGGAAAACCTGAAAAAGCTGGTGGAATTGTCTGCCGGAAGAATCGAAATCCTCGTCGGCGGCGGCCTGCGCTCAACAAACATCGAAGAAATCAGGAAGTATACCAAAGCACAGTATTTCCATTCATCCGCCATCACAGACGGCGGGGCTTTTGCCAGTGCAGAAGAGATTGTGGCTTTGAAAACTATTTAACCACAAAAGTCACAGAAGCTTTTAACACATGAGAAAGATAGGATTTAAAGATTTGTTTTTCGCATATTTTAGAACACATGAGAAGAAAACCAAGATTTTCAATTGGGTTGAATTCAACGTATGGTCTATTATTGAAATTCTCTAAGCCCGGGCGGCTGAGCGGGACCGAAGCTACTTATTATTTGGGAAATTTTTTATAACAAAAACTTTCTAAAACATTAAGAATAAAGATGGAATTTTTAAAACAGGAATAGCTTCGAATGCCTCAGTCACCGAACAGCAGCTAAGTTTAACACAAAAATCTTTGATTTTTCTTCTGTGTTCTAAACATATTTTCAAAGCACGAAACTCTGATCTTATGTGACTCATGTGTTAAAGCTCAAAACAGTGCTATTCAAACAATTTATAATGAACAAAATTTTACTTCTTTCTTTTCTTTTTATCCGGCTTCTGGTCTATGGACAGGCTTCGGAGCGTTCTTTGTCTTCTCAGGATTGGCAGTTTAAAAACACAAAAGACCGCACGTGGCTACCTGCCAAAGTTCCGGGGACCGTTCACCTGGACCTGATGAACAACAATCTCATTCCTGACCCTTACAAAAATGAAAACGAAAAGAAAGTGCAGTGGGTGGAACATGAAGACTGGGAATATCAGACTGTATTCAACCTGTCTTCACAGGAAATGCAGCACAAAAATATCGATCTGGTTTTCTCCGGACTGGATACTTTTTCTGAGATATATCTCAATGGGAAATGGGTGAAAAATACGGATAATATGTTCAGGACATGGACGATTCCGGCAAAAAATTATTTAAAGCGGGGCGAAAATATCCTCCAGGTAAAATTCAGGTCTGCCGTAAACACAGGAAAAGAATTAGCCGGAAAAATTCCTTTCACCCTGCCGGAATCACCGAGAAGTTTTGTGAGAAAAGCACAATACCAGTTCGGGTGGGACTGGGGTCCAAGGTTGGTGACGGCAGGAATCTGGAAAGATGCCAGCCTCAGGTTCCGGGATCTGGCTCAACTCGAAACCGTAAAGATCGAACAGGTAAAACTGACACCACAGAATGCAGAGCTGGCCGTTCATGCAGAAATTTTTGCACAGGAAGCCGGAAATTATACGCTTTCCATCAATAATCACACTCAGGATATCGCTTTAAAATCAGGATTGAACACCATTTCGGCACCGTATCATATCAGGAACCCGAAGCTCTGGCAGCCGAACGGTTGGGGAAAACCCACACTGTATGATATTAAAATTACCTTGCAGAAAGCGTCAAAGGTCATCACGGAAAAAACAGAGCGGATCGGACTGAGAACGGTGGAGCTGGTTCAGGAAAAAGATGCAGAGGGAAAATCGTTTTATTTTAAAGTAAACGGCCAGCCGATGTACGCCAAAGGAACAAACTGGATCCCCGGGGACAGCTTTTCTCCGCGCATGACCAAAGAAAAATACAGGAAGCTGATCCGTGACTGTAAAGAGGCCAATATAAATATGATCCGTGTATGGGGCGGAGGGATTTATGAAGACGATGAATTTTACAAAGCCTGTGATGAGAACGGAATTCTGGTCTGGCAGGATTTCATGTTTGCCGGAAGCTTCTATCCGGCCGATGAAAATTTCCGGGAAAATGTAAAAGCGGAAGTGAAAGATCAGATCGAAAGGCTTCAGAATCATCCTTCTCTGGCTTTATGGTGCGGAAACAACGAAATCGATGAAGCCATCGTCAATTGGGGTTACCAAAAGCAATTCAAATATTCGAAAGACGATTCGCTGCAGGTCTGGAAAGATTATAAAACCATTTTTCATGAAGTCATCCCCGAGGCCATCAAAGAATACGCAACGGCTGATAAGCAGATCTACTGGCCGAGTTCCCCGTCCATCGGCTGGGGCCACAAAGAAAGCCTGACGGAAGGCGACTCCCATTACTGGGGCGTTTGGTGGGGTGAGCAGCCTTTTGAGATCTTCAACGAAAAAATACCGCGTTTCGCTTCGGAATACGGCTTCCAGGGGATGCCTACACTGGAAACCGTAAAATCGATGTTCTCAGGAAAAACGGAACTCAGCTTACAGAACGGAACGATCAAAGCCCATGAGAAACATGCAAGAGGTTGGGAGATTATCAACAACTATATGAAACGCGATTATATCGTGCCGGAAGATTTTGTGAAATACAACTATGTCTCCCAACTGCTTCAGGCACGCGGCATGCAGATCGCCATTGAAGCCCACCGCCGCGCCAAACCGTACAATATGGGAACCCTGTACTGGCAGCTGAACGATTGCTGGCCGGTCGTTTCCTGGTCGTCCATCGATTATCAGGGCAATTGGAAAGCCCTGCATTACCAGGTGAAAAGAAGTTTTGAAAACCAGGTGATTTTAACGGAGGAAAAAGACGGGATGCTGAATTTTTACGGAGTTAATGACGGATTGGATAAAATTGGAGAGGTAACTTTAGAGTTTGAAGTCAATAATTTTAAAGGTGAAAACATTCTTACAGCAGTTTCAGATCAAAAACAGAATTTGGAAGGAATAGTGAAGTTCAATCCTTCAGCTATCACAGAACTGGTCGGCGATGCTGATAAAAATGAATTGTTTTTAAATATAATTTTAAGAGGCAGATATAAAAAGGTAATTGCCGAAGCAAACTATTTCTTTGCAAAGCCAAAAAATTTAAAGCTAACAAAACCGAACCTCAGGATCAAAAAAATCTCCGCCACGGAAATTGAAATCTCCACCGATGTCCTGGCAAAAGATGTTTACCTTATGGGAGATACCCATTTCAGCGATAACTTCTTCGATCTGATGCCGAATACTTCCAAAAGAATCATCCTTTCAAAACCGTTAGGAAAAATTGATGCAATGAGTCTTTGGGATACAATGCATGAGTAGGATTCGGAAAAATTCAAACCTCACAGGTTTTCAGAAACCGATGAAGTTTATACAAAAAATCATCTTATCAAGCCCATGGAAACAATCGACATAGTGAGGCTTTGGGATACGATGAATTAATAATGCAGACTGTTTATGAAAATAATAGAAAAGATTTCCGGTTTCCTTTTTATGATGTTTTTCCTGGTATTCATACCGGAAATGGTGACAGCATGGACCGATTTTAAAATAAAAACCGAACTGCCCATTAACGGTTTCGCCGGTTTTGTTGTTGACAGTCAGCAGAATATCTATATAGGCGACAGTTTCTATTCAATCATCCAGAAATATGATAAAGCAGGAAAATTCATAGGGTCTTTTAAGGTGAAAGATACATCGGGGAAACCTTTTCATCTGAGCATCGATACCCGGGATAATATTGTGATAACAAGACAAAGGGATAGAAAAGTCATAGTATATCCTTCTTCCAACCGGGAAGAAAGCTTTAGTTTTTATGCTGATGAAACAGGTAAAATGAAGGAAGCCAATACATTTTTCATTACCCGAAACCATGAAAAATATGGGAATCTGGGGACCCGATTTCCGGCGATCTGGAAATTATCAGGTACCAAAGAAAAAATAGTGGAGCAAAGTCTTTTCCTCCGGTTGCTCAGTTTTCCATCGATGATCGTGGTTATTCTAACGGCGGTCATTCTGAAGCTCATGGTATTCATCACAGAAAAATGGAGGAAACTTCGATCCGGAACTTAAAGAACTGAAATTTCAGACGTACCTTTGCGGCAGATTTCTGAAGTATGGTCAATTTTGTTCTGATAGCAGTATGCATTATCGCGGGAATGGTGTTCAAGGCGACCAAATCCATCCACCCCGATGCACACAAAGGCATCAACACCTGGATCCTGTATCTCGCGCTTCCGGCCGTTTCGTTTAAATACCTTCCGAAAGTACGGTGGACCGCCGACATGCTCTTTCCTGTTGTCGCTACCTTCCTGATTTCGGTGGTCTGCTTTTTCTTCATAAAACTATACAGCCGCTACAAAGGCTATTCCGGGCGATCGCAGGGTACGCTGGAACTGGTCAGCGGCTACAGCAATACGTCATTCATCGGTTTTCCGCTGGTAGCTGCATTTTATGGGGAAGGCCTTTTAAGCATTGCCGTGATCTGCGACCAGACCATGTTCCTGGCGCTTTCCACGCTGGGCATCATCGCTGCGGTAAAAGGTGGCAGCCGGTCCGGGAAAGTAAGTGCCGGGTTTATCCTGAAAAGGCTTGTGACCTTTCCGCCGCTCATCGGATGCGTTGCAGCACTGGTGCTGTCAGGGTTTATCGATTTTTCAGCGGCAGAGCCTTTCTTCGACAAACTGGCAGCCACCGTCAGTCCGATGGCCCTTTTTTCAGTGGGCCTGCAGCTCAAATTCAACGGCTGGAAAAAACTCGTTCCCCAGATGTCCGTTTCCATGCTCTATAAGCTGATCCTGGCGCCGGCAATGGTATTGGGCTTTGCGCTGTTGGCCGGCATCAAAGGCGATATCGCAAAAATTACCGTCTTTGAAGCGGCGATGCCCACCGTCGTCACCTCCAGCATCATCGCCGAACAGTTCCGGCTCAACACCAAGCTCACCAATTTAACGATCGGCTTCAGCATCATCGTCGGACTTTTCACTTCCGCCATCTGGTACCAGTTGACGCAATTCTTCTTTTAACCAAAAATAAATCTCCATATCCAGAACAAAGCCATCCGGATCCGGCAATTCAAAACCACCCGGATTCTCCCGTTATCCAGTTCTTTCACTTTTAGCCCTCTCAATCTCAATCTCACTCTCAGTCTCTCACTCTCTGACCCTCCAACCCTCCAACCCTCTTCTCTGATAAGGAGCTTCATCCGGCTATCCACTCATACTCCTCGCACCACCGCCATTGCCTCCGCCTGCTGTGGGGTAACCGTTTCTATCCGGGCTAGGGAGTCTGCCTCTGTTTTGCATGTTGTGTTAAGATTAAACAGAGACTGAGTAAGAACTTAACTGACGGGGCTGGATGCTGAAACACGGATGCCTGAAGTTTTTTATGTCAATATCACAACCCCGGATCTTTAGTATTGAATCAGGCAAGATCTGAATACAAATACATCTGCAAAATCTGCTTAAGATCTATAAATTTACACCTTTACTCAATTGCTGAACGAAGTGCCTTTGCGACCGAAAGAATAAGCGCGACAATATCAAACAAACCCTTTGCGAACCCCTGCGTTATTAAATATCGTCGTCTTTAGAAAATAAAGACATACCGTTCTTATTGGTGCCAGTTCATTCCGCCATCGCTTGATATTTACGTCACAGATTTAACAGAAATAAGCTTATCGGTTCTGCTCAATTGCTGAACGAAGTGCCTTTGCGACCGAAAGAATAAGCGCGGCAATATCAAACAAACCCTTTGTGGTCACGGCGTTTAAAATAAATCACATCTATTCCAAAAATATCTCATTTACCTCCGTTAAAAATTGCACTTCTCTCCGGAAAATTTTAATTTTACACTTTAAATATTACCCTTGAATTACGCCCAGATTATTTTACCGTTGAACCTGAAAGGGTCTTTCACCTATAAAGTTCCTGAAGAACTGATAGCCGGAATCCGGATCGGAATGCGGGTTTTGGTTCCGTTTGGCGGAAAGAAAATCTATACGGGAATTGTATTTGAGCTTCACGGCAATGCGCCCGAAACGTTTATTGCAAAAGAAGTCATCAGCCTGCTGGATGACCAGCCGATCGTTCCCCGGGAGCAGATCCGATTCTGGAACTGGCTGTCCGACTATTACCTGTGCGGACTGGGTGAAATTTACCGTTTTGCATTCCCTTCTTCCCTGAAGCTGGAAAGCGAAACCTACCTGAAGCTGAAACCGAACGTCACCGTCGATTTTGAAAACCTCGATGTCAACGAAATGTACCTCATCCAGGCACTGGAAGTCCGTCAGCTGATCAACCTGACCGATATCGAAGCCTTCATTCCCAAAAAAGACATCGTGAAAACCGTCAATTCATTAATTGATTTGCAGTACATTGAAATCGATGAAAAGATTGCGGAAAAATACAGGGCGAAAGAAGTTGCTTACGTGAAAATTAAGGACGGCGTCCTGGAGAATGAGAACCTGACCGGGATCCTCTTAAGATTAAACAAAGCCAAGAAGCAGAAAGACCTTTTCCTCCACATCCTGGAAAAGCAAACCGAAAATCCGGACCTTCACCTTAAAAAATCGGATCTTTTTGAGGACGGTTATTTCGGGAGCTCCCATCTGAAGGCCCTTACCAATAAAGATCTGGTGGAGGAGTATTATATGCAGAAAGACCGTCTGGAAAGCTATGAAGGTGAAATCGAGGAACTCGAAGAACTTTCCGAAGCCCAGAAATCAGCAAAATCGGAAATTGATGAAGCCTTTGAAGAAGGCAAGAATGTTCTGCTTCACGGGGTCACATCATCGGGGAAAACCCACCTGTATCTGGAGAAAATCGAAGAATGCATCAGCGAAGGCAGAAATGTCCTGTTCCTGCTTCCTGAAATATCCCTGACCAAACAGATTACCCGGCGGCTGGAAAAAAAATATGGCCGTCAGCTCGGTTTTTACCATCAGAAGCTTACCGATTTCGAAAGGGTGGAAGTATGGCGGCGGATCCGCCAGAACGACATCAAAGTTCTGATCGGAACCCGGAATGCCCTGTTTCTGCCGTTTAAGAATCTGGGACTGATCGTCGTGGATGAAGAACACGATTCCGCTTACCGGCCGAGGGAAGTATCCCCGTATTTCAATGCGAAAGATGCCGCCTTAGTGATCGGGAATTTTTATGGTGCCCGGGTGATTTTAGGCTCGGCCACACCGTCTGTTGAGAGTTATTACAATGCCCGCAAAGACAAAATGAAATATATTTTCCTGGAAGAACGCTTCGGCAACGTCAGTCTTCCGGAATATGAAATCATCAACTTCAAAGAAGCCCAGGATTCCAAAAAAGTATCCGGTAATTTTTCACTGCATCTCATCGATGAGATCAAAAAAGTGCTGGAAGAACGGAACCAGGCCATTGTGCTGCACAACCGCAGGGGATACGCCAATGTGGTGGAATGCGAAACCTGCGGCTATGTAAACTACTGTTCCAACTGTGACGTGGTCATGACCTATCACAAGGCCGCCAATGAAATGAAATGCCACTACTGCGGCCAGCGGGCTTCCAAGCCGAAGACCTGCCCGAAATGCTACTCCGAAAACCTCAATGAAAGGGGCGTTGGGGTGGAACAGATCCATGAAGAGGTTTCCAAGCTGTTTCCGGATAATGAAGTGGACCGGATGGACGTAGATTCGATGCGGAAAAAGTTTGCCTATGAAAAGCTGTATGAAAAAATCGAGGACCGGGAAACGGATATCGTCGTGGGAACCCAGATGATTTCCAAAGGACTGGATTTCGATCATATCGAGCTTGTTGCGATTCCAAAAGCGGATTCTTTATTATATGTTCAGGATTTCCGGGCGGAAGAAAGGGCTTATCAGCTGATCACCCAGGTTTCCGGAAGGGCGGGAAGGGTTTCCGGAAAAGGAAAAATCCTGATCCAGACCTTCAATCCCGAGCATTCGGTTTTTCAGCTGATTAAGATGCACAATCCTGCCAGAATTTATAAATACATCCTGACGGAACGCCAGAAATTCCATTATCCGCCTTTTACGAAGCTGATCATGATCGAGCTGAAGCACCGCCGTGAAGACAAAGCGAACCGTGCTTCCCAGTTTCTGGGTTCCATCCTCCGGAAATACCTGCCGGAAGACTGTATCCTGGGTCCTGAAAAAGCGCAGATTGCCAGACTGAACAACTTGTATCAGTTCCAGATTATGCTGAAGCTTCCGAAGGGCAAAAAGTACGAAGAATATAAAAAACTGGTGCTGGCCAGCATCAAGGAATTTGAGGAAATCCCTGCCTATCAAAGTATTAAAAAAGACGTATTTGTGGATTTTTAACAGTTTTTAACAAAATTTATAGACTTTTTATAATAGTCTACTGAACTGCCATACAACAATATTTTCTACATTTGGCCGTTGATTATATGTTTGGTGTTTAACTTTCCGATTTAACCCATTGGCTGTTATTCTATCCAAAATATAGCAAAAACGAAAGAATAGATGGTAAATTTCAGAAAATATATTTCAAGTGTTGCAGTGCTGGCCTCAGGGTTCTTCCTGGCACAGTCTACCGTTTCTACCGTTCTGTACTCTCAGGCTTACGAAAATCAGAAAAGCAGTTTAAATCTGCCTTCTCCCATCACGTCGGTGGTGGAGAAGACGATTCTGTCGGCCAAAGAACTTGTAGATATCAATGTAAACACGATGATGGCTGATCCGGTGCTGAAAAATGCAACCTGGGGATTCGTCGTGTACGACCCGAAAACGAAGAAAGTAATCTCTTCGTACAACGAAAATACCCCTTTGGTCCCGGCCTCCACCACCAAACTGCTGACGACGGAGACCGCCATGAGCATGCTGGGAGAAAATTACCGCTGGAATACCCAGCTGGAATACTCAGGGAGCGTGGATGAAAGCGGTGTGCTGAACGGAAACCTGTATATCGTCGGCAGCGGCGATCCTTCATTGGGTACCAATAAAGCGGGAGCCTGGGCTTACCGGGACATCGTACAGGATTTCAAAGAAGGGCTTTCCCGTGAAGGAATCAAAAAAGTAAATGGTGATATTGTCATCCAGACCGCGCTTTTCAAAGGCACAATTTCGAGGCTTCCGGAAAATGTGGTCTGGCTGGAAAACAACAATTACTATTTACCGGCAGGAACCACCCGTGAGATCAATCCGGCCAATGAAAGACTGATCGTAAAAAAATCAGCCGGTCTTTCCGCAGAGAAAAAATTCTTCTACGTTTCGCCGTACAACAACCAGATGGTGTATGCCGATAAATATGAAGGCAATGGAACTCTAACCACCAAATTGCCTGATGCACCGGCTTACCTGGCCAATACCTTCAGGACTACCCTGGTAAAAAGCGGGATTCCCGTTACCGGAAAAGTTATTCCGAAAATGACGGATGCCAATCCGGAAGGCAGAAAAATGGTTTCGGTATACAAATCGCCTACCTTAGCGGATATAATTTTTTACACCAACCAGCACAGTGATAACGGACTGGCTGAAGCTCTGCTGAAAACAGTAGGTTTCCAGAATCTGGGCGACCAGACCACCGAATCCGGCAGGAAAGTGGTGACGGAGCATCTGAAAAACCACGGGTTTGATATGCTGGGCCTGAATTATATTGACGGAAGCGGACTCTCAAGAAGCAATAACGTAACACCGATTGCCCAGGCTAAATTCCTCACTTCCTTAATGGATGAAAAATTTTATAAGACTTATCTGAATTCCTTACCGGTAGGAGGACAGTCCGGAACTTTGAAAAGAATGTTCAACGGTCTGGGAAACGGACAGGTTTTTGCCAAGACGGGAACACTGAATAAAGTAAAAACCTTGGCAGGATATATGAAGACGAACACCGGGAAAACCCTTGTTTTTTCCTTGATGGTAAACAATTATGCAGGATCGGTGGATATGGTGAAGAAGAGGATGGAAAAAATCCTGGAGCCTGCACTGGATTTATAGAAAAATTAAAATTTAATTAATATAAAAGCCTTTTAATCAATGATTGGAAGGTTTTTTTATATCTTTGATACAATTATCTTAAGAATGAGAAAAATTTACTTTTTGATGCTGAGCGTCTTTGTTTTCCAGCAGTTTTGTGCTCAGAATGAAAACACTGAGCGGAAAGCCATGAGGATGAAAGAAATGAAATCCTTTACCCAGAAAATGGCGGTAGGGAATACCAATCCGAATACATTGAATTATGACCTGCAGTATCAAAGGCTTGATTTAACGATCAATCCGGCAGTCTATAATGTTTCGGGTTCCGTTACCTCGCATTTTAAGCCGAATCAGAGCATGAGTAATATTTACTTTGATCTCGACAATCAGCTGACGGTTTCACAGGTCCAGTATCACGGTAGTACGCTGGCCTTTCAGCAGCTTTCTACAAAAGAAATTAAAATTAATTTCCAGTCGGCCCTGGCTGCCAATGTGCTGGATTCTCTTACGATTACCTATTCGGGAGCACCGGCTACAGCCAATAATGCATTTTTCAACGGAACTCAGGGCGGGACGTCCGTACTTTCGACTTTAAGTGAACCTTACGGAGCACAGGACTGGTTCCCGACGAAGCAGAGCATGAATGATAAAATCGAAAGGGTGGATGTAAAAATTACCACACCTTCCCAATACAGTGTAGCCTCAAACGGAAAGCTGATGTCTGAAACAGCTTTAGCAAATGGGCAGAAGCTTACCTTCTGGCGTACCCAATATCCTACCGCCGCTTATCTGGTTGCATTTTCCGTAACGAACTATGTAAAACTGACGGATACGATGGGAAATCCCCCTTTCCCGTTTATCAACTACATTTTCCCGTCCACTTCCACGAATACGACCAGTATGAGCAACATCGACTGGACCAAAACCGTGATGAATACCTTTGAGACCTATTTCGGGCCTTATCCATTCAGAAACGAAAAGTACGGGCATATGGAATTCCAGGCCGGCGGCGGCATGGAGCATCAGACCATGTCGTCCATGGGAGCATGGAGCAGGGGACTGATTGCCCACGAGCTGACCCACCAGTGGTTCGGCGATAAGGTAACCTGCGGCGCATGGAATGACATCTGGCTGAATGAAGGGTTTGCCACTTACGGAGAACATCTGGCCAATGAGAAACTGCTGATGTCGAATGCGGACTTTTTAAATTACTTACTGGGCCAGAAAAATTATATTACCAGTGCCACCGGAGGAAGTGTATATGTTGCGGATGCCAATTTAACGAATGTGGGAACGATCTTTAACGGAAGGCTGTCGTATTCCAAAGGAGGTTACGTTTTAAGAATGATCAAATGGATTTTGGGCGATGCCGCTTTTTACCAGGCCCTTCAGGATTATCATTCCAGACCGGCCCTGGCCTACAACTATGTGAAGACGCAGGATTTCAATGCATCGTTATTGACGTCTACCGGAAAAGACTTTACTGAATTTTTCAACGACTGGATTTACGGTCAGGGCTATCCGACCTATGACATCCGCTGGAAGCAGGTCGGCAGTACCGTGACGTTCAGGGCTGCACAGACGCAGAGCAGCAATACGGTAAGCTTCTTCGAAATGCCGCTGCCGATCAAAGTAAACGGAACCGGAGGACAGGTCGCTTATTTTGCTTTAAACAATACTTCCAACAACCAGTATTTTTTACAGACCGTAAACTTTCCGGTAGCGAGTGTGGAATTCAATTATGAGTACCAGATCCTGGAAAAAAATTCTACGGTAGCCCAAGATAATACATTATCTGTTTCCGAAGCCGGCAAAGACACATTTGCCCTGTATCCGAATCCTGCTAAAAATGAACTCAACCTGAAAGGGATCGGTCAGCCGACGGATTTCACGATTTATTCCATTGACGGAAAACTCGTGAGGAAAGAAACCTACCAGCCGGAAAAACCGGTTAACATTTCAGAACTGGTTCCCGGAACTTATGTATTGAAGATTAAAGATAAGAATGTTAAGTTTTTAAAGAAATAAAATCTCCGGAAATAAATTACAAAGCCGTTTCGTAAAGTGGGAACGGCTTTTTTTATTAAATTAGCACATCATAAAAATTACTAGAAATGATTTCTGAAAAGTATCTTGAAAATTTACGGAACGAACTACAGAATATTGAGAATGACGGGCTTTATAAAAAAGAACGGATCATTACTTCACAACAGAGCGCGGAGATAGAAGCCAACGGAAAGAAACTTCTGAACTTCTGTGCCAACAACTATCTGGGATTATCCAACCATCCGGAAGTGATGAAAGCGTCTCAGGATATGATCGGATCCCACGGTTACGGAATGTCTTCGGTACGTTTTATCTGCGGAACCCAGGATATCCACAAACAGCTGGAGCAGAAGATTGCCGACTTTTTAGGCCTTGAGGATACGATTCTTTATGCGGCCTGTTTTGATGCGAACGGCGGGGTTTTCGAACCTCTGTTCACGGAGGAGGATGCCATTATTTCGGATGAGCTGAACCACGCTTCGATCATCGATGGGGTACGTCTTTGTAAAGCAGCAAGATACCGTTATAAAAACAACAACATGGAAGACCTGGAAGCCCAACTGATCGCTGCTTCTGAAAAAAATCACCGGTTCAAAATCATTGTGACGGACGGGGTCTTCTCCATGGACGGAATTGTAGCCGATCTGAAAGGCGTTTGTGACCTGGCCGATAAGTATGATGCCCTGGTAATGGTGGACGATTCCCATGCTACCGGTTTTATCGGAAAAACAGGCCGTGGAACCCACGAAGCCAATGACGTAATGGGTAGGGTAGATATCATTACCTCGACCTTAGGAAAAGCGTTGGGCGGTGCGCTGGGCGGATTTACTTCCGGTAAGAAAGAGATCATCGATATGCTGAGACAGCGTTCCAGACCCTACCTGTTTTCCAATTCCCTCGCTCCGGGAATCGTAGGAGCGGCACTGAAAGTATTGGATATGATTTCCGGAGATACTTCGCTTCGCGATCAGGTAATGGAAAATGCAGAATACTTCAGAGCGGAAATGAAGGCCAGAGGGTTCGATATTCCTGACGGTGACGCTGCCATTGTTCCGGTAATGCTTTACGATGCGCCTCTGGCCCAGAAAATGGCAGAGAAGCTGATGGATGAAGGAATTTATGTAATCGGGTTCTTCTATCCTGTAGTACCGAAAGGAAAGGCAAGAATCAGGGTGCAGCTTTCAGCGGCCCATACCAGGGAACATCTGGATAAAGCCATTGCCGCTTTTGAAAAAGTGGGGAAAGAGCTGAACGTGATTTCTTAAAAAATAAAAGCTCTACATTTGTAGAATAAAAACAGGATTTCCTATATTTGTGGAAATCCTGTTTTTTATGAATAAACTGTATATTGCCGGTTTAATAATGATGTCTTTAATGTCCTGTATGACAAAAATTAATCAGTATGTGCAGGATGACCATAAAGTGAACAGGAGGCATGGGGCTTGGATAGAAGAATATTCAGCAGATGAGGGAATTCTGATTGCCTCCGGAAGATACAGGAATGGGGAAAAAGTGAAAACCTGGAAAACTTCTCTCAACGGCAGAAAATACCAGAAGGAGGTGATCAGAAAAGAAGTAACCAAAAACACAAGGTATTTTCCCAATGGAAAAATTATGGAAAAAGGCCGGTCCAGGATGGAAGTCTCAGACCGTGAGCGGCATTGGTTTTATTTCGGCCCATGGAAATATTTTGGCGAAAACGGAAAGCTGCTTTATATCAAAACTTACCGGCAGGGACAGAAAACAGACAGTATTTCAATGGTATTGTAGTAAATTTATGCCGGATGAGTAAGACCTACAGGTATGAGGAAAATTATTCTGCTGACAGGCTGAAATCATTTTAGTCCCTACAGAAAACTCTTTTCATTCCGTAAAATCCGGTTTGCGCCTCTAATCTGCACTGCATTTTTAAGTTGTTATTGATCACCCTTATTTTACCATCATTTTTCGGTATTAACCCTTCTTTTTTTGTGAAATAACTTATCTTTGCAAACAAATTTTTAAGATGCCTTACACCATCATCAAAGCGCTTCATATCATCTTTATGGTCAGCTATTTTGCAGGGATTTTTTACCTGGTAAGAATCTTTGTGTATTATAAAGATACCGACGCCTTTGCAGAAGATAAAAAAAGGATCCTGAGGGAGCAGTATATTTTCATGGCCCGGCGGCTGTGGAACATCATTACCGTTCCGGCAGGAGTCATCATGGCTGTCTGCGGGCTGGTCATGATTTTTCTGAATACCGGACTGATGAAAACCCCGTGGTTCCATCTGAAGCTCACGTTTTTGGTCGGGCTGGCTATTTACCACTACTGGTGCTGGAAGAAGGTACTGAAATTAAAAGAGCTGAACGGCAATACCCTTGAAACCACCAACATTAAGCTGCGGCAGGCCAATGAAATCGCAACCTTTATTCTATTCCTGGTTGTTTTCACAGTAATCCTGAAATCGCAGGTGATCGAATACTGGTGGCAATTAATTGCCGGATTTTTCGTTCTGGTATTTTTGATCATGATGACGGTAAAGCTGGTGAATAAAAACAAGAAAAATAAATAATCGGTTGACCGTTACCATTTATGATTAAATATAAAAAATCTAAAATGATCAGCAATTAACTGACAACCATTAACAATCAACATCTGATAATAAAACTATGATTGCAATTTTAAAAAAGGAACTCTGGAGCTACTTCGGAAACTGGAGCGCATGGATCATCATCGCGGCTTTCAGTCTGATCGCTACCCTGTTTCTGTTTTTTTTCGAGAATGATTCCAACATTTTCGATATCGGAATGGCCTCCCTACAGAGTTATTTTGTTCTGGTACCGTGGCTGCTGATGTTTATCATTCCGGCGCTTTCCATGAAAACTTTTGCAGAAGAACAGCAGACCGGAACCCTGAACTGGCTGTTTTCCCAGCCTTTAAAAGTTTCGGACCTCGTAGTCGGGAAATTCCTTTCGGTATGGATCGTCGGGATTCTCTGCCTGATTCCTTCATTGATTTATCTCTACACCGTTTACGTATTGGGTGTTCCGGAAGGAAATATCGATCTGGGCATGACGTTGGGGAGTTATGTGGGATTAATAATACTTATCGCTGCATTTTCGGGTGTCGGGATCTTAGCTTCATCGCTTTCCCAGAACCAGATCATGGCTTACCTGCTGGGGATGTTCATGTGTTTTATCCTGTATTTCGGGATTGAGCAGCTGGCCAGTTACAAACTGTTGGGCGGTGCCGATTTTATTTTGCAGAACATCGGTTTTTACCAGCATTTCATGGGATTCACCAGAGGGCTTATCGATTTCAGGGATGTTGCTTATTTTGTTTTCATCATCGCGGTTTCCTTAGTATTGTCCAATCATTTCATCAATAAAAAAAAGTAGAATTATGAAGAAGATCCCATTTAAGTCTCCGTTAGGAATTTTACTTTTCGCAGTCCTGCCTCTGGCCATTGTTCTTGCCGTTTCCGGCATCAGGCTGGATCTGACCAAAGAAAAAAGATATACACTTTCCGATAATACCGTTAAAGTATTGGAGTCGGTCAGCAAACCCCTGGTCGTGGATGTTTACCTGGAAGGGGATTTCCCGGCAAGCTTCAAGCAGCTGCAGGGGGAAACGAAATTCATGCTGGAAGAATTCAGGAAAATCAATCCGAAGATCGATTTTAAGTTCATTGACCCGATCAGGACCAAAATGTCGAAAGATACCCTGATGGCGATGGGCATGCAGCCTTCCATGCTTCCGGATATCAAGGACGGAAAGGTTTCCCAGATCATGCTTTTTCCGTATGCCGTGGTAAAATACGATAAAAAAGGGGTTTCCATTCCTTTAGTGGTACAGCAGACGGGAATCGATGCCGACCAGCAGCTGACGAAATCCATCGAGAACCTGGAATATAACCTGGTCTCCAATATCAAAAACATTTCTGCCAACAAAAGAAAGAAAATCGGAATTCTCGTGAACCAGGACGAACTGAACCCAAGGGAATTCCAGGGCTTTATGCAGCTGGCTACCGAAAGTTACGATGCCGGTCCGGTTATCCCTAAAAACCAGACCGAGCTTACCTTAGCCGACCTTCCTACCTTGAAGCAGATGAATGCCCTGGTGATTGCAAAACCGAGAAAGGCGTTTACCGATGGTGAAAAGGTAATCCTTGACCAGTACATTATGAACGGCGGAAAAACCCTCTGGATGATTGATGCCGTGAATGCCGAAATGGATACGCTGATGCGTTCCCAGAAAGTGATGCCTTTTCCGGTAGACATCAACATGACCGATTTTTTCTTCAATTACGGAGTGAGAATCAATCCGGCTTTGGTGAAGGATGTGAAAAAGTTTGCCTTGTTGAGGCTGGTGACCGGAGAAGTGAGCGGAAATCCACAGTACACAAGCCTTCCATGGCCGTATTTCCCATTGGGAATTGCGGAAAAGGACAACCCGGTCACCAAAAACATCAATCCGGTAAAGTTTGAATTCCCGACGTCCATTGATACTTTAGGCGGAAGAAAGAACATTAAAACCCGAGTGCTTTTTGAATCCAGCGAACGTACGTTGCTGAAGCAGGTTCCGAATTATGTAGACCTGAAAGAAATTTCCAGTGTCGACAGTCTTGGACAAATGGAAAAACCAAGCACGCCGAAAATTTATGCCGTGTCCCTGGAAGGGAAATTCAATTCGGCGTATGCTTCGAGAATCGAAAGAAAATCATATCCGGGATTCAGAACAACAAGCCCTGAAAATAAAATGATCGTTATTGCCGACGGAGACGTAGGGCGTAACAAGGTCCTGAAAGGCGAGCCGCTTCCATTAGGCGTCGATCTGCTGACCAACGAACAGTTCGGAAACGAACAGTTCCTGAGAAACGCCTTAGACTATCTTCTGGACGACAGCAACCTGATGGAACTCCGGAACCGGAATATCGAAGAAAGGCTGCTGGACCGTCACCGGATTACCGAAGAAAAGACCAACTGGCAATGGTTCAACCTGCTGCTGCCTTTGGCCATTATCGGAATCCTCGGAGGATTATTCTTCTGGCTGAGGAAGAGGAAATTCGAATAAATGATATTGAAAAAGAGAAGCCCAAAAGCTTCTCTTTTTTATTCCGTATTCCGTGTTTCATCGATTATTTTAATGGGATTTTGCCTGGTATCAAAAACATCGTTGATTTCAATTCTGTTTTTTCATTATTAAACCAATAAATAATTTTTATAGATAAGGTATCTGAAATTTTCTTTTCTTGATGAAAGCAGTTCTTCTCTTTGTCCTGCTTCTTTCTGAAATTCAAGAGTTTTTGTTTTTTCAACGATTCCAGCAACCAGATCTCTAGCTATTCTTTGATTTGCTTTTATTTTGTAATAATCAAAAATATTCTTTAATTGATCCTTAGCGAAATTTGTCCAGAATACTTTCATTGCCATTGCTTTATTTCAGAAAGTAAGTCATTGGATTCCGTTACGTTATTGCTCTCGGAATCCTCCAGTGATTGATCAATTCTATTATTCAGTTCGGTAAGCGAAAGAGGCTTGAGGTAATCTTCTTTTTTTACTTTTGATAAAATATAGGCTTCAATTTTATCGAAGAAATGCTCATCCTGTATTTGAGCAAGATAAGTGATTAAATTTAATTTTCGAGTTTGAAGATCCATAACTAAGAAGCT